>NZ_JAFKID010000063.1 GCF_017306545.1 Mesorhizobium sp.
AAGATCCACGCGCGTTCGATCGGCCCGTACTCGCTCGTCACCCAGCAGCCGCTGGGCGGCAAGGCGCAGTTCGGCGGCCAGCGCTTCGGCGAGATGGAGGTGTGGGCGCTGGAAGCCTACGGTGCCGCCTACACGCTTCAGGAGATGCTGACGGTGAAGTCGGACGACGTCGCCGGCCGCACCAAGGTCTACGAAGCGATCGTGCGCGGCGACGATACGTTCGAGGCGGGCATTCCCGAGAGCTTCAACGTTCTCGTCAAGGAAATGCGTTCGCTCGGCCTCAACGTCGAACTGGAAAACACCAAGGTCGACGAGACGGCGCAGCGTCTGCCGGACGCCGCCGAATAAGACGGCAGCGCGTCGCGGGAGAAGGCTCCCGCGACGCGCCACTCAAGATTACGGCTTCGGCCGGCCCTCGCGGACCGCTGTCCGCAGATGAAATGGAATGGGGTATCGAGGCCCCGATAAGGAGAATGGCATGAACCAAGAGGTCATGAATCTCTTCAACCCGCAGGCGCCTGCGCAGGTGTTCGATTCGATCCGCATCTCGCTGGCGTCGCCGGAAAAGATCCTGTCCTGGTCGTTCGGCGAGATCAAGAAGCCGGAGACCATCAACTACCGCACGTTCAAGCCCGAGCGTGACGGCCTGTTCTGCGCGCGCATCTTCGGGCCGATCAAGGACTACGAGTGCCTGTGCGGCAAGTACAAGCGCATGAAGTACAAGGGCGTCATCTGCGAAAAGTGCGGCGTCGAAGTTACGCTGTCGCGCGTGCGCCGCGAGCGCATGGGCCACATCGAGCTGGCCGCCCCGGTCGCCCACATCTGGTTCCTGAAGTCGCTGCCGAGCCGCATCGGCACGCTGCTCGACATGACCCTGAAGGACATCGAGCGCGTTCTCTACTTCGAGAACTACATCGTCACCGAGCCCGGCCTCACCGACCTGAAGCTGCATCAGCTTCTGTCGGAGGAAGAGTACATGCTGGCCGTCGACCAGTACGGCGAGGACAGCTTCACCGCCATGATCGGCGCCGAGGCTATCCATGACCTGCTGGCAGGCATGGACCTGGAAAACATCGCCGGCGAACTGCGCACCGAGCTCGCCTCGACCACGTCGGAGCTGAAGCAGAAGAAGTATCTCAAGCGCCTCAAGGTGGTCGAGAACTTCATGGAGTCCGGCAATCGCCCGGAATGGATGATCATGAAGGTCGTCCCGGTCATCCCGCCGGACCTGCGCCCGCTGGTTCCGCTGGACGGCGGCCGCTTCGCGACCTCCGACCTGAACGACCTCTATCGCCGCGTCATCAACCGCAACAACCGCCTGAAGCGCCTGATCGAGCTTCGCGCGCCCGGCATCATCGTGCGCAACGAAAAGCGCATGCTGCAGGAGGCGGTCGACGCCCTGTTCGACAACGGCCGCCGCGGCCGCGTCATCACCGGCGCCAACAAGAGGCCTTTGAAGTCGCTGTCCGACATGCTCAAGGGCAAGCAGGGCCGCTTCCGCCAGAACCTGCTCGGCAAGCGCGTCGACTATTCCGGCCGTTCGGTCATCGTCACCGGTCCGGAGTTGAAGCTGCACCAGTGCGGCCTGCCGAAGAAGATGGCGCTGGAGCTGTTCAAGCCCTTCATCTACGCCCGCCTCGACGCCAAGGGGTATTCTTCCACCGTCAAGCAGGCGAAGAAGCTGGTCGAGAAGGAGCGTCCGGAGGTCTGGGATATTCTCGACGAGGTGATCCGCGAGCACCCGGTGCTGCTCAACCGCGCGCCGACGCTGCACCGCCTCGGCATCCAGGCGTTCGAGCCGACCCTGATCGAAGGCAAGGCGATCCAGCTTCATCCGCTGGTCTGCACCGCCTTCAACGCCGACTTCGACGGCGACCAGATGGCGGTCCACGTGCCGCTGTCCCTGGAAGCGCAGCTCGAAGCCCGCGTCTTGATGATGTCGACCAACAACATCCTGCACCCGGCCTCCGGCGCGCCGATCATCGTGCCGTCGCAGGACATGGTGCTGGGCCTCTACTATCTCTCGATCGTCAACCAGAACGAGCCGGGAGAAGGCATGGCCTTCGCCGACATGGGCGAACTCCAGCACGCGCTGGAGACCAAGGCCGTGACCCTGCACGCCAAGATCAAGGGCCGCTACAAGGGCGTCGACAAGGACGGCAACGAAGTGTCCAAGATCTACGACACCACGCCCGGCCGCATGATTATCAGCGAGCTTCTGCCGAAGAACGTCAACGTGCCGTTCGAGACGGCCAACCAGGAGATGACCAAAAAGAACATCTCCAAGATGATCGACACCGTCTACCGCCACTGCGGTCAGAAGGAGACGGTCATTTTCTGCGACCGCATCATGGCTCTCGGCTTCGCCCATGCCTGCCGCGCCGGCATTTCGTTCGGCAAGGACGACATGGTCATTCCGGACACCAAGGCCAAGCTGGTCGCCGACACAGAGGCTTTGGCCAAGGAGTACGAGCAGCAGTACAATGACGGCCTGATCACCCAGGGCGAGAAGTACAACAAGGTCGTCGACGCCTGGGCCAAGTGCTCCGAAAAGGTCGCCGACGAGATGATGGGCCGCATCAAGGCGGTCGAGTTCAACGACGACGGCCGCCAGAAGCCGATGAACTCGATCTACATGATGTCGCACTCCGGCGCGCGTGGCTCGCCCACGCAGATGCGCCAGCTTGCCGGCATGCGCGGCCTGATGGCGAAGCCTAGCGGAGAGATCATCGAGACGCCGATCATCTCGAACTTTAAGGAAGGCCTCACCGTGCTCGAGTACTTCAACTCGACCCACGGCGCCCGCAAGGGCCTGGCCGACACCGCCTTGAAGACGGCGAACTCGGGCTACCTGACGCGCCGTCTGGTCGACGTGGCGCAGGATTGCATCGTCAACTCGGTCGACTGCGGCACCGACAAGGGCCTGACCATGCAGCCGATCGTCGATGCGGGCCAGATCGTCGCCTCGCTCGGCCAGCGCATCCTCGGCCGCACGGCTCTCGACGACATCAATCACCCGGTTTCGGGCGACCTGATCGTCAAGGCCGGCAAGCTGATGGACGAGCGCGACATCGAGCAGATCGAGAAGGCCGGCATCCAGACCGTGCGCATCCGTTCGGCGCTGACCTGCGAGGTCCGCACCGGCGTCTGCGCCGTCTGCTACGGCCGCGACCTGGCGCGCGGCACACCCGTCAACCAGGGCGAGGCCGTCGGCGTCATCGCCGCGCAGTCGATCGGCGAGCCGGGCACGCAGCTCACCATGCGTACCTTCCACATGGGCGGCACGGCGCAGGTCGTCGACTCGTCCTTCCTGGAAGCCTCGTATGAGGGCACGGTCGCGATCCGCAACCGCAACGTGGTGCGCAACTCCGACGGCCATCTGGTCGTGATGGGCCGCAACATGGCGGTGCTGATCCTCGACGAGACGGGCAAGGAGCGCGCCACGCACCGCGTCACCTACGGTTCGCGCATCTACGTGGACGACGGCGACAAGGTGAAGCGCGGCCAGCGCATCGCCGAGTGGGACCCCTATACCCGCCCGATCCTGACCGAGCTGGAAGGCCGCGTCGAGTTCGAGGACCTGGTCGACGGTATCTCCGTGCAGGAAACGGCCGACGAATCGACCGGCATCACCAAGCGCGAGGTCATCGATTGGCGGTCCACGCCGCGCGGTTCGGACTTGAAGCCGGCCATCGTGGTGCAGGACTCCAAGGGCAAGGTGGCAAAGCTGTCGAAGGGCGGCGACGCCCGCTTCCTGCTCTCGGTCGAGGCCATCCTGTCGGTCGAGCCGGGCGCCGTGGTGAAGCCGGGCGACGTGCTGGCGCGTATCCCGATGGAAAGCGCCAAGACCAAGGATATCACCGGCGGTCTGCCGCGCGTTGCGGAACTGTTCGAGGCGAGACGTCCGAAAGATCATGCCATCATCGCCGAGATCGATGGCACGATCCGCTTCGGCCGCGACTACAAGAACAAGCGCCGCATCATCATCGAGCCGCATGATTCGACGCTGGAGCCGGTCGAGTACCTGATCCCGAAGGGCAAGCCGTTCCATCTCCAGGATGGCGACGTCATCGAGAAGGGCGACTACATCCTCGACGGCAACCCGGCGCCGCACGACATCCTGGCGATCAAGGGCGTGGAGGCGCTTGCGTCCTACCTCGTCAACGAAATCCAGGAAGTCTACCGGTTGCAGGGCGTGTCGATCAACGACAAGCACATCGAGGTGATCGTGCGCCAGATGCTGCAAAAGGTGGAAATCACCGAGCAGGGCGACTCGACCTACATTCCGGGCGACCATGTCGACGTGATCGAGCTGGACGAGATCAACGACCGTCTGATCGAGGAGGGCAAGCAGCCCGCCGCCGGCCAGCCGGTGCTGCTCGGCATCACCAAGGCGAGCTTGCAGACGCCGTCCTTCATCTCGGCCGCCTCCTTCCAGGAGACGACCCGCGTGCTGACGGAAGCGGCGGTTGCCGGCAAGACCGACATGCTGCAGGGCCTGAAGGAGAACGTCATCGTCGGCCGCCTGATCCCGGCCGGCACCGGCGGGCAGATGAGCGCGATCCGCCGCATCGCAACCCATCGCGACGAGCTCATCCTCGACGAGCGCCGCAAGGCGTCCGGCGTGGAAGTGGCCGAGCCGATGCTGGCCGACATGACCAGCGCCGCCGAATAAGGTCCTTGCAAGGATCTTGGCAGAAAGGGGCCTCCGGGCCCCTTTTTCTTTGGCATTTGGTTGGCAGGAATCGGAATGCGCAAGCGCACCGTGCGCCCTAGTTCTGTGCTGGCCGGCCAGTTAGCTGTCGGCAGGGCAAGGGAGAAATGCCATGCAAGCCGCGGACAGGATCGTATCGGACAATTCGGCGAAGCGCCCGGACGGACGACGGGCCGCCTCGGCTGAGGAACGGGTGGCCGCCTATGACTGGCAGGCGCTGGCCGCCGGCCTCGACGCGCATGGCTGCGCGGTCCTTGAAGGCTTGCTGGATGCGCAAGAATGCGCCGCGGTTGCCGCGCTTTACGATGAACCGGACCATTTCCGCAGCCACATCGTCATGGCCCGCCACGGCTTCGGCCGGGGCGAATACCGCTACTTCGATTATCCGCTGCCCGGCCTGATCGACGGGCTGAGGACCGCGCTCTATTCGCGGCTGGCGGTCGTCGCCAACGACTGGAATGCCCGCATGAACGTTGCCGAGCGCTATCCGGATCGCCACGCCGAGTTCTTGGAACGCTGCCATGCGGCAGGGCAGGGGCGCCCGACGCCGCTTCTGCTGCGCTACCGCGAAGGTGACTTCAATTGCCTGCATCAAGACCTCTATGGCGACCTGGCCTTCCCGATCCAGGTGGCGATCCTGCTCTCCGAGCCGGGCTCCGATTTCACCGGCGGCGAGTTCGTGCTGACCGAGCAGCGCCCGCGCATGCAGAGCCGTGTCGAGGTCGTCCCCTTGCGTCGCGGCGATGCGGTCGCTTTCGCTGTGCACAACCGGCCGGTGCAGGGCACGAAGGGCAATTATCGTGTCAATCTGCGCCACGGCGTCAGCCGCTTGCGCAGCGGTCAGCGCCATACGCTGGGGATCATCTTCCACGATGCACGATAGTCTTGGGCAAGGACACGCAGGGCGGCCGGACCTTACCTTCCGCACCGTCGCAACGCCCATCGGCGACATGACGCTTGCTTTTGACGGCAACGGCGCCCTGTGCATGGCCGAATTCGCCGATAGCGTGGAGCGCACCGAGCGCTGGCTGCAACGCCGGCCGGGCGGTCTTCATCGACAAAGCCTGGGCGGCGGGATGGATGCGGCCTCGGCTTTCGCCGCCTACTTCGCCGGCGATCTGAGCGCGCTGGATGCCATTCCGATTTGCCTCACCGGCACACCGTTCCAGAACGAGGTCTGGACGGCGCTGCGCGAAATCCGGCCGGGCAGCACCTTTGGCTACGGCGCCTTCGCAGAAAAACTCGGCCGGCCGCAAGCGGCGCGCGCCGTGGGGCACGCCAACGGCACCAATCCGCTGTCCATCGTCGTTCCCTGTCATCGGCTGGTCGGTGCCGGCGGCGCGCTCACCAAATATGGCGGCGGGCTGGAGCGCAAGCGCTGGCTGCTCGACCACGAAGCGCGTTACGCGACTCAGTCGTAAAAGGCGTCCACGACGTTGCGCTTGCCCAGCATGAAGGCGTCGGCGACATGCTGGAGCGGCGCGAGGTCGACGTCCGAAATGCCGGCGCGGACGATTTCGGCGAAGCGCCGGTAAAGTTGCGAATATTCCGTCTCCGACTCGTCCTGCACCGCGCGGCCGTCGATGGCGAGCCTTGCGCCGCCGGAAGACAGCACCATCCGCCCGCGATCCGTCTCCGCCGCGATGTCCCAGGTCTGCGGTCCGGTCTGCAACCAGTCCAGTTCCATGCCGACGACGATGCCGTCGTCGGTGCGAAACGAAACCTGCGCGGCGACCGGCGCATCGCGGTTGGCGGGGAAATCGAGCGAGGCCTCGCTGATGAACATCGGCGGCAGGATATGAGTCGCGATCGACAGCGCGTTGATGCCGGGATCGAACACGCCGAAGCCGCCGGCCTGCCAGATCCATTCCTGGTTCGGGTGCCAGCGCCGCACGTCCTCCTTCCAGATGATCGCCGCCGACTTGATCCGCGCCGAGGCCAGGAAAGTCTTCGCCGCTTCGACGGCCGGCGCGTAGCGGGAATGCCAGCTTGCGAACAAGGACACGCCCCTTTCCGCCGCCAGCGCCCTCAGGTGCTCGACCTCGCTCACCGTCGCGCCCGGCGGCTTTTCCATGAACACATGCTTGCCGGCCAGAAGCGCGGCGCGCGCGGCGTCGTGCCGGAACTGCGGCGGCATGCACAGCGATACCGCGTCGAGGTCCGGCACGGCGCCGAGCATCGCTTCTATGCTGGGGAAATTGGGAATGCCGTCCACCTTGCCGTGCCGGCTTGCCGCCGCCGCAAGGCGGTAATTCGGGTCCTTTGCCAGCGCCGGCAGATGCTGGTCGCGCACGATCTTGCCGACGCCGACGATGCCGAGTGCGATCAGGCCGGGCGCGGTGGTCTTGCCTGATGCCGGCATGGAGCGGTCCTGTCATTTGTCTGATGAAAACCGCGGCAAACTAGCGGTGCCTGCCTCGTTCGACAAGCCGTTGGCGGCGGTTTCGGCCTGTTTTCGTGTGTCCAGAGGGATGCGCGATAAAGTTGTGTTGCAGGTTGCAAGCATCCTTTATTGCCGTTGGGGAAACTCATTAAGGAGTTCGACCGTATTGAGCGCTGCCTGGATAGACGGGGAGGCGGGATGTCGATGCGGCCGGAGCGTTTCGAGTGCCTGATGGAGCCGACCGAGCGATGGATGGTGTGGGACGCGCTTCACACACGGCCGGCTCAATATATGCGCAACACCCTTACCGGCCTGCCGCGCGGGCAGGCGCTGCTTTTGTGCCGCCTTCTCAATTCCCTGGACGGCGACAGCCTTTTGCGCGCGCTGGCGTCCTGACCCGTCCGCCCATGTCCGGCATCTATCTGGCGAAGCTTTCCTCGAATTCGAAATCCAGTGCGCCGCCGGCGAGGAAAGATTCGATTCGCGTCTCGAAGGGCGCCGGGTCCAGCGCCTTCTCGCGCAGCCAGTCGTCGCAATAATAGGTGTTGGCGTAGCGCTCGCCGGCATCGCAGATCAGCGTGACGATCGACCCGCTCTCGCCGGCTTCGCGCATGCGCGCGGCATGCAGGCACATGCCGGTGAAGTTGGTGCCGGTGGAGCCGCCGACGCGGCGGCCGAGCTTTCGCGACAGGACCCGCATGGCCGCCAGCGACACCGCGTCGGGAATGCGCAGCATATGGTCGATGACGCCCGGCACGAAGGACGGCTCGACGCGCGGCCGGCCGATGCCTTCTATGCGCGACGGCTGTTCGCAGCGGCAATCGCGGCTGCCGGTGGAAAAGCCTTCGAAGAAGGCCGAGCGCTCGACATCGACGACCGAAAGCCGAGTCGAATGGCGCTTGTAGCGGATATAGCGGCCGATGGTTGCCGTGGTGCCGCCGGTGCCGGCGCTCATCACCACCCAGGAGGGACAGGGGAAACGCTCCTGCTGCATCTGCTCGAAGATCGATTCGGCGATGTTGTTGTTGCCGCGCCAGTCGGTGGCGCGCTCGGCATGGGTGAACTGGTCCATGAAATGACCGCCGAGCCGGGCCGCCAGTTCCGCCGATTCCTCATAGATGCGCCGGCCATCGTCGATGAAATGACAGTTGCCGCCATAGTGCTCGATCGCCGCGATCTTTTCCGCCGACGTGGTGCGCGGCATCACCGCGTAGAACGGCACGCCGATCATGCGCGCGAAATAGGCCTCCGACACCGCCGTCGATCCCGACGAAGCCTCGATCACCGGAGCGCCTTCGCGGATATGGCCGTTGCACAGGGCATAGAGAAACAGCGAGCGCGCCAGCCGGTGCTTCAGGCTGCCGGTCGGATGAGTCGATTCGTCCTTCAGGTAGAGGTCGATGCCGGCCAGCGCCGGAACGTCGAGCTTCCACAGATGCGTGTCGGCGGACCGCCGCTGGTCGGCCTCGATGGCCGCCACCGCCTCGTCCGCCCAGCCGCGCGATTGTCCGCACCCTTTTCCCATTTCCGCCCCCACGCTCAAAACGGCTCGTCGAAGGTGACGATGGAAACCTCGCCTTCCAGCGCGCCCTGGTAGGCGGAAAGATGCGGCTCCTCGTCCGGTTCGCCCTGCATGTCGCCGATCTGGTCGAGTTCGGCCTCGGCATAGCCTTCCGCCGCCAGCGCCTCCAGCGCCCGGCGCACCGCCGAATCGTCGTCCGGCGCGACGAGGAAGATATGAACGCCTTCCGAATCGTCGCCTTTTCGCCGCCACACGCGGCCGGTGATGATCGTCACGGGGCATTCCTCGTTGTCGTTCACTGGCTGATTCCTTGCGCCGCCGGTTGGCTTGTCGTCATGCCGTCCTTTTCGCACGAAGCAGGGGCAGAAGACAGGCGTGTTCGGGTCACTTTCTTCTTTCCGGCCGCCGGCGCGCGCAAGAATATTGCATGCGTTTGCCGCATGGCTGCCGCGCTCCGCCCCAGCCGCAATATTTGGCATCGCGGGCTTGACGCTTGCGGGCGATGCGGGTAGATACCGCGTCGTCTGAGCCGATGTGAGGCTTTCGGTCCGAAGCGACGCGCTTTGGAGTTTGCCTCAAACAGGGTTCGTTTTACGAGCGACAACACATTGCCGGCGTGCATGAAGCGGGTTCCTGCTTCCTCTGCCATTTGTTCGGGCAAGACCGCAAGCAGGCGGTTGCGGCCCGAATTTGCGTATGGAGCCGCTCGAAACGGCCCGGTGACGGGTTATCGACACGAGTTTGAGATTGAGAAGGAAGGTTTAATGCCTACCGTTAACCAGCTGATCCGTAAGCCGCGCCAAGCGCCGGCGACGCGCAACAAGGTCCCGGCCATGCAGCAGAACCCGCAGAAGCGGGGAGTCTGCACGCGCGTCTATACGACGACGCCGAAGAAGCCGAACTCCGCTCTGCGCAAGGTCGCCAAGATCCGCCTGACCAATGGCTTCGAGGTGATCGGCTACATTCCGGGCGAAGGGCATAACCTCCAGGAGCACTCGGTGGTGATGATCCGTGGCGGTCGCGTCAAGGACCTGCCGGGCGTGCGCTATCACATCATTCGCGGCGTGCTCGACACCCAGGGCGTCAAAAACCGCAAGCAGCGCCGTTCGAAGTACGGTGCCAAGCGTCCGAAGTAAGGGTTTTTCCCCGGCTTCGGCGCTTTTTTAATTCTGCCCGGGCCAGAGAGAAGAAGAGAGACACAAAGATATGTCCCGTCGTCACAGTGCAGACAAGCGTGAGATCAACCCGGACCCGAAGTTCGGCGATCTCGTCGTCACCAAATTCATGAACGCCGTCATGTACGACGGCAAGAAGTCGGTCGCCGAGACGATCGTCTACGGCGCGCTCGATCAGGTGCAGGCCAAGGCCAAGCAGGAGCCGCTGACCGTCTTCCATCAGGCGCTCGACAACGTTGCGCCGCACGTGGAAGTGCGCTCGCGCCGCGTCGGCGGCGCCACCTATCAGGTTCCGGTCGACGTGCGCCCCGAGCGCCGTCAGGCGCTGGCGATCCGCTGGCTGATCACGGCCGCCCGCAACCGTAACGAAACCACCATGGTCGATCGCCTCTCCGGTGAATTGCTCGACGCGGCCAACAACCGCGGCACCGCCGTGAAGAAGCGTGAAGACACCCACAAGATGGCGGAAGCCAACCGCGCCTTCGCGCATTATCGCTGGTAAGCGCGAACAAAGACGAAAGAGCACCTTCAATGGCCCGCGAATTTCACATCCACGAATACCGTAACTTCGGCATCATGGCGCATATCGACGCCGGCAAGACCACGACCACCGAGCGGATTCTCTATTACACGGGCAAGAACCACAAGATGGGCGAGACGCATGACGGCGCCTCGACCATGGACTGGATGGAGCAGGAGCAGGAGCGCGGCATCACCATCACGTCTGCCGCCACGACCACGTCCTGGAAGGGCCGCAACGGCAAGCAATACCGCTACAACATCATCGACACGCCCGGCCACGTCGACTTCACCATCGAGGTGGAGCGTTCGCTGCGCGTTCTCGACGGCGCCATCGCGCTGCTCGATTCGAACGCCGGCGTCGAGCCGCAGACCGAGACCGTGTGGCGCCAGGCCGAGAAGTATCATGTCCCGCGCATGATTTTCTGCAACAAGATGGACAAGATCGGCGCCGATTTCTACCGCTGCCTCGACATGATCAAGTCGCGTCTCGGTGCGATCCCGGTTGCCGTTCAGTTGCCGATCGGCGCTGAAAATGAATTCAAGGGTGTCGTCGATCTCATCGAGATGAAGGCGCTGGTCTGGCACGAAGAACATCTCGGTGCCGACTGGGACGTTATCGATATCCCGGCTGATCTGAAGGCAAAGGCCGAAGAGTATCGCGAGAAGATGATCGAGGCCGCCGTCGAGATGGACGAGACGGCGCTTGAGAATTACCTCGAAGGCAAGATGCCCGGCAATGACGAGATTCGCGAACTGATCCGCAAGGGCACCATTGCGGTCAAGTTCCATCCGGTTCTTTGCGGCACCGCGTTCAAGAACAAGGGCGTACAGCCGCTTCTCGATGCCGTCATCGATTTCCTGCCTGCGCCGGACGAAGTTCCCGCCATCAAGGGTGTCGATCCGAAGACGGACGCGGAACTTACGCGCGAGTCGAGTGATGACGAGCCGCTTTCCATGCTGGCCTTCAAGATCATGAACGACCCGTTCGTCGGTTCGCTCACCTTCGCGCGCATCTATTCGGGCAAGCTCGCCAAGGGCGTGTCGCTCGACAACACGGTGAAGGGCAAGAAGGAGCGCATCGGCCGCATGTTGCAGATGCACGCCAATTCGCGCGCCGACATCGAGGAAGCCTATGCCGGCGACATCGTGGCGCTGGCCGGCCTCAAGGAGACCACCACCGGCGATACGCTGTGCGATCCGCTGCACCCGGTCATCCTGGAGCGTATGGAGTTCCCCGATCCGGTCATCCAGATCGCCATCGAGCCGAAGACCAAGGGCGACCAGGAGAAGATGGGCCTTGCCCTGCATCGCCTGGCAGCCGAGGATCCGTCCTTCCGCGTCAAGACCGACGAGGAATCGGGCCAGACCATCATCGCTGGCATGGGCGAGCTTCACCTCGACATCATCGTCGACCGCATGCGCCGCGAGTTCAAGGTCGAGGCCAATGTCGGCGCGCCGCAGGTGGCCTATCGCGAGACGATCACCCGCACGCACGAGCAGGACTACACGCACAAGAAGCAGACCGGCGGCACGGGCCAGTTTGCCCGCGTCAAGATCATCTTCGAGCCGAACAGCGAGAGCGAAGAGTTCGTGTTCGAGTCCAAGATCGTCGGCGGCGCCGTGCCGAAGGAATACATCCCCGGCGTTCAGAAGGGCATCGACAGCGTCATGGGTTCCGGCCCGTTCGCCGGTTTCCCGATGATCGGCGTCAAGGCGACGCTCATCGACGGTGCCTTCCACGACGTCGACTCCTCGGTGCTGGCCTTTGAAATCGCTTCGCGTGCCTGCTTCAAGGAAGCTGCCCCGAAGCTTGGCGTTCAGCTGCTCGAGCCGATCATGAAGGTCGAGGTGGTGACGCCGGAAGACTACGTCGGCAACGTCATCGGCGACCTGAACAGCCGCCGCGGCCAGATCCAGGGCCAGGAGAGCCGCGGCATCGCCGTGGTCGTCAACGCCATGGTGCCGCTGGCCAACATGTTCAAATACGTCGACTCGCTGCGTTCGATGTCGCAGGGCCGCGCCCAGTACACGATGCAGTTCGACCACTACGAGCCGGTGCCGACCGCGGTCGCCCAGGAAGTCCAGAAGAAATACGCGTAATTCCCCCGCAAGCGGTTGTGGATTGCGTCGGTAACTTAATTGAACGCCCGGACGGGCAAGCAGGAATGGAGACCTCACATGGCAAAAGGTAAATTCGAGCGTAATAAGCCTCATGTGAACATTGGCACGATCGGCCACGTTGACCATGGCAAGACGTCGCTGACGGCTGCGATCACGAAGTATTTTGGCGAGTACAAGCCGTACGACCAGATCGATGCGGCGCCGGA
>NZ_JAFKID010000064.1 GCF_017306545.1 Mesorhizobium sp.
GACACGATCTACGAGCCCTATGCGCTCCAGTCGATCCACATCCCGAGCGCCAAACCGCATCCGACGCCGCTGGTGCAGTCCGCGGCGATGGCTGCGGTTGCGCCACCGAAACCGTCCTACCGTCCGCTGCTGCCGGATGCCGTCATTGAAGAAGGTTTGCTGTCCGACGCCCAGATCGAAAGCGTCATCTATGCCGGCGAGGCGCATTCCGGTCATCTCGCCGGCGCCTGGACAGTCGACGAAACCTGCGACGTCGTCTCGGCCGCGCCCGAAGGCGCTGAGAATGCCATCCGCTTTCGCCGCGGATGGTTTCTCGGCGACGGCACCGGATGTGGCAAGGGACGACAGGTCGCCGGCATCATTTTGGATAACTGGCTGCAAGGCCGCCGCCGCGCGATCTGGATTTCTAAGTCCGACAAGCTCCTGGAGGACGCCCAGCGGGACTGGTCGGCGCTCGGCCAGGAACGCCTCCTCGTCCAGCCGCTCTCGCGCTATCGGCAGGGCACGCCGATCCGCCTTGCCGAAGGCATCCTGTTCACCACCTATGCCACGCTGCGCTCGCAGGAACGCGACGGCAAGAAATCCCGCATCGCGCAGATCATCGACTGGGTGAGCAAGGACTTCGACGGCGTCATCGTCTTCGACGAGGCCCACGCCATGGCCAATGCGGCTGGCAGCAAAAGCGAACGCGGCGACGTCGCACCATCGCAGCAGGGAAGGGCGGGCCTCCGGCTCCAGCACGCGCTGCCCGATGCCCGTGTCGTCTATGTCTCGGCTACCGGCGCCACCGCGGTCGAGAATCTCGCCTATGCCCAGCGCCTCGGCATCTGGGGCAGCGAGGATTTTCCCTTCGCCAACCGTGCCGAGTTCGTCTCTGCGATTGAGGATGGCGGTGTTGCCGCCATGGAAGTGCTCGCGCGCGATTTAAAGTCGCTCGGCCTCTATACATCGCGTTCGCTGTCCTATGACGGCGTCGAATACGACCTGCTCGAACATGCGCTGACCGAGGAGCAGATCCGCATCTACAATGCCTATGCGGACGCTTTTCAGGTCATTCACAACAACCTGGCCGCCGCGCTCGAGGCGACCAACATCACCAGCGAGACAGGTACGCTGAACCGCAACGCCAAGGCTGCGGCGCGTTCAGCCTTCGAAAGCACCAAGCAGCGTTTCTTCTCGCATCTGATCACCTCGATGATGACGCCGACCCTCATCGGCGCGATCGAGCAAGACCGCTCCGACGGGCATTCATCGGTCGTGCAGATCGTTTCCACCGGCGAAGCGCTGATGGAACGGCGGCTAGCCGAGATCCCGACAGAGGAATGGTCGGACCTCCACGTTGATGTCACACCAAGGGAATATGTAGGCGGATACCTGATGCATTCCTTCCCGACGCAGCTGTTCGAGGAGTATTCCGACGCCGAGGGCAACGTCTACTCTCGTCCAGTGCATGATGCCGACGGCAATCCCGTCCAGTGCCGGGAAGCGGTTCGCCGGCGCGACGAGATGATCGAAAAACTCGCGTCGTTGCCGCCGGTCGGCAGCGCGCTCGACCAGATACTCCATCATTTCGGAACGGATGTCGTCGCCGAGGTGACGGGGCGTTCGCGGCGCATCGTCAGAAAGATTGGCCGCGACGGCGTCGCCCGGCTCGCCGTCGAGAACCGCCCGGCCTCGGCCAACCTCGCCGAGACCCAGGCGTTCATGGATGACGACAAGGCCGTTCTGGTGTTTTCGGACGCCGGCGGCACCGGCCGCTCCAATCACGCCGATATCGGCGCGAAGAACCAAAGATTGCGCAGGCACTATCTGCTCGAAGCCGGCTGGCGCGCCGATAACGCGATCCAGGGTCTCGGCCGCACCCACCGCACGAACCAGGCGCAGCCGCCTTTGTTCCGGCCGATGGCCGCCAATGTG
This sequence comes from Mesorhizobium sp., assembly GCF_017306545.1. Lineage (GTDB taxonomy): Bacteria > Pseudomonadota > Alphaproteobacteria > Rhizobiales > Rhizobiaceae > Mesorhizobium. The sequence goes on from NZ_JAFKID010000064.1 coordinate 1,918, forward strand.
AAGGCCGGAAAACGCTTCCTGTCGACTATTGCGCGGCGGCTGGACACGCTGGGCGCGATTACGCGCGGCCAGCGCCAGACCGGCGGGGCAGGGCTGTTCCGGTCCGAGGACAATCTGGAAAGCCCCTATGCCCGTGCGGCGCTGCGCCAATTCTACTTTCTGCTCCATCAGGGCAAGATCGAGGGCTGTTCGCTTTCCACCTTCGAGGCGGTCACCGGCCTGTCGCTGACGACGGAGGAGGGCGGGTTGCGTGACGAACTGCCGCCGATCACGACCTGGCTCAACCGGCTGCTTGCGCTGCGCATCGAAACCCAGAATCTTCTGTTTGAGGTCTTTGAGCAGCTGGTGGCGGCCAAGGTCGAAGGCGCCATCGCCGCAGGCACATACGACATGGGCGTGGAGACGATCACGGCGGAGAGCATCATCGTTACCGATCGCCGGACGATCTATACGCATCCGGTCTCGGGCGCGCAGTCGCATGTCCTGACCGTCGCGCGCAAGGATCGCGTCCGCCCCCTCGACCTGCCCGATGCGCTGACGATCGCCCGCACCGAGCCGCAATCGGTCTTTCTGGTCAATTTGCGGTCGAACCGCGCCGCGCTCCAGCTGCCGACGGCGAGCCTGATGCTCGACGACGGCACCGTCGAGCACCGCGTGCGTTTGCTGCGGCCGACCGACGAGCTGCACTTCGGCCTCGACGCCCTTGCCGAAACCTTCTGGCAGCCGGCCGACCGGAAACAGTTCTGCGAACTGTGGCAGGCGGAAGTAGCTGCCGTCCCCGAGTTCACCACCAGCACCTTCCACATGGTGACCGGCCTCCTGTTGCCGATCTGGCGGCGGCTGCCCGATCATGATTGCCAGGTCTACCGGATCCAAACCGATGCCGGCGAACGCATCATCGGCCGTCACATCGCGCCGGCGCTGGTGTCGACCATATTGCGCAATCTCGGCATCGACAATGTGCCGACGTTGTCGCCGGACGACGCATGGTCCGGGCTGGTCGAAGGGAAGATCGGGTTGCAGCTGGCGGACGGGTTGATCGTGCGGCGCAGCCGGGTCATGAACGACTATCGTGTCGAACTGATCGGCTTCACCGAGGCGATGGTGCCTCGGCTGAAGGCGCTCGGCCTGATCTCGGAAATCATCTCCTGGAAGCTCAGGCTGTTCATCCCGACCGGCGGGCAGGGCTCGGCCATCCTCGCCTCGCTTCTCGAGCGCCACACGCTGGTCGGCGTCACCGACCGCGCGGCCGCTGCGTGATGGGGCGATCATGACTGGCTCGCCCTCCGAACTGGCACGCCGCCTCGGCGACCATGCCGAGGCTGTGTGCCGCGAATATCTCTCCAACGGCCGACGCGTCGGCAATTACTGGATCGTCGGCGACGTGCGCAATACGCAGGGTCGCTCGATGCATGTGCGGCTGAAGACCAACGCGAAGGGATTAGCCGGAAAATGGATTGACGAGGCGACCTTAGAATTCGGCGATCTGTTTGATGTCATTCGCGAGAGCTGCGGTCTCGTTGAATTCCGCGATGTCGCGGACGAGGCCCGCCGTTTCCTCACCATGCCACGGCCGCAAGCGCAAGCCCCCGGCGCAAGCCACCAGTCTGCCGCGGTACGCGGCTCTCCCGAGGCCGCGCGTCGCCTGTTCGCCATGTCGCGGCCGATCGCCGGCACGCTGGCCGAACGCTATCTTCGCAGCCGCGGCATCGTGCTCGCCGCGCGGGAGCGCGCCATGCGCTTCCATCCCGGCTGCTACTACCGGGATCTCTTGTCCGGCGAAACGCAGCCGCTGCCCGCATTGATCGCAGCCGTTACCGGTCCCGATGGCGTACTCACGGGCCTGCAACGCACTTGGCTAGCGCCGGATGGCACCGGCAAGGCGCAGGTCGACGATCCACGCCGCTCGCTCGGTCAACTGCTCGGCAACGGCATCTGGCTCGGTCTTGAACCCGACGCTCCGGTCTCCGTCATCGCCGCCGGCGAAGGCTTCGAGACCATGGCCTCGCTGCGCACCGTGATACCGGCGCTGCCGGTTGCCGCCGCCACCTCGGCCAACCACCTTGCCGGCCTGATCCTGCCGCCCGGCTGTCGGCGTCTCTATATTGCGGCCGATGCTGACGCCGCAGGCCGGCACGGCATCGAGCGCCTCAGTCAGCGAGCCGGCGAGGCGGGCATTCTCACAATCGTGCTTCGCCCGCAGCTCGGTGACTTCAACGACGATCTGCGCCATCTCGGCTCGATCCGTCTCGCGGCATCGCTCGGCGATCAGCTCCTCCCGGAAGATGCCCGTCACTTCCTTCCTTCCGGATGAATCCCGCTCGTCGGCATGCGGGCAGGGCGGCGTCATGAGGAATCCCGCAGGCATGGCGGCGGTCCCATCGGAGAGGCCGCGCCCGCGGCCTGCCCGAGAGGCGATCCCTGCCACTCCCCGGTCACGGCCGCAACGGCTGCGCCGTCCTTCGCTTCGCTGCGGCCTTCGGTGCGGCCGCGCCCGGAGCGCGGCCGGGATGCGCTGTCAGGTCGCGATCGGCGCGGCCGCAACCGACGGAGACAGCCATGACCTACGAGCTTCCTTTCGACGACGCCTACGAACCCTACCACGCCTCCTCGCCGACCGACCGCGTCATCCTCGAACTGCAGATGTACGGCCATCGTCCGCATCAGGACGAGCCGGATCCCCGCCCGCTGCCCGACGACGCGGTGATCCGGGCCGGCCTTGCCGGCATCGTCGAGACTTTCGCCGGCATGCTCGGCGACACCAGGCTCGAACCCGACCTCGACGACCTGCTCTGGTCCTTCGTCAACGTCTTCCACCGCGCCGCCGAGCGCGTCGCCCGCAACCTCGACCGCAACGAGGAGGCGCAGCGGTCGAGCCAGAACGAACAGGACGGCTCGGAAGTGAAATCCGTGGAGCTGGAACGGCTGACAGCCGAGGGCATCACCTATATCGAGCGCCGCAACGTGCTGGAAATCATGCGCGACGAGGCCGCCGACCTCTACGAAGCCCAGACAGGCTCGGCATGGCGGCCACGCACCGGCTCGAAAATCTCGCATCAGGCGATGACGGCGGCGGTGATCGACAGTCGCGACTTCCTCGCTGCCCGACGCCGCGCCGACACCGAGGTGCTGGTGCCGGCCGGCACCAAGATCGCCTTCTCCGGCGGGCTCGACTGCGACGAGCACGACCGGATCTGGGAGGCACTGGATAAAGCCCGCGAGAAGCATCCGGACATGGTCCTGCTCCACGGCGGCAGTCCGCGCGGCGCCGAGCGCATCGCCGCCTGCTGGGCCGAAAGCCGGAAAGTCACGCAGATCGCCTTCAAGCCGGACTGGAACCGGCACGCCAAAGCCGCCCCCTTCAGGCGCAACGACCAGCTGCTCTCGGTCATGCCTTACGGGCTGATCGTCTTCCCCGGTTCCGGCATCACCGAAAACCTCGCCGATAAGGCGCGCCGCCTCGGCATTCCGGTCTGGAGGTTCACGGAGGGTGGCGCGTGAGCGCTACCTTCCTCGCCCCGTGGCGGACACGCTTCCAGCGCCACATCGACGAACCCGACCTTGGAGTCGGGTTCGTCGTGCACTCGCATTTCGTATCCGCCTCCCGCGATCTTTGTAGCGAGGAGCCATTTTCTTGCAAATCAGGAAAATCTGGATATTGTGGAGAACTATATGGAGACTTGGCCATGCGACAGTTCACGACAGGCGACCTCAACAAACAGGTTGGCGACGTCACCGACGCCGCCAGCCGCGAACCGGTCATGCTTACCAAACACCGCAAGCCCCGCTTCGTGCTGATGAGCTATGAGCATTACGAGCGGATGCGTACCGGCAGGGATCCGCGTCGCGCCTATCGCGTCTCCGACATGCCGGATGAGCACAAGGATATCTTCGCCGCGGAAATCGACCGGCTGGCGCGCGGCGAGGGTTATGACGATGAGCCGTGAGATCCTGCCTGGCCAGGTCATCGCCTATCCGTATCTCTGGGCATGGCAGCAGGAACGCGGCGAAACCGGAGGCCGCAAGCTCCGGCCGACCTGCGTCGTGATCGCCGTCAGAGGCGCCAATGACGGTCTGATCCATCTCGCCCTTCTCGCCATCACCACGCAGCCGCCGCAGCACGGTCGTGTTGCTCTCGACATCCCGGATATCGAGCGCGGCGCGCGGGCTTGAGCGACCTCAAGCGATGCTGGATCGTCGTCGACGAATACAACTACGATATTGCCGAGCGCTCCTGGTACATCGAACCGGGAAACGACATTCTCGGCCGCTTCAGCAAGGCCTTTGTGATGAAGATCGCGACTGCTTTTGCCAAAGCGCGGCTATCGGGCCGGCGCGTCGACCGTCTGGATTGACGCTTTTCGTCCTTGAATTTTTCTAACCCGTCTACTGGGCGCGCCGGCCTGGGGCCGGCCGGGCTTTACTCGCTGCATGCTGCCGCTCCCGGGCCGGCCTCGCCGCCTAGGCCTGCGGTGACGATCACGCGCGTAGGAGAGCGAGGGGAGAGCCGGGCCGGGACGGGGCTTTGAGAGAAAGGAAGAGCGACCATGGCGATGATATTTTTAGGCGGCTCTCGCGACATCTTCGAACTGCCTGTCCCGGTGATCGAACGAATTGGCGCAATTGTCGCCGCAGAGCATGGGGTGCTGATCGGCGATGCGCCGGGAGCCGATGCCGAGATACAGAGCCTGCTCGCCGGCTACAATTACGAGCATGTCGGCGTCTTCCATGCCGGACCAGAACCGCGCAACAATCTCGGTGACTGGGCCGCCTATCACATCCCGCCGCCGGAGGGCGCACGGGGCTTTGCCGTCCACGCCGAGAAGGACCGGGAGATGGCTCGCCGCGCCGACTTCGGCCTGATGGTCTGGGACGGCGCTTCGCCGGGCACCTGCCTCAACGTGCTGCGCCTTGTTGTCATCGGCAGCCCCTGTGTCGTCTACGACACGATGCGCGGCATCGCGGCGACCGTCCACAATACCGCGGACTGGTGCGCCATGCTGCACCATGCCGGCTCTGACGTGCGCCGCAAGGTCGAAGGCCGCCTGTCAGCGGATGAGCGCCTCGCGTTGAAGGCCTGATCGAGGCGTGCCGCTGTAATCCGCTCGCGGCCGGGCGGCGGAAACCCCCCGCCCTTACCCGGCCGGAGGCCGACCCCTTGCGACGCCGCCTCTCGCGGCTCGCCGGCATTCCTCGGAATACGCTGCCCGTCCGTCGCGTCACGGGCAGGACGGTGGTATCAGACGACGCAATTCCGATTGCCGGCAGCTTGATGCAAGATGATTATCGCGCCGATGTCGGGACCGGGCGTCTCCTGTCGGCAGCGACCCCGAAACCCGGGTGCATGGCGGCGGATGGTGGCACGGGCCGCCACGCGGAACGGTCGGGTGCGGACATAGCGTTGGAGGACAGGCCCGAAGGCGGGGTAAACACCTGACCGCGAGCGCCGCGCGGCGCCGGGGAATCTGCGATGGCGGCCGGAGGCATCGCCTTCGCTCACATCCGGACCAATCCCGTTTCATGTCGCCTTTGTAGTGGACCGCCTGCTTTTGCGGTCAACCCCCGCTGGGGGTACGCTCGGCAGCAAATTCCGGAAAATTCGATTTCGGTTTTTTGTTGGCCGGCCAGGCACTTTCCTTCCCGCAAGCGGGGCCCTTGAAAGTGCGGCCCGCTGTCTGCGGCAAATAGATTTTTCCGGAATTTCCTGCCGAGTGACCGCAGCAGGACGGCCCCCTCCTGTGGCGCCATCGGGAATGGTCCCGATGCAACCGAAGGAGAAGTACCATGGCCACCACGATCGCAAACCTCACCGCCAAGGCCGACGGCTCGATGGAAGGCGTGTTCGCCACGCTCCGGGTCAACGCCCCGATCACCCTCATCCCGAACAACAACAAGTCCCGCGAGGACGCGCCCGACTACCGCATCGTCAACAAGCGCACGGGCTTCGAGATCGGAGCCGGCTGGAACCGCGTCTCCCAGCGTTCGGGGGAGGAATACCTCTCGGTCAAGCTGGAAGCCCCCGAGATCGGCGTCATCTTCGGCAACCTCGCCCCCGCCCCCGGCGGCGAAGAGAACAAGAAGGTGATCCTGTGGAACAACCCGCAGTGAACCGCCGCGAACCGGCCCCGCAAGGGGCCGGTTCTCTTTCGCTCTTAACAACCAAGAGGCTTCCATGAGCCGCTACACCATCACGGTCACGCGTGATGGCCGCTCCGGTCCGAACGTGGTCATCGGCTAAGATCCGTGGCAGCGTACTCTCTTCCTGCAAGCTTCCCCGACGAGACCGACGACAATCTCGCTTTCGCCCCACAGAGCGAGGCCGACAACCGAGTGGAACCACTGAAGCGTTTGGGACGATGATCGATGTGCCTTTGCTGGAACTGGGCGGGCCGATGAAAAAGCCGCCGACATCGTCGCAGTCGACCGAGGTATTTGCCGCTGCGTAGCTTTGGCCGTGACAGCCGCAATCGGCAGGTGCGCCTATCACGGTATGGCAGGGTCAGCGCCTCGACCAGCTTCCCGCCGCGCGGCCGATAAAGGGACCGCCCGTGTGGTGCTCACGCCAGCGAGCGCAACGCCGCCACGAGGTCCTCGGGTGTCATGCACTCGGCATCAGCTTCGAGCAGCTCAGCTAAATATATCGCTTTAGCCCGACGGTCGCTGGCAGACAGGACATTCGCCTCCGCAACTGCAGTCAAAGCAAGCTGCTCGTCTTTCGAAAGACGTTCCAGATGCATGACCGCCGAGCTGTCGGGTCTGCGATTTGTGTCGCAGTCGCGGGTGAAATTAACAAGATCGTGCATTTTGCGGCGATGCGCGGAAATGGCCGCACGAACGCCTCCACCCACGTCATCCGCCGAATTGGTGCAAATAGGTTCGAGCCGCATGATTGGCGCCTTTCAGTCACTGCTTCCTACGCCCCCAAAGCCCTGCCTTCTCCTGTCCTTCGCTGCTGCCGGCACACTCCGCCCATGCCAAAAAACGAAAAGTGCCAGCTTGCACTCAAAATTGCCCATGCAGATTTTGACCTTGGTGGCGCGCAACTGAGCCATCCCGCGGATGAGCTGTCTCACGGGCTCGCGAGACAGAAGCATCGCTGAGGCCTGTTTGTAGCCGCCCTAACCGGTCCCGATGATTCGATCCTCTCCTGTGCCGGCCAAAACCGTGGCGATAAAAGCGTTGATTGAGGACGAAGGCACGATAGGATACGAAAACGAGCGAAGCGAAACGAAGTCATCGACTGTAAGCAGCTGATAAAGAACGGAAAATATTTTCTTCCGCCGCCGCGAGATGGGAGCGATTTTAAAGAATTGTTCAGGCGGATGGCGGCAGCAGGTCTGGGACGCCCGCTGGGCGACGATGGTTTTCCTGTGGGTCCGTGGACGCCCGAGCGTCTCGCGGAGACGATTTCACAGATCGATTCCAACCGGATTGGAGTCGACCTGCGAACGGTGCAGCTTTGGTTCCAAGAAAACGACAAGGGGATCAGCACAACCAACATCCGTTGGCTGGCAAGGGTTTTTGGCTGCGATGATCCGGTGGCGACCGGGGAATGGCAGGTGGAGCTTAGCGCGGCCCAATCGCGGTTAACGGCGAAAAGGCGAGAACGGAAGAAAGCCGGAAGCGACGTTGCGCTGGGGCTTCCAGATATAGCTCAGCCCGTGGCCATTACTGGCGGCCCAGAATTCCAAGCAGATCTCATGCCGGATATTGGCGCGACGGAGTCGAGGCGACGCTTCAGCCTGGCGCGAAGATCGGAAGCGCTTTTTTGCCAAGGCTCTCCCTTGAACCTACCGGCTTCGGTGTTCGCGGGTATCTCCGGACTTGGGTTCCTGTCGTTTATCCTTGGCATTCATAACGTCAAATATGCCCGCCCGGATGGGATCATTAAGCAGGTTGGATTCCTCTGGGCCGCGAATTGGATATTCGTGTTCATGGTGTTTCTGCCGCTATTTTTGGCCTTCGTGGCTGAACTCGTCATCTCCTGGAAGTACGAAGAACGGCCGAGGCTTGTAAGAAGCGGCGACCTGGACGAAAGCTGGCCTTCCTGGGAGCACGTCATCGATGCCTCATCCTATTCATTTTGGGCGGTTTTTTTGATTTGCTTGCTGTTCGCCGGCATTGTCCAATGGATAGGCGTGTGTCTCGTCCCGCTTATCAAAGGCGGTGGCAACTATGCGATAGATTGGGGCAAGCTGGCGATCGTGCGCTCTGAGATTATTTCGGTGCCGATGGAGGCCGTGTTCACGGGACTCGCTTACCTATATATGTGCCTGTGCTTTTATCTCTTCTTCGCAGGTCTCATTTTGCTTTATGCGATTGTCGATGACCTCTGGAAAATCGGTCAGGCGTCGAAAAATCGGCAGGAGATGGATTTCCAGCGCGATCTAAACGACGTCGGCTTCTGGGTAATACGGTCGGTTTTCCGATGCACGGTTCTAGGCGTTCTGATCGCCACGGTCATGAAGCTTCAAAGCTCGTACCTGGCATCCAATGGAATGAATATTGTCACCTGGTTGGTCAGCGATCTGTCCTCTGTCTTGTATCAGCACGCCGATGTGGGCAGCAGATTCAGCTATAGACTGCCGACACACTACAGCAGCCTTCTCGTCGCGATCTCGACCTGCGTCGTTTTTCTATATGGCACCATCCGTTTGGACGTCGGAAGCCGGTTCCAGGTCTCCCTGTGGAGGATGTCGGCGATCATGACACTGCTGGTTGCCAGCTACGTGTTGACCGATGCATTTCCAGGTTTCTCGATCCTTCTGGGTGTTGGAGTGCTGCTCGCTATCTATGGCCTGATTGATCCAGGGCTTGGCCGAGGGCGAGCGAGCGAGTTGGGAAACCATCAACGTGTATCATAGGTGGCTTGATCGATGGGACGAGCGGCGGGCGCAACGCGGCGAGGTAGGGAAGTCAACAGCCGCTTTCACCCTTGACGCCGACCGTGCCTTTCCAGGCGAGAAGGATGTAAAAACGATCCGCGAATTTTGCGTCCTGGCGGGTCAGGCCGTGGCTGACTCAACCTTTTTCGACGAACCGGGTGGCAACGATCAGGGTTTTGAAAGACAGGGCGAATGGCTCACGTGTCCGTCGGATATTTCCACCGATGTTGCCGAGAACAACGTTGTCTGGGCAAAAATCTCCGACAGCGGGTCCTTCGATCAGGCCTTGGTGATTTTTCACCACTGGAATGCATTGTCCTGGAATCGCCGGATTGCCAGCTTTTTCTCCAAGCGCCGCATCACGGTTGTCGAGATCGCCATGCCCTATCACTTCCAGCGCAGCCGTCCCGGATCCTCGCACGCCGACTACATGCTTAGCGCCAACCTCGGTCGTACGATCCAATCCGTAAGACAGGCAGTGTTGGACGGCCGAAAGCTCATTCGTTGGTTGAAGGGCAACGGGTATTGTGACATTTCGGTTCTCGGTATGAGCCTGGGTTCCTGGGTTGCCGGTTTGGTTGCCGCGCATGACCCGGCGGTGTTGAAAGCCTCGTTGTTTCTGACGGCCGGGAGCTTGGCCGACATGGTTTGGACCGGTCGCGCGACCCGAGCGATACGCGACAGCCTTGAGCCTGAGATCGGTCTTGCCGATCTCAGGCGGGCCTGGGGTCCGCTCAACCTGGAAAATTGCGTAGATCGCCTGGCGCGGCCGGATCTCGCTCTGCAGGTCGTGTTGGCTGAGAGGGACAAGGTGGTTTTGCCGGAGCTGTCGACGCGCTTCATCCAGAAGCTGAACGACGCCGGCGCTCGGCCCAACATCCTTGAAATGAATTGTGGTCACTATTCACTCGCCCTGCCGCCCTACATCTTATTGGCCGGTTTGAGCTTGAAGCGGTTTCTTTCGAGGGCTGATCGCTCGGCCCAGCCAGGATGAGCTTTCGTGAGCGGCTCAGATCGTGCCGCACACATGCGCCTGCAGGCAAAGACCGTGTCCTATTCGGTGCCGGCCGCGCCCGGCCGGAGCTTTTTTCTCCGACGTCGCCGCAGCTTCGCCTCGCCCCATTTATCTTCCAGCAGTTCAGATGCTTCGATTCCGAACTCCTTTGAAATGCGGTTCAGCATCGACAGACGAACGTCGCGGCGGCAATTCAGCACCTGAGACATATAGCTTTCGGTCACATCGATACGTTCTGCCAATTCCCTGCTCGTCAGACCGTACACATCACGAATCCGCATAAGCGCGTTGCTCAGGCGCTTGTGCAGCCGTTGGTCATCATCCCAATCTGGCGCGAGATCTGTCTTGCGCTTTTCATCATTGAGATGCGGCGGCATGTTTTATCCCTTCCCGGCCTGTCGCGTTATGACGCGGACCATCATCCGATGTAAGTCCTTTGGAAGCAAATTCCCAAG
>NZ_JAFKID010000001.1 GCF_017306545.1 Mesorhizobium sp.
AGCATCTCCTGAAGCGTGTAGGCGGCACCGTAGGCTTCCAGCGCCCACACCTCCATCTCGCCGAAGCGCTGGCCGCCGAACTGCGCCTTGCCGCCCAGCGGCTGCTGGGTGACGAGCGAGTACGGGCCGATCGAACGCGCGTGGATCTTGTCGTCCACGAGGTGGTGAAGCTTGAGCATGTAGATGTAGCCCATCGTCACCTTGCGGTCGAACGGCTCGCCGGTGCGGCCATCATAGAGCTGCGACTGGCCCGACGTGTGCAGGCCGGCCTGCGCCAACATGTCGTTGATGTTGGCTTCGTGCGCGCCGTCGAACACCGGGGTCGCGATGGAAACGCCGCGCCGCATCTGCTCGCCGAGACGAACGATGGACTCGTCGTCGAAGTCGCGCACCGGCTCGTTGCGGTCGTTGTCGGGAATCACCTGCTCGATGGTCTGGCGTAGCGGCTTGATGTCGCCGCCCGCGTTGTAGGCATCGAGAAGGTCGCCGATCTTCCTGCCCATGCCGGCGCAGGCCCAGCCCAGATGCGTCTCCAGGATCTGGCCGACGTTCATGCGCGAGGGCACGCCGAGCGGGTTGAGCACGATGTCGGCATGTGTACCGTCCTCGAGGAACGGCATGTCCTCGACCGGAACGATGCGCGACACGACACCCTTGTTGCCGTGACGGCCGGCCATCTTGTCGCCGGGCTGCATCTTGCGCTTCACCGCGACGAAGACCTTGACCATCTTCATGACGCCCGGAGGCATTTCGTCGCCGCGCTGCACCTTCTCGACCTTGTCCATGAAGCGCTGCTCGAGCGCCTTCTTGGAGTCGTCGTACTGGCCGCGCAGAGCTTCCAGCTCGCTCTGGAGCTTCTCGTTCTCCACGGCGAACTGCCACCACTGCGAACGCGGATAGTCGGCCAAAAGCTCCTTCGAGAGGGTCGTGCCCTTCTTGAAGCCCTTCGGCCCGGCGATCGCTTCCTTGCCGGCCAGCATGTCGGACAGGCGGGCGTAGACGTTGCGGTCCAGGATCGCCTGCTCGTCGTCGCGGTCCTTGGCCAGGCGCTCGATCTCCTCGCGCTCGATCGCCATGGCGCGCTCGTCCTTCTCGACGCCGTGCCGGTTGAAGACGCGAACTTCCACGATGGTACCGAAGGTGCCCGGAGGCATGCGCATGGAGGTGTCGCGCACGTCGGACGCCTTCTCGCCGAAGATGGCGCGCAGGAGCTTTTCTTCCGGCGTCATCGGGCTTTCGCCCTTCGGCGTGATCTTGCCGACCAGGATGTCGCCCGGCTGCACTTCCGCGCCGATGTAGACGATGCCGGCTTCGTCGAGGTTCTTCAGCGCTTCTTCCGAGACGTTGGGAATGTCGCGCGTGATTTCCTCCGGGCCGAGCTTGGTGTCGCGCGCCATGACCTCGAACTCCTCGATGTGGATCGAGGTGAAGACGTCGTCGGCGACGATGCGCTCGGACAGAAGGATGGAGTCCTCGTAGTTGTAGCCGTTCCACGGCATGAAGGCGACGAGCACGTTGCGGCCGAGCGCCAGATCGCCGAGATCGGTCGAGGGACCGTCGGCGATGATGTCGCCCTTCTCGATGCGGTCGCCCACCTTCACCAGCGGACGCTGGTTGATGCAGGTGTTCTGGTTCGAGCGCTGGAACTTCATCAGCCGGTAGATGTCGACGCCGGACTTGCCGGGATCGAGGTCTTCCGTGGCGCGGATGACGATACGGGTGGCGTCCACCTGATCGACCACGCCGCCGCGGCGGGCGCCGATGGCGGCGCCGGAGTCACGGGCGACGATCGGCTCCATGCCGGTGCCGACGAACGGCGCCTCGGCGCGCACCAGCGGCACGGCCTGACGCTGCATGTTCGAGCCCATCAGCGCGCGGTTGGCGTCATCGTTCTCGAGGAACGGGATGAGCGCGGCGGCGACCGACACCATCTGCTTCGGCGAGACGTCCATCAGATCGACGTTCTCGCGCGGCGCCATCATCACCTCGCCGGCGCTGCGGCAGATGACGAATTCATCGACGAAGCGGCCGTCCTTGTCGAGATCGGCGTTGGCCTGCGCGACGAAGTGCTTGGCCTCTTCCATGGCGGAAAGGTAGATCACCTCGTTCGTCAGCTTGCCGTCTACGATCTTGCGGTACGGGCTCTCGATGAAGCCGTACTTGTTGACGCGCGCGAAGGTCGCCAGGTTGTTGATAAGGCCGATGTTCGGGCCTTCCGGCGTCTCGATCGGGCAGATGCGGCCGTAATGCGTCGGGTGCACGTCGCGCACCTCGAAGCCGGCGCGCTCGCGGGTCAGACCGCCGGCGCCGAGGGCGGACAGGCGGCGCTTGTGCGACACTTCCGACAGCGGATTGGTCTGATCCATGAACTGCGACAGCTGCGAGGAACCGAAGAACTCGCGCACGGCGGCGGCGGCCGGCTTGGCGTTGATCAGGTCCTGCGGCATGACCGTGTCGATCTCGATCGACGACATGCGCTCCTTGATGGCGCGCTCCATGCGCAGCAGGCCGACGCGGTACTGGTTTTCCATCAGTTCGCCGACCGAACGCACCCGGCGGTTGCCGAGATTGTCGATGTCGTCGATCTCGCCCTTGCCGTCGCGCAGTTCGACCAGCGTCTTGACCACAGCGAGGATGTCGTCCTTGCGCAGCACGCGCACGGTGTCCTCGGCGTCGAGCTCGAGGCGCATGTTCATCTTGACGCGGCCGACGGCGGACAGGTCGTAGCGCTCGCTGTCGAAGAACAGCGAGTTGAACATGGCTTCGGCCGTCTCCAGCGTCGGCGGCTCGCCCGGACGCATGACGCGGTAGATGTCGAACAGCGCGTCCTGGCGCGACTCGTTCTTGTCGACGGCCAGCGTGTTGCGGATGTAGGCGCCGACATTGACGTGGTCGATGTCGAGGATCTGGATCTCGTTGTCGCCCGCGGCGAGCAGAACCTTCAGCGTCTTGTCGTCGATCTCGTCGCCGGCCTCGAGGAAAATCTCGCCGGTGGCGTAATTGACGATGTCCTCGGCCAGATAATTGCCGAGCAAGTCCTCATCGGTCGCCTTGATGGCCTTCAGGCCCTTCTCGGCCAACTGCTTGGCCTGGCGCGCGGTGATCTTCTTGCCGGCCTCGACGACAACCTCGCCGGTGTCGGCATCGACCAGGTCGCCGACAGCCTTGAGGCCCTTGAAGCGCTCGACGTTGAAGGGGATGCGCCAATGATCGCCGGCGCGCTTGTAGGTGATCTTGTCGTAGAAGGTCGACAGGATTTCCTCGCCGTCCATGCCGAGCGCCATCAGGAGCGACGTCACCGGGATCTTGCGGCGGCGGTCGATGCGGGCGTGCACGACGTCCTTGGAATCGAACTCGATGTCGAGCCAGGAACCGCGATAGGGAATGACGCGGGCGGCAAACAAAAGCTTGCCCGACGAATGCGACTTGCCCTTGTCGTGGTCGAAGAAGACGCCCGGCGAACGGTGCATCTGCGAAACGATCACGCGCTCGGTGCCGTTGACGATGAACGTGCCGTTCAGCGTCATCAGCGGCATGTCGCCCATGTAGACGTCCTGCTCCTTGATGTCCTTGATGGACTTCGCGCCCGTATCCTCGTCGATATCGAACACGATGAGGCGCAGCGTCACCTTCAGCGGCGCCGCATAGGTCAGGTCGCGCTGGCGGCACTCGTCAACGTCGAACTTCGGCGCCTCGAACTCGTACTTGACGAATTCGAGCATCGAGGAACCGGAAAAATCGGAAATCGGAAAGACCGACTTGAAAACGGCCTGCAAGCCCTCGTCGGCACGGCCGCCCTTGGGCTCGTCCACCATGAGGAACTGGTCGTAGGATGCCTTCTGCACCTCGATCAGGTTCGGCATCTCCGCAACTTCAGGGATTTTCCCGAAGAACTTGCGTACGCGCCTGCGGCCATTGAAAGTCTGGGTCTGGGCCATCGTCGCTCCTTGTTCAGCCATGCCTGGCTTCATCTCTTGCGGACCGCCCTGCCCGGCGGCCCCGCCATGGGCCCGCATCTCGGCAAGCGGGCCTGCTGTTTACGCATCGGACTTTACCGGGACCGGGATCCCCATTCGGGTCCGATGCATTCACGTCTCTGCTTCGGGCACGACCTTGTCCGAAAAGTCCGCGACCTCTCGGGATCATGCCCAGAACGGGAAAAAACCCGTTTCCCGAAGGCCGTTTTCCGGCCTTCGGGAAAGAGGTTCTCCCAACGTCCCCCCGCGTTACGGGGACCGGCGGACGGAACAAGCCGTCCGCCGGAACCGCAACTTACTTCAGCTCGACCTTGGCGCCGGCTGCCTCCAGCTGGGCCTTGATCTTGTCGGCGTCAGCCTTGTTGGCGCCTTCCTTGACGGTCTTCGGAGCGCCTTCGACCAGGTCCTTGGCTTCCTTGAGGCCGAGGCCGGTAATGGCGCGGACTTCCTTGATGACCTCGATCTTCTTGTCGCCGGCGGCGGTGAGAACGACGTCGAACTCGGTCTTCTCCTCGGCCGGAGCAGCAGCGGCGGCAGCGCCGCCGGCAGCGGCAACCGCCACCGGAGCGGCGGCGGAGACGCCCCACTTCTCTTCGAGGAGCTTCGAAAGTTCGGCCGCCTCGAGGACGGTCAGGCTCGAAAGCGTGTCAACGATCTTTGCGAGATCAGTCATTTGCGTTTTCCTTCAATCAGTTCGAACGTGTTGTTGATGCTGAGGAACGGCCTCACGCCGCCTCGTCCTTCCGGGCATAAGCGCCAATGACGCGCGCGACCGAACCGGCCGGCGCATTGACGATCTGGGCGATCCGGGTCGCCGGGGCGACCAGCAGGCCGACCAGCTTGCCGCGCAGTTCGTCGAGCGACGGGAGCGTGGCGAGAGCCTTCACACCGTCGGCATCGAGCGAGGTCTGGCCCATCGCGCCGCCGAGAATGACAAGCTTGTCATTGCCCTTGGCGAAATCGGATGCGACCTTCGGCGCTGCAACCGGATCCTCCGAGTAGGCGATCAGCGTCTGTCCCTTGAACAGATCGATGATCGACGCGGAGTCCGTGCCCTGAAGAGCGATCTTGGCGAGGCGGTTCTTCGCGACTTTGACGGTGCCGCCGGCCTGACGCATCTTCGTACGAAGATCGTTCATCTGCGCGACGGTGATACCGGCATAGTGGGCCACGACCACTGAACCGGCGCCCTTGAAGGCGTCGTTCAGGCCCGTGACGAGTTCGCGTTTTTCCGCTCTGTCCACTGCCTATCTCCAGTTGACCCCTGCCCCCATTCGCGGAGCCAGGCGTCGGTTGCCTTTTGCCGGGCGGGCGTTCCATTCACGGATCGCTCGAACGGCGGTTCAGAGGATCCTGCCCCCTTTCCGTCGGTCCCGGTTTCCCGGAGCCGCGCAAAAGGCATACACGGTTCGAACCTTTCAGCAGGGGCGAACCCCTTTTGTCCGGTCTTCACCCGTCTCATGCAGGCCATTCGATTAAGGCCGTGAGCAAAAGCCCTTGGCCGCCAGCAATCTCGGACAGGACGTGCCGTCGGCCTTTCGGCCTCCAGCATCCGGCCCCGATATGCAGGGGCCGGAATTCTTCAGCGGAACCAACCGTTTATCGGCCGATCCCGAAAACCAGAATCAGGACGCGGCGAGCGTCGCCGGGTCGATCTTCAGGCCGGGGCCCATGGTCGAGGTGACGGACACCTTCTTCACATAGTTGCCCTTGGCGCCGGCGGGCTTGGCCTTGGTCACCGCATCGGCGAAGGCGCGCACGTTCTCTTCCAGCGCCTTGAGGTCGAAGGAGACCTTGCCGACGCCGGCATGCACGATGCCGGCCTTCTCGACGCGGAACTCCACCGCGCCGCCCTTCGACGCCTTGACGGCGGCGGCGACGTCGACGGTGACGGTGCCGACGCGCGGGTTCGGCATCAGGCCGCGCGGGCCGAGCACCTTACCCAGACGACCGACCAGGCCCATCATGTCCGGCGTGGCGATGCAGCGATCGAAATCGATCGTGCCGCCCTGGACGGTCTGCACCAACTCCTCGGCACCGACGATATCGGCGCCGGCGGCCTTGGCTTCCTCGGCCTTGTCGCCGCGGGCGAACACGGCCCCGCGCACGGTGCGGCCGGTGCCGTTCGGCAGGTTGACGACGCCGCGGACCATCTGGTCGGCGTGGCGCGGATCGACGCCGAGGTTCATGGCAACCTCGACCGTCTCGTCGAACTTCACCTTGGAGCGATCCTTCAGCAGCTGAAGGGCCTCGTTCAGACCATAAGCCTTGTTCGGGTCGATACCCTCACGCGACTTGGCAACTCGCTTTGCAATCTTGGCCATCGTCTCAGCCCACCACTTCCAGGCCCATCGATCGGGCGGAGCCTTCGACCATGCGCATGGCTGCTTCGACGTCGTTGGCGTTCAGGTCTTTCATCTTCTTCTCGGCGATCTCGCGCACCTTGTCGCGGCCGATCGTGCCAGCCTTCACCTTGCCCGGCTCCTTCGAGCCAGACTTCAGGTTGGCGGCCTTCTTCAAGAAGTAGGCCACCGGGGGCGTCTTCATGACGAAGGTGAAGGACTTGTCCTGATAATAGGTGATGACGACGGGGATGGGCGAACCCTTCTCCATCTCCTGCGTCTGGGCGTTGAACGCCTTGCAGAATTCCATGATGTTGATGCCGCGCTGACCAAGCGCCGGGCCGATCGGGGGCGACGGAGTCGCAGAACCCGCGGCAACCTGGAGCTTGAGCTGGCCCGCTACTTTCTTAGCCATACTCTTTCCTGCCTTTGTTCGTGCCGGTCCGTCCGTGAGACGGTGCCGGCGGTTGCAGTCCGGTGGTCCGGTTCGACAGGCCGGCTAAAGCCCGCCTCGCCTCCCACCATCGACATGGCGGCCTGCGCCGCCACTTCCATCCGGCCGAAACCGGACGGCAATCCGGATCAGCCCTTTTCGACCTGTCCGAATTCCAGATCGACGGGCACGGCGCGCCCGAAGATCGAAACTTCCACCTTGAGACGGGCGCGCTCCTCGTCGACTTCCTGAACGAAGCCGTTGAAGGAAGCGAACGGCCCGTCGGAGACACGCACCTGCTCGCCGATCTCGAACGTGACCGAGGGCTTGGGCCGCTCGACGCCTTCCTGCACCTGGTGCAGGATGCGCTCGGCCTCCTTCTCGGTGATGTACATCGGCTTGGCCGTATGCTTGTCCTCGCCGAGGAAGCCGGTGACGCGCGGCGTGTTCTTGACCAGCGAGATCACCGCGTCGTTCAGGTTCGCCTTCATCAGCACGTAGCCGGGGAAGAACTTGCGCTCGGCATCGACCTTCTTGCCGCGGCGAACCTCGACGACCTTCTCGGTCGGCACGACGATCTGCTCGATCCTGTCGCTCAGGCCCTTCTGCTTGGCCTTGTTTTCGATGTCCTCGGCGACCTTCTTTTCGAAGTTCGAATAGGCGTGAACGATGTACCACCGCGCAGTCATCAACAATTTCCCCGTAGTGGCAGTCTTACTGCATGGAGCCGAGGCCGAGAATCTTCTCGACCGCAAAGCCCAACATGAGGTCCGCGCCGAAAAAGAAGGCCATGGCCAGGAGCGAGAAGATCAGCACCATGACGGTCGAGATCATCGTCTCGCGCCGCGACGGCCAAGTCACCTTCGCGGTTTCCGCCCTCACCTGCTGAATGAAGGTGAAAGGATTGAGTGTCTTCGACGCCATATGCAGCTCTTTCAAGACCCGTTGAACCGGGCCTCCTGGATGATCCCGCAGACCGGGACGTGCCGCCGGACTTCAGAACGCGGGCCGAATCGGCGCCGCACTTCCATCCATGCAAATCAGGCGCGTAAAGCCGGTTTCCCAGCTCCACGCGCCGCGTGTCTGTCCTGCCTCCATAAAACCGATTCCCGGTCCACGCAAGTGGCAACAATCCGTTTTATGACCAAACGCCGCATCGGAACCATCCAGTCGTTCCGTCCCGGCTATGGTGCCGTTATGCCTGAGAGCGCCTTATATGGCAAGCTTTTCGCCGTATTCAAGGCTCCTTCGATGCATTTCGAAGAAGATGGCAGGGGCAGCAGGGCTCGAACCCGCGACCTGCGGTTTTGGAGACCGCCGCTCTACCAACTGAGCTATACCCCTAGGCCGCCCGTCACGCTGCGACGGCAAGCCGCCACCGCAACGCATCCGGTGGCGCCGTTCCTAATCGCTCGGCGCGAAAGCTTCAAGTGACTTTCGGGCGCCGGGCGAACGAAAATGGCGGCGCAAGGCCGCCATTTCCTTTTTCACAACGTCGAGCTTACTCGACGATGGCGGCGACGATGCCGGAGCCGACGGTGCGGCCGCCCTCGCGGATGGCGAAGCGCAGGCGGTCTTCCATGGCGATCGGCACGATCAGCTCGACGTCGACCGACACGTTGTCGCCGGGCATCACCATCTCGGTGCCGGCCGGCAGCGTCACGATGCCCGTCACGTCCGTCGTGCGGAAGTAGAACTGCGGACGGTAGTTGGTGAAGAACGGCGTGTGACGGCCACCCTCCTCCTTCGTCAGGATGTAAACTTCCGCCTTGAACTTCTTGTGCGGCTTCACCGTGCCCGGCTTGGCCAGAACCTGGCCGCGCTCGACGCCCTCACGGTCGACGCCGCGCAGCAGCGCGCCGATGTTGTCGCCCGCCTGGCCCTGGTCCAGCAGCTTGCGGAACATCTCGACGCCCGTGCAGGTCGTCTTCGACGTCGGACGGATGCCGACGATCTCAAGCTCCTCGCCCACCTTCACCACGCCGCGCTCGACGCGGCCGGTGACGACCGTGCCGCGGCCCGAGATCGAGAACACGTCCTCGATCGGCATCAGGAACGGCTTGTCGATCGGACGCTCAGGCGTCGGGATGTAGGCGTCGACCTCGGCCATCAGCTTGCGGATCGCGTCCTCGCCGATCGTCTTGTCGCCGTCGTTGAGCGCCGTGACCGCCGAGCCCTTGATGATCGGGATGTCGTCGCCGGGGAACTCGTACTTCGACAGAAGCTCGCGAACCTCCAGCTCGACCAGCTCCAGCAGCTCCGGATCGTCGACAAGGTCGACCTTGTTCAGGAACACCACGATCGCCGGAACGCCGACCTGACGGGCCAGCAAAATGTGCTCGCGCGTCTGCGGCATCGGGCCGTCGGCCGCCGAGCAAACCAGGATCGCGCCGTCCATCTGCGCCGCACCCGTGATCATGTTCTTCACATAGTCGGCGTGGCCGGGGCAGTCGACGTGCGCATAGTGCCGGTTCGGCGTCTCGTATTCCACGTGCGCCGTCGAAATCGTGATGCCACGCGCCTTCTCTTCCGGCGCCGCATCGATCTGGTCGTACGGCTTGTACTCGCCAAAATACTTCGTGATCGCAGCCGTCAGCGACGTCTTGCCATGGTCAACGTGGCCGATCGTGCCAATGTTCACATGAGGCTTATTACGCTCGAATTTACCTTTTGCCAT
>NZ_JAFKID010000019.1 GCF_017306545.1 Mesorhizobium sp.
CGGTGAGGGGGTGTTTTCCCTCGAAGCGAGTTGTTAAGCATGCCCTCCCTCCCCTCCAAAGCTCGTGTCGTCATCATCGGCGGCGGCGTCGCCGGCTGTTCGGTCGCCTACCACCTCGCCAAGCTCGGTTGGACCGACATCCTGCTGCTTGAGCGCAAGCAGCTCACCAGCGGCACGACCTGGCACGCCGCCGGCCTGATCGGCCAGTTGCGCGCGTCCTCGAACATGACACGGCTGGCCAAATACACGGCCGACCTCTACGTCAAGTTGGAGGAGGAGACCGGCGTCGCGACCGGCATGCGCCAATGCGGCTCGATTTCCGTCGCGCTGACCGAGGCGCGCAAGGAAGAACTCTATCGTGGCGCCTCCATGGCCCGCGCCCGCGGCGTCGATGTCGAGGAAATCTCGCCGACGGAAGCCAAGCAGAAATATCCGCATCTGGAAGTCTCCGACGTGGTCGGCGCCGTCTTCATCCCGAAGGACGGCCAGGGCGATCCCGCCAACATCACGCAGGCGCTGGCCAAGGGCGCGCGCATGAACGGGGCCCGCATCATCGAGCAGGCCAAGGTTCTCGAAATCCACAAGGACAAGGGCCGCGTCACCGGCGTCACCGTCGAGCATGAAGGCGAGACGACCCGCATCGCCTGCGACCACATCGTCAACTGCGCCGGCATGTGGGCGCATGGCGTGGGGGCGCTGGCCGGCGTGACGGTGCCGCTGCATGCCTGCGAACACTTCTATATCGTCACCGAAGCGATCCCCGGTCTCGGCCGCCTGCCGGTGCTGCGCGTGCAGGACGAGTGCGCCTACTACAAGGAGGATGCCGGAAAGATCCTGCTCGGCGCCTTCGAGCCGGTGGCGAAGCCGTGGGGCATGCAGGGCATTCCGGAAGATTTCTGCTTCGACCAGTTGCCCGAGGATTTCGACCACTTCGAGCCTATCCTCGAAAAAGCGGTGAGGCGCATGCCGCTGCTCGCCACCGCCGGCATCCACACCTTCTTCAATGGCCCCGAAAGTTTTACGCCTGACGACCGCTATTATCTCGGCGAGGCGCCCAACCTGAAAAACTTCTGGGTCTGCTGCGGCTTCAATTCCATCGGCATCCAGTCCTCCGGCGGCGCCGGCATGGCGCTGGCTGAGTGGATGCAGGACGGCGAGGCGCCCTTCGACCTGTGGGACGTCGACATCCGCCGCGTCCAGCCCTTCCAGGGCAACAAGACCTATCTTTACAACCGCTCGGTCGAGACGCTCGGCCTGCTCTACGCCGATCATTTCCCTTACCGCCAGCCGGCAACCGCGCGCGGCGTGCGCCGCTCGCCGCTGCACGAGCACCTGAAAGCGCGCGGCGCCGTCTTCGGCGAAACGGCCGGCTGGGAGCGCGCCAACTGGTTCGCTCGGCCAAGCCAGGAGCGCGAATACCGCTACAGCTGGAAGCGGCAGAACTGGTTCGACAATGCCCGCGACGAGCACATGGCCGTGCGCGCGAACGTCGGCGTGTTCGACATGACCTCCTTCGGCAAGATCCGGGTCGAAGGCCGCGACGCGCTGGCCTTCCTGCAAAGGCTGTGCGCCAACGACATGAACGTCGCGCCCGGAAAGATCGTCTACACGCAGATGCTCAACGCGCGCGGCGGCATCGAAAGCGACCTCACCGTCACCCGGCTTTCCGAAACAGCCTTCTTCCTCGTCGTGCCGGGCGCCACGCTGCAACGCGACCTCGCCTGGCTGCGCCGGCATCTCGGCGACGAATTCGCCGTCGTCACCGATGTGACCGCTTCCGAAAGCGTGCTGCCGGTGATGGGGCCGCGAGCGCGCGACTTGATGCAAAAGATCAGCCCGAACGACTTCTCCAACGGAGCCTTCCCGTTCGGCACCGCGCAGGAGATCGAGGTCGGCATGGGCCTCGCCCGCGCCCACCGCGTCACCTATGTCGGCGAACTCGGCTGGGAGCTTTACGTGCCGACCGACCAGACGGCGCACGTCTTCGAGACGCTGGAAGAGGCCGGCGCCGATCTGGGGCTAAAACTCTGCGGCCTGCATACGCTGGATTCCTGCCGGATCGAAAAAGCGTTCCGCCACTTCGGCCACGACATCACCGACGAGGACCATGTGCTGGAAGCCGGCCTCGGCTTCGCGGTGAAAGCCGCCAAAGGCGACTTCATCGGCCGCGATGCCGTGCTCAGGAAGAAGGAGGCGGGACTGGAACGCCGCATGGTGCAGTTCCGGCTGAAAGATCCGGAACCGCTGGCGTTCCACAACGAGGCCATCGTCCGCGACGGTGAAATCGTCGGCACCGTCACCTCCGGAAATTACGGCCACTTCCTCGGCGGGGCGATCGCCATGGGCTACGTGCCTTGCGCGGGCGAAAGCGAGGCGGACGTGCTGGGCTCGGCTTACGAAATCGAGATCGCAGGCGAGCGGTTTGCAGCGGAGGCTTCGCTGAAGCCGCTGTATGATCCGAAAAGCGAAAGGGTACGGATGTAGAAGCTCTTCCTTCTCCCCGTTTACGGGGAGAAGGTGGCCCGAAGGGCCGGATGAGGGGCGGAGCTGAGATTGCAGAGCTTGGCGCCGCCCCTCACCTGCCTGCCGGCATCCTCTCCCCGTAAACGGGGCGAGGACTCCTAAAACCGCTCCAGCCTGCGCCTCACCGTCTCCAAAAACCGTTTCCGGCTTTCCGGCGTCGACGAATCCATCAGGTAATGCGCCAGATAGAGCGTGCGGCAGCGCCAGCCGCAGAGCGCGCGGATGCCGCGCACGATCGTCTTGCGTCCCGGCTGGCCGACGACGACGCTCCACCACCACGGCGCGCCGCAGGTCGTCACCACGGCGATCTTGCGGATATGCCCCATCAATGGCGCGATGGACTGGCGCGTGCCGGCGAAGGTGAAGACGACGTCCTTGGCCCACACGCGGTCGAGCCAGCCTTTCAGCATGGCGGGCAGGCCGTACCACCAGGTCGGATAGACGAACACCAGCGCCTCGGCCCAGCGCAAGGCCTCGATATGGACTTGCAGCGCCGGGTCCTCCGGCGCGCTGTGGTTATAGGCGCGCCGCTCCTCCGGCCGCATCACCGGATCGAATTTTTCCGCGTAGAGGTCGAGCACGCGCGCCTCGCAACCCTTGGCGCGGATCGCCGCGACCGCCGTGTCGCGCACCCCCGCGCAGAAGGAATCCTCCACCGGATGGCAATAGACCACCAGCACCCTCATGATGCGTCCCCCGCCCTCCCTCTCATCCCGCCCTCTCCAATCCCCTAAACAGGAAGGTGCGGCCGCTGCGGTAATCGTAGTCGGGGTTTTCCCAGGCGATCATCTTGCCCGGATTGAGCAGGCCTTGCGGGTCGGCCTCGCACTTGAAGGCAAGCTGCACGGCGTCCGTCTGCTTCATGCCGCCTTCTTCCAGCGTGTAGCGATGCGGGTTGAAGATCGGGCAGCCGTTCTCCTCGAAGGTGCGGATGATCTCGTCCAGTCGCTCCTCCGTGGTGAATTTTACCAGATTGAGCCCGAAGCAGGTGATGTTGCCGTCCAGCCGCACGAATTCCAGATGCGAGAACACTTCGCCGGGGAACATCCCGTCCATTGTCTCCACCAGCGCCAGCTGGTTCGGGAACGGGTAGAGCGATTGCAGATAGGTGATCGACGGATCGATGCGCAGCGCGCGCAGCGTCGTGTGGTTCCAGGCCAGTTCGTAGGTCGGCGGCAGGCCCTTTTTCTCCTCGGGCGGTAAATCGGCGGCGTTGTAGGCGATCTTGCCGCCGGCTCGCCGGGTAAAGGCGAGGAAAGCGTCGAGCGACTGCGGCGCCACCATGACGAGGCAGATGCTCATGTCCTCGGCGAAGAATTTCGCGTGGCGCTTGAAGTAGAGCTGCGGCACCGGCGCCGCAATCGGCGTGATCAGCTTGGTCAAGAGCCCGTCCTGGCAGGCAAGCGCGTTGCCGTAGCGCGCGGCGCCCATAAAACTGTCGAAGCCGACGATCACATCCACCCAGTCATAGGCCGCCGTCAGCGGCATCTCGACCTCGGTTATGATGCCGTTGGTGCCGTAGGCGTGGGTGACTTTGTGGAGGTCCTCGCCGGTCAGGTCGATCAGCCGCGGCTCGGCCTCCATCGTGGCGACACGCAACCGCATGACGTTGCCGAAATCGCGCAGGCCGCCGAAGTTGATCGAGCCGACGCCGCCGGACCCGCCGGCGATGAAACCGCCGACGGAGGCGGTGTTGTAGGTCGAGGGAAACAGGCGAAGCTCCTGGTTGGAATGCGCCCGCGTCGCCCGGTCGATATCGGCCAGGATCGCGCCCGGCCCGCAGACCACCCGCCCCGGCGCGATTTCGGTGATGGCGTTCATCTCGGCAAGATTGAGCACCACGCCGCCAGAGAGTGGCATCGCCTGCCCGTAGTTGCCGGTGCCGGAGCCGCGCGGCGTCACCGGCACGCCATGCCGGTGGCAGGCGGCCAGCACCCGCACCACCTCGGCCTCCGACTGCGGCGTGACGACCAGATCGGCGGTGACGGCGTCGAGCTGGCGCTTCAGCACGGGGCTGTACCAGTAGAAATCCCGGCTTTTCTGCTGCACCAGCTTGGCATTCTCCTCGATCTTCAACCCGTCGAGGTCGCGCTTGAGCGCATCAATATCCATCTTCACACCATCAAGTCGTCGAGTTCGGCATAGTCGGGCAAGGAGCGATCGATGGCGCGCCCTTCGCGCACCACGATGCGATCCTGTTCGGGCCGCGACAGCAATTCCGTCCAGTTCCGCCCCCTGAAAACGATGAAGTCGGCCGATCCGCCTGCCCTCAGGCTTCCGGGGTTTTGTAACCGCATGATGCTGGCCGGTGTCGTCGTCATTGCCTTGGGCCAGTCGGCGACCGGATGGTCGAGATGCAGGACGCGGGTCGCGGCGCGATAGACCTCCAGCATGTCGAGGTCGCCATAGGCATAGAAGGGATCGCGCGTGTTGTCGGAGGCGACGCAGACCGGGATGCCGCGCGCCTTCATCTCGTGCAGCAGGGTCACGCCGCGCCAGCGCGGCGTCGTGCCGTCGCTGCGGCGATCCTGGAGATAGAGATTGCACAACGGCAGCG
Source organism: Mesorhizobium sp. (assembly GCF_017306545.1). Taxonomy (GTDB): domain Bacteria; phylum Pseudomonadota; class Alphaproteobacteria; order Rhizobiales; family Rhizobiaceae; genus Mesorhizobium. Next base: position 5,081 of record NZ_JAFKID010000019.1, read on the forward strand.
ACACGACGGAAAGCCCGGCCTCCGCCACTCTATCAAGCGTGGCCTTGACCTCGTCGTCCGGCTGCCGCGCCAGCGAGCAGCAATGGCCGACGAGGATTTTTCCCTGAAAACGATGGCGCAGCGCCGCCTCGGCGATCCTGCGCAGCGAGACCGCCTCCAGCACGTCCGTCTCGTCGGCATGGAAATCGAGGTCGAGGCCATGCTTCATGGCGGCCGAAAACATGCTATCGAGCAGCGCGTCGAGGTCCGGCGCCATGTAGGTCACGGCACCGAGCACGCCGCCGGCCGCCGCCACGCGCCGGACAAGGTTGCCGAACCAGTCCGCCTGGCCGACGCGCTCGATGCCGAACAGGCAGGACGCCTGCAACTCGATGCGCCCGCGCCATTTGTCCCGCATCGCCTCGAACACCGGCCAGGAGATATCCTCCTGCGGCGGGATGCTGTCGATATGCGTGCGCAGCGCGGCCGTGCCATGGGCGTAGGCGCACCGCAGCGAGAAATCCATGCGCCGGGCAAGGTCTTCCGCACTCCAGTGCGCCTCGCGGTCGGCGTCGGCGGCCTCGAGCGCGCCGAGAAAAGTGCCGTCCGGGTTCGGCTTGCGCGGCCAGATATGGCCCTTGTCGATATGGGTGTGGCAATCGACGAAGCATGGCAGCACGATGCGGCCGCCAAGATCGACGGTGCTTTCCGACGCTGCCGCCCGCCGCGCGGCTTCGATGCGCTTTATCCTGCCGTCCGCCACGTCGATATCGGCAAGGATGAAGCCCTCGGCATCGGCAGGTGCTTGCAGTCCCGGCGTCAGCGACGAATGCAGTCGGGTGTTGGCGAGCGTGAAGGCGCCGGAAGGGGGAATCTGGACGGACGTCATCGCCGCCCCTCACCTGCCTGTCGGCATCCTCTCCCCGTAAACGGGGAGAGGAGACGAGCGACAACGCTGGCGGTCCCCTCTTCCCGTCCTTCACGGGGAGAGGGTAAGGGTGAGGGGCGGCACCGGTTCGCGAGACTAGCCACCCTCACCCCTCCTGCTTCAGCGCGCTTTCATGCCAGCGGCGCAGGATGAGGTGCGAGATCAGCGACAGCACCAGGAAGATGACAATACCGGTCAGCGAGATCAGGATGAGCGCGGCGAACAGGCGCGGTGCGTTCAGCCGGTAGCCGGCCTCGATGATGCGCGAGGCGAGGCCCGAGGCCTGCCCCGATGCGCCGGCGACGAACTCGGCCACCACGGCGCCGATCAGCGACAGGCCGCCGGCGATCTTCAGGCCGCCGAGGAAATAGGGCATCGCGGCCGGCAGCCGCAGGTGCCAAAGCTCCTGCCAGCGGCTCGCGCCGTTCAGCCGGAACAGGTCGCGCAGGTTGCGGTCGACCGAATTCAGGCCGAGCGTGGTGTTGGAGAGGATCGGGAAGAACGCGACGATCCACGCGCACAAAAGCAGCTTCGCCGTCTGGTTGTTCACATAGATGTTGATGAGCGGGAAGATCGCCACGATCGGCGTCACCTGCAAGACGATGGCGAAGGGGAAGAAAGACATCTCCACCCATTTCGACTGCGCGAACAGCACCGAAAGCCCCACCCCACCGACGACGGCGAGCAGCAGGCTGAGAAAAGTGATCTTCAGCGTGAACAACAGCGAGGTGAACAAGAGCCCGGCGTCGTCGTGCAGCGTCTGCAACACCTCGAGTGGCCTGGGCAGGATGTATTTCGGGATCTCGTTCCACACGCAGATGCGGTCCCACAGCCAGATCGCGGCGACCATGATGAGCAGCGGCAAGAGCCAGCGGCCGACGCTCTCCACCCGTTGCTGGCGCAGGCGCCGCGCCTCCTCGGCGTCGAGCCGCACAGCGCGGCTCTCAGTGCCCGTCATGACCGGAGCCTCCGTTCGCGTTCATCGCCGCCGACAGCACGTCCGAAGCCTCGCGGCAGAGCGCCGCGTAGGTTGGCGAGGTGCGGAAGGCCTCGTCGCGCGGATAGGGCGCATCCACAGACATGTCCCTGAACACCCGCCCCGGCCGCGCCGCCATGACGACGATGCGGCTGGACAGGAACACGCTCTCGAACACCGAATGGGTGACGAAGATCGCCGTGAAGCGCTCGTCCTGCCACAGTTCCAGAAGATCGTTGTTGAGCTTGAAGCGGGTGATCTCGTCGAGCGCCGCGAATGGCTCGTCCATCAACAACACGCGCGGCTTCGTCACCATGGCCCGCGCAATGGAGACGCGCATCTTCATGCCGCCGGAAAGCTCGCGCGGCACGGCTTGCGCGAACCCGTCGAGGTGGACGCGCGCCAGCATTTCCATCACCGCCGGCGCGGCCTTCGCCTTCGAGACGCCGCGCAGCCGAAGCGGCAGCCAGACATTGTCGAAGACGCTGGCCCACGGCAGCAGCGTCGGCTCCTGGAAAACGAAACCGATGCCGGAGCGGTCCAGCCCGCCGCCGCGCCAGTCGAGGCCGCCGGAGGTCGGCGTCGACAGGCCGGCGATGATGCGCAGGGCCGTTGACTTGCCGCAGCCCGACGGGCCGAGCAGCGAGAGGAAATCGCCCTCGTTGATCGTCAGGTCGACAGCGTCGAGCGCGGCCACCCCGTTGGAAAAGGTCTTGCCGACGCCATGCAAAGCAAGCAGGGCCGGCGCCTCGCCAGTCCTGCCCTGCAAACCGCCTTCGGCTCCGGCCTGCGCCATGCCGCCGACCCGGCCTATTTCTTCAGCTCCAGCCCGACGCCCTTGTTGACGAACTGGAGCGTGTAGGCCTTCGAGATGTCGATCCCCGCCGGCTCCACCTTGGACTTCACCATCTTGTCGTAGAAATCCTTCATGCGCGCATCCGTCATGGCGCCGATGCCGAGCTTTTCGGCATCGCCGGAATCGACGATGCCGTATTTCTTCAACTGCGCGATGGTGAAGGCGATCTGCTCGTCGGTGATGTCGGGATTGTCCTTCTTGATCATCTCGTTGGCGGCCTTGTTGTCGCCGTAGAGATATTTGTACCAGCCCTTCGCCGAGGCATCGACGAAGCACTGCACCACTTCCGGCCGCTTGTCGATCGTATCCTGCATCGCCTCGACCGTGGTCGAATAGGTGCTGTAGCCGTAGTCCGCGAGCAGGAAGACGTTCGGCATGAAGCCGCCTGCCTTCTCCACCGCGAACGGCTCGGAGGTCACATAGCCCTGCTGGATCGATTTCTTGTTGGCGATGAAGGGCGCCGGATTGAAGGTGTAAGGCACGCGCTTGCCGACGTCGAAGCCGTATTCGGTCGCCATCCACAACAGGAAGCTCTGCGCGCCCTCGTCGCCGATGATGTACTGGTCGGCTTTCGGCAGGTCCTCCCACTTGTCCAGGCCCTCGCCCGGATGGGACATCATCACCTGCGGTTCCTTCTGGAAATGCGCGGCGACGACGCGCAGCGGAATGCCCTGCGCCACCGCGTCGAAGGCCTGCTGCATGTTGCCGCCCATATAGAAATCGATCTTGCCGGCCAGGAGCAGTGGCCGTCCCGCGACCTGCGGCCCGCCTTGCTGGATCGTCAGATCGACGCCGCACGCCGCATAGTCGCCGTCGGCCAGCGCCTGATAGTAGCCGCCGTGCTCGGCTTGGGCCAGCCAGTTGGTGCCGAAGATCACCTTCTCATTGGCGAAAGCACCGGTCGTGCCGAGCGCGAGCGCCGCGCAAGCAGCCGCCAGTTTCAGCTTTCCGTTCATCTGGGCACCCCCTGTTTGGCCGTTCCGCCTGCGCCGGACCCGGCACCAATATGGAAAAAGCGACGCGCAAGCCGGCTGGCGTTATGCTGCGACCCCGCCGTCAAGACAAGGCCGTTTCGGCGCAGTTTCGGCTTTTGCGAATGCGCCGGCATCGTGCCCATTTTTCAAAGTCCTGTCCATAACGGCCGGTGCGCAGACGCATCGATCTTGTGGACCACGGCTGCGCCGCCTAGTTTGTCGCCGAAACGGTCGCACATCGCGCCAGACTGGCTACGCTTGATGCTGAAATCCCTCTCCCCCGCCTCCATCCGCCCGCCCTTCGCCCGCTACAGCCACGGCATCGAGGTGCCGGCCGGCAAGCGGCTGGTGCTGTGCTCGGGCCAGCTCGGCGCCCGGCCTGACGATTCGGTGCCGGAAGACGTCGGCGCGCAGGCCGAGCTTTGCTTCGCCAACATCGCCGCGATACTTGCCGAGGCCGGGTTGGGGCTGAACGATGTCGTGCGCATCAACGCCTACGTCACCGACCGCGCCCATATGCAGGGCTACATGGCCGTGCGCGACCGGCTTTTCACCGGCACGCCGCCGGCCTCGACGCTGATGATCGTCTCCGGCTTCACGCGGCCGGAATTCAAGGTCGAAATCGAAGTGATCGCCGCCGGCTGACCGCGGCATCGGAATCAGGAGCAGACACAAGTGACAAGGCGCGTTTGGTGGGGCGACTTCCGCACCACGGAATACGGATCGATCGACCCGGAGGCGACCATCGCCGTGCTGCCGGTGGCGGCGATCGAGCAGCACGGGCCGCACCTGCCCGTCTCCACCGACACGACCATCATGAACGGCATGCTGGAAACGGTGATCGCCCGCCTGCCCGCCGATCTCGACATCCGCATTCTGCCGGTGCAGTCAGTCGGCAAATCGAACGAGCACCTGCACGCACCGGGCACGCTTACCTTGCCCGCGCCGACGCTGATCGAAGCCTGGAGCGAACTCGGCCTGTCGGTCGCGCGCGCCGGCCTGCGGAAAATCGTCGTCGTCAACTCGCACGGCGGCAACGAGGAGATCATGGGCATTGTCACACGCGAGTTGCGCGTGCGCGCCAAAATGCTGGCGGTGAAGACGAGTTGGTCGCGCTTCGGCCGCCCGGCCGGCCTCTACAGCGAGATCGAAGACCGCTACGGCATCCATGGCGGCGACTTCGAGACGTCGGTCATGCTGCACTTCCGGCCTGACCTCGTGGACATGGGCAAGGCAGAGAATTTCGTCTCCAGCGTCCAGCGTGCCGAGCAGGAATTCGATCTCTTGAAGCCGACCGGCACCCACGCCTACGCCTGGATCGCCACCGATCTCAACCCGAACGGCACGGTCGGCGAGGCAAACCTCGCAACAGCGGAAAAGGGCCGGTTGACGGTCGAACATCAGGCCGACGGCTTTATCCAGTTGCTGCGCGACGTGAGGAAGGCGAAGCTGGCCGACTGGGTGCCCTGACCCTTCCGTCCTAAGCCGCCTCGCCCGCTTGCCTGGCCTCGATCTGGCCGATGCAATCGACCACGGCGTCGAAGGTCAGCATGGTGGAAGCGTGGCGCGCCTTGTAGTCGCGCACCGGTTCCAGATATTTCAAGTCCTCGAAACGGCCTGCCGGCGGCGGGCCGTTTTCTTTCAGCATCTTCAGCATCGTCTCGCGTACCGCGCGCAGTTCCTCCGCCGTCGCGCCGACGACATGCCTGGCCATGATCGAGGACGACGCCTGACCGAGCGCGCAGGCCTTCACCTCATGGGCGAAATCGGTGACGATGCCGTCCTGCATCTTCAGGTCGACGGTGACGGTCGAGCCGCACAATTTGGAATGCGCCTTCGCCGTCGCATCGGCGTTTTCGAGATGGCCGACGCGGTCGATATTTCCGGCAAAACCGAGAATTTTCGCGTTGTAGACGTCGTCTATCATGATTTTCCGGTCCATCGCCGCCCCGCGAACAAGCTTTGCCGCTGACCAGCCTTTCATTCGCTCGGCACCACCATATATAATGGTTGCAGTCCGGGAACGGCAAGGCGGTCCACGCATCCAAGTCCCGGAACCAGTCACGCCGCTTTCGGGGCTAGCGCTTCGTGGAAGGCTGTGGTCCGTTCAACTCGTCCCTCCCTGCCGAGGGACTACGGGAGACGCCTTTGATGGACGCCGTTGCAAAAAAAATCATGCCGCCCTCCTCCTATCTGGACAATCCGGAAACCGATCGGCCGAGCCAGGCCGAAGTGGAGGCCGCGGTCCGAACCCTGATCCGCTGGACCGGAGACAACCCCGACCGCGAAGGGCTGCTCGACACGCCCCGGCGCGTCGCCAAGGCCTATCGCGAAATGTACGGCGGTTACGACATGGACCCGGCCGAGGAACTCGGCCGCACCTTCGAGGAAGTCGCCGGCTTCGACGACCTCGTCGTGATCAGGAACATCCAGTTTCATTCGCATTGCGAGCACCACATGGTGCCGATTATCGGCAAGGCGCATGTCGGCTACCTGCCGGACGGCAAGGTGGTCGGCCTGTCGAAGATCGCGCGCGTGGTGGACATTTTCGCCCACCGCCTGCAAACGCAGGAGGCGATGACGGCGCAGATCGCTGGCGCCATCCAGGATACGCTCAACCCGCGCGGCGTCGCCGTCATGATCGAGGCCGAGCATATGTGCATAGCCATGCGCGGCATCCGCAAGCAGGGCTCGACGACGCTGACCTCCACCTTCACCGGCGTCTTCAAGGACAATCCGGAAGAGCAGTCGCGGTTCATGACGATGGTGCGCGGCATCGCCTGAGCGGTGCGATCTGCCGGACGGAAACGGGAATCGGCCCAGGACGGAAATCAGCCAATGTCGGCCTTGCAGTTCGATCCCCCTTCCCCTGACAAAAAGGCATGGGAAGACGGCGACGCCTTCACGCCGCGCTTCGATACGAACGGGCTGGTCACGGCCGTCGTCACGGATGCCGGCGACGGCAAGCTCCTGATGGTCGCCCACATGAACGCCGAAGCCTTGGCGCTGACGCTTGAAACCGGCATCGCCCATTACTGGTCGCGCTCGCGCAAGGCGCTTTGGAAGAAGGGCGAAACCTCAGGCAACGTGCAGAAGGTCGTCGCCCTGCTCACGGATTGTGACCAGGATGCCGTCTGGCTGCGCGTGAATGTGTTGGGCCACGACGCAACCTGTCATACCGGCCGGCGTTCCTGTTTCTATCGGACGGTGGGGCTGAAGGACGGCAAGGCGATCCTTGCCGACGACGGCAGCGCGCCGCTGTTCGATGCGGAAGAAACGTATCGAAATCCTTCGTGAATTCCTCTGCCCCGTTCCCGCCACACAGATTCACGATTTCGATACGGCCCGCCTGTAGGCTAACCGTGGGACAAGGGAGATGATGATGCTCGAATGGGCGTCATTCCGCAGCAGACCGCAATTGCAGGAGGCCAACGGCCCGTCCTCTCTCAGCGGCTTGTCCACGAACAAGCCCGGCAGAAAAGCCGCAATCGCGCTGGCGCTCGGCGGCGGCTGCGCTCGCGGCTGGGCCCATATCGGCGTCCTGCGCGCGCTTGAGGAAGCCGACATCGAGATTTCCATGATCGCCGGCACCTCGATCGGCGCTCTCGTCGGCGGCTGCTATCTCGCCGGCAAGCTGGACGAGTTGGAAGAGTTCGCCCGCGGCCTGACGAGGCGGCGCATGTTCGGCCTGCTCGATTTCAGGCTTGGCGGCAACGGCCTGCTCGGCGGCATGCGGCTCGACGCCCGGCTGCGCCAGCATCTCGAGGGCGTGCGCATCGAGGACCTGCCCAAGCCCTTCGTCGCCGTGGCATCCGAAATCCGCACTGGCCACGAGATCTGGCTGAGCAACGGCTCGCTGATCGCGGCCATGCGCGCCTCCTATGCCTTGCCCGGCGTGTTCGAGCCCGTCGATTGCAACGGCCGGCTTCTGGTGGACGGCGCTCTCGTCAATCCGGTGCCGGTTTCGGTCTGCCGCGCCTACGAGCAGCCGCTGGTGGTGGCCGTCAACCTGAACAACGACAATTTCGGCCGCGCCGCCGTCATCCGGCACAACGCCGGCGAATTCGTCGCTCGCAAGGACGCACCGGCACCGGCCGCCGGCGATCTCGAGCATCAGGCCCGCGAAACCAAGCTCGGCATCACCGGCGTCATGGTGGAAGCTTTCAACATCATCCAGGACCGCATCTCGCGGGCGCGGCTGGCCGGCGACCCGCCGGACCTTTCCCTGCAGCCCAAGCTCGGCCATGTCGGCATGACCGAGTTTCATCGCGCCGACGAAGCGATCCGCATGGGCTACGAAGCGACCGTCGCGCGCATCGGCGAACTGGAGCGCCTGCAAACGACGCTGGTTTAGAGCGGTTCCGGGGAAAGCGCGGAGCGGTTTTCAGGCTTCGGCGGCGTCGACGATCCGGAATTGAACGCGACGGCTCCCGTTCCAGTAGTTGCCCGACAGCGATCCCGCGACATGCAGCGTCTTGCCTTTGTTGCGGAACAGGAATTCTCCCAGCGGCGTGCCTGCCGCGCGAAAAGCGATGCCCTGGAGCCGCCCGCCCGATTCCGACACCAGGTCCGCGCGCACATGGTTGGTGCCCACCGGCCGCACATCGGCAAGCCGATGGCGAGGCAGCGCAAAAAGCGGCGCGACATGGCCGCTGCCGTAGGGTCCTGCCTTCTCCAGAACATCCAGCAGGTCGAGCGTCGCCCCTTCGGCCGCCAATGCCGCATCGACCAGCAGGCTTTCCTCGTCTTGCAGGCGAAAAACATCGGCGGCGGCGCGCTCTTCGAAGAAAGCGCGCAGGGCGCCGAGTTTGGCGCGCTCGACGGTGATGCCGGCGGCCATGGCATGACCGCCACCCTTGACGATCAGCCCCGCTTCCGCCGCTTCGCGCACCAGCCGACCGAGATCGAAGCCGGCCACCGAGCGGCCTGAGCCGGTGCCAAGACCGTTGGCGTTGAAGGCGATGGCGAAGGCCGGCCGCCGGGCGTAATCCTTCAGCCGCGAGGCGATCAGGCCGACGATGCCGGGATGCCAGTTGGCGCTCGCCGTCACGATCACCGCCGGCCCCTGCCCGCCGGCGAGTTCGGCATCCGCCTCGGCGCGCGCCTCGGCCAGCATCTCCTGCTCCATCGCCTGTCGTTCCTGGTTCAGCCGGTCCAGCGTTTCGGCGATCGCATCCGCCTCGACCGGATCGTCGGTAGCGAGCAGCCGGCTTCCCAGCGCCGCGTCGCCGATGCGCCCGCCGGCATTGATGCGCGGGCCGATCATGAAAGCGAGGTGGAAGGCGCCGAGCGGCTCGCCGATGCGTGCGACACGCGCCAGCGCGGCCAGCCCCAGGTTGCTCTGCTGGCGCATCACCTGCAAGCCTTTGACGACGAAAGCACGGTTGACGCCGACAAGCGGGACCACGTCGCAAACCGTACCCAGCGCCACGAGATCGAGCAGGGAAAGCAGGTCGGGCTGCGGCGTACCGGGCATGCGGGCACGCAACACCTTCGCGGTCTGCACCAGCGCGAGAAAGACCACGCCGGCGGCGCACAGGTGCCCCTGCCCTGACAGATCGTCCTGCCGATTCGGGTTGACGACCGCAACCGCCGAAGCCGGCAGCGCGCCGCCGACCTGGTGATGGTCGAGGACGACGACATCGGCTCCGGCCTCCCTCGCCGCGTCGATGGCTGCCGCGCTGTTGGTGCCGCAGTCGACGGTGACGATCAGGCGGGCGCCGCGCAAAACCAGTTCGCGCATGGCGTCGGGATTCGGGCCGTACCCCTCGAAGATGCGGTCCGGAATGTAAATCTCCGACGGCACTCCGAAATGCGCCAGGAAGCGCTTGAGCAGCGCCGAGGACGAGGCGCCGTCCACGTCGTAATCGCCGAAGATGGCGACCTTTTCCTTGTGTGCCACGGCTTCGGCGAGGCGAGCCGCCGCCTTTTCCATGTCGGTCAGCGAGGCCGGGTCTGGCAGCAGGTCGCGGATTGTCGGATCGAGGAAGCGCGCCGCCTCTTGCGCCGTCACGTCGCGACCGGCGAGCACGCGCGCCACGATGTCGGGCACGCCGTTGCCCTGCGCAATGGCCAGCGCCGTCATGTCCTGCCGCTCGCTCAGCCGATGCGCCCAGGCCAGGCCGGTCGCCGAGCGCCGGACATCGAGGAAGAAACGCTTTTCACCCGCCATGACTGATGCCGCACGCCTATCCTGCGTGCGACACACTATGCGCCGCCAGACCCCGCGAAATCAAAACTTTTCCAGGTCCTGGTGGCGGGCCTTGATCTCGCGCACCGTGCGCGAGGAGGAACGCAGCACGATGGTGTGCGTGGTGATGAAATTGCGGCCGAACTTGACGCCGGCGAGCATATTGCCGTCGGTCACACCGGTGGCGGCGAACAGCACGTCGCCGCGCGCCATGTCCTCGGCGCGGTAGATGCGGCGCGGATCGTCGACGCCCATGCGTGCCGCGCGCTCGACCTTCTCCTGCGTGTCGAGAATGAGACGCCCCTGCATCTGCCCGCCGGTGCAGCGCAGCGCGGCCGCCGCCAGCACGCCTTCCGGCGCGCCGCCGGTGCCGAGATAGATGTCGATGCCGGTTTCGTCCGGATCGGTGGTGTGGATGACGCCGGCGACGTCGCCGTCGCCGATCAGGCGGATCGCGGCGCCCGTGGCGCGCACGGCTTCGATCAGCTTGGCATGGCGCGGCCGGTCGAGGATACAGGCGGTGACTTCGGCTATCCGAACGCCCTTGGCCTTGGCGACGGCGGCGATGTTGTCGGCTGGCGGCGCATCGATGTCGATGACGCCGGCGGCATAGCCGGGCCCGACGGCGATCTTGTCCATATAGACGTCCGGCGCGTTGAGCAGGCTGCCCTTCTCGGCCAGCGCGACCACGGCCAAGGCGTTCGGCAGGTTCTTGGCGCAGATCGTGGTGCCTTCCAGCGGATCGAGCGCGATATCGACCGCCGGTCCCTTGCCGATGCCGACCTCCTCGCCGATGTAGAGCATCGGCGCCTCGTCGCGCTCGCCTTCGCCGATGACGACCGTGCCCTTGATGGCCAGCCGGTTGAGTTCCTGGCGCATGGCATCGACCGCGACCTGGTCCGCCGCCTTCTCGTCGCCGCGCCCCCGCAGCCGCGCCGCCGCCACCGCCGCGCGTTCGGTGACGCGCACCAGTTCCATGGTCAGGATCCGGTCCAGTCCGGCGGCGATGTCTTGAGCCATGTTCATGGGTAAACTCCTTGATCGTAGACAACCTGCCTGGTCGATTGGGAGCCTTGTGACAAAGCCTTATGACGACGACAAGACCCGGCCGGAGCTTTTTCGAAGAACAAGGAATATCAATCGATTGAACGCAAACGGCCCGGCTGGGAAAGCCGGGCCGCTTGGAAATAAGCTGCTTGTCAGGAGTACCAGCGGCGATCGTTGCCGCCGGCTTGCCCTGCCAACATGCCGAGCACGAACCCGGCTACGCCGCCGATGACCAGTGCCGTCGACACGGCAATACCGGGGTTTTGCTGGACGGTCTCGGAAACCGATTGGGCTCCCGAGCGCACTTGCCTGGCGGCCCGCGAAGCCCCTTCGGAAGCGGAATCGTACCAGCCGCTCACCTCTTCCGCCGCCTCTTCGGCGCGGGTCGCCAGTGTCTTGTTGATGCGGTTCATTTCGCGCTTCAGGTCCGCGATCTGCTTTTGCATCGCTTCCTGAATGTCGTCTGCCTTGGGCATGTCTGCCATGAGAATCCTCTTCGTTAGCTGGATTGGACGTAGGTGAAAGGGTCTGGCAATCAAAACACTGCTAGATATTTCAGCAGCGATATGATGCCGATAATGATGACAACGACCTGCGCGATCTGGCGCGCACGCCCATCCAGCGGTAGCCGCTGAATGAGATAGAGCACAAGAACGATCACCAAAAAGGTGATCAGGATGCCGATAAGGATACTGCCTGCCATAGTCCCCTCGTTTGATAATGAAACAGAGGCGACAGAACGCTTCGATTGCTTGAAGGTTCCGCAATGGCTTGACGTCGCCCGACGGTGGCAGCCGATCGCACCACCCGGCTTTTCGGTTGGTTAGGCTAGCCCGCCCGCTCGATGCGGATCACCTGCGGCTTGTCGACCAGATGGCCGTCCTTGGTGATGTTGTCGACGGCCTTGCGCACAGCAGCCTCCGTCGTCTCGTGGGTGACGAGGATGACGGTCTTCTTGTCGTCGCCGTTCGTCCCGGCGGCCTGCTGGACGATCGATTCCAGCGAAATGCCGTTGTCGGCCATGCGCCGGGCGACGGCGGCAAAGACGCCGACCCGGTCATGGACGGTAAGCCGGATGAAATAACCGCCGGCATGGGCGCGCATTTGCGCTTTCTTGTAGGGCTTCAGTTCCTTCGCCGGGCGGCCGAAGACCGGGCCGTGCTGGAATCCGGGGCGGCTCTTGGCGATGTCGGCGATATCGCCAACGACTGCGGAAGCCGTGGCGTTGCCGCCGGCGCCGGGGCCGGAGAGCAGCAGTTCGCCCAAAATGTCCGTCTCGATGGCGACCGCGTTGGTGACGCCATGCACCTGCGCGATCACCGAAGCGGTCGGCACCATGGTCGGGTGGACGCGCTGCTCGATGCCGCTTTCGGTGCGCTGCGCGACGCCCAGCAGTTTTATCCGGTAGCCGAGGTCGGCGGCGGCGCGGATGTCGGCCTGGGTGATGTTGGAAATACCCTCCAGATAGATGCTGTCGGCGGCGATTTTCGTGCCGAAGGCCAAACTGGTCAGGATGGACAGCTTGTGAGCCGTGTCGTTGCCCTCGATGTCGAAGGTCGGATCGGCCTCCGCATAGCCCAGCCGCTGCGCGTCCTTCAGGCACGCTTCGAAAGTCAGGCCCTCGGCCTCCATGCGCGTCAGGATGTAGTTGCAGGTGCCGTTGAGGATGCCGAACACGCGCGATACCGAATTGCCCGCCATCGCCTCGCGCATCGTCTTGATGACCGGAATGCCGCCGGCCACCGCCGCCTCGTAGTTCAGCAGCACGCCCTTCTTCTCGGCGATCTCGGCCAGCGCCACGCCGTGCTTGGCGAGCAGCGCCTTGTTGGCGGTGACGACATGGCGGCCAGCCTCCAGCGCAGCCTTGACCGCCTCGCGCGCCGCGCCCTCGTCGCCGCCGACGAGTTCCACGAAGACGTCGATGGCATTCGAGCGCGCCAGATCGACCGGATTGTCGAGCCATGCGATATCGGCAAGGTCGATGCCGCGATCCTTGGCGCGGTCGCGCGCCGAAACAGCCGTCACGGTAATCGGGCGGCCGCACTGGCGGGTGAGTTCGCCGGCCTTGTCGCGCAGCACGCGCGCAACCGACGCGCCGACCGTGCCCAGACCGGCAATCCCAATACGCAATGCTTCGGCCATGATAGGCGCCGCCCCTCGGATTCGTCGCTGATGCGGGCTGTTTAGAGCATCGGGCCGAAAAGTGGAATCCGGTTTTCGGAATATTCCGATGCTCAATCAAAGTGCTAGATCGTCCCTTGTGCGTCTGAAAAGACGCACGGCGATCTAGCGGTGCGCCGCCAGCGGCACGACATTGTTCGGCTGTGTGGCGCTGGAAGCCAGGAATTTCTTGATGCTGCGAGCCGCCTGGCGGATGCGGTGCTCGTTCTCCACCAGCGCGATGCGCACATAGTCGTCGCCGTGCTCGCCGAAGCCGATGCCCGGCGCTACCGCCACGTCGGCGTGCTCGATCAGCAACTTGGAGAATTCCAGCGAGCCGAGATGCCGGAACGGCTCCGGGATCGGCGCCCAGGCGAACATAGAGGCCGCCGGCGCCGGAATCGTCCAGCCGGCGCGGCCGAAGGCATCGACCATCACGTCGCGGCGCTTGTGATAGACCTCCCGCACCTCGGCGATATCGGCGCCGTCGCCGTTAAGAGCCGTCGTCGCGGCTACCTGGATCGGCGTGAAGGCGCCGTAGTCGAGATAGGACTTCACCCTGGTCAGCGCCGAGATCAGCCGCTCGTTGCCGACCGCGAAACCCATGCGCCAGCCGGGCATGGAGAAGGTCTTCGACATCGAGGTGAACTCGACCGCCACGTCCATCGCGCCCGGCACCTGCAACACCGAAGGCGGCGGATTGCCGTCGAAATAGATCTCCGAATACGCGAGGTCCGACAGGATGATGATGTCGTTCTTCTTCGCGTAGGCGACGACGTCCTTGTAGAAATCCAGCGAAGCGACGAGCGCCGTGGGATTCGACGGATAGTTCAGGATCAGCGCCAGCGGCTTCGGGATCGAGTGCTTCACCCCTCGCTCCAGCGCGGGGATAAAACCGTCGTCCGGCTCGACCTGCATGGAGCGGATGACGCCGCCAGACATGATGAAGCCGAAAGCGTGGATCGGATAGGTCGGATTGGGACACAGCACCACGTCGCCCGGCGCGGTGATGGCCTGCGCCATGTTGGCGAAGCCTTCCTTCGAGCCGAGCGTCGCGACCACCTGCGTGTCGGGGTTGAGCTTCACGCCGAAACGGCGGGCATAGTAGTTCGCCTGCGCCCGGCGCAGGCCCGGAATGCCGCGCGAGGAGGAATAGCGGTGCGTGCGCGGATCGCGCACGACTTCGCAAAGCTTGTCGACGATCGCCTGGGGGGTAGGCAGGTCGGGATTGCCCATGCCGAGATCGATGATGTCGGCGCCGCGCGAGCGCGCGCTGGCCTTCAGCCGGTTGACCTGCTCGAACACGTAAGGCGGCAGCCGGCGGACCTTGTGAAACTCTTCCATGTCAGTTTCCGGTCGAAGGAGGGATTGGGCGTGCGATATACACTTATTTGCAGGTAGGGTCGAGGGCGAGGTCGCACTTGCCTTCGATCTGCTTCAAGGTGTCCGAGGCATGCGTCTTGGCGAGGTTGTCCAGTTGCGCCGCATCCGGCGCGCCGGACGTATCGGCAACCTCCTGGCTCGCCGTGGCCTGGTCGGCCTGCAACTGCGCCAGCTTGGCGCTCTTGTCGGCATCGGTGAATTGCTCGGCCGCCTGCTGCCGGGGAATGTTGAGATTGGGATAGGACCCCGTGTCCTTCGGCCCGACAACCGTACCCGACTGCGGTGCGGCGGCCTCGATATTCGTGCTCGTGCAACCGGCCGCGGCGACGACGAACAGCAGCCCGACGCCGCTGCACAGCCGTGCGAAGCTCGAAAAAGCGAACTGGCCAAGGCGCTGTGTCATAATGATTCCCCGAAGGCCCTGTAGGACGGTATCCGCAGGCCGCTCCCGGCCTGATCGTATATTGGTCTAATGCCCGCCGCCTGTATTGGACCGTATCCGATTTCCCATGGTATTATGTCAAGAAAACGCTTTCGGGAGGAACAGCGCGCATCATGACCAGCAAGCCCGGGTCCGGCAAAGGCGCCGATACGACCGAAACCACGGACACCCCGTCCGTCGAGCAGTATCTGGTCAAGGACCCGGAGCGTTTCGCGCTCAACATCGCCCGCATGATCGAGCAGGCTGGCAAGGCCGCCGCCGCCTGGGCCGAGCCGCGCGAGAAAGGCGAACGGCGCGACCACGTCGCGGAGCCCGCGGCCGACATGGTCCGTACCTTTTCCAAGCTGACCGAATACTGGCTGTCCGATCCCCGACGCGCTCTGGAAGCACAGACGCGGCTGTTTTCCGGCTATATGACGGTATGGGCCAACGCCATCGACCGCGCCGGCGGCACTGCCGGGGTGGAGGACGTGGTGAAGCCCGAAAAGGGCGACAAGCGCTTCCTCGACCCGGAATGGGGCAAGAACGCCTTCTTCGATTTTCTCAAGCAGGCTTATCTCATCACCGCCCGCTGGGCCGCCGACCTCGCCGAGCACGCCGACGAACTGGACGAGCACACGCGCCACAAGGCGTCCTTTTACGTCAAGCAAGTCACCAACGCGATCTCGCCGTCGAACTTCGTCTTCACCAATCCCGAGGTTTTTCGCGAGACGGTCGCCTCCAGCGGCGAAAACCTCGTGCGCGGCATGACAATGCTGGCCGAGGACATCGCCGCCGGCAAGGGCGACCTCAGGCTGAGGCAGGCCGACAATTCGCGCTTCGAGATCGGCAGGAACGTCGCCGTGACACCCGGCAAGGTTGTCGGCCGCAGCGATATCGCCGAGATCATCCAGTACACGCCCACCACCGAAACGGTGCTGAAGCGGCCGCTGCTGATCTGCCCGCCCTGGATCAACAAGTTCTACATCCTCGACCTCAACCCGGAGAAATCCTTCATCCGCTGGGCGGTCGAACAGGGCCACACCGTCTTCGTCATCTCCTGGGTGAACCCCGACGAGCGGCACGGCGGCAAGACATGGGAGGCCTATACCCGCGAGGGCATCCAGTTCGGCCTCGACATGATCGAAAAGACCACCGGCGAGCGTGAAGTCAACGCCATCGGCTATTGCGTCGGCGGCTCCCTGCTGGCGGCGGCGCTGGCGCTGCTGGCGCAGGAAGGCGACGACCGCATCCGCTCGGCCACCTTTTTCGCCACGCAGGTCGATTTCACCTATGCCGGCGACCTCAAGGTATTCGTCGACGAGGAACAGATCGCCGCGCTCGAGCAGGCGATGAACGAGCACGGCTACCTCGAAGGTACCAAGATGGCGACCGCCTTCAACATGCTGCGCTCGGGCGAACTGATCTGGCCCTATGTCGTCAACAATTATATGCGCGGCAAGGACCCCCTGCCCTTCGACCTGCTTTACTGGAACGCCGATTCCACCCGCATGGCGGCCGCCAACCATTCCTTCTACCTGCGCAACTGCTACCTGGAGAACAACCTGTCGCAAGGGCGCATGGAGCTTGCCGGCCACACGCTGTCGCTCTCCGACATCACCATCCCGATCTACAACCTCGCCACCAAGGACGACCATATCGCGCCGGCAAAATCGGTCTTCGTCGGCTGCCGGTATTTCGGCGGCCCGGTGGAGTATGTGCTGACCGGCTCCGGCCACATCGCCGGCGTGGTCAATCCGCCGGCGCTGAAGAAGTACCAGTTCTGGACCGGCGGCAAGGCGACGGGCGAACTGGAGGACTGGTTCGCCAAGGCGAAAGAGAATCCCGGTTCGTGGTGGCCGCACTGGCAACACTGGATCGAGGCCCAGGACAATACGCAGGTGCCGGCGCGCCAGCCGGGCACCGGCGTCAACGCACTGGGCGATGCGCCTGGCACCTACGTCAAGGTGCGCGTATAAGGCGCGTCCGCTTGGTCGCAACACGTATGCCCATCGAGGCGTAGCCACCTCGCCCGAGACCCTACGACCTCACCTTTACCTCCGACATTTCGTCGAGCAATCGCGGGCCGTTCGAGGCTCCCGGCATCTATATCTGGTAGTCCCTGGAGCAGCTATCCGCCAGCTTCGCGCAGGGCACGATAATTAACAGTGTAACAAGCTGTAATGTGTGGTGAGTTGACGCTCGCCGCAAAGCGGGCGAAATGGTCACGGTCAAGCATGAAGTTGACTCAATCCTGCGGCCGCTGACGTTTTTTATCGAGGCTGGCGGATTAGACACAGATCTCGTTTCCGATCGCGGAAACACGATCACGCAGGGCGATGCAGGTTTGCGCCGCGCTGCGGATGATCCGGGCGGACAGCGAGGGGAAAACGTTTTGGAATCAACGGGATTGCGTCTCGCAGGGAGAAGGCGCCGCGTCATTCTCGCGGCACTTTTGTCTGTGCTGACCGCTTCCTGCACGTCCGCCACGGACCCTACCCTCTCTGTCGGCATGCCGGGTTACAACGCGACCGCAAGCGACGTCGCTTCAGCCTCTTCGGCTCAATCCGCCGGCACCGAATCAACGGTTCCAACTGCTCCCCAGACGCTGATGAGCGCCGAAGGCGACACCGCCCTGCCCGAGCAGATCGCCTATTTCCCTACGCAGAAGCCCGGCACGCCAGCGGAGTTTGCGATACCAGCGCCGGCCGACGCGCAATCGATCGCCAGTGCGACACCGCAGTCGCTGGTGCCGCCGCCCCAAAGCGCCGAACAGACCGAGGCGGTGGCGCAGAAAGTCGCCGCCGGCGACACCCAGGCGATAACGACAAGGCAAGGCAGCCAGGCGGAGCCTGCCGCCCCGGCCATGGACAACGCGGTCTATGTCACCGCGGGCGAAATGCCCGCGCCACAGCAGAAGCAACCTCCGGCAAAGAAGAGCTTCCTCGCCTCCTTCTTCGGTTCGGCTCCCGCTGCCCCGGCGCGGGCGGCTTCGGCACAAAAGCCCGACCCGATCGTTCCGCCGCCGGCGGCCAAGCCGCAGCCGATCATCGAGCCGGATGCCGCGCGTCAGTCGGTGACGCCGATCGTCCAACTTGCTTCCGCCGATGCCGGCGCCAGGCCGCTTGTTTCGCTCGGCTCCGAAAACGCGCTGCCCGGCGTGCGCCAAACCGCCCTGTTTGAAATCCGCCGCCGCTCCGGCGTCGATGACGACAGCGACGTGGATCTCAACGAGGACGAGGGAAGCGGCCCCTACCAGGTGGCCTCCGCCGCGGGCATGGCGCGGCTGGCCCCCAACGGCCTGCTGAAACAAACTGAAAGCGTCGACGTCGCCTGCCTGAAGCCGTCGTTGGTGCGGGTGCTGAAGACGATCGAGGGCCACTACGGCCGCAAGATGATCGTCACCTCCGGCTACCGCGACCCCGACCGCAACCGACGCGCCCGCGGTGCCAAGAACTCGATGCACATGTACTGCGCGGCCGCCGATATCCAGATTCCGGGCGTCAGCAAGTGGGAGCTTGCGAACTACGTGCGCTCGATGCCGGGCCGCGGCGGCGTCGGCACCTACTGCCACACCGAATCCGTCCATGTCGACGTCGGACCCGAGCGCGACTGGAACTGGCGCTGCCGTCGCCGCAACTGACGGCAAAAAACTCGTTCGATGCGTGCTGTGCGGGCTTGCCCGCGGCGACCGACACCACTATAAGCCGCGTTGGCTGCGCCCATCGTCTAGCGGTCAGGACACCGCCCTTTCACGGCGGTAACAGGGGTTCGATTCCCCTTGGGCGTACCAATCTCGTACAAAAGAGAGAACTGACGGCGGGCTAACTCCGCTCGATGCGGCGTGCGCCAGAACGGCTTTCGAGCCTCTGATGCGGATTTCTTTCCCCATTATGGTGGCTGGCCGGACGACAAGGCGAGTTCAGCCGAACACAGACAAATGATCGAGGCGCTCGGCAAACAGATGCGCGGCCTCGAAGGACCATTGCAGAACATGCACCGGGATCGAAATCGCTTGAAAAAGCCTCGACGCGACAGGCGTGACGACGAGCCCCAAAAGGTCATCAGGCGCCGTGTTCGGCGATCCAGGCTTTTGCTCCGAGCATGACGGCATCGTATGCGGCACGGCCCACAGCCGCTCCGATATCGGTGTGCAGGCCCGCGAACTGCTCTTCCGGATCGCCGGGAGGTGCGGCAACGACGATGCAATCGGTGCCGGTGCCGGTTACGACCTCTCCATGCGGTTTCCATTCCTGATCGACGAGCGCGACCGTCCGCGCTTGTGTGGCGATCGAAATGGCTTCCACGAACGCCGCTTGCGACAGCGGGCGGTCGACATGAACGAGCAGGTTGATCGTTCCCCCACATTCGTGCGGTGTTGGTGCCGTGCCGACACGCGCCGCGTTGCCGAGCCCCACCGTGGCAAGACAGGTGGCGGTAGCAGGCCCCGCCGAGGCCTCCGCGACATGATGTTTGCGGATGTCGCGCGACGTCATGAGATGCACCGCGTCGTCCAGCCCCATTGACGACATCCGCTCTTTCAGGAACCGAACCGGATCGAGGCCAAGAGGCAGGTCGTCGTTTCTCACATATAGCCAAGCGACACGGCTCGCCACAGCGAAGCCCGGCCGGGTAAGCGACCAGCTCAGCATCGCGTGCGGCCGTTCAAACTGGGCCACCAGGACGGGATTGTCGCAGCGGATCGAAAATGCCTTCATCCGGCGACGTCTCACACAGCCGAATTCCACCTGCAAGCCTTGCGTGCGCCACTTTCCCCATCCGTCGGGTCTTTCTGGAACAACACGTCGGTCGGGGTCGGCCGGATTGGCGCCGCCACCGTTGACAGCGCCTCAAATCGACCGGTAAGACTTCACCTCGGAGCCGGTTCCGTCGCGAGACGGATGAAAAGGGAACGCGGTGAGGCTGGAAATCAGCCAAATCCGCGACTGCCCCCGCAACTGTAACCGTAGAGCCTCTAACCCACATGCCACTGGTCAGCCTCGCTGGTCGGGAAGGCGGACGGGGGCGACGACACGGAAGTCAGGAGACCTGCCTGTTCCAGTCACCCATGCTTGACCACGAGGGGTGGGCAGGCGCGGCCGTCCGTTGCGGTGACACAGTCTGGTGTTGCCGCATGCGGGTGGGCAGAGCGTGATCCTGTAACGTCCCTGATCCCGGTCCACTTGCGGTTTTTAAAAACCGGCACGATGCCGTCGTGCCTTTGAGCCGTTTGGGGGCAGATTTGAGAAAACTTCTTATTGCGGCTGGCGCGCTGTCGTCGGCCATTTCCACGCAATCCATGGCGCAAGACGCCTCGACGTCCGAGCCGACCCTGCTCGATCCCGTCTACATCAGCACGCCGCTCAGGCGCGACAGCTCGTTGATGCGCTCGACCTCCTCGGTGACGGTCATCGACGAAGAGCAGATCAAGCAGTCGGCCGCGCCGGACCTGCCGAGCCTGCTCCAATCGTACCCTGGGGTTTCGGTGAGCACCAACGGCGGCATGGGCTCGATCGCTAGCCTTTCGGTGCGCGGAACCAAGACAAGCCAGACGCTGATCCTGGTCAACGGCGTGCGTGTCGCGTCCGCCACCTCGGGCGGCGCGTCGATCTTCAACATCCCGCTGGACTCGGTGGAGCGCATCGAGATCGCCAAGGGCGCGCATTCGGCGCAATACGGCTCCGACGCCATCGGCGGCGTCATCAACATCATCACCAAGCAAGGCGGCACCTGCGGCGACGACCGCAAGGTCTGCGGCAGCGCCACGGTCGGCGTGATGAATCCATGGGGCGGTTATACGTCCGGCAACGTTCGGGGCGAGCAAGACGGGCTGACCTATTCGGCCGGCGCCAGCTTCATCGGCACCCAAGGCTATGATTTCACCACGCCGGACGCGCCGTGGGGCATCCACGAACCGGGCGACAACGGCTTCCTGCAAGGCTCGGCAAACATGTCGGTGTCCAAGGATTTCGACTGGGGCCGAATCTACGGCGACGCCCTGGTGGCACGCGGCAAAACCCACTACGACAATGCTTTTCCCTTCGACAACCAGCAATACACGACGACTTTTGCCGGCAAGCTCGGTACTCGCATCGACCATTCGCAAGACTGGTCCTCGACCGTCGAGCTTTACTCCGGCATCGACAACCAGAGGAACTTCCGCAAGGACCAGCCCAGCGACAGCCGCTTCGATACCAGCCGCTACGGTATCTTCGCTTCGACCGAGAAGCACTTCGATACCGGCGGCGTGAAGAACGTGCTGACGGGCGGCGTAGAATCCTATCGCGAAAAGGTCGATTCCACCGTCGACTACGACGTCAACGCCCGCATCGTCTCGTCGGTGTTCGGCCAGTATTCGGCCGAGTACGAGGCGCTGCGCATCGACAGCGGCATTCGCTACGACGACAACAGCCAGTTCGGCAGCGTGACTACCTACAATATCGGCGCCAGCTACGAGATCACGCCCGACCTGACGCTGCGCTCCTCCTACGCCACCGGCTACAGGGCGCCGACGTTCAACGATCTCTACTATCCGTCGTTCCCCGGCTTCCCGCCGGCGTCGAACCCGAACCTGAAGCCGGAGAAGTCGCACTCATGGGAAGCCGGCCTCAACTGGCGGATGGGAGCGGATACGACGGTGGACGTCGCCTTCTACCAGACGACGCTGACCGACGCGATCACGCTCAACCAGGATTTTACGCCCGTCAACGTCGGCCGCGCCCGGATCACCGGCTTCGAGGCCGAGCTTTCGCATCGCTTCTCCGACGAATGGAGCGGCAAGGTCTCGCTTGACCTACGCCGGCCGATCGACCGCGATACGGGCAAGTATCTGGTCAACAGCGACCGCTTGAAGGCGGCGGCCGAAATCACCTATAGCCCGACCGAGCAGTTGGACCTGACAGCCAAGGTGCTCTACGGCGGCAGCCGCTATATTTACGATGTCGCGCATGAGAAACTGCCGGATTATGTTACGGCCGACTTCACCGCCAACTACGCCATCGACGCCAGTTCGCGGATGAAATTCGCCGTGGAGAACATCTTTGACGAACAGTATCAGACCAATCTCGGCTATCGCGCGCCGGGACGGACGTTCGACTTGAGTTTTACGCGGTCGTTCTGACCCCAGAACAAGGCCGCGCTGTCGGGCGCGGCCTTGAAAGGATGACGATGCCGGAAACGAGGAAAGGTCGAGCGCTGTTCGCCCCGCTGGCGGCGGTGCTGGCGCTCGCCTATCCGGCGGCTGCGGCGCCAGCACCGCAGCGCGTTGTTTCGATGAATTTGTGCACCGACGAGATGGCGATGCTGATCGCGGCGCCCGGTCAGTTGCATTCCGTTTCATTTCTCGCTGCTGATCCGATCTCCTCGGTTCTCGCGCCGGAGGCCAGCCGCTATAAGGCCAATCACGGGCAGGCGGAGGAGATTTTCCTCATGCAACCCGATCTGGTGCTGGCCGGAACCTATACGACCGGCGCGACCGTCGACTTGCTGCGCCGGCTGGGAATCCGGGTCGAGCAGTTCGCCCCGGAAAATTCCTTCGACGACATCCGCGCCGGCCTGCGGCGCATGGGCGAGGTGCTCGGCCAACGGCAACGGGCCGAAGATCTGGTCGCCGATCTGGACCGGCGGCTGGCGGCGGTGAAGGCCGGCGATCACGACGGCATGACCGCCGCCATTTACTACGCCAACAGCTACACGTCCGGTAGCGGCACGCTGATCGACGACGTGATGGCGAAAGCCGGGCTGACCAACATCGCGACAAAATTCGGCTATGCCGGCATGGAACGCCTGCCGCTGGAACTGCTTGTGCTATCCGATCCGGACCTTCTGGTCACGGCCGACCGAGGCTATTCGGCACCGGCGCTGGCACAGCAGGGGTTCGACCATCCGGCTTTCCGGGCGCAGGCGGCGCTGAGCGGCGCGGTCGATCTCGCCTCGCGCTACACGATCTGCGGCGCGCCGTTCACCGCGGAGGCGGTGCGCCTGCTGTCGCAGGGCGCGGATGCCCGCAAGGCGGCTCCGAAATGAACGATGCACGCCGCTACCAGATGGCACTGGCGGCGCTCACGCTGGCGACGCTCATTCTGTTTTGCCTGTCGCTGCTGGTCGGACCGGCCGGCATCGGCTTCATCGACAGCGTGTCGGCCTTGTTCTCGGAGCGGCGCGATGCGATCGCGCTGATCATGCAGGAAATCCGCCTGCCGCGCGCGCTGCTCGGCCTGATGGTGGGCGCGACCCTCGGCCTGTCCGGCGCGGTGCTGCAAGGCTATCTGCGCAACCCGCTGGCCGAACCCGCCCTGATCGGCGTCAGCGCCTCGGCCTCACTCGGCGCCGTGCTCGCCATCTATACGGGGCTGAGCGCGGTCTTCCCGCCGGCGCTGCCGCTGGCAGCGCTTGCCGCCTCAGTTGTCGCGGTGCTGATCGTACAGGCGATGGCGGGCCGGCGCGGCAGCGTGCTCACCCTCATCCTCGCCGGCGTCGCCGTTTCGAGCTTCGCTGGTGCCATGACCTCGCTGGCGCTCAACCTGTCATCCAATCCCTTCGCCGCACTGGAAATCATGTTCTGGATGCTCGGCTCGCTGACCGACCGGTCGATGACGCATGTGTGGCTGGCGCTGCCTTTCATGCTGGCGGGATGGGCGGCGCTGCTGACGCTCGGGCGGGCGCTGGACGCGCTGACGCTCGGCGGGGACACCGCAGCCAGCCTCGGCGTCGACATGCGCCGCGTGCAGTTCCTCGCCGTGTTCGGCACGGCCGCCTCGGTGGGCGCGGCGACGGCGGTCACCGGCGCCATCGGTTTCGTCGGGCTGGTCGTGCCGCATCTCTTGCGGCCGCTGACCGGCGGCCAGCCGTCGCGCCTGCTGCCTACGAGCGCGCTGGGCGGCGCTTCGGTGGTTCTGGCCGCCGACATCCTCGTGCGGATCGTCGCGCCGGAGCGCGACCTCAAGCTCGGCGTTCTGACGGCGATCGTCGGGGCGCCGTTCTTCCTCTGGCTGGTCTGGCGCGAGCGGAGGAAAGTGGCATGACGCTGCTTTCCGTCTCACACCTTTCGGCCGCGCTCGGCGGCCGGCCCGTGCTGCACGACATATCGTTCGATGTCGGGCCGGGAGAACTGGTCGGCCTCATCGGACCCAATGGCGCTGGGAAATCAACGCTGCTGCGCGCGCTCATGGGGCTGACCCCGGCCTCCGGCGCTATCGTTCTCGACGGAGAGGACGGGGGCGACCTGACCGCCACCCGGCGGGCGCTGAAGGTGGCCTACATGGCGCAGAGCCGCGACGTCGCCTGGGCGATGCCGGTGGAGGCGCTGGTGGCGCTGGGGCGGCTGCCGCATCTGCCGCGCCTGTCGCCGATGCGGGCGGCCGACCGCGCCGCCGTCGACGCCGCGATGCGCCTGATGGATGTCGAGGCCCATCGCGACCGACAGGCGACCGCGCTTTCCGGTGGCGAACTGGCGCGTGTGCTGGCGGCGCGCGCGCTGGCACAGGAGACGCCGCTGCTTCTGGCCGACGAGCCGGCCGCCGGCCTGGACCCGTCGCACCAGATCGGCCTGATGCAGGTCTTCCACTCGCTCGCGCAGGAAGGTCGCAGCGTCGTCGTCTCGACCCATGATCTCGGCCTCGCGGCGCGAAGCTGCACCCGCCTCATTCTGCTCGACCGGGGCCGCGTCGTGGCCGATGGGACGCCGGAAGCGGTGGTGACGGCGAACAACCTGAAATCTGTCTACGGCGTGGAAGCCTATTTCGGCGAAGTCGAGGGCCGCATGGTTGTACTTCCCCTTGGCCTTTCGACACCCTCTTCCAAAGAGCATAGGGCATGAGCGGATTGGAGCGTTTGCCACGCGGCCATTTGACCGATGCCAGCGGCGACGCGAAGCGGCAACAGCGGCTGGCCGCATGGTCCGAGGCATTCGATCCGGGCCAGACCCTCGGCGACGAAGATGACCACGCGCCTGGCCGTTGAGCCGAACACCGGCGAGATAGACAAGGCCGATCCGAGGTTGGCAGGGCCGGACGAACCGCGAATCGACCTTCCCGGTTGCGATCCGGATCACCTCCCCTATTCCGAAACCTGGCAGCTCCGAGACGAGCCGGATATCGAGACTGCTCCGCTGCGGCCGGTCCGTCCCCCGGAACGCGCGGGCAAACGGGTATGGTACGCCGTCGGCGCCGGCGCTTCTGTCGTCGGCCATGCCCTGGCCGTTGCCATGTTGCTTCTCGCTCCCCAGGTGCCGCTGCTTTCCGCGCCGGATGACGACGCGATCGACGTTGTTCTCGACTATCGTGCGGCGGAAGGAGCGCCTGCCGAGGCAAACAGTCCGTCGGCAGGAAAGCAAAGCGAGAATGCCCAGCCTCAGGCGACGGGGAACCCGGCAGCGCAGGAGAGACAGGAAATGCCGCGTTCGCCTGAGCGGGATCAGGACGAACCACCGGTCACGCCGGAACAGAAAACCGACCCGCAACCGGTCGCCGCGCCCACCGAGGAGCCGGAGACACGGCACACCAGCGCGCCGGAAAAGCCCGCGAGTTCCACCGCACCGGCAACAAACAATGATGCGCATTCTGCGGAGGCGGAACTGTCGACGACATCGCCGAGCGACACGAACACCGCCGAGCCTTCGCCCGACCCGTTGCCGCAACCGTTGCCGCAGAAGAATACGCAGCCGGCGCCTCCGTCCGAAGCCAAGAAGCCATCGCACGAGGTTTCCGAAGATCGGTCGCGATCCCGGCATGAAAAGGTGGAAGCCAAGGAGCCAAGCCGGCGAAAGGCGAAGCCGACGCGCAAGGACCGCAAACCACCAGCCGATGGCGGCGCGAAGACGCCGGGAGATGCGGCGGAAAATTCAAGGCCGTCTTCAGCGGCCGCGACGGGCTCCGGGCAAAAGTCGGGCAGCACCGGAAGTGTGGCGGTGGCGAATTATCCCGGCCTGGTTCATCGCCGCTTGCAGCGAACGGCCGCGAGCGCGGGGAGCGGATTGAGCGGAACTGCGGCCGTGGCGTTCACCGTCGATGCCTCGGGTGGAGCCTCGTCGATCCGGCTCGCAAAAACCAGCGGCAAACCGCAGCTCGACCGAGCTGCGCTGGCGGCTGTCCGCCGTGCGTCGCCATTTCCGCCCATTCCGCCGGAGGCAAACCGGAGGAACTGGTCGTTCGTCGTGCCGGTCAGGTTCGGCAACTGACGGAAAGCGGCTTGTCCGAGTTGCCGGCGCGCAGAGAACCGCGGCTAAGGGCCCCCATTCCGGAAATCCGACGGCGTGATGCCGAACCTGCGCCGGAAGGTGCGGTTGAAGTAGGACAGGTCGTTGAAGCCGCAGGCGTGCGCAATCGATGCGATGGTGGTGGCGGTGTGCCCGGAGCGCAGCAATTGCCGCGACCGTTCCAGCCTCAGCAAAAGCAGAAAATCTGAAAACGTCGTCTGTTCGTCCTGGAACAGCTTGCGGACATAGCGCGGCGAGATGCCGTGACGCACGGCGACCGCGCCGATGGAAAGGGCCGGCTCGCCAAGATGCCGGCCGATATCGGCCTTGATCGCACGCAGCCGCGCCGCGCGCACGCCGCCGCGCTCATAGGCCGGCGGATCGCCGTCCGATCCGGAACCGATCATCGTCGCCATCAGGTCGCGGATATGGCCGGCGGCAAGCCGGCCGAATTCGCTGGAGTGCGGTTTGTGCCGGGCGTGCAGCAGGCGCACGTAGCCGAGAAGCAGGCCGAGCACGTCGCTTTGGCGGTTCACCACGGTCATCGACGGGTTTTGGCATGCTGGGAGCAGCGGCATCAGATCGTCGATCGGCACCGATATGTTGGTGAACTTCGCCCTGTCGTGCGACTGGATAACGCTGCGTTCGCCGCCTCGCACAAAAATGGCGTCGCCGGCGTCGAGTATATGTTCACGGCCATTCTGGGCGACATGGAGCGGAACGTCGGCGGTCACGACAAACATCATGTCCGTCTCGTCGCCGGCGATGAGCTTTGGCGTACGCGATACACGAAAGGGAGTGGCAGACACCGAACTGCAAGCCGCACCCGGCAGCATGAGCAGTTCGCCTTCGGCGTGAAAAGCAGTGTCCTTCGCCGGCTCGATGTCGAGCCGCACCACCATCTGCCCGAATACTTCGCGCCAGACCGGAAGCCTGTCCCGCGCAGGCAGCGCCGCCGTCGTCAAAAACAGCGATGAGGACGGGGCCGGTTCGTTCACGTTCTCCATTCACGCTCCCCCTGCCGCAACGATGCAACAGGGCTGTGCGAAGGTCAATTTGGTTCCGTCCTGTCCGTATCCAGTTCCTTCCGGTCCATGACGAGGGGGGACGGAAGCGACATTATGGGTGCGGTCAGGGCGTTGGGGGAAAGACCTGAATGAGTTTGCCGGGCGGCGGCACTGTCGGCACCAGCGACGAAACTTCGACCGGCCAGGCCCCACGCCCCGGAAAGGCCGGGCGGGTGTTGCTGTTCTTCCTCTTTTTCTTCGGCTTCGTCTTCGTCATACCCTTTGTGACCGTGGCGCTGGTGCAGGCGAAATACGGCCTCATCGATGGGCCGCCCTCGTTTCCGGTCGACCCGTTCGGCGAGACGGTCAAGCGGGTCGCCTTCTACGGTATTTTTGTCTGGGCCGGCTTGCAGTTCTTCCTCTTCGGCCGCGTCGCCTCATGGGCCGCTCAGGTGCCGGCCGTTCCCGGCGTGGAGCCGGCGACGGTCGAGACACTGATGCAGCGCCTGCTTTCCATCAACGAGCAGGACGTTCCCTATACGATCAAGCGCGGCAGCCGCCCCGACGAACTCGTCGTCGACTGGCGCTATGCCGACGCCAAATGGCTCGACCTGATGCGCATCCACGGCATGAGCAAGGGCTACCGGCTGGTGCTTCGCTTCGACGAGGGCGCGCATAACGTCCGGGCGCAAGACCGCTACGCGTCCTTCGACTGGTCGGCCGGGCGCGGTCCCGACCTGCTCAGCCTCAACTGGCAGATGTCGCTCGGCATCACTTTCTTCGAATACCGGCACGAACGGGTCTTCGGCCTGCAATTCAGGGACGGCAAGCCGACCTTCGACCTGAGCTACGCCTACACCTTCGACCTCAACGAACTGAAACAGCCGATGATCGAGATCGTCCGCCATGCCGGCTGGAATTTCCGGCCGGTCATCACCTTCTTCCGCCCGATCGGCGGATAGAAGCCGGCGGACAGGAACAGGAGCCGATATGCAACGCGTTTACCGGACTTTCCTCGCGGCAACGTTGATGGCGCTCATGCCGGTGGCGCTGCTGCCGGCCGCCGCGCAGGACGAGGAGCAGCCGCGCTGGTTCGGCGGTGGCTACGACGACGTGACGACGCTCGCCTACGGCATCCCGGACAGCGACTATGTGGCGCTGCATTTCTCCTGCGCCACCGGCAAGCCCGTGGTGAACGTCTATGTGCAGGATGAGGAAAGCAGCGCCGACGAAGGAGCGACGATGCAGGTGCGCCTGTCAGCGGGCGGGCAACAGGTCGCGTTCTCGGGAAAAGCCATGCCCAACGAGGATTCCGGTGGGAAGGACGTCAAGGGCGCATTGCCGCCCGACGCTGCGCTACGGGCCATCCTGACGGCGACGGGCGAACTGGAAATCGTCGTCGACGGGCATATCCAGCGCTACGCCATGGAAGGCGCGGCCGAGCCGGCGGCGACGATGCTTGCCGCCTGCGACGCGCCGAGGCCGGCCGGCGACCTCGACGTGACGGTGACGAACGAGGCGAAACGTTCCTTGCAGAGCTTCGCCTGGTCGGAGGCCGGCGTGAATTCCTTCGACAGCGACGCCTTCGGCTACGAGACGCTGGAACCGGGGGCCAGCCGCACCTTCACCATTCCCGACGGCCGCGCCATCTGCACCTTCGATCTGGCCGTGACTTTCGCCGAAGAGGACGAGGAGGACTGTTGCAGCGACCCGACGCCGGCCGGCACGCAGAATCTGTGTGAAAACAGCACGTTCGTTGTCCATGACTAGCGCGGTGTCTATCCGCTTCGCGGGCGCGGCGCTCGGTGCCCTATTGGCACTCGGCGCGCTGTGGGCGGCCCCGGCCAGGGCCGAAAGCGTTTCGGCAAGCTTCGACTGCGCCAAGGCCGGCACCACGGTCGAAAAACTCATCTGCTCGCAGGCGGTGCTGCGCTGGCAGGATCTTAGCCTGTCGCGCGCCTATCGCGCTGCCCGCGATGCCGTCACCGGTTCCGCCCGCGACGATCTGGTGCTCGCTCAGCGCGACTGGGTGCGCGAGCGCGACCGCCGCTGCATCGCCGACCGGACATTCGCGGAACTGGCCGACACGGCAACTGAATTGGGCAAGCAGGCTTACGAGTGCCTGAACGTCGTCTATCTCGACCGCCGCCGCGCCTTGCAGGACCTTGCCTTGCCGCCCCTGTCGGCGAGCGGCATCAGGGAAATCGACCTTCAGCCGATCGCGGCGGCCCGTCCTGAGATTTCCGAAGGCGGCGTGCCGCGCATCGCCGGCATGCGCCTGTCGCCGGACGGCGGTCTGGCCGCGATCCTGCTGCCCAGCCTCGAGCTCGACGGCCCCGATCAGGTATGGCTCTACCGCATCGCGGACGGCAGGCTTGCTGCCGCCACGCCGATGCCGGACATGCAGCAGCCGCATCCGGACGGCGCGCCGATGGCGATAAAGGCGCTCGGCTGGCAGGGCGACACGCTTTATGTGCGGCTCGCGCTCTGGAGCGCCGGCGGCGAAAGCGAGGAAGGGCCGAGCGCCGTCTATGCCGCGACGCTTTCCGGCAGCGTCCAGTTGGGTACGGTGCCGGCCGAGATCGCCGGCCTCCTGGACAGCGACGGCGCGCCTGCCGAAACGGAAGCGATGGCGGACGGCGACGACGAAAGCGCGCAGACCGTCCGGGGCAATGACGACTTCCTCGCCTGGATCGACGACCACGGCCACGGCACCATCGAACTCAAGGTTCGCAAGCGCGCCGCCGGTTCACCCTCTTATCTTGCGGCGTGGGGCGGCTGGGAACTGGCGGATTATCTCTTCGACGCGGACCGCTCCCGCCTTGTCTATCCGGCCGATACCGGGATCGCCGTCTTCGACATGGACACGCATGGCGAACGGCGCATCGCCGCCACCTCGCGGAGCGACCGGCCCTACGCGGTTTCGGCCGATCTCGACCTCATCGTCTGGTCCACCCGCAACGCTTGCGGCGACGAGTTCATGACCGAGCAGGACGAGGACGCGCCCGAGCATTTCTGCCTTGCGCTTCTGGCACAGCCGGAGGAAAGCGAATGACACGCAACGGATTGGCCTCCATCTGCGGAGCGGTCCTGCTGCTGGTGCTGGCCATGCCCGCTTTCGCACAGGACGAGGGCCGTGGCATCGGTATCGCCGTCGCCGGCCCAGCCTTCCACCTGCCGTCCGGCGTCAGCGTCGAGCGGCAGGACGTCTCCATCTCGATCTATTCCGTCAAGCTGACCTACGTCTTCAAGTCCGCCACGCAACAGACCGTGCATTTCACCTTCGCCATGCCCGAAATGCCGGTGGATGCCGCAGAGGACCTTGCCGCGCTCGATACGGACTCGGAAGCCGCGGGCCTTGCCGCCGACACGCGGCCGGCCAACTATATGAGCCTTTCCGTCAGCGTGAACGGCCAGCCGTTGACGCCTGGCGGCCACGGCCGGGCGCTGCTCGACGGCAAGGACGTCACAAGGCAATTGCTCGATGCCGGCGTGCCTCTGCTCAGCGGGTTCGACGGCCCGGGCGATCCGATCTGGCGGCGGCTGCCGCCGGAAAAGCAGGAAAAACTCAGGGCGAGCGGCCTGATGAGCGAGGATACGGCGGTGTGGACCTATCAGGCCGATTTCGCCTGGGATGCGACGCTCGAACCGGGCGAGACGCGCGTCGAGGTCGGCTATGCTCCGCTTGCCCACTATTGGAGCGACATCAATCTCGACAGCTTCCCCGAGATGGAGACCGACGGTTCGGCGACGCGAGCCTATTGCATCGACGCCGCCATACGCCGCGCGTTCCTTTCCGGCAAGCATCAGTACGAGCTCTACACCGTCACCCATCTGACGCCGCAAGACGGATGGCACGGGCCGGCGAGGCATTACCGGCTGGAGGTGGAGAAGCGGCATCCCACCGATCTGGTCGCCTTCTGTCCGCAAGAGGCGAAGAAAATCTCGCCGACGCGGTTCGAATGGACGGCCACGGACTACACGCCCGGCACTGCAACCGGCGTCCTGTTCTTCTGGGACCTCGAAACGCCCGACCAACGGGAATGACCATGAGACGATCGATCCCGCTGCTGTTCTTCGCGCTGGCCCTGTTGCCGGCAATGCCGGCGCTCGCCGGTCCCGGCTTCGACTGCGGCAGGGCGATCCGCCAGATCGACAAGGCGATTTGTGCCTGGGACACGGTAGGCATGCTCGATGGCAGGATGGCCGATGCCTTCAAGGCGACGCTCGCGGCGCAGAAGGACGAGACCGCCGCCGCCTCTGTCAAGGCCAACCAGAAGGCATGGCTTGCCGAGCGCGACAGACGTTGCGGGCTGGAGGCCGTGACGCCGCAGGAAGGCAGCGAGGACGGGCTGAGCCCGAAGGAATTCGGGCAGTTGATGTGCCTTCAAGCAATCTATCCGCAGCGCATCGCGCAGTTGATGGACCTGACCGTGCCGCCTCTCGTCCCGCTCCACGTCAGGACGGTGCCGGTCGAGCCGTTGCTGGCAGCCTATCCGGACGACTGGCAACAGGCCGGGTATCAGGCGATGTTTTCGCCCGACAAGTCGTTGATGGCTTTGGGTATCGAGGATAGTGCCGGCTACATCATGCAGGTTTGGCTCTACGAGCCGCAAAGCGGCAGGCTGGCGAAGGCCTCGCCCCGCACGCATGAGGGCAAGGTGGAAAAGCCCGAGGACATCGCGGAACTCAATTCCTGGTCATGGGGCGAGGACGGCCGCTTCTACGTTCGCGCCGACCGGCCGCTCGGCGAGGACAGCCTGTTCGCAGCCGACATGGACGGCTATGCCGAGGTGACGCCGCCCGCCGACATTGTGCAAAAATTCGCCGCCGCCGATGCCGCCGGCCAGGCCGCTCGCCAGAACAGCGAGACGCCCGAGGTGGATCGTCCGCCCGGCTTCGACGACGACAGTTACGACGAGCAGCAAGGCGGCGGCTTCACCGCCTGGGCGCAGAACAGGGGCCACGGTTCCTTCGAGCTTCTGGCCACGCGCAAGGGCGACGCGGAACCGCGCCCGATCGCCTCCGGCGGCTGGGAACTGCGGAACTTCCAGTTCGACCCCGGCGGCACACGGCTGTTCTACAATGGCGAGGACGGCATCCTCGTCACCGATCCCGAGACCGGCGTGACGCGCCGCCTCAAAGGCACGCGCGGCATGGACCTCGAAGTCCGGCCGGTCGCGCTCTCGGCCGACGGCGCAACCCTCGTCTACTGGGCCGTCGGCTCCTGCACGGACGATGTCGCCGATGGGATCGATCCGAACATAGGCGACGACGGTGCCCGACGCGTATGTCTCGCCTATCTGCCGGCTGCGGCCGCAACGTCCGTTCCGGCTTCCGAAACCACGCCGGCAAAGGCGGAGGCGGTTTCTCGCGACCCATGGGTGGGCGAATGGGCGGGCAGCGGCGAAGGTTCGCTTGCGGCCACCATCCGGCGGGGCACCGCCAAGCCCGACTATCTGGTGATCGAGCTTGCGACCGGCACGCCCGGCTGTTCGGGCGCCGTCACGCTCTACGGCAAACCGAAGGGCGCGACCGTGCTCGGCGAAAGCTACGATCCGAACGATCCTTCCGCGCCGGTCTGCCGGGTGGAGTTGTCGCTCGACGGCAAGGGTACGCTGAAGACAGAGGTGGCCGGGCCCTGCACTACCTATCACGGGACCTCCTGCGGCTTCGACGGCAGCCTGACGCGGAGTGAACAATGAGGCCGCGAGAAAAGGAAAGGGCCATGTCCATCAAATCGATTGCCGCAGTCTTCTTTGTCATCGGTTGCCTGCCGCCTGCCGGTCCGGCATGGGCGCAGATCGCCGGCGACGAGCAGGGATTTCAGCAACTGGCGGCGGCGCTGAAGGCTGACGATGCGGAGCGGCAATCCGCCATCGCAACCTGTATCGAGCAGGGCATCGGCGACAATCCGGCCGGAGCTGCCCAGTTCATGGGCGTGCCGGTGGAAAAAGCGGCCGAAGCGTGGTGCACGCGCATGACCAATGGCATCGCCAACGGCCTGCTTACCCTTGCCGATGTCACGGCGCTGAACAGCGGAACGGTCACGCCGGGCGCCCAGAAAGTGCTGACAACCGTCTCGGAGGGCAAGTAGATATCGTGAGCAACTTTCGTGACGACCTGCGGCTCGACGGCGACCGCGGAGGGTTTTCCATCACCCTCGACCTCCCCGTGGTACAAAACGGACCGCTCAAATGCCCCGAAAGTCAATGCAATGCGTCACCGTCGCCAATGGCGACGTTTGAGCTGTTCAAAGCGCGATCGTCACGCCTTCCGCAGCGTACCAAAATTTCGGCAGATACAGGATTTTGCAAGGATTGGCCTGCTCCTGAGCGATGCTTTCACACTGCCGGCAGGATCGACCACTCTCGGGCAAGCTGAGTCGAGGCCCGCCTGTAGGCGTCGTCGACGAGAATGCCCTTGCCATCGGCGAATCGCTGGAACGCTTCGCGGGCATCCTTGCCGCTTTTTTCGCCATTCAGGGCTTTCCTGCAAACGTCGATGGCGGCCGAGCGATCGAGATCGGACAGTCCGCTCCACTCGATCAACACGTCGTAGGCATCAAGGACGGTCTCGATTTCACGCGGGAATCCAAGGCCGATGAAAACCGAAACCGGTTGATCGAATTGGGCGTGCTTCATCTGAGGTGCTCCTAACGAAAGCGATCTTGCCAACCAGCGCTCAGAAACGGGCGACACCGAGATCGGTTCTGTCACAAATGAAAACCGCTGCGGGTGCGTTTGTGATGGAGAGCGCCCTGTGGTTGCCGGAAACGCGCCCCATGTGACGATTTCCTGACGCTTCCGTTGCAGGAGGAGGACCGTGGCGCAGACGCTTCACTCCCTCGACCACGAGGCCGGTCACAACGCAGACAAACGACGGCGGATGGCCGGCCAAGCTTATTTTCTGGTCATGGCGCCCGCCGTCATTGGCTCGATCGCGCTTGCCACCGCACTGGTGGCGATCGTCGATCCCACCATCCGACCGCAGCTTTTGCAGGAAGACGGCATCGTCGAGGCGGCCAGCGTCATCGTCCTGCTGTTCGTCGTCACGGGATCGGTTTACGCGATCTATCGCTGGGGGCCTCGGTTTCCCTTCGTTCTCGCGGGCCTGCTCGGATTTGCCGAACTGATGGACGAAACCAGCTTCGGATCGAGGCTTTTCGGCTTCGATCCACCTCCCCTCTACGGCGGCGGGGAACTCGACGGATTCCATGATCTGGCGATCCTGGTTTTCCGGTTGCTCCGCGTCGTCAGCCAGGATCTCGCCTGGCTATGGGTGGGCCTGATGCTGGTCGTGGCGGTCGCACTGGTGGCCTACGCCACCCATCAGATTGCAAAAAGCGTGGGCGACACGGCCGGCGGGATATCCAGCCATACCCTGATCCTCCTGCACTTCGGGCTGATCGGCTTCGCCCAGGTCATCGACGTCGCGACGCATTCGCACGTTCTGGCGGCCATGGAAGAAGTCTTTGAACTGGATGCGGAAATCCTGCTTGGCTTCTACCTGCTCCAGCAAGCGCACCTGGCGTCCGATGTCGGCAATACCGTCGGAGATCGAAAAGACAATTCGGTCGGAGCGGCGAGTTGACCCGCCTGGCTTCCTGCCTCCTGCCGCAAAGGCGCCGGCCCAAGACCGGCAAGTCCGCCGCCAATGATCGCTAGGCGGCCGCCTCTGCCGAAATGAACCGGTTCAGTTCCGACATCAGCCGCTCTGCATCGCTCTTGCTGATCTTCAGATTGATGACGGTGTCGTCTTCCGCCGCCAGTTCGATGCTGCCAAGAAGCGGAGTTTTGGAAAGAAGATCGACGCCGTAGCCTTCATATTTGGCGACGATCGTATCAGGGCTGCACATGGCCATTCTCCTTACGGGGCCAGCAAACCACCAACGTCGTGCCGCATCAAGGATAATCGGCCCAGACCTGCCTGAGACAATTCAGGCGGACAGCCGTTTGCCCGCGTTCCGGCGACCGGCCGGTTGCCACATCATGTCCTTCGCCATGACGCCGCTGACGCGGCAGAGCGCCGAAAACGCCCGGCAGGCTTCCTCGACGTCGGTAACGCCGACGCTGGCCCCGAAACAGGCGTTGAAGGCGGCCTGATAAAGCTTGCCCTGCCGGCCCGCCGGCCATTCGGCCAACAGGTCGAGAGCCTGCTCGATCCCGTAAATCTCCTCGATCGGCAGGCCGTCCGAAGAACGGACCCGAACCGGAATGGCAAATTGCAGGCTACGCATCGAAACGTCTTTCATCCGTGCTCCGTCGTCGGACGGGTACGCATAGTGTGGTTGGTTGCTGTCGCGGGCGCTTGTCAGCCTCAAATGTGGCCTCAGTGCGGAAGCTTCAAGCCTCTCCCCGTCATATTGAAGGTTGAAGAACAGCCGTTTCGATGTCACATGATAGGCACGTTATCAGAGCCATTCCTGCCACATCATGACCACCTATCTCGATGCCGCCACGGCCCCGCTGCGCAACACGGGCCAGATCCGTCTCTATAATGAGGACGCTTTCGCGGGCATGCGCGACGCCTGCCAGTTGACGGCACGCTGCCTGGATGAACTGGCGGAACTGGTAAAACCCGGAGTGACCACCAACGCCATCGACCGCTTCGTCTTCGAATTCGGCATGGACCACGGCGCCCTGCCCGCGACCCTCAACTATCGCGGCTACACAAAATCCTCCTGCACCTCGATCAACCACGTCGTCTGTCATGGCATCCCGGACGACAAGCCGCTGCGCGAAGGCGACATCGTCAACATCGACGTCACCTACATCCTCGACGGCTGGCACGGCGATTCCTCGCGCATGTATCCGGTCGGCCCGATCAAGCGAGCGGCCGAACGCCTGCTCGAAGTCACGCATGAGTGCCTGATGCGCGGCATCGCCGCCGTCAGGCCCGGCGCCCGTACCGGCGCCATCGGGGCCGCGATCCAGAGCTATGCCGAGGGCGAGCGCTGCTCTGTGGTGCGCGACTTCTGCGGCCACGGCGTCGGCCTCCTTTTCCACGACGCCCCCAACATCCTGCATTACGGCCATGCGAACGAGGGCGTCGAGATGCGCCCCGGCATGATCTTCACCATCGAGCCGATGATCAATCTCGGTCGCCCGCACGTAAAGGTGCTGTCCGACGGCTGGACGGCGGTGACGCGCGACCGCTCGCTGTCGGCGCAATACGAGCATTCGGTCGGTGTCACCGAAACGGGCTGCGAAATCTTCACGCTCTCGCCCAAGGGGCTGGACCGCCCTGGCCTGCCCGCCTGACCCAACCGACTGCCGGTCGCGCGGCCTGTGGAAAAAAGGCTGAAAACGGCCGTTCAATGCGCCGCCGACATGGCCTATCATCGAGCCGGCGGGAGCGATGGACTTGGGTTCGGACAAGCGAGAAAACGCTGGATTTCTGGCCGAGCAGGCGATCGCACCGCCTGCCGGAACGCCGGCGCCACATGAAAAGCCGCACTATCTCGGCCACCGCGACCGGCTGCGCGAGCGCTTTTCGCTCGCCGGGCACATCGCCCTGCCTGACTACGAGCTTCTGGAACTGCTTCTGTTTCGCCTGATTCCGCGCGCCGACACCAAGCCGGTGGCCAAGGCGCTGCTGGCCCGCTTCGGCACGCTGGCCGAAGTGCTGGGAGCCCCCGAAACGCTGCTGCGCGAAGTCAAGGGCGTCGGCCCGGCGGTGGCGCTCGACCTGAAGGTGATCGCGGCCGCCGCCCAGCGCATGCTGCGTTCGCAGATCACGGAGCGCGAAACCCTGTCTTCATGGCAGCAAGTGCTGGATTATTGCCGCGCCGCCATGGCCTTCGAGGAGCGCGAGCAGTTCCGCATCCTGTTCCTGGACAAGAAGAACGTGCTGATCGCCGACGAAGTGCAGCAGACCGGCACGGTCGATCATACCCCCGTCTATCCGCGCGAGGTGGTGCGGCGCGCGCTGGAACTTTCGGCAACCGCCATCGTCCTTGCTCATAACCACCCGTCCGGCGATCCCACCCCTTCGCGCGCCGATATCGAGATGACCAAGGAGATCGTCGAGATCGGCAAGCGGCTCGGCATAGCCGTGCACGACCACATCATCATCGGCAAGAAGGGCCATGTGTCGATGAAGGGGTTGCTGCTGATCTGAATCAGCTCGGCGGAACGGTTCCGCAAGCATCGGCAATGCGGCCCACAGCCTGCCTGACTCCCGTCAGGTCGAAGTCGGCTTCGCCGCGACCGGACAGGAAACCGAACCGCCACGACACGGAAAGACGGCCGGCGGATGCCAGCGCGGCGACACCGTCGGCACCGGCCCTGAAAAGCACCTTGCCGCCGCGACGCACCGCCCAGCGCTCGTTGAAGCTGTCGGAATCGATCGTGACGCGCACCGTGACGGCTTCGTCGGCTGATATTTTGTCGTTGATCCAGAGCCATTCCCGCCAGTGCGGTTCGCCGCCCGGATCGCAGGCTATGGTCAGGATCGGACTGTAGCTCAGCGCGCCGCCCCCGGCGCTGAGCTTGTTGGTTGCCAAAAGCGCCGCGGTCGCCTGCCCGCTCTCGCCGTCGCCGAACCGCCACCGCTCCGGCGCATCGTCCGCGAACGCGCCGCAGCAAAGGCTCGCCAGTGCGAGCGCCGCGGCGCCGCCCCGCCGCATGACCGTTGCCCGCATCATCCGCACCGCCCTCCGAAACCGTATCAAATGGCGTCCGAAACCCGTGCCCAGCATGCCAACAACGGAGCATGCCAACAAAAAAGGCCGCCTTGCGGCGGCCTTTCCCGTCTTTTCGCCTGCTTACTCGGCGTCCTTCGTGGCCTTCTTCTTCGGCGCGGCCTTTTTCTTCGGCTCCTCGCCGGCCTCGCCGCCCTCGGCCTTTTCAGCCTTCTTGGCAGCCGCCTTCTTGGCGGGCTTGGCCTTGACCTCGTCCTCGTCGTCCTCGGCCATCAACTCGTCCTTGCTGACCTTCTTGTCGGTCACGGCGATCTGGCCGAGCAGGTGGTCGACCACCTTTTCCTCGAACATCGGCGCCCTCAGCGTGTTCAGCGCATCCGGGTTGGACCGGTAGAACTCGTAGACTTCCTGCTGCTGGTCGCCGGGGAAACGGCGAATCTGCTCGAACAGGCCGCGCTGCAACTCTTCGTCCGTCACCGCGACGCCGGCCTTCTCGCCGATTTCGGCGAGCACGAGGCCGAGGCGAACCCGCCGCTCGGCAAGCCGCGTGTACTCGGCGCGGGCCTCTTCCTCGGTCGTCTCTTCGTCGGCGAAGGTACGGCCGGCAGCCTGAAGGTCGCGGTTGACCTGGTTCCAGATGTTGTTGAACTCGGCCTCGACGAGCTTCGACGGCGCCTCGAACTCATAGGCGGCATCCAGCTGGTCGAGAAGCTGACGCTTCACCTTCTGGCGCGTCATCGAACCGAACTGGTTCTCGATCTGGCCCTTGACCACTTCGCGCAGGCGCTCGAGCGATTCCAGGCCGAGATTCTTGGCCGTCTCGTCGTTGATCTCCAGCGCGCCGGGCTTGGCGACTTCCTTTACGGTGACGTCGAAGGTGGCTTCCTTGCCGGCCAGATGCGCGGCCTGGTAGTTTTCCGGGAAGGTGACGGTCACCTGCTTCTCGTCACCGGCCTTGGCGCCGACGAGCTGATCCTCGAAGCCGGGGATGAATTCCTTGGAGCCCAGCACCAGCGGCTGGTCGTTACCGGCACCGCCGGAGAACGCCTCGCCGTCGATCTTGCCGACG
Source organism: Mesorhizobium sp. (assembly GCF_017306545.1). Lineage (GTDB taxonomy): Bacteria > Pseudomonadota > Alphaproteobacteria > Rhizobiales > Rhizobiaceae > Mesorhizobium. The sequence goes on from NZ_JAFKID010000019.1 coordinate 43,910, forward strand.
TAGTCGATGGTGACGCGGTCACCCTCGGCGGCTTTGCCGTCCTTCGGCTCGTAGGTGCGAGCGGATTCGGCGACGCGCTTGACCTGCTCGTCGATTTCGCTTTCCGGCACGTCGTAGACCGGCCGCATGACCTTGATGTCGGCGAAGTCCTTGATCTCGATCGGCGGAATGACCTCGTAGTTCAGCTTGAACTCGAAATCCGAGCCGCCGGCCAAAATCTTCTCGGCTTCCTTCTCGTCCTCGGTCATGACGATTTCGGGCTGCATGGCGGCCTTCTCGCCACGGCCGGTGATGATCGAGCGCGAGTCGTTGAGGATTTCGTTGACCACCTCGGCCATGAACGACTTGCCGTAGACCTTGCGCAGGTGCTGCACCGGCACCTTGCCGGGACGGAAGCCGTTGATGCGGACCTTGTCCTTTGCATCGGACAGGCGCGCCAGCAGCTTGGCTTCCATGTCGCCGGCGGGCACGACGACCTTGATCTCGCGCTTGAGGCCGGAATTGAGCGTTTCGGTGACTTGCATCATCAAACCTTTGTTTTAACCGAGGCGGCCGTCGAGCGGCCCATGCCGCCGACCGCCTGCCAAATCGTCCTGGCCGGGATGGCTTCGGTGTGGAATGCCGAAGAAACGGGCGTCATGCCCGGATTCTTCAAAATACGCCACAAAATGTGATTAAGTCTTTGTTTTTCCTACTTCTTATCACATCTTGCAGAAGCGGATCGTCGCATCCCGTCACATTCGACACGCCTTTTGTCACAGGCGAGCCCGATTTTCAACCATCTTCGCGGCTCCAGGACAGCGCAAGAACCGGTCGAAAGCATGGCGGCAGGCGCAAAGCAAACCCAAAGGTCCGCAAAGATGACAGCTCGCCGCAGGGCCGGCCGAGCGGCGGGTGAGGCGAACCCAAACAAAACAGGAAAATGGTGCGGATGAGATGCAACCGCACTTTTACGCCGCTTTGATATTGCAGCGGAATTTTGGCCCAACCTCAAATACGTGGCGCAATATGTGGCCCAATTCGTGTCGCAAAGTGCGCTTTTATACGACGTCGGGCGCGGTTGAGGTTAACTCTCCGGCGTGACAGGCGCGGTGAAATGCCTGTCCGATCAACGAGAGTTTCGGATTATGATCGCCGGAATTTGGGGCATCCGGCCGGAAAGTTGAAACCGAAATGGGTTCGCGCAGCGTCACCATCATCGTCGCCGCCATGCTGCTATTTATGGTCGCATGGGCAATCGCCCGTCCGCTGTTGGGCTGAAGGCCGCTTGCGAACGAAATAAGAACGTGCTCTGATTAGCTCGGTTGCGGCGCCCCACTCTCACCGGAGGCCGCTATGGCAAGACACACCAAACCGAAAAAGCTCTCAGAGGCGGACGTCGAGAAAATCCTCGCCGACGCCAAACGCCTGATGACTACCATCAACCTCGCATGCGTCCGCACCGACACCGATCAGTTTCGGGCGATGCGCGATATCAATGAGGCGGTTTTCGAGGGCGCGAAGATCATTGCCGGCTCAGACAGGCCATGGCCGATCTATAGTTCGACGGGACCATGCTGACCCTGGCAAAAAAATCGACGCCAGGCTGCATTTCTCCTCTTTATTATACGGAAAAATCCTGTATATTAAAACCATCAGCAACGGGGCAGCGCCCCACTTCCTCGGGAGACAATCCGATGACCACCATCACCATCCAGCCCAAGTTCTACGACGAACGCAGCGCCGGCCGCTTGCAGGTCGTCGCGCCGATGCCGGCGCTCAAGGGCAGCGAGAAGCAGATCGCCTGGGCGGCCGACATCCGCTCCCGCATGCAGATCGAATACGGCGAGAAGCTCGCCAAGTTGGCCGGCGTCAACTGGGGTTGCGTCACGCAGCGCGACGTCGACTACATCGCCGAATGCCAGGTCAAGCTCGACGCGTTCTGCGGCGACCCCCAGTATGCCGCGCCCTTCGAAAAGCTCGAGGCCGCGTTCGCGATCGAGCATGCTCATTTCTGGATCGAGAACCGCACCGACACCATGGACCAGTTGGCCCGCAGCGCTGCCGCCTTCCTGGCAAGCGCCTGACGTGCCGACCGAGACGGAAATCAAGATCGCGCCGCTCCCCATGGGGGCGGCGTCCGGCGCGGCGGTGAGCTTTCCGAAGGATGCGGACCGTAACGCCCGGTTCAAGGCGCGCTTTCCGAAAGCGCGCTGGAGCAGCCAGACAGGTTCCTGGCTGATTACCGGCAAGACGGCGGCCCAACGCGCCGCCCTCTGGGCCGAGGAAGAAGCGGCCCGCGGCGCCCTGGAAGCCAAGATGCGCCTGCGCGCAGAGATCGACCGCGCCTGGCACGAGGCCGACCCCGCTGTGCGCGCCGCGAAAGAAGAAAGACGCCGGCGGCGCGAGGCCGAAGAAGCCGCGGCCGAGGAAAAGCGACAGGCCGAACTCGACAGCCGCCGTTACAAGCCGGACGATGCCATGATCGAGAGGATCGTCGAAGCCCACAAGGGCCGCATCGGTTCGGCCTACACCGTCGACCCGGATATCCTGCGCGCCTTTTTGCGGCGTGGGATCGCGCCGGGCAGCAGCACGGGCGCCGGGCCGGATAGTGAGCATTTCGGCGCCGGCCTGACCGTGACCTATCTCGGTGATGGCCGCATGCTGGTGGTTTCGAAATATCCGCCCATCCGCGGCAAGAACGGCAGATGGCAGGACATCGAGGTCAGCCGACGCGAAACAAGCGCCGAAGCCGACCTCATGGAAATGATGCTGTCAAACCTCGCCCGGCGCGAATTCAGGCCGCGCTCTGGCTTTGGCTTACCTAACGCTTCCAGGCGGTGAGTTGTGATCCACGCACCTGACGGTGCGACACCCTTCATATCGGGGCGCGTGTTTCGATCCGCAGCGAGTAGCTGACAAGGCACGGAACGACAGCCCACAACAGGAGTCAAGACCATGAACGGCAACGAATTGCGCGAGGCGCGCGACACCCTCGGAAAGCTGTGGAAGCTCGGGCGGCCTCTGCATCTGGCAGAGCTCGGCCGCGCATTGCGTCTCACCGGCCGCGACCCCGGCGAGACGGTCCTGAAGTGGGAGCGAGGCACCGGCCCCAGCGGCCCGGCATCGGTCGCCATCGAACTGATGCTGGCCGGCGCCATGCCTCCGGACGACATGGCGACGATCGTCGCGCAGCGCGGCAGGCCGTCCCTGCTCGATCACGACAAGAACCTTGTTCAGACGCTCGAAAACGCCGACCTGGTCTACGGATCGTATCCAGATGGCAATCCATGCGAAGATTGCGTCAGCCTCGCGCATCTGTACGGCTATGTCGGCATCGATGTCGACGACAGCGCTTGGCCACACCGGGCGATTGCGTCGATTGTCGCAGGCGAGAGGGTTGGCCTGTGGCCCGTCAGCGATTTCGGCGACCCGCGCGCCGACGAAGATGGCTGCCAGCAGCGCGCCTTGGCGCATGCGCGCAACGCGCTCGGCGAGGCTTTGCGGACGCTGGCGGCCGAAATTGTCGTCAGCACGCGCTTGAGGATTGCGCAAGCAGAGGCTGCTCAATAACTGCCCTGAAACGCCAAAAGCCCGCTCGGCCGAGGCCGAGCGGGCGATCATATTGCTGGCGTCGGAAAGATGATCAGGTCTAGGGCGGATCGCGATTGCGCAGGCTGGTAGTTCGTCGGTCGTCAACCACCGCCTGCAAAGTCGCTGTGAGCGCCGCCACCGCATTGGACAGCCCGACGATGCTATCCTGCACTCGATCAAGACGGGACAGCGTAGCGCTCTGGAATTTCTCGCTGGATGCGGCATCCCGCACCTGTTTCGTCTCGACTGCGACCAACCGTTCGGAGAGGCTGACCGCCAGCTTCGACGTGTCGCGTGTCGCGGATTGTGTTTCGGTGATCTGCGCCTGGAGCTTGTCCAGCTGCGTATCCTGCCAGCCAGAGTAGAGCCAGAAAATGACTCCGATGGTCGGCATGGCAAGCGCCATGGACACCCTCGCCACCGCCAGGAGGATCATGTTGCTCGCGATTCGTTCAGACGTGTTCGCCATGTCGCCCCCCCCGTCATTTCTGGCCTTCGCTCCACTCCCGGATGCCTTGGACTTGGGCCGTGCAGGTGTTGAGCGCGGCCTCGGTGTAAGTCAGCCGATTGACGATATCAGCTGTCGTGGCGAGCTTGCCGCGGCGCCTGGGCGGGCACGGCCGCGTCAGTGCTGCCGGCACCTGTTCGCGGATCACCTGCGGCGCCGTCACCACGGCCGGCTTATCGGTTAAGCAACCGGTCAAGATCGGCAGGCACCCGGCCAGCCAGATAGGCCCGCACATCCTCGTTCGCATCCTTGAGCTCTCCGATCTGCTGGTTGGTGTCGGCGACGGCCGCATTGATGGCGGCAAGCTGATCCGTCATCTGGGCGACGAGCCGATCATTCGCCTCGGCCGTCGCGCGCAAGCGACCGATCGTTTCCTGCTGGACCGCATTGGCGGCGGTGGCCGTCGCCAGCCCTGCCCTCGCCTTGGCCGCATTCGCCTCTGCCGAGATCGCCTCTCCGCGATACCAGAGCGCTATCGCGACAATCCCCAGAAATGCAGCGAGCAAGCCGAGCGCAAGCCAGGCGCGGACGCCCATCATCGCACTCCGATCATGCACAATGCCCGCTCTCGCCTGCGCCGTTCGAACAGGCCGCGCAGCACACGGCCGCCGGCCTTGTCCCACCATGTGAGGGCTTCGCAGCCGCCGGCGACGTCGCCGGCATTGAGACGGCGCGTGGCGGTGCTCTTGCCGATCGCAGTGACCCCGCAGTTAAAGGCCGTCGAGGTATAGGCCGCATCCCGTGTCGGCGGCAGGCGTCCGGCACGCGTCGTCAGCGTGAAATAGCGATGCAGGCCGGCCCGGTGCCGCGCCGCGTCTTCGCGCAACAGTGCGAGCGCCTGCGCATGCGTGATCGTCATGCCCATGTACACATCTTCGGTGTGGCCGAAACCGATCGTCGGAATACCGACGGCGTCCCGATAGGCCGCCAGACGCTCGCCCTCTTCCTTGGCGATGAAGGGCACGGCGATATCGAGCGTCTGCTGTTCAGTCGCCTCAGCCGCCAGCGTCGGCCACGCGAAAATGACGGCCAGGACGATGACGATAAAGGCGACGGCCACTACCCTCAACCATTCGCGCCACGGGGACAGGCCCTGCTGATAGAGACGGCCGCCGAGCCCAGCCACAAGGAAGAGAACGCCGAGCCACCAGGCGAAGTACGGATCATAATCCTGACCGGTCCAGCGATATCGCAGCTCGGGCAAGATCAGGACAAGCAGGCCAGCGACCTGCATCCAGAAGCTGAGAGACAGCAGCAGCACGCGCCGCCAATCCGTGATGAGACGGGGCATTGAAATTCTCCAGATTTTGAGAGGATTGTCAGTGAGGCCTATCGCGGCCGAGCTTTTACGTCACGCCGCCGGCCACAGCGCATCGTCCGTCACATCGTCCGGCAACGGGTCCATGGCCTTGATGGTCCAGCTCGCCTGGATGATCGCTTCGACCGCTGCGGCTGCCTGCTGGACAAGCTCCAGCACCTGCGGCGGGGTCAGAGCGTGGTCGATGTTTTCGGCATCCCGAAACGTCGTCACCGCCGCCACGTCGCCGGCCGAGACGCGTGCCAGAGCCATCAGGCCGAGACCTTGCAGATTGCGCACGTCGGCGTCTCGCCCTTGGACCGGAATCGCACCGGCGCCGGTGACGGTCACGGTGGCGCCGGCGGCGATGCGGCGCTCGCGCTCCACGTTGACGGCCGCACGCGTGGCTGTGGCGATCTCTGCGGCCTTGTCGTCGGCCGTGACCATCTTGCTCCAGTCGATCGCGGCCATCGTCATACCTCCTCCAAGGGCGCCGGCTCCGGATCGACCGGCACGGCGATCGGGCCATCGACCGTCACCGTGATCGGCTCCGGCCACGCCACGGCGCGGCTCGGCGCCGGGCCGTGCGGCAACAGCAGCGTGATGTGGACATCGCCGTCGATGCGCTCGACAGGGCCGACGATCCATCCGCAATCGATGGCGCCAGCCGGCAGCGTGGCGCCATCGAGGAGGCCGCCAAAGTCCAGCGCGACACCGTTGACGGTCAGCACGTCGCCGGCCTTGGAGGCGGTCAGCGCGTCGTCTCGGCGCTGCGGGCTAAACGATATGTGCATCAGTACCACCTCCCGATCCCTAAAATCCTGACGCCGTAGCTCCGCGTCCCGCCCGAAACGGGACTAAGGAGATAGAATGGCGGTGACGTGGTGGCGGTCGCGCCGCCGCCACCGACCGCGGAAAGCGTGGCCCCCGCGTTGTCCGACGCCCAACTGCGAATGTCGTAATAGTCCGGAGCAGCTGTAAACGCCGCCGGCCACGGCGAGCCGGGCCAGAGCCGGCCGTTAAAGAGGTTGCCCCAAGGCAAATTCACCGTGTCGCTGGCGATGTAATTTATGAGGCAGATTTGGGTGCCGTCCGAAGTCCGCCAATAGACCCCGTTGGAATTGCTCGCATACTCCGGCAGCATCGATCGCCAGACGGTCCAGCTAACACCGCCGTTGTCCGAAAACCGGAAACTCAAGTGATATGCGTTTGTGACGCCGCCGAAGCCAGCAATCTGGATGACCTGCGCGCCGGCTCGGGTGAGCACCAGCAGCGGGCCATAATTGTCAGACGCCAGCGGACCGTTGACGGCCCCCGCGCCGGCACCATCGTAAATGCCGGAGACGATGGCCTTGTTGTAATCGCCGCCGGGGATTGCAAGCCCGGACATCTTGGCCTGCGCGCCCAGCGTTGTCAGCATCGCTGCGGCGTCCGGATCGTCGAGCAGCTCCAGCGCCTTGTCGGTGAGCGAAAACAGGCTGGCGGCCGAGGTCGCGTCGAAGCGGATGCCCATGCGCGGCGCCGCGACAGCGCTGGTCAGTCCCATCAGCGCCGAGCCGGATATCTTTTGCAACACCTGCCGCCCGAGCGCCTGCGCGAACACGTCGTCGGAGGTGTAGACAATCTCGTACACCGCAGCAGCCTGCGCCGTCCCGCGCCAAGGCCGTGTCAGGGTGATCTGCGTATTGCTGTCAACAGTGCCGACGATGGCGGTGCCGTTGCCGTAGCCAACGACCAGGTCGCCCGGCCGCACATTGCCGAGCCAGAGCGTGCCCTGTCCCGTCATGACGGCCGAGCCGGCCGCCAGCGTGGCGTAGCCGATGTTGTAGCCCGCGAGCATCAGACCGTCCCTCCTGCGCCTTCAGCCAGCGGTTCGGCCGGCGGCGGATCGAACTTGGCAAGCTCGGCCGTCAGCCGCTCGATCTCGGCATCGCGCTGCTTGACGATCTCCTGGAGCCCAAGCACCTCGGTCGTTAGCAACAGCTTTTCCTGGGCGTCGAACATGTTCTGGCGGCCGGCGACATTAAGCGCGGCTTGCAGGTTGACGGGCTGGGGTTGAGGCGACGGCTTGGGTGCTGGATCGGGCATGGGAGGCTCACAGGCTTGTAGGGATTGCGAAGAGATACCAGCGGATGCCGATGGGCTTCTGGCCGTGCGTGACGGTCAGGCCGCTGCTGTTGAGGCGCATGTCTGTCGGGTTGCCGGTCGCCATGTAGAAGGTCAGTGAGGTGTCGCCGACGATGCAGTTGACGGAGTCCCCGGCGCAGCGATTGCCCCAGCTGGTGCTGGTGAAATACTCTTTGAACAGCCGGTTTCGCGGGATGGCGTAGTGGTCGGAGAAGACCGTCGCGTACTTGACGAACGGCCGGAACCCGTTGTTGACGAAATTGATGGTCCGCATCGCCTCGCCGAGCCACTGATAGTCAGCCTGGACGAAGTCCGTCGCAGCCGACAGATAGCCGTCGGCGACCAACGGCAAATAGGCCAGCCGCGTGTCGACGATGATATCGTTGAGCTTCGGTGCCGCGTCGGACGAGCCCGGCACCTTGAGTTGCCAATAGTCGGACACACCGTCGTTCGCCCGCCGCTGCCACAGCGAGCCGCCCGAGCTTTGCGCGCTGTCGTCGTCGGCCAAGACGAGGTAGCGCACCACCATTGTGTAGGTGCTGAGATTGTAGATGGTGACGCCGGCCGACAGGATTTCGAACTGGATATCGATACTGTCCGACCGCGCCGAGCCGGGCAACAGCGGCGGGTGGAACATCGCCTCGGTGGACTTGCGGGCGTGATAGTCGACATAGGTGGCCGGCGTCGTCGGCAGGCGCGTCGAAACCGTGGCGCTGGAGCCGGCAGCGATCGTCACCTCGCCGGCCGCCAGCACCTTCGCCGGGATGCGGGCCTCCGAAAAGATGTGCGGCACACTCTCGGTGACCTGATGGCCCGAATAGGCAAGCCGCACCATGGTCGGCGAGAGGCGCAGAGCGAGGTGTCCAGCCACCGGCGCGGCGGCATAGCTCGGCAGCGGCTGGTTTTTGCCGGGCAACTCCCAGGCCGAAATGATGCAGCGCTGCGGGAAATTCGAGGTCGAGTTGTCGCCGAGGCCGAACGTATAGGTCTCGGCCTGCTGGATGTACCCGAAGCCGTCATTGCCGATGTAGTTGAAACTGCCCGTCGTGCCCCCGTCGAAACCCACGTTGCCGCGAATCTCGCCGATCTCGGCCAAGGAGCCGGCGCCCCCCGAGCCGAGACTGATATAGGTCGACCATGGCCCCTTCAGCCTTGCCCCGAAGGCCTGCTGGCGCACCTCGACGATCGGCGTAAACGGCAGTTGCGGGAACGCGGCGGCAATGTTGACCCAGTGCGTCTCCTGGATGTTGTTGCCAAAATTGCCGCCCTTGGCGAGACGCGCCTGCACCCATTCCGTTGCCAACGCCTGAAACTGATATTCGGGGTTGCTGCTCTTGACCGGGGTCCAGGTAAACTGGCCGAACGTCTTCTGGACGATGTCATAGACATAGCCAAGCTTGGCCTGCTCGCTGTCGAACAGAAACGCCTCGTACGAGGTCGTAGGCAGCGCGATGATCTGGTCGGCCGTGAGGTCGGCTTTCGTGATCTTGAGCGCCGGCACGCCGCCCGGCTTGATGCCGTACCAGTACGCCACCATCATACGTACCCCGAGATATCGGCGAGCGAGCCGGAGCCACGGATGATCAACTTTCCATTGTTGGAATAGAGCTGATCGAACTTGACCGTTCCAACGACGATGTTTTCGAGCCGCGCCACCCCGCTCGAGAACACGAACGGATAGGCCTTATTGCCGGCGCCGTCGGTCATGTAGACCTTGGAGGCGACGAGGCCGATCATACTGTCGCCGCCGGCTACAGCCGAGAGCAGGATAGCCGCGAGGGCGGATGCACCGCCGGCCGTCGCGGATACGCTGATGCCGATCGTCGACTGCGCACCCGCCTCGGTCGCCACCACGGCGGTTCGAAACAGGCCCGACGCCGAAAAATTGCCGACCGTCGTGGACAGCCCCGACAGTTGCGTCCCTTGGGCAGATATCGTGTTGCCTTGAGCGGTAACGGTCGCCGAAACGCTGTTCAGCGCCGAGACATCCGCCTTGCCCGGCAGCGCCGCATTGAGCGTGCTGATCTGGCTGGCCTGCGCCGTCGTCACGCCTTCGAGGTTGGACACGCGCACGATGGTCGCGTTGAGCGCCGAGGCGGTCGCCAGCATGGGGATGACGGCGTCGAACGTGTCCAGCCGCCGCACGATTGCCGAGCCAGGTCCCGTCTGCGCGCCCACAAGGCTCTGGTAGTCGGCCGTCACTGTCCTGTAGGCGGATCGCAGGCTGGCGACAGCCTGTTCCTTGTCGAGATACTGGCCGGCGTCCTGGCTCAAGGCCTCACGCGCCACCTTGTTCTTTTCGATGACGAGGTCGCGCAGGCTGACGTTCAGCGGCGCCAGCATGTCGGCAGTGTGCTGGTTGATCTCGTCCACCATGCCGGGCAGGTAGACGTCCTGATTCGTCAGCTGCGCGTTCGGCGTCGTGACCTCGTACCAGCCCGACGCAAAAAACGTCCGCGGCGGATCGGAGCGCAGCGTGTAGCGCACCGCCCACAGCGACGACGACATGACGCCCTCGTACAAATCCTCCTTCGCCTGGTCACTCTTGGCTTGTTTGGTGGCGACGGCGGCCGGCACCTGGCCGGTGGCGGCAATCGGCCCGTATTCCAGATCGACAAACGTGATCGTCGGATCTTCGATCTGGTTCCAGGTCGCGCGGATGCCGGCGCGCTTGGAGCCGGTCGAGGCCGTAAACGCGGTGCCCGCCACCTGGAAATTGACCAATTCGCTCTGATAGTCCGGAGCGCCGACGCCCGAGGCATCGGGCGGCAGCGTCTTGTAGGCGGTCGGGTCGAAGACGCCATCGCCGACCTCCTGCAAGGTCACGTAGACGGCGCGGCAGGCTTTTGGCCCCAACGGCCCGAGGCGGCGGCGAACGATCTGGAACGTCTTGGCGAAGCCGCCGGCCTTGCCGCTCTGCCACCTGATCCACTGACCGACCTTGAGAAACAGGTACTTTTGCCGGAGACAGATTTCGGCGTTGGCCTGATAGCGGCTGGCGCGCAGCGCGATGTCGTTGAGGCGGTCGCCGACGACGGGATCAGTGACAGCCTCATAAGGGATCGACGCCGCCAGGCGCTCGCGGTCGGCGGCGAAGGCGGCAGCATCGGTGCGCGTCGCCAGCGGCACGCCGTCGTAAAATGCATCCGGGCTGGAATAGGTGCCGGCGATGGTGTTGACCAGTTCGGAGCGCGTGCGCTTAAGCGAGAGGCGCTCATCCTCATCGACCAGCAGATCATCATCGGTGATGGTGGCGACGACGGCCTGCACGGCGCCGGCAATAGGATACTCGCCTTCCGGTCCCTCGTACCAGGACGCGGCGGCCGCGGCGAGGATTGGCGCCATGTTGTCGGAATGCGTGACGCCTTGACCGGCCGAGGCGATGTAGGCAGCGCCATAACGCTTGCCGGTGCCGACCGCCTCGTCTGCAATATTGGCCGCGAGCGTCCACTGTGCTAGCGGCAGGCGATCGGTCGAGACGCCCTTGCCGGTAATCAGCTGGCCGTTGAGATAGAAGCCGCGCTCCAGATTGTAGGCCTGGACAATGGGATTGTCGGAGGCCGCCCACGTCGTCGGATCGTTCCAGCGCTGCGCGCCGCTGCCGCCCGAGGACGTGTCGTAGCGCCAGTCGTAGCAGAGGCCCGCCACCTCGAAAAACGCATCCCAAGGGTTCGGCAGCTTCTCGCGGTCCAGCTGTTGCGTGACGACGGCATAGGCGAGGCCGGCGAGCTTGTGCGCCGCGGTCCATCGGCCGGCAGGATTGGCGCGGGCGATAAGGCCGGGATCAGCAGGCTGCGAGAGGTCGCCCTTGTAGACTTTGACCCAGATCTCGCTGTCGATACCCTGCACCCGGAAGCCGCGTTCCACGTCCTCGGCGCCGCCAAGCATCTTCCATTCGCCGTCGACGCGCACCCGCGTCACACCGGCAATGCGGAAGTGCGACAGGATCAGCACGTCCTGGACGGTGCGATTGCCCTTGCCGAAGGCGTTGCGATAGACGTGATGGCCGGCAAGGCCGCGCGCGCCCAGAACGACGGTGCGCGGCAGGTTCTCGCCATACTGCGTTTGCAGGTGCGTGACCTGCGCCGGCGTGTTGCTGTGGATCAGCTGGCCGACGGCATACTGGGCTGCAAGGCCCAAGCCGAGGCGAGCGATGCCGGAGAAAATCGTCCCACTCGACAGGAACGACGAGAAGCCGCCGAGCACGCCGCCTATGCTGGTGATGACCGGTCCGAGAAACGGCATCTATCGGGCACCCACCTGAAAGGCCGAGCGTGCTTCTGTCACCGGAACAAAGGTCAGTCCGGCAAGGGTCTTCATGGAGATCCCGTACTCACAGACATAACCGGAATAGATCGTGCCATCGCGCTCGACGGTTGCGGCATCGCCACGGCGGGCCAACAGCACCGGCGTCGGCGGGAACAGTCGCGCCAAGGCATCCTCCACCGTCTTGCACTTGCGCCGGCGCAGCAGCTTCGCCGCGCCCTGTTCGGTCGAATACTTGCCGCGGATCGCTGCGGCATAGTCGATGCCGGTGACGGCCTCGAACGCGTCGGCCGCCGTCAGCAGGCAATCGGACACGCCCCATTCGCCGGGTAGCGACAGGTGCTTTTCGGTGACGCGCGCAAGGCGACGGTCCCAGTCGCTCACGCGCTCGGGCAAAGTCTTGGTCATGGCTGGATCGATCAGAAAGAGATGTCGAAGGTTTCGGTCTTGATCTTCGAGGCGTATTCGAGGCCCCGATCACCGGGCGAAACAAGCTGCTGGTCTTCGTTCGAAGCGGAACGGTAGCCGTCGCGGTGGTTGTCCAGCGCGCCGGAGATCACATGGCCCTCTAGCCGCCGCTCGCCGCTCTGGCCGACATGGTCGATGAAATCGACATAGCCGAAGGCGAGATCCTCGACATGCAGCAGATCGCGCGTGTCGGGGTCGAAATAGGCCTCGCGCAGCAGGCAGGGCCTACCCTTGTAGTCTTCGGCCTCGATCATCGCCAGCTTGTCCGGCGTCACCCCGAAATCGCCGGCTTCCGGCATGGTGACGACGAATTCGCTCGCCTCCATGCCCAACACGCCCTCCGGCGGTTCGGCGGAGACAAGCTGGTTCGGGACATAGACGACGCCCTCGTAGGCGAGGTCATAGTTGCCCAGCCACACGCCGAATGTTCCGCCGCCAAACTGGTAGCGGACCATGCCGCGCACGGCGACGCGTCCTTCCTCGAGGAGTTCTTGCAAACGAGATGGGAAACTCACCGTGGCACCTCGACGAGCGTGAAGGTAGCGACAGGCCAATGATCGTCCGGCACCGTGAAGCTGCCGGGCACGACGCGCGTGTTGAGTTCCGGCCGCAGGAACTTCGCGACCGCTCCGGCCGTAAGGTAGCCCGGCACCGGCGGATCGACGGTCAGCGCGATCGCGCCGGCCGCCGCGACGCCGCCGACAACGACCTGGTGAAAGGATCGATATCCGTCCTTCGCCAGCGAGAAGCGATCTCCTGGCATAAGCTTCAACCCGTTCGCGACGCCGTTGAGCGCCACCGTGAAGCCGTTCGTCACCGAGACGAGGTTTCCATCGTCGGCAATTGCCGCAGCGCCAGGATTGCCCCAATAGGCCTGCGGCAAGCAGATATCGACAGGACGCCACACCACAGTCACGCGGCCGGTTCTGGCCTGTGCTGCAAAGGCCTGAGCCAGCATCAGTTCCGACGCGGATAGCGGCGCGGTTTGCATCGAGATTTGCCAGAACGGATCGGCGTATTCGACAAACCCGACCGCCCTGTTGCCCGCCCTGCTGATCGACACGGAATCGACCAGCATCGGCCGCGTAGGCCTGAAGGCGACCGCCGGCAGGTCGATCGTCATACCGGGATGCCCTTCTTTTTGATGTCTTTCAGCGCCTTGACCACAGCTGGGGTCATATCTGCCATTGCCTGTTTGATGCCGCGCCGCACTTCATCTCCCACGCCGGGCTGCGCATTACTGGCGTCAACGTTGATGATCGGCGAAAGGGTAATGACGGCGCCGGCCAACGCGTCCCGAGACATCTGTCGTGATGTGGCAACATTGGGCAACACAAGGCCGCCATCCGCGAACCCAAGTGATTTCCCGCTGTTGATGGCATCGAGGAACGGCCTGAATTTCCTTGTGGCGTCGGCATTGACCACGTATTCGCCGTCAGACAGCCACGCCGGGATGCTGTCGCTTTTAGAAGTACCTGCGCCAGATACACGGCCACCCCCCGCCAGACCGAGCATCGACGCAAATCCATTGGCGCTCGCGACACCCATTCCACCGGGAAACATCTGGACACCGCCACCTAGGCCAAGAAGGTTCCAGAGGCTGAAACCGCCACCACTTCCACCGGCCTTGTTCAGCTGCAGAATGCTGTCGATGAGATCGTTCTCGATCTTGTCGATGATCTTATCGAGAGCGTTCATGGCGACATTGGCGAGGTCGTTCCAGTCGAACTTGCCATCATCCAGCGCCGAGCGCAGATCGGAGAACACTCCCTTGAGCACGTCGCGTTGAAGATCCTGCGCTTCCTGCGCCTTGCGCAACTCGTCCGCTTGGCGCGCATAGGCGGCCGATACCTCGTCGATCTGCTTGATCTGTCCGGGCGATAGCTGCGCGTTCTGCCAGTCCTGATCGCCCTTGCGGCGGGCTTCCTCGCGGACCTGGCGCAGCGCCTCCTGTTCGAGGTCGAGGGAAACGGCGCGCTTCTGCTGCTCGAAGAAGGACATGCCAAGTGTGGCCTGCTCCTCTCGCAATGCCGCAGTGCGATCCTTGATGCTTTGGATATCCCCGGCGAAGCGGTCGTCTGCTGTCGCCCGATGGCCGCCGCGTCCGCCCTTCTTTCCTTTGCTGCCGGTGACAGGATAGTCGGCAAGTGTGATAGGTTCCGTCTTCGGCACTGCCGGAATCCTGCCGGTCTTCGGCGTCGTGACGTTGCCGCCGTAAGTCCTCTGAGCCCATGCCTGAATGGTTGCGTCCGCCGACGGAACATCGCCGGACATGCGATCGCGAAGCAAAGCAGGCGAGGTCATTCCGATGGCCTGGCCGAACTTGGTCGTCGTCAGCCACTTGCCGATGTTCTCCGCACCTGTCGCACGGCCAAGCGCGCCGCCCCAATCCTGAACAAGCCCGTTCAAATAGTTGAGCTTGGCAGCGACGGCATCGAGTTGCCCCATCATCCCATCGAAATTGAGATGATCGACGTAGACGGCAAGCTCGCCAAGGGCATTGCCGAACCGCTTGCTGGCATCCGTAGATGTGTCGAACCGTTCAGCGGCTCGCGTCAGCGCATTTGTCAAAGTGGTGAAGCCCTGCGAGGTGGTCATGCTCGCATTCGCGGCCTTTGCGGCCAGCGTGTCGGCGCCAGCCGCGAAACCGTCGAAGAATGCCCGGCTGGACACTTTGCCGTCGATGACGAGCTGCTTCAACGCCGCGACCGAGCCGTTTGCTTCCTTAATACCGGCCGCAGCAGCCTGCACGATGGTCGGGACGCCTTCGAGGATCGAGTTGAATTCCTCGGCATGGACAACACCGGAACCCAGCGCTTGGCCGAGCTGCAACAACGCCCCGGAAGCAGTGCCAGCGTCCGTGCCGGCGACGCGCAGCGCCACCGAAACGTTGTCGGTGAACTGAAGAAGCTGGTCGGTCGAAACGCCGAGTTCCTTCTGCTGCTGGGCGGCTCTACCGTACAACGTCGCCAGCGCCTCCAGCGGCGCGGCATTTTTCTGCGCACTCTCGTAAAGACGATCGTAGACCTTGGTGAGATCGGCGCCCGATAGTCCTGCCACCTTCAACGCGTTCTGGATGCGGGTCGCGCTGTCGATAAGTTTCTGCGCCGCCTGCACGGAAAAGGCCGACGCGATGCCGCCGACAAAGCCGGAGCCGAAATTCTTGAGAAAGCCGCCGGCACCGAGTTTTGCAAGCCGACCTTCCATCACCTTGCCGCGCCGCTCGATCCGCGAGAATTGCCGATCCGTCTGGCCGTAGGCCTTCTGGAGGTTCTTCTCGTACTTGTCGATCCGTGCTTCAAGAGTGGCAATCAGACGTTCTACCGTCACCGCCATGGAGGCCTACCTTGTTAAGACTGCTTATAACTTTCGGCTTCACTACGCTCGCGTTCTCCGCTCACGCTGAAACCTATCGCCTGGTCCACGCCATCGGAAACACTGAGAAGGTGGTCGCAAAAAACCTCACAAAACCTGATTGCGAGGAGAGGAAACGTGAATTGAAAGCGACTGCCACGGCACTCGGCACCTACAATGAGAGCACCGGATTTGGGTCGATTACCTGTCTACCCGAAAGCCTTTTCAAGTAGCCGACCGCATTGCCGCCTCGAATTCCTCAACGCTTGGCGGCGCGACCGTCTCCTTGCCGTGGGCTTTGTTCCAGCCGCGCACAACAGACACCCACTCGCCAAGCGAAAGCGACATTACTTTCTGCACGCCTATCACGGCTGCGGCGCCTCGGATCGCGGCGAAGTCGATGCGCTCGTCTTCGCCGCGTCGGCTTCCCCCGGTTGATCGACCTCCGCCGCATTCACGCGCGCGAGGCCGGCGAGAACGACGGCATAAGCAATGTCGCGGTTCTCATCGACGGGGCGTTCGTCGATATATTTCCGGACCTTGACCAGCGCGTCCACCGGCTTCAGACCACCACCGATCAGACCGAGACGAAGCACCTCGCGGATATCAGCAAGGCGCGCGTCGCGTTCAGCCGGCGAGAGCCGCCGCGCGAGGGTGAAAAGCGACAGGTCGCGCTTTTCCTCCAGTTCCTCGATCTGGTCGAGGCCTAGCCGAAAGGTGAAAGTCCCATCCGCCCAGTCGAGTTCGATGGCACCATGCCGGCTCATGCGGCAGCATCCGTCCAGGCAACGGGACCGTCAGAAACGAGGGTCACGGTGCAGGTCGACTGCTCCTTGTTGCCGTCCGACGTAACCTCGAACTGCGTCAGCTTGAACGACCCGGACCAGGAGCCGCCGCCGGACGCCAGAGGGACATTGAGCGCGAACTGGATGTTCTTGCCGTTGTCGCCCTTGTACCAATCGAACCAGTCGGCGACAGAAGCGGTGTACAGCATGCCCGCGCCCGAGATCGTGGCCGAAAGGCCGTCCTTGGTGACGCTTTTCCACGCCGGATCGTCGGGATTATCGCAGTCCGGCATCACGAACTCGTTCGTGTCGGACTGAAACTGGATGCCGCGACTGGTGTTGATCAAGCAGTCGGCGGTGAACACTTCGGGCGAAGCTCCGTCGCCAATCTTGACGAGCAGCTTCGACCCCGTAACGCGAGGCACAGCAGCCATAGATATTCTCCTTGTGAAGATGCCCGTCCGGGCCGGTTAAGCCGGGTCGATCAATGCCCGGAAGGTGACGACGGCATGTTCGGTGAGGCCGTCAGGATCGCGGAAAATCCGCGTGGTTTCATGGGTGAGAGATACGAGCGAGAATCCGGCGATGCCAGAGATTGCAACAATGCGCGACACGACAGCGGCTGCGATCTGCTTGACCTCAAGCTTCGATCCGGTTTCCGGCCGGGACCAGCAATGGACGTCGGTGCTGACATCCCAGCCATCCTGACAACTGGTACTGTCGTCGATCACCTGCTCGTCGCCGATGGTGATGCGCGGAAATGGGTTGCTCTCCGGCACCTGGTCGAACACGTTGCCGTCCACCAAAGCAGGCGCCGTTGTCAGCGCCGCGTAGATCGCCTTTTGAAGCTCCCCAGCAATCATCCGCCTGCCGCCACTTTCTTCGCCGCCTTGTTGGTGGCGCGGGATATCCGGCCCTTCGCCTTCTTTTTCACCAAGCGCCACGCGGGGAAAAAGAAGGGGCGAGCCGCGGCTCCAGGATGCTCAACCTTGGTGATCGTTCTGCCGAAAATGTTGAGCAGTCCGCCCGGCCTCTTCGGCTTGATCGTGTGGGCAGCGGTGCCGAACTCGACAAAGGCAGCATAGAAGGCCTTGGCATCGCCCGCATGGATAGTGACGGTCAGATCGGGGTCGTTCAGCTTGTTCGCAGCGACGCCAACGCCGCGTACGTTAGAGTTCTCCGGCGAGTATTTGCCGAAGGTGTAACCGATGCTGTTGCGCAGATCGCCGCTCTTTACCGGCGCAAAGTTTCGGGCGGCCTCGACCATTTCAACCGCCGACTGCTGGAGCGCGCCGTGGATTTCCTCGCGCGCGATTGCCGGCAGTGCGCGCAGCTTGCGCTTGAGCTTGTTGACGCCAGCAAATTTCACGCGGCCACTCCGGACTGCGCCAGAACATCGACCCACATGCGATCGACAGTCGGCGTCACGTCGATGATGTTGTAGAGCGTCCCGACACGCGCATCCCGCGCGCGCCAGTCCGTCGAGATGGTCCGCGTGATGCTGTCGGCGCGTACACGGATCAGCAGCGTATGCCTGCCCTGCAAACGGTCGGCCATGACAGCCTCGCCACCGGTGCGATGGACATAGGCGGCGCGGCGCTGGAACTGTTCCTGCCAGGTGGTGACGACACCGCCGCCGCCGTCCGATCCGCTGCCGCGCTTGTCAAACGCGACGCGTTCGCGAAGATCACCGGCTCCGGTCGGCATCGCCATCGGCAACCTCCTGTTCCGATGTCGTCGGAGATCCTGCGCCTGCCTTCTCAGCAGCCTCGGCGCAGGCGCGCGTCACGTTCACGACCATGCCGCCCTTGTAGGCAATGGTGACACGGCCGCCTCGCTCGGCAGGCGAGAAGTCGAAATCCTTTTCGAAGCGGAACCACATCAGCGGTAAATCCTGCGTTCGTTGACCAGATCGTCAAAGCCGCCAGGTACGGTCGCCATCGTGCCATCCACGGCTGTTTCGCGGTTGAGATACCAATGTCCGGCGAGCATCAGGATCGCATGCACGTCCATGGGGTTCTGCGCGGTGACAGGATCGTCGGCAGGGTCTTCCGGATCGTCGCAGCCGGCCGTGAAGCGTACTCTGACTGGCAGCGCAGAGGACGATAGTGCTGGCCGGGCGAAATTGTCGGCAAAGGTGACGATTCCCATGCGGTCGGGCACGATATCGAGCATCCAATCGGTCGGGGAAATCGTCTGTTCGGCGCCAGCAGCATCGAGATAGGCAATTTCATCGAGGTCGCCCCGTATCGGCACGACGGGCAGCGAAATGCAGGACCAGTCCGGAGCGCGCCATTCGAACTGCGTCGGCAACATCGTTCTTTGCGTCCGCGTCTCATATCGAGCCGTCGCGGCGCGGATCATACGCTCCAGATCGTCGTCGGCATCGTCATCATCGATGCGCAGACGAATCTTGGCATCCGCGATGGAAATCACGAGGCCGTCAGGCGTGGACAGTTTTACGAGCATGACGGCCTCGCGCGATCAGTCGACCAGGATCAGGAACTGACCCTTCTTGGCGTTGCCGCCGGCGGCGATGACGATCTTGGCGCGGTCGTTGGCAAGGGCGATCTTGTCCATGACCGCTTCCCCAGCCGCCGCGTAGAGCGCAGCCGCGCCGGCCTGCGAATGCGTCGGAGCGCGCGGATATCGGGCGGTCGCGGCGTTCACGGCCGCCTCCGTCCAGATATTCTCGCCGGTCGCCTCGGCGGTGACGGTGAAGCCGACACCGTTGGAGAACGCGGCGGTGCCGTCCTTCAGGTAGTGAATGCTGTGGACCTTGCCGCTGACCTTCGGCGAATAGGCCGTGGCGGTGCCATCGGCAGCAGTCGTCACATCGATCTTGATGCGTCGCATGATAATGTTCCTTGGAAATGCGCCTCAGCGCGTGACGGAGAGGCGGCGGCCGGGAAGCCGCCGCCGAGAGTACGAAGCCGATCAGTCGGTGAAGGCGCCGGAGACCAGTGCGGCGGGACGGCGGACGGCCAGAGCAAGACGCTCCTCGGCACGAACCGTCAGCATGTTCTTGATGAAGTTGTCGCGATCCTCCGAGGAGATCGTGACTTCGACATCCATGCGGTCCCATATCTTCGCCGCCATCTTGAAGGCGCCGGCAAGGAACTCATCCTCGTCCATGGCCTGCGTGGCGATGACAGGACGGCCCCACAGCTGAGGTCCGGCCATCTGGATGACGTTGGCGAAGATGTAGCGCTGCTCGCCGTCCTTGATCAGTTCGATCTTCGCCCAGCGCGTCGGGTGGAGAACGAGGCCGTCGGACGGATACTCGGCAAGCGACGCCTGGAGCAAAGCCAAGCGCAGCGTGTCGATGTCCGTTTCGTCCGAGGGGGCGAACGCCGGGGCGTAAGCGGTCGCCTGCGGCACGAGGCCGAACAGATGCTGGCCGGTGCCGTCGCCCTTGAGGATTTCCATCTCCTCAACGAACTGGAGGCCGTAGCGAAGTTCGCCGTCGATCTCGCTCTGAAGCTGCGGGATATCGTCCATCGCCTGACGGGAGACAGGCACCCAATGCGCGATGGTGCGCACCGGGGCATCCTTGGGCTCCCACACGAGATTGGACTCGGGCTTCTGATCGCCTTCCGCGACGACGGCCGCGTTATTGGTGCGGGTCTTCTGGCGCGCATATTCGATCGAGTTCGACGTGGTGCGACCGACAGACAGAAGGTTGCGGATCGTCATCTGCCGACGCGGCAGGCCGATGATCTCGTTGTCCCGCTGGGGAGAGATCAACGCGCCGCCGGAATCGCTGGCGGAGGTGATGGCGTTCTGGACCGAGAGCGTGAGCGACATCGTGCCCTTGGCGCCGTTCGTGACGAACGACTTGAGCTTGTCGCTCTCGCCGACCTGCTGGCCGAGCGACTTGACGCCTCCATCGCCGCCGCCGCGCCGAGCCGCAAGCTTCTGCTCGAGATCGGTGTTGCGGGTTTCGAGTTGCTCCAGCCGCCCGGTGAGCTTGTTCTGCGCGTCGTTCAATGCGGCCTGGACCGTCAGCAGTTCGTCTGCCTTGGCCTTGACCTCATCGGTGGCCTTGCCGGCGTCCTTCGCCTGCGAAAGCGCCTGTTCGGCGGTCTTCTTCACCTCGTCGCCGACGCGGGTCAGTTCCGACTTGACGTCGCCGAGGAGCCTTTCGAGCTTCGCGGCGTCGACGCCGGCTTCGCTGCGGACGCTGCCGACAATGCCGGCCGGGCGCGCAGCCATCAGGGCCGCGATGCTGGCTCGCGGCATGAAATGCTTGGACATGGGTGCCTCCTTTAGGCTGTCCGGATGGATTTCATGGAGTTGAGGAGGTTTTCGACCTCCGCGACGACGGCAGCGCCTCGCATGCCGGTTGCGGCAGCGTCCTGCGTGCCGCCTTTCAGCGCCATGATCAGTTCCTTGCGTTCGGAGCGCGGAACATTGGCCAGGGCGAGATAGGTTTCGAGCTTGCGCACGGCGGACACCGTCTTGCCCTCGCTCGAATTCTTGGTCTTCGTGTCGATCTGGTCGACGGGAAGGAAATCGTCGGCGAAACCGTCATCGACGGCCTCGGCGCCGCCGATCCATGTTTCGCGATCCAGCATCTTCGCCAGTTCTTTCGGATCGATGCCTGTGCGGGCGGCGTAGATGTCGACGGCCATGCTGTCGAACGGCTCCAGCCAGTCGGCAACATCGCGAAGTGCGTTGCGGTCACCAGCGGCGATGACCCAAGTGTTGTGGATCATCAGGAAGCCGGCGCGGGCAATCTGGATTTCGTCGCCGGCCATGGCGATGACCGATGCGGCCGATGCCGCAATGCCGACGATCTTGACCGTAACCTTCGCCGGGTGGTCGCGAAGCAGGTTGTAGATCGCCAGCCCCTCGAAATAGTCGCCGCCGGGCGAATTGATCGTGACCGAAACGTCCTTCTTGCCGATGGCGCGCAAAGCGCCCGAAACGCGCTTGGCCGTCACCCCTTCACCGAACCAGTCCGCGCCGATCGGATCGAGGATGGAAATGGTCGCGTTCTCGTCGTCGGCAGCGGCCGAACGGACATCCGGGTTCCACTTCGACAGGGCGGACGGCAGGATTTCCGACCGGAGCCCGGCGCGGGCCGATACCGGCGCGGCCGGCAGTTCACGCTTGCTCATGTTGCTTTTCCCCTGTTTGGTCGAGCAACCATGCCCGAAGCGCCGCGCGCGCCTGTGCGCCGCTGCTGCCGTCGCCGCCAAGCTTGTCGAGCGGCGCAAGATTCGTCTGTGCGGTGAGTTGGTCGGCGCCTTGTTGCCAAGGCAGATTGAGCTTCTGGCGGCCCTCGTTGCGGGTCATGAGGCCGTTCTGCGTCATGGTGGACAGGAAGGCGGCCTTCGCCGCGCTATCCATCTGCAAGAGTGCTTCGCGGTTGTATTCGAAGTACCGCCGCTTGTTCTCGTAGGGCCGGATAAGGTCCTTCTTCACCCGCGCCTCGATACGAGTGCAGAGCGGATTGATGCCGAGCGTCAGCCAGGCGATCAGGATGGCCTCGACGCCGGTTCCCCACATCGTCTGACCTTGGGCGGCATGACCGATGATGATGGGCGGCATGCCGTACCAGCGGCAGATTTCCTCGACACCGAAGCGCAGGTTGGCCAGCATCTCCGCATCGACCGGCGTCAGGGCGAGGCGATTGAACTCCATGCCGCCCTCGAGAACCATCATCTTCCCGGCATTCGACGATCCGGCGAACTCTCCCATGATCCGCTGCAAATCGGCACGCTGCTGAGGATCGAGCTTCACATTGGCCGGCATCTTCAGGAAACCGCTGGACTGAAGGCCGGCGCCGTACATCTTGCCGGTGGTTTCCTGCATGGCGATGGCGGAACCGAAGGTCTGCGCGCCAAACCGGATCGGCGACAGGCCGCGGTCCCCGCCGAAGCTCATACCCTTGACATGGAAAACCTTGCCGCGCGGCAATGTCTCGGACCGACCGCGGTCGTTGAAGCGGTAGACCAGCGTGCCGTCAGGTTCCCGGACGGGGGAACAATGCAGGCTGGACAGCGGCTGCAAGGCGATGACACGATTGCCCGACGTGACCTTCTCCGAATAGGAGTTGCCTTCTGCCGTCACCCAGGCCGCGACCGTCTCCCAATATTCCTGCGGGGTCTGATCCTCGTTCGGGCTGTCGCAGAGGATTTCCGCAACACCGTCTTCCACCTTGTCGCGGCTATCGTGCGCCGCCTTCTGGTACATTCCGGCGGGCAAGCAAGAGAGCGCCTGGGCCGTGAGCCGGATACACGCCCAGGCAGTCGATAGCTGGAGCATCGATTCCATGGTGACGGTCTTGCCGGCGTAGTTACCTACGCCGCCGAAAACCGCCCATGCATTACCGTTCTGAAGTGTCAGCCTGCGATCCTTGGCGATGCTATCCTGCCGGGTCATGTTGGCCGGAGCGAAAGCCTGGCGCTGCTTTTTGCGACCGCGTCGGGACATCAGGCCACCATCAGAGGATTAGCGAGGAAATCGTTCAAGTTCGCCGCCGCTTCCGGGTTCCAGCTCATCAGGATCGCGGCGCAGAGCATGGCGATGACGGGGTCGATCTTGGCGCGACCGGCGGCCTGTTTCGTCGCCATGTTGCCGTTGCCCTTGACCTCGATTTTGACGTTGCCGACCGACCATGCCATCAACCCGGATCCGTCATGGCTGATTGTGTCGTCGGATAGTTTATGCTCCAGCCCCCACAATGCCGGCGACAACGCTGGCCCTTGCCGGAGACGATGGAGCATCGCGCCGTCGATGTTCTGCAAAGCCAATGCATCAACGAAAGCGGCGATGTTGTTCGGGTCGAAGCCGACCGCGTTTTTCTCCGGTAGCAAGCCCGCATCGCGCAGCCTGGCGGCAATGGCGGCAATGCGCGTGACGTATTCCGTGACTTCACAAAAGGTCAGCGAGCGCTCGGCCTCGAAATCCCGAAGCTGCGGCGCGATTTCCTTCCGACGCTCCAGAACCTTCGGGTGCGCAAAGGCATGACACCAGACCAGCCAGCGGCGCGTCACCTTTTCGCGGCCGATAACACAGACGCCGAACAGATCGTCCAGGCCGCCGCCATCGGCGCCGAAAACGGCGACTTCGCTG
This sequence comes from Mesorhizobium sp., assembly GCF_017306545.1. Classification (GTDB taxonomy): domain Bacteria; phylum Pseudomonadota; class Alphaproteobacteria; order Rhizobiales; family Rhizobiaceae; genus Mesorhizobium. The sequence continues at coordinate 67,371 of NZ_JAFKID010000019.1, forward strand.
CGCGCAATGAGAGCTTCGAGGGTAAGGGTCCGATCGGCACGAGATTGCCAGAATTCGGCGCCACCCCATCCCTCCGCCTGGAGCCCAAGACCGATTTCGACGTTGAAATGCTGCGAGGCGATGACTGCGAGTTTCTCCGGCCCCTCGCGCTGGGCTGTCGCAATTTCACCAGCGAGATAGTCGGCGCTGACCGACCGATTGAGGTTCGGGTTGACCAATCCCCACGTTTCCGGTCGCATCCATCCGCCGTCGACGGCATCTTCCGCCGGCAGCTCGTAGAGGACGGCGAGCATCGGAAAGGCGAAGGAGCCGTCCCGAACATCGCGCGCCTTCTGCAACTCCGCCTTGAACACGCCGGCCGGCGGCTTTTTCGACTGGGTCGATATCTGCAACAAGAAGCCATCGGGCCGAGCCGCGAGCGAGCCGCGAATTTCCACGAAAATGTCGCTCGCCTTCGCCATCGCGGCAAAGACGTGCGTTTCGTCGATCAAAATGAAGGTCGCCTTGGACCCTGTGATGACGTCGGCCGCGGCGGCCTTCACCAGTATTACGGCCAGCGTCCGCAGGTTCGTGATCTTCTTCAGGTGATCCTGAAGATGGAAGAGCGCCGACAGTTCCGGATCGAGACGAATGATGCCAGCGGCCTGCTTGAACGATATGTCGGCGATGGTCTTCGTCGGCGCGATCAGCAGCAATTCCGCTTCCGGCCGCTCATTCAGAATGGCCGCCGTGACGATAATGGCGGCCGCGATCGATGATTTGCCGTTCTTCTTCGGCACAAGCAGGAAGAATTCCCGCAACATGCGCCGTTTCGTTTCCGGATCGTACGAGCCGAACACGACACGCACGAAGTCGAAAACCCAGTCGTCGCAGGCTTCCCCGTAGGTCGGGTTGCCGATGATGTCCGGGACCTTGAGGCGCTTGAAGATCCTGAGCGCCTTGTCCGCAACCTCGTCGAAGAGTGGCAGATCGGGAATCAGCGACAGGCCGTGACGAATCCGTTCCTTCCAGTCAGGAACGGCCGTCGACCATGTCTCGGCCGGCGCCCATGCGGTGTCCATCAGTTCGCCTTCTGGACACCCGGAAGGAGGTCGCTACCCCAGGAACCACCCTGCCCGGCCTGCTCCGCAGCGATCTGGCGCGCCTCCTTCTTGCCGACCTTTTCCTGCTTGTCCGCCCCGCCAGCCTGTGCATCGCGCAGCCGTTGATCCGCGCCCATCAAATCCGAACGCTCGATCATCTTCCCCAACTCCTTCAGGGCGGCGACATTGCCGTCGTTCGCCTGCTCCATGGCGATCTCGAAGCGGCGGGCATCGAGCCGGTCACGCATGGCGTCACGCACCTTGAGCTCGGCTCTAAAATACCGCTTCACGGTCGCCGGAGAGATGCCGACGCCATTGGCGATGCGCTGGATCGACCAACCGAGCGCCAGCAAAAGCTTGATTTTGTTGCGATCCTTATCCGTCGCTTCGTAAGGCGGGCGGCCTCGCTGTCCCAATCCCTCACGGACCGGATGACCGAAGAGGTCAAAATTCGGTTCCATCGAAAAAAATCCGTGTATGTGGGGGACGCGGGTCTAGCGCCGGAGGGGTCTTGAACTTTCGACCCGCCCCCCCCTGCCGCCTTGTGCAGCAAGGTCCGCCTTGTCAGGGCTCGGCCCGGTTGTTGTGATCTACCGGCGGCGTTGCCACCGCGCATACCGTCAATACCAGACGCCGCGCGTCTGCATGGAGGATCGCTCCTCGCTCTGCTTGAGCCTGTCGTGGCAATCCTTGCAGAGACACTGGAGGTTCTCGGCGTCCCAGAACAGGCGCTCATCACCACGATGCGCGACCTTGTGGTCAGCTACCAGTTTCGAGGTGTCTGGTTCGACGCGACCACATCCTGCCATCTGGCAGGTGAACAGGTCGCGCACCAACACCGACCATCGCAATCGTTGCCATCGCGCCGTCTTGTACCAGGCGCGCCAAGGTTGCGTCGCGTCCCGCTGACGCGACCGCTGCTGTTCTGACATTCTGGCAAGCTTCCGCACTGACCCTGAATCGATGAGCGCATCGCTCTGTCAGGGCTGGGCCGGGAGGAGCTCTGTCACCTTGCGGTGATGGCTACGCTGGGTGGAGGCGCTCGCCTCGCGGTCCCCGGTCATCCATGGGTTGGAATCGCTACTCCAGTTTCTCCAGATGAGCAAGCGTGACGTCCACCGTCATCTCGCCACCGAAGAGGTGGGTCAGCACACGCGCCGAGCGCCCGCGCCCATATCCCTCCAACACACCGTCGAAATCGGCATAGGGACCGACCTTGATACGCACACGCGAACCAACCACCAAACCGGTCGGCGTGTTACGCTCGTCGAACGCGCCTGCCTGTGCCAAGTCCATGAATCCATTCATTTCCCGATTTCCAATCGGATACGGCTCATCACCCTTGCCGACGACGGCAACGACGCCGTCGAAACGCAGCAGCCCAGCGAATGCCATGTCGCTCGGCACGATGTTGACGAACACCAGGCCGCGCAGAACCGGCTTGTGGACAACCTTGCCGCCACGCCCCCCGACACGACGCGCAGCCTGCACTTCCTTGACCGGAACCACCGCGTCCACACGCGAATCGGTCAGACTGGAGACAAGATCGACTTCGCCTCGAAAGCCGGAGCGCAGCGCGAACCACTGCCGCTCGCCCTCGACATCGAGGGACGCGGCCGCCAGCAACTTCGCCTCGATACGGCGCCGCTCAATCACCTTGTCCATCGCCGCATAGCAGCGCGTCAGGTCGATTTTTTCCGCTTCATTCAGCTGCTTCACATCGACCGCCATCATTTTCCGTTCCTCGCACCACTGTTTCGAATTCGCTCAACCGTTCCGGTCCGCCAACCGGGAAGAAAACCACAGGCTGCTTGCCCGGATCAGGCAACCACGGCCAACCCATGCGCTCGTGCAATCCGCGCCAGCTCGCATAGACGTCCGAACCGACAGGCACCGGCTCCATCAGCGGTTTCAGCCGCTCGGCACGTTCGAAACCGACGCTGATGCCCGCACGGTCCGCGGCGCGCTCATGGATGCGGTTGACAGCCGGCCAGCCATAGGTCGCCTGGCGTGTGAGCCTCGCCTGCCTGCCCGCCTCGTCGTCGCGGGCAAGCTGTTCGGCCAGGAAGGCGCTCGGCTTCGGCCCGTCGACCGGCACATGGGTCAGCAGCAATTCCATGCGAACGCCGCTCCACACCGGACCGAACACAGGCGCGTCGACGAATGCGGGCTTGTCCTCGACCAGCTCCGGAAGCCCTTCCCAACGCCGTTCGGCGAGATACCGCGACAAGGCAGGAAGATAGTCCCGGCCGCTGGCCTTGTTCGCCGCGATCCATCGACCGATGGCAGCTTTCGCGGCGGTGCGCTGGTCCGGTGTCAGGGCAGACCATGCCGCGAATGCCTCGTCTCGCGATCCGGTCGAGCCGACCGGCCAGTCCCGCCAGGCCCGTTCGAATGCCCGTTCGACAGCTTTCCGATCTTCCGAGCCACGCGCCTGCGCCTCTCTCTCAATCGGTTCTGTTGGTGGTTCTACTGACGGTTCAGCCTTATAGGGGGGTGCGGGGGGATTGCTGTCATCTGCCGGTGGTTGTGCAGTCATCTGCCGGTGGCTGTGCCGTGAGATGCCGGTGGCACCACCGGCAGGATTTGCCGGTGGTTGACCGTTCCGCGCCGGCTGTTTCTCGCCATCCATGCAGAGGCGGATTTCGTCTGCCTGATAGGTTCCGCCGGCGTTGCGACGGCGCTCTACGACGATCAGGCCCGCGTCTTCGAGCTTGCGCTTCCAGTCGCGAATGGTCCGCTCCGCCATTTCCGTGTCGGACATGAGGCGCGCATCGGACGGCCAGCACCGGCCGGTTTCGTCGGCATAATTCGCCAACGCATAGAGCAGCAGCTTGCCGCTGGCGCCGCCCGCCTCGACCTTGGACACCCAAGCAGTTGCCTGCCAGCTCACCGCCGTGCCCTCCACCATGCGTCGAAATCGCGGCGCAGCGCCTTCCAGCGCTCCGCCGCCTGCCCGCCGTCGTTGAGTTCCGCTCGCGACGTGACGCCGAGCAAGGTGCGCACCTTCTGGGCAACGCGTTCGTCGGTCAGCGGCCGGTCAAGACCATGCCGCTCCTCGAGGAAGACGCGGAACGACGGCTCGTCGCACTTCATGGCGCACTCGGCGGCGAAGTTCTTCGGATCGGCAGGCTGCGGCGGATCGCCTCTGGGCGAGCGGTCTTCCTTCGGCTTGAGCCTGGCAATCGCGCGGTCAACGAGGCCGAGCAGAAACCGGACGTTGTCCGGCGCCTCCACCACGAAGGCGATTTCGTCGTCGGTCGCACCACAGTCGAAACGCAGCACCGGCGACAATTCGCCCATCGGCCCGAGCGCCTCGACAAAGCACCCGGCATCGGCCGGGTTGCCGTCGTGGACGCGCGCCCATGAGGCAGGCGCGATGGCCGCAAGCTGGTCACGAACGCGCGCGAGCCGGGCGGATTCGGAAATCATTCCGCCGCCTCCATCATCCGAACAAGGCGAGTTGCGCCGGCGGAGCCTCGACCGGCAAGGCGATGGCACAGAGTGCGGAACGCATGCGCGCCTTCCAGGCTGACAACGCCGTTGCCGAGCATGCGCAGCCGCTCGACGCGGGCGGCGTGAGGGCCAGCGAGGTCCACCCTGGCGGCCACCCCATCAGCCATTCGACGAACAGCGGGTTCAAGGTCCGGCGAATGTGCGAGGACTCGTCGCCAACCGTCGAGATCGGCCGGTCCGGGAGGGAAGACACCAAGGTCGAAGCCATCCCCATCGTCAGGTTGTAGCTGCGCGAATTCCCCGGCTGATGGCTCTCGCCGAAACTCAGCGATGTCGGCGTCGGCCACTGCTTGGCCTGCAATGTCAGCGTTCCATTCGGTCCCATCCTGTCGGCCGGCGACATTCGCTGCCGTCGAGCATGAAACGCTTCCGGCGACTCGTCGTTCTCGTTGGCGCGAGGCGTCATCCAGAGCGTGTTGACCTGTTGCGTCAGGCTCGTACCCGACATCGCTGCGGTGATCGTCCCGCCGCGCTGACCGTCTCCCGCTGACGGCGTCGTCCAGAGCGCCGCGTCCCGGCTCAGGTTGTTGCCCTGCGTCGAATGGATGTCCGCTCCCGGACGCCTGCCGTCGTGCGCTGTCGGCGTCGACCACATCGACACCACGTCCTCCAGCCGCGCGCGAGGATCCGTAACGTTTTCCCGAAGCTGGCCGGCCATCCCGTCGCCGGTTCGCGGTGTCGGCCAGACCTTCGCTACCTCGTTCAGCGGCGCCCCCTTCGATCCTCGATCGTGAAGCTCGTCGTTGGCGCCCTTCCAGTCCCTTGCAGACGGCGTCGGCCACGCCTGCGCAACTTCCGCGAGATACAGAGGCACCGTGTTCTGTCCGGCATTCCGCTTCCGGAAAGCCGCGCATTTCGCCAAGGTCTCCTCGTCTCGCACGCGATTCATCGCATCCGGCGTCGGCCAATTCGTCATGTACGCCGAGGATGAAGAGGCGCTCGCGCTCATGGCTCGCGCCGACTTCCGCCGCCGTGAACAATCCGATCTCAACCTGGAAACCAAGCTTGCGAAGGTCTCGCCATACCCGCTCGGCTCCAGCGACTTCGTCAGCCCCCGCCGCAAGCATGCCGCCGACGTTCTCGATAAGCACCCACCAGACGCGCGACTGGACGACGATGCGCCGCGCGTCGGACCACAGGTCGCGCTCGTCGAGTTGCCCCTGCTTGCGTCCAGCGAGGCTATGCGGCTGGCACGGGATGCCGCCAACGAGGCCGTCCACGCATCCACGCCAGCGTCGGCCGTCGAATGTTCGGGCATCGCTCCACACAGGTGCCGGAGCCATGAAACCCTGTTCCATCGCTGAAACCAGGTGCGCGACGGCGAAGGCTTCCCTCTCCACCATGCAGACTGCGCGAGCGCATGGAACCGCCAGTTCGATTCCAAGATCAAGTCCGCCCCCCCCTGTGCAGATGGAGAGGATGTCGAGGGACCAGGGACGTGCAGCCACATTCACGCCCGCCCTCCCTTGTGCCAGACGCCGGCGGCGCGCGCGGCGTGAAGGATCGCCGAATGATCGCGATTGCCGAACAGCCGGCCGAGTTCCGGCAACGAGATGTCCGGCCGCGCGACATAGGCGGCCGCCATGGCTTCCCGGCGCGCCAGCACAACATGCCTGGCGTTGCGCTTGCCGAGCAGCGTGCGCACGGAAATCCCATGCCGCTCGGCTGTCGTACGGATGATCTCCGCCACCAGCGGCATGGGCGCCGGCACCTCCGGCACATCGGCCACATCCTTGGCATAGAGCATCATCACCGCCCCGCCGACGATGGCTTCAGCCTGGGCGCGAGCATCGGCGAGCGCGATGGCGACGATCTCCATCGCCTCCGCCTTGGCCTCGGCGACGATCCTGTCCGCTTCGGCGCGGATTTCGTCGAGCGCGGCGCCGCTGGCCCGCTGCAATTCCGTGGCCGACAAAGGCCGCGTCTGCTCTCGCTGGCGCGCTGCGAGCGCCGGGCTGCGCATGTCGAGACGCGGCAGGCCGCGATCCAGTTTCCGCAAGGCAGGCTCAGCCATCGACCCCGAGCCCCCGCAGTTCGTCGGCCAGATGCGCCGCGCGCATGTCCAGCGCCGTGCGCAGCGCACCCGCGATCTCTTTGGCGTAGCTGTCGGACGCGACGATCTCGCTGGCGCGCTCGCCGTCGCCGACGACGAAGTGCAGCCGCTCGCCGGCAGCGAGCCGTCCCGCCATGGCGCGGGTGGCGTCCAGTTGCGCAGCAAGCGCCTGCGCCCGTTTCAGATCGGACGCCCGCATCACTCGAACTCCCCGCAGCCGCGCCCGATCTCGCCAGGCTTTTCCGGCTTGGTGAAGCGCTGCCACGGCACCCAGCCGAGACGGCAATGGAAACCCCACGTCCGCAACACCGGCCCGGTGAGGAACAGCGTCCAGCAAGGTCCGTCGACCAGTTCGATACGGTGCGCCGCCGTGGCGCTGCGGAATTTCACCTGGCCGGCATGGCGCTCGGCACGGCGGCTGATGCCGCCGGCGTCGATGGTGTGTTCGACATACCGGCCGCGCAGCAGCACCGAGAGGTTCCACCACGGATGATCATGCAGAGCGCGGTCGTCGTCGGAGCGGCGGAAGTGATGGAGATAGATGTTGAACCAGCGATTGCGCGGAATCAGCCACCAGCGCCGCATGTAAGGATCGGCATCGCCGCCGATGATGACGTCGGGCGGACGCCGCTCCGAAAGCGCGACAAGACGCGGCGCCAGCCGCAGGATCAGCTTTGCGAGCATTTTTCCAAACTCACTGTTTCAGTGGTGGTCACGTGAAACACACGCTTGCGCCGGGCCGTCTGGCGCGGGCGCTTGCGCGGTTTCGGGGCGTTTTGGGACGGCGTGTAGAAGGCGTCGGGATCGAGCCCGGCCCAGTCGCAGATCGCGCGCACCTTCTGGTAGGCGAGGTGCTGGCCGCTGGACATGCGCGACAGGTCGGCGGCGCTCACGCCCATTTCCTGGCCGATGTCGCGATGCCCGCGACCGTCGAACGCCAGCATCGGGTTCACCCGACGCGCCAGGGCGCGCATGTCGAAATCGGCGAGCCGGCCGGCGTGCGGCTTCGGTTGTCGCCGCGCCAGTTCCTCGGCGCGCTCATCCATCGCCATGCGCTTTTCCAGCGCCTTGCGCAGACGGGCCATGGCGCGGAGGATGGAAGGGTCGGACGTCATTCCGCCACCGCCAGTCCCGTCCGTTCGGCGAACAGTTTCGTGATGGCCGCTTTGGCTATGGCGACGCTCTTTGCCTTGTGGTGCGGTCCGGTGACAGTCCCCAACCAGAACGACCAGGTGCAGCCTTTTTCCTCTGGAAAGACGGCCGCGACCTCGACCGAGCCGAGCTTCGCCAGAATCCGTCCCTTGTCGTGCAGTTGCTCCCACGACAGAGAGACGCCCGATGGCGGAGCGGCGGCCGGCACAGGCACCCGATTGTCATCCGGACCGCGCGGCCCACACGGCTTGGCGTTTTCGAAAACCTTCCAGTCGACCCGCAATATCGTGGTGTCGCGGTGGCCGCCGGCGTCGTATGTGCCGGTCGCCTCGTCGAGTTCCCACACGAACCAGGCCGTGTTCATGCGGCTGGACGCTTCCGGTCCGTCCCAGCCGTCGCGGTGCATCATCGGCAGGCGGCGCGTGAAGATGTAGACCGTCTTCGGCGGGCATTCGTCCATCGAGAAGCAGCGGTCCGGATCGTCGAAACCGCACAGGAAATTCAGGTTGAGCAACAACGCCATGCGGCGCGGCCGATGCACGCGCAGCGCATGGGCGACAAAGGCGTTGAGGTCGGCGCCATAGGGCGGATTGGTGACGATATCAGGCCGTTCCGGGTCTTCGCCGCGCGGTGCGCTGGCAAGGAAGTTCTCGACCCGCTGCACTTCGCCGAAACGGTCGGCGGTGCCATAATCGATCAGGTCGGATAGCTCGACCTCATAGCCGGCGTCTTCAAGCATGCGGCTGATGGCACCGCGCCCGCAGGCGGGCTCCCATACTTTCGGCGAGAACCGGGTGAGCGACAGCAGCGCCCGCATCGCCTCCGGCGGCGTCTGGTAGAGATTGTTACCGCGCTCGGCGGCGGTGGCGGAATCGGTGCCGACAGCGGCGCGCAGATTGGCACGCGGCAGTTCGCGCTTCAGGGCGGCCCGCGTCGGCTCGACCCGCTCGGCAAGCATCTGGTCGAGGGCGCGACGCACGATGCCGGGATCGTGTTCGATGGCATCGCGCATCTGGCGCGCTTCGTGCACCTGCTTGCGGGTAAGCCCGACCTCTTCGGCGGTAAAACCGTTCCCGTCCGGAACGGTTTTCGGGCGGCCGCCCTTCTCGGCGCCGGCGGGGCGCGCGGCGTCATATTCCTTGGCAAGACGGCTTTTCGCGAGACTCTCGATCTCCAGCGAATCCGCCTGCACGCGATAAGTCGCGTTGATCAGTTCGTCATGGGCGCGCTTGGCTTTGGCAAGGCGCGCGGCCCGTTTGGCTGCGTCGTAGATCGTCGCCGCCATATCGTGCGCCGACAGCACCTCCGCGGCGCTAGTCGCGCGCGAGAGCACCGCCGCCGCCTCTTTCACAAGAGACGGCAGCGTATCGTCAGCTATGGCGGGAGCGCCGGTCATCACGCTTCCGGCGCGCCTTCGAAGGCCGGCAGTTCGGTCGCGCCGGCCGCCGTGCCGAGGTCGCGCTCCACCTGTTCGCGCAGGAAGAATTCCCAGCGGTAGAGCTGGTAGAACCACTTGATGTCCCCGCCGGCGATGCGATAGCGCAGCCGCGCCGGAATGCGCACGGCGTCGCCGTCGACGAAGGCCGCCACCGACACCATGAAGATGCCGGGAATGACCACCGCCTCGCCCTTGGAGTTCTGGTGTTCTTCCGTGAACTCCACCGTCCGCTCGCCGGTCTGGAGGCGAACGCCCTGCTTGGCGCGGGCGGAAACGAAGACTTCCAGATGCCGCGACAGCGACACGACCTCCGAAGGAGTCGCCATCTTCTCGTTGAACAGGCGCTCATATTCCGAACGCTCGCCGTCCATGGGCGCTGCCAGTTCAGCGGCATGCTCCTCGAGGAATGCGGCGAACACCTCCTGCTCCATCGGCTTGGCGTTCACGCCGACCCACGCCTTGAACTCGTCGGTCAGGGGGAAGGCGTAGACGATGCGGTGCTGGCGATTGCGCGCCTCGCCCTGCGCGTCGTCATAGTCGAGGACGGCGGTCAGCTTCGGGTCCGGCCAGATGCAGCGTCCGAACAATGCCGAGCGCTCGTCCTTGTGCCGGTTGACCAGGTTGACGAAGCTTTCCAGCGTATCGGCCGTCGCCGTGCCCTTGCGACGCTGCGGCATCAGGCGGGTTTCTTCCAGCAGGGTGCGGAGCGAACGGAACGTCTGCTCCTTGCGGTCGAACGCGACCGGCACCGACGAAGGAAGGCCGGCGCCGAGGCCGGACGTGGTGATATTGAGGATCGTCGGCGACGCCGCCTCGGTGGCGAGCGCCGAAACGACGTCGATGGCGTGGGAATCGAGAGGCACTTGCTGCTTGTCGGCCATGGCCGGGTCCTTTCAGGCTGGAGGGAAAATCAGGAGGCCGCAGCCTCGTCTTCGTCGTCGCGGTCGGGTGCTGCGGCACGCGGCGGGAACATGTCGATCTGGTTGGGGTGCTCGACCGACAGCGAACCGTCGACCGCCCAGAAGGGCGTCTTCATGAACTTGACGATGTCCGGCAGCTTCGACTTGGCGTCCGCTTTGACGTCGATGCGGCCGAGCTCGTATTCGAGCGTGATCTTGACGGTGATCTCGGCCTTGCACTTGTCGGCCGGAGACTGTTCGAGCGCGTCGATCGCCTCGCCCATCAGCTGGTCGCAATGGCGCGAGAAATCTCCGCGCGACAACAGGCCCATCATTTCGCGGAAAGAGCGCAACACCCGGCTCATGGGGTAATCCTTTCGTGGTTGAGGATGCGATAGGTGCCCTTCCTGCCGGCGCGCGAGGCGACGACGGTATCGACGAGATCGGCCTTGAAGAGCAGTTGGAAGTGGTAGCTGAGACGGCCGCCGGGCAGGCCCGACAGCGCGGCGAAATCCTCGACGCTGCCCGTCACCGTGCCGTCCGCATCGGCCCTAAGCCGCAGCGCGTTGAACAGCCGCGCCGCCGTCGACGTGACGGCATGCTGGCGGGCGAATGCATCGGCATCGAACCCGGCGTCGTCGACCTGCACGCCGAGGATGGTTTCGAAATGGCGCTGCACCAACGTGGTGACGGACACGCGGGCCCGGCGCGCCGCCTTTTCGAGCTGCTGGTTGAACTCGCGGTCGCAGCGGACCGAGAAGCGGTAGAAGCGCGCGTCGAAATCCGGCTTGGAAAGATCGTCGCCCATCACGACGCCTTTCCGATTTCGCGATCGAGGCGCTTGACCATCCTCTCCAGCGGCTCGACGCGCTCGGCGATCTTGCGGGCCTCTTCCAGCTGCGCGGTGCAGGAGCGGTGGAGGTTTTTCAGGTCGGCGATGATCGGCGCCGCGCGCTCAAGGAAATCGTCGAACTCGGCATTCGACCCTTCTGGGCCGAACAGATCCTCGCGCACCTGGCTCACCCAGGTGCGCGGCACGCCGAGATCGCGGGCGACGGCGGAATCCGTCCACGGCGGCGAATAGCCGGTCTTGTCGGACAGATAGAGTTCGTCGATCTTGGCGAAGATGATGCGGCGGTCCTCGCGGCTCATTTCGCGCGGCGGCTCCGCCGCTGCGGGCTTGCCCTCCATGCTCTCCACCTTTTCGGATGAGCGGCCGAGGCAATCCGGGCACACGTCGGCGCGCGCCGTCTTGCCGATCTCCCAGCCGTGGTTGCGGAAATATTTGTGCGCCAGCGTCGAGGAAAAGCCGGCGCCGTTGGCGATCAGGTAGTGCGCGCCGACATGGCAGCGGCCACACTCGATGCGCATGGCCTGGACGCTGCGCCCCTCGCGCTCGACGTGGACAAGCGGAAACTGGCGCGGCGTCGCCATCAGCCGGCCCTCGCCAGCTTGCGGTCGATATGCTGGAGCTTGGCGATCTGCCGGGCGATGGTCGCCCTGCCTTTTCGCCGCTCGCCGATGTCGATGACGCCGTCTTCCAGCGCCTCCATCAGCGTGACGGCCGTATCGCCATCGGCGCGCTGCAAATCGGTGACGTCGGAAAGCGTGACCCGCTCGTCGCCGTCGCCGGCATCGATCGGCACAAGGCGGTAGCCGAGCATCGCCGCCAGCTCGGCCACCATCAACGGCGCATCCAATTGCCTGTCGAGGGCGATGACGACGGCGGCGTTGATAAAGTTCGGCTCCGAGCGCGAGCCGTATTTCGACAGCATGTCGGTCGGCACGCCGGCGACATGCTGGAAAACGCCAGGGCCGCCGGCCAGCTTGATCAGCTGTTCGGTGCGCGCCTTGATGCGCAGGCGATCCTCGGGCGTCGTCAGGAAAAGCGCTGGGTCAAGCTTGGACATGGTCGGTTCCGGGCAAAGCAAGGCCGTCAAGGAATTTTTCTTGGCGAAAGATTCCGTGCCGGTTGGTTCGGTTTCGGTCAGTGTGTGGGCGTCAGATCAGTCAGGAGGCCCGCAAATCGATGCGCTCATGGTCCGCCACCTCGAAAACGGTTTTCGCCGATGCGCCGGAAGTTCGGCACGGCGTGCAGGTCCTCGCCGTCGAACAGGCCTGCGGGGAGAGCCGGATTGCCCTCCCCGCCGTCCGTCTCGCTCTCACGGTTATGGCTTTGAGCGCCGGTGCGCTCGATTTCGTCGAGGGCTGCGCGGGCGAGCGGCCCGGCGCCGATGCGATGCGGTCGCCTCGGGCGGAAAGGAGTTGGTTGGAGCGGAGAGACCTCATGCGGCCTCGCCTTCGCAAAATGGCGATGGAAGCGGAGAAGCGAACTTCTCGGGTCGATGCTCCTTCAGCCAGGCAAGTCGAACCGCATGCATGTCGGATTCGGTGACATGGCCGCCTGCTAACGCGACGATACGGGCAACGAGGTCAGCCTCCGGCTGGCGTGCCCCCGTCTCAATGCGAAGCAGCGTCGACCCTGGATTTTTCCCATCAATGCCGAGCATCCCCGCCGTTTCGGCGAGGGTCAGCTTTCGGCTCAATCTCCAATCACGCAGCAGCATGGCGGGAGCATAGCCACAATGGCTAGTCAATTGTCAATAAATAATCTCGCCGTTTTGCCTATTTCACATATAGCCGATTTGGCTAGAAATGCGCAAATGGTTGATTTGACTAAAAGATATGAGCATTACGCCACCCGGATGAAAGCCTTCATGGAGGCGCGTAACATCACCGGCGAGATGGCAGCTGATATGATCGGAGCGCATCCGACCACCATTTACGATCTCCGCCGCGGCGCGCAAAGGTTGGACGATGAATGGCGCGTCAAGGTAGCGGCGGGATTTAAGACTGAGGAAGCAGTCCTATTTGGCGAGGGACCGTTGCCAACGCCTCATGCGACCGAGATTTTTCCAGCAAAGAAGCGCGGCCGGAAACCCAAGATTGCTGCGAATGATAACCTGCCGCTGTACGGGCTGGCGGCTGGTTCGGCGATGGGCGCCCACCGCATGTCCAATGACCCCATCGACGAGGTTCCGTGCCCTGCGGGCCTACGCGATGTTATCGGAGCGTATGCTCTACTCACACGCGGCGAATCGATGGTCCCGCGTTATTTCCCCGGCGACAGGCTCTACATCAATCCGGTCCAACGGGTGCGACCGGGGGACCACGTCATTATCCAGACAAGGCTGCACGACAGCTCGGGTACGGAAACCTGGGTGAAACGATATGACGGCGAGACTGAGTCCGAAATCAGAGTCTGGCAGTATAATCCTCCCGCCGAGATGAAGTTCAAAAAGCAATATGTGATGCACGTCCACAGGGTTTTGCCTGTCAACGAGCTTTTCTAGTTCGCCGCAATAGGCGCGCCGACCATCTCGACACATATGGCATTCAAGAGCTCAAGCTCGGCCGGATGCCTTTTGCCATCGGCGTCAAGCACGTCGACGGCTGCCATTAGTAACTTCTGAATTCCTCTCGCATCACGCTGGCCGATTCCTTCGACTGCACGCTGGATGGCTGGGCCTGTAGGCCTCATCCTGCGAAAGTAGGCTCCCAGTTCGGAAATCTCCCGGTCAGAAAGGGGCGCTTCATCGTCTTCCACTCGGCGCGCAAGATAATGTATCGCCGCCTGGACCTCCAACGAATGAACCTGACCATCGGACTTTGAGATTGCGGCCAGAATTACCGCATCATCTCTGATTTTCAACACAATCCGCCGCCAGCGATCATCGTCATGTCCGGCCGTTGTCCGAGCAGCCAAGTCGCGCGACATACCAAAATTGTCGGCAAGGAACGCGGTCACATCTTGGTGGACCTCGCCGTCATAGTCGATGCAGCACCGGATGCGATCTACTCTAAATTGCCTCGTGGCGTTTCGTTCGTGGCATCGGGCGGTGAGTAGCGGAATGCCATCGCGCCCCAGAACTATGCCGTAGACGGAAATCCTTCGGGTGGATTGGCGACCCGTCGAATCGACGTACTCGATCATGAAGGATTGGCCTTCGGCATCGCCGAGATGCTCCACTGGGCCATCGTGGACATCATCGTTGCTCGGAAGGGATACTTCCCGTGGCGGTCGAGGAATCGGCCGCACACTCACGTTGTATTCGAGCACCCTCACCAGATCATTGAATGCCATAATCCCCTCGCCATAAACCCCGCGATTATGGTGGTCTCCATACGCTCGCGATCCAATAGCCAATGTGGCGATATTATTTTCTTGATTTAATCTAGCCATTACGGCTATAAGTTGCCCCCATCGCAATCCCGCGATGGAGTGGACACGATGATTTCCCAGCAGTTCCGCGCGGCCACGAAAGCGGCGCCGCCGGCCGCCGCAAAGACCCGCAGCGTCACCGAGCGCATGGCCGACACGATGCGCGAAATGCGCGCCGCCGGTCAGATGGTCACGGCCGAGACTGTCGCCGTGCACGGCGACTTCACCAATGCGGAGGTGGCGAAGTTCGGCCCCGAGGCGGCCAACCTCGCCCGCTCGCGCGAAACCCGTCAGGTCGCCTGATATGGACACCTTGCAGGATGTCCTTTCCGGCCTGGCGGTGGCGGCATTCGGCATCGGCCTCGCCCTCATGTCGATGGAGGTGCTGGCATGATCGCGCAGCGCACTCCGCATCCATACGGCATCGAGCTCATAGACGGCCTCGACCCCGTCTATGGCGACGTCACCATCCCGCCCGGCAACAAGACGGTGCGCGTCTGCGCCGGCTGGCCGGACTGCGATTGCCACGGCGATTGCGAAACCATCGTGCTCGGCCCGACCCCGGCCGAGCGCCGCATCCTGTTCGGCGTCCTCATCCTCGTCGCCGTCGTCGGCGCCATCCTGATCTGGCTGGGGCTGCGCTGATGAGCCCGAGCGAGCGCCACAACCGCCTGGTATCCGACTTCGTCACGCGCGTCGGCGCCGACACGGACACGATCGGCGAACTGATGGTGGTGCTGGAAAGCACGATGCTCGGCGCCATGCTGATCGCGCAGCGCGTGCACGGCGTCACTCCGGCCAACGCGGCCGTTCTCGTCGAGGCCGCCATCCAGCGCGCCACCGAACGCTTCACGACCAAGTCACAGGGAGCCGCCAGATGAGCACCTTCCATCATTTCCCGCGCGCCGTTTCGTCGATCAGCGCCTTGCAAGTGTCCATCGACGAGGCTGACCGCGAGGTCGAAGAGATCGACCGCGAGCTTTCGCGCCTTCAGGCGCGCCGCGATGACGTCATGCGCGAGCGCGCCGCCCTCACCGCCGGCGCCGCCGACATCGGCCACCGCGTCGGCCTCATCACCATCCGCCAGGCGGCGGAGTAGCCAATGCCTGTCTACGTCGACAACATGCGCGCGCAGTTCGGCCGGATGGTCATGTGCCATATGTGGTGGGCCGACACGCGCGACGAACTGTTCGCGATGGCCGACCGCATCGGCGTGGCGCGGCGCTGGTTCCAGCGTCCGGACTATGTCGGCCTGCCCGGCATGACCGCCTCCTGGGAGCATTTCGACATCGCGCAGTCGAAACGCGCGCTGGCCGTCGCCACCGGCGCGATCGAGACGGATAGATACGGCCCCATTGAATTCGAGGCGCGCAACAAGGGCGACCAAGCCAAGCTCGACATGATCGCCCGCCTGCGCGCCAAAGGCTACGGCGATGCCGCCGATAAGGCGCCCGTTACGCAGGGGCGCCTCCTGTGACTTTTCCCCTCACCCACATCTACCGCTGGGATCGTCAGGGCCGGAAAGGCCAGCCCTGCCGGATCACCGCGCGCGGCCGGATGAATTCGATCCGCGTCGAATTCGCCGATGGCTACGTGATGATCACCAGCGGCAACGCCATCCGCAAAACCAGAAAGGACTGACCATGCCGCGCAAGACAGCCGCGACTGCCGAGATCGATTCCCCGAAAATCGCCGGATACAAGGGTTTCCGCGAGGACCTGACCTGCTGCCCGAAAGACAAGCCTTTCCAGTTCGAGCTCGGCCATACCTACCGCCATGACGGCACGGTGAAGGCTTGCAAGAGCGGGTTCCATGTCATCACCGGCCATCCGCTGGCGCTGTTCCGCTACTATGCGCCGGCCGGCACGCGCATCTGCCGCGTCGAGGTTTCCGGCAAGACGGACACCGACGATGGTGGCGAAAAGACTGCCGCCGAGATCCTGACGGTCGGAGAGGAGATCGGCCTGACGCCGCTTATTCTCGACGCGGTGAAGTGGGTAAAGGACAGGGCCAAGACCGTCGCCGGCACGTATACGGACAAGGAGTCCACCGCCGTCGAAGCACGCGGAACCGGGGGCGCTGCCACCGCATCAGGCACGCGGGGCGCTGCCACCGCATCAGGCACGCGGGGCGCTGCCACCGCATCAGGCCACCAGGGCGCTGCCACCGCATCAGGCTTCCAGGGCGCTGCCACCGCATCAGGCGACTGGGGCGCTGCCACCGCATCCGGTGACTGGGGCGCTGCCACCGCATCCGGCACGCGGGGCGCTGCCACCGCATCAGGCAACCAGGGCGCTGCCACCGCATCAGGCCACCAGGGCGCTGCCACCGCATCCGGCGACTGGGGCGCTGCCACCGCATCAGGCTATCAGGGCGCTGCCACCGCATCCGGCAACGGAGGCGCTGCCACCGCATCAGGCCTCCAGGGCGCTGCCACCGCATCAGGCGACTGGGGCGCTGCCACCGCATCAGGCACGCGGGGCGCTGCCACCGCATCAGGCAACCAGGGCGCTGCCACCGCATCAGGCTACGAAGGCAAGGCTCGCGGCGCCGCCGGCTGCGCGCTGTTCCTCGTCGAGCGCGACGGCAACGGCGAAATCCTGCACGTCTGGGCAGGCATTGCCGGCAAGGACGGCATCAAGCCGATGGCGTACTACCGCCTCGTCGACGGCAAGCCGGTCGAGGTCGAGTAGGCATGTCACGCCCTCACAAGCAAAAGCCTGTGACGCTGGACGAGATCGAGGCTGGCCTCGATCTCGTTGCGCGGCGCATGGAAAAGCTTGGGCCGAGGGCGGAACTCTATCTGCCAATCTGGCGCGCGCTGACCCGCGAGCGCGACAAGCGCATCGAGGCCGACGCCATCCTATCGGCCGCCCGCGACCGGCTCAAACAATCGCGGGATCGAATGGCAGCGCAATCTTCTTGAGTTCGCTCTGACGCCACTCCAGCGACCCGCCCGAGCCGTATTTCGGCCGGTCTACCGTATGGCCCATCAGCAACCGCCGCAGTTCGTCTTCAAGGCCGCCGTCCTTCATACGGTCCTCAAACGAATGGCGAAAGGAATAGAGCGTGTGGCGCGCTGTCGGGAACAGCTTGTTCTCTCTGAGATACTTGTTCAACGTCGCCGACAGGTCGTTCTCGCGGTCTCTATAGCGCGGGAATCCACCCTTATGGCGCTGCGCGGCAGACAGCGCGACCCCTACAAGCGGCACCGCACGCCTAGACGACGCGGTCTTGATTTCGCGCGGATCGTCAGGGTCTTCCCGTGGCTCTATCGACAGGTGCGGCACGCGATGGGACAGGCGGATCGCCGAAGGCTCGAGGTTGGCGATCTCACTCGGCCGAGCGCCCGTTTCGATCATGATCAACAGGATGCCGCGAGCCTCTTCGTTGAGCCCGGCAAGCGCTTCCGGATCAAGGATCCTTCCCCTGATCCAGTCCGTGGGAATCGGGGGCCGCGATTTCTTGATCTTGTTCGAAAAGCCCAGGCTGTTGAACGGGTTTTTGCGTTCGGTGTCGCCCATGTGCTTGAAATAGGCGTCGTACAGGACGCGCAGATTTCCCATGTCGCGATTGCCGGACGATGCCGATGCGGTCGGCGATCCCTCTTTCGGCGCGACGCGCGCAAGCCAATGGCGGTAGACCTTGGCGGCGTCATCGCGGTTGATGTCGACCATCGGCTTGTCGCTGATGAGCGAGACGAAGTTGTTGACGGCCCGCTGTTTGACCTTCTTCCACTGCTCTCGCTGCGCTTTGCTTTTCGTGACCAGTTCGTCTGCGACGATCTCTTCGCAATAGAGTTTGAAAGCGTCGGTGATCGTTGTCCGCGGCGTCTCGACGGCGCCGAGAAGCGGTTCGGCCAGGTCTTCCTTGCCCGACGCGACAAGCTCCCGGATCCTCTGCATGAGATCGCCGAAGGCTTCTGGCCTTTCCAGATCCTGCGCGGCGTGGAACGTAAAGCCCAAAGCCTCGACACGTTTGACGGCCGCCTCATATCGACGGCGCGCCGGATCGGTCACACCGTCCACGATGAGCGAGGCCCACAAAGCATCGTCGGCGGCCTCCAGCTGGTCGCGCTTGCGCCTGGCAAGAGCCAGATCGTCGGTCTTCAGGGACATCCGGATGATCGGCGTCCGCTTGTCGAGATGAGCGACTTCGGTCGGCACGCGGCGCTTGTAATAATAGTTGCCCGCCCGCTCAGCGAGGAATCGATCTTGCTTCTTCAGTTCGCGGTTCCGCCCCAATTGCGCACCTCAATCTTGCCACCGTGGCTTAATAGGTGGCGCAATAAGTGGCACAAATCCGCAGAATGGTGCAAGAGAAATCCAACCCAACCACGAAAATATGCAGTCTTTTCAATCGGATAGGTATTGCTGTCTACGAGGTTTTTGGTGCGGATGAGAGGACTCGAACCTCCACGCCTTTCGGCACTGGAACCTAAATCCAGGGTGTCTACCAATTCCACCACATCCGCGCGGGAGTTCGGCAAATCCCACGTCGCCCGCCGCCTGTCAATCTCGAGGTCGGACGAACGGCTCTTCATCAGTAGAGCGGCTCCTCGAACAGCATCCTGTCGCCGTCCATCAGCCCCTTGATCTGGGCCCGGCCGTCGTTCGCCACGGCCACGCGCACCCCGAAAGGCCGCACCCGCATATCCTGCTCGATCGCCAGGCCTTCGCCTTCCGGCAGATAGAAGCGCTCGATCCCATAGTCCGCCGACAGCGTCGTATCGGGGGCGAAAGTCCATCCGGCGGAAAGGTGGCCGACGATATCGACCTCGCCGCCGGCGGCCGGCGTCGGTGCCTTGCCGAGCCAGGCCGTCCTTGCCCGCCAGTAGCCGTCGGCATCCTTGCCCAGCCGGACGGTGACGGGTCCATCGGCGCTGGACGCCCGGTCGGCCGGAATATTGGCGATCAGCGACGCCGGAAGGCGCGATATCTCGTAGCTCAAAAAAACGTAGTCGCCGCGCAGAAGGTCGCGCGGATCGACGGGCTCGACCTTGAGCAGCACCTCCGTGCCGCCGCGCAGGATGGCGGCGCGCCCGGCGATGATCCAGCCCAGGAAGCCGATCTGGAGCAGCGCCAGCACGACGGCCGATGCGATGAGCTTTCTGCCGGTCATGGTTCAGGCTCCCTTCGCAACCGGCGCGGCCCAGCGCCTTTCGATGCGGATGATGGCGAAAGCCAGGATGGCCAGAATGATCGCGGCGGTCAGGAAGAAGCCGGCCGTGCCGAGCATGGACTGCATCGTGACGAGATAGATGACGACCAGTTCGAAGGCGAAGCCGAGATAGGCGATCCAGCGCAGCCCCCTGCTCTCGCGGCCGGCCAGTACGACCGCCGCAGCGATGCCGGCCAGCGCAACCGCGGAAGCGGCGGCAAAACCGCCGCCGGTGCCGGTTTCGTCCGCGAAAGTGAACTGGATCATGGCCATCCCGGTCAGGAAACCGATCAGCGCATGCAGCGGCAGCCGGCCGCCCAGTCGCGCGATGCCTTCGACCGGCTCGGGCGCCAGCACGGCCGCCGCAAACAACGCGACCGAAACGGCGGCGAGCGCAAACGACACCTGAAGCACGTCATGGTCCATCGCAAAAAGGCCGGCATAGGCGATAAGCGACAACAGGATGAGGTGCCGGGTAACGACGCTCCGCGTCCAATAGGAAAGGACAAACAGCGCAACCGCGACGGCCACGAACAGATGCGGAAACGCTGTCTCCGCAAAGAGCCGAAACCCGCCGACCAGGCTCATCACCAGCCAACCGTCGGCGATGCCTGCGGCCGCGACCGTCAGCGGATTCGAGCGCAGAGCGGCCGCGGCGAGCGCGGTGCCTGCGCACCATGTCAGCACCGCCGAGGATTCGTCGCCGGCGAGGTGGTACATCTGCCCAACAAGCGCGATGCCGCCGCCGAAGGCTGCCGCCGCCACGATCCACAGCGCTTCGCCGATCGCCGGATGACCGCGGCTCTTGACCACCGCGCCGCCGACATAACCGACGAAAATGACGGCAAACAGGGCGCACACCCGCGCCAGTCGCGGGATCGCCTCCCAGTTCGCCGCGACGAAAATGAGGATCGCCGCGCCGAACAGCAGCGCCGCCATCATGGCCAGGACGGAACCGAAGCTGAGCGAACGGCGGTCGCTCGCCTCCACGTCGCGCCGCAACGTGGCGGCCGTCGAGGCATCGATCAGGCCGGAAGCCGCCCAGCGCTCGATGTCGCCCCGGACCCGCGAGGAATAACTCGCCATCAACCTATCCCCCAAGAGCGTCATTCAAGAGTGTCACTCCGACGAACCGGACAGTTCGGTCTTCGGCCGCGCCGACGTCGCCGGGCGAATCGTCCCAACTGTCGCGGCAGTGTCAACGCGAGCAAATGTTGCATTGCACAATTTGCATTGCTGCCATGCACCAATGGCGCTTTTAAATCGATATGGGTACGCCTATCTTCGCACCGTTCCGAAAGAAAAAGCGAAACGAACTAAAGACGAAACGAGTTAGTACCATGAACCTGATCCGCAACTATCGCAACTGGCGCCGCTACCGGGACACGGTTTCCGAGCTGAGCCGCCTGAGCAACCGTGAACTGAACGACCTCGGCATCAGCCGCGGCGACATCCCTTTCGTGGCCCGCAAGGCCTGATTTTACGGATCCTCGACGATCCGCACCAGACGAGAGAAGAACGATGAACCTGATCCGCAACTATCGTAACTGGCGCGCCTATCGCGACACCGTTACCGAGCTGGATCGTTTGTCCAACCGCCAGCTCAACGATCTCGGCATCATCCGTGACGAGATCAGGATGATCGCCCGCAAGGCGATCGTCTAAGGGATTTCGTCAGGGTCGACCTCCTCCCCGACCCTGGCGGATACGGCCAGCCTCATCCTCCTCCCGGAGGTTGGCCACCAAAACGGCGCCCGCCGGACCTCCTCCCCCGGCGGGCGTTGTTACCTAAAAAGGGTTTCGCCCCCTTTCAAAAGGCGAAAGGAATTTCGTCGAAGCCGACCTCCTCCCCGGCGACGACGAATACGGCCAGCCTTCATCCTCCTCCCGAGGGTTGGCCACCGAAACGGCGCCCGCCGGATCTCCTCCCCCGGCGGGCGTTGTTGCCGGAAAAGGGTTTCGCCCCCTTTCAAAAGGCGAAAGGAATTTCGTCGAAGCCGACCTCCTCCCCGGCGACGAC
>NZ_JAFKID010000020.1 GCF_017306545.1 Mesorhizobium sp.
CGCAGCTCACGATGCCGGCATTTGCGCCGACACCGGCCGATGGCTTGCAGCGCTCGTCCAGCGCGCGGGGGCCGTATTACCCCCAGGGGAACCCTTGGACGGAACCTCCCCGGGCGGTTGCTTACGTTGAACAACCGCCGGAGGCGCCGGCTCCCCACCACGCAATCACCGTCATGACCGGTGTTCCCGCGCGGGAAGCTGGGCCAAGTATGCGGCGGGTGCGAGGGACGGGTATAAGTTTCGAAGAAAATCTTTCCGCGCCGCGCCTAGCTCCCGAGGATGAAATCCGCGCAGCGGTCGCCGATCATGATGGCGGGGGCGTTGGTGTTGCCGCTGGTGAGACGCGGCATGATCGAGGCGTCGCAGACGCGCAGGCCGGGCACGCCGCGCACCCGAAGCTCGGGGTCGACCACGGCGTCGCGGTCGGTGCCCATGCGGCAGGTGCCGCTCGGGTGATAGACGGTCTTGGCGTGGCGCAGGATGTGATCGACGATCGCCTCGTCGGGCAGGGCGTCGTCGGCGCCCGGCGCCAGTTCCTCCTTCACCACCGCCTGCAACGCCGGCTGGCGCAGAATTTTTCGCGCCACCTTCATGCCGGCAAGCAGGGTGGCGATGTCGCCCGGATGCGACAGGAAGCCGGTGGTGAAGCGGATCGGATCGCGAGCGTCGGGTGAGCGCAGCCGCACCGTGCCGCGCGATTTCGGCCGGAGCACACAGGGATTGAGTTCCATGCCGTGACGGCCGACCGTGCCGTGTTCGGCACTTTCGATCATCACCGGCAGGACGTGGAACTGGACGTCGGGCCGGCCGTCGCCATCGGTGTCGAAGAAGCCGCCGCTCTCGACCACGGTGGAGGCGAGAAGCCCCGTAGCGAATAGCGTGTATTCCAGCCCATGCCGCAGCGCCCGCCAGCCGCGATCCTGGCCGAGCAGGGAGGAGGGCTCGCGGGTCAGCGCGTAGACGGGCGCCGCGACATGGTCCTGATAGTCGGCGCCGACGGCCGGCATATCGCGCACCACCGGGATGCCGAGTTCGGCAAGGTGCGTGGCGGGACCGAGGCCGGACAGCATCATGATCTTCGGCGTGGCCAGCGCGCCGGCGGCGAGGATCACCTCCGCGTCGGCGCAGGCGGTGTGGGCGGCGCCGTCGGCGGTGACGTAGGAAAGGCCGCGCGCGGCACCGTTCTCCAGAACGACGGCGCCGACCAGCGCGTCGGTGACGATACGCAGATTGGCGTTGCCGGCGAGCGGTCGCAGGAACACTTTCGCCGCCGACTGGCGCGCGCCGTTCGCCGTCGTCGTCTGGTAAAAGCCGACGCCTTCCTGCCGCTCGCCGTTGAAGTCGTCGTTGTAGCGATAACCGGCCTGCTGCGCCGCCTTCACATAGGCGAGCGACAACGGGTGCCGATGACGCGCGTCGGAGACGGGCAGGGGACCCGCGGTGCCGTGCAGCGGCTCGGCCAGCCGCTCGTTGCGCTCCAGCCGGCGGAACACCGGCAGCACGTCCGCCCAGCCCCAGCCGGGACAGCCGAGATCGCGCCAGCCATCGTAGTCCTCGGGCTGGCCGCGCATATAGACCATGGCGTTGATGGAGGAGCCGCCGCCCAGCGTGCGGCCTTGCGGGATCGGCACGCGGCGGCCGCCGAGGCCGGCTTCCGGTTCGGATTCGTAGATCCAGCTCCGCGCCGTGCCGATCACCTTGGCGAAGGTCGCCGGCATGTCGATGAAGCGGGTGTCGTCTGCGGGGCCGGCCTCGACCAGCAGCACGCGCTTGCCGGCATTGACCAGCCGACTGGCCAACGCGCAGCCGGAAGAGCCGGCGCCGGCGATGACGTAGTCGAAGCGCCCTTCCTCCATCGGCTCAGGCGTAGCGCATGATGGCGGTCTTGACCTCGAGGTAGCTGTCGAGCGCCGCCTTGCCGTGCTCGCGGCCGATGCCGGACTGCTTGAAGCCGCCGAAGGGGGCGGTCGGGTCCAGCGTGTTGTGCGAGTTGACCCAGACCGTGCCGGCCTTCAGGCCATGGACGGCGGTCATCGCCTTGCCGAGGTCGCGCGTCCACACGGAGGCGGAGAGGCCGTATCGCGTGTCGTTGGCGAGCCGGATCGCCTCGTCGAGGTCGGCCACCGGCATCGCCGCGACGACCGGGCCGAACACCTCCTCGCGCACGATCTCGGAATCGAGCTTGACGTTGTGCAGGATGGTGGGGGCGATGTAGTGGCCCTTTTCGGGCACGGCGCGGTCGCCGCTGACGCGCTCGCCGCCGGCTTGCAGCGCGCGGTCGAGATAGCCCAGCACGCTCTGCCGGTGCCTGGCCGAGACGACGGGGTTGATCTGGGCCGTCTCGTCGCGGCCGGCGCCGAGTGTCATGGAGTCGGCGATTTCGGCAAGGCGCGAAAGCGTGCGGTCGTAGATGGACTTCTCGATCAGGATGCGCGAGGCCGAGGTGCAGACTTGGCCCTGGTTGAAGAACATGCCGAGCCCCGCGACCAGCGGCTCGATGCCGTCCTCCATGTCGGCGAGCAGGATCATCGGCGACTTCGAGCCGAGCTCCAGCGTGAAGCGGGCGACGCGTTCGACCGCCGCATGACCGACGCGCTTGCCGACCACCGTAGAGCCGGTGAAGGTCAGCTTGTCGATGCCGGGATGATTGATGAGCGCCTCGCCGGTGACGGCGCCGGAACCGGTGACGATGTTCACGACGCCCGGTGGAAAGCCGACCTGTTCGACCAGTTCGGCAAGGCGCAAGAGGCCGAGCGGCGTTTCCTGCGGCGGCTTGAGTACGATGGTGCAGCCGGCGGCGAGCGCCGGCGCGATCTTCCACACGCCGATCATCAGCGGGAAGTTCCACGGCACGATGGCGCCGACGACGCCGACCGGCTCCATGACGGTCATGGCGTGGTGCTTGGCGCCGGGCGGCACCGGGATCGCCACGTCCATCGTCGCGCCCTCGATCTTGGTCGCCCAGCCGGCATAGTAGCGCAACCAGTTGGCCGAGCCGCCCGCCGACAGCATCTTGGCGACGCCGATCGACTTGCCGTTCTCGATGCTCTCGATCTCGCCGAGCAGGTCGATGTCGGCCTCGACGGCGTCGGCGAGCTTGAGCATCAGCCGCTCGCGCTCGACGCCGTGCATCTGGCCCCACGGCCCTTCGAGCGCGGCGCGCGCGGCCTTCACCGCCTGGTCGACGACCGCCGCGCCGCTTTCGGGAACCTGCGCGACGATCTCGCCGGTGGCGGAATCGTCCACCGGCAGGCTGTCGCCGCCACCATCGATGAAGCGGCCGCCGACGAAGGGCCGGTGCGGGCGTGCCAGGAAGGCGGCGGCGGCGCTGCTGATGGGCGGCGCAATTCTCTCGTTCATGGAAACCTCCTGCACGGCTGGCTGTCGTTTTCGTCAAGCGATAGGAGCGCGCTCCCGCCGGTTCAACCGTGCGCGGGTGCGAGTGCGCGTTCAGTCAAAACAAAGTTCCCCTTCGGACAAGACGACGGCACCGCGCCGGGCCACATTTCCGCGACTGCGCATCGGCGGACCGGCATCAAGGGGGAGCGATGAGATTTTCCGGCAAGACGGCATTCATCACCGGCGGCGGCACCGGCATCGGCGCCGCGGCGGCGCGCCGCATGGCCGCCGAGGGCGCGCGTGTCGTGCTGATGGGACGGCGGCGGCAGCCGCTGGAAGCCGTGGCGAAGGAGACGGGCGGGCTCATCGTGGAAGGCGACGCGGCCGATGCGACGTCCGTGCGGGGCGCGCTGAAGATCGTCCATGACACCTACGGGCCGGTGGACATCCTGCTCGCCAATGCCGGCGGCCACGGCGTCGGGCCGACCATTTCGATGAGCGACGAAACCTGGGCGCTGGCCACGCGGCTCAACCTCGACACCGCCTTCGTCACCGCGCGCGAGTGCCTGCCGGACCTGATCCAGCGCAAGGGCTCGATCGTCATCGTCGCCTCGATTGCCGGCCTGTTCGCCGGCCCGCAGGCGGCGGGCTACGTGACGATGAAACATGCCTGCATCGGCCTCGGCAAATCGCTGGCGCGCGACTACGGGCGCCAGGGCGTGCGCACCAACATCGTCTGTCCGGGCTGGGTTTCGACCGCCATGGCCGACGAGCAGATGGGCGTGGTTGTCGCCAAGCATGGCCTGTCGTCCGTGGACGAGGCCTATCGGCTCGTCACCAAGGACGTGCCGCTCGGCCGGCCGGCGACGCCGGAAGAGGTGTCCAACGTCATCTGCTTCGTCGCTTCCGACGAGGCGGTGATGATGAACGGCTCGATTCTCACCGTCGACGGCGGCGCTTCCGTCGTCGATTTGCCGACCCTAGCCTTTGTCGATTGAAATCAGTTGAGGAGTTTCCGATGAACGACCAGAGCAGGCCGAAGGACTGGAAGCACTTCGATGACTTCGCCGCCGGCATCGCCACCAACAGGCTGCCGGCGACCGCCGCGCTCGTCGGGCGCACTTTCAAGATCGCGCTGAAGACCGGCCGCACCATCGATCTCGCCTTCACCGCCGCCAACACCGTGGCCTGGAGCGAGGGCGCCGACGCCGG
The DNA here is from genome assembly GCF_017306545.1 of Mesorhizobium sp. Classification (GTDB taxonomy): domain Bacteria; phylum Pseudomonadota; class Alphaproteobacteria; order Rhizobiales; family Rhizobiaceae; genus Mesorhizobium. The sequence continues at coordinate 4,552 of NZ_JAFKID010000020.1, forward strand.
TGCCGACTGGTACGAGGCGCTGGAAGTGGCGCCCGACACCTTCTTCATCAACATGACCTTCGCCGCGCACCCGACCGTGGACGAGGCCTTCGTCGTCAACACCCGCACCGGCCGCGTCATGTCGGTGCGCGAGCGGGTGCGCGAAGCCGCCGAAGAGCCGGGCGAGCCGCGCGTCGCGCAGGTCTGGTCGGCCGGCGTGCTGGGCGACGCGCCGCCGGCCGGCGGCATCGAGCCGGGGCCGACGCGCGACCTGATCGGCCTCACCGCGCACTACCGCTACAGCCCGAACCACCTCTACGAGCACATCTACCTGTCGTCGCAGCGCTACGCCTGGCAGAACCTGATCGGCGTGCAGCGCGGCCACGGCGACGTCGATCTCGCCACGACCTGGAAGTTCGACGAAGGCCAGTATGTGTTCGGCTTCCGCGAGTTCATCATCCCGGTCGCCTCGCTGTTCTTCTACAACTGGCAGACGATGCGCTCGACCGGGAAGTTCCTCGGCGTCGTCAGCAGCGGCGCCATAGAGAACAAGCCGGCCGGCGCCTTCATCGAGAAGAAATCCACCACGACCTATGACAAGGAGGCCGTGCCGGTCTGACCGGTGCAGGCGCGACGCCCATGAGCAAGAACTACGAAGCGATCAAGGCGCACTACGCCGGCTCCGACACCAAGGACCTGGACGCGATGATGGCGCCGCTGACGGCGACGACGGCATGGACCGAGATGGCGGGCTTTCCGTGCGCGGGCACTTATGTCGGCGTTCCGGCGATCATCGAGGGCGTGTTCAAGCGCCTCGGCGAAGAGTGGGACGGTTACAATTTCAAACTGGAGCGACTGGTCGACGGCGACGGCACGATCGTCGGCATCGGCACCTATTCGGGAACCTACCGCAAGACCGGAAAGGTCATGACGGCGCGCGTCGTCCATGTCTGGGACATGAAGGACAGCAAGGTCCTGCGCTTCGAGCAGTTCACCGACACCAAACTGGTCGCGGCAGCCATGAACTGAGGCGGCCGTCGGCGGCATGGCAGCGGGGCGGCCGTGCCGGCATCATCACAACGGGAGGAACTTATGCGGAATGCGCTGAAGGGAATTCTGGCCGGACTGGCCTTGTCGAGCGCGCTTGCGCTCGCCAATGCGGGCGTGGCCAACGCCGGCGAAGGCGAAATCGTCGTCGGCGCGCCGATCTCGCTGACGGGACCGCTGGCGGGCGACGGCAAGGAACAGGAATGGGCCTACCAGCAGGCCGTCGCCGACATCAACAAGACCGGCGGCATCGAGATCGGCGGCAAGAAACTGCCGGTCAGGCTGGTCGTCGCCGACGACGAAAGCTCGGAGGCCAAGGTCGCCTCGGCGCTGGAAAATCTCATCAAGGTGCAGAAGGTCGACGTTCTTTTGTCGACGCATTCGGGGCCGATGAACATCGCCGGCGCGATCGTGGCGGAAAAGTACAAGAAATTCTACATGATCACGACGGCCTTTCCGTTCGAATGGCAGCCGCTGAAGCTGAAATATTCGGCGCTGTTCTTCTTCCATCCGGGGCCGGGCTCGGAAGTGCCGTTCGAGATCTGGCAGAAGCTGCCGCCCGAGCAGCGGCCGAAGCACCCGGCGCTGGTGACGGAAGATTCGCCTGACGGCAAGGGTTTCGGCGCCGGCTTCGAGGCGGCCGCGAAGAAATACGGCTATGAATTCGCCGTCAACGATCCGTGGGCCATCGGCGCGACGGACGACTCGGCGCTGATCACCAAGTTGCAGGCGGCGAACGTCGACGCCATGCTGGTCTTCGGCTCGCCCGCCGACACCATCACGCTGATCCGGCAGATGAAGGAACTGGGCTTCTCCGTGCCCTATTTCCACGGCTGGAAAGGCACCTGGACGGGCGAGTTCCACGACACGCTGGGGGCCGATTCCGATTACGTCCTGACGGACGGCTTCTGGTCGGAAAGCTTCCCCTACAAGGGCGCCAAGGAACTCGGCGAGCGTTACGACAAGGAGTTCAAGAAAGATTCCGTCACCGTCGGCGCCTTCTATGCCAACGCGCAGGTGCTGTTCCAGGCCGTCCAGCGCGCCGGCTCGACCGACGCCGACAAGATCCACGACGCGATCTTCAACCAGGAATACAAGGACACCGTCGTCGGCGACCTGAAGTTCGACGAGACGGGCTTCGCCCTCATTCCCTCGGTGGCGACGCAATGGTGGCACGGCCGCCACCAGCTCATCTATCCGAACGGCGACTGGACCTACAAGCCGGCACCGGCCTGGGACAAGCGCTGAACGGAGGACGGGGGGCGGCGTCTCTCTTGCGAGGGGAGAGGCGCCGTTTCCGCAACAGGTTCTCGACAGCCGGGCGGACGGCACGCGCGGACGGCGAGTTTCGGGGCAGGAAGCGACGATGCAGCAGAGCGAGACGATCCTCAGTCTCGAATCCATCCAGATGCGTTTCGGCGGCCTCGTCGTGCTCGACGGCATCGACCTTTCCGTGGCGCGGGCCGAACTGGTCGGCCTGATCGGCCCGAACGGCGCCGGCAAGTCGACGCTGTTCAACGTGATGACGGCGATCTATGCGCCGACGCGCGGCAAGGTCCGTTTTCTGGGCAAGGACGTCACCGGCGTCGCTCCGCACAAGATTTGCCGGCTGGGGATCGCCCGTACCTTCCAGTTGGTGCGCACGTTCCTGACCATGACGGCGCGCGAGAACGTCATGGTCGGCGCCGTCTACGGGGGCGGTGGCCGGACGCAGAACGCCGCGCAGGCGGCCGACGAGGCGCTGGACCTCGTCGGGCTTTCGGCCAAGCGCGCCATGCTCACCCGTCATATGACACTGTCGGACCGGCGGCTGCTGGAGATCGCGCGCGCGGTGGCGTCGAGCCCGGCGCTGCTTCTGCTCGACGAGCCGATGGCGGGGCTGAATCCCACAGAAATCCGGCAGATGGTCGATGTCATCCGCCGCACCAGGCAGGAACGCGGCATCGCCATCCTGTGGGTCGAGCACAAGGTCGACGCCATCATGAAGGTCTGCGACCGGGTCGTCGTGCTCGACCACGGCGTCAAGATCGCCGACGGGCCGCCGGCCGAGATCGTCGCCAACCGCAAAGTCATCGAGGCCTATCTTGGCGAACCGGCTGCTTGAAGTCACCGATCTGGAGGTCGCCTATGGCGACGTGCGCGCGCTGTGGGGCGTGTCGATCCATGTCGATGCGGGTACGGTGGTGGCGATCGTCGGCGCCAACGGAGCCGGCAAGACGACGATGCTCCGCGCCATTTCCGGACTGGTGCCGGTGCAGGGCGGCACGGTCACGCTCGGCGGCGCGCCGCTGGCCGGCCTGGCGCCGGAGGCGATCGCCCGGCTGGGCATCGCCCATGTGCCGGAAGGGCGCGGTCTGTTCCGCCAGATGACGGTGCTGGAGAACTTGGAACTCGGCGCTTTCCAGCCGAAGGCACGGCGTAACATGCGCCAGGCGCTGGAAAAGGCCTACGCGCTGTTTCCACGGCTGAAGGAGCGCGCCGGCCAGAAAGCGGGCTCGCTGTCGGGCGGCGAGCAGCAGATGCTGGCGATCGCGCGGGCGACGATGTCCGATCCGAAACTGCTCATCCTTGACGAGCCGTCGATCGGCCTCAGCCCGCTGGTGGTGCAGCAGATGTTTTCCCTGATCGAGACGCTGCACAAGCAGGGCGTCACCATTCTTCTGGTCGAGCAGAACATCCATCAGGCGCTGAAGATCGCCGATTACGGCTTCGTGCTGAAGACCGGCGAGATCGCCATGCAGGGAACCGGCGCTGAACTGATCGCCGATCCCGAAATCCAAAAAGCCTATATGGGCGTGTTGGAGCTGTGACGATGTTCGACCTGCCTCCGCCCGCGATCTTCCTGCAACTCTCACTCAACGGCGCGCTGGGCGGCGCCATGTACGGCGTCGCGGCGGTGGGCCTCAGCCTCATCTTCGGCACGATGCGGCTGATCTTTCTGGCGCAAGGGGCGATGATCATCCTCGCCGCCTATTTCGTGCGCGCCCTGTTCCAGAGCTTCGGCATCGATCCGTTCCTGTCGCTGGTCATCGTCGTGCCGGTCGGGCTGGCCGCCGGCTGGCTCATCTACCAGGGCCTGTTTCGCAAGGCGGCGGCGGAGGAAGACCGCAACATCTCCCTGCTCATCGCCGTCGGCCTGATGTTCCTGGCGGAAAACCTGATGACGGTGGTGTGGGGCGGCAACACCGCCGGCGTCGTCACCAGCTATACGGCGAGCGGCATCCATATCCTCGGTATCCGCACCTCGTTCACCCGCACCATGGGTTTCCTCATCGCGCTCGCCGGCACCGGGCTGGTGATGTTGTTCCTGCGCAAGACCCTCGTCGGCAAGGCGGTGCGCGCCGCCTCCGAGGACATGACGGCGGCAAGCCTGATGGGCATCAGCCCGCACCGGGTCAACGCCATCGCCTTCGCCATCGGCATCGCGCTCGCCGGCGCGGCGGGCGTCGCGGTCGCCACCACCTTCCCGTTCAATCCCTTCGCCGGCTTCATCTTCAGCCTGAAGGCGCTGGTGGCGCTTGCGCTGGGCGGCATCGGCAGCGTCGCCGGCGCGCTGGCCGGCGGCATCATCCTCGGCCTGATCGAAGCCTATGTGCAGTTCTTCGTCGGCGGCAGCTGGACGAACGCCGTCGCGTACGGCGTCTTCCTCGCCGTTCTCATGTTCAAGCCCGAAGGCCTGTTCGGCCGGCCCTACAAGAAGGCATGACGATGCGCTGGACGTACTGGATGTGGGGCGTGTTGGCGGTCGCACTGGCGCTGCTGCCGCTGTGGCCGGGGGCGGTGGATTCCTATGCCTTCAGCTTCCTGTTCTTCGTCTTCGTCTATGCGATCCTGGCGCAGGCGTGGAACCTGATCGCCGGCTTCGGCGGTCAGATCAGCCTCGGCAGCCACGCCTTCTTCGGCCTCGGCGCCTATGCGACGGCGATCCTGTGGAGCGGCAACTATCTGTGGGGTTCGCTCTACGACAGCCATCCGCGCATCTATTACTTCGACCCGGTGACGATGGCGCTTTCCGGTCTGGTGGCGGCAGTGGCGGCCGCGCTCGTCGGCCTGCCGCTGCTGTCGAAACTGCGCGGCGACTATTTCGCACTGGGCACGCTCGGCTTCGGCGAGATCGTCAAGGTGCTGTTCATCAACGGCGGCACTTTCACCGGCGGCGCTTTCGGCATCGTGGCGCCGGCCAGCACCTTCGAGACGCTGCTGCCGCACTACTGGACCGGGCTCGGCCTGACGGTCGCCGTCGCCGTCGGCATGAGGTTGCTGATGCGGTCGCGCTACGGGCTGGCGCTGATTGCCGTGCGCGACGACGAAATGGCGGCATCCGCCAACGGCATCGATACGCTCAAGGTGAAGATCGCCGCCTTCGCCGGCAGCGCCTTCATCAGCGGCGTCGCCGGCAGCCTGTTCACCTACTATCTCTTCCATGTCGGGCCGGATTCGGTCTTCGACCTCAACTGGATGCTTCTGCCGCTGATGATGACTGTGGTGGGGGGCACCGGAACCGTGATGGGACCGATCGTCGGCGCGTTCATCATGTACGCCGTCTTCGACGCCGCGCGCATCCTCGTGCCGGACTATCACCCGGTCGTGTCCGGCGTGGCGATCATCCTGGCGATGCTGTTCCTGCCGAAAGGTCTGACAAGGCTGAGCTTCGGCCTGCCCGGCCTGATGCGACGGGGGTGATGGATTTCCTCTCCCCGCGAACGGGGGAGAAGGAAAAGCGACTTCAGTGCAAGGGGATTTCCGTTCCTTCGCGCAGTTCGCGCGGGGCGACCTTGTACTTGCCCTTGAAGGCGCGCGAGAAGTGGGCGCTCGAATTGAAGCCGCAAGCGAAGGCGATCTCCGAGATGGAGGCGCCGCGCCTGTCGGGCGACAAAAGGTCCTCGCGGCTGCGCTCCAGCCGGCGGTCCCAGATCAGCCGCTCCAGCGTCATGTCCTCGCCCTCGAAGGCGCGGTGCAGGTAGCGGCGCGAGCAGCCCATGTGGCGCGCTATATCCTCGGCCGAGAGATTGGAGCGCGCCAGGTTTGCGTCGATATAGGCGACGATGCGCTCGCGCAGGGCCTGGAGTGGCGAGCGGCGGGTTTCCTGCGCGGCCGGCTTGCAGCAGATCAGGCCGTTGACGAGCTGGATCAGGCTTTCGCCGACGCGCCGGCAGCTGGCCTCGTCCATGCGGTGCGCCTCGCCGATCGCCATCTGCATGAGGCCGGACACGATATGGGTCAGGCTGTCGTCGCCGGCCGGCAGCGGCACGGGCGCGGTCAGCCGGGCCAGCGTGTCGTCGCCGAAGGTGGAGCGCGGCACTTGCAGGATGAGCTGGTCGACGCTCGACAGGTTTTGCAGCGAGTAACTGCGCACCGGGTCGTAGATGATGGCCGATTGGGGTTTCAGCTCGACCGTGTGGAACTGCTGCTCGAACCGGCTGTGGCCGGAGCGCTGCATCAGGATCTTGATGGAATCGGGGTCGAAGCTGCGCCGGAAGGCCCGGTCGCTGATGACCAGATGCTGCATGGCGCGGATTTCCGACAGGCGGCAGACGCCGAGGCGGACCGACAGCAGTTCAGGGGCGAACGGCGTGGCGCCGCGGGCGAAGCGCTGGGTGATCGGGCCGAAGATCATGCGTGAGGTGGACAGGAAGGCATCGCCGTCGGCGACGTCCACATGATGGGCGGCAGCACGCATACTGTTTCCTCCTATCAGGTCCCCCGTCTTGATGCGGGTTTGCCGGACGTGCGCGAAGGCGAGCCTGCACGCGAGAAGGAAGTTAACACGCTAATCATTGACGGGGCAATGACCGCCGCCATTTATTCATGCGGTACGGAAGTATTCGAGCGCTAAGCCCGGCGCAGCCTGCCGTAACGCCCGAGAATTTTCACCAGCTCGGCATGATCGATGGCCGCCACGCTGGCCTTGTCCCATTCGGTGCCGCCCATCGGGCGGGCCGCGACCATGGCGTTCAGCACCGATTCGTCGACGGCCTGCACCGTCGCCTCGTAAACGGGGTCCAGCCGTTCGTCGTTCAGCATCTCGAAACCGGCCAGGGCGGGCGCCCGATGCGGCAGATCCCGCTCATTGGCGACCGAGAAGGCGAGGAAGATATCGCCCGAGCCGTTGCCGCCCATCGTGCCGGTGCGGCCGATGCCGAGCCCGCCGCGCCGCGCCAGCCGCCGCAACTGGTGCGGAGCCAGCGGCAAGTCGGTGGCGATGACGACGATGATGGAACCGCGCTCGCCCACCTTGCCGAACAGGAGGTTCTCGCGCATGTGCCGGCCGACCGGCGCGCCGAGCACGGTCAGCCAATCGCGCATGCCGAAATTGGCCTGCACGAGCACGCCGATCGTATAGGGACGACCGCCGATCTCGACCCGACGCGAGGCGGTGCCGGTGCCGCCCTTGAATTCGTAGGCGATCATGCCGGTGCCGCCGCCGGTGTTGCCTTCGGCGACAGGGCCGCCCTTCACGCCGTCGAGGGCGGCGAGCACGTCGGCCTCGCCGATGGGTTGGCCGTTGATGTCGTTGAGCAGGCCGTCATAGGTTTCGGCCACCACCGGCATCAGCCACAGCGGATCGCCGACGCCGTAGGTTTCGGGATAGTGCCCGAGCATCCACTTCACCGCCGCATGGTGCGCCATGCCGACGGCGTGGGTGTTGGTGATGAGAACCGGGCCGACGAAATAGCCGCCGTCCTCGATCCAGTGGCTGCCGGTCATCTCGCCGTTGCCGTTGAAGCGGCTGATGCCGGCCCAGATTGGCCGCGGCGAGGGCGAGCCGGCATGCGGCAGGATTGCCGTGACGCCGGTGCGCACCAGTCTGTTGCGGCCGGGGCGCGGCTTGTCTTCGATGATGGTGCGCAAGCCCACCGCGATGTCCGGGACATCCGTGATGGCGTTCAAGGGACCGGTCTTGCCGGACAGGTCGAGCCCGAGGTCGCGGGCGCGGATCGATTGCATGTGGTCTGTCATGATAAGTCCCTGGTCAACCGCGCCGCGAGCGGAAGTAAAGGCCGAGCGAGGCGACCGCAAAAGAAAACAGGAGCATCAGCGTGGCGATGGCGTTGATCTCGGGCTTGATGCCGCGCCTGAGCATGCCGAAAATGAAGATCGGCAGCGTCTGGGTGTCAACGCCGGAGATGAAGTAGGTGATGACGAGGTCGTCCATCGAGATGATGAAGGCGAGCAGGGCGCCGCCGATGACGCCCGGCATCGCCTGCGGCAGGATGATGCGGCGGAAGGTCGTCCATTCGTCGGCGCCGAGGTCGGCCGAGGCGTTCTCCAGCGAGCGGTCCATGCCGGCGAGCCGGGCCGAGACGACGATGAAGACGTAGGAGACGAGGAAGCTGCACTGGCCGGCGATGATCGTCTTCAGTCCTAGCGAAACGCCGGCGCCGACAAAGAAGATCAGGAGAGCGATGCCGAGCACGATGTCGGGCATCAGCATGGGCGCGAACAGCAGCACCCGGTAGAATTTCTTGCCGAGGAAGTTGAAGCGGTAGAGGGCGAGCGCGGTGGCGGTGCCGAGCACGGTGGCGATGGTGGTCGTGAAGGCGGCCACCGTCAGGCTGTTGCGCAGCGCGTTCAGGAGCTGCTCGGTCGATTCGATGTAAAGGGCGTTTTCCGACACCGTGTTCTTGAGGCCGAAGATCTGGCGATACCAGTCGAAGGTGAAGCCGGACCAGTTCATCATGTTGATCGGGTCGGCGTTGAACGAGTAGGCGACGATCAGCACGATCGGCAGATAGATGAAGGTGAAGAACAGGATCGTGTAGCCGAACAGGCCGACGACGCCGACATTGCGGAGCGAACCCATGGCGGACCTCAGCGCAGCACGGGCGCGTCGTCGCCGCGGCGCGCCTCGAAACGGATGTAGAAGAACAGGATGGCCAGCACCGCCGCCATCACCAGCATGGCAAGGGCAGCGCCGAACGGCCAGTTGCGGGCACCGAGGAACTGCTGCTCGATCAGGTTTCCGAGCATCATCACCTTGGCGCCGCCGAGCACGGCCGGCACGATGAAGTTGCCGAGCGCCGGGATGAAGACGATGATCGAGCCGCCGATGACGCCGGGCAGCGTCAGCGGGAAGATCACCCGCCAGAAGGTCTGGAAGCCGTTGGCGCCGAGGTCCTGCGAGGCGCGCACCAGCGACCAGTCGAGTTTTTCGACGCTGGCGTAGACGGGCAGGAACATGAAGGGGATGAAGACGTAGACCATGCCGATGACGATGGCGCCTTCGGTGTAGATCAGCTCCACCGGCGTGGAAACGATGTGCAGGCTGGTCAGCACCATGTTGGCGAAGCCGGTCTTCTTCAGGATCAGCACCCAGATGAACAGCCGCACGATCAGGCTGGCGAAGAAGGGCAGGGTGATGAGGAACAGCGCGAAGTTCTTCCAGCGGCTGGGCAGCCGGCTGATCTGGAAGGCGGCCGGATAGCAGACCAGCAGCGTTGCGGCGACAGTCACCAGCGCGATGCGCAGCGAGCGCAGGAAAATGGCGATGTAGACGGGATCGTAGACCTCGAAGTCGGGATTGGCGAAGCCGAGGATGCGACCGTAATTGTCCGGGTAGAAGACCCATTCCGCGCCGCCGTAGAGCCCCGGCTCGAGGAAGCTGTAGACCAGCATGATGACGAGCGGGCACAGGAAGAAGATGGCGAGGAAGCCGCTCGCCGGCCCGAGCAGGATGCCGAGATGGGCCAGACGCCGGCGGTGCAGCGAAGACGTGCTCATGCCGCCACCCCGGCAACTGCCTCGTTCGCGGCCGGCGCATCGTCGGGCAGCAGGTGGACGGCGGCAGGATCGTAGCCGAGCCGGACCTTGCCGTCCTTCTCGGCCTGGGCAACGTCGGCCCGGCGAATGGCCGCTATGATGGCGACGATCTTGCGGCCGGACGCCGTATGGCCGTGGATCTGGAAGGTGAGGCCGGTGAAGACGACCTGTTCGATTGCAATCTCGATCGTCGGTCCCGTCGCGCCGGCGCCGGCGAGCGCGAACTGTTCGGGGCGAATGAGCGCGGTGGCGGCGGCGCCGTCGCCGGGTTTCCAGCCGCCGGCACAGGCCGCCTCGATCTGCAATCCGTCGGCGGTGGCGACCGTCGTGCTTGCACTGGAGCGGCGGACGGTGCCTTCGAACAGGTTCGAGGCGCCGATGAAGCTTGCGACGAAGGCGTTGGTCGGCCGGTCGTAGACGGTGCGGGGCGTATCGATCTGCTGGATCAGGCCCTTGTTGAGCACGGCCAGCCGGTCGGACATGGTCAGCGCTTCTTCCTGATCGTGGGTGACGAAGATGAAGGAGATGCCGAGTTCGGCTTGCAGGGTCTTCAGTTCGATCTGCATGGCCTGGCGCAGATTGCGGTCTAGCGCCGACAGCGGCTCGTCGAGCAGCAGCAGTTTCGGCCGGGCGATGATGGCGCGCGCCAGCGCCACGCGCTGTTGCTGGCCGCCCGAAAGCTGGCGTGGCAGGCGGTTTTCCAACCCTCCGAGGCCGACCAGTTCGAGGGCCGAGCCGACGCGCTGGTTGCGCTCCTTGCGGTCGGTGCGGGCGATGTCCAGCGCGTAGCCGACATTGCTGCCGACGCTCATATGCGGGAACAGCGCATAGTTCTGGAACACGGTGTTGACCGGGCGGCGGTGCGGCGGACGCTCGGTGACGTCGTCGCCGTCGATGCGCACCTTGCCCGCATCGAGCTGGACGAAACCGGAAATGGCATGCAGCAGCGTGGTCTTGCCGCAGCCGGAGGGGCCGAGCAGGGTGAGGAACTCGTTGCGCTCGACGTCGAGGTCTATGCCGTGCAGCGCCGTTATGGTGCCGCCTTCGGGCAGGGCGAACGCCTTCGTCGCCCGTTCGAGCTGGACGATATGTTCTCCCATGCGATTCCCCGTCCGTATAATGTTATTTCGATATCTGTTGTTTATTTGAGTTACCTTGATATCATTAACATGTGAATGTCAATGGACGGGATGCAGTCCCGTCGACAGGCAGGACGCCGGCGGAGGACGTTGCGGCGGTTCCGGCCCAAGCGGAGGAGCGACTTATGAAGAAGGACTACAAGACCGAGTTCGGGGCGCCGACGCGCCGGGCTGCGGCGCGCTGGCTGGCCGGCATCGTTTGCACGACGGCGCTGACGGTCGGCATGTTCGTGGCGCCGGCCGGCGCCGAGGGCCAGCTCAACATCTACAATTGGGGCGAATACATAAATCCCGAGGTGTTGAAGAAGTTCGAGACGGAGACCGGCATCAAGGTCAAGCTGGACACCTATTCGTCCAACGACGAGATGCTGGCCAAGGTGCGCACCGGCGACACCGGCTACGACATCGTCTTCCCGTCCGTCTACATGCAGGACATCATGGCCAATCTGGACCTGCTGGAGAAGACCGACATCAACCAGTACGAGGGCTTCAAGAACATCGACCCGCAGTTCCTGCGGGCCAAGACCGACCCGAAGGGCGAATACTGCCTGCCCTATGCCTGGGGCACGGTGGGCATCGGCTACAACCGCAAGGTGCTCGGCAAGGACATCACCGGCTGGAAGGACCTGATCGCCACGGTGAAGGCCAAGAACCTGAAGTTCGCGCTGCTGGACGACATGCGCGAGGTGCTGGGCGTCGGCCTGATCCTCAACGGCAAGTCGGTCAACTCGACCGATCCGGAAGACTTGAAGCAGGCCGCGCAGACCATCATCGACATGAAGCCCTATGTGGCGGCCTTCACCTATGAGAGCCGGCCGATGGTGTGGGCGGGCGACATCGCCGCCGCGCACTATTTCGTCGGCGCCATGATCGACGTGCTCCAGGACCCGAAGACGCTCGGCTACGTCATTCCCGAAGAGGGCGCGACGATGTACCAGGAGGACATCTGCGTCCTGAAGACGGCGCCGAACAAGGAAAACGCCAAGAAGTTCATGGAGTTCTACACGCGGCCGGAAGTGGCGGCGCTCAACATCGCCCAGCAGACCAACGGCACGCCGAACGTGCCGGCGCGCGCGCTGGAGCCGGAGAACCTCAAGAACTCCAAGGAGATCAATCCGCCGGACGACGTCATGAAGCGGTTGCAGATCTTCGTCGATCTCGGCGCCGATATCCGCAAGTATGACCGCATGTGGACGACGATCAAGACCGCGCAGTAGAATCGTAACTGGATGGCGCGGCCGGTTCCCATCCAGGCCGGCCGCGCCGCCGAAGGGCAGGGCAGATGGCGAGAGACATTGCGGCGAAACTGAAGTCTCCCGACGCGCGGCAGACCAAGTCGGACGTGCTGATCGCCAATTATATCGAGCGCAACCTCGCCGAACTACCGTTCGAGACGGCGAAGTCGATCGCCCAGAATGTCGGCGTCAGCCAGATGACGGTCGGCCGCTACCTGCGCCGTCTCGGCTATGGCGGCCTCGACGACCTGAAGCGCGAAATGCGCCAGAGTTCGCACCGCACCGGCTGGCAGGTGAAGGGCAATTTCGAGCGGCTGCGCCGGGATGCGCGCGAAGGCAAGCTGATCGCCGCGCTCATCCAGCAACAGATCGACGACCTCGGCCATATCTACGAAATCACCATGTCGGCCGAGTGGAACCAGGCGATCGATCTCCTGATCGATGCCGAGGAGGTCTTCGTCGCCGCCTACCAGAACGTGCGCGGCGTGGCGCAGTATTTTTCCAGCCAGCTTTCCTATGCCCGGCCGCGCGTCGAATTCGTGGACGGGCTGAACGGCACCTATGTCGAACTGCTCGACGGCAGCGTCGAGAACCGCTGCCTGTTCCTGTTCGACGTCCGCCGCTTTGCCAGCAAGGCGCGCCGGCTGGCTGAGGAGGCGCGCGCGGCGGGCGTCAAGGTGATCCTCCTGACCGACGACGCCTGCGTGTGGGCGCAGGACGTTTCCAACGTGGCGCTGGTCATGCCGGGCGCGCGCGGCCCGCTGTGGGACGGGGCGGCGATCACCGTGTCGCTGATGGACCTGATGATCTCCCACATCATCGTCGAGCTCGGCGACAAGGTGAACCAGCGCGTCGATCGGCTGACCCGCTTGCAGGACGTGTTCGGCGACTTCGAGAGTTGATGGTTCCTTTTGGGAATCGTCCCCGACTTCAGCGCGGTAGCAGCGGTTCGCCGGTGAGGCGGGCGGCGATCTCGCAGGCGGCTGTCATGACCGCGAGGGCCTGCGCGGTTGCGGCGGCGTCATCCACGCGCGACAGCGGCGAGGCGACCGACAGCGCGCCGATGGCATGGTTGTCGGCGCCGAGGATCGGGGCGGCGATGCTGTGCACGCCGTCTTCATAGCCCTGGGCGCTGCGCGAATAGCCGCGCGCGGCCGTCAGCCTGACCTGCTCGGCGAGGTTGGCGCGATCCGTCAGCGTGTGAGTGGTGAATCTTTCCAGCGGCTTGTCGAGATAAGCTTCCGTTGCGGCTGAACGCGAGAAGGCGAGGAAGGCGAGGCCCGACGCCGTGCCGTGCAGCGGCAGGATCTGGCCGGCGTTGACGTTGACGCGATTGGCCTTGGCCGACAGTTCGACATGCACCGTCAGCAGCGCGCCGGCGCTGAATTCCGAAAGGTGGACGGTTTCGCCGGTTTCTTCGGCAAGGCTCCTCATCACCGGTGCGGCGACGCGCGCGAAAGGGAAGTTGGCGTCGCGGATGCGCGCCAGCCGCGACAGGCCGGCGCCCAGCCTGTAGCGCCGGCTCGCCGGCTCCTGTTCGATCAGCCGGTGCTCGGCCAGCGCAACCAGCAGGCGCCGCGCCGTCGCCTTGTCGAGACGCGCGCGCCGGGCGAGGTCCGACAGCCCGATCTCCGGTTCCGCCATGGTGAAAAGCTCCAGCAGGGAAGCGGCTTTGCCGACGGTGCTCATGGTTTGGATTCCGAGTGGCGGCGACAAGATACTTCGCGTGTGAATTAACTTGACAGTGGACGCGCGCGCCGCCACTGTGGCTTACTATGCAAAACAGTGGTTCGAATATTGAACCGACTGCATGCGAATGTCCACCGTCATCCGTGGGAGGAAGCGTTGACGGAACCGGCCACACGGGAATCGTCCGCCGCGAGGGTCGATCAACTGATCGACCGCGAGCAGGAGCGGTTTCGTAAGACCCATCCGCGCTCGTTCGAGGACTGGCGGAAGGGGCAAGAACATTTCCTCTATGGCGGGCCATCGCACTGGATGCGGCGCTGGGCCGGCGGCTTTCCCGTCTATGCGGCCGAGGCGAGGGGCGCCCATATCCGCGACGTCGACGGCAACGACTATGTCGATTTCGCGCTCGGCGACACCGGCGGAATGTGCGGCCATGCGCCGGAGGCGGTGACGGAGGCGGCTGTGCGGCAACTGCGGCGCGGCACCACCATGATGCTGCCGACTGAGGACAGTCTGTGGGTCGGCGCCGAGCTTTCGCGCCGCTTCGGCCTGCCTTACTGGACGCTGACGACGTCGGCGACCGACGCCAATCGCGGCGCCATCCGCATCGCCCGCATGATCACCGGCAGGCCGAAGGTGCTGGTCTTCTCGGGCTGCTATCACGGCGGCGTCGAGGAGGCGCATGTCGAGATCCGCGACGGCAAGGTCGGCCTGCGCAACATGATCCACCCTAACGGCGTGAATCACGCCGCCGTCTCGAAAGTGGTCGAGTTCAACGACGTCGAGGCGCTGGAACGGGCGCTGGCCGACGAGGACGTCGCCTGCGTGCTGACCGAGCCGCTGATGACGAATTTCGGCATGATCCCGGTCGCCGAGGGGTTTCATGCGGCGCTGCGCGAAATCACCCGGCGCACCGGCACGCTGCTGATCATCGACGAGACGCACACCATCTCCAGCGGCCCCGGCGGCTATACGGCGCTGCACGGGCTGGAGCCGGACATGCTGGTGGCCGGCAAGGCGATCGCCGGCGGCATTCCGGCCGGCATTTTCGGCACCTCGCAGGACGTGGCCGAACGGTTGTGGAAAATCGTGCCCAAGGTCGATCCGCGTGTGCGCCAATCGGCGCATCTCGGCATCGGCGGCACGCTGGCCGGCAACGCGCTGACGGTGGCGACCATGCGCGCGGTGCTGGAGCATGTGCTGACGCCGGCCAATTTTGAGACGATGATCGCCAATGCCTCGCTGCTGGCGGAGGATGCGCGCCGGATCGTCGAGACACATCAACTGCCGTGGCACGTCACGCAGACCGGCGCGCGCGCGGAAATCATGTTCATGCCGCGGCCGCCGAAGAACGGCGCGGAGGTGATCGCCAGCCGGCGCGGCGACCTGGAGACGCTGCTGCACGCCTTCTACATGAACGAGGGCATATTGGTGACGCCGTTCCACACCATGTTCCTGATGTGCCCGGCAACCTCCGCCGAAGACGTAGGGCGCCATACCGAAGTGTTCTCGCGCTTCGTCGATCTCGTGCGCGAAGCGGGCGTGGTCTGAGCGATGGCGAAGCCCTTCGACCTTTCCGGCAGGACGGCGCTGGTGACCGGCGGCGGACGCGGCATCGGCGCCGCCATCGTCACGCGGCTGGCCGAGGCGGGCGCTTCCGTCGTCGTCGCCAACCGGACGCTGGATGTCGCCGAGGCTTTGGCCGAGGATTTGCGCGCGCGCGGTCTGTCGGCGCGGGCCGTGCCACTCCCCGGACTTGGCCGAAGCGATCTCGCACGGCTGGTCAAGGACGCGGCGGGCGAGGGCGAAAAACTCGATATCGTCGTCCACAATGCCGGCGGCTGTCCGTGGGCGACCATCGACGAGATGGACGAGAACGGGCTGGAGGAGGCGCTGGCGCTCAACCTGAAGGCCTGCTTCTGGCTGGCGCAGGCGGCGGCGCCCGTCATGCGGGCCAACCGCTTCGGCCGCATCCTCGTCACCTCGTCGGTGTCGTCCAGGCAGGCGATGGGCGGCGGTGTCCACTATTCGGCGGCCAAGGCCGGCGTCAACGCCTTCATCCGGGGCGCCGCCTTCGAGTTCGCGCGCGACGGCATCACCGTCAACGGCGTCGAGCCGGGTTTCATCGAGAAGCCGGGACGCGGGACGATGAGCCGGCCCGAGACGATGGCGAAGATCAGCCGCTTCATTCCGGCCGGCCATTTCGGCGAGGCCGACGACATCGCCTTCGCCATGCTCTACCTCGCCTCCGAACAGGCGAAATACGTCACCGGCCAGACCATCGTCGTGGACGGCGGGCTGGTGCTGCCCGAGACGGGTTTTGCCGTCGAAAGCCAGTGGGGCGCGACATGAGCGGCCGGCTGGCAGGGCGCACGGCGCTGGTGACGGGGGCGGCGACCGGCATGGGCCTTGCCACCGCCGAACTGTTTGCCCGCGAAGGCGCTGAGGTCGTGCTGTTCGGCCTCGGCGGGGCCGCACTTGCTGAGGCCGCCATAGCAAGCAAGGGCGTTGCCGTCCATGGCGATATTGTCAAGGGTGCCGATGTGGCCGCCGCCGTCGAAGCCTGCGGCGGGCGGCTGGATATCGTCGTCAACGCCGCCGGCCTGATGATCGAGGACGAGCCGGAAAGCGTCACCGACGAGGATTGGGAGCGCAGCTTCGCCGTCAACGTCACCGGCGCGATGAAGGTGTGCCGCGCGGCCCTTCCGCTGCTCAAGCGGCGGGGCGGGGCGATCGTCAACATCGCTTCCGTCGGCGCCTTCAACGCAGCCGCGCAGAACGCGGCCTATTCGGCCAGCAAGGCGGCGCTCGTTTCCTACACGCGCAGCCTCGCCTTCGCGCACGGGCCGGACGGCATCCGCGCCAACGCGGTGGCGCCGGGCTGGGTGCGCACGCCGATGAGCGAACAGGAGATGCGCGAGGCCGCCCATCGCAACGGCTCGACGCCTGAGGCCGAGTTCGCCGCGCTGACGAAACGCATCGCGCTCAGGCGCGTGGCCGAGCCGGCCGAAATCGCATCGTGCTGCCTGTTCCTGGCGTCGGACGAGGCATCCTTCGTCACCGGCGCGGTGCTGGTGGCGGACGGCGGCGGCCGGCCGCCGACACAGAACAGGGCGGTGTGACGGCGCAGGAGGAGCGCCGCACAAACCGGAAGATCGAGGGAGGAAGTCGAAAAATGTCCAGCAAGCCAGCAGCCGCCGATCTCGTGGTGCTGAACGGCCGTGTCTATACGGTCGACAGCGCGCGCTCGTGGGCGAGCGCCTTCGCTGTGCGCGGCGGCCGTATCATCGCGGTGGGCGATGAGGCGGCGGTAAAGCCGCTTATCGGCGAGGGGACCCGCGTGCTCGATCTCGATGGGCGCATGGCGATGCCGGGCATCGTCGATGTCCACACCCACATGATGATGGGCGGGCAGGCGGCTTTGTTTGAGCTGCGCATCTCCAACATGGAGCGCCGCGACAGCATTTTGCAGAAGGTGCGCGCGGCGGCCGAGAAAACGCCGGAAGGCAAATGGATCATCGGCGCGCAATGGGGCAGCGATCTGATCGCCACCGTCAACACCGAGGAGTCGCTGCGCCTGCTCGACGAGGCGAGCCTCGGCCGGCCGGTGCTGCTGCGCGACGACACCTACCACAATCGCTGGGTCAACACGGCGGCGATGAAGCTTGCCGGCGTCACCAGCGCGAATACCGATCCGGAGCAGGGCAGCTTCGGCCGCGACCCGAAGACCGGCGCGCTGACCGGGCTGATGATCGAATCGGCTTCCGGCATGATCGAGCGCGCCATCGTCTCGTCCGGCCATTACACCGACGAGATGGACCGCGCGGCTATGGCGCATTCCATCGCCACGCTGAACGAGCACGGCGTCACAGCCTTCCTCGATGCGGCCGCCATGCAGCCGGTGATGGGGGCGCTGAAGGGGCTGGACGATCGCGGCGAACTCACCGCCTGGGCGTCGGCCGCCATGCCTGTGACGGAGCCGTCCTTCATGTTCGGCATCGCCGGCGAGGAGCTTTTCGCGCTGCGCGAGACGTTCCGCAGCGCCCATGTCCGCCCCGACTTCACCAAGGTCTTCCTCGATGGCGTGCCGGGCGCCCGCACCGCCGCCTTCCACGAGCCTTATACGCCCGACCCGGTGTTCGGCTGCTGCTTCCGCGGCACGACGCTGGCCAGCGTGCCGGAACTGGTGCGCTGGGTCGGCCGCTGCGAAAAGCTCGGCCTGTCGGTGAAAATCCATTGCGCCGGCGATGCCGCCGTCACGCAGGCGCTGGACGCCATCGACGTGGTCCGTTCCTTCAACGGGCCGACGAAGCTTACCCACCATATCGCCCATGCCAGCTACATCGCGCCGGCCGACATCAGGCGCTTCGCCGAACTCGGCGTGGCGGCGGACCTGTCGCCCTTCATCTGGTATCCGACCGCCTTCCTCGAAGGCCACAAGCAGACGATGGGCGTGGAGCGCGCCACGCGCTTCTGGCCGAACCGCGAATTGCTGGCGGCCGGCACGCTGATGGCGGGCGGCTCCGACTGGCCAGTCATTCCCAATCCCGATCCGTGGAACGGCATGGAGGGGCTGGTGACGCGGCAGAACCCGTCCGGCGATTTCGCCGGCGAGTCGCTGTGGCCGGAACAGGCGCTGGATATCGCGACCGTGCTGGAAATCTTCACCATCAATTCCGCCCGCGTCATGGGCCTGGACGGCACGATCGGCTCGCTGGAGATCGGCAAGTCGGCCGATTTCATCGTGCTCGAGCGCAACGTGCTGGAGGTGCCGTCCGACGAGATCGCCGACACGAAAGTGCTTTCGACCTGGTTCGAGGGGAGGAAGGTTTATGAGCGGGGTTAAGGCCGCCAAAATCCCCGTCACGGTGCTGACCGGCTTTCTCGGCAGCGGCAAGACGACCCTGCTGAACCAGCTGCTGCGCCGGCCCGCCATGGCGGGGGCGGCGGTGATCGTCAACGAGTTCGGCGAGGTCGGGCTGGACCACCTGCTGATCGAGGCGAGCGAGGAGCAGTTCACGCTGCTCGACAACGGTTGCGTGTGCTGCACGGTGCGCGGCGATCTGGTCGAGACGTTGAAGGAACTGGAGCGCCGGAGCCGCGAAGGTGAGACGCCGCCGCTGCGCCGCGTCGTTATCGAGACCACGGGGCTGGCTGACCCGGCGCCGATCCTGCACACGCTGATCGCCGAGCCGGATCTTGCGTCGCGCTTCCGTGTCGGCGGCGTCGTCACCACCGCCGATGCGGTCAACGGGCTTGGGACGCTGGAGCGTCACGCCGAGGCGGCCAAGCAGGTTGCCGTCGCCGATCATCTGCTCGTCACCAAGACCGACCTCGCTTCGCCGGAAACGGTGGAGGCGCTCGTCCGGCGGCTAGATGCGCTGGCGCCGACCGCCAGCCGCGGCATCGCCAGCAACGGCGAGGCGGATTTCGCGGCGCTGGACGCGTTGGCCGAGAACGAGGCCGGCAAGCGGGAGCGGCTGGCAGCCTGGCTGGAGAAAGCCGTCGCTTTGGCGGGACATGGGCATGACCATGCCGGCCACGAGTGCGGACCGGATTGCGATCACGATCACGACCATTCCCACCATCATCATGCCCACGACCACGGCATCCGCTCCTACAGCTTCGTCATCGACGAGCCGGTGGAGTGGGCGTCCTTCGCGCGTTGGCTGGACTACGTCGCCATGCTGAAGGGCGAGGACATGCTGCGCATGAAGGGGCTGGTCTGCCGTGCCGACGATCCGGAGCGGCCGATGGTGCTGCATGGCGTGCAGCATGTGTTTCACCCGCCGGTGCGGTTGGATGCCTGGCCTTCCGCCGACCATCGCACGCGGCTGGTGTTCATCGTGCGCGGCATCGCGCGTGAGACGATCGAAAAGACGCTTGTGAAATTCGCCGGCATCGCCGCCGGCAGCATCGATCCGCCGATCCGTTCGGCGGCGTGAGGGAGTGAATATAATGGGAGAGTGCAACATGACGTGGAAATCAAGCCTGCTTGCGGCGTCGCTCGCCGCCCTTGGCCTCGGCGCGATGGCGGGAACCGCCTCGGCCGCAGGTCCGACCTGTAGCGGCGGTGTCATCAAGGTCGGTGCCGTATCGACCATCACCGGCCCCGCCGATTTCAGCGAGGTGCCGAAGGCGACGCAGGCCGCCTTCGATACGATCAACGCCGCCGGCGGCATCAACGGCTGCAAGATCGACTACACCATCGCCGACGACAAGGCCGACCCGGCCGTGGCGGCGCAGGCGGCGCGCGACCTGATCGACAACAAGGAAGCCGTGGCGCTGGTCGGCTCGGCCAGCCTGCTCGACTGCGCGGTGAACGGCGCCACCTATGCCCGTAAGGACATCCGCTCCATCCAGGGGCTCGGCGTCGACGCCGCCTGCTTCTCCTCGCCCAACATCGCGCCCGTCAATGTCGGTCCGTTTACGCTGACGACGGCGATGGGCTACTACGCCACCAACGTGCTGAAGTCGAAGAAGCTGTGCGCCTTCTTCATCATCATCGGCGGCACGCAGGAAGCCTACAAGAAGAGCATCGAGGACTGGGAAAAAATCACCGGCCAGAAGATCCATGTCCTCGATCTCACCTTGCCGTTCCAGGGCGACCTGACGCCCTATGTGATCAAGGCGCGCGACGCCGGCTGCGACACCGTGCTGACCAACCAGGTCGAGCCGCAGGTGGTGCAGCTCATCAAGACGGTCGACGCGCAGAAGATCACCGGCATCAACTGGCTTTTCCTGGCGCCGGGCTACACCGAGCAGGTGGCCAAGGCGCTGGCCGACACCAAGCAGCCGATCTATGCCGGCACCGAGTGGGAGCCCTATACCGAGACGGACTCGGCGGCCAACGCCGACTGGATCGCCTCCATGAAGAAGGCGAACCGGCCGCTCACCGCCTTCTCGCAGGGCGGTTATCTCGCCGCGCAGATGTTCCTCAAGGTCGTCGGCAGCATCGACGGCGAGGTCACGCGTGACAGCGTCAATGCCGCTCTGCTGAAGATGCAGCCGATCTCCAATCCGCTCGCCGGCTCGCCTTACGTCTTCGGCGAGGGCAGGACGCATTCGCCGATGCGCGCGACCAAGGTCATGAAGCTCGAGAAGGGCAAGTGGATGGTCGAGACGGCGGACTGGGTGCACCTGCCGGACGTCAAATAGGGTTCCTCCCTGGACTTCCTCCCTGGGCGGCGGCATCGTCCGCCGCCCGCTTTTTTCTCGCAGGACGGGTCATGGACGCATTGCTCACATCCGCGGTGGCGGGGCTGACGGCGGGAGGGACATACGCCCTCCTCGGCGTCTGTGCCGTCTTCACCTACCGGCTGGTCTCGGTGGTCAATTTCACCGGTGCCGCGATCGGCACGGCGGGAACCTTCGCGCTGATCGCGCTGACGGAGGCGGGCTATCCGACATGGCCTTCGGTGTTCGCCGGCATTCTCGTCGGCACGTTCGTCGGCGTTGCCATCGGCTATGTGATGACGCGTTGGTTCGCAGAATCCAGCGCCTCGACCAAGGCCGCGGTCACGGTCGCGCTGCTGGTCGGGCTGATCGCCGTCGGCCTCAGGCTGACCGGCGGCCAGCATCCGCATGTGATGCCGGAACTGTTCCCCGGTTCGGCCTTCCGCCTTGCCGGCGTAGAAGTCACCATCGCCTCGATGCTGACCATCGGACTGGCGGTGCTGTTCACCGTGCTGTCCGACCTGTTCCTCAACCGCACGCGGGTCGGGCTGCATCTGCGCGCCCTGTCCGACCGGCCGATGGCGGCCGAACTGCTCGGCGTCAAGGTGCAACTGCTGTCGCTCCTGGTCTGGGGGCTGACGGGCGCCTTCACCACCTTCGCGCTGATGATCATCGCGCCGCAGCGCTCGCCCAATTTCATGACGCTCAGCCTGCTCGTCGTGCCGGCGCTGGCGGCGGCCCTCGTCGGCCTGTTCCGCAGCTTCTGGCTGACGCTGGCCGGCGGCATCCTGCTCGGCGTCATCGAAGGCATGGCGAGCACGGTGGATTCGATCAGCCAGTACCGCAGCGCCATTCCCTTCCTGGTGGTGCTCGCCGTGCTGCTGTGGTCGCAGAGGGAGGCCCGCTGGGATGAAGCGCGCTAGCCTCAGAGCCTCGCTGGCGCTCGCCGCCGCCCTTGCCGCCGGCGGCGCGGCGGTCGTCGGCCTGTTGCCGTCCTACTGGGTGTTCCTGGCCACTTCGGTGCTGATCACCGGCGTGGCGCTGCAAAGCCTCGGGCTGGTGGCCGGCCGCACCGGCATGATCGCGCTGTGCCAGATGTCGTTCGCCGGCGTCGGCGCGTGGACGGTCGGCTATCTCAATCTGGCGGAGGCGCCGGGCGGGCTCACTGTATGGATTCTGCTCGGCGGGCTGGCGGCGGTGCCGTTCGGCGTCGCCATCGGGCTGCCGGCGCTCCGGCTGCGCGGCATCAACCTCGCCATCGTGACGCTCTCCTTCGCCACGGCCTTCGACACGATCCTCGCCACCATCACTTATCCGGGGCAGGCCGCCTTCATCCAGGTGCCGCGGCCGGCGCTATTCGACAGCGACGGCGGTTATTTCATCTTCGTACTGATCGTCTATGCCGTCATTGCCGTGGCGCTGGAATTTCTCGCCCGCTCGCGGCTCGGCGCGTCGTGGCTGGCGGTGCGGCATTCGGAGCGCGCGGCGGCTGCGCATGGTGTGAGCATCGCCGCTTCGAAACTGTCCGCCTTCGCCATCTCGGCCTTCATCGCCGGCATTTCCGGCGGTCTGCTCGCCGGTTATCTCGGCACGCTGGTGGCCGAGAATTTTTCCATGATGGCCTCGCTCAGCCTTTATGCGGTGGCGGTGATGACTGGGGCGCATTTCGCCGAAGGCGCCATCATCGGTGGAATTCTGGTGGTGATGTTCCCGGAAATCCTGCGCCGCTTCGACCTGCCGCAGGACATCGGCAACGTGCTGTTCGCCATTGGCGCGACGCAGGCGCTGTCGACCGGCGAGACGATGAGCGAGACGTTCCGCCGGCTGTGCCGCAAGCTCAGGCCGGCCCGCCGCGCCAAGGCGGCGGATGCCGCTGGGTCCAGCCTGCCGCAGCCGGCCGCCCATGCGGCACCGGTGGCGCTGGAGATCGATAACCTCAGCGTCCGTTACGGCAGCGTCGTGGCGCTGGACCATGTCAGCCTGAAGGTGACGGCCGGCACGGTGGCTGGCCTGATCGGCCCGAACGGTGCCGGCAAATCCACCTTCATCGATGCGGTGACAGGTTTTCTCAACGCCTATGACGGCGGCGTGAAGCTGGCGGGCGCTGCGCTGGAAGGCCATTCGGCGCATCAGCGCGCCCGTGCCGGCGTGCGCCGCACCTGGCAGACGAACCGCATCGCGCCGGAACTGACGGTCGGCGGCTATCTCAACCTCGCTGCGAAGGGGCTGACGGAAAGCGAGATCAGGGCCGTTCTCCACTGGCTCGATTGTCCCGACCCGGAGACGCCGGTGACGACGGTCGATGCCGGCACGCGGCGCCTGCTCGATGTCGCCGGCGTCGTCGCCGCGCGGCCCGCGGTGGTGCTGCTGGACGAGCCAGCGGCGGGGCAGTCGCATGAGGAATCGGTGCGGCTAGGCCAGCGGATCGCGCAGATCCCAAAACTGTTCGGCTCGGCGGTGCTGCTGGTCGAGCACGACATGGACCTCGTGCGCTCGGTTTGCTCCGAAATCACGGTGCTGGACTTCGGCAAGGTCATCGCCTCCGGTCCGCCGACGAAAGTGCTCGGCGAGCCGGCCGTCAAGAAGGCCTATCTCGGCATTGAGGAAGAAAGCGTGGCGGCATGAGCAGGCTCGTCGTTTCCGATCTTTCGGTCAATCGCGCCGAATTGCCGGTCGTCTCGCAGGTGAGCCTGGTTGCTGAAAGCGGGGCCATCAGCGTGCTGCTGGGCGCCAACGGCGCCGGCAAGACGACGCTGCTGGAAGGGCTGTCGGGGATCATCCCGGTGGCTGGCGGCAGGATCGAACTGGACGGGCGGGAAATCCAAAAGGCGCGGCCCGGTGTCCGCTCGCGCGAGGGGCTGGCGCATGTCGAGCAGGGGCGCACGGTCTTTCGCCAATTGACGACGGAGGAAAATCTTAAAGTGGGCCTCAGCCGAGAGGCGGAACTGGCGCAAGCCTATGACCTGTTTCCCGAGTTGGTGCAGCGGCGCACGATCCGCGCCGGCCTGCTGTCGGGCGGCGAGCAGCAGATGCTGGTCATCGCGCGCGCCTTGCTGACGCGGCCGAAGGTGCTGTTCATCGACGAGATGTCGGCGGGACTGGCGCCGGTCATCGTCACACGGCTGATGAACGCCGTGCGCCGACTTGCGGACGAAGGGCTGGCGGTCCTTCTGGTCGAGCAGTTCGCCGCCCTTGCACTGTCGATCGGCGACCGCGCCTATGTCATGCGGCGCGGCAGGATCGTCCATGACGGAGAATGCAAGGCGCTGGCTAAAAAACCGGACGAGTTGCACCGGCTCTATCTCGGCACCGAGGCCGCCTGAGGCTTTTCAAATGGGTTCCGGAAATCAGGCGTAGCCGGGCACGTATTTGCGCCAGTTGTGCTCGGGCCGGAAGCCCAGCATGTCGTGCGCCTTGCGATTCGACAGCAGCGTCTCGAACTTGCCCAATTCGCGCTTCAGCGGCACGCCGGGATAGAAGCGCTCGATCAGTTCCGCGGTCGGCAAGTCGGACGACGTCTCGTCGTTGACGGCGTTGAAGACCTGGAAGCCGAGCCCGTCCTTGCCGACGGCGAGATCGGTGATCTGGCCGAGGTCGCGGGCATCGACATAGCTCCAGGCGATGCGCTGGCGAAAGCCAGGATCGGCGAACCATTTCGGGAACAGCGCGTATTCGTGCGGTTCGATGACGTTGCCGATGCGCAGCGCATAGATGTCGAAGCCGGACCGCAGGGCGAAGGCGCGCGCCGTCTTCTCGTTGACCACCTTGGACAAAGCGTAGCTGTCCATCGGATCGGCGTCGTAATCCTCGTCCAGCGGGAAATAAGCTGGCTTTCTCGGTTCGTTGGCGAAGACCAGCCCGTAGGTCGTTTCGCTTGAGGCGATGACGATCTTGCGGATGCCGAGCTTCACCGCCGCCTCGATGACGTTGTAGGTGCCCATGGCGTTGATCCGGAAAAGCTCGTTGTCGGGCTTGATCATGATGCGCGGGATGGCGGCGAAGTGGACGACGGCGTCCACCGGCTGCGGCCGCAGCGACGGGTCGAACTCGTGCAGGCCCATGTAGCTGGACAGCGCGTTGAAGACCTGGCCGCTGTCGGTGATGTCGGTGGTCAGCGTGCGCACCTTCGGGTTGTCGAGTGGGCGGGTGTCGAGGTTGAGCACCTGATGGCCGCGCTCGACAAGGTATTGGGCGACATGCCTGCCTGCCTTGCCGCTGCCGCCCGTGAACATGATGCGCTTGGCCATTTCCGTCTCCTTGTCCTGTCTGGCCACGTCGGGCCTGTCCTTCCAACTGTATACCGCAAAGCAGACGGCGCGGCCTGTCGGCCGCGCCGTCGTTCATGTTCCGGTCCTTATTTCTGGATGCAGGTGTCGGCGTTGTCCTTGGTGCATTCGTCGAGGCCGGTGAAGACCGGATCGCTGACGATCTTGCCGGTGATCAGGTCGAGCATCACCGAGGGCGCCTTGTAGCCCATCTCGAACGGCCGCTGGCCAACCAGTGCGGTGACGAGCCCCTCCTTGGCGATCGCCACCTCGTCGCCGATCGTGTCGGCGGCGCCGATGGCGAACTCGTTCTTGGCGAGCTTGTCGGCCAGCGGCTTGACGAGGTCGCGATAGGGCTGCGGCGCGCCGAACAGCGGCCAGCCGCCCATGATGCCGAAGGCGGTGAGATTGGGATTGGCCGCGAGGATATCGCTCATCGCCTGCACGCCCTTGGCGCCGTCGTCATTGGTGAAGACCGGACAGCCGGAGACTTCCGACCAGCCGCCTTCACCCTTGAGTTCGGCCAGTCCTTCCTTGCCCGACAGCGAGTCGCGCATGCCTTGCGCGCGGCGCAGGATGTTGTCGGCGGCCGCATTGCCCTCGATGGTGCAGATCGTACCGCCCTTCGGAATGGCCTGCTTGATGTAGTCGCCGATGCGCTTGCCCATCAGGTAGTTGTCGGTGCCGAGATAGGTCTTGCGCAGGCCGGCGTCCTCCTTGGCGAGATCGGCGTCGACGGTCATGATCGGGATCGTCGGATTGGCGCTCCTGATCGTCTGGGCGATCAGCGGCGCGTTCGACGGCGAGATGGCGACCGCGGCGGTGTCCGGCTTGCTCAGAATGTCCTGAAGGATCTGCGCTTCGCCGGCCTCGTCGGATGTGGACGCCGGGCCGGTGTAGAAGCACTCGTATTCGGAACTCTTGTTTTCCGAATTCCATTTCTCGCAACCCTGATGGATCGATTCGAAGAAGGGGTTGTCGAGCCCCTTCACGACGATGACCAACTGCTTCTTGGCAAGCGCCGGGCCGGCGCCGATCACCAGCGCGGCCGTGGCAGCCAGCAACAATGATTTCTTCATTCGCTCAGTCCTCCCTTGATGTCGTTTTCGTCCAAGCGGGCGTGACATGTCTTTACGGCTCGCAGCTTGTGCGAATGCCGGTCCAGGCTCCTCCTTCGGTCCGCGCGCCGAGGGAAAGCTAATCTGCGCGCCTTCGCGCCGTCAATCTTATTTGTCAGACAAAATAGAAACTTTTCGAGCATTTCGTCAGACAATTGATTGACGCTGGGCAAAGCCTTCCGCATAAATACCGTCGTTGCCGGTGACGAAAGACAGGGCCGCAAGAGCCGTCGGAGCGGGCACGATCAGGATGCAACCTGCGCAGAGCTGGGAGGCAAGGGCGCTTGGCTGTTCTCGAACTTATCAACGTTTCCAAGCATTTCGGCGCGATCCAGGCCGTCAACGATGTCTCCTTCTCGCTGGAGCCGGGCGAGGTGGTCGGGCTGATGGGCGACAACGGCGCCGGCAAATCGACGCTGGTGAAGATGATCGCCGGCAACTTCCGCCCGAGCCACGGCGCCCTGCGCATGGACGGCGGCGAACTGGTCATGCACAAGCCGGTCGACGCGCGCCGCAGCGGCATCGAGATCGTCCATCAGGATCTTGCGCTCTGCGACAACCTGACGGCGGCTGCGAACGTTTTCCTCGGCCGCGAAATGCGGCGCGGCGTCTGGCCCTTCAGCGTCCTCGACTACGCTTCCATGTATCGCCGCGCCGGCGAGATCTTTATCGAACTCAAGTCGGAAACGCGGCCGCGCGACCTGGTACGCAAGATGTCCGGCGGTCAGCGCCAGGCGGTGGCGATCGCCCGCACCATGCTGTCCAAGGCGAAGATCGTGCTGATGGACGAACCGACGGCGGCGATCTCGGTCAGGCAGGTGGCGGAGGTGCTCAACCTCATCCGCCAGTTGCGTGACAGCGGCATCGCCGTGGTGCTGATCAGCCACCGCATGCCTGACGTATTCGACGTCGCCGACCGCGTCATCGTCATGCGGCGCGGCCGCAAGGTGGCCGACAAGGTGATCGCCGCGAGTTCGCCGGAGGAAGTCACCGGGCTGATTACCGGCGCCGTCGAAGCCGCCTGAATTGCCGTCCAATCCCTCGAAGCCGCGAAGGTCGACAATGGCAGTCACTCTTGACCAGACGATAGAACACAAGCAGCATACGTTCCTGTCGCGCCTGCTCGGCAACCAGACCTTCTGGGTCGTCATCGCCGTCGTGCTGGCCTGTGTGTTCCTGTCGTTGTCGACGGATTCTTTCGCGACGGCGAAGAACCTCTACAACATCACCCGCAACGTCACCTTCGTCGCCATCGTGGCGCTCGGTATGACCTTCGTTATTATAACAGGCGGCATCGACCTGTCGGTTGGATCGGTGCTTTGCTTGTCCTCGATGGTGCTGGCGGTGACGATGCACGCCGGCTACAGCATCGAACTCGGCATCCTGGCGGCGGTCGCGACGTCGCTGGTCATCGGCGCTTTCAACGGCATCCTGATCGCCTATCTCGGCTTTCCGTCCTTCGTCGTGACGCTCGGCATGTTGTCCATCGCCCGCAGCCTTGCCATGGTGGCCTCCAACAACACGGTGGTCTTCCAGTTCGGCCCCGACCACGACAAGCTCTTGGCGCTCGGCGGCGGAGCCTGGCTGTTCGGTATCGCCAATCCGGTGCTCTATATGATCGTCCTGGCGCTGCTGACCGGCTTCGTCATGCGCTGGACGCGCTTCGGGCGGCACATCTTCGCCATTGGCGGCAACGAACAGGCGGCGATGCTGACCGGTGTTCCGGTGAAGCCGATCAAGGTCGCCGTCTACATGATCTGCGCGCTTTCGGCGGCCATCGCCGGTATTATCCAGACCGGCTGGCTGGGCGCGGTGACGACCAATATCGGCACCGGCATGGAATTGCAGGTGATCGCCGCCGCCGTCATCGGCGGGGCGAACCTCGCCGGCGGCGTCGGCACCGCCTTCGGCGCGCTGGTGGGCGCGGCGTTGATCGAAGTCATCCGCAACAGCCTCGGCCTGCTCGGCATCAACGCCTTCTGGCAGGGAACCTTCATCGGCGGCGCCATCGTGCTGGCAGTGCTTTTCGACAGGCTGCGCAACATCCGGCAATCGGACTGACGTCCAACCGGTCGTCAGCGGCCGAGCGTGAGGTAGAGTTTCGGCAGAAGGTCCGTCAGCCGCTCCACCGTGGCGATGGAGATGGCGTTCTTTTGGCCGAAGATTCGACTGAGATAGGAGTCGGCGCTGGAATCGAGGCCGGCGCAGAAGGTGTCGATGGCCAGCCGGCTGAGCCCCTGTACGGCCTTGCGGGCGTCCTCGACCAGGTAGTGCCGGTCATCGACGTCGATGTCGGAGGGCTCGCCGTCGGTGACGACCAGAAGCAGGCGGCGATAGCTGCGTTGCGTGGCGAGGTCGGCGCCGGCGTGCCGCATGGCAGCACCCAGCCGAGTCGAGAAGCCGCTTTGTAGGCCGGCCAGCCTCGATTCAACCAGTCCGTCGTAGGGCTGGCCGAAATCCTTGATGCGCATGTAGCGCACGTCGTCACGCTTGTCCGAGCAGAAGGCAGCGAGCGCGAACGGGTCGCCAAGGCCCGCCATCGCCTGCGACAGCAGCGCGGCCGCCTGGCGCTCGACGTCGAGCACGGTCTGCCGGCCGTCGCGCACCCGGTCGCTGGTCGATTGCGAGGCGTCGAGCAGCAGCAACACGGAAAGGTCGCGGCTGCGGCGCTCGTAGCGGCCGTGGATGCGCGGGCTGGGCGGCTCGCCGATGCGGCGCGCGACCGCCGCGTCGATGCAGGCGTCGATATCGAGGAAATCGCCTTCCGATTGCCGGCGCAGGCGCTCGGCGCGGCTGACACGGGCCGAGCGGATGAGCGCCGTCAGCCGGTTGGCGAGGTCGGCGCGCTGCTCGCGCAGGCGCGCCACCCGCTCGGCCGGCCCGGAATCGGCGAGATATTCCTTGACCGATGTCCAGTCGCGCTGCTCGCGCCCGGTGACGTAGTCGAATTCCGGGTAGCGGGCGACCAGCACGCCGTTCATTTCGACCTGCTGGATCTCGACCTGGCCGGCTTCGCTGTCCGGCTTGTTCTCGGGTTCGACCCGGTCGGGCCGGTCTTCGTTTTCCTCCTGCCGGATGCGGGCGCTCGACAGCACTTCCTCGGCGTCGGCGTTCTGCTGGTCGTCGTCGCCGAAATCCCACAGGCCGAGATTGTCGTCGCGGTAGGGCGGCTGGACGACGTAGGTCTTGGCGTCGAACTGGAGCCGCATCTGGCCGAGGTCGTTGCCGAGCAGGTTGCCGATACGGCGGCTGAGCTGCTGGTCGCGCAGGTCGGGTTCAGCGAGGAAAGCTTCCCGCGCCTTGATCACCCAGGGGTTCGGGTCTTCGTAGGCCGGATCGGCCAATGCGCGGGAGAGCCGGGCAAACAGGGTTTGCGCGTTGACGGCGCTCGTCGGCTGCGCCGTGTGGAAGGGCTGGAACAGCCGCGCCAATCCCGGCAAGTCCTGCATGGCCAGGTGCTCGACGCGGGCGTCCTCGATCAGCGACACCAGCGCGATCTGCATCGGCCGCAGGCTGCCGAGCGGGAAGCGCTCGCGCGTGAAGCGCAGATGCGCGCCGATATGGGCGACGGCGGCCCGGTAGAGGCGCTCGGCCTCGGTGCGCTGGAAGCCGGGATAGGCGGACGGCAGGCGCACGATGCTGCCGTCGAAGCCCGGCCGGCGACGCGCCTGTTCGGGTGCGTTGGCCGGCGTTTCCCTGAGCGGCGGGTTGTCGCCCCATAGGGCGGTGAGGAACGGCTTCAGTCTCGCCTCCATGTCGGCGAAGCCGGCCTGGCCGCTGGTTCGTTGCAGCCAGCGGATGGCGGACGGGTCTTCCAGCGTGAAGAACCGCAAGCGCCGTTTGGCGTCGCCTTCGGCGGAGCGGACGCCGATGCGCAGCCAGGCTTCCAGCCCGTCGAGGTCGATCTCAGCCAGGAGTTTCGGCATTGCCTTCAGCAGCGCCGTCAGGGATTCGGGAGCGGTCGTGTTGGCGTATTCCATCAGCGCGACCCAGCGGACGAAGCCGCCTTCGCCGAGCCTGCCCGCGGCATCGAGCGCGGTTTCGGAGAGCAGGGCGGCGGCGGTGCGGCCGGAGCGGATGGCGACGCTCGAAACGGTGCCGGCAAGATCGATCGCCGCCTGCGGGGTCGTCGCGCGGGCGATGTCGGGAGAGGAGCGGATATAGGCGTCGGTGACGGCGTCGCCGTAGCCTGCCCCGGCGAGACGGCGGCAGGCGCGAATCCAGGCCGGATGCCGGTCGCCCGGAAACGCCGAGGGCGCGTCACGGTCGAGCGCCTGCTGATGGACGGCGTCGCGCCGGTCCGGCGCATTCTCATTCATGGCGGTCAGATGCAGGCGGCGACGGCGGCCTTCAGCGCGTCGCGCATGTCGGGGTCGTCGGTGATCGGCAGAACAAGGGCGACCTCGCAGGCTTCGTCGACCGGAATGCCGCGCTTCGCCAGGAGGCCTGCATTGATGAGCATGCGGGTGGAGGCGCCTTCTTCCAGCCCGTGACCTTTCAGGTTGCGCGCGCGCTGGCCGATGCGCACCAGCGTCGCAGCCGTCTTGCGGTCGACGCCGGATTCGGTGGCGACGATCTCCGTCTCGATCGCCTCGTCGGGGTAGGAGAAGGCGATCGCGGCGAAGCGCTGCTTGGTCGATTCCTTCAGGTCTTTCAGCACGCTCTGGTAGCCGGGGTTGTAGGAGATGACGAGATGGAAGTCGGGGTGGGCCTTCAGCACCTCGTTTTTCTTCTCAAGCGGGAGGATGCGGCGGTCGTCGGTCAGCGAGTGGATGACGACGGTGGTGTCCTGGCGCGCCTCGACGATCTCGTCGAGGTAGCAGATGGCGCCGGAACGTACGGCGAGCGTCAGCGGTCCGTCATGCCAGACGGTGCCATCGGCATCGAGCAGGTAACGGCCGACGAGGTCGGAGGCTGTCATGTCTTCGTGGCAGGAGACGGTGACGAGCGGGCGCTTCAGCCGCCAGGCCATATGCTCGACGAAGCGCGTCTTGCCGCAGCCGGTCGGACCCTTGAGCATGATCGGCATGCGCGAGGAAAAGGCCGCTTCGAACAGGCCGATCTCGTTGGCGACGGGCCGGAAATACGGCTCGGACGCAATGCGGAAATCATCGAGCCTTTCGCCGCCGGAAGCGCCGGCGACAAAACCCGTACCTTGGTGCATTTCAGTCTCCAGAATTCACGTTGTTTCCAGCGCGCCCGGTGCGCCGCGGCCTCCTCGTCGGCCGCGGCGCCCAAGGTTGCCCCCGGCCTAACGGTGGGCGGCAACCTTGTTGGGAATGCCCTCGATTGGGGCTTCCGGCGTGCCGACGGTCTGTCGGGTCATCGCCTCGACCTTTTCGCGGGTGCCTTCCGGGTCGGTGATCCACTGTTTGTAGAAGTTGTACGGGCACACCGCATGGCCGCGCGTGTCGTCACCGGAATTGATGAGGCCGGTGTAGCCGCGGTGCAGAAGCTTGAAGAGGTGGTTCTGCGACTGCATGTTGCGGCGGGCGTCGCGGATCAGCGACACCGAGAGCTGGCCGTACTGGATGCCGTTCTCCTCCGTGCCGCATTCGCCCAGCGTGCGGCCGTCGAAACCGATGATGGAGGAATGACCGAAGTAGGAATAGACGCCGTCGAAGCCGGCCGCGTTAGCGACCGCCACGTAGACGTTGTTGGCCCATGCCATCGCCCTGGAGATGAGGATCTGCTGTTCCTTGGCGGGGTACATGTAGCCCTGGCAGCGGATGATCAGTTCGGCGCCGCGCATGGCGCAGTCGCGCCAGATCTCGGGGTAGTTGCCGTCGTCGCAGATGATGAGGCTGATCTTCAGGCCCTTCGGGCCTTCGGTGACATAGGTGCAGTCGCCCGGATACCAGCCCTCGATCGGCACCCAGGGCATGATCTTGCGGTATTTCTGCACGATCTCGCCCTTGTCGTTGATCAGGATCAGCGTGTTGTAGGGCGCCTTGTTGGGATGTTCCTCATGCCGTTCGCCGGTGAGCGAGAAGACGCCCCAGACGCGCGCCTTCTTGCAGGCGTCGGAGAAGATTTTCGTCTCCTCGCCGGGGATGGCCGAGGCGGTTTCGTACATCTCCTTCTGGTCGTACATGATGCCGTGCGTGGAATATTCGGGGAAGATCACCAGATCCATGCCCGGCAGGCCGGCCTTCATGCCCTCCACCATCTTGGCGATGTTGCGGGCGTTGGCGAGCACTTCGTCGCGCGTATGCAGCCGAGGCATCTTGTAGTTGACGACGGCAACGCCGACGGTGTCGTTGCTGCTCGAAATATCGCCGTGATACATGTCATACTCCTCCTTGGGGTTTACCGGTGTCCGTCTAGACAACCAGATGCTGTTGGATCATCTCGTCGCTGAGTTGGCCGATCGGCCCTTCGACCGCGACGCTGCCTCGATTGAAGATGGCGAAATGCCGCGAGGCGCGGCGGGCGAAGGCGATGTTCTGCTCGACCAGAATGACGGTCAGGCCGTGCTTGCGGTTCAGGTCGATCAGAACGTCTTCGATCTGTTCGACGATGTTGGGCTGGATGCCCTCGGTCGGTTCGTCGAGCAGCATGATCTTGGGTTCGGACAGCAGCGCGCGCGCTATGGCGAGCTGCTGCTGCTGGCCGCCCGACAGGTTGCCGCCCCGCCGGTTGAGGAATTCCTTGAGAATGGGAAAGAGATCGAGCACCCATTCGGCGATGCGGCCGCCGCCGCCCTTGGCGGCGAAGGTGCCGACCATCAGGTTCTCGCGGACGGTGAAGGAAGGCAGGATGCCGCGCCCCTGCGGCACGTAACCGACGCCGGCCAGCGCGCGCTTGTGGGTCGGCTGGTCGACCAGTTCCTCGCCGTCGAGGCGGATCGAGCCGGTGGTGCGGCTCATCAGGCCGAGCACAGTGCGCAGCAGCGTGGTCTTGCCGACGCCGTTGCGGCCGAGGACGGAAAAGAAGTCGCCCGCCTCGACCTTGAGCGAAACCGATTGCAGCGCCCGGCTGCGGCCGTAGAAGCCGTCGACATTGGCAAGCTCAAGCATGGCCGATTCCTCCCGAGCCGAGATAGGCGTCGCGCACGGCCTGGTTGGCTTCGATCTCGGCGATCGTTCCTTCGGCGAGCATCTTGCCCTGGTGCATGACGGAAATGGTCTGGGCGATGTCGCGCACGAAGCCCATGTCGTGCTCCACGACGATCAGCGTGTGCTTGCCGCGCAGGCGGCAGAACAGTTCCGCCGTCTTCTTGGTTTCCTGCTGCGTCATGCCTGCTGTCGGCTCGTCCATGAGGATGAGGAGAGGGTTCTGGGCGAGGATCAGCGCGATCTCCAGCCACTGTGTCTGCCCGTGCGACAGGAAGGCGGCCGGCGTTTCCAGTTCGTCCTGGAGGCCGACCAGCGCCGCCAGCCTCTCGATCTCTTCCTTCTCGCCGCTCTGGCCGAAGCTGAACAGGTTCGCCAGGATTCCCGGCTGGCCGGAACGACCGATATAGAGATTGTCGCGCACGCTGAGTTCGCGAAAGACGCTCGGCACCTGGAATTTGCGGCCGATGCCGGCGCGGGCGATCGAATGTTCGCTGAGCCTGTGGATAGGCTTGTCGCGGAAGCGGACCTCGCCGGCGGACAGTTTCGTCTTGCCGCAGATGACGTCGAGGGCGGTGGTCTTGCCGGCGCCGTTCGGCCCGATGAGGCAGCGCAGTTCGCCCTGGCCGACGCCGAGGGTCAGGTCGGAGATGGCGATGAAGCCGCCGAACGAGACCTGGGCCCGGTCGATCAGAAGCTGCGATTGCGGGGCCGGGTTCATGACAGGCTCTCCGCGTGACGGGTGTTGGCGACCGCTTCCGTGCGCTGCGGTTGCAGTTGCGGCGGTGGCACCGGGGCCGCCCGCCTGTGTCCGAACTTGCCGGCGAGCTTCTCGACGGCGCCGGCGATGCCTTTGGGCAGGAACAGCACGACGAGGACGAACAGCAGGCCCATGATGAGCGTCCAGCTGTCGAGGAAGGTTTCGGATTCGGAGAGCGCGCCCTGAGTGCCGGTGACGACCAGCGCGCCGAGCATGGCGCCCAGCAGGCTCTGCCGGCCGCCGACGGCGACCCAGATGACGACGGAAAGGGAGAGCGGCACGCCGAGGAAGGTCGGCGAGGCGAACTCCATGACGATGGTGTAGAGCATGCCGGCGAGGCCGGCGATCGCCGCCGAAACCGAGAAGATGAAGATCTGGTAGAGCGCCACGTCGTAGCCGAAGAAGCGGACGCGGTCCTCCTGGTCGCGGATCGCCTGGACGATGAGGCCGGTCTTGCTCTTGGTGACGGCCAAAGCGAGGAACAGCGAAACCGTCAGGCAGATGGCGACGAGGTAGTAGCTGGACGAAGAGTAGGCGTCGAAGGTGAAGCCGGCGACGTCGAACTGGGCGAGGTCGGTGATGCCGTTGAAGCCGCCCGTATAGGCCTGCTGGTCGATGATGAGGAGTTGCACCACCACCATCGCCGCCAGCGTGGTGATGGCCGCATAGACGCCGGTGACGCGGCCACGGAACATGAACCAGCCGAGCAGGGCGGCGAACAGCATCGGCACGACGATGCCGGCGGCGACGCCGAAGGTCATGGAATAGAAGGGTTTCCAGAACCAGGGCAGCTCGGGAACGTTGTTCCAGACCATGAAGTCGGGCAGGCCGTCGGCGCCGGTATGGATGGGGATGGTCTTCAGCTTCAGCGCCATCGCCATGCAGTAGGAGCCGAGGCCGAAGGTG
Organism: Mesorhizobium sp.; assembly: GCF_017306545.1. Lineage (GTDB taxonomy): Bacteria > Pseudomonadota > Alphaproteobacteria > Rhizobiales > Rhizobiaceae > Mesorhizobium. The sequence goes on from NZ_JAFKID010000020.1 coordinate 39,681, forward strand.
GTGGCCTGGCCGAGATTGAGGATGCCGGCATAGCCCCACGACAGGCTGAGCGAGACGGCGAGGATGCCGAGCACCAGATAGCGGGCGTATTTGTTGAGCAGGAACGCATCGTGAAGGACGAGCGGAAGCGCCAGGATCGCCAGGCACACGGCCGCGTAGACGGCGATCTCCAATTTGGTCTTGCCGGACACTTTGTTCTTTCCCTGGACTGGCATGGGCGGGCTCACGCACGCACGCGGGCGGTGAAGAGGCCTTGCGGCCGGAAGCGGATGATGACGACGATGGCCAGCAGCACGAGCGCCTTGGCGATGGTGTCGTTGGAATAGAAGGCGAGGTAGCCGGACAGTTCGCCGAGGATGCCGGAGCTTGCCAGCGTGCCCATCAGGCTCTGCGCGCCGCCGAGCACGACGACCATGAAGGCGTCGACGACGTAGGTGGTGCCCATTTCGGGCGAGACGCTCTTGAGCGGCGAAACCAGCGCACCGGCGAGGCCCGCGATGCCGGCGCCGTAGGCGAAGGTCAGGCGGTAGATGCGGCTGGCGTTGATGCCGAAGGAGGAGGCGACGGACCTGTTCTGGGTGATGGCCCTCAGCTTCAGGCCGAAGCTGGTGTAGCGGTAGATGCCCCAGGTGACGGCAAACAGCGCCAGCGCGACGGCCAGGATGAACAGCCGGTAGGCGGACTCGGTCGCGCCGAAGACGGTGACGCTGGCGGAAAGCGATTCCGGCATCTGCACGTAGCGCAGTTCGCCGCCGGCGGTCAGCCGGATCGCCTGCTGGGCCATGACGCCGATGCCCCAGGTGGCGAGGATGGTATCGAGAGGCCGGGCGTAGAGGTGACGGATGACCAGCACCTCGACCAGCCAGCCGACCGCGGCCAGGATGAGGAAGATCGCAACCAGGCTGGGCAGGAGGCTGAGGCCGAGTTCGGTCTGCAATGCCCAGGCCGCATAGGCGCCGAGCATGACGAACTCGCCATGCGCCAGGTTGATGACGCCGGTGACGCCGTAGATGACGGCAAGGCCGAGCGAGACGAGCATCAGGATCGAGGCGATGCTCAGTCCGGTCATGATCTGCGAAACGACGATGTCCATGGCGCGTGCTTTTCGAAACGGAGGAGCGTTGGCGGCGATGGCGAACCATCGCCGCCGCGCGGGGCGCGATCAGATCTGCTTGAGGCCTTCGGCCGTGCACTTCTGGTGCGGGTAGGCCTTGTAGGGATCGGGCTCGAGCCAGTTGTCCGACTGCTTGAGGATCTTGAACTGGCCGTCGGGCTGGCACTGGCCGATCTTCGGCCACAGCCAGGTGTGCTGGTTTTCCGGCTCGATGCGCACCTTGCCTTGCGGTGCGATCATCTCCTGGCCCTTGAGCGCTTCGCGGATGCCGAGGGGCGTGATGTCGCTGCCGGCCAGCTTCTCGGCCGCCTGCTTGAACAGGTGGACCTGGAAATAGGACGGCTCGGAGACGAAGTGCGTGACCTTGTCGGCGCCCCAACGCTTCTTGTAGGCATCGACGAATTTGTGGTTTTCCGGCGAATCCCAGACCATGAAGTAAGGGGCCGAGGTGAAGTGGCCGGCGGCGGCTTCGCCGCCCATCGCCGCCACTTCGTTCTCGGACGTGGTCAGGCTCGCCATCGGCATGGTCGCCGGATCGAGGCCGGCCGCGTGATACTGCCGATGCAGCGCCACCACCGAGTCGCCGACGACGGTGGAGAAGATGACGTTCGGCTTTTCCGCCTTCAGCTTGTTGATGACGGAAGAGAACTCCGAGTGGCCGAGCGGCACGTATTCCTCGGCCACCACTTCGGCGCCGAGTTCGGCCAGAAGCTTCTTGCAGTAGTTGTTCTCTTCCTTCGGATAGATGTAATTGGAGCCGATCAGGTACCAGCGCTTGCCGAACTTCTCGACCAGCCAGGGGATGAAGTCGTCCTGCTGCTGGTTGGGCACGGCGCCCGTGTAGACGACGTTCTTCGAGCACTCGCGGCCTTCGTAGAGGGTCGGGTACCAGAACAGGTTTTCCTGCTTCTCGAACACCGGCAGCACCGCCTTGCGGCTGGCGGAGGTGTAGGCGCCGAACACCGACACGCACTTGTCGGACATCACCAGCTTGCGCGCCTTCTCGGCGAAGGTGGCGGGATCGGATGCCGGGTCTTCCACCACCGCCTCGATCTGCATGCCGTTGATGCCGCCGGCCGCGTTGATCTCCTCGATGGCGAGGATGGTGGCCTTGTTCAGCGATTCCTCGATGATGGCGGTGGTGCCGGTCAGCGAAAACAGCACGCCGACCTTGACCTTGCCGTCGGCGGCGCGCGCCAGCGAATAGTTCTTGTTCCAGATATGCGGAAAGCCGACCAGCGTGGCGGTGCCGAGCGCGGCGGTTCCCTTTAGGAAATTGCGACGGTTCTTGTTCACCTTTCTCTCCCCTGAAAATGAAATGGCCCCGAAGCGAGCTGCGCGAGGCAGACCGTTTCGAGGCCACAGTGCCGTTTCGATTTCAGCGGCGCGGAGCCGCACGCGAACCCTGTCGTTCGCAACAAAAAACCCCACGTCTCGCTTGCGCGAAGGCCGTGAGGTTCCATTACCCGTATTTCGCTGGCGGCTTCGTTGCCGCCAATTCAAAAACGCTAGCTGAGAAGATCGTAGGAGTCAACAATGGCGGTAGCGACGGCGCCGATGGTGACGCGGCGCTCCATCGCCTGCCGGCGCAGGTAGTTGTAGGCCTCTTCCTCGGTGATGTTCTTGACGCGGATCAGCAGCGATTTGGCGCGCTCGACGCTGCGCATGGTGCGCAGGCTTTCGTCCAGCTTCTCGATGCGTCCGCGCAGGCGCCGCTCGTAGAGGAAGTGGCTGCGCGCCAGCGACAGCACGGTCTGCACCGAGCGCACGGTCGTCGGATAATGCAGCACGCCGTGGGCGGCGCAGTTGTGCAGAAGCTTGAGATCGAGCGGGCCCTCGCCGCGGTCGACCACCACCAGCGCAGCGCCCGGCTCTCCCGGTATCCACGGCAGCCGCTGCGGCAGGTCGGCCGAGAGCGTGCAGAAAACGACGTCGCAATGAACCGGGATCTGCGGCGGCATGGGCCATTCGTGATGGACCTGGCAGCGCAGGCGCTGCAATTCCCGGATGAGGCGTTCGCCGTCGTCGTCGCGCTCGACGACGGCGGCCACCTTCAGATCCCACAGGGCAGGGGAGGCGCCGGTCGCGGGCGGGGTGTGCGGCGTTTCCTTGCGCGGTGAGCCCGCCTGTCCGGTCCTGTCGCGGCCAAAACTCTTCATGCCGATCGTCTCTTGCACGATGTTCTCCCTTGCGCGCCGTCAGCACAGTTCCAGCGCGCGCTGGCCGAGGCTGCGTCCGTAGCCGAGCAGGTAGGGGTCGGAGCGGACGCAACTTTGCGATTCGTAGACGAGGTCGAACTGGCCACGCCGGTTCGCCCGGCCGATGCGGGTCCAAAGGTCGGCGTGGCCCCACATGGGATTGATGGAAACGTCGCCCTGCGGCGCCTCGAATTCGGACCCCATCACCGAGGCCCGCAGGATCTCGGTGTCCATGGAATTGGTTTCCTCCAGCGTCTTGGCGAAGACGTTGACCTGGAAATAGGAGGCCTCCAGGCACATGTTGGTCGGCTCGTCTTCGCCGTAACGCTTCTGGTAGCGGCGCACGAACGTGGAATTGCGTTCGTTTCCGACACCCTGGAAATAGGGCGCGGCGGTGATGTGGCCTTCGCCGACGTCATGGCCCATGACGCGGATTTCGGCTTCCGTCGTGGTCAGGCTGGCGATCGGCATGACTTTCGGGTTCAAGCCCAGTTCGGCATAGGCCTGGTAGAGATAGACCGTGGCGTCGCCGACGACGGTGGAGAAGATGACGTCGGGCTGCGCGCGCTTGATGTCGCGCATGACGGGCAGGAATTCGGCTCGCTTGGCGCCCAGGTTGACATAGGATTCGCCGACCACCGTGCCGCCGCTGTTGCGCACGAGTTCGCGCATGATGCGATTGGATTCGCGCGGATAGACGTAGTCCGAGCCGATGAAATAGAAGCGCGTGCCGTAGGTTTCCATCAGGACACGGCAAAGCTCGACGCTGTTCTGGTTCGGCGTCGCGCCGGTGTAGATGACGTTCGGCGAGAATTCGAACCCTTCGTAGAGCGTCGGGTACCACAGCAGGCCGTTCAGGCGCTCGACGACCGGCACCACGGCCTTGCGACTCGACGAGGTGTAGCAGCCGAAGATGGTGTTGACGCCGTCCTCGACCATCAGTTTCTTGGCGTAGCGCCCGAAGGCGCTCGCTTCGGAGGCAGGGTCATAGCAGATCGGCTCGATCGGCCTGCCGTTGACGCCTCCCGCGGCGTTGATTTCCTCTATGGCCGTCAGCGTGCCCCTCAACTGCGTTTCCTCGATCACGGCCATGAAGCCGGAACGGGAAAAGAGGACGCCGACGCGCCAAGGTTCGGAGGTATTGCTCGATTTGATCAACATACGCTCCCAGGGTTCCCCAACCGCTTTTCTTTTCTGTGGGATCGCGGCCGCCGTCATCCTGATAGCGGCCGCGATCACGGTCAACCGGCGAGAAGCTCCTTGAGCTTGCCGTCGAGAAATTTCACGTCCTCAACGCTGGTGCCCGGTCCGCCGGCGAAGTGTCCCCATACGGATTCGAAAGGCACGAGCCTGGCGTTCGGCATGTTCGCGACCTCGACCTCGCTGTCTTCGGGCGGGAAGTAGAGATCGGTGCGGCACGGCATGACGTAGGCCTTCGGCTTGATGGCGGCGAGCGCCTTCTTGAAGTCGCCGTGATAGAGCTCGTTGTCGGAGATGTCGCCGTACTGCCAGGTCCAAAGCATTGCCAGAAGATCGTTGGCGTCACGGGCCAGGAAGTGCCCTTCCCAGAACGCGACCAGGAAGTCCTCCATGCTGGAATAGCCGAGATCCTTGCTGTCGAGCTGCTGGCGGTAAAATGCCTGCGAAAGCCCCCAGCCGGCATAGACGCGCCCTACGGCGCGCAGGCCCCGCGTCGGCCTTTCCTTGTAGAAACCTTCGGCCCAGACGGCATCGGCGGTGAGGGCGGCCTTGACCCCTTCGAGGAAGACGAAGTTGTGGCGCGAGCATTTGGCGGAGCCGCAGAAGGGCACGATGATGTCGACCATGTCGGGGTAGAGCGCGCCCCACTGGAACGCCTGCAAGGCGCCCATCGACCAGCCCACCACCATGCGGATCTTCTCGATGCCGAACTTCTCCGTCACCAGCCGGTGCTGGGCGCGGACGTTGTCGTAGATGGTGACGTTGGGAAAACGGCCAGCATTGTAGGGCTCGGGCGTGTTCGACGGCGAGGACGACATGCCGTTGCCGAACATGTTGGGGATGATGATGAAATACTTGTCGGGGTCGAGCGCCATGCCCTTGCCGATCAGCCAGTAATTGTCCTGCTGGAAGCCGGAGTACCAGGTCGGGTAGACGATGACGTTGTCCTTGGCGGCGTTCAGCTTGCCGAAAGTCTTGTAGGCAAGCTTGGCGTTGCGCAGCGTGGCGCCGCGCTGGAAGGAAAAGGCGCCGAGGTCGAAGATTTCGTAGTCTTCCATATGCGTTACTCTCTGTTGGAACGATGAAGGGGCCGACGGGCCGGCCCCTCCGGTGAGGGATCAGGCCGGTGCCCGAGCGGCGACCGACTGGCGGCCGATGATGGCGTAGGCGATGCCGCCGGCCAGCATGGCGCAGATGGCCGTGCAGTATTGCGGCGCGTAGAAGTCCACGACAAAGGCGACGGCCGATCCGATCGCCCAGGCGACGAAGGCGGTCGGGCGCCAGTCTTCGCTGATTTCCGCGTTCTTCCTGTAGAGGTACTGGTCGACCAGGATGATGGCGCCGATCGGCGGCACCAGAATGCCGAGCAGGGTCAGCCACTGGATGAAGAAGGCCCAGACGTTGCCGGCGGCGACGACGATGCCGACGATGCCGAGCACCACCGCCATGACGCGCATGCGGGTGCCGATGATGCGCGACCAGCCGGTGGCCGCATGGTAGAGGACGTGGGCGCAGACGGAGCCGAGGTTGCAGTAAAGGAACAGGAAGGCGAGCAGGCCGAGCCAGCCGATCTGCTTGGCGTGCATGTAGCCGAACATGTTGTCGGCGCCGAACGGATTGGCGTTCGGAACCGCAAGGGCCGCCGTCATGACGCCGCCGACCAGCATGGCGGCGAGGTTGGCGAAGGGGAAGGCCGAGAAGGTGGCGATGATGGAGCTTTTCGAATCTTTTGCCCAGCGGTTGATGTCGCCGCTGACCGTGCCCGCGTCGATGAACAGCGCGATCACCACCGTCAGGCCGACGCCCATCGACATGCTGGCGGCGCCGTTGTTGCCGGCATAGGCGAAGACCGCGTCCCAGCCGGCGGTCGAGGCGGAATCGAACACCACCCAGCCGCCCAGGATGACGAACAGCGGCACGGAAACCAGTCCGATCAGGTGCAGGCCGTGCACGCCGATGAAGGTGATGCCGATGTAGAGCAGGCCGGCGACGATGGTCATCGTCACGTAGTTGAGGTCGTAGGCCGAACTGATGAGCGCTCCGGTGATGCCTGTCTGCACCGCGTACCAGCCGAGCAGCAGCGTCGACAACAGCCCCGAGGCGAAGACGTAGCCCTTCTTGCCGAAGACGATGGAGGCGAGCAGCGCGAAGTTCATGCCGCGGCGGGTTCCCAGCACGCCGATCGCGCTGATATAGGCGAACATGACGAGGTTGCCGATCAGCATGGCCCAGAAGGCGCTCTTGAAGCCCATGCCGAGGACAAGGATGGAGCCGGTCATGGCGCCGGTGATGATCATCGGAAAGCCGATCCAGACGGTCGTCACGGAAAACAGGCTGCGGCGGGCCGCCATCGGCACGGGCTGATGTTCGTATTCTTCTCCGAGAACGTGGTCGACGTCGTCGATCGCGTCGACATTGCTTGTTTTGGTCATTGCACCCTCCTGGGTCAATCGCGTTGCGTGGGTGAGGCCCGTCGTCGCGATGGGACGCCCTTGTCCACGTCCGCTACTGCCTGGTCGGCGCCGTCAGCCATGAATTCGTCGAACAGTTGTTCTGCACGGTGGGCTCATGCCTTCTTCCGCGTCCGTCCTCGTCCTCCAGGCCGGCCGGCCCTGTTCCCCCAGGCTTCTCGGTCGGGTATCGCACAAACGACAAAGGCCTCCCGATGGCTCCTGACGCGGAGACAAAGGGAGGCCTTTCTGCCTTGATCTGATTGGTGGCCTCGTTGCCACCTTCCTGCTTATTTAACAGGCGAAACAACGCTACATTCAAGGAACTTTCGAGTCAAATGCTATGTAGGACAAATCTTACAGAGCGTCTTGCGGTTCCGAGGCCGGCTGCGCGCTGGCGCCCCACCTTTCCGACTGCCGGCCGATAAAATGAAAGTGGACAGGCATCGCCTGGTTTTTTGACCATGTGGACAAAGCTTTGGCCGCGATCCATAGTCGCCCGGCGGCCCCGCAAGAAGGACGCGCCGCATATCCAAAAGAGGGTCGAACAATGGATAATGGGAGCAGGAGCAAAGTGCTGTTGGCCGGCATGAAGCCGTCGCGGCGCGAGGTGCTGGGGCTGGGTGCCGCCGGCGTGGCGGCGCTGGTGCTGCAGCGCGGAGCGTCGGCCGCAGGCGAAAAGCTGAAGGTGGCGGCGGTGTTCGCCACGCCGATCGAGGAGCCGTGGGACAATCAGGTCCATGTCGCGCTGCAAAAGGCGGAAAAGGAACTCGGCATCGAATACAAATGGTCGGAAAAGGTACAGACCGCCGATTTCGGCCGCGTCATGCGCGAGTACGCGCAGGGCGGCTATGATCTTGTGCTGGGCGACGCCTTCGCCGCCGAGCGTGAATCGCGCCGTACCGCCAAGCAGTTTCCCAAGACCGCTTTCCTGTTCGGTTCCGGCGCCGGGCCGGCCGAACCGAATTTCGGCGTCTTCGACAACTGGATTCATGAGCCGGCCTATCTGTCCGGCATGATCGCCGGCAAGATGTCGAAATCGGGCGTGGTCGGCGCGGTCGCGGCGATGGGCATCCCGGAGGTCAATCGGCTGGTCAACGCCTTCTTTGCCGGGGCTAAGGAGACGAACCCGAACGTCAAGAAGAAGGTGACGTTCATCGGCTCCTTCTTCGATCCGCCCAAGGCTAAGGAAGCGGCGCTGGCGCAGATCGACGCCGGCGTCGACGTCATCTATGCCGAGCGCTTCGGCGTTATCGAGGCGGCGCAAGAGAAGAAGGTCTACGCCATCTCCAACATGTCCGACCAGTCGAGCCTGGCGCCCGACACGGTTATCACCGGACCGGTGTGGGACATGTACCCGACCGTCGAGCAGGCGGTGAAACTGGTCAAGGCCGGCGTCTTTACCGCGCAGGACTATGGCGACTTCTCGCGCATGGCCAAGGGCGGTTCGTCGCTGGCGCCTTACCACAAGTTCGACACGATCCTGCCGGCCGACGTCAAGGAGATGGTCGAGAAGAAGAAGGCCGAGATTCTCGACGGCAACTTCCGCGTCGACGTGGACGAGAACACGCCGACTTCGGATTGAGGCTAATCTTCCTTCTCCCCGTTCACGGGGAGAAGGTGGCCCGAAGGGCCGGATGAGGGGCGGCGCTAACTTCGATCGCTTGTACCACCCCTCACCTGCCTGCCCGTCCTCCGCAGCTGCGGCGCAGCCGCTACGGAAGGTGGACCGGCATCCTCTCCCTGTCAAAAGGGAGAGGGACGCTGTTCGAATGCTCGGCTTCCAACTTGGATTATCCGTGACCACACCTCCCCCCCTCATCGAGATGCGCGGCATCTCCAAGAGCTTCGGTCCGGTGAAGGCCAACGAGGCCGTCGATCTTGCCGTCGCGCCGGGCGAAATCCTAGGCCTGCTCGGCGAGAACGGCGCCGGCAAGACGACGCTGATGAACATTCTGTTCGGCGTGTACCAGCCCGATGCCGGAGACATCCTCGCCAACGGGACGCGCGTCAGCATCCGCAATTCGGCCGACGCGCTGGCGGCCGGCATCGGCATGGTGCACCAGCATTTCCACCTCGCCTCGCGGCTGACGGTGTTGGAAAACCTGTTGATCGGCATTCCGGGCAAAAGCGGGCGGTTGGATCGCGCCGGTGCGTTGGTGCGACTGGACGAGATTGCCGCCAACTACGGGTTACGGCTCGATCCCGACCAGCCCGTCTCGGCGCTTTCCATCGGCGAGCAGCAGCGGCTGGAGATCATCAAGGCGTTGTTCCGTCGCGCGCGGCTCTTGATCCTCGACGAGCCGACAGCGGTGCTGGCACCGAGCGAGGTGGACGGCCTGTTTGCGGCTCTGCGGGCGATGACAACGCAGGGGCTCGGCATCATCTTCATTTCGCACAAGCTGAACGAAGTGCGTGCGCTGACCCATCGCTGCGTCGTGCTCAGGCACGGCCGCGTCGCCGGCCGCGTCGACGTGCCGGCCGAGACGACGGCGCTGGAGATGGCGCAATTGATGTGCGGCCATGAGATCGTGCCGCCTGAGCGCGGCCCGTCGGTGCCGGGCGCGACCGTGTTGTCGCTCGACGCCGTGTCGACAGCCGGCCATGGCGGCATGCCGCTGCGCGAGGTCACGCTCTCCGTTCGCGAAGGCGAGATCGTCGGCATCGCCGGGGTTTCGGGCAACGGCCAGCGTGCGCTGGCCGACGTCGTCTCCGGCATGCTGAAACCGCAGTCCGGCATGATGGAGATCGCCGGAAAGCGTGTCGCGGCCTTTACCCCGCGCGAGGTTCAGGCGCTCGGCCTCGGCCGCATCCCCGAGGACCGCATGACGACCGGGCTGGTGACGAACCTGCCGCTCGCCGATTCCATGGTGCTGCCGCGCATCGGCACGGAAGCCTTCTCAGCCAAGGGGCTGCTGAAACCCGGCGCCATCGTCGCCTTCGCCGAGGCGCAGATCGAGGCCTATGACATTCGCTGTCCGGGGCCGATGGTGCGGGCCGGCGCGCTGTCCGGCGGCAATCTGCAAAAGGCGCTGCTGGCGCGCGAACTCGCCTTCGATCCGAAGGTGCTGATCGCCGCGCAGCCGACGCGCGGGCTGGACATCGGCGCGGCGCGATTCGTGCACGAGAAATTCCTGGCTCTGCGGGCAAAGCGTTGCGGCATCGTCGTCGTCAGCGAGGACCTGGAGGAACTGCTGGTGCTCAGCGACCGCATCGTCGTCATGTACGAGGGCCGCATCGTCGGCGTTCTCGATGCGGCGGACGCCAGTGTTTCGCGGCTCGGCCTGTTGATGAGCGGGGCAGGGGGGAACGCCTGATGCTGCGTCTGGAAGCCCGGCAGAAGACGCCGGCATGGCTGAACCTAACCCTGCCGCTGGTCGCCATCGCGGTCACGCTGATCCTGTGCAGCGGTCTCATCTTGATGGCCGGCGCCGGCGTCCTGGACGCCTATGGCGTGATGTTCAAGGCCTCGCTCGGCGACAGCTACGCGATCACCGAAACGTTGGTGCGCGCCGCGCCAATGATCTTCACCGGGCTCGCGGTGACGCTGGCCTTCCGCGCGAAATTCTGGAACATCGGCGCCGAGGGCCAGCTTCTCGCCGGCGCGATGGCGAGTTGCTTCGTCGGCGCCATTCCGATGCCTGGCCCGCTCGCCATGCTTTTGATGGCGGTGGCGGGTGCGGCCGCCGGTGCTGCCGTCGCGCTCATTCCGGCGCTGCTGCGCGTTCGGCTCAAGGTCGATGACGTGGTGAGTTCGCTGCTGCTCAACTCGGTCGTCTTCTATATCCTGATGGCGCTGATCGAGGGGCCGTGGAAGGACCCTTTCAGCGGCTATCCGATCTCGCCGCCGATCGAAGATTCGGCCAATCTGCCGGTGCTGATCGAAGGGACGCGGCTGCATCTGGGCGTGCTGGTGGCGGTGCTGGCGGCACCGCTGGTCTGGCTGCTGATGGCGCGCACGGTGCTCGGCTTCCGCATCCGCGTCACCGGCGAGAACCCGGAGGCGGCGCGCTACGGCGGCATCGACGTGCAGCGCGTCATCGTCGTCGCCGCGCTGCTATCCGGTGCGCTGGCGGGGCTGGCTGGCGTCGGCGAGGTCGGCGGCGTGCACTTCCAGGTGATGAGCGACATTTCGCCGGGCTACGGCTATTCCGGCATCGTCATCGCCATGCTGGCCAGGCTCAACCCGCTCGGCGTCGTGCCCGTCGCCATTTTCCTGGCCGCCGTCATGACGGGCGCGGAGGCGATGTCGCGTGCCACCGGCGTGCCGGCGTTCCTCAGCGACGTCATCCAGGGCACGGCGCTGCTCGCCATGCTGGTGGCGCTGCTGTTCACCGCCTATCGCGTCAGGAGGAGCGCATGAGCGCGGTGCTGGAACAGGTCTTCCAGGTCGGCTTCCTCGCCGCCATCATCCGCATTGGCACGCCGCTGGCCTTCGCGACGCTGGGTGAGATGTTTTCCGAGCGTGCCGGCGTGCTCAATCTCGGCATCGAGGGCATCATGCTCTTGGCCGCCATGGCCGGCTTCACCGGTGCCTATTTCTCCGGCAGCCTGTGGATCGGCGTGCTGGCCGCCATCGCGGTCGGCGCACTGATGGGCGCGCTGCACGCGCTGTTCACCGTCGTGCTCGGCCTGTCGCAGCATGTGTGCGGTATCGGGGTTACGCTGTTTGCCTCCGGCCTCGCCTATTTCCTCTACAGACTGGTCTTCGGCCAGCAATCGGTGCCGCCGAGCATCAAGGGTTTTGAGCCGGTGCCGATCCCGGTCCTGTCCGATATTCCGATCCTCGGGCCGGCGGTCTTCAACCAGTTCACGCTGGTCTATATGGCGATCCTCGCCGTTCCGATCGCCGCCTTCATCCTTTACCGCACGCCATGGGGCCTTTCGGTGCGCATGGTCGGCGAGAATCCGCGCGCCGCCGATTCGGCCGGCGTGTCGGTGGTTTCGACGCGCTTCCAGGCCGTCGTGCTCGGCGGCTCGCTGATGGGACTGGCCGGCGCTTTCCTCGTCATGGCGCAGTTCAACGCCTTTACCTTCGGCGTCGTTTCCGGGCGCGGCTGGGTGGCGATCGCGCTGGTGGTGTTCGGCCGCTGGGACCCGTGGCGCTCGGCTGGAGCGGCGCTGCTGTTCGCCTTCGTCGACGCACTCCAGCTTCGGTTGCAGGCGGCGGGGCTCGGCCACATCCCCTACGAAGCCTTCCTGATGCTGCCTTTCGTGCTCACCATCGTCGCCATGGCCTTCATGTCTCGCAACGCGGTTGCGCCGTCGGCGTTGCTTAAGCCGTTCCGTCGCGAAGAACGCTGAGAGCCCGTTCGGGAATTCGCTTCGGCGGCCATCTGACGGCGTTTTCTGCGCTTCCGTTGCTCACGGACCCAATGTCCGCTGCGCTACGGTTCTCGAAACCACTGCCATATGGCTCGCCGGAGCGAATTCCCGAACGGGCTCTGAGGCGTCTTTTCGCACCTTTCGCTTGTTGTCATGGGCGCGGGCTGCGGGTAGGAAATCAGAACGAGTGTTGTCGGCATGCCTGTTTCGGGCGCGCCGGCTGCGGAGGTGACACGGCGCATCGAATAGGCGAGGACGGATAAACCATGCAGGACGGCAACCTGTTGGCGGTGCTGATCGTCCTGCCCTTCCTCGGCTCCCTTCTGGCCGCGCTCTTGACGCCGATGGCGCGCAACGCCGAAGCCTGGCTGTCGGGGGTTGTCGCGCTCGCCGCCTTCGCGGTCGCCGCTTCCTTTTATCCGCATGTCACCGACGGCGGCGTCGTCAAGCAGACCATCGAGTGGGTACCGGCGCTCGGCCTGTCGGTGACGCTGCGCATGGACGGCTTCGCCTGGATGTTCTCGATGCTGATCACCGGCATCGGTCTGCTGGTCGTCGTCTACGCCCGCTACTACATGTCGCCGAAGGATCCGGTGGCGCGCTTCTACGCCTTCCTGCTCGCCTTCATGGGCGCCATGCAGGGATTGGTCATCGCCGGCAACCTGATCCTGCTCGCCGTCTTCTGGGAACTGACCAGCGTCTTTTCGTTCCTGCTGATCGGCTACTGGCACCACAACCAGAACGCCCGTGACGGCGCCCGCATGGCACTCACACTGACCGGTACGGGCGGACTTTGCCTGCTGGTCGGCCTGATCCTGATCGGTCATATCGTCGGCAGCTACGATCTCGACGCGGTGCTGGCCTCGGGCGAGGCGATCCGTTCGAGTCCGCTCTATGTTCCGGTGCTGTTGCTGGTGTTGGCCGGCGCGCTGACCAAGAGCGCGCAGTTTCCTTTCCATTTCTGGCTTCCCAATGCGATGGCTGCGCCGACGCCGGTATCGGCCTACCTGCATTCGGCGACAATGGTAAAGGCCGGCGTCTTTTTGCTGACCCGCTTCTGGCCGGTGCTGTCCGGCACGCCGGAATGGTTCAATCTTGTCGGCATCGCCGGTCTGGCGACGCTGCTGCTCGGCGCCTACTTCGCCATCTTCCAGCAGGATCTGAAAGGGCTGCTCGCCTATTCGACCATCAGCCATCTCGGCCTCATCACCGCGCTGCTTTCCTTCGGCAGTCCGCTGGCGGCGGTGGCGGCGATCTTCCATATGGCCAACCACGCCACCTTCAAGGCGTCGCTGTTCATGGCGGCTGGCATCATCGACCACGAGGCCGGCACGCGCGACATGCGCAAGCTTTCCGGCCTGTTTTCCTTCATGCCGATCACCGCGACGCTGGCCATGGTGGCGAGCGCGGCGATGGGCGGGGTGCCGCTGCTCAACGGGTTTCTTTCCAAGGAAATGTTTTTTGCCGAGGCGCTGGAGCAGCATCGGGCGTCGCTGCTCGACAGCGCCGCGCCCTATATCGCCACGCTTGCCGGCGCCTTCGCCGTGACCTATTCGGCGCGCTTCATCCATACCGTCTTCTTCGGCCCGAAGCCGGTCGACCTGCCGCACGAACCGAACGAGCCGCCGCGGTTGATGCGCCTGCCGGTCGCGCTGCTCGTCGTCGCCTGCGTCGTCGTCGGCGTCATCCCGGCCGTCAGCATCGGTCCGTTCCTCGATACCGCCGTCAGGGCGGTGCTCGGCGCGCGGACGCCCGCCTACAGCCTCGTCGTCTGGCACGGCTTCACCACGCCGCTCTTGATGAGCGTCATCGCGCTGGCCGCCGGGTTGGCGCTCTATGCGGTTCTGCACACCTATCTCGCCACCAGCGAGGAGGGCGCGCCGTTCTTCCGCCGCTTCAAGGGGCAGCGCATCTTCGAGCGCATCCTCGTCACGGTGAGCTGGCGCTGGGCGCGGGCGCTGGAAGCGGTCGTGGCGACGCGGCGGCTGCAACCGCAGGTGCGGCTGATCGTGGTGGCGGCGATCCTCGCCGGTTTCTGGGCGATGTGGGGCGACGGCGACCTGATGCCGCGTCTCACCGTGCACGGCATGGACCCGGTGCTCGGCTCGCTGTGGGCCATCGGCGCGGTCTGCGCCGTTTCGGCCGCCGTCATGGCGAAGTATCAGCGGCTGGCCGCGCTGATCCTGATGAGCGGCACCGGGCTCATCACCTGCCTGTCCTTCGTCTGGCTGTCGGCGCCGGACCTTGCCGTCACGCAGCTTCTGGTCGAGATCGTCACCACGGTGCTCATCCTGCTCGGCCTGCGCTGGCTGCCGAAGCGCGACAAGGCGGTGGCCGAGGCCATCGACACGATGACGCGCATCCGGCGCCTTCGCGATCTGGCCATCGCGCTGGTCGCCGGCTTCGGCATCGCGGCGCTCGCCTATTTCGCCATGCTGACGCCACGGCCGCCTTCTGTCGGCGACTTCTACCTGAAGCATTCTTATGCCGATGCCGGCGGCACCAATGTCGTCAACGTCATCCTGGTCGATTTCCGCGGCTTCGACACGATGTTCGAGATCGTCGTGCTGGCCATCGTCGCGCTCACCGTGTTCGCCCTGCTGCGCCGCTTCCGGCCGGCGGAGGATAACGCCGAGGCGCCGTACCAGCAGCGCGAGCAGGACGAGTTCGACTCCGTGCGCCGCGACCGCGAGGTCGGCGAGACGCTGAAAGACTATTTGTTGGTGCCGTCGATCATCATGCGCTGGATGTTCCCGGCGATCGTCGTGCTCGCCGTCTATCTGTTGCTGCGCGGCCACGACCAGCCCGGCGGCGGCTTCGCGGCCGGCATCGCCATGGCGACCGGCTTCCTGCTGCAATATCTGGCCGGCGGCGCGCGCTGGGTGGAGGAGCGGCTGCGTATCCTGCCGGTGCGCTGGATCGCCGTCGGCCTGATTACCTCCGTGGCGACCGGCCTCGGTTCGCTGGTTTTCGGCTATCCGTTCCTGACGTCCTACTTCCAGTACACGCCGATCCCCTACATCGGCAAAATGCCGATGGCCTCGGCAATGCTGTTCGATCTCGGCGTCTTCAGCCTCGTCGTCGGGGCGACGGTACTGATGCTGATCGCCATCGCCCACCAATCGCTGCGCATCCGCGCCCGGCCGCGCAAGTTGACGGATGGGCCGACCGAAAGGGAGGGCGCCTGATGGAACTGGTCATCGCCGCCGCCATCGGCGTCCTTTCGGCCTCGGGTGTCTGGCTGATCCTGCGCCCGCGTACCTACCAACTCGTCATCGGGTTGGCGCTGCTGTCCTACGCCGTCAACCTGTTCATCTTCAGCATGGGCCGGCTGCGCGTGAACGCACCGCCGGTGCTCGACGGGTCCGGCCCCGTGGACGTGACCGCCTATATCGATCCTGTGCCGCAGGCGCTGGTGCTGACCGCCATCGTCATCAGTTTCGCGACGACGGCCCTGTTCCTGGTGGTGCTGATCGTCTCGCGCGGCATCTCCGGCACCGACCACGTCGACGGGCGGGAGGGCTGACATGGTTCAGCCCGCCCATCTCGTCGTCGCGCCGATCCTCATCCCGCTCGTGGCGGGCACGCTGATGCTGTTCTTCGACGAGCGCGAGCGGCGGCTGAAGACGGCGTTGTCGTTCGTCTCCATCCTCGCGCTCATCAGCACGGCCACCGCGCTTCTGCTGATCGTCCATCGCGGCGGCCAGGCGGCGGGCCTCGTCTATCTGGTCGGCAACTGGCCGGCGCCGATCGCCATCAACCTGGTGGCGGACCGGCTGGCGGCGGTCATGCTCGTCCTGACCGCGCTGCTGGCGCTGCCGGCGATGATCTTTTCCACGCAGCGCTGGGAGAAGCTCGGACCGCATTTCCATACGCTGTTCCAGTTTCTGCTGGTCGGCCTCAACGGCGCCTTCCTGACCGGCGACCTGTTCAACCTGTTCGTCTTCTTCGAGGTGATGCTGGCGGCTTCCTACGGGCTGGTGCTGCATGGCGGTGGCGCGTTGCGGATACGCGGAGGGCTGAACTACATCGTCGTCAACCTCGTCGCCTCGCTGATCTTTCTGATCGGCATCGCCATGGTGTTCAGCGCCGCCGGCAGTCTCAACATGGCCGAGATCGCCTTGCGGGCCGAGACGATGCATGGCTTTGCGGAGCCGGCGCTGCATGTGGGGCTGGCCATGCTCGGCCTTGCTTTCCTCATCAAAGCCGGCATGTGGCCGCTCGGCCTGTGGCTGGTGCCGGCCTATTCGGCCGCCGCCGGTCCGGTCGCGGCGATTTTTGCGATATTGAGCAAGGTCGGGGTCTACGCGCTCTTGCGGCTCGCCCTTCTGGTGCCGAACGACGGCATCGCCTTCGGGGCGCTGGTCATCTTCATCGGCGGCGTGGCGACGCTGGTGTTCGCCTCCATCGGCATTCTCGCCTCGCAATCGCTAAAGCGGGCGGGCGGCTATTTTCTGCTGATGTCGTCGGGCACGCTGCTTGCCGCCTTCGGCATGTCGCAGTCCACCGTCACCGCCGGCGCGCTGTTCTACATGGTCAGCTCGACGCTGGCGGTCGGCGCCTTCTTCCTCGTCGTCGAACTGATCGAGCGTGAGCAGGACGCCGCCTCCAGCGTGCTTGCCGTTACCATGGAAGCTTATGGCGACGGCGAGGAGGAGAGCGAAGAGGACGGCGCCGAGGTCGGCCGCATCATGCCGGGCGCGGTGGCGATCCTCGGCATTGGCTTCTGCCTGCTCGCCATGGTGCTGATCGGCCTGCCGCCGCTGCCGGGCTTCATCGCCAAGTTCGCCATTCTGACGGCGCTGCTGGGGCCGGACGCGGCGGTGCCGGCGGCCACGAACTTCATGCGCGGCACGCTGGCCGTTCTGCTGATCGCCTCCGGTCTCGTCTCGCTGGTGGCGCTGTCGCGCGCCGGCATTCGCGTCTTCTGGGCGCCGGTCGAGCCGTTCCTGCCGCGCATCACCGTCACCGAGACGGCGCCGATCCTCTATCTGCTTGGATTGCTTGTCGCGCTCGTTCTTGCGGCCGGACCGGCGATGACCCTGCTTCTGGCCACTGCCGACGACCTGCACCATCAGGTCCGTTATCTCGACGCGGTGCTTGGCGCCGAGCGCGTTCCGCCTTTCGCGGGGGCGCATCCATGAGAGCGCTGCTTCCCTATCCGCTGCTGGCGCTGATGCTGGCGATCATGTGGCTGCTGCTTGCCGGTGTTTCGCCGGGACAGGTCGTGATCGCAGCCGGCGTGGCGACGGGCGCTTCGCATGCATTGTCCGCGCTTGGCGAGGCAAGCCCCGCCATCCGCCGCTGGCTGGCGATCCCGGAACTCGCGGGGGTCGTGTTCTACGATATCGTCGTTTCCAATCTGGAGGTCGCGGGCATCCTGCTCGGCGTCAGACGAATGCGCAGCGCCGGCTTCGTCACGGTGCCGCTCACCACGCGCAGCCCTTCGGCGCTGGCGATCCTGTCCATCATCGTCACCAGCACGCCGGGCACCGCCTGGATCGACTACGACGCGGCCCGTAACGAAGTGCTGGTCCATGTGTTCGACCTGGACGACGAGGCGCATTGGCGACACCTGATCACTGAGCGCTACGAGCGGCGGCTCATGGAGATATTTCAATGAGCGAGACGATCATCCTCGCCGCCGTATGGTTCGCGCAGATCGCATTGGCGCTCGCCATGTGCCTGTGCGCCTGGCGCATGATCGCCGGGCCGCGCGCGCAGGACCGCATCCTTGCGCTCGACGCGCTCTATCTGTGCGCCATGCTGCAACTGCTCGCCTTCGGCATCCGCACCGGCAGCACGGTCTATTTCGAAGCGGCCCTCATCATCGGCATGCTGGGCTTCGTCGCCACGGTATCGCTGGCGAAATTCCTGATGCGTGGCGAGGTGATCGAATGAGCGTGCATCTCGCCGACGTGCCGCTGTGGGCGGCGATCCTGGCAGCCTTCTTCCTGGCGCTGGGGGCGGGGCTTACCCTGCTCGGCACCATCGGCTTGGTGCGGCTGCCGACCTTCTATCAACGCATCCATGCGCCGACGCTCGGCACCAGTTGGGGCGCCGGCGGCATGGTAATGGCCTCGATGATCGTCTTCACCGCCGGTTCCGGACGGCTGGTACTGCACGAAGTCCTGATCGGCCTTTTCGTGACGGTGACGACGCCGGTGACGCTGATGATGCTCGGCCGCTCGGCGCTCTACCGTGACCGTAGCGAGAGCAATCCGCACGTGCCGCCGTTCGGCAGGGCGGACGCGACCGCCGAAGCGCCGGACGGCGAGTAGAGGATCCCGGCCGTCAGGCCGATTGCGTTGCCTCGATGGCCGCGTCCACCGCATCGCCAAGCCGCTCGACGATGGCATCGACCGTGGCGTCGTCAACAATGAAGGGCGGCGCCAGAAGCACGTGGTCGCCGCTTCGCCCGTCGACCGTGCCGCCCATCGGATAGACCATCAGCCCGCGCCTCATCGCCTCCGCCTTGATGCGGGCGTGCAGTTTGCGGGACAGATCGAACGGCGCTTTTGTCGAGCGGTCGGCGACCAGTTCGATGCCCTGGAACAGCCCGCGGCCGCGGATGTCGCCGATATGATGGTGGTTGCCGAAGCGCTCGGCCAGCCTTCGCTCCAGCCGGGCACCCATCGTCTTGACGTTGTCGAGCAGGCCGTCGCGGCGGATAACCTGCTGCACGGCAAGTCCGGTGGCGCAGGCGAGGGGATGGCCGATATAGGTGTGGCCGTGCTGGAAATCGCCGCCCTTGGAAAAAACCTGATAGATGCGGTCTGAAATCAGCACCGCGCCGATCGGCGCGAAGCCGCCGCCGAGGCCCTTGGCGATGACCATCAGGTCGGGCGCCACGCCGTCCTGTTCGCAGGCGTGCAGCGTGCCGGTGCGGCCCATCCCGCACATCACCTCGTCGAGAATGAGCAGGATGCCGTGGCGGTCGCAGATTTCGCGGATGCGCTTGAAGTAGCCGGGTGCCGGCGGCACCGCGCCGAGCGTCGCGCCCACCACCGTCTCGGCGACGAAGGCGACCACGGTTTCCGGGCCGAGTTCCTGAAGCTTCCGCTCCAGTGCGTCGGCCGCTCGTTCACCGTAAGCCTCGGCACTCTCGCCCGGCTGCTGGTGCCGATAGGCATAGCAGGGGTCGATGTGATGCGCCTCGATCAGCAGCGGCTCGAAGGGCGCCTTGCGCCAGGCGTTGCCGCCGACCGAGAGCGCGCCCAGCGTGTTGCCGTGGTAACTTTGCAGCCGCGCGACGAAGCGGCGGCGGCCGGTTTCACCGCGCTCGACGAAATACTGCCGCGCCATCTTCAGCGCCGTCTCGATTCCTTCGGACCCGCCCGAGACGAAATAGACATGATCGAGATCGCCCGGCGCGTTGGCGGCGAGGTCGTCGGCCAGCGCTTCCGCCGGCTCGCTGGTGAAGAACGAGGTGTGCGCATAGGCCAGCCGGTCGAGTTGCGCATGCATGGCGGCCAGCACGTCCGGATGCTGGTGGCCGAGACAGGACACGGCGGCGCCGCCCGAGGCGTCGATGTAGCGGCGGCCTTCGCGGTCGATGACGGTGACGCCTTCGCCGCCGACAGCAATCGGGTAATCGTGGTGGATCTGGCGATGGAGGATATGGCTCATGGCGCCCGGCCTCGTGAACTAGACGTGGGTGGAAAGATCCTGGAATTGCCGCTCCATCGTGCGCACGGCGGCGAGCGCCTTGTCGCCTGCCGAGGCGGCGAGGATGGCGGCCAGCGCCTCGGCGACAGCGAATGCGGGCGCCATGGTGTGGAAGAAGGAGGGACTTTCGGTGGGCGCGATGATCGCCGTGCGGGCACGCGCCACCAACGGCGAGACGACGCTGTCGGTAATCGCGACGACATCGAGGCTGCGCTCCAATGCGTAGTCGACCAGTTCGACCGCGGCGCGCGTGTAGGGTTTGACACTGACGGCCAGCAGCGCCGAGCCCGGCCCGGCGGCGCGCAGGGCATCGGGCCCGGTGCCGCCCGGCCCGTCGAGCAGCCGCACATTGCCCCCGGCGAGGCCATAGACATAGGCGAAATGACAGGCGACCGGATAGCTGGAGCGGAAGCCCAGCGCATAGACGCTCTCCGCCCCCGCCAGAACCGCTGCGGCCCGCGTCACTGCCTCCAGCGCTTCGGGCCGGCAAAGGGCGGCCATATGGCGCTCGACCGTTTCGGCAATGTCGAAGGCGAGGGCCGCCTCGCCCTCCTGGCGGCGGCGGTCCACCAGCGCCTGCGTCTTGCCGGAAAAGTCGCCTTCGCCGCGTCGCAGCCGTTCGGCATGGACGGCGCGCAGGTCCTCGTAGCCGGGAAAGCCCATGCG
Organism: Mesorhizobium sp.; assembly: GCF_017306545.1. Lineage (GTDB taxonomy): Bacteria > Pseudomonadota > Alphaproteobacteria > Rhizobiales > Rhizobiaceae > Mesorhizobium. Next base: position 60,302 of record NZ_JAFKID010000020.1, read on the forward strand.
TTGGGCGAGCCGGGTCATTGAGGCCGGCGCCACGCCGGCGCGGCGGGCTTGTTCGCTCATCGTCAGCAGCGCCACATCGCGCGGATTGTCGAGCACCCACTGGGCAGCCGTACGCATGCGACGCGGCATGGAGTCGAAGCTGTCCAGGAGGCGGGAGCGGAAATCGGTTTGCGGCATGACGGCAAAATCTACCGCTGTGAACAGCGCGCTGCAATGGATATTTCAAAACGAAAAAAATGAGTGTAGTGTTTCAAAAAATCGCCGAACATAAGAGCAGGGAGAACACAAGCATGGAACACTCGATCCGCAATCATCTCGGTGCGCTGGCGCTGTTCGCGCTCGCAGCCGTGCCGCTGGCGAGCGCGCCGGCGCTAGCGGAAGACCCGATCCAGCTTGGCTGGGTAGGGCCGCTGTCGCCGCCCGGCAACTATTCCGGTGGGCAGGAAATGCAATGGGCCGTCCAGCTCGGCGTCGACGAGATCAACAAGGCCGGCGGCCTGCTCGGACGCCAGCTCGAAGTCACCTACGAGGACACCAAGGGCCAGCCGGCCGAGGGAAGTGCGGCCGCCGTGCGCCTCATCACCAAGAACAACGTTTCGGCGATCTTCGGCGAGTTCCATTCATCGGTGGCGCTGGCCGAGATCGAGGAAGCGCACAAATACGGCGTGGCGTGGATGGGCACGGACGTCTGGGCCGACGACATCACCGCCAAGCAGTATCCGGAGGTGTTCCGCGTCTCACCCGCCAATTCGCTCGTCTACGTGAAGGCGGCGGACTGGACGGTGGAGCAGGGCTTCAAGAACATCGCCATCATCGCCGAGAACACCGACTTCGGGCAGGGCGGCGCCAAGATCATCGCCGACGAACTCCAGGCCAAGAACGTCGCCCACACGCTGGCGACCATCGACTTGAACCAGCAGGATTTCACGCCGGCGCTGCTGCGCCTGATGAACCAGAGCCCGCGCCCCGACGCCATCCAGATGGTTGTGGCCGGCCAGGCGCAGTATCAGCTGGTCAAGCAGGCCTGCCAGCTCGGTCTCGCGCCGACCGCCGAAACGAAGCTGATCGGCTCGTCGGGCCTGTTGCAGAAGGAGGTCTGGGAGGTTGACGGCGCCTGCGCGAAAAACCTTCTGATCGTCAACGTGGCGCAGCCCAAGTCGCAATGGAACGACAAGGCGAAGGCCTTCGTGGCGGCCTTCACCGAGCGTTACAAGCGCGCGCCGACGGGCGTTGCGCTGGAAGCCTACGACACGCTTGGTGTCGTCGCGGAAGCGATCAGGAAGGCCGGTTCGGCTGACCGCGCGGCGATCGTCAGGGCGCTGGAGGAGATCAAGTACGAAGGCGCCAACGCCACTTACAGCTTCCCGACGACGAAGGAGCCGGCCTGGGCCTTCCACCAGTTCATGGACGTGCCCTTCACGATCATCCAGTATACCGAGGAGAATCAGGGGCCGGAGGAAGCGGCGATCGTCTACCCGAAGAACTGGGCGACGACCGACAAGATCCTGCCCTGACCGACCACGGCAAGCATCACGGGCCGGCGGCCAGCGCCGCCGGCCGTTTCCCGACCATCCGGCCGCAGGGATCGTGACCGCAGCATGAGCTATTTCCTTCTTCTCGCCGTCAACGGGCTGGTCGTCGGCCTGATCTATGCGCTTGTCGCTTCGGGGCTAACCCTGGTCTTCTCGGTGCTGAAGGTCGTCAATTTCGGCCACGGCTCGCTCTATATGCTGGGCGGCTACGCCTCCTACTATCTGATCTCCGGCCTCGGCCTGCCGCCGCTGCTCGGCGTCGTCGGCGCCATGGTGACGCTGTTCGTCTTCGGCGTCGTCTTCGAGCGGTTGGTGATCGCGCCGATGTATACCGACAAGGTGGAACGCAAGGACGAATACGCCATCATCGTCACCTTCGGGCTCACCATCCTGATCACCAATCTGGCGCTGGTCGTGTTCGGACCGTTCGCCAAGTCACCGCCTTCCTTCATGACCGGAGCACTGATCGCCGGGCCGTTGATCCTGCCCTACGACCGGCTGATCGCGGCGGTCGCCGCTGTCGTGCTCCTTGTCGGGCTTTCGCTTTTTCTCAAACGCACGGCGCTCGGACAGGCGCTCGACGCGGTCAGCCAGAGCCGCGAGTCGGCCGCCGTCATCGGCATCGATCCGAAGCGGATGTATACCGTCGCTTTCGGCCTCGGTTCGGCGCTGGCCGGCGGCGCCGGCGCGCTGATCGCGCCGGTGTTCGCGTTGTCGCCGTCGATGGGTGACCTGCCGGCGGTGCAGGCCTTCATCATCATCGTTCTGGGCGGTATGGGTTCCGTCGGCGGCTCCGTTGCCGGCGGCGTCCTGCTCGGACTGGTGCAGGCGCTCGGCGTCGGCTACCTGCCCGACCCCAATCGTGCGCTGGCCTACACGCAGGCCTTCGGCGCGCTGCTTCTCGTCATCACGCTGCTGGTGCGGCCGACCGGCCTGTTCGGGCGCCCGCATCTCAGGCTGGAATAGGGGCGCGGGATGGGAAGCCTCTCCTTCTCGCGCGCCGTCCAGGCCGTTCTGCTGGCTGTCGCGCTGCTCCTGCCGCTGGCGGCAGGGCCGTACTGGATTCATGTCGGCGCGATCGCCTGGTATTATGCCATGCTCGCCGCAAGCTGGGCGCTGCTTGCCGGCTTCGCCGGCCAGTTCTCCTTCGCCCATGTCGCCTTCGCGGCGCTCGGAGGTTACGCCTCGGCGCTCGGGGTCGGCCTGCTTGGCCTGCCTGTCGGTGTCTCCATGCTTCTTGCGATCGTCCTGGCGATCGTCACCGGCGCGCTGATCGGGGCGCTGGTGCTGAGGCTTTCCGGTCCGTACCTCGCTTTGTTCACGCTGGCGATTTCCGAAATCTTTCGGCTCATCCTCGTGGCCGAGGAAGACCTGACGCGCGGCATGCTCGGCCTGCCGGTGCCCGGCCTGTTTTCCGGCCAGTCGGACGTTCCCTACTATTATCTCGGCCTCGGTCTGGTCGTCATGGCCATGCTGGCGATGAACTGGCTATTGTCCACCCGCGTCGGCCTGTTCCTGCGCGCAATTCGCGAGGACGAAGGAGCGGCGCGCGCCAGCGGCATCGACACCACCCGCTACAAGATCCTGGTCTTCGTCGTCACGGCCGTCATCGCGGCGATCGCCGGCATCTATTATGGCCATTTCATCGGTATCCTGACGCCGAACATCGCCATCCTGCCGGAGATGGGGCTGGTCATCGCCATGGCGGTGATCGGCGGCATCGAGAGCCTGCCGGGCGCCGTGATCGGTGCGGTCGTGGTCTTCCTTCTGTCGGAATCTCTGCGCGCCTACGGCGAATGGCGCTTCGTGCTGATGGGACTGGCGCTGATCCTGGTGCAGCGCTTCGCCCAGAACGGGCTTTACCCGATGATCGAGCAATGGAGCCGTGCGCGCGCCAAGCCTCGGGCGGCCGCAACCGTGGAGGATCGCCATGCCGGCTGATCCGTTCTTCGCCGTTGCCGGGCTCGCCAAGCATTTCGGCGGCATCCACGCCGTCGAGGACCTGTCGTTCACGCTGGCGCGCGGCGAGATCCTAGGACTGATCGGACCGAACGGGTCCGGCAAGACCACCACAATCAACATAGTGACCGGCGCGCTGAAGCCGGATGCAGGGTCGATCAGCGTCGAGGGTTCGGATATGGCCGGGCAGGCCGCGCACCTGTTCGCGCGCCGGGGCGTGGCTCGCACTTTCCAGGTGCCGCGGTTGTTCCGCCGCATGACGGTGATGGAAAACCTGATCGTGCCGGCACTGTCGGATGCGTCCGAACGCCGGCCTTCCGCAGAGGAGCGTGCGCGCGGCGTGCTGGCCTTCCTCAAGCTCGAGCACCTTGCCGACGACTATGCGCGCGCGCTCTCCGGCGGCCAGCAGAAACTGCTGGAACTCGGCCGGGCGCTGATGCTGAAGCCGAGCCTCCTGCTGCTCGACGAGCCGTTCGCCGGGGTTCATCCGAAATTGCTGGAGCAGATCATCGAGCACATCCGCACCCTCAACCGCGACGGTCACACCATCGTGCTGGTCGACCACAATCTGGACGCGGTGCAGTCGATCGTCTCGCGGGTTCTGGTGATGGCGCGCGGGCGCAAGATCGCCGACGGGGCGGTGGCCGAGGTGCTGCAGAATCCCGAGGTTGTGCGCGCCTATACCGGCTCGCGCGCAGGAGCGCAGTAAGATGAGCCAGGCCGCTTCTGCGCAATCCGCCACCCAGCGCTGGACCGACGCGCCGGCCCGGCTCGCCTGCGAGGACCTGGTCGCCGGCTATACGCGCGACATCGACATTCTGCGCGGACTGTCGGCGAAAGCCTGGTCCGGTCGTATTTCCTGCGTGGTGGGACCGAACGGCACCGGCAAGTCGACGCTGCTGAAGGCGCTGTTCGGCTTCCTCAAGCCGAGTGCTGGCCGCATCCTGCTGGACGGTGCCGACATCACCGGCCAGCCGCCGTTCCGCATGCTCGGCCACGGCCTTGCCTACCTGCCACAGCGGCCGAGCCTGTTTCCCTATCTCAGCGTCGAATCCAACCTGAAGCTCGGCCTATGGCATGCGCGGCCGAGGAAGGCGATGCTGGCCGAGCGGCTGGAACGCGCCTACGAGCGGTTTCCCGTCGTGCGGGAAAAGCGTGGCCAGCCGGCGGGCCAGCTTTCCGGCGGCCAACAGCGGCAGGTGGAGATCGCCCGCTCCCTGATGGCCGACCCGTCCGTCTACCTGATCGACGAGCCGACCGCCGGTGTCGATCCGCAAACCAGCGAAACGATCTACGAGATCGTCCAAAACCTTGCGCGCGATCTCTCCAAGGCGGTGCTTCTGGTCGACCAGGATATCCGCGCCGCGCTTGCCATAACCGACTATGTCTATGTGGTGAAGAACGGCGCGGTGTTCTCCGAAGGCGCACGCGAGGATTTCGGCGCCGATACCGACGCGCTGGTGGCGCGCTGGCTCTACGCCAGCGGCGAGTGAAGCCGTCCCGGATCGTTTTACGCAATTCCGGACGGAGAACCGCTTCGCGCTTTTCCTGGAATTGCTCTACGGCGTTTCGTAGCCGGCAGGCGTCTGGAACAGGCCGCCGCGCTTGCGTTCCAGCGCCCGGCCGATACGCAGCGCCGTCGCTTCCTCGAAGCGCGGCACGACGATCTGAAGACCAGTCGGCAGGCCACCCCCGGCGAGGCCCATCGGCACGCTGAGCGCTGCCGCATCCATCAGATTGACGAAGCGGGTGAAGGTGCCGAGCGGCGTTTTCGTCTCGTCGATTTCGGTGAGCGGCGGCGGCAGGATCGGCGAGGTCGGCGTCAGGAACGCGACCGCGCCGTCGAGATAGCGAGCGAAGGCGATCTGTGCGGCGCGGCGGTCCTCCAGAAGTTGCTGATAGCGCGGGGCATCGACCTCGCGGCCCCGGAGCACGCGCGCGCGGATGTCCGGGTGGACGACGCTGTCTTCTGGGGCGACATAGCGCCCGAGATTGTGCCAGGCTTCCGCCGCCATCAATTCGCCGGTGAGCGCCATATAGGCTTCCGGTGGGCTCGGCATCGGCCTTTCCTCGATGATGGCGCCGAGCGCCTTGAGATCGGCAAGTGCTGCCCGGAAATGCTCCAGCACGGCAGGGTCCACGCTGCCGAGATCGGCTGGAGCGGGTATGCGCAGATGCAGGCCGGCGACGCCTTGCTCCAGCGTGTCGAGCTGGATCGACGGCACGCCGAAGGTCGCGGGATCGTCCGGATCGCGGCCCGACAGGGCCTTGAACAACAGCGCGGCGTCTTCCACCGAACGGGTGAGAGGGCCGACGCTGTCGAAAGAGGTGGCGAGCGCGAGCAGCCCGCCGCGGCCGACGCGGCCTACGGTGGTCTTCAGGCCGACGACGCCGCACATGGCCGACGGATTGCGGACCGAGCCGCCGGTGTCGGTGCCGAGGGCGGCCGGCACCAGCCCTGCGGCGACCGCGACGCCGGAGCCGCTGGAGGAGCCGCCCGGCGCGCGCGGCACGGCCGGATCGCGCGGGTTGAGCGGGGTGCCGGCGATCGGGTTGGTGCCCCAACTACCGAAGGCGAATTCGACCGTCTGCACCTTGCCGACCAGCACCATGCCCGCATCGGTGAGCCGCGTCACCGCGTTGGCGGTGACAGCCTGCGGCTTGCCGTCGAGGGCGTTTGAGCCGGCGCGGGTCGGCTGGCCGGCGACGTGGAACAGGTCCTTGGCGGCGAAGGGCACGCCGTCGAGCGGGCCTTTTGCCTTGCCCTGCCGGCGCCGCTCGTCCGATTTTCTCGCCGCGTCGAGCGCCGCTTCCGGAGAGGTCAGGACGAAGGAATGCAGCGCGCCGTCATGGGCGGCGATACGGTCCAGCGCGCGCCGGGTCACGGCCTCGGCGGTGGTTGCGCCTGCGGCCAGTGCGCGGCCGAGGCCAGCCGCCGTTGCGAATGCGGAAATGTCGTCGGTGCTCACGCTTGCTTCCTTTGACCAAATTGGTGCCACAACAACACGATGTTGCCGGGCATGGGAGAGCCACGCCGGTGCAAACGATGGCCCTTGCCCGGCGTCAGGCCGACGTGATGAGGCTTGCGGCCTTTTCGGCGATCATCAGCGTCGGCGAATTGGTGTTGCCGGAGGTGATGGTCGGCATGATCGAGGCGTCGGCGATGCGCAGCCTTGCCACGCCGCGCACGCGCAGCTTTTCGTCCACCACCGATTCCGGGTCCGCGCCCATGCGGCAGGTGCCGACCGGGTGGAAGATGGTGGTGCCGATCTCGCCGGCCGCGCGCACCAGGTCTTCCTCCGTTTCGTAGTCCGGGCCTGGCTTGAATTCCTGCGGATGATAAGGTTGCAGCGGTGCCTGCGCGGCGATGCGGCGGGTCAGGCGGATGGAATCGGCCGCGACCAGACGGTCGGTTTCGGTCGCGAGGTAGTTCGGCCGGATCGCCGGCTGGCGACGGAAATCGGCCGATGCGGCGTGGATTGTGCCGCGGCTTTCGGGACGCAGGTTGCAGACCGAGGCGGTGAAGGCAGGGAAGGGGTGCACCGCGTCGCCGAACTTGTCGAGGCTGAGCGGCTGGACATGGTATTGCAGGTTCGGCGTCTCGAAATTAGACGACGAGCGGGTGAAGATGCCGAGCTGGCTCGGCGCCATCGCCATCGGCCCGGAGCGCTTCAGAAGATATTCCAGCCCGATCGCCATCTTGCCGAGCAGGCGGCTTGCCTGTTCGTTCAGCGTGCGGATGCCGGAGACTTTGTAGGCCAGTCTCAGTTGCAGATGGTCCTGCAGGTTTTCGCCGACCTGATTGCGCTCGACGGCGACGGGAATGCCGGCCTGCTGCAAGGCGGCGCCTGGGCCGATGCCGGAGAGTTCGAGGATATGCGGCGAGCCGACGGAGCCGGCGGCGAGGATCACCTCGCGGCGGGCGCGGACCGCGCGGCGCACGTCGCCCTGGACGAACTCGACGCCGCGCGCGGCGCCGTCTTCCAGCACAAGGCGGGCGACCTGTGCGCCGGTTTCCACCTTGAGGTTCTTGCGGCCGGAAACCGGATGCAGGAACGCCTTGGCCGAATTCACCCTGACGCCGTGGCGCTGATTGACCTTGAAATAGGACGAGCCTTCATTATCGCCGCGGTTGAAATCGTCGGTGCGGGGAATGCCGGCTGCCTCGGCGGCGGCACGGAAGGCGTCGAGGATGTCCCAGTGCAGCCGCATCTCCTCGACGCGCCATTCGCCGCCGGCGCCGTGATATTCGTCGGCGCCAGCATAATAGTCCTCAGACTTGCGGAAGAAGGGCAGCACGTCGTCCCAACCCCAGCCGGTGCAGCCCATCTGCCGCCAGCGGTCGTAGTCGCGCGCCTGGCCGCGCATATAGAGCATGCCGTTGATGGACGAGCAGCCGCCCAGCACTTTGCCGCGCGGATAGGCGAGCGCGCGGCCGTTCAGGCCGGCTTCCTTTTCGGTGGTGAAGCACCAGTCGGTGCGCGGGTTGGAGATGCAGTAGAGGTAGCCGACGGGAATGTGGATCCAGTGGTAGTTGTCGCGGCCGCCGGCCTCCAGCAAAAGCACGGTGGCGTTCGGATCGGCGGAAAGGCGGTTTGCCAATAGGCAGCCGGCCGTGCCGGCGCCGACGATCACATAGTCGAACTCGTCCATTTCAAGCCTTCGCTCTCAGCTCTTCGCGGCTTATTTCTTGATGCCCGGCAGCTTCGCGTAAATCTCGCCGACGATGCCGCGCCGGAACAGAAGCACGCAGATCATGAAGATCAGGCCGGTGGCGATGGTGACGGGAAAGCCGGAGGTCGCCAACGTGTTTTGCAGCGTCACTACCAGGGTCGCGCCGACGGCGGGGCCGATCATGGTGCCGATGCCGCCGAGCAGCGTCATCAGGATGACTTCGCCCGACATCTGCCAGGTGACGTCGGTGAGCGTCGCGAACTGGAAGACGATCGCCTTGGTGGCGCCGGCCAAGCCCGCAAGGGCGGCCGACATGACGAAGGCGGCCAGCTTGTAGTTGGCGACCGAGTAGCCGAGCGAGACGGCGCGGTTCTCGTTCTCGCGGATCGAGCGCAGGATCATGCCGAAGGGCGAGTTGACGATGCGCCAGATGGCGAACAGGCCGATCAGGAAGATGGCGGCGACGGTGTAATAGATGTTGAGCGGCTGGGAAAGATCGACGAGGCCGAACAGATGGCCGCGCGGCACGCCCTGGATGCCGTCCTCGCCGCGCGTGAAGGGTGCCTGCACGCAGAAGAAGAAGAACATCTGCGCCAGCGCCAGCGTGATCATGGCGAAGTAGATGCCCTGCCGGCGGATGGCGAAAAAGCCCATGACGAGGCCGAGCAGCGCAGCGCCGACGGTGCCGAGCAGGATGCCGGCCTCCGGCGTCCAGCCCCAGTCCTTGACGGCGTGGGCGCAGAAATAGGCGGCGCCGCCGAAAAAGGCGGCATGGCCGAAGGAGAGCAGCCCGGTATAGCCGAGCAGCAGGTTGAAGGCGCAGGCGAACAGCGCGAAGCACATGATCTTCATGAGGAAGATCGGGTAGAGGAAGAAGGGGGCCGCGAGCAGCCCGGCGACGCCGAGCCCGACCAGCAGCCATTCCAGCCTGGCCGTCGCGCTTGCCTGTCGCGCTGTCGCGCCGAGATCGGTCATGTCAGGCGTCCTTTCCGAACAGGCCGGCGGGGCGCACCAGAAGCACGATCGCCATGATGACGAAGACGACGATGTTGGACGCTTCGGGATAGAAGACTTTGGTGAGGCCTTCGGCGAGGCCGAGAACGTAGCCGGTGATGACGGCGCCGAGGATCGAGCCCATGCCGCCGACGACGACCACGGCGAAGACGACGATGATGAGGTCCGAGCCCATCAGCGGGCTGACCTGGTAGACCGGCGCGGCGAGGATGCCGGCGAGCCCGGCGAGCGCCGAGCCCAGGCCGTAGGTGAGGGTCAAGAGCACCGGCACGTTGACGCCGAAGGCCTGTACCAGTTTGGGGTTTTCCGTCGCCGCGCGCAGATAGGCGCCGAGCTTCGTCTTTTCGATGGCGAGCCATGTGCCGAGGCAGACGACCAGCGACGACACCACGACCCAGCCGCGATAGTTGGGCAGGAACATGAAGCCGAGATTGGTGCCGCCGGAAAGCGCATCCGGCGCCGCATAGGGCTGGCCGGAGACGCCGTAACAGTAGCGGAAGACGCCTTCGATGACGAGGGCGAGGCCGAAGGTGAACAGAAGGCCGTAGAGCGGATCGAGGCTGTAGAGGCGCGACAGCATGGTGCGCTCGACCACCATGCCGACCACGCCGACGACCAGCGGCGCCAGGACCAGCGCCGGCCAGTAGCCGATGTTCAGCCATTGCAGCAGGAGGAAGCCGACGAAGGCGCCGAACATGTACTGCGCGCCGTGGGCGAAGTTGATGATCTTGAGCATGCCGAAGATGACGGCGAGGCCGAGGCTCAGCATGGCGTAGAAGGAGCCGTTGATCAGCCCCACGAGAAGCTGGCCGAGAAACGCCTGGAGCGGGATTCCGAAGATCATGGTCATCGCCTACACCCCCAGCACTTCGCCGAGCAGCGCCATGCGCTGATCGAGTTCACCCACCGGGAAGCTGGCGGTGATCTTGCCGTGCTCCATCAGGTAGAAGCGGTCGGCGATGCGGCGGGCGAAGCGGAAGTTCTGCTCCACCAGCAGGATCGTCATGCCGCGCGCCTTGAGTTCGGCCAGCACTTCGCCGATGCGCTGCACGATCACCGGCGCAAGTCCTTCGGTCGGCTCGTCGAGCAGCAGCATCTTGACGCCGGTGCGCAGCATGCGGGCCATCGCCAGCATCTGCTGCTCGCCGCCGGACAGTTTCGTTCCCTGGCTGTTGCGGCGCGTCTTCAGGTTGGGGAACAGGGTGAAAATCTCGTCCAGGCTCATGCCACCGGGTGCCACGACCGGCGGCAGGTTGAGGTTTTCGTCCACCGAGAGCGTGGAGAAGATACCGCGTTCCTCCGGCACGAAGCCGAGGCCGGCGCGCGCCACATGATGCAGCGGCATGTGCATCAGGTCGCGGCCGCCGAAGGTCGTGGTGCCTGTGCGCTTGCGGATCAGGCCCATGATGGCGCGCAGCGTCGTCGTCTTGCCGACGCCGTTGCGGCCGAGCAGCGTCACCGTTTCGCCGGGGAAGACGTCGAGGTCGACGCCGTGCAAGGCGTGGCCTTCGCCATACCAGGCGTTGAGTCCCCGGAGGGCAAGCAGCGGCTCACTCATCTTCGGTCCCCATATAGGCGACCCGGACCCGCTCGTCGGTGCTGACGGTGGCGTAGTCGCCGGCGGCGAGGATTTTTCCGGCCTGCAAGACGGTGATCCAATCGCAGAGTTCCGATACCACGTCGAGATTGTGCTCGACCATCAGGATGGCGCGGTCGGCGGCGAGCGAGCGGATGATGCCGGCGACCACGGCGACGTCCTCGTGGCCCATGCCGGCCATCGGCTCGTCGAGCAAAAGCACCTTGGGGTCGAGCGCCAGCGTGGTGGCGATCTCCAGCACGCGCTTGCGGCCGTAGGAGAGGTCGCCCGCCTGCCGGTGACGGGCCTCGGCGAGCCCGACCGTTTCAAGCAGCTCGAGCGCGTGCGGCGTCAGCGCATCCAGCGCGCCCGCCGGTCGCCAGAACTGGGTGGCGAGCCCGTTCGGCCGCTGCAAGGCGACGCGCACGTTGTCGAGCACGGACAGGTGCGGGAAGATGGCCGAGATCTGGAACGACCGCACCAGCCCCATGCGCGCCACCTTGGCCGGCGGCGTACGGGTGATGTCCTGGCCGAGCAGTTCGATCCTGCCGCCGGTGGGCGGCAGGAACTTCGTCAGAAGGTTGAAGACCGTGGTCTTGCCGGCGCCGTTGGGACCGATCAGCGCATGGATCTTGCCGTGGCGCACGTCGAGATCGACGCCGCCGACCGCGACGAAGCCAGCGAACTCCTTGCGCAAGCCGCGGGCGGACAACACCACCCGCGCCTCTGCATCGGTCTTTTCAGGCGCCGCGGTCACGGCCGCCGCCGCCGTCACTTAGCGGCGGAGAGTGGACAGCCGCTCTTGTCGGCCGGCAGGAAGGCCTCGTTACCGGGAATGGTGGCAAGATAGGTGTAGTAGTCCCAATCCTTCTTGCTCTCTTCCGGCTTCTTGACTTGGAACAGATACATGTCGTGCACCATGTTGCCGTCCGCCTGGACCTTGCCGTTCTGGGTGAAGACGTCGTTCACCGGCATTTCATGCAGTTCCTTGGCGACGGCTTCCGTCTCGTCGGTGCCGGCCTTGTCGATCGCCTTCAGATATTGCAGCACCGCCGAATAGGTGCCGACCTGGATCATGTTCGGCATGCGGTTGGTGCGCTTGAAGAAGCGTTCGGCGAATTCGCGGTTCTTGTCGTTCTGGTCCCAGTACCAGCCTTCGGTCAGCACCACGCCCTGCGCCGCCTTGAGGCCGAGGCCGTGGACTTCGGCCAGCGTGAACAAGAGGGCCGCGAGGCGCTGGCCGCCGGAAACGATGCCGAACTCGGCCGCCTGCTTGATCGAATTCGAGGTGTCGAGGCCGGCGTTGGCGAGGCCGACGATCTTGGCGCCGGACGACTGCGCTTGAAGCAGGAAGGACGAATAGTCGGTGGCGCCGAGCGGGTAGCGCACGTCACCCAGAACCTTGCCGCCTTTCTCCTTGACGAAATTGGCCGTCTGTTCCTCCAGCGAATGGCCGAAGGCATAATCGACGGTGATGAAGAACCAGCTGTCGCCGCCCTGCTTGACCAGCGCGCCGCCGGTGCCGACGGCCTGCGAATGGGTGTCGTAGGCCCAGTGGAAGCCGTACGGCGAGCACGCCTTGCCGGTCAGGTCGGTGGTCGCCGCGCCGGTGACGATGTCGATCTTCTTCTTTTCCTTGGAGATGCCCTGCACGGCCAGTGCCACCGATGAGGTGGTCAGTTCCATGATGGCGTCGACCTGCTCGGTGTCGTACCACTGGCGGGCGATGTTGGAGGCGATGTCGGGCTTGTTCTGATGGTCGGCGTCGACGATCTCGATCGGCGCGCCCTGGACCTTGCCGCCGAAATCCTCCACCGCCATCTTGGCGGCCTCGACCGACCACTTGCCGCCGAAGTCGGCATAGACGCCGGACTGGTCGTTGAGGATTCCGATCTTGACCTTGCCGTCCGAAATCTCGCCGGCTGCGGCGGGGATGACGGTAGCGGCAAGCAACGCCGCCGAAACGAGGGGCAACAATTTCACTGGTGGTTCCTCCCTTATGGTCAGCCTTCCCTGAGCGGAGACTGGCTGCGACGGCTCTGACGTGGCCGACCGACTTCTTCGGATCGCGGGACGCTCCTCCGCGTCCCCGGTGCAAAATCACACGAGCGCAATCGCGCTGAAATCTGCACGCGGGCAAAGCGTAACATTGACCCGGCAAGGCGAGAACAGTTATTTTTGTACAAGTTCCGTACGAAAACGCACGGAAAACCATGAGCGGGGAACCACAATGCTCGATGCAGCGAGCGGCACGACCTGATGCGCCGCTTCACATGGGACGACCTGCAATTCTTCCTCGCCGTGGCGCGCAGCGGCCAACTCGCCAGCGCGGCCCGCCAGTTGCGCACCAACCATGCCACCGTCTCGCGCCGCATCGACCGGCTGGAGCAGGCGTTGTCGGCCAAGCTGTTCGAGCGCAACCCGCGCGGCTACATGCTGACCGCCATCGGCGAACGGCTGGTGCAGTCGGCCGAGCAGATCGAGCGCGAGGCGGCCAATTTCCGCAACGAGGCGGCCAGCGGCGCCTCGCAGATGACGGGCGTGCTGCGCCTGTCGTCGCTGGAAGGGTTCGGTTCCTATTTCCTTGCGGACCGGCTGCCGCGCTTCACGCAAGCGCATGCCAATCTGTCGATCGAGCTTGTCACCATCCAGCAGATCGTGTCGCTGTCGCGGCGCGAAGCCGACATGTCGATCACGCTGACCTCGCCGCGCACCGATTTCTATCACTACGAGAAGATCACCACCTACCGGCTGTTCGTCTACGGCACGCGCGCCTATCTCGACGCCCATCCGCCGATCGCCAAGCGCGAGGACCTGCTGTCGCATCGCATGATCGGCTACATCGAGGACATGATCTTCACGCCGGGCCTGGACTATCACCGGGAAATCCTGCCCGGCCTGCGCGCCAGCTACCAGAGTTCCTCCATCCATGCCCAGCTTCGCGCCACGTTGAAGGGCGTCGGCCTGTGCGTGCTGCCACACTTCATGGCGGCCGGGTTCGACGAACTGGTGCCGGTGCTGGAACGCGACATTTGCCTGGAGCGCGACTACTGGTGCGTCAGCCATCGCGACCTGTCGGCGGCGCCGCGCATCCGCGCGCTGGCCGAGTTCGTGCGGACGGAAGCCAAGCAGGCCGAGCAGCTTTTCCTGGCCGACCACCTGGTCGGCCGTGGCCGGGACGAGGTTCTTGCCGCAAGCCCGGCGGCCTCATAGATGAGGGGCTTTGTTGCGGGCGGAACCACGCAATGCAGCTACGTCACCTGAGGACTTTCTCGGCCGTTGCCGAGACGCTGAATTTCACCCGCGCGGGCGAGCGCATCCATCTGGCGCAATCGAGCGTGACCGAGCAGATACAGGCGCTGGAAAGCGACCTCGGCGTCGCGCTTTTCGACCGGTCGCGCCGGCGCCTGGCGCTCACGCCCGCCGGAGAACGGCTGGCCTTCTATGCCGCCGAGATGCTGAGGCTTGCGGGCGAGGCCCGCTCGGCGGTCGTCGAGGCCGCCGGCACCGTTTCGGGAAAGCTTGTCGTCGGCGGGCTTGAGACACTTTGCGCGACGCGGCTGCCTCGGCTGCTCGCCACGTTCCATCGTCTTCATCCGGCGGTCGAACTGACGCTGGAGACGGCCGACAGCGGGTCGCTGCACAGCGGCGTTAAAAGCGGCGACCTCGATGTCGGGTTTTTCTTCGGCGATGCGCGAGACGGTTCCAACTTCCGCAGCGAGGCGGTGGCGCGGGACGAACTGATGGTCATGCTGCCGCCGAACCATCGGCTGGTCGGGCACGGTGAAATCGAGCCGGCGGATCTTGCCAGCGAGGCGTTCCTGGTGACGCGACCGGGCTGTATCTATCGCCGCCTGTTCGACGAGGCGTTTGCCGACAGCCCTTCCGGCCGACCGAAGCTGGTCGGCGAGTTCGCCAGCATCGGCTCGATACGCGGCCTCGTTCATGCCGGCCTCGGCTGCGCGCTGGCGCCCCGGACCGCGCTGGAGGGCGGGCCGGACGGCCTTGCCGCCGTTCCATGGGTCGGCCGGCAGCGGTCCGCGCCCGTCACCATGCTGTGGCGCGGCGGCAGGCCAGCCGCCGCGACCGCCGCCTTCCTGGCGGTGGCCAGGAAGGATTTCGGCGCTTAGAACGGTTCCTGCTCAAATAGAATTGGCGGACCGGCAGAACCGTTTCACGCCTTTGCGAGAAAGGCTTCAGACGAGGCGCTGGCCGCCATCGACATGGACGACCGTGCCGGAGATGAAGCCGTTGTACATAACGGCCTCGATGGCTTGCGCGATGTCCTCGGCCTTGCCGGCCCGTCCGACCGGAAGCCGCTTTGCCATTCCCTCCAGAACCGCTGCCTTGCCGTCGCCGGCGACCTGTTGCCAGATCGGCGTGTCGACCCATCCGGGCGAGATCGCGTTGACGCGGACGGGTGCCAGTTCGAGCGCGAGCGCGTAGACGAGCGATTCGATCGCCCCGTTGACCGCCGCCACGACCGAGCCGCGCGGCGCCGGCCGATAGGCGGCGATGCCGGAGGTGAAGGTGATCGAGCCGGATGCCTTCAGGCGAGGCGCGCCATGTTTGGCAAGCAGGATCGGCGCGACGACTTTCGAATCGATGACCCGGCGCGCCGTCGCCATGTCCATTTCCGGCAGCAGCACGTAGACGCCGCTGACGTCGGCCGCCGTCGAGACGATGTGGTCGAGGTCGTCGGTCGAGCGGAACAGCCGTTCGACCTCGGCTTCCAGAGTTATGTCGGCCGCGATCGTCCGCAGACCGGCCGGATTGCCAAGCAGGCCGCGCGCCTGGTCCAGCCGCTCGGTCGAGCGGCCGGCTATGGTGACGTTGTTTCCGCGCTCCAGCACTTGCCGGGCGAGCGCCAGTCCCATCCCCGAACTGCCGCCGACGATGAGAACGTGTTGTTGCTTGGTTTTCGCTGACATGATCCGTCTCCTTGGTTGCGCAAGCAAGGCGCAAAGGCCTCGGCGAGAGGTCTAGGAGGGAGAGGACGGAAGGGGAAACGGGAAGATACGATTGCCACCATCGGAAAAACCGATGATGCGCGGCGTCAGATTTCAGTTATGAGCGGTTTGCCTGCGGTGGCCCCGCCGCTGCTCCGCGGCGAGGCTATCCGGCCGGTCTGGGGACCGCCACCTGTCAGGGTCGCAGCGGCGTCAGTTGCCGGCGGCTTTTGCGAGAAGGCCGGCCATCACGGTCTTGGCCTTGCCGGGCAGCTTGGCCGCCTTGGCCTGCTCGAGATTGACCGGCTTGCCGGCGACGATCAAGGCGACCATGCCCATGCCGAAATGCGGCACGCATTTGACGCCGTAGACGCCTTCCTTGTCGAGCGTGATGGTGATCGGCTTGCTGATCTGGCCCTTGAAGGACTGCGCGCCCTCGGGAAGCATGCCGTCGATACTGGCGGCGTCGTGTCCCTTGTCGGTCGGCACGAACGTCACCGTGTCGCCGGGAGCGGCCTGGACGAAGTTCGGCTCGAAGACCATCACGCCCTGTGCGCCCTTGTTGAGCATCTGCACCTGATGGTCGGCCGCGTAGGCGGCACCGCTCATCATCATGGCCGCGAAGGCTGCTGCGGCGAAGCTTACATATCTCATTGTCGTGCCTTTCTGCGTTGCAACAATCCGTTGCTGCGCCGCTTCTAGAGCGGACTTGCTACGTCCACTTTGCGCTGGCGCAAACTGCGCGACCGCGGCCGAATTTCCGTCGATCCCGATCGCGCGTTCATCCTTCCGCCTCTGCGCGGAAAAGGCCAATGAGCCATGTGGTCGCGGTCAGGGCAGCGCGAGGCGGGTGCACGGCTCGAAATTTGCCTTCGCCGCATTCCGAGCGGCGATGCGGCGCGATCCCCGCGAGTGGACACCGGGCGATCACGCCGATGCCGAAAAAGGCCGGAATCAGGGCCGCCGCGCCTGGTCGCGCCGGCTTGCGAGCCGCAGCCACGGTGCCGTGTGGAAAATGCACATCAAAAGGTACATCGGCGTCATGCCGGACAGTTGCATGGCGGCATGCCCCATGCAGGTGTCCATCCGTCCGTCGGCCGCGAAGGTCAGCAAGGCCATGGCGGCAAAGACGGGAGCGGCGGCGAGGCCGAGCAGGCCGGCTACGTCGCGGCCGGCCATACGGCCGGCATTTCGACCGCCTGGTGCCCGGTCCTCCGGCTTTCCCGCCGTGCTCATCGCGCGCGGCCGTATTCGTCGTGGCGCCGCCACCAGATGCCGGCCTCGTTGCGGCCCTTGGGTGCGCGGTCGAGCCACTGATACATGCCCCATATGCCGTCGAGGCCGCGGGCATAGGAAGAATAGGTATGATAGACGGCGCCGTCCTCCAGCACGAAGGCGCTGAGGCCCGGCCGTTCGCGCGTATAGGTCGCGACGTCGGTTCCGGTCGTGGCGGCGATCTGCGCGACGGGGCCTTCGCTGCCCTGCGCCTTCCATTCCTGCACGGTCTTGCCGGCGAGCGGTTCGATCACGGCCGGCGGCTCGCGGCGATAGTTGTATTCGATGCCGCCCTGGCGCTGCTGCTCTTCGGTGAACCAGATGTTGAAATCGGCGTTGAAGTCACTGCCGAAGGAGGACACCCAGTCGAAGCGCCATCCCATGCGCTGCCTGTAGGCCTGCAATTTCTCGATAGGCGCACGCGAGACGACCGCGAAGGCGACGTCGTGGTTTTCCAGGTGGACGACGGAGCCGTCGACGCCGTCAATGATTGCCGAGCAGGAGGGGCAGCCGGCGGTATAGTCCGGGCCGAACATGAAATGGTAGACGAGAAGCTGCGAGCGGCCTTTGAACAGGTCCACAAGCGAGGCGCTGCCTCCGGCCGTGTCGAACCGGTAGTCCTTGTCGATCCGGACCCAGGGCAGGGCCTGCCGCTGCCGGGCCAGTTCGTCGCCGCGCTCCGTCAGCGCCTTTTCCTGCGCCAGCAGGTCGAGCCGCGCCGTGCGCCATTCCTCGCGCGTTCCGATGGTGTGTGCCATGTGTCGTTTCCTTTCGTCTTCGAGACTTGCCGGTTGGCTGTCGTCACGTAGGCTAGGAGGCACGTCGCAAAAGCGCGAGTAACAAGTTTGACGGGATTTATATGGACTCGCTGATCACCGCAGCCGCTCACGCGCTGGCCGCCGGCGATCCGCTCGGCGCGTTGAAGAGGGTTGCGTTGCGCGACGATGCGCCGGCGCTGGCCTTGCGCGGCATCGCCATGGCGCAACTCGGCGATTTCGACCGTGCAAAAAGCCTCCTGCGGCGGGCGGCCCGCGCTTTCGGTCCGAAAGAGGCGAGGGCGCGCGCCCGTTGCATCGTCGCCGAGGCCGAGATCGCGCTCGTCTCGCGCGACGTCGGCCAGGCGGCCGGCGCGCTCGATGCGGCGCGGGCAACGCTGGAAGCGCATGGCGACCGGCTCAACGCGGCCCATGCGCGCAATCTCGAGGCGCGGCGCCTGCTGCTGATCGGCCGTCTCGACGAAGCCGAGCGGACGCTACCCGGCGAGGATGCTGTGCCGCTGCCGCCGGCGCTCAGGACGAGCCGCGACCTTGTCGCCGCAGGGATCGCCATCCGGCGCCTGCGTGTCGCCACGGCGCGCGCCGCCATCGCCAGTGCGCAGCAGGCGGCGAGGGTCGCCGGCATCCCGGCGCTGACGGCGGAGGTCGAAAGCGCGGCGCGGCTGCTCGACGCGCCTGCCGCTCGCCTTTTCTCGCGCGACGGAGAACGGCTCCTCCTGCTCGACGACGTGGAGGCGCTGTTCGCCTCCGAAACGCTTGTCGTCGATGCTTGCCGCAATGCGGTGCGCGCCGCCGGCGCCGTGGTCCCGTTCACCACGCGGCCGGTGCTGTTCGCGCTGGTGCGCGCGCTGGCGCAAGCGTGGCCGGCCGACGTTTCGCGGCAGACGCTGGTGGCGGCGGCCTTTCGCGGCAAGCATGCGGACGAATCGCATCGCGCCCGGCTCAGGGTGGAGATCGGGCGGCTCCGCGTCGAACTGCGGGATCTGGCGGACGTGACGGCGACGAAGCGCGGCTTCGCTCTTGCGCCACGCGCCGGCCGTGGCGTCGCCGTGCTGGTTCCGCCCGTCGAGGAGAGGCATGCGACGCTGGCCGCGCTGCTGGCCGACGGCGAATCCTGGTCGAGTTCCGCGCTGGCGATCGCGCTCGGCGCCAGCGCGCGGACCGTGCAACGCGCTTTGGAGGAGCTGGCGGCGCAGGGCAAGGTGCAGCCGCTGGGGCACGGCCGGGCGCGGCGGTGGATGAAGCCGGCCGTGCCGGGATTCCCGACGCAGTTGTTACTCCCGGCCCCTCTGCCGAACGTCTAGACTGGTCCTGTGAACCGGCAAGGGACCGCCGGCGAAAGGCTCCCCACCTTCGAGGAAGGATAGACCGATGAAGCAATCGCCAGCCGAAATCATCCGTGAATACGGTCCGTTCCCCGGCATCGATGCCGTGCATGGCGTGACCTTCGACGGCCGTCATGTCTGGTTCGCCTCCGGCAGCAAGCTCAATGCGCTCGATCCCGAGAGCGGGGATATCGTGTTTTCGATCGACGTTCCCGCGCATGCCGGCACCGCCTTCGACGGCCGGCACCTCTACCAGCTTGCCGAGGATCGCATCCAGAAGGTGGACCCCGCGACGAGCGCGGTCCTTGCCACGATACCGGCGCCCGGCGGCGGCGGCGATTCCGGCCTTGCCTGGGCCGAGGGCTCGCTCTGGGTCGGTCATTACCGCGACCGCAAGATCCATCAGGTCGATCCCGAAACCGGAGCCGTGCTGCGCACGATCGAATCCAGGCATTTCGTTACCGGCGTCACCTGGATCGACGGCGAGCTCTGGCATGCCAACTGGGAGGGCGACGACAGCGAATTGCTGCATATCGACCCGGCTACGGGCCAGGTTCTGGAACGGCTGGAGATGCCGGACGGCACAGGCATATCGGGGCTGGAAGCCGGCGGCGACCGGTTCTTCTGCGGCGGCGGCAGCAGCGGCAAGGTGCGCGTCGTGCGCCGGCCGGTGCGGAGCGAATCGGCCCGCAGCGCTCCGGTAGCGTCTGCCGGTGCGGGAAGACAAAGGCTTCGCGCGAAAGTTTGATCGGCTTTCCTGTGCTTCGATCGATCTCCGGACGGGCTGGAAAATCTGTTTCGGAGCGCAGTATCATTCGGCGTCAGTTCGAAGCGTCGTCGCAAAAATCTTGCGAAGTCAGCGGCATATGCCTGGGCGGTTAACCTAAAAACGTCGAGTTCGCCGAATGCTTTTGACTCTATGTATATTGACGTATATCTGTATCTGGAGGGCAACACCTGGGCATCAAAAGCAATGAAGACTTGTGTGGGTGTGCCGACGTAAATATGGATTGGTAACAAGAGGCTTGATATAAGCATATCAAGTCGAAAAGTCGGTTTGGGGCCGGCTGTTATCGTTTCAGGGTGGGCTATGAAATTCTCGAAGCATTTGCGGCGCGCTGCGACGACCGCGCTGCCTGTCATGGCCTTGTGCTGGCCGCAGACCGGTTGGGCATTGTCCATCAAGGATGCTGTCGCCTCGGCGCTCAAGACCAATCCAGAGGTCGGGCAGGCGATCGAGAATCGCGAAGCCATCGAGTTCGAGATGGAGCAGGCGCGGGGACTATATCTGCCCAGTGTCGATCTGGAAGCGTCTGCTGGCGTCCGGCGCCTCGACAGCCCGTCGAGACGAGCGCTGAGCATCGAAGACAACAATCTGAACAATGCCGACGTCAGCCTTACCGTCACCCAGAAGCTGTTCGATTCGGGTGCGCGGCGGGCTGAGGTCGATCGTCAGGCCGCGCGTATCGACGGCGCTTCCTTCCGCGTGCTCGAGCGCTCGCAACTGATCGCGCTCGCAGCGGTGCAGGATTATCTGGAATACATGCTTCAGTCGCGCGTCGTCAGCGATACGGCGGAGAACGTCCGCTTCCACCAGTCGATCCTTGGCGAAATCGGCGCGGGTATCGAAGGCGGGGCGCTCAACGAGGCCGACCGCCAGCAGGCGCAGGAACGGCTGTTCGCGGCGAAGGCGCGCAACACGCAGGCCGTTGGCGACCTCGAAGAAGCCAAGATCCGCTTCTATAAAACCGTCGGGTTGCCGCTGACGAATCCGGTCATGCCGAAGTCGCTGGCGTCGGCCCTGCCCAGGACGCTTGAGACGGCGATCGACATGGCGCGGAGCGCCAGCCCCAGCATCAAGGCGGCCAACGGTGATGTCGATGCCGCATCGGCCGACATCAGGGCGGCGCGGTCCAAGTATGGCCCCGAAGTATTGGCTGAGGCTGTCGCGCGCAGCGGCAGCAACGTCGACGGTGACGAAGGGTCGACCAACGATCTCCAGGCGATGCTCGTGCTGCGATGGAACCTGTATCGCGGCGGCATCGACCGCGCGCATGAGCAGGAGACGATCCGTCGCGCCAGCGAGCAGCGGCTGAAGCTGCATCAGGTCTACAACGAAATCGAGGAGACGGTCCGGACCTCCTGGGATCGCCGGTTCCGTCAGGCCGACCTGGCCAAGACCTTGCGGGCGCAATCCGCCACCAACAACAAGCTGGTGAATTCCTATCGCGAGCAGTTCAAGGTCGGGCAGCGTTCGCTGCTCGATGTGCTGGACGCGCAGAACACGCGCTTCAACACCAAGATCCTGGCCGATACGTCCGTTTTCGCCTCGCTTCTTGCCGAATACAAGCTTCTGGCGACGACGGGCCAGCTTCTTGCCGCGCTCGGCGTATCCGCGCCGGAGCAGGCCGACGGTTATGCCCGTGCCGAATTCAACACGCCCTCGTCTCCGGAGGGAGACGATTATGCGCGACTGCCGTCCCGGCAGACGAATGACCTCCCGCTTGATCTGCTGGCTCCAATTCGAAAGACGAAATAAAACGGAGCGGGGCCGTGAACCAGCAGAGCCAGATCGACTCCCAGGCGGAGGTCTTTAAGGCTTGCTTCAGTATGGTTGCTTCGGCGCTCGGCCGGCCCAGCGCCGAGACTGTGCTGTTTTCCGGCGTGCCGCTTGATGCCGGAGCGGTGGATTTCGAAGACATCGAACGCGTTTCGAGCCGCATCGGCCTCGATGCCCGGCGATTTTCGCGAGCTGACCTGGCAGCCGGCCGGGTGGAGTTTCCGGCAATCGTGTTCGCGCTCGATCGGCCGCCGGTGGCACTTCTTGCCGAGATCGATGGCGATCGGTTCGAGGCCGGCGGCGCGCGCGGCCGCACGGAGATGCAACTGGACGATGTGCTTGCGTCGGCCATTACAATGGTCGTCGGCTTTTCGCTGATCTACGTCAATACCGCCGAGGACGCGCGGGTCGGCACGGCGGCCGTAATAGAACAGCGTCATTGGCTGGGCGGCACGCTGGCGCCGTTCTGGCGTTCGTATCTGCGGGTAGCGCTGGCGGCGTGCTTCATCAACCTGATCGCCATTGCCTCGCCGCTGTTCACGATGAACGTCTACGACCGCATCCTGCCCAACAAGGCGGTTTCCTCGCTGTGGGTGCTGGCGCTGGGCGTGGCGCTGGCGATGCTGTTCGACCTTCTCTTGAAGACTGCCCGCGCTTCCCTGATCGACTATGCCGGACGAAACGCGGACCTGCGCATTTCCTACCTGCTGTTCGAGAAGGTGCTGAATTCTTCGCTCGCGTCGAGGCCGCTGTCCACCGGTGAATACGCCAATCGCGTCACCCAATACGAGTTCGTGCGCGAGTTTTTTACTTCGAACACCATCAGCGTTCTCATCGATACGTTCTTTATCTTCATCTTCCTTCTGGTCATCTACATCATCGGCGGCTGGCTGGTGATCGTGCCGGCGGTCGCGTTCGTCGTCGCCATCGTCATCGGACTGGTGGCGCAGAACCGCATCGGCAAGCGCATCGCCATGGCGATGAACGAATCCTCGGAGCGGCAGGCGCTGCTTGTCGAATCGATTTCCGTGCTGGAAACGGTCAAGTCGCTGCGTGCGGAAAGCCACCTGCTGCGCAAGTGGCGCGAGCTTTCGCGCAACGCGGCCCGCACCTCCGAAGAGATCAAGGAACTGTCGGCCGCGGCGGCCAACATGACGCAGTTCGTCCAGCAACTGGTAACGGTAGCGCTGATCGTGTGCGGCGCCTATGCCTTTGCCGACGGCAGCATCACGACGGGTGCCATCATCGCGGTGGTCATGCTGTCCTCGCGCGGCGTGGCGCCGCTCAGCCAAATCGCGCTGACGTTGGCGCGGCTGCATCAGGCGCTGCTGTCGTTGCGGATTCTCAACGGCATCATGACGCAGCCGGAGGACCAGCCCCATACGGTCGGCTTCGTCAACCGCGCGATCCGCACCGGCTCTGTCGCCTTCAAGGACGTCACCTTCATCTACCCCGGTTCGGAAGCCAAGGTGCTGAACGGGCTGAACTTCGCCATTCGTTCGGGCGAACGGGTCGGCATCATCGGCAAGATCGGCTCAGGCAAGACCACCATCGGTCGCCTCCTTTCCCGCCTCTATCCCGCCAACGGCGGCGACATCCTGCTGGACGGGATCGATATCCGCCAGTACCACATTTCCGAGGTGCGCTCCGCTGTCGGCGTCGCCGGCCAGAGCGGCGATCTGTTCTCCGGCACCGTCAAGGACAACCTCCTGATGGCGAAGCCAGACGCGACGGACGAGGAATTGCTGGACGCGGCGCGCCGCAGCGGCATCGACGAATTCGTCTCCCGCCATCCGCGCGGCTACGACATGAGCGTCGGCGAGCGCGGCTCCAACCTGTCCGGCGGGCAAAAGCAGGCGGTGGCCGTCGCCAGGATTCTGCTGTCCAAGCCCAAGCTGATCTTCCTCGATGAGCCGTCCGGTTCGATGGACCTCGCGTCGGAGCGGCTTCTCATCCGCAATCTGTCGGAGGCGATCGACCGCGACGTGACCCTGGTCATTTCCACGCACCGGTTCAGCATGCTGGAACTCGTCGACCGGCTGATCGTCATCGATCAGGGGCGGGTGGTGGCCGATGGGCCGAAGGCGCAGGTGCTTGCCGCGCTTGCCAATCCGCAGCAGGCGCCGCGCGAGCCGCTTCGCTCCGCCCCGGAAGTCGCGCCGGCGAGGCCGTCCGCTCCGGCCGGCGTATCCTGATCCGGCGCCGCCATGAGCAGACGCATCGACAGACCACCGATCCTGGCCAATGCGGTCATTGCCATTGTCTGCGCCCTGATCGTTTCAGCCGTGACCTGGGCCTCCTATGCCGAGGTCGACGAGGTCGCGCGCGGCGAAGGCAAGGTCATCCCCGCCTCGAAGACCCAGGTCGTGCAGGCGTCGGAACCCGGCGTGGTGCAGGAAATCGCGGTCAAGGTCGGGCAGACGGTGCATCGGGGCGACCTCATTGCCAGCCTCGACAACACCACCAATTCATCGTCGCTGGGTGAGGTGGAAGCCAAGGTTCGCGCCTTGCAGGCCAGGGCGAGCCGCTTGAGGCAGGAGCAGGCCAGCCGATTCGACGAGGCGTTTGCCTGTCCCGAGGCTGTGTTGGAGAAAGCGCCGGAGGTCTGCAAAAACGAGGAAAACCTGCTCGTCGCCCGCAAGGAAAATTATCAGAACGATATCCAGGTGGCCAGGGCGAGGCTGGTGCAGCGACAGAACGAGCTTGGCGAATCGCAAGCCGATTTGGCGCGCCTGTCCGAAAATCTCGAAATGAACGCCAAACAGCTCGATCTCGTTTCGGGCATGGTCAAGCGCGGGCTGATGGCGCAGACCGAACTGATTCGTGTGCAGACGGAAAAGACCGACATCGTCGGCCGCATCGAGGTCGGCAAGGAAACCATCGAAAAGCTGAAGGGCGCTGTCAGCGAAGCCGAACTTCAGGTCCGCGAGGTGCCGTTGAAGATGCAGCAGGAAGCGCTGAGCGACCTGACGCAGACGCTTGCCGACCTTTCCGTCGCCGAAGAGACGATGCGCGGCGCCAGCGACCGGCTGAAACGCACCGAGATCCATTCTCCGGTCGACGGCATCATCAACACGCTGGAGGTCAACACGATCGGCTCCTTCGTCCAACCCGGCGCGCCGATCGCCGAAGTGGTGCCGACGACGGAAACCCTGCTTGTGGAAGCGCGCGTCTCGCCCAAGGACGTCGCCTTCATCCAGAGCGGGCAACCGGCGCTGATCAAGATCACCGCCTATGATTTTTCCATTTTCGGCGGCATTCCGGGCAAGGTCGCCAACGTATCGGCGGACAGCCTCGTCGACAGCACGACCGGACAGCCCTACTATCAGGTGCGGGTGACGACGGATCACGCCAGCCTGCTCAGCAAGGGCAAGTCGTATGCCATAAAGCCGGGCATGGTCTGCTCGGTCGACATCATGACCGGCCGCAAGACGATCCTCCACTACCTGCTGAAGCCTCTGAACAAGGCGCGCGACGAGGCGCTGCATGAACGCTGAGGAAACGGCATCTTGGACGTTGGAGCGGGTCGACGACGAACTGGCGAAGCCGGAATTCCGGGTGGTCGCCAAGGGCGCCAGCAAGCGCGGCATCCGGCTTGAGCGGGTGTTCTGGCAAACGCTGAAGGCGATGGCCCAGCGCAAGAAGACCACCATGGGCAGCCTGGTGGAAATGATGGTCGAAGCGTCGCCGGATCACCAAAACCTGGCCTCGATGATTCGCGTGAACTGCCTTCTGTGGATCGACCAGCGCCTGTCGTCGCTGGAGATTCTGACGGCCGGCTCGACGGTCAATTCTATTCTGTCGGCCGTGCCGTCTCCGGCTTTCGCGCTCGGCGCCAACAAAAAGATCGTCGCCGTCAATGCCGCGTTCCAGGCGCTGATCCGCCGCCAGTTTCCGACGCTCGGCCCCGATCAGGACAAGCTGGACCTGAAGCTGACGCTCGACGTCAACGTCACCGATCTTTTGGCGAGGCTGGAAGCCAACGGCAATACCGTCACGATGACGGGGTTCGCGATCGGCGTGGGGGAGCGTCGCTTCCGCCGCCAGATCAACGCCATCAAGGCGCCCACCGGCGATGCCGATGTCGTTTTGGCCTTCGTCGTCGGGTGAAGTGACAGGCGGCCGGCCGTATGGCCCTTCATTCGATCTCCATGACGCCGTCGCCGGGAGCGACCGTGACGAGGCTTTGCGCACTGGCTGTCGCATAGGATGAAGGCGACCTGGTCCCGTGGACCCAGGCCCGATCGGTGCTCAGCGAATAAAGCGGCTGATAATTCGGCAATGTCCGGTCGCGCACCACGTCGGCGATGGCGTTGTCGAGGATGTAGCGGCCTTCGCTGGTGCTGACGGCAAGTACGGCGTGAAAGGCCATATGGCGCGAATCATGCAGCACGACGATCGACAGGCTTCTCGCCGGCACGCCTTCGCGCATGAGGGCGGTCATTTTCAGGATGGCGAAGTCTTCGCAATCGCCGGTTCCCCTCGCCAGCGTTTCGGTGGGTGTCGCCCAATGATCTGCGACGCCGTAAGCAGCACGGTCGGTGCGGTAGCGCACCAGTCCGTTGACCATGCTGTTGACGATGCGCACGCGCTCCAGGAAAGGCTTGTCCTTCGCTTCCTGGTCGATCAGCGTGAGCAACTGGTTCCTGCCGCCGCAATCGGGCTGGCCGGCGCAGCGTTCGATCGCCGCCATCATCGTGGCCCACCGTCGCGCGGCCGGAAAATTGTGCATGGGAATGGCTACCGACCCGAAAACGCCGTCCGTGACGGTGCCGGTCGCGATCGGGTCGAGTATTGCGACGGGCGCGCTCTCGGCCTGCGCAATGATGTGCTCGACCGATGCGGTAGTCTCAAATGAAGGAACGGTTGCGGTCAGTGCCGAATCGATCTTCGCCGTGGTTCCGAGATTCAGGCTGATGCCGCCAAGGAAGACCGGTTCGCCGGACAGGGAAAGCGAAGGGACGCCGGCCGCAGCCGATGCCAGCGACACTGCCAACAGCCCGCCGGCCGCCGCTGCAAGTAAACCCTGTCTTGAAGCGAAGCTCCTTGCCCTTTTTCTTTTCGCCATGTTCGCCGCCCTTGTTTTTATTTGCGACGAAACTAGTCAAAATCCCTGAAAATCAGGCCAACAAGCCTGGGCAATTTTCCCTTGTTGCTTGCGGCGAAATTCTCATAAAATTTTATACGTTCCCGTAACGCCCCTCTGAGGAGAGGCGGAGGATCGGAGGTATTTGGAATCAATATATCCTGATATACTTCAAGGGTTAACTAAGTCTAAAAAAATTGGGACCTCACATAGAATTCTATATGTTCTAAGTTTCCAGAAGGTTGAAAAGGATGACGACGGATGTTTTCACTTCCTCAATTGAGAGGGTGGGATCATGGTTACTGAGCTTGATGGTACTTCGGCTGGCGATTTTCGCGATCAGGAAGGGCGGGCCGAAGCGCAGGGCAGCGACGTCTGGCAGCAGCCTCCTGTCATGGTCGCGGCCGCTGGAGATCCCCAGCCGGTAGACACCGAAGGCCAGCCGGTCGCCGGCTCCGGCACCGCCGCTCCCGCTGGTGAAACGCAGTATGTGGCCGAAGCCGGCAATGTCGTGCATCTGCCCGCCGGCGTCTCCGTCGACAATATCAAGGTCGTCGGGCAGGACATCGTTCTCCAGCAGGCGGATGGCAGCGTCATCGTCATCAAGGATGCGGCCCTGAACGTGCCGACGTTCTTTCTGGGCGACGTCGAGGTGCCGCGCGTGGCCGTGCTCGCCGCGCTGGAGGCCAACGGCATCAACGTTGCCTTCGGTGCGGACGGCTCCATGGCGGCCGGCGGCGATTCCGTTCCCAATCTAAGCTCCGGCGGCAATTTCGACGACGGTGGCCAGCATGCCCCGCCGGCGACACCAGGCTTTACGGCGCTGCTCGACGACACGACACTGGATTCGGCAAGTCAGGGCGGCCCGCAAAATCTCGATGTGTTCCCGGATACGCATCCGACTGCCGGTTCGAACGGTCCGGCCGCCTCGCTCGACGACGATGCGCTGCCAGGCGGCAATATCGGCGGCATTCTCGACGATCACGGCGCGGCGTCGCTGACGGGCGTGCTTGCGCATGACTATGATATCAACGGTGCCGGCAGCCTGCTGCTGACGGACGTCGAATTGCCGTCCGACGGCGGCTTCGCCTATGAGGTCGGCGCCGGCGGGCTGCGGATCGTCATCAGCCAGAACGGCCAGGCAGTCGTCAGGATCGACCTCACCGATACGGTTTCGGGCAACTATACGCTTACATTGCTCGCTCCCATTCATCATCCGGCGGGCGGCGACGAAAACGACGTCGCCTTCGTCGTCGGCTATCAGGTTGCCGACCAGGATGGAGACGTTGTGCGGGGCACGCTGTCGATCAATGTCGACGACGACACGCCGGTTGTGCACGAGAACGCGCTGGTGCAGCTGGACGACGACGCGCTTTCGGGCGGCAATGCGGGCGGCGCCGGCGACGATGCGGATGCCGTCAACGTGACGGGAACGCTTGCGCATGACGGCGGCGCGGACGGCACGGCCTCGGTTCTGTGGTCGCAGTCGGGGCTGACGCTGCCGTCGGGCTTCGAGGCGCATGTGACGGCGGGCGGCACGGTGCTGACGATCAGCCAGCAGCAGGGCGAGAGCCTGGTGGCGGTGGT
>NZ_JAFKID010000002.1 GCF_017306545.1 Mesorhizobium sp.
ACTTCGGCGGCGGGGCTGGTCGAGGAGGGCAACCGCCTCGACCATTGCGTCGGCGGCTACTACCAGCAATGCCGCTCCGGGGCCGTGCAAATCCTCTCGCTGAGGCGCGACGGAATGCACGTCGCGACGATCGAACTCAATCTCTCCGGCACGACGTCCGACACGCTATCTTTCCAGGTCGGGCAGTTCAAGGCGCGTCGCAACAGGCGTCCCGACGACGAGTTGCATGACGTCCTGCGGGCCTTCGTCGCTGCTTTGAATAGGGGCACCCATCCGATTTTCCGGACACGGCTTGCCGCGCATCGCAAGCGTATGAAGCAGGAGGGCGATTATCTCTGGAGTGCCGGTGCGCTCCCGATCGTCCATGCCCGCGAAGTGTTCCCGCTCTATCTGCCGCTGTTGCCGCGCGGCACGCCCGCCGACTTCGATACCTGGTGTGAGCAAACCGGCCTCACGGCCGCATTCGACCGCGCCGTGGCGCTGCTTTCACGCTCGGCCTGATCCGGCCATTCCAACCTGATCCCGACAAGGAGGACCGTACGATGCATCCGTACGACCACGCGCGCTCGTCCGCAAAAATCCATGGCGGCGTCTGGAGCGATTATTATGCCGTGCATGCCTGGTTCGACGCCACCAAGGCCGTCCAATGCCGGTTTACGCACCGGGCCCTGCGCCATCATATCGAGGGTGTGGCAGTGGCCGTCTCGATATTCGGGCCCTCCATCGCTAATCGTGACGGCGTGAAGGTCGCTACCGAGCAGCTCGGCATGCAGCACCTTGAGGAAGACTGCACATACCCGCCTGAAGCGACGGTCTGGCTTATCGATTTCGATGCGCCGGAATGGTTGCCGACCTGGTCGTCGACTTCGGGGCCGGACAGCGCCGAGCTTGCCAATGCCAGCGCCGCCCGCTTCGGCGGCGACCCGAGCGCCTATCTCGCATTGCACGACTGGTTCCTGGAGACACGGAACTGGTCCGACGGTCCGGAACACCTTCTATTCAGGCACCATGCCTTCGGCATCTTCGAAGCCGAAGCGCGGTTCGGCCCGGTAATCGCCTTGGATAATGGCAAGGCCGTGCCGACGCGCGTGGTGGCCGAGCGCCACGTACAGACAGTTCTCGGCCGCGTTCCGTCCGCTACCGATTTCCTCAGGCGCATCAAGGGCGAGCGCTGGATGCTGCAGGCGACCTCGCCGCGCAAGCTCGGGCTCGACTGATCCCCTGCTCCACCGCGGCCGGCGAGCCCGACCGCCCTCCAACGACACCACCCGGCAGTTGCGACGACGCGGTTCACGCCGCGCGGCGTCGATCTGCGCCCAGGAGAAGCTCCATGACCACGCATCCACCCTTCAGGAAGGTTTTCGACGGCGTCGCCGCGCGCGAAGAGATGTTCCGGCTGTTCAATCGCCACCGCGATGATCCCGATGTCGATCCTCTCTCCGGCAAACCATATGCCGGCGAATGGTTCGAGATCGAGGCGACCCAATATCACTTCATGCTCTGGCTGCTGCCGCCGCTCTTCCAGAGGTCGGGCATGTTCGGCCTGTCCGAATACAAGGCCGGCAACGTCACCAGCGTTTTTTTCGCGATCAGGCTTCGTGGCCGCGAACGGTTTTTTCACGGCTTCTGCGACCTTGGCGACAGACAATGCCCGGACAAGATGCGCGCCGCCATCATCGCGCACGAAACCGGCGCGGCGGACAGCATGACCCGTGAGGAAAAGCTCGAAGCGATCTGGAGTGCGACGCATCCCGACTTCAAGGGGATCGCCGGCGAAGCGAATCCTGGCGACTGGCCCGCGGAGCACCATGGCAAGCGTGTTGTCCTCGTCCGAGGCGGATCAGACAGGGTCCTGAAGCTGCTGGAAGACCTGTCGGATGACGAGATCGACATCCGCATGGCGGCGATCAGGGCGCATCGCGCCAGCAGGGGAGGGGGCAACGATGCAGACCCATCGTAAGCAGGCGCTGCCCGCGAGCACAAAGACCTACGAGGCGCATTCGACCTACACGGCCGGCCTCGGCGCGCCGGACCGTTGCCGATATCGGCGCACGCCACCTGGAGCGCCAACAGTCGCCGATCTCGTACGGCCCGGAGACACAATCTCCACCTCCTACAACACCGGCGGCGTCGTGGTCGAGGTGAAGGAACATTTCTACGCAGCACCGACGGGCGAGACGCTGTCGCACTTCACCATCGTCTACCTGCCGCCTGACCGGACGGCAAAGCATAGCGATGCCGACCGGCACTGGATCAACGAATGCGTTGCTGTCGGCGACCGAATTTTCAAGTTGTTCGAGGCCAATGCGGACGAGGTCTTTATCGTCGACCGCGCTCGAACGGCCGAGCCCAGGCGCTCCAGGACCATCCTGATCACATAGAACCAGTCTTCCGCAAACCGGCATCGCCGGGCTTTCGCATTTCCAGAGCCGCCCGACCGGCCCTTCAACCAGGGAGAAACACTATGTCACGCCTGAACGATCCTGAGAACTTCCGTGGTCGCGTCAACTATGCAGCCAAGGTCATTGCCTACGGCCGCCGCCCGACGAGGGCTTTCGACAATTGCTTCGAGAACTATGACGGTGACGAAGTCGCGACCGCGATCCTGCGGCGCTCGAAAAAGAACGCCCGCCTGGCCGCCAATCTCCAGCGCTATCTCAGCCTCGCCTCCATCGAGGCCGCTGCAGAACGGCTCGCCGATATTCCCACCCGAAAGCTGCCGGAAATCGCACGGCAGACCCGCGCGCGCCGGAAGGCCGAATTCGACGCGTGGTTCGAGCAGCAAGCGGATCGAAGGTCAGGATCGCGCACGCCCCACATGCCCGCACATTCTCGTCCAGCCGCCAACCGGCCTCGCGCCGGGCTCTTCGCGTTCAGAAAGGCAAATCCATGACCTGTCTCCAGAGCAAGATCACCACCTATCCCGCACTTCCGATCGTCGATATTTCGCCGCTCGAAAAGCTGATCCTGTCCAAGGTGCTCGATTGTGCGGAAATCGATGGAGGCTTGGAACTCTACGCCGACACGGGTCCCATGAACCCGATCGTCGTCGCGCGGCGCGAGCTGATGGAGGCCATAGACACGCCGGATCAGGCGAACGAGAGCCTGCTGAAGCGGTTCGTCAGGGAGCGCGTTCTCTCCATTCTCCCTAAGGAGGATCCCGACCCCGAAAGCGTTGTCTTCGTCGATCTCAGCGAATTCCCTTGGCAATTTATCGTGCAGGACATCATCACGCGATCGCCGACGGCGCGGGAACTTGTCGTCATCCAGTGGATCAGCGATCCCAGCCAACGACCCGATACCTTCGGCGCCAGCGTGTCGTTGATCACGGAAAACGGCATTCTCCACGCTACGAGCGAAGACCTGCTGGCGGATTTCCGCAAGCGCGACCTGGCGCTCGCGTCCGGAACGTCGAATGGCGGTGGCGGTCCCCGGACACATATCGACAGTGTTGTTGTCCCTCCAGACGATCCCAACGACACCGTCGATGCCCTCATGATGGCGGAACGCTTCGTCACCGGCTTCGAAGATGACGAGATCCAGGAGGGGATCGCGGACATCCTTGCCGGTCTTCGCGCAGCGATCCGTCGCGAGCGGCTTCGACCGGTTCTGCTCGATGCCCTGAAGGAACTGCGCTCGGCCGCGATCGGTTTCAGGGACGACGCCTACAGGCGCGCGCCGCATCTCAAGGTCGGCAACGAGGCGGTGAACCTGCTGAGCGCCTTCCTCCTCAATGCCGAACGGATCATCGCAGAGGCGGAGGGTCGGATCCATGGTTGATCTTTCCGGGGACCTCGTGGCGGGCCACTATGCCGCGACCGGGACCGTCTTTACCGGGCGTCGCAACCTGTTCTCGCTGGAGCCGGGAAACGAGCACCATGTCGGTACGCTGGTCAGCGGGTCACGGTTCCGGCTCCAGCGTTTCGACGAAGACTGCGACAAGATCGTTCGCGGCCTCGCCATGCTCGACGCCAATGACGAAATGCTGACGGCGCTAAAAGCCCTCGAAGCCTTGCCCGTCAACAAATCCCGGTCTCCCGCGGAAATCGCCGCGCGCGATCTGGCGCGTTCCGTCATCGCCAAGGTCGAGCGACGGATCTCCAGATAGGTCGCACAATCCCGCGGCTGACGGCCTTCCAGCCATTGTTCACAACTTTCCTCACCCGCCTTGCAGCGCCTTCGGGCGCCACGGCGGAGCTTTCCCTGATGGAGCCCGCACATGCAGAAACAGGAATCCCCCAGATCGCGCGCTGCAAGCGCGGCGGGCATGCCGGACAGCCTTCTCTCGGACCAGCAGCGCCGGCTGCTGCGTACCGCACTGGCTGACCGTCTTCTGGCCGTCTGCTATGGCGCCGGCGTCGATTCCACCGCGCTGCTTCTCGCCTTGAAGCTCGCGGATTTGACACCAGGCATCATTACATTCGCCGATCTCGTCGCCGAGAAGCCCGAGACGATGGCGCATCTCGACCGGATGCAATCCATCCTCGCACGATGGGGCTGGCCGCCAATCACCATATGCCGGAAACGCACGCTTCCCGAAACCGGTTACGACGATCTCTACGGCAACTGCATCGCCAATGAAACGCTGCCCTCGCTTGCCTTTGGAATGCGCAGCTGTTCGGTCAAGTGGAAACAAAAGGTACAGGACCAGGCGATCAAGGGCTGCAAATCCGGTCCCAACGCGAGCGCGCCCCATCCGATCTGGATGGAAGCACAGCGACGCGGCGAACGCATCGTCAAGCTGATCGGATATGATTGTAGCGCGGCCGACATGCGTCGATCAAGGAAGCTGCCGACCGCCGATACCGATTTCGACTTCCTCTATCCGCTGCAGATGCTGGGATGGACCCGGCCGGATTGCATCGACATCATCACCGCTGTGCTCGGCGCCGACTGCGTCCCGATCAAGTCGGCGTGTTTCTTCTGTCCCGCGAGTAAAACGTGGGAGCTGTTCTGGCTCGCCGCCCATCATCCCGATCTGCTCGAACGCGCGCTCTTCCTCGAACGCAACGCGTTGACAGGTCGGCATAGCCGCTTCGATGAAATCCAGTTCGGCGCCACATGGGAAGAACTGGTGCGCAACGCCGACCGGTTTCCCAGCACGAATACGACCGTCGGCCTAGGGCGATCCTTCTCGTGGAACCAGTGGGCAAGGGTGAACTGCGTCGTCGACGAGAAATTTCGCGTCCGCCGTGGCGACGCCCATCGCGCTCGCTTCCTCGTGCGCGCCGCGGAACTACGTCAGTCCGGTAACGCCAATCGAGGCGCTGGCTACCGAGCCGGCAATCGTCAGGATCGGGTCAGCTCTCCCGAACACCTGCATCACAGTCCTGTCGATCAGGCCCATCATTGAAGGTGCCATCGCCGGCTCGCTTCGTCAACGTCGCTGGAGGGAGAGCGGGGCCGGGAGGAGTGCGGCCTTGCCTGGCGCAGAGTGTGCGCCGGCAGGGCGAACACTCTCGCTCGAAGGACATCTCCATGAATATTTTCACGACCCCGTCACCCGTCTCCCGGACGGCCGCACCACTTGTCGCCCCGGCACCCCATGCCATCGATACCGCCCAGGCTATCCATCAGGCAGCAATCCAGCTTCTTCCCTTCCTCGAACAGGGCAAGCCGATCACCACCGCGGCTCTGCGCACAGCGATGACCGACAGCTTCGGCGGCACGGACGCGCAGGGGTACTGGGTCTGGAAGGACGCCTATGAGGCGCTCGAAGCCGCCCAAATCCTGTTTCTTCGCCGCTTCGGCCCGGCGATCGTGTCGCAGTCATCCTCGCCGCAGGCAACGTTGGCGATGATGAAACGCATCGCTGACCTCGTTCCCACTCACACAAGGCGCTCCGACGAGAGCCAGGCGATGCAGCAGCTGTCGACGCCGCTCCCGCTCGCCTTCGTTACCGCGCACGCGGCCGCGATCTCCGCGTCGGATCTGGTTCTCGAACCTTCGGCCGGAACCGGCCTTCTTGCCGTCCACGCCGAAATCGCCCGCGCGTCGCTCGTGCTCAACGAGCTTGCAGCCAAACGAGCTGCTCTGCTCAGCCTATTGTTTCCGCGTGTTCCGGTCTCCCGCCACGACGCGGCCCATATCGACGATCACCTCAATGCCGGGATCGGACCCTCCGTGGTGCTGATGAACCCGCCCTTCTCCGTCGGTGCCTTCGTTGACGGTCATGTCGCCGACGCGGCATGGCGGCATCTTTCTTCGGCCTTTGCCCGTCTGCGCGCCGGGGGGCGGCTGGTCGCCATCACCGGCACCGGCCTTTCTCCCGAAAACCCCAAATGGCGGCCCGCCTTCGAACGATTGCAGCAGCAAGGCAGGGTGGTCTTCACAGCGGCGATTGACGGCCGCGTCTATGCCCGCCATGGCACCACCGCCGAAACCCGCCTTACTATTGTCGATAAGACACCAGCATCCGATCCGTCCGCATTCGTAGCGTCGCCGGGCAAGGCTACCGACGTCGAGACGCTGCTCTCCTGGATCTCCGATCTGCAGCCCCGCACACCGGGCGGCTTTCCGGATTCGATCGGCGCCCTGTCGAACGGGATCCTGCGCAATGCCACCATGCGGATGGCCGCTTCTCGATCGGGAGCAAGATCCGCACATGCCGCCACGTCGACGGCAGACCCGAAAATTGTGCGCCCTGCCCATCGGGTTGCCCGGGCGAAGCCCCTCCGTTCTTCCACCGTAGCCAGCGCGGCTGCCGTCCCGCTCATCTACGAGCTGCGCGACTGGATGCCGGAAGAGGGCGGCCGGCTCACCGACACGATCTATGAGCCCTATGCGCTCCAGTCGATCCACATCCCGCGCGCAAAACCGCATCCGACGCCGCTGGTCCAGTCCGCGGCGATGGCTGCGGTTGCGCCGCCGAAGCCATCATATCGGCCGCTCCTGCCTGACGCGATCATTGACGAGGGCCTACTGTCCGATGCCCAAATCGAAAGCGTGATCTATGCCGGCGAGGCGCATTCCGGTCATCTCGCCGGCGCCTGGACGGTCGACGAGACCTGCGACATCGTTACGGCCGCCCCCGAAGGCGCCGAGAATGCTGTCCGGTTCCGCCGTGGATGGTTTCTGGGCGACGGCACCGGATGCGGCAAGGGCCGGCAGGTTGCCGGCATCATCCTGGACAACTGGCTGCAAGGCCGCCGACGCGCCATCTGGATTTCAAAGTCGGACAAGTTGTTGGAGGACGCTCAGCGCGACTGGTCAGCGCTCGGCCAGGAACGTCTTCTCGTCCAGCCGCTCTCGCGCTATCGCCAGGGCACGCCGATCCGTCTTGCTGAAGGCATCCTGTTCACCACCTATGCCACCCTGCGTTCGCAGGAACGCGACGGCAAGAAATCCCGTATCGCCCAGATCCTCGACTGGGTCGGGCAAGAGGCGGGGAGCGCCGCAGGCGCGACAGTGACGAAGAAACCCTTCGACGGCGTCATCGTCTTCGACGAAGCCCACGCCATGGCCAATGCTGCTGGTGGCAAAAGCGAGCGCGGTGATGTCGCACCATCGCAGCAGGGCAGGGCTGGCCTCAGGCTTCAGCACGCACTGCCTGATGCCCGTGTCGTCTATGTCTCGGCAACCGGCGCCACCGCGGTCGAGAAACTGGCCTATGCCCAACGCCTCGGCATCTGGGGAAGCGAGGATTTTCCCTTCGCCAACCGTGCCGAGTTTGTCTCGGCCATCGAGGACGGCGGCGTCGCCGCCATGGAAGTGCTTGCCCGCGATTTAAAGTCGCTCGGCCTCTACACGTCGCGTTCGCTCTCCTATGACGGGGTCGAATACGACCTCCTCGAGCATGAGCTGACAGAGGAACAGATCCGCATCTACAACGCCTATGCGGACGCCTTCCAGGTCATCCACAACAACCTGGCTGCCGCACTGGAGGCGGCGAATATCACCAGTGAGACCGGCACGCTGAACCGCAACGCCAAGGCAGCGGCGCGCTCGGCCTTCGAAAGCACCAAGCAGCGCTTCTTCAGCCATTTGATCACCTCGATGATGACGCCGACCCTGATCGGCGCGATCGAGCAGGACCGCGCCGACGGCCATGCGTCGGTCGTGCAGATCGTTTCGACCGGGGAAGCGCTGATGGAACGACGGCTGGCCGACATCCCGACCGAAGAATGGTCCGACCTGCACGTTGATGTCACGCCGAGGGAGTACGTCGGTGGGTACCTGATGCATTCCTTCCCGACACAGCTGTTCGAAGAATTTTCGGACGCCGAGGGCAACATCACTTCCCGACCTGTCCACGACGCCGACGGCAATCCGGTCCAGTGCCGGGAAGCGGTTCGCCGCCGCGACGAAATGATCGAGAGACTCGCCTCGTTGCCGCCGGTCGGCAGCGCACTTGACCAGATCCTCCACCATTTCGGCACCGACGTCGTCGCAGAGGTGACGGGTCGCTCGCGGCGCATCGTCAAAAAGACTGGCTGCGACAGCGTCGACCGGCTTGCCGTCGAGAACCGCCCGGCATCGGCCAATCTCGCCGAGACCCAGGCGTTCATGGATGACGACAAGGCCGTGCTGGTCTTTTCCGACGCCGGCGGCACCGGCCGTTCCTACCATGCCGATCTCGGCGCAAGAAACCAGAGACTACGCAAGCACTATTTGCTCGAAGCCGGCTGGCGCGCTGACAACGCCATCCAGGGACTCGGCCGCACGCATCGCACCAACCAGGCGCAGCCGCCCCTGTTTCGGCCGATGGCCGTCAACGTGAAGGCGGGGAAACGCTTCCTGTCGACCATCGCGCGACGGCTCGATACGCTGGGTGCGATCACGCGAGGCCAGCGCCAGACCGGCGGGGCAGGGCTGTTCCGCTCCGAGGACAATCTGGAAAGCCCCTATGCCCGCGCGGCGCTGCGCCAATTCTACTGGCTACTCCATCAGGGCAAAATCGAGGGCTGTTCGCTGATAACGTTCGAAGCGGTCAC
>NZ_JAFKID010000021.1 GCF_017306545.1 Mesorhizobium sp.
GTACCCCCACCCTTGTTCCCTCCCCCCAAGGGGGAGGGAGACGCCGACGCCGCCGTTTCGTTCAAAATTGTCTGCGTTGGCGTGTCGTGGCAATGCCCTGAAGTCCCCCTCCCCCTTGAGGGGAGGGGTTAGGGGTGGGGGTGCTGCGCCATATGCGATTTTCCTCCGCTTGAGGGGAGGGGTTAGGGGTGGGGGGACTGATTTGTCAGCAATGTGAAACATCGAGGGAGATTAGGAACTCCCGGCGGCGTTGCAAGGCTGACACTTGCGCCTATCCACGCTATATCGCGCCCGTAACCGAGGATCGTGTCATGACCGGAACGGCAGAAGCGGCAAACCCCGTGACCGGCGACCTGCACCCCCGCCGCAAGAAGCTCCTGTTCCGCTCCTGGCATCGCGGCATGCGCGAGATGGATTTCATCCTCGGCCGCTTCGCCGACGCCGAGATCGCCGGCTTGACCGGCGACGAACTCGACCAATATGAAAGGCTCCTCGACTTTCCCGACGACCAGTTCTTCCTGCTGGTGACCGGCGACCTGCCGGTGCCGGCGCATCTGGACTGTCCGCTGCTCGACAGGATTTTGGCTTTCGGCCGGACATCTCAAATCTGAAACCACGCACATGAAGCTCATTCCCTCCATCGGCCTGCCGAAAGGCCGCGCCGGCTCCTTCATCGTCGATGAGGTGGCAGACGGCTACGAAGCCTTCGCGTTGGCCGCAATCGCCGGCGAGATCGCGCCCGACCGGCCGCTGGTCTTCGTCGCCCGCGACGGCCAGCGCTTGCCGGCCATCGTCGAGGCGCTGGCCTTCGCCGCGCCCGACCTGCCGGTGCTGGAGCTTCCGGCATGGGACTGCCT
The DNA here is from genome assembly GCF_017306545.1 of Mesorhizobium sp. GTDB lineage: Bacteria > Pseudomonadota > Alphaproteobacteria > Rhizobiales > Rhizobiaceae > Mesorhizobium. The sequence goes on from NZ_JAFKID010000021.1 coordinate 858, forward strand.
GCCCTACGACCGCGTCTCGCCCGGCTCCGATGCGGCCGCACGCCGGCTCGACGCGCTGGCCGGCATGGCGGCGTTGGCGAACAAGCCGCACCGCGCCGTCGTGCTCACCACCGCCAACGCGCTGTTGCAGCGCGTGCCGCCCGCAGCATCGATCGAAGCGCAGACCTTCCGGGCCAAGCCCGGCAACCAGATCGACATGAAGGTGCTGATTTCGCGGCTGGAAACCTCCGGTTTCGAGCGCGTGCCGACGGTGCGCGAGGTCGGCGAGTTCGCCGTGCGCGGCGGTATCCTCGACCTGTTCGTGCCGGGTGCGGAGGACGCGCTGAGGCTCGATTTCTTCGGCGACACGCTGGAGTCGATCCGCGCCTTCGATCCCGCCAGCCAGCGCACCACCGGCCAGCGCAACCAGCTTGTCCTGCAGGCGATGAGCGAGGTGGCGCTGACGCCGGACACGATCAGCCGCTTCCGCCGCGCCTATATCGAGACGTTCGGCGCGCCCTCGCGCGACGATGCGCTCTATGCCGCGGTCAGCGAAGGCCGCCGCTTCGCCGGTATGGAGCATTGGCTGCCGTTCTTCTACGAGCGGCTGGAAACGGTGTTCGACTACCTGCCGGACGCGCCGGTCGTGTTCGACCATCTGGCGCACGAGGCGCTGGCCGAGCGCCGCAAGCTGATCCTCGACCACTTCGAGGCACGCCGCAACCAAGGCGCGCTCAAGGATGCCGTACCCTACAAGCCGGTCGCGCCGGACCTGCTCTACCTGTCACCCGAGGGCGTCAACGAGGCGACCGCCGGCCGCGAGGCCATTGAGCTGACGCCCTTCGCAGCACCCGAGGCGAGCGACCGGAAGGTGTTCCATGCCGGCTCGCGAGCCGGCCGCAGCTTTGCCGAGGAGCGCGCCGACCCCAATGCCAACGTCTTCGAGACGGCGGTGAAGCACATCGCCGACGAGCGGGCGAAGAAGCGCCGCGTCGTCGTCGCCGGCTGGACCGACGGCTCGCTCGACCGGCTCGGCCAGATCCTTGCCGAACACCATCTCGGCAGGCTGAAGACCGTCGCCACGCTGGCCGATGTGGAGAGATTGGAAACGGGGCAGGCGGCCCTTGCCGTCCTGCCGCTGGAAACGGGTTTCGAGACGGACGGCCTCGTCGTCGTCGCCGAGCAGGACATCCTCGGCGACCGGCTGGTGCGCCGTGCCAAGAAGCGCAAGCGCGCCTCCGACTTCATCGCCGAGGCCGCCTCACTGTCGGCCGGCGACATCGTCGTCCACGCCGACCACGGCATCGGCCGTTTCATCGGCCTGCGCACCATCGAGGCGGCAGGCGCGCCGCACGATTGCCTGGAAATCCACTATGCCGGCGACGACCGGCTGTTCCTGCCGGTGGAGAACATCGAGCTTCTGTCGCGCTACGGCTCGGATTCGGCCGAGGCGACGCTGGACAAACTGGGCGGCGGTGCCTGGCAAGCGCGCAAGGCGCGGATGAAGAAGCGCCTGCTCGACATGGCGGGCCAGTTGATCCGCATTGCCGCCGAGCGGCAGATGCGCTCCGCCCCGACCATGATCCCGCAGGACGGCCTCTACGGCGAGTTCGCCGCCCGCTTCCCCTACGAGGAGACGGACGACCAGCAGAACGCCATCGATGCCGTCGCCGGCGATCTCTCGGCCGGCCGGCCGATGGACCGGCTGGTATGCGGCGACGTCGGCTTCGGCAAGACCGAAGTGGCGCTGCGCGCCGCCTTCGTCGCCGCCATGGAGGGCTTCCAAGTGGCGGTCGTGGTGCCGACCACGCTCCTGTCGCGCCAGCACTACAGGACCTTCAGGGAGCGTTTCGCCGGCCTGCCGGTGCGCGTTGCGCAGGCCTCGCGCATGGTCGGCGCCAAGGAGCTTGCACAGGTCAAGAAGGAGATCGCCGAAGGCACGGTCGATATCGTCGTCGGTACCCATGCGCTGCTGGGTTCCTCGATCTCGTTCAAGCGCCTCGGCCTGCTGATCGTCGACGAGGAACAGCATTTCGGCGTCAAGCACAAGGAGCGGCTGAAGGAGCTGAAGTCGGACGTGCACGTGCTGACGCTGTCTGCCACGCCCATCCCGCGCACGCTGCAACTGGCGCTGACGGGCGTGCGCGAGCTTTCGCTGATCGCCACGCCGCCGGTCGATCGCATGGCGGTGCGCACCTTCATCTCGCCCTTCGACCCACTGGTGATCCGCGAGACGCTGCTCAGGGAGCGCTATCGCGGCGGCCAGTCCTTCTATGTCGTGCCGCGCATCAGCGATCTTTCCGAAATCCACGATTTCCTCAAGGCGGAAGTGCCGGAACTGAAGGTCGGCGTCGCCCACGGCCAGATGCCGCCCGGCGAACTGGACGACATCATGAACGCCTTCTACGACGGCCAGTACGACGTGCTTTTGTCCACCACCATCGTGGAATCCGGCCTCGATATCCCGACCGCCAACACGCTGATCGTCCATCGCGCCGACATGTTCGGCCTGGCGCAGCTCTACCAGTTGCGCGGCCGCGTCGGTCGCTCGAAGCTGCGCGCCTATGCCCTGTTCACGCTGCCGGCCAACAAGAAGCTGACCGATACGGCGGACCGCCGCCTCAAGGTGTTGCAATCGCTGGACACGCTGGGCGCCGGCTTCCAATTGGCCAGCCACGACCTCGATATTCGCGGCGCCGGCAATCTTCTGGGCGAGGAACAGTCCGGCCACATCAAGGAGGTCGGCTTCGAGCTCTACCAGCAGATGCTGGAGGAGGCGGTGGCCGAGGTGAAGGATTCGGGCGAGACGCAGGACAGCGGCTGGTCGCCGCAGATCGCCATCGGTACCGCCGTCATGATTCCCGAAAGCTACGTGCCCGACCTTCAGCTCAGGCTGGCGCTTTACCGCCGCATCGGCGACCTGGAGACGCCGGAGGAGATCGACGGCTTCGGCGCCGAGCTGATCGACCGCTTCGGCCCGTTGCCGCAGGAGGTCAAGCATCTGTTGAAGATCGTCTTCATCAAGGCGCTGTGCCGCAAGGCCAATGTCGAGAAGCTGGACGCCGGGCCGAAGGGCGTCGTCATCCATTTCCGCAACAAGACCTTCGCCAACCCTGCCGGCCTGGTCAAATACATCGGCGACCAGGGCTCGTTGGCCAAGATCCGGGCGGATCATTCCATCGTTTTCATCCGCGACTGGCCGAATGCGGAAAAGCGCCTGTCCGGCTCCGCTGTGGTCATGACCCAACTGGCGAAGCTGGCGGAGTAGGGTTCCTCGCCCCCGTAAAAGGGAGGAAAATCGCCTATGGCGCAGCACCCCCACCCCTAACCCCTCCCCTCAAGGGGGAGGGGGACTTCAGGGCATTGCCACGACACGCCGACGCAGACAATTTTGAACGAAACGGCGGCGTCGGCGTCTCCCTCCCCCTTGAGGGGAGGGAACAAGGGCGGGGGTGCTGCGCCATATGCGATAGCCCTGCCGTAAACGGGGAGAAGGAAGATCTACCCCGCTCCCAGTTCCCCCTTCGCCTTCGCCGCCGCGATCTGCCGGATGGCGTCGGCCAGCACCGCCGTCTCCTGCGCGCCCATGACGGCGTATTTCCCCTCCAGCAGGAAGCAGGGAACGCCGGTGATGCCCATCTGCGCAGCGGTGTTGATCTCGGCGCGCACGGCATCGGCGTCGGCGTCGGTCGGCAGAAGCGTCTCGACCACGGCGGTGTCCATCCCGGCGGCCTTTGCTGCCTCGACCAGTACGCCGGCGTCGCCGGTATTCTCGCCGCGCTCGAAATAGCGGCTGAACAGGTCTTCGACGAGCCTGTTCTGCACGGCCGCACCCATCGTGCCGGCCCAGCGGATGACGCGGTGGGCATCGAGCGTGTTGGGGGAAACGCCGATGGCGTCGAAATCGAAGGATATGCCTTCGGCGGCGCCGAGCGAGACGAGGTTGGTATGGATCTGATGCAGCCGGTCGCCGTCGCCGAACTTGGCGCGCATGTATTCCTTGCGGTCCTTGCCTTCCGGCGGAATGGTCGGATCGAGCTGGAACGGCCGCCAGCGCACCGTCACGTCGATATCCTTGATCGAGGCGATGGCCGCCCTGAGGCGCTTCTCGCCGAGGAAGCACCAGGGGCATACGACATCGGAGACGACGTCGATGCTGATCGAAGTGTCGCTCATGCGCCTGTCCTTTCGCCGTTCGCGGTCAGTTCGCCTTTCGCCACCAGGTCGGCAACTGGTAGCCGTAGAGCGAGGTCTTTTCAGGATGGGCCAGATAGGCCCAGTAGGCAATCCACTGCTCGGTGTTGTGCTGCATCGGCACCATGTAGTTGCCGGAGATCAAAAGCCGGTCGAGCACCCTGACGGCGGCGACGAAATCGTCCTTCGTGCGTGCGTTGAGGATGGCCGTAATCGCCGCGTCGACCGCCGGATCGGCGACGCCGGCCAGGTTGAACGAGCCCTCGACATTGGCCGAGCCGGAACTCCAGCGGTTGATGAGCTCGATGCCCGGCGACAGCGTGTTGGTGAAGCCGGTCGAGCCGATCAGCATGTCGAAGTCGAAACGCTGCTTGCGCGACTGGATCTGGTCGCCGTCGAGCGTGCGGATCGTCACGGCGATGCCGAGCTTGGCCAGGGTGCGCTGGTAGAGCGCCGCCAGCCGCTCCTCCTCCTGGCTGGAGGTGAGGATTTCGAAACTGAATGGTTGGCCTTGCGGGTCGAGCATCTGCCCGCCCTCGATATGATAGCCATCGGCCTTGAGCACGTCATAGGCGGCTTTCAGCACCTTGCGGTCCTGGCCGGACCCGTCCGTCACCGGCGGCCGCCATGTGCCGTCCATGACGTCGGGCGGCACGCGGCCGGGAAAGGGCGCCAGCAGCGCCTTTTCCTTTTCGCTCGCCGGATGGCCGAGGGCGGAAAGCTCGGACCCTTGCCAGTAGCTCATGGTGCGGGTGTATTTGCCGCCGAACAGATTCTTGTTGGCCCATTCGAAATCGTAGAGCATGCCGAGCGCGCGCCGCACCGCCGGATCGGCGAATTTTTTCAGGCGCGTATTGAACAGGAAGCCCGTCACCACCGGCGGAATGCCGGACTGGAAGGTTTCCTGCTTGACCTTGCCTTCCTTGTAGGCCGGGAAATCCAGGTCGCGCTCGCGCTTGACCGGGTCCGTCTCGGTGTCGATGGCGCACAGGCCCTTCTTGAAAGCCTCCGTCATCGCATTGGCGTTGAGAAAGTACTGGATGGTGATCTGGTCGTAATTGTCGAAGCCGCGCTTGGCGGGCACGTCCTTGCCCCAATAGTCGGGATTGCGCTTGAAGACGATGCGGTCGCCGGGCTTCACTTCGGCAATGGTGTAGGGGCCGGAGCCGATGACGGGCTTCAGCGTCGTCCGGTCGAACGTTTCCTTGTCGAAGGCGTGTTTCGGAATGATCGGCGTCATCGCGATGATGAGCGGAAACTCGCGGTCCGCCTCGTCGTTGAAGGTGAACTTGACGCTGCGCGCGCCGGTCTTTTCCAGCTTCGCCACCTTCTTCATGCGGTCGGAATAGGGGGGGCGGCCCTTTTCGGTGAAGGTGTCGTAGGTAAACAGCACGTCCTCCGGCGTCACCGGTTGGCCGTCCGACCATTTCGCCTTCGGATCGAGGTGGAACTCGATCCATTTGCGGTCCGGGTCCATCTCCACGTCGTTTGCCAAGAGGCCGTAGAGGCCGAACGCCTCGTCGTAGTTGCGCGCCATCAGCGGCTCGAAGACGAGGTTGCCGTAGATGGTGTCGATCACCCCGCGCGCGGTGGTGCGCAGGCTCTTGATGATGAACGGATTGAGGTTGTCGAAAGTGCCGACCACGCAATAGGTGATCGCTCCGCCCTTGGGCGCGTCGGGGTTCACGTAGGTGAAATGGCTGAAGTCCGCCGGTAGCGCCGGCTCGCCCTGCATGGCGATGCCGTGCGCTGCCCTTGCCGGGACCGTTGCGAGGGCGGCGAACAGGAAGGCGGCCGCCAACCGGGAAAGGATACGGCTCATCGCCGGTCAACCTCGATGCTGTGACTGTGATTCGGCCTCGAAACTAGCATGTGCGGCGCCGTCTGCCTGCGCCGAAGAAATCCGGGCGATGGGCTGGATTCGAGCGTGCGGGCGGTGTAACACGCCGCGCAAGTCATTCTGTTGCCTCATTTCGGCAAGAGGTAGCACGTCACGTGGCGTGAAGAAGCCGGCACCGGATCATTTCAGAGGATTGCACCATATGACGAGCCTGAACAGCAACGCATTCCGCCTTTCGCTCGTGGCAGCCGGCGTGGCTGGCGTGCTTTGCGCGGCCGTTCCGTCCGCTTCGGCTCAGCAGCAGCAGATTCCGCAAGGCTGGTTCAAGGCCTGCACCAAGCAGGAAGACGTCGATATCTGCAACGTGCAGAACATCACCACCGCCGGCAACGGCCAGCTCATCACCGGCGTCAGCCTGATCGACCTGCGCGGCAAGGTGAACCGCAAGGTGTTCCAGGTCACGGTGCCGACCGGCCGTCTCGTTCCTCCCGGAATCGGCTTGCAGATCGACGGCGGCAAGACGCAGAAGCTCGATTATGTCATCTGCTTCCCCGATCGCTGTGTGGCTGAAGTGCCGCTGACCGACCAGCTCGTCACCTCCTTCAAGAAGGGCCAGCAGATCACGCTGACCTCGGTCAATTTCCAGAATCAGCCCAACCCGATCAAGATCGCGCTGACCGGTTTCAGCGAGGCCTTCGACGGCCCGGCCATGAAGCAGTCCGACATCGAGGACCGCCAGAAGAAGTTGCAGGACTTCGTTGCCAAGAACAACGAGGACTTCGCCAAGAAGCTCAAGGAAGAGCAGGACAAGGCCAAGGCCGGCAACTGATTCCGGCCGCTGCCGGTTCTGCGGCTGTTTGAAACTGTATGGGAAAAAGGCTCCGGTTCGCGCCGGGGCCTTTTTCGTCGGCGCTGGAGCGCTTCCGCGTTTGTCGGATTCGTCCGCTTAATCTTTCTGACCAAGCCGCATTCCGCACTGAAAATCGCAGCGAAGGCGCATGCCTCCTGACGTCCTGCGTCAGCAGACCCGCGGCGCGGCGTTGTCTCGGGCAGCAGCATACCCCATAAGCGCGTCGGCATGGATCAACCGCCGACAAAATCCCGGACATTCGCACGCGCCGTCGCCATTACCAGCCTTGGCTTCCTGGTCGTTCAGCTCGATGTCTCCATCGTCAATGTCGCGCTGGCTCGCATCGGTGCGGCACTTGCGACCGATCTTTCCAGCCTGCAATGGACGGTCGACGGTTACACGCTGGCTTTTGCCGCGCTGCTGCTCTCGGCAGGCGCCCTGGGCGACAGGATCGGCGCGCGGCGCGTTTTTCTATACGGCATGGCCGTCTTCACGGCGGCATCGTTCGGCTGCGGGTTGGCGCGAGGGCCCGCCGTCCTGATTGCCGCGCGGGTGGTGCAGGGCGTCGGCGCGGCCATGCTGATGCCGTGTTCGTTGGCGCTGCTGAGTTTTGCCAGCGGCGGGCGAGGGGACCTCAAGGCCAAAGGCATTGCCATCTGGACGGCGGCGGGCGGTGTGGCGTTGGCGGCCGGTCCGGTCCTCGGCGGCATCATGGTCGAGCATCTCGGCTGGCAGAGCATCTTCTTCATCAACATCCCGATCGGCATGGCCGCCATCGTGTTGGCGCGCGCTTATCTGGAGGAAACGCCGGTCAAGACGGAAAAGGCGCCGTTCGATCTGTGGGGCCAGTTGTTGGCGGTCGCGGCACCGCTGCTGCTGACGGCGGCCATTATCGAAGGTGGCGCAGGGGGCTGGGCCTCGCCCTTCATGCTTTTTGGCCTGCCGGCGGCCGCTTGCGCGCTGATCGCCTTCATCGTTGTGGAGCGCCGGCATCGAGCGCCGCTTCTTCCGATGTCGCTGTTTGCCGAGCCGGGATTTTCTGTGGCCAATTTCATCGGCCTGGTATTCAATTTCACCACCTACGGGATGATTTTCGCCCTGAGCTTCTATTTCCAGCAGACCCTGCACTATTCGCCGTCGCTGACCGGCCTGGCCTTCGCGCCGTTTCTCGGCGTCATCATCGTCTCGAACGTCGTCTCCGGCCCGGTGATCGCAGCGAACGGCGTCAGGTTGCCGCTTTTATGCGGCCTTGGCATCGGCGCCGTCGGGTTTCTGCTGCTGGTGCCGATCGATGCGGATACGACATATGCCGGCCTGGTCTGGCGCCTCGTCCTGCTGCTTGGCGGCACCAGCTTCGCCGTGCCGGCGATGACCACGGCGGTCTTGTCGAGCGCGCCGCACAGCATGGCAGGCGCGGCATCCGGAGCACTCAACACCATCCGTCAAAGTGCCGGGGCGATCGGCGTCGCCGTCTTCGGTTCCCTGATGTCGATCGGCATCGTGCCGGGAATGCGGGTTTCGTTCGCGCTTTCGGCCGCGCTGCTCGCGCTGGCCCTGGCGGCAACGCTGGTCTACCTGCCGCGTATCCGCAAGCAGCCTCCGGCCTGAACGGATACTTTAGGCCCGAAAGGAAAAGGCCGCCCGAAGGCGGCCTTTCGATTTGTGAAGTCCTGGAGGTACTGCCCCTTCGCTTCGGCTCGGCCTTGCGACCGAGCGAAACCTTAGCGCCTGGAGAACTTGGCGCCAGGCGCGTCTTAGCGCTTGGAGAACTGGAAGGAGCGGCGGGCCTTGGCCTTGCCGTACTTCTTACGCTCGACCGTGCGGCTGTCGCGGGTCAGGAAGCCGCCCTTCTTGAGCACGCCGCGCAGCGTCGGCTCGTAGTAGGTCAGTGCCTTCGAGATGCCGTGGCGCACGGCGCCCGCCTGGCCGGACAGGCCGCCGCCGGCGACGGTGGCGACGATGTCGTACTGGCCGTCACGGTTGGCCGCGACGATCGGCTGCTTCAGGATCATCTGGAGCACGGGGCGCGCGAAATACTTCACGAACTCCTTGTCGTTGATGATGATCTTGCCGGAGCCGGGCTTCACCCAGACGCGGGCGATCGCGTCCTTGCGCTTGCCGGTGGCATAGGCGCGGCCCGACTTGTCGAGCTTCTGGACGTGGACCGGAGCGGCCGGCTGCGCGCTGCTCTGCGCGACCGTGCCGAGTTCTGCGAGCGAGGAAAGCTCAGCCATTACGAAGCCCTCTTGTTCTTGGCGTTCAGCGCGCCGACGTCGAGCGTCTCGGGCTGCTGGGCGGTGTGCGGATGCTCGGCGCCGGCATAGACGCGCAGATTCTTCATCTGGCGACGTCCGAGCGGGCCGCGCGGGATCATGCGCTCGACGGCCTTCTCGACGACGCGCTCGGGAAAGCGGCCCTCGAGCAGCTGGCGCGCGGTGCGCTCCTTGATGCCGCCGGGGTGGCCGGTGTGCCAGTAGTAGACCTTGTCGGTGTACTTCTTGCCGGTGAAAACCACCTTGTCGGCATTGATGACGATGACGTTGTCGCCGTCGTCGACATGCGGGGTGAAGGTGGGCTTGTGCTTGCCGCGCAGACGGTTGGCGATGACGGTGGCGAGCCGGCCGACGACGAGACCTTCGGCGTCGATCAGCACCCACTTCTTCACCACGTCCGCAGGCTTCTGCGAAAAGGTTGCCATGGTTCGTGCTCTCTTTGGGACCCTCCGCCCTAAGGCCGAAGGCGTTTCTTGTTGCTTGGCTTGGCGGCCTGCGCCGCCAATAACAAAACGACGGCCTTTTCGGGCCGCTGTTCCGAGTTAGCTCATAAAGGGGAGGCGAGCGTGCGTCAAGCGCTTGAAATATGATGTTGACGAGAGAATCTTTTTGAAATCAACGCATTAGGAATGAGGTATTATTTTACCTCATATAAGCTTAATGCTTGGCTTCGATTTCCCGCCGCGCCGCGCTCGCCAGGAAGGCCGAGCGGGTCAGGCCTCGATCACGGGCTGCGGCGTCGATCGCGCGCAGCATGCCGCGCTCGAAAGTGACGTTGGCGCGCACGACCGCGCTGTCGTTGTCGATGAGGGGCACGGAAATCAGGTAGGCTCCTTTCGCCAGTGCCTCGCGGATATCGGCGTCGGCAACGATCTGTTCGTGCAGTGAAGGGGCCGGAAGCGGCATGTCTTCCGCCCACAATTGCAACGCTTCCACCGCTTGGGCGACGACATCGTCCTGTTGGTCTGCCGCGGAAAACACCCCCGGAATATCGGGAAAGCGTACGCCGAACGCGCTGTCCTTGTCCTTCTCGACCAGGGCGAAATAGGTTTTCATGGCAAAGTCCTATCGAATGCAGCCAGCCAGCTTTGAGATTGCCCGTGCCGTGCCGATGGGCAGGTCCTTTTTCGGATGAGGCACGATCAGCACGATACCGCCTTTGCGGAACTTGTGATGCGAACCGCGAACGGAAATCAGTTCAAAGCCTTCCTGCTTCAAACGCTTGACGATCTCCCGGCTGTCTCGTTCCATTCAGTATTGATGCGCAATTATATACGCATTCCTTTTCCCGTTTCCAAATGAATTATGCTGCCCTCTTCGGCGGGATCGAGTAGGTGCCCGTCGCATGCGCCACCGTCTCCCCGTCCGGTCCGGCCATGATGTCGATGTCGAACACCATCAGGCTTTTGCCGAGTTTGAGGATGCGGCAATGGCCGTCGATCGGCCCGGCTTCGGCCTTGCGCATGAAGTTGATGTCGAGATTGACCGTCACCGACAGCGCGTCCGGCCCGGCATGGGACAGCACGCAGGCGTAGCCGCCGATGTCGGCCAGCGTGAACAGCGCCGGGCCGGACACCGTGCCGCCGGGCCTCAGATGCCGTTCCTCGGCGTTGAGGCGGACCGTGCAGCCGCCTGGAAAAACCTCGATGGCCTCGTAGAAATGGCCGCCCCGGTTGAGCTGCGGGAACGCCGAGGCCATGAGGTCGTTGACCTCCCGCGCCGTCAGCACCGGTGTCAGGTTGGCCTGCGCGGGCATGTCGCCTCCATTTGTTCCGCTGCCTGTATGGCGATGCCGCAAACGTTCGTCCAGCGCGCCTTTGATTCTGGCACAGACGAACACGGTTGGACCGCGTGGCCGGGCGTACTAATGTCGGGCTATCCAGCCGCCGTCGCAGCCATGGAGGAGAAATTGGCAGAAGTCGTCGCCATCAAGCGCCAGGATGCGCAAGGCCCCATAATCATCGGCCAGACAGGCGGCACCTTGCGCCTGACGCTGGCCAATCCGCCGGCCAATGCGCTGTCGCTGGCCATGATGGCGGCACTACAGGCTGAGATCGAGCGCGCCGGCGACGACAAGTCCGTGCGCGTCGTCGTCCTCGCCGCGCCGGGAAAGGTGTTCTGCGCCGGTCATGACCTCAAGGAACTGACGGCGCACCGCGCCGATGCCGACCGGGGCAGGGTGTTCTTCGAGCGCACCTTCGCCGACTGCTCGGCGCTCATGCAGGCCATCGTCCATTGCCCGAAACCGGTCATCGCCGAGGTCGAGGGGTTGGCCACCGCCGCCGGCCTGCAACTGGTGGCGAGCTGCGACCTCGCTGTTACCGCCCACGAGGCGACCTTCTGCACGCCGGGCGTCCATATCGGCCTGTTCTGCTCGACGCCGATGGTGGCGCTGTCGCGCAACGCCAGCCGCAAGCAGGCGATGGAAATGCTGCTGACAGGCGAGACGATCGACGCCGCGACCGCCAAGGAATTCGGCCTCGTCAACCGGGTCGTGCCGCGCGAATACCTGAATCAGGTCGTGAACAAATACGCCGAAACCATTGCGTCGAAATCGCCTTTGACGCTGAAGATCGGCAAGGAAGCCTTCTACCGGCAAGTCGAGATGGGGCTGTCCGACGCCTACGACTACACCGCCCGCGTCATGGTCGAGAACATGATGGCACACGACGCGGAGGAAGGCATCGGCGCCTTCGTCGGCAAGCGCAAGCCGGAGTGGAAGGGGGAGTGATGCAGCCTCGCATCTCCATCGTCACCATCGCCGTCGACGATCTCGACCGCATGGCAGCCTTCTACGAGGCGATGGGCCTGGTGCGGCACCGTATCCGCGACGGCGTCGCCTTCTTCCAGATGGGCGGCGCGATCCTCGGGCTTTTCCCGCGCGCCAGCGCCGAGGAGGACGCCGGCATCGCTTTCGGCACCGCCCCGTCGCGCGTCTATCTGGCCTACAACACCCGTTCCGACGCCGAAGTGGATGACGTTCTGGCCGAGGCCGAAAAGGCCGGCGGCCGCGTGGTGAAACCGGCCGGCCGTGCCTTCTGGGGCGGCTGGTACGGCTATTTCGCCGACCCGGAGAACAATATCTGGGAAGTCGCCCACAATCCGGATTTCCCTATCGACGCCGACAGCAAGATTTCATTGCCGCAATGAGCGGGTCCGCGAGAAAATGGAACCCAGCAAACCGGTCCGACGAAACAGGTAGCGGTAGGACGTCGCTTTGAAGGGATGAGCCAGTTGTCCGACCAAGCCGGTTCCCATTTTTTCGGCGACACCGAGCGGTACGTCGCATTTGCCCGGAACCCGGAACGTCCCGAATAGCGTGTCGAACAACGAGAAGACGGTAGCGTAGTTGGTGTTGTACGCCTTGGGGTCCATGGCGTGGTGCCATCGGTGCATCGCCGGTGAGACGAATACATGTCCCAGCGGTCCGTAGGTCCACGGCAGGTCGGCGTGAATGAGCGCGCCGTAGTAGTGGCGGATGATGCTGTTGGCGAGAAGGGCATAGGGTGGGAAGCCCATCATCAGCAGAAACGCGTAGTCGGTGATGGTCGTCGTAAACCGGTTGATCGGGTGGAACCTGAAGATCGCCAGCCAGGTCATCTCGGTGTCGCTGTGATGGATGGCATGCGAAGGCCAAAGCAAAGGCGTATGTTCCAGCCGATGCCGCCAATAGCTGATGAAATCACCGACAAAGACCGCCGCAAAGGCCACCACGGCAGGATGCAAGCCTGCCCAGAATGTGCTTGGAACCAGGACGAGACCGGTCGATCCAATACTCTGTTCCATCACCACCGAGAGGCCCACGAGGATCGGCGCTACCAAAATGGCGTCCGTGAAGTGGATGAGCAGATTGATGCGGCTCTCGCCGATGGCTCTCTTGAGGTCGGGAAAAAGGCTGCGCCCCTTCAAGATGATGGCCAGGAGCACGAAGAAGGGGAGAGGGACGACCACAGCTTTGAACGCCCCGAGCAGAGCGGCTGAAAGAGGGTCGATAACGACTTCCAACATTATCCCGCACCGCTTGTTTCAGGCTGCGCCAGGGTTCAAGGTCACAGGCGACGCTACCCGCCAAACGTAAAGATGTTGCTGCGTTCGACCGTCATGACGGGCCGGTGCAAATAAATGGCTGCCGGTTTGACTGGCGGGATATTTCTCGGCAGAAGGCCAAGAATGAACCACGACGCTTACGACAACGCCTATATCGCCGGCATCCTTAACTCGGTGAAGGCGATCGCCATCGTCGGCGCCTCGGCCAACGAGGTGCGGCCGAGCTTTTTCGTGCTGAAATACCTGCTCGCCAAGGGGTTCGACGTCTATCCGGTCAATCCCGGCCATGCCAGCAGGGAGATCCTCGGGCGCATGACCTATGCGAAGCTGTCGGATATTCCGGTCGCCATCGACATGGTCGACATTTTCCGCGCTTCCGCCGCCGTCCCGCCCATCGTCGACGAGGCGCTGGCGCTCGACCCGCTGCCCAAGGTGATCTGGATGCAACTCACCGTGCGCCATGACGAGGCGGCGGCGAAGGCAGAGGCGGCCGGCGTCAAGGTGGTGATGAACCGCTGCCCGAAGATCGAGTACGGCCGGCTCTCCGGCGAGATCGGCTGGAACGGCGTTTCCTCGGGCGTCATTTCTTCGAAGCGGCCCATCATGCGCGGTGGCTTCCAGAGCTTCGGCATCCGGCAGAAATAAGGCATATCTCCAGAAAGCGGTTGCCGGTTTCGGGACAAAGACATGCGCAGGACCTTGAGCCCGAGGCGTGTGCGGCGAATCTGAAAGATCGCAGCGGGTTTTGCGCGGAAGAAATTTCCATCGAATCCGATATCGACGCGTTTACTGCGTCGAAATATCCGGCTTTGGGAAATTTTCTCCTTTGCATTCGGGGCTCGCCTTCGCCAAGAATGCGCCGCGAGTTCCGTGCAGGGGTAGAGGGAGATTTTTCATGAACCAGCGCGCACCAGGCTTCAACACGCTTGCCGTCCATGCCGGCGCCAAGCCCGATCCGGCCACCGGCGCGCGCGCCACGCCGATCTACCAGACCACCTCCTTCGTCTTCGACAGCGCCGACCATGCGGCGTCCCTGTTCGGCCTCAAGGCGTTCGGCAACATCTACACCCGCATCATGAACCCGACGCAGGCGGTGCTGGAGGAGCGCGTCGCGGCGCTTGAAGGCGGCACGGCGGCGCTCGCCACCGCCTCCGGCCAGTCGGCGCATCTTCTGGTCTTCCACACGCTGATGAGCCCCGGCGACAACTTCGTCGCCGCGCGCAAGCTCTATGGCGGCACCATCAACCAGTTCGGCTCCTCCTTCCAGAGCTTCGGCTGGGAAGTGCGCTGGGGCGACGTCAACGATCCGGCGAGCTTCGACAAACTGATCGACGACCGCACCAAGGCCATCCACATCGAAAGCCTCGCCAATCCCGGCGGCGAGTTCGTCGACATCGCCAAGATCGCCGAGGTTGCCCGCAAGCACGGCCTGCCGCTGGTCGTCGACAACACGCTGGCCTCGCCCTATCTGGTGCGGCCGATCGAGCACGGCGCCGACATCGTGGTCCATGCGCTGACCAAGTTCATCGGCGGCCACGGCAACTCCATCGGCGGCATCATCGTCGACGGCGGCACCTTCGACTGGTCGAAGTCGGGCAAGTATCCGCTCCTGTCGCAGCCGCGCGCCGACTACGGCGGCATGGTTCTGCACGAGACGTTCGGCAACTTCGCCTTCGCCATCGCCGCGCGCGTGCTCGGCCTGCGCGACCTCGGCCCGGCGATCTCGCCCTTCAACGCCTTCCTCATTCTCACCGGCCTGGAGACGCTGCCGCTCAGGATGCAGCGCCACTGCGACAACGCCGCGACCGTCGCCGCCTGGCTGTCGAACCATCCCAAGGTGGCGTGGGTGTCCTATCCCGGCCTGCCGAACGACAAGAACCACGCGCTCCAGCAGAAATACTCGCCCAAGGGCGCCGGCGCGGTGTTCACCTTCGGCCTCAAGGGCGGCTACGACGCCGGCATCAAGCTGGTCGAGTCGCTGGAGCTGTTCTCGCACCTCGCCAACATCGGCGACACCAAGTCGCTGGTCATTCATCCGGCCTCGACCACGCACCGGCAACTGAGCGACGAGCAGCGCGTCGCCGCCGGCGCCGGACCGGAAGTGGTGCGGCTGTCCATCGGCATCGAGGACGTCAACGATATCGTCGCCGATCTCGATCAGGCGCTGGCGAAAGCCTGACCCGCATGGCATGAAAAGGCTCCGCAGCAACCGGAGCCTTTTTCATGGCTGAGCCCCGTTTCCTGACGATCGACACCGCCGGCGTCACGCCGGAGGAGGGCGCGCCCGCACCGGATCGCCTGATCGCCGGCGATCCGAAATTCCGCACCTGGAACGTCGAGGAGCGCGACGGCGGGCTTTATGCCGGCATCTGGGAAGCGACGTCCGGCAAATGGCGCATCGAATACGACGAATGGGAATTCTGCCACATCCTGTCCGGCGTCTCGGTGATCGCGGAGGACGGCGGCGAGGCGCGCACGGTGCGCGCCGGCGATTCCTTCGTGCTCAGGCCCGGCTTCAGGGGAATCTGGGAAGTCGTTGAAACGACCCGAAAGGAATACGTCATAAAGCTTTAAGGCTGCGGTTCACGCCTGGACACGCAGCGCCTCCAGCCCGTGGAAATGATAGCTGTCGCGGAAGCGCGGCTCGCTGGCCAGCTTTATGCCGGGCAGGCGCTCGAACAGCACCTTCAGCGAGACCTGCAATTCCAGCCGCGCCAGCGGCGCGCCGATGCAGAAATGGATGCCGGCGCCGAACGACACGTTCTTCTGGTCGGCGTGGCCGGGCAGGAAGGCGTGCGGATCGGCGAAGGCGGCGGGATCGCGGTTGGCCATGCCGAGCAGCAGGCCGACCTGTTCGCCGGGTTTCACCGTGATGCCGGGCGCCGCCTCCATCTCCTGATAGGCGTAGCGGTTGAACATATGCAGCGGCGCCTCGAAGCGCAGGCATTCCTCGACCGTCGCCGCCGTCTCATCGGCGGTGGTGACGAAGCGGCGCGGGTCGCCGCCCTGTTGCAGTACGGCGCGCACCGCGTTGCCGGTCTGGTGCACGGTCGCCTCGTGGCCGGCGTTGAGCAGCAGGATGACGGACGAAACCAGTTCGTCCTCGTTCAGCTTCTCGCCGTCCTCCTGCGCCGCGATCAGCAGCGACAAAAGGTCGTCGCCCGGCGCCTTGCGCCGTTCGGCCACATAGCCGCGCAGGAAGGCGGAAAAGTCGTGCGCCGCGCGGTTGGCGATCTCCTCGGTCTTGCGCGTGCGGCCGAGCGTGTACATCGCCACCAGCTGGTGCGACCAGTCGAGCAGTTGCGGCCCCATTTCGACCGGCACGCCAAGCATTTCGGCGATGATGGTGATGGGCAGCGGCGTCGCATAAGCGGGGATCAGGTCGAACGGTTCGCCCTTGGGAAAACCGTCGATCAATTCGTTGGCCAGTGCCTCGACGCGCGGGCGAAGCCGTTCGACCTGCCGCGAGACGAAGGCACGGTTGACCAGCGTGCGCAGGCGTGTGTGCACCGGCGGCTCCAGTTCCAGCATCGAGTTGGCTTCGACCGCGTCGAAGGAGGCGAGATGGCTGCGCTCCCGTCCGACGCCGCGGCTGTCGGGCACGCCGGCCGGGTTCTGGCGGCCGAAGCGGCGGTCGCGCAGCAGCCGGTTGACGTCGTCGTAGCCGCCGAAGCACCAGTAGCCGTAGTCCTCCCAGAAGAAGGCAGGGCTCGCCGCATGCAGGAAGGCGTAGGCTTCGTAAGGGTTCTGCACGAAGGCCGGTTCGCGCGGCGAGAGCCTTACGCGGCGGCTCGCCGGATCGAAAGAGAGGTAGGGTGGTGGCGCGGCTGTTTCACTCATGCTGGATCATTAGCGCGCCTTGCGCACCGGGTTCCAGACCGTATCTTGGCCGGGGTCAGCCAAGCGGTTGAGCCAGCGGCCCGGAAGGCCGCGAGTATATAGAGGTATGTATGAACGTCATCGTCGTCGGCGCCGGCATCGCCGGCCTTTCCACCGCATGGTCGCTGGTCAAGGCCGGCCATTCCGTCTCGATCGTCGAGCAGGGCAAGATTCCCAATCCGCTGGCGGCGTCCGGCGATCATCACCGCATCATCCGCCGCGCCTACGGCAAGGCGGGCGGCTACGCCCGGCTCATCACGCAAGCCTACCAGGCATGGGACGAACTGTGGGCCGACCTCGGCGAAAACCACCTCGATCCGCGCGGCTTCCTGTGCGTTTCGCGCGAGACCGGCGACGAGGCGGAAATCTATCGCGAGGGCCTGGAGGACGGCGGCTTTCCCTTCGACCTGTTGCAGCCGGACGAGGCTGTCGCCCGCTGGCCGTTCCTCGAACCGGGCAGTTTCCGCTACGCCTATTTCTCGACCGAAGGCGGCGCGCTGCACTGCCGCAAGATCGCAGCCGGGCTTCTGGCGTGGCTGCGCGCGCACGGCGCCAATGTCTATGAAAACAGCAAGGTGGTGGGCATCGACACAGCCGCCGGGCGCATCACGCTGGCGGACGGCACGTCCATGCAGGCCGACCGGGTTGTGGTGGCCGCCGGTGCCTGGGTGCTGAAACTGTTTCCCGAACTTGGCGGCGACCTGACGACCTATCGCACCGCGCTCGCCTATGTCGATCCGCCGGCGGACCTGAAAGCAGCGTGGGAGAAGGCGCCCGTCATCCTCGACGTCGGCGGCAAGACCGACGGCTACATGATCCCGCTGACGCGCGGCGCCGGCATGAAGTTCGGTTCCGGCCTGCACAAGGTGTCGACCAGCGACGCGGACTGGAACCGCGAGCCCGTGCCGGGGGAGGGCGAGGCGATCCGCGACCTGTTTTCGCCGCCGATGGCCCGCATCGGCGAATACCGCGTCACCGAAGTCGTCACCTGCGCCTACACTTTCACCGCCGACGAGAAGTTCCTGGCGCATGAAGACGGCAAGTGCCTTGTCGTCTCGGCCTGCTCCGGCCATGGCTACAAATTCGGCGCCGCGGTCGGGCGCCGCACGGCACAGGCGGTCGGCGACGGCGATATCGTCGGCCTCAAGCGCTGGCTGCGGGCGGAGGCCGTGTAGGCTTCCGCTCGATTGCGGCCTCTTGTTAGTCGTCGCAATGCCTGCGGATGTGCACGCGCCGCCAGCCTTCGGAGCCTTCCTGAACCAATACCTGGCGCGCCACCTGCCGGTAGGACGGCGGGACCTCGATTTGCCTGCGCTGCTCGGGCTGAACCACGACCTGTTCTTCGACGGTAGCGTAGCGGGCAGGGATGACATAACGCTCGAGCCGCTCGGGCCTGACCATCACCTTGCGGCTCCGGTAGCCGTATTCGGCCGGCACGGTTTCGTAGACGGTGCGGGCCTCGCGCACCACCACCGTTTCGGCGACGCGCTGGTAACGGGCCTTGCGCTTGATCTTGCACAGCACCTTGCGGCCGTCGATCCAGCGCCATTCCCAATCGTAACCGCCGTCCGACACCTGCACCGTGCGGTAGCGGGTGCGCACCTCGGCCGGAATGGTGCGCGCTACCGTGGTGGCCGGATAGACCACGACCCGTTCGCGCTGGTAGGCGTATTCGGCCGGAATCGTGCGGGTGCCGACCTGTTCCTCTCGCACCACCACCGTGCGCGTGCGGGTGCCGTAGATCGCCGGCGTCACTTCGACCCGGCTGTAGCCGGGGTTCACCTCGACGTTTTCGTAAACGGTGTCGTAGACCGGAGCGGTCCGGTAGGGCTCGTAGCAGGCGACCGCGCGTCCTCCCGCCGCCGTTTCGGAAACCGTGCCCAGCATGGCGAGCGCCGAAACGGCCACCATCAGTTTTCTCGTTGACATGACGCCACCCCTTGAACGCGAACTGAAACTCCGGTTTCAACTTTAGCGGATGAAGGGCGCCGGAAAAGCGGATTCCTTAAAATTCGTTAACGGGCAACCTTAACCGGATGGGCAGGTCCGGTCGGCCTTGCGCAAGGGTTGGCAGCCATCCTATCTACGCTTCAAGGCCTCAGCGCCCTGAGTCGGCCAGGGCTTCGTTTACGTATGTCAAGGGACAGTCCATGAAAGATCCGCACGAAACCTACATGAACCTCGTCCCGATGGTGGTCGAACAGACCAACCGTGGCGAGCGCGCCTACGATATCTTCTCGCGGCTCCTGAAGGAGCGCATCATCTTCATCACCGGCCCCATCGAGGACGGCATGGCCTCGCTGGTGTGCGCGCAGCTTCTCTTTCTCGAGGCGGAAAACCCGAAGAAAGAGATCAACATGTACATCAATTCGCCGGGCGGCGTGGTGACGTCGGGCCTGGCGATGTACGACACCATGCAGTTCATCAAGCCGCCGGTGTCGACGCTGTGCGTCGGCCAGGCGATGTCGGCCGGCTCGCTGCTGCTCACGGCCGGCGCCAAGGACATGCGCTTCTGCACGCCGAACGCCCAGATCATGATCCACCAGCCATCGGGCGGCTATCAGGGCCAGGCGACCGACATCATGATCCACGCGCAGTTCACCGAGCGCCTCAAGCGGCGGCTGAACGAGATCTACGTCAGGCACACCGGGCAGGATTACGAGACGATCCACAATGCCATGGAGCGCGACAACTTCCTCACCACCGAGCAGGCTCTTGAACTCGGCCTGATTGACAAGGTGTTGACCTCGCGTGCCGAAATCGAAGGTGCTCCGGCCGCCTGATGCGGCACCGCCGGGCGACGCGCAGGCATGAGCGTGGCCGTCGCCCGTTACTTTTGCGTGGATTTGCGGCATTTCCGCCACAATTGGCTGTTCCCTCAGGAAGCCCGACCGCCTACGTTAAGGCTCTATTGAGCTTCGGCGGCTTAGCTTTTTCGCCGGGGAACGGCGAATCGGCTTTATGCATTCCGGATTGTGCCTTGTACGGAATGCGCCACGGGGGGCCGGGTACTGGAAAAGGCGGTTTCCCGCGATAGATTATCGGGTGTGTCCGCCAGCGGCGGGTGCCCATGAAAAGGACTGGATGATGAGCAAGGTCAGCAACGGCGGCGGTGATTCCAAGAACACCCTCTACTGCTCGTTCTGCGGCAAAAGCCAGCATGAGGTGCGCAAGCTGATCGCCGGCCCCACGGTGTTCATCTGCGACGAGTGCGTCGAACTGTGCATGGACATCATCCGCGAGGAGAACAAGACCTCGATGGTGAAGTCGCGCGAAGGCGTGCCGACACCGCAGGAGATCCTGAAGGTTCTCGACGACTACGTGATCGGCCAGCCCTACGCCAAGCGCGTGCTGTCGGTGGCCGTCCACAACCACTACAAGCGCCTTGCCCACGCCGGCAAGAACAACGACGTCGAGCTGGCGAAGTCGAACATCCTTCTGATCGGCCCGACCGGCTGCGGCAAGACGCTGCTGGCGCAGACGCTGGCGCGCATCATCGACGTGCCCTTCACCATGGCCGACGCCACCACGCTGACCGAAGCCGGCTATGTCGGCGAGGACGTGGAGAACATCATCCTCAAGCTGTTGCAGTCTGCCGACTACAATGTGGAACGTGCCCAAAGGGGCATCGTCTACATCGACGAGATCGACAAGATCAGCCGCAAGTCCGACAATCCCTCGATAACCCGCGACGTGTCGGGCGAGGGCGTGCAGCAGGCGCTTCTGAAGATCATGGAAGGCACGGTCGCCTCCGTGCCGCCGCAGGGCGGCAGGAAGCACCCCCAGCAGGAATTCCTGCAGGTCGACACCGCTAACATCCTCTTCATTTGCGGCGGCGCCTTCGCCGGGCTGGACAAGATCATCTCGGATCGCGGTCGCAAGACTTCGATCGGCTTCAGCGCCACCGTGGCTTCGCCCGAGGATCGCCGCAGCGGCGAAGTCTTCCGCCTCGTCGAGCCCGAGGATTTGCTGAAGTTCGGCCTGATCCCGGAATTCGTCGGCCGTCTGCCGGTGCTGGCGACGCTGGAGGATTTGGACGAGCCGGCGCTAATCCAGATCCTGACCGAGCCGAAGAACGCCCTGGTCAAGCAGTATCAGCGGCTGTTCGAGATGGAGAACGTGGAACTGACCTTCCACGAGAACGCGCTGTCGGCGATCGCCAAGCGCGCCATCGAGCGCAAGACCGGCGCGCGCGGCCTGCGCTCCATCATGGAAGCCATCCTGCTCGACACCATGTTCGAGCTGCCGGCACTGGAAGGCGTGCGCGAGGTGGTGATCTCGGAAGAGGTGGTGTCGGGCAACGCCCGGCCGCTCTACATCTATTCCGATCAGAAAGAGAAGAAGGGGCCGGTCAGCGCCTGAGGGAGCAAATAACGAACAGGGGCTTGCGCCTGCCGCAAGCTCCGGTTCCTTACGCCGCTCGCTTTGCCCCTTGATCTTTACCGCCCACGCATCCACCTAACGACGGAAGGCCGATGGGCGCATTCCGTGCTGACAAACTCCCGTCACAAAGGATGATAGGCGGAACGACCCGCGGTCGTTAATATGAGATTCGCGACTGGCTTAAAGCGGTCGCGACAGAAAGGTTGGACAATGGCCAAAACTTCCAGGTCCCCCGCCGACGGCGTGTTCGCGGTTCTGCCGCTGCGCGACATCGTCGTCTTTCCGCACATGATCGTGCCGCTTTTCGTCGGCCGTGAGAAATCCATCAAGGCGCTGGAAGAGGTGATGGGGCAGGAAAAGCAGATCCTGCTCGCCACGCAGAAGAACGCCGCCGACGACGATCCCGAGCCCGACGCCATCTACGACGTCGGCACGCTGGCGAACGTTCTGCAACTGCTGAAGCTGCCCGACGGCACGGTCAAGGTGCTGGTCGAGGGCGCCGTGCGCGCCAAAGTGGCCGGCTTCACCGACAAGGCCGACTTCCACGAGGCCCGCGCCACCGTGCTCAACGAGCCGGCCGAGGAAGAGGTCGAGATCGAGGCGCTTGCGCGCTCCGTGGTTTCCGACTTCGAGAACTACGTCAAGCTGAACAAGAAGATTTCGCCCGAGGTGGTTGGCGCCGCCAGCCAGATCGACGATTATTCCAAGCTCGCCGACACCGTTGCCTCGCATCTCGCGATCAAGATTCCCGAGAAGCAGGAAATGCTCGGCACGCTTTCCGTCAAGGAGCGTCTCGAGAAGGCGATGGGCTTCATGGAAGCCGAAATCTCCGTCTTGCAGGTCGAAAAGCGAATCCGCTCGCGTGTAAAACGCCAGATGGAGAAGACGCAGCGCGAATACTACCTCAACGAGCAGATGAAGGCGATCCAGAAGGAACTCGGCGAGGGCGAGGACGGCCGCGACGAGGCCGCCGAACTGGAAGCGCGCATCAAGAAGACGAAGCTCTCCAAGGAGGCCCGCGAGAAGGCGGACGCCGAATTGAAGAAGCTGCGCACGATGTCGCCCATGTCGGCGGAAGCCACCGTCGTGCGCAACTACCTCGACTGGTTGCTGTCGATCCCGTGGGGCCGCAACTCCAAGGTCAAGCAGGACCTGAACTACGCCCAGGAAGTGCTGGATTCCGACCACTACGGCCTCGACAAGGTCAAGGAGCGCATCGTCGAGTATCTCGCCGTGCAGAGCCGCCAGAAGAAGCTGAAGGGGCCGATCCTGTGCCTCGTCGGCCCTCCCGGCGTCGGCAAGACCTCGCTCGGCAAGTCGATCGCCAAGGCCACGGGGCGCGAGTTCGTGCGCATGGCGCTCGGCGGTGTGCGTGACGAGGCCGAGATCCGCGGCCACCGGCGCACCTATATCGGCTCGATGCCCGGCAAGGTCATCCAGTCGATGAAGAAGGCCAAGAAGTCCAACCCGCTCTTCCTGCTCGACGAGATCGACAAGATGGGCCAGGACTTCCGCGGCGATCCTTCTTCGGCGCTGCTGGAGGTGCTGGACCCGGAGCAGAACGCGACGTTCATGGACCATTACCTGGAGGTCGAATACGACCTGTCCTCGGTGATGTTCGTGACGACGGCGAACACGCTGAACATCCCTGCGCCCCTGATGGACCGCATGGAGATCATCCGCATCGCCGGCTACACCGAAGACGAGAAGGTGGAGATCGCCAGGAAGCACCTGATGCCGAAGGTCGTGCGCGACCATGCGCTACAGCCGAAGGAGTTCTCGGTTTCCGATGACGCCATCCGCGGCATCATCCAGACCTATACGCGCGAAGCAGGCGTCCGTTCACTCGAGCGCGAACTGATGAAGCTCGGCCGCAAGGCGGTGACGGAGATCCTGCGGACCAAGAAGAAGGCGGTGAAGATCACCAAGGACAATCTCTCCGATTACCTTGGCGTTCAGCGCTATCGCTTCGGCATGGCCGAAACCGACGATCAGGTCGGCGTGGTCACAGGGCTGGCGTGGACCGAGGTCGGCGGCGAACTGTTGACGGTCGAAGGCGTCATGATGCCCGGCAAGGGCAAGATGACCGTCACCGGCAACCTGCGCGACGTGATGAAGGAATCGATCTCGGCCGCGGCGTCCTACGTCCGCTCGCGGGCGGTCGATTTCGGCATCGAGCCGCCGCTCTTCGAAAAGCGCGACATCCACGTGCATCTGCCCGAGGGTGCCACGCCGAAGGACGGTCCGTCCGCCGGCGCCGCGATGGCGACCGCGATCGTGTCGATCCTGACCGGCATTCCTGTCCGGGCCGATATCGCCATGACCGGCGAGATCACGCTGCGCGGGCGCATCCTGCCGATCGGCGGCCTGAAGGAGAAGCTGCTCGCGGCCTTGCGCGGCGGCATCAAGAAGGTGCTGATCCCGGAAGACAACGCCAAGGACCTGGCCGAGATTCCGGACAACGTGAAGAACGGCATGGAGATCGTGCCGGTCAGCCGTATCGGCGAGGTCTTGAGGCACGCGCTGGTCAGGATGCCGGAGCCGATCGAGTGGGTGGAGCCGGCGACGCCGCCAGCCGCCGTCGCCACCGGCGAGGACGCCGGCAAGTCGCTCGCGCACTGAGCCGTTTCGCGCTTGCGTTGCAGAATATGAAAAGCCGGGCCTCGCGCCCGGCTTTTTCATGTGAAGAATCCCGGAATTCCGGGCTTTTTTCGTCTTTTTGAGCGTCTTTCCGCTTGGTTGTGAGGCGGCTTCTCCATAAAGTCCGGGCCCAGCCGGATGAGTCGATAGTTCCGGCATTCTCACAGAAGGGAATCCTTATGAACAAGAACGAACTGGTGTCCGCCGTTGCCGATGCCGCCAAAATCTCCAAAGGTGACGCGCAGTCGGCTGTCGATGCGGTGTTTTCCGTGATCACCGGCGAGTTGAAGAAGGGCGGGGATGTCCGTCTTGTCGGTTTCGGCAATTTCTCGGTTTCGAAGCGTGCCGCTTCGACCGGCCGCAACCCGCAGACCGGCGCGGAAGTGAAGATCCCGGCTCGCACGGTGCCGAAGTTCACGGCAGGCAAGGGCCTCAAGGACGCGGTCAACTAAGACCGTTTTCCATGGTTCCCATGCAGGAAGCCGGGCATCGCCCGGCTTTTTGTTTTGGTTGGGGGAGAGCCGGCGAACCGGAGAGCGGCCGAGACTGCCGCCGGGCTGGAGCGAACTGCCGTGGGATAAAAATGGTGGGCGATGACGGGCTCGAACCGCCGACCCTCTCGGTGTAAACGAGATGCTCTACCAACTGAGCTAATCGCCCGCTCGGGCCGGACCTTTAAGCGGTCGGCGCCGGCTTCGCAAGACCCCAGCGAGTGTCTGCCGCTTTGGTACTCCGAGGACAGGGAGCGGTCGGCTGGGTTGTTTTCGGTACGGTCCGCCGAAGGGAAACGGAACTGCCCGAAGGGTGTCGAAGGGGTTCGCGGCAAAAAAGCTTCGGGGTCCCGATAATAGCGTCAAGGGCCCGCTTGACACCCAGCGGTGAACCCCTTATCCACCGCCCAACGCCGCACGGACCAGTCCCTGCGAGCGGCAAGCGCGGGTGTAGCTCAGTCGGTTAGAGTGCCGGCCTGTCACGCCGGAGGTCGCGGGTTCGAGCCCCGTCACTCGCGCCATTTCTTTTCCTTGGACCGTGGATCGGGTGCGTCGTCTTTCGACGAATGCCGCATGCATATCCGGTGTTTCCTCTTGACTGGACGGCGCCAGACGATACGCTGCCACAAAATACCGGCCCTGTGAGCCGGACGGCAAAAGTGCCTCGCATGCCTCGCCTCACGGCGGCGGCAGCGGGGCATTGTCATTTTGGGGAACCTGTTTGAAACGGCGTGTCGAGATCGGCATCCTCTATTCGCGGTCGGGCAATTACGGCCTGATCTCCGAATCGTGCCGGCTGGGTGCCATGCGTGCCATCGCCGACGTCAACGCCGATCCCGAAAGCGCCGTCGAATTCGTGCCCGTGGAACGCGATCCGCAGGGCAACGCCGACCGCTATGCGCCGCTGTGCGAAGAGATGTTGCGCGGCAGCCGCATGCGCCATGTCGTCGGCTGCGTTACCTCGTGGAGCCGCAAGGAAGTCATCCCGGTTCTTGAGAAATGGGGCGCCAGCCTCTGGTACGTCTGCCCCTACGAGGGCTTCGAGGCGAACGAGCATGTCGTCTACATGCACGCCTGTCCCAACCAGCACCTCGTGCCGTTGCTGGGCTATGTGGTGCCGCGCTTCGGCGCCAACGGCTTCCTGCTCGGCTCCAACTACATCTGGGGTTGGGAAACCAACCGTGTGGCGCGCGACCTGATCGCCGATGCCGGCGGCGAGGTGTTGGGCGAGCGCTACCTGCCCATCGGCGATACCGACGTGTCGCGGCTGGTGGCCGAGATCGAGGCGACGCGGCCCGATTTCATCCTCAACAACCTGATCGGCTCTTCCTCCTATTCATTCCTCGCGGCCTATGCCGAACTCGGCAGGCGCGATCCGCATTTCGCGCCGGAGCGCTGCCCGGTCGTTTCCTGCAACCTGTCGGAATGCGAACTGCCAGCGCTCGGGCGCAATGGCTTAGGCCATCTCGCCGCCGGCCCCTATTTTCGCGACGTGGCGCGGCCCGACCCGGCGGCCCCCGCATCCTCCTTCCAGGCTTCGGCCTATGCCTCGGTGCGCGTGTTGGCCGACGTGCTGGCGGTCGACCAGGAGGCCACTTTCGCCGATCTGTCCGGCCTGTTCGCCGGCCGCACCTTCGCCACGCCTTTCGGCCGTACCGCACTCGACCCGCACACCCAGCACGCCACGCTGCCGGTCGAGATCGGCCGCATCGAGGAAGGTGGCTTCCGGGTGGTGAGCCGCACGGACGCTGTGGCGCCCGACCCCTATCTGTCGCGCTACGACCGCGCCGAGATCTTTGGCAGACCCCGCCTGAAGGTGGTGTCGTGAGCCGCCCCGCGCGCATTCCCAATCTCGGCGGCGCCAAGGCTGTTGTGCTGCATCGGCCGCACCCGACGGTGAACGCGCTTGCCCGCCAGCTCGCGGCGATCGGGTTGGAGGTCGGCGATTGCTGGCCGCATCTGCCGGCCGAAGCGCTCGCCGCCGACTTCGTCTTTTTCGATGTCGATTTGGGCTTCGACGAACAGTTCCCGTGGAAGCCCGGCGAGGCGCCTATGCCGCTCGTAGCCCTGATCGGCTCGGAAGCGCCCGGCCGCATCGAATGGGCGCTCTCGCACAAGGCCGACGCACAGCTTTTGAAGCCGGTCGGCACCGCCGGCGTTTACAGCGCCTTGCTGATCGCGCGGCAGGCGTTCGAGGCGCGGCGCCGGCTGGCCGACGAGATCGCGGCGCTGGAGGCGCGCGTCGCCGAGCGGCAGACCATCGTGCGCGCGGTCGCCGCGCTTTGCGCGAAGGGCGTCGACGACGAGCGCGCCTATGCGCAGCTCCGCTCGCTGGCGATGAACTGGCAGGTCAGCGTCGAGCAGGCGGCGCGCCGCGTCGTGGCCATGGCGACGGGGGAGGGCGATGACCACACCCGCCGCGCCTGAGCTTTCCGCTCCCGCCCTGTCGGCCAAGCCGCGCTGCGGCGTCTGGCGCCGGCTGCTGCGCCGCAAGCTGGCCGTGCTCGGCCTGATCGTCATCGCCGTCACCGTGCTCGGCGCCGTCTTCGCGCCGTGGTTGACGGCCTTCGGCCCCGACGAACAGATGTTCGACGGGTTGACGCTGGAGGGCGCGCCGCTGCCGCCCAACGGCACGTTCCTGCTCGGCACCGACCTGCTCGGCCGCGACCTGTTGACCCGCATCCTGTTCGGTGCGCGCACCTCGCTCATCATCGGCGTCGTCGCCAACGGCGCCGCTCTTTTGATCGGCACGCTGGTCGGTGTCACCGCCGGTTATTTTCGCGGCTGGATCGGCGGCGCGCTGATGCGCTTCACCGACCTGATGATGGCGTTTCCGGCACTGCTGCTCGCCATCTGCCTGGCTGCCGTGTTCGAGCCGAGCCTGTGGATCGTCGCCATGGTGATCGCACTGGTGAACTGGGTGCAGACGGCGCGCGTCATCTACACCGAGACGTCATCGCTGGCCGAGCGCGAATTCATCGACGCCGAGCGCACCATCGGCGCCGGCACGCCGCGCATCCTGTTCCGGCATATCCTGCCGCACCTTCTGCCGACGATCATCGTCTGGGGCACGCTGGGCATCTCCACCACCGTGCTTCTGGAGGCGACGCTGTCCTATCTCGGCATCGGCGTGCAGCCGCCGACGCCGTCCTGGGGCAACATCATCTTCGAGAACCAGACCTATTTCCAGGCTGCGCCCTGGCTGGTCTTCTTCCCCGGAGCGGCGATCCTGGCGCTGGCGCTGGCCTTCAACCTCGTCGGCGACGCGCTGCGCGACATTCTCGATCCGACGCAGCGGGGGCGGGAATGACGGGGGCCCGCTCATGATCGCCTATCTCGGCCGCCGCCTGATCCAGTCCGCGCTGATCCTGCTCGGCGTCTCGGTCATCACCTTCGCGCTGCTCTACCTGTTGCCGGCCGATCCGGTGCGCCAGATCGCCGGCCGCAGCGCGACGCCCGAGACGGTGGAGAACATCCGCCGCCAGCTCGGCCTCGACCAGCCCTTCGTCGTCCAGTACTGGCGCTATCTCGCCAACCTGCTGCACGGCGATCTCGGCCGCTCCTACATCCAGCGCTCCGAGGTGACGCAACTGATCGTCTCGCGCCTGCCGGCGAGCCTGCTCCTGATGGCCGGCTCCATCGCCTGCGAATTGCTGATCGGCCTCACCATGGGGCTGGTCGCGGCGGTGAAGCGCGGCACGGCGACCGACAATTCGCTGATGCTCGCCTCCTTCGTCGGCGTGTCGGCGCCGCAGTTCGTCGTCGGCCTTCTGCTTCTCTATGTCTTCGCCGTGCGGCTCGGCTGGTTCCCCATCGGCGGCTACGGCACCTGGCGCCACCTTGTGCTGCCGGCGCTGACCATGGGGGTGCTGGGCGCCGGCTGGTACGCGCGCATGATGCGCTCCTCGATGATCGACGTGCTGCGGCAGGATTACGTGCGCACCGCCCGCGCCAAGGGGCTGGCGCGCGGCGTCGTCCTGTTCCGCCACGCCCTGCCCAACGCCATCCTGCCGATCGTCGCCATGGTCGGCATCGACATCGGCATCTTCATGGGCGGCATCGTGGTGGTGGAAAGCGTGTTCGGCTGGCCGGGCATCGGCCAGCTCGCCTGGCAGGCGATCCAGCGCGTCGATATCCCCATCATCATGGGCGTCACGCTGGTGTCGGCCTTCGCCATCGTGCTCGGCAACCTGATCGCCGACATCGTCGCGCCCTTCATCGATCCGCGCATCAAGCTCAGATAACAACCAGGGAAAGGGAACACTTCATGAGACGATTTCTGACCTCGACGGTCGCTGCCGCAGCGCTGGCGCTGGCCTTCGGCCTGTCCAGCGCGGCCCGCGCCGACGACACGATCGACCCCAACGCCAAGAACGGCGGTGCCATCACCATCACCTACAAGGACGACGTCGCTACCCTCGACCCGGCCATCGGCTACGACTGGCAGAACTGGTCGATGATCAAGAGCCTGTTCGACGGACTGATGGACTACAAGCCCGGCACCGCCGAGCTGGTGCCCGACCTCGCCGAGAGCTACGACATTTCGCCGGACGGCAAGACCTTCACCTTCAAGCTGCGCCACGGCGTCAAGTTCCACAACGGCCGCGAGATGACGGCCGACGACGTGAAGTATTCGCTCGACCGCGTCACCAATCCGAAGACCCAGAGCCCCGGCGCCGGCTTCTTTTCTTCCATCAAGGGCTATGACGACCAGGCCGCCGGCAAGACGGAAAGCCTGGCCGGAGTCACGGTCGTCGATCCCTATACGGTGAAGTTCGAGCTGGTGCGCCCCGACGCCACCTTCCTGCATGTCATGGCGATCAACTTCAGCCATGTCGTGCCGAAGGAGGAGGTCGAGAAATACGGCGCCGATTTCGGCAAGCATCCGGTCGGCACCGGCGCCTACAAGCTGGCAGAATGGACGCTCGGCCAGCGCATCGTCTTCGAGAAGAACAAGGACTATTGGCACAAGGGCCTGCCGCACCTCGACAAGATCACCTTCGAGATCGGCCAGGAGCCGATCGTCGCGCTGCTGCGCTTGCAGAAGGGCGAGATCGACGTGCCCGGCGACGGCATCCCGCCGGCCAAGTTCCAGGAAGTGATGAAGGACCCCGAGCAGAAGGCGCGCGTCGTCGAGGGCGGCCAGCTCCAGACCGGCTACGTCACCATGAACGTGACCATGAAGCCGTTCGACAACGTCAAGGTGCGCCAGGCGGTCAACATGGCCATCAACAAGGAACGCGTCGTCCAGCTCATCAACAACCGCGCCGTGCCGGCCAACCAGCCGCTGCCGCCGTCGATGCCGGGCTATGCCAAGGACTACAAGGGCTATCCGCACGATCCGGCCAAGGCCAAGGAACTGCTGGCCGAGGCGGGCTACCCGGACGGTTTCGAAACGCAGCTTTACGTCATGAACACCGATCCCAACCCGCGCATCGCCCAGGCGATCCAGCAGGATCTTGCCGCCATCGGCATCAAGGCCTCGATCCAGGCGCTCGCCCAGGCCAACGTGATCGCCGCCGGCGGCGACAAGAACGGCGCGCCGATGATCTGGTCCGGAGGCATGGCCTGGATCGCCGACTTCCCCGATCCGTCGAACTTCTACGGCCCGATTCTCGGCTGCGCCGGCGCGGTGCCGGGCGGCTGGAACTGGTCGTGGTACTGCAACAAGGATCTCGACAAGAAGGCGGCCGAGGCCGACTCGATCACCGATCCCGCCAAGCAGGAAGAGCGCTACAAGATGTGGAGCGACATCTACCTGAAGATCATGGACGACGCGCCCTGGGCGCCGGTCTTCAACGAGCAGCGCTTCACCATGAAGTCCGCGCGCATGGGCGGCGCCGACGCCCTCTACGTCGACCCGGTCCACATTCCGATCAACTACGACAATGTGTATGTGAAAGATGTGCAGTAACTGCGACTACACCATTCATGGGCGCCACCATCATTTCGGCTGGGACAATTCGATTGCCCCGGTCGAGAAGGTGGCGCCGGGCTCGACCATCGAGTTCCAGTGCCTCGATTCCTCCGGCGGCCAGCTGACCGAGAAAAGCACGCTGGCCGACGTCGGCCGGCTCGACTTCGAAAAGGTCAATCCCGTCACCGGGCCGATCTTCGTCGAGGGGGCCGAACCCGGCGATGCGCTGAAGGTGACGATCGAGGCCTTCAAGCCGTCCGGCTTCGGCTGGACGGCCAATATTCCCGGCTTCGGCCTGCTGGCCGACCAATTCAAGGAGCCGGGGCTGACGCTGTGGAAGTACGACGCGGCCTCTCTGGAGCCCGCGCTGTTCGGCAAGCACGGCCGTGTGCCGCTGAAGCCGTTCGCCGGCACCATCGGCAACGCACCGGCGGAAAAGGGCCTGCATTCGGTGGTGCCGCCGCGGCGCGTCGGCGGCAATCTCGACATCCGCGACCTTGCCGCCGGCACCGTGCTCTACCTGCCGGTGGAGGTGGCGGGCGCGCTGTTCTCGGTCGGCGACACGCACGCCGCGCAGGGCGACGGCGAGGTCTGCGGCACCGCCATCGAGAGCGCCATGAACGCCGTGCTCACGCTCGACGTGGTCAAGGGCGCCAACCTCAAGACGCCGCGCTTCACCACGCCCGGACCGGTGACGCGCCACCTCGACGCCAAGGGCTACGAGGTGACGACGGGCATCGGCGCCGACCTGATGGAAGGCGCCCGCAGCGCGGTGGCACAGATGGTCGACCTGCTCGCGGCCCGCTACAACCTTGCCCCGGTGGACGCCTACATGCTGGTGTCAGTCTGCGGCGATCTCAGGATCAGCGAGATCGTCGACATGCCGAACTGGGTGGTGTCGTTCTACTTCCCGCGCTGCGTGTTTGAATGAGCGCCGACCGCCCCGTTCTCGCCGTCTCCGGCCTTGCCATCGCCGTGCGCGGCGAGGACGGCGCGCGCGAGGTGGTCAGCGGCCTGTCCTTCACGCTGGCGCGCGGGGAAACGCTCTGCATCGCCGGTGAGTCCGGCTCGGGCAAGTCGATGACGGCGCTCGCCGTCATGCGGCTGTTGCCGAAGCCGGCGGCGCGCATCGCCGCCGGCTCGATCCGCCTTGGCGACACCGATCTGGCCGGGCTCGACGAGCGGGCCATGCAGGCGATCCGTGGCGACCGCGTCGCCATGATCTTCCAGGAGCCGATGACCTCGCTCAATCCGGTCCTGTCGATCGGCCGGCAACTGATCGAGGCCATCGAGACGCACCGCGACCTGCCGCGCGGCGAGGCCCGCCGGCTGGCGGTCGAAGCGCTGAAGGCGGTGCGCATTCCCGAGGCGGAGAGCCGGCTCGGCCAGTTCCCGCACGAACTTTCAGGCGGCATGCGCCAGCGCGTCATGATCGCCATGGCGCTGGCGCTGAAGCCGGACGTGCTGATCGCCGACGAGCCGACCACCGCGCTCGACGTCACCGTGCAGGGCGAGGTGCTGGAACTCTTGCGCGATCTTCAGCGCGAGCACGGCACCGCCATCATCCTCATCACGCACGACATGGGCGTCGTCGCCGAGATGGCCGATCGCGTCATCGTCATGCGCAATGGCCGCACCGTGGAAGAGGGGACGGCGGCCGATATATTCGCCCGCCCGCGCGAGGCGTATACGCAGGAACTGCTGGCCGCGGTGCCACGCATCGGCGCCCGGTCGGGAATACAGGACGAGCCTCATGAACCGCGCGAGGCGGCGCCGGTCGTCGCCGTGCGCGACCTTGAAGTCCGCTTCGATCTGCGCGGCGGTTTCTTCGGCCGTGTCGAGCGCCGCGTTCATGCCGTGGAAGGCGTCAGCTTCTCGATCGCGCCAGGTGAGACGCTGGCGCTGGTCGGCGAGTCCGGCTGCGGTAAGTCGACGACCGCCAAGGCGATCGCCGGGCTGGTGCCGCATGCCGGCGACATTCTGGTCGGCGGCCGTTCGCTGAACAGCCTGTCGACCGACGACCGCAAGGCCGTTCGCCGCGAAGTGCAGATGATCTTCCAGGACCCGTTCGCCTCGCTCGATCCGAGGATGCGCGTCGGCGACCTAGTCGCCGAACCGCTCGTCGTCCACGGCATCGGCGACCGGCAAGAGCGGCGACGCTGGGTGACGACACTGTTCGAGCGTGTCGGCCTGTCGGCCGAGCACATGGACCGCTACCCGCACGAATTTTCAGGCGGACAGCGCCAGCGCATCTGCGTCGCGCGTGCTTTGGCGTTAAAGCCGAAGCTCATCATCGCCGACGAGAGCGTCTCGGCGCTCGACGTTTCGGTGCAGGCCAAGGTGCTCGAACTGCTGAAGGAGTTGCAGCGCGAATTCGGCGTCGCCTACCTGTTCATCTCGCATGACATGGCTGTCGTGGAAAACATCTCCGACCGCGTTGCGGTGATGTATCTCGGCCAGATCGTCGAGATGGGTACGCGCGACCAGATTTTCTCCGACCCGCGCCACCCTTACACGAAGCGGCTGATCGAGGCCGTGCCGATCCCCGATCCGGCGCAGCGGCGGGCGCGTTTCGCCCGGCTGGACAGCGAAATCCCGAGCCCGATGCGCAAGGTCGGCGATGTGCCGGCCCGGCTGGTGCCGCAGGACATCGGCGGCGGCCACCTCGTCTTTTCCTGAGGCGGTCGCGAGTCAGGCCGCGTCAGAGGTATTTCTGCACTTTCTTGCCGATGGCGAGGAAACGCAGCGGGTTCACCGCCTCGCCGTTGTGGCGCACCTCGTAATGCAGGTGCGGCCCGGTCGAGCGCCCGCTCGAACCCGTCTCGCCGACTTCGTCGCCGGCATTGAGCTTCTGGCCGACTTCCACGAGGATTCGGCTCAGATGCCCGTAGCGGGTGGAAAAGCCGTTGCCGTGGTCGATCTCGACCATGCGGCCGTAGCCGCCCGCCCAGCCGGCCCGAGTCACCACGCCGCCGGCCGTCGCGCGCGCCGCCATGCCTCTCGGGGCGCGGAAGTCCATGCCCGAATGCAACGCCGCGGTGCCGAGGATCGGATCGGTGCGCACGCCGAACGGGCTGGTGACGGGGTGGCCGGGCGCCGGATTGGCGAGCGGCAACTTGCGCGCCTGCGATTTCAGATGATCGAGGCCGTCGAGCGCTTCGTCCAGTTCCTTGACCTTGCTGTCGAACATGGCGGCGCTGTCGAGCGGAATCAGCGGCCCGCCGACGTCTGTTTCGCCCTTGCCGAAATCGCTGTCCACCGTCAGGCCCGCGCTTTGGATCGCGTCCTTGATGGCGTCGGCATTCTCGTAAGCCTTGTCCGTCAGCTTTTCCACGCGGGCGAGCTGGTCGGTTTCGATGCTGCGCAGCGACTGGTTGATCGCCACGAACAGCTTGTCGGCCCGGTCGGCCGAGGTTTCGTCGGATCGGGCGTCGGTCCGGGTCGTCCACAGCGAGAACGGCCTGGTGTCGCCGGAATCGAGGCTGGCCAGTGAAACGGCAGCGCCGCCGTCGGCCGGAGCCGTGATCGCGGCGCGCACGTCCGGTTTCTGTCCGGGTGCCGGCGCGGCATCGGGCAGCGTCGCGCCGACGTCCTTTTCGGCCCGGTCGAGCACCGAATCCAGCCGGCCATGTCGCTGGGTGAGCTGCGACTGGCGTTCCAGGAGTTCGCTCACCTTGGTTTCCATGAGTTGCTGGTCGAGCAATTGGCGGCTCGTAATGCGGTCGACCTGCGCGCGCAGCGCCGAGATGCGGTCTTCGTAGGCCTGCTGCATGCGGGCCTGGCGCGCGGTCGCGGCACCGATCAGATCGTCGCGCAGAACCAGGTAGGAGGTGGCGAGCAGGTAGCCGATGGCGACGGCGGCGAGCGCCGAGCCGCCGAGGGCGGCCAGCCAAGGCCTGACCGTGAAATGCCGGATCTCGTCGCCGTGGGCGATGATGACGGTATGCGGTTCCTTGCGCTTGCCGAAGACTGCGGACTGACCGGGTACGTTCACGGGACCGAGCTTTCGTTGCTATGCCGACGACAAGCCCGATTTAAACATTGTTAGGGTTAACAAAACTTTTCCGCCGCCTCGCGGCCCTGCGGATTACTTGCCGGTGCCGGGTAGCGCCTGCACCGCTTCCAGAACGGCTTGTGCGTGCCCCTTGACGCGCACCTTGCGCCAGATCCGTGCGATGCGGCCGTCCGCGCCGATCAGGAAGGTCGCGCGTTCGACGCCCATGTAGCGGCGCCCGTACATCTGCTTTTCCACCCATAGCCCGTAGGCTTCGATCGTCTTTCTCTCCTCGTCGGCCACCAGATCGACGCTCAGGCCGTGCTTGGCCTTGAATTTGTCATGTTTCTTGGTGCTGTCGGGAGACAGGCCGACAATCGCCGCGCCGGCATGTTCGAAGGCGGGCCTGAGCCCGGAGAAGCCGATGGCTTCGCTGGTGCAGCTTGTGGTGTCGTCCTGCGGGTAGAAATAAAGAACGACAGGCTTGCCGAGCAGGTCGGAGAGCCGAAGCGAACCGCCGCCGTCACGCGGAAGGTCGAAATCGGGCGCCTTGTCGCCCACGTCGAGATCAGCCATGGCAGGCCCTTGTTTAAGGTTACGGGGCAAGGCTGCACCGATATACTGCCCGGCAGGGATTCGTCCACGGTCGAGGGCACAAAACGGAAGATTGCGTGGATCACGAGCTGCCACGGCATGAAAAGATCAGGTTTCGGCGTCGTGAGATCACCGATCTCGGCGCTTTGCCGTCGGCCTGCACGGTCCCGCCGCTCGGAAAGGCCGCGATCGGCCGTGGCTTCCGCATCCTCGCTCGGATTTCCTTTGCCGCCGTCGTGCTGGCCGCGGTGCTGGCGCTCGCCGTCTACGCCATCGGCGCCACCGGCATCGGCTCCGAGCGCCTGCGCGCGACGGCGGAAAAAGCCATCGAGGACCTCGCCGGCATCGACGTCGATATGGCGCTCGGCCCGGCGCGCATCACGCTGGACGGTTCCAGCTTCCTGGCGTTGGAGGTCAGGGACGTCAGCCTGAAGACCGCCGACGGCAAGCCGATGGTCGAAGCCGGCGCGATGCGCTTCGGCGTCCGTTTCCTGCCGCTCCTGTCGGGCGACGTGCGCCTGACAAGCGCCCGCATCGCCGACGCGCGCGTCTTCGTCGCCGCCATGCCGTCGCGCGGCGGCGATTGGACCGCCTCGCTTCGCAATGCCGACGGCTTGCTCGATCCCGACAAGGTTTCGGCCGCCGTTTTCGATGCCGTGCGGCAGGCCCTGCATGCCGTGCAACTGGATTCGGTGCGCGAGGTTGGCCTGTCGGACGTCGATATCCTGCTGCCTGATGCGGACGCGGTGCGCACGGTCAGGATCGCCAGTGCAAGCGTTTCCCAGGCCGGCTCCGGCAGCATGGCCCTCGCCGCCAAGGGTGATGTGGACGGCCATATGTTTTCCCTCAATGCCTCTGCCACGCGCGAGGCGAACTCCTCCCGCATCGCCTCGCTGGCCGCGGACATGACGCTGGCGGAGCCGCAGGCCGGCGCCGGGGCCGCATCCGGTGCGGGGCTGGGCAAGCTGTCGCTGCGTCTCGCCGGCTCCGAAGGCCGGGATGCGCCTTCGCGTCTGTCTGCCTCGCTGTCGCTCGCCGGCGCCATGTTCGATCTTGGCTCGCACGGTATGCTGGGTGCCGATCTTGCGGTAGACGCCAGCCTGACCACAGGCACCAACAAGATTTCGGTCGATCACCTGCTGCTGAAGACGGGCCGCTCCACCTTCAACTTCGCCGGTTCGATCGGGCCGAAGCCGAAGGACGCGGCGGTCGCGAAGCAGGAACCGTCCTATCGCTACGACCTGACCAGCGACGGCTCGATGCTGGCGCCCCAGGATTCGCCCGAGCCGGCGCTCAAATTCGTCGCCCGCATCGCCGGCGTCTACGAGACGGTCAGCCGCAAGCTCGTCGCCGAAAGCATAGGCCTGCGTTCCGGGCCTGAAGGCGAGATGACGGGCCGCGCGCAGGTGGAATTCGCCGATGGCGAGCCTCCCGGCGTTCTGGTCGCGCTCAACGTGCGCGACATGCCGGTCTCGCACGTCAAGCAACTATGGCCGTGGTTTTCCGGTCAGGGCGCCCGCCATTGGGTGATGCAGAACCTGTTCGGCGGCCGCGTCGTCGAGGGCAACCTGCAATACGACGTGGCGCCGGGCCGCGCCGGCAACGGCGTGCCGCTGGGGCCGAACGAGGTGTTCGGCCGCTTCAAGGTGGACGGCTCCCGCTTCGATACGGCCGGTACGATCCCGCCGGTCCGCGATGCCGTGGGCGCCGTCGAATTCCACGCCAACGACGTCGAGATCACGCTGGATTCCGGCAGCGTCTACATGCCGAGCGGGCGGGTGGTGGCTGCGTCCAACGGAACGCTGAAGATCAGAAACGCCAACGTCTCGCCCGTCATCGGGGCGCTCGACATCGACGTCGAGGGCGATGCGCCGGCGATCGCCGAGCTTGCCTCCTACGAGCCGATCAACGCCATGCGCCATGTCGGCATCCTGCCCGACGAGCTTTCCGGCACGGTGAGCGGCAACGTCAAGGCCGACATTCCCCTGCAACTTGGCGTCGATTCCAGCAAGCTCGGCTTCCTCGTGTCTCTCGACTATCGAGGCCTCGCCATCTCCAAGCCGGTCGACGGACAGATGGTGGCGGCCGCAGACGGCACCATCGTGGTCGATCCCGAAAAGGCGCTGGTCGAAGCGAAGGCGACGCTGAACGGCATCCCCGCCGAAATCGACATCACCGAGCCGCTGGAAGACGACGGCCCGGCCCGCAGCCGCAAGGTCGCGCTGGTGATCGACGACAAGACCCGCAACGCCGTCATGCCGGGACTTTCCACGCTGCTTTCCGGCACGATGAGAGTGATGCTGGAAAAGAACGGCGACGGCAGCCAGGACGTCACCGCCGATCTCACCGCCGCAAAGCTTTCAATCCCATGGGCGGGCTGGAGCAAGGGCGCCGCGGTTCCGGCCAGCGCCTCCTTCACCATGTCGGGGTCGGGCGCCGCCACGACGCTGTCGCGCTTCGAGCTTTCCGGAAAATCGTTCCAGGTGAGCGGTACGGTCGCGCTCTCCAATGGCAGGCTGACCTCGGCCGACCTCGACCACGTGCAACTCAATCGTGGCGACGACGTCGCCGTTTCGGTCAAGCGGTCCGGCAAGGGCTATGGGGTAACGATCAGCGGCGATGCGCTCGACGCGCGGTCGTTGATCAAGCAGTTCATGTCCGACAAGAGCGCCGCCACCGATGCGGCGGGGGCCGACCAGATCACTGTCGACGCCGATATCGGTTCGCTGGCCGGCTTCCACGACGAGAAACTGTCGGGCCTCAAGCTGACCTACAGGGCGGCCGCTTCCAGGATGGACAGCTTGCAGGCTAGCGCCACGACCAGTTCGGGCGCGGCCATCAGCATCAGCGATACCGGCAGCGCCGGCCAGCGCAAGCTGGCGATGGCATCGGCCGATGCCGGCGCCGTTCTGCGTTTTCTGGATATCTACGAGCATATGCAGGGCGGCGCGATCACGCTTTCGCTTGCCGGCGATGGCGGCGGGCCGCTGAAGGGATCGATCGACGCGCGCAACTTTCTCGTCGTCAACGAACCCAAGCTCGCCTCGATCGTCTCGACAAGGCCTGCCAACGGCACCCGCAGTCTGAACCAGGCCGTGAAGGGCGATATCGACACCTCGCGCGTGCCGTTCGAGCGCGGCTATTCCGAGATCGAGAAGGGCGCCGGCTATCTCAAGCTGAAGAACGGGCTGCTGCGCGGCCCGACCATCGGCACCACCTTCCAGGGCACCCTCTACGACCAGAACAACGACATGGACATGACCGGTACTTTTATGCCGATCTACGGGCTGAACCGCATCTTCGGCGAACTGCCCATCGTCGGCGCGCTGCTCGGCAACGGCCGCGACCGCGGCCTGATCGGCGTCACCTACCGGCTGCGCGGCAACGCCAACAAGCCGGCCCTCGACATCAACCCGCTGTCGGTCATCGCACCGGGCATTTTCCGGTCGATTTTCGAGTTCCGGTGAGGGAGCAGCGTTTCCCTCCCTCTTGAGGGGAGGGTGGCCGCGTAGCGGCCGGGAGGGGTCGCCGGCCGTAGAGCGAGGGGCTTTTCTTTATGTCGAATGGTTGAGGGTACCCCTCCCGACAGGCCTTCGGCCTGCCACCCTCCCCTCAAGGGGGAGGGGGATGCCGGCGCCTGCTACGCCGCCCTGACCAGAATGTGTTTTTTTTTGCCCAGAGAAAGCTTTAGCGCGCCGTCCGGACTCAAGTCCTGAAGCGTGACGGTGCGGCGGTCGTCGGCGACCGGCTCGTCGTTGAGCCGCACCGCGCCGCCCTGCACATGCCTGCGTGCCTCGCCGTTCGAGCCCGCGAGGCCGGCGGCCACGAACAGGGCAAGGATGCCGATGCCGGCTTCGAGATCGGCGCGCGGTACCGCGACCGAGGGCAGGCTGTCGGCGGTTACGCCTTCCTCGAAGGTTTTACGCGCCGTCTCGGCTGCCGCATCCGCCGCCTGACGGCCGTGCAGCAGCGCGGTGATCTCGCTCGCCAGCACCTTCTTGGCTTCGTTGATCTCGGCGCCGCCGAGCGCCGCCAGCCGCGCCACCTCGTCCATGGGTAGCGTGGTGTAGAGCTTCAGGAAGCGGCCGACATCGGCATCCTCGGTGTTGCGCCAGTATTGCCAGAAATCGTAGGCCGACAGCATGTCCGGGTTGAGCCAGATGGCGCCGCTGAGCGACTTGCCCATCTTGGCGCCGGAGGCGGTGGTGAGCAGCGGCGAGGTCAGCGCGAAAAGCTGCGGCGTGCCCATGCGGTGACCAAGATCGATGCCGTTGACGATGTTGCCCCACTGGTCCGAGCCGCCCATCTGCAGGCGGCAATCGTAGCGCTTGCTGAGTTCGACGAAATCGTAGGCCTGCAGGATCATGTAGTTGAATTCGAGGAACGACAGCGACTGCTCGCGCTCCAGCCGCATCTTCACGCTGTCGAAGGAGAGCATGCGGTTGACAGAGAAATGGCGGCCGACATCGCGCAGGAATTCCAGGTAGTTGATCGACGTCAGCCAGTCGGCGTTGTTGATCATCAGGGCGTCCTTCGACCCTTCGCCGTAGGTCAGGTAATTGGAGAACACCTTCTTGATGCCGGCGATGTTGGACGCGATCGTGTCGACGGTCATCAGTTGCCGCGCCTCGTCCTTGAACGAAGGATCGCCGACCATGCCGGTGCCGCCGCCCATCAGCGAGATCGGCCGGTGGCCAGTCTGCTGGAGCCAGTGCAGCATCATGATCTGGATCAGGCCGCCCGCATGCAGGCTGGGGGCCGTCGGGTCGAAGCCGATATAGGCCGTCACGGTTTCCTTGGCGAGGAGGTCGTCGAGGCCGGTCTCATCTGAAATCTGGTGGATGAAGCCGCGCTCGGACAGGATGCGCAGGAAATCGGACTTGAAGGCGGACATGGTTTCACTTTCGGGACGGACCGGCCGCATGCGGCGGTGACAGCAACGATTGCGCGCGTTTAGCATCCTGCGGCAAGGAATCACAAGAACGGCGGACAGATGAGCGGCACCTGCGCGATCGGCCTGATGAGCGGCACCTCGATGGACGGCATCGATCTTGCCGTGCTTCGCACCGACGGCGAAAACGCGGTCGAGCGCGGTCCGTCCTTCTTCGTGCCCTACGAGGCGGCCTTCCGGCGCCGCATCGAGGCAGGGCTGGAAGACGCCAAACGGATCGGGAAAAGGGACGAACGGCCGGGCGACTTGGCAACCCTTGAGCGCGACCTGACGTTGCGCCATGCCGAAGCGGTTGTCGCGTTCCGGGCGAAGCTGCGGGACGATCCTCTCTGGAATGAACCGGACCTGATCGGCTTTCACGGCCAGACGGTGCTGCACCGCCCCCATATAGGCCTGACCGTGCAATTGGGCGACGGGCCGCTGCTGGCGACAAGAACCGGCCTGCCGGTGGTTTACGACATGCGCGCCAACGACATGGTTCACGGCGGACAGGGGGCGCCTCTGGTACCGGCCTATCACGCGGCATTGGCGCGCGCGCTGCCGGTGGTGGCACAGTTTCCGGCGGTGTTCGTCAACATCGGCGGCATTTCCAACATCACCTTCGTGCCGGAGAAGGGCGATCCGGTCGCCTTCGACACCGGTCCCGGCAACGCGCTGATCGACCAGTGGGTGCAGCGCGAGGGCGGCGTGCCCTTCGATGCCGGCGGGGCGATTGCCAGCGAAGGCGGCGTGGCGCGCACGGTGGTGCAACGCTATCTCGAAAAGCCGTTCTTCTCGAAACCGGGGCCGAAATCGCTCGACCGCAACGATTTCACGCTGGCCGAGGCCGAAGGTCTGGCGCTGGCCGACGGGGCGCGCACATTGGCCGCCGTCTCGGCCGAGGCGATCCTTGAATCGGTAAAGCATCTGCCGCAACCGCCGAAGCTGTGGATCGTCTGCGGCGGCGGCCGCAAGAATCCGCATATTGTCGGCGATTTGCGAAAAGGCGCGGCGCTAACCGGCGCCGAGGTCATGCTGGCCGAAGATGCCGGCCTGGACGGCGACGCCACCGAGGCGGAGGCCTGGGCCTATCTGGCGGTGAGGGCGCTGAAAGGCCTGCCGCTGACCTTCCCGGCGACGACGGGATGCCGCGAGGCGGTGAGCGGCGGGGTGATCGCGCGGCCGGACGAGGTGTCGGGGTAAACGAGCAGGACGGCGTACTCCCACCCCTAACCCCTCCCCACAAGGGGAGGGGGATTTTGCGGCGCCGCGACAGGCTGCCAACCTTGCCGATTTTGGATGGAACGGCAGCGTCGGCGTCTCCCCCTTGCGGGGAGGGGACAGGGGTGGGGATGCGTGCCGGTCGAGGTTTGGCACAGGGCCAACCAGCCGGTCGCTCTACGCCTCATCCAGTCCGCCAAACGTCCGCACGATCCCGGCCATTTCCTGCGCGGCCGCATTATCCTGCTCGGCTTGCAGTCCGGCCACGACGCCGATGCGGTCGGCGACGGGACGGTTCTGGCTGACTTTCCATTTGCCGTCGATGTCGGTGATATCGATCTCGATGCCGACGATGCCCTTGATTTGCGAGGCGATGTAGGCGTCCGGCGCGTCGGAGACCGCCCATGGCTCGGCGCGGCCGCCCTCGTGGCGCGTGGTCAGCGCACGGATCTGCCCGGCCAGCCAGTCCGCGTTCTCAATGACGCGCGCCGTGCCGCGCACCTGCACCATGGCGTAGTTCCATGTCGGCACCACCTTGCCGGTTTCGCGCTTCGTCTCGTACCAGGATGGGGTGATGTAGGTGTTGACGCTCTGGAAGACGACCAGCACCGGCAGCGCGGGGTTGTCCGCGATCTGGCGCCAGTGCGGGTTGGCGCGGGCGACATGAGCGTTGAGCCGCCCGTGCGGACCGACGTCCGGCTCGAGCAGAAACGGTACCGTGTCGGCGATCGGCCCGTCCGGTGTGGCCGAAATCATCAGCCCGAGCGGGTGGGCGCGGATCAGCGCGTGCAGGATGTCAGGGCGCGTCTCGCGAAAAAGCGGTGGCTGATACATACGGGTCTCCAAAGGAAAGCCCGCATCATAGCGACCGTTGTGCCAATATCTTGAGCCAGATGGCTCCGGACTCTGTTCTACCGCAGCCGCTTCGGCCGCGGGTCGGCGAGTTCGCCGTTGAGCCGCCGGTCGAGATAGTCGGCGCATTCGTCGAGCAGCAATTCGCTGTCGTTGGCGAAGAAGTGGTTGGCGCCGGGCAGCGTCTTTTGCGTGATGGTGATGCCCTTTTGCGTATGCAGCTTGTCCACGAGGCCCTGCACGTCCTTGGCGGGCGCCACCTTGTCGGCGTCGCCATGGATGATGAGGCCGGACGACGGGCAGGGTGCCAGGAACGAGAAATCGTAGGTGTTTGGCTGCGGCGCGATCGAGATGAAGCCCTCGATTTCCGGCCGCCGCATCAAAAGCTGCATGCCGATCCATGAGCCGAACGAATAGCCGGCCACCCAGCAGCTCTTGGAATCGGGATGCAGCGACTGCACCCAGTCGAGCGCCGCGGCGGCGTCGGACAGTTCGCCCGTGCCGTGGTCGAATTCGCCCTGGCTGCGGCCGATGCCGCGGAAATTGAAGCGCAGCGTGGTGAAATTGCGCTTCTGGAACATATAGAAGAGGTCGTAGACGATCTTGTTGTTCATCGTCCCGCCGAATTGCGGATGCGGGTGCAGGACAAGCGCGATCGGCGCGCTCTTTTCCTTCGAGGGCTGGTAACGGCCTTCAAGACGTCCGGCCGGTCCGGCAAAAATGACCTCTGGCATCGAATACTCCACTTGGCGTACGCTGACGGCGCCGCTTCCGACAATTCCGCTCCACGTCAGATCGACGCTTGACGCGGGGCGAGTGCCTTCCTAGAAGCTAGTTTAGAATTGTTCAAAACTTGGTGGCCATGCCACCGTCGCCGCGAAGGCGTAGATAGGACGGCTCGCCTTGGAATTTCAAGGAAATAACGCGCTGACCTGACGGAACGCATTGCAAGGACTGAGACGGAACCCAGATGGCCGCACGCGCCTACCTCGACCACAACGCCTCCGCGCCGCTCAGCAGCGCGGCGCGGGCGGCCGTGGTTGCGGCGCTCGACGCGGCCAACCCGTCCTCGGTGCATCAGGAGGGCCGCGCCGCCCGCCGCATCGTCGAGGACGCGCGCCGCGCCGTTGCCGCTCTGGTCAACGGCAAGCCGGAACATGTCGTCTTCACCTCCGGCGCGACGGAAGCCGCCACGACGCTTTTGACGCCCGACTGGCAGATGGGCCGTGCGGCATTGCGCATGGGTCGCCTTTATGTCTGCCAGGCCGACCATCCCTGCCTGCTCTCCGGCGGCCGCTTTCCGGCCGGGCAGGTGGCACGGCTTGGCGTCGGCGGCGACGGCATTCTCGATCTTGCCGCCCTTGAGGCCGCATTGGCTGCGCACGACAAGGCGGACGGCCTGCCGCTGGTGGCGATCCACGCAGCCAACAACGAGACGGGCGTACTCCAGCCGGTCGAGGAAATCAGCCGTATCGTCAAGGCGGCCGGCGGCGTGCTGGTGCTCGACGCGGTGCAGGCGGCTGGCCGCATTCCGCTCGACATTTCAGCCGGTTATGCCGACTACCTGATTCTATCCTCGCACAAGATCGGCGGGCCGAAGGGTGCCGGCGCCATCGTTGCGGCTGCCGACCTGATGATGCCGAAGCTGCTGGTCGTCGGCGGTGGGCAGGAGAAGGGCCATCGCGCCGGCACGGAGAATCTGCCGGCCATCGCCGGCTTTGGTGCAGCGGCGAAAGAAGCGCTGGCGGCGCTGGACGCTATCGGGGTGGTGCGCGCCCGCCGCGATGCCATCGAGGCCATGGTTTCCGAACTGGTGCCCGATGCGGTGTTCTTCGGCGCCGATGTGCCGCGCCTGCCCAACACCAGCTTCTTCGCCATTCCCGGCATGAAGGCCGAGACGGCGCAGATCGCCTTCGACCTTGCCGGCGTGGCGCTGTCGGCCGGCTCGGCCTGTTCGTCGGGCAAGGTCGGGCCGAGCCACGTGCTCAAGGCAATGGGCGTCGGCGCGGGGCAGGGCGCGTTGCGCGTGTCGATCGGACAGGTGACGACCGACGAGGATATCGGGCTTTTCCGCACGGCGCTAGCAGGTATTGCTGCACGCCGGGCAGGCGGGAAACAAGCCGCCTAGGGCGGTAAGAGCTCCGGCGCGACAGGCCGGCGCTCTAACTGAAATTCAGGCTTCGGCCTGGCAGAGCGGTGCGTGTCGAATTGGCCGGGTGAATTTCCGGCGCGGATGCACTAT
Source organism: Mesorhizobium sp. (assembly GCF_017306545.1). GTDB lineage: Bacteria > Pseudomonadota > Alphaproteobacteria > Rhizobiales > Rhizobiaceae > Mesorhizobium. The sequence continues at coordinate 45,184 of NZ_JAFKID010000021.1, forward strand.
ATCGAACTTACTCCGCTGGCTCGGCCGGCGGTGCCAGAGTTCAAAAACGGCCGGGCCTTGAACCCGGCATGGATGGAGAACGCCGATGCCTGCCGTGCAGGAGACGATCGATCAGGTCCGCCAGATCGATGTCGACCAGTATAAATACGGATTTGAGACCGAGATTGCCGTCGACAAGGCCCCCAAGGGCCTGTCGGAGGATATCATTCGCTTCATCTCGGCCAAGAAAAACGAGCCGGACTGGATGCTGGAATGGCGTCTCGACGCCTATCGCCGCTGGCTGACCATGGAAGAGCCGAACTGGGCGCGCGTCGAATATCCGAAGATCGATTTCCAGGACATTTTCTACTACGCCGCGCCGAAGAACCAGTCGGGTCCGAAATCGCTGGACGAGGTCGATCCCGAACTGCTCAAGACCTATGAGAAGCTCGGCATTCCGCTCAAGGAGCAGGAAATCCTCGCCGGCGTGAAGAAGGCCGCTCCGGCCGAAGGCGTGGACGACGAGGACGCGGCCCCCGACAGCGCCAACGACAATGTCTACAAGTCCGGCCGCGTGGCGGTGGACGCCGTGTTCGATTCCGTCTCGGTCGTCACCACCTTCAGGAAGGAACTGGCCAAGGTCGGCGTCATCTTCTGCTCGATCTCCGAAGCCATCCGCGAGCATCCGGAACTGGTGAGGAAGTACCTCAGCTCGGTCGTTCCGGTGTCCGACAACTTCTACGCCACGCTGAACTCGGCGGTCTTCACCGACGGCTCCTTCGTTTTCGTGCCGAAGGGCGTGCGCTGCCCGATGGAGTTGTCCACCTATTTCCGTATCAACGAGAAGGGCACCGGCCAGTTCGAGCGCACCTTGATCATCGCGGAAGAGGGAGCCTACGTCTCCTATCTGGAAGGCTGCACGGCGCCGCAGCGCGACGAGAACCAGCTTCACGCCGCCGTGGTCGAGCTGATCGCGCTGGACGACGCCGAGATCAAGTATTCGACGGTGCAGAATTGGTATCCGGGCGACGCCGAGGGCAAGGGCGGCGTCTACAATTTCGTGACCAAGCGCGGCGACTGCCGCGGCGACCGCTCGAAGATTTCGTGGACGCAGGTGGAGACCGGCTCGGCCATTACCTGGAAGTATCCGTCCTGCATCCTGCGCGGCGACGACAGCCAGGGCAATTTCTACTCGATCGCCGTCTCGAACGGTTATCAGCAGATCGATTCCGGCACCAAGATGCTGCATCTCGGCAAGAACACGAAAAGCCGCATCATCTCCAAGGGCATTGCGGCGGGCTTCAGCCAGAACACCTATCGCGGCCAGGTCTCGGCCCACCGTAAGGCGACCAACGCGAGGAACTTCACCAACTGCGACTCGCTGCTGATCGGCGACAACTGCGGCGCGCATACCGTGCCCTACATGGAAGCGAAGAACTCGACCGCCCAGTTCGAGCACGAAGCCACCACCTCGAAGATTTCCGAGGACCAGAAGTTCTACGTCATGCAGCGCGGCATTCCCGAAGAGGAAGCCATCGCGCTCATCGTCAACGGCTTCGTCAAGGACGTCATCCAGGAACTGCCGATGGAGTTCGCCGTCGAGGCGCAAAAGCTGATCGGCATCTCGCTGGAGGGGAGCGTGGGGTGACAGGCGGGACGGACAAGTGGTTCAGGCCGAAGCGGTTCGGCTACGGCGCAACGCCGACCAACTGGAAAGGTTGGGCACTTATCGGGTTGCACCTGCTTGCCGTCCTTATCGTCGCGGCGCTTCTCGTCGCCAAGATCCTGCCGACCTGGCTTGGAGTTATCGTCATTGCAGCGCTGTCCGTCGTTCTTGTCGCCGTCACCAAGGCGAAGACTGACGGGGAATGGCACTGGAACTGGCACTAGATTTGAACGGAATTTGGAACCGACGAAATGCTTGAGATCAAGAACCTGCACGCCCGCATCGCAGACGAGGGCACCGAGATCATCCGCGGCCTGAACTTGACAGTCGCCAAGGGCGAGGTCGCCGCCATCATGGGCCCGAACGGCTCCGGCAAGTCGACGCTGTCCTATATCCTCGCCGGCCGCGAGGACTATGAGGTGACGGAAGGCGACATCCTGTTCAACGGGCAATCCATCCTCGAATGGGACCCGGCCGAGCGCGCCGCCGCAGGCATCTTCCTTGCCTTCCAGTATCCGATGGAGATACCGGGCGTGGCGACGATGGAATTTCTGAAGGTAGCCATGAACGCCCAGCGCAAGGCGCGCGGCGAGGAGCCGCTGAAGGTTCCGGAACTGCTGAAGAAGGTGAAGGACGCCGCCGGCACGCTGCAGATGGACATGGGCATGCTCAAGCGCCCGCTCAATGTCGGCTTCTCCGGCGGCGAGAAGAAGCGCGCCGAGATCCTCCAGATGAAGCTTCTGGAACCGAAGCTCTGCGTCATGGACGAGACGGATTCGGGCCTCGACATCGATGCGCTGAAAATCGTCTCGGACGGCGTCAATGCGCTGCGCTCGCCCGACCGCGCCGTGGTGGTCATCACCCACTACCAGCGCCTGCTGGAGCACATCGTGCCCGACAGCGTGCACGTTCTCTACAAGGGCCAGATCATCAAGTCCGGCGACAAGTCGCTGGCGCTCGACCTCGAGGCCAACGGCTATGCCGGCGTGATCGGAGAGGCTGCGTAGGGCCATGAACATCCAGACGTCCATCAAGAACACGCCGGCCGAGCAGGCGCTGCTCGACGCCTTCGGCGAGCGGCTGGCGCTGCTGCCGGGCGACGGCGACGTCATGCTGAAGCGCGACGCCGCCATCGAGGCCATCAAGGCCGGCCTGCCGACGCGTCGTATCGAGTCCTGGCACTACACCGACCTGCGCCGCCTGCTGACCAAGGTTCCGGCCTTCGACGCCGGCCTTGAGGCGAAGCCCGTCGCGCCGCTCATCGAAGGCTCGCCGGTGCTGACCGTGCTCAACGGCGTCGCCGGCAAGCCGGTGGCGGTCGAAGGCGTAACCGCGACCCCGGTGGCCGAAAAGCTCGGCGACGGCACCTATGCGCCGGCACTCGGAGCCCAGGGCGCGGACGACGCCATCGGCGCGCTGAACAGCGCCTTCGTCGCCGACGGCTGGCTCATCGAGATCGCCGACGGCACCGTGCTCGAAAAGCCGCTGGAAGTGCAGAACGTGCAGGCGGGCGGGCAGGTCCACACGCGCTTTGCCGCGAAAATCGGCGACGGCGTGACCGCTACAATCGTCGAGCGGCAGACCGGCAGCGGCGATGCGCTGGTCTCGTCGGTCGACAACGTCGTCATCGGCGACGGTTGCGAAGTGACGTGGCTGATCGTGCAGGAGCAGCCGGAAACGGCGACCCATTTCGGCCAGTTCAACGCCTGGATCGGCAAGGACGCCAAGTTCACGCTGTTCGTCATGAACGCCGGCGGCAAGCTGGTGCGGCAGGAAATCCGCGTCGTCACCAAGGGCGAGGGTTCGGATTTCCAGTTGCGCGGCGTCGACCTGCTGGCCGGCGACACGCACACCGACGTCACCATGGTGCTCGACCACGCCGTGCCGCACACCGGCTCGCGCGAGATCATCCGCAACGTCGTCACCGGCAAGGCGCGCGGCGTTTTCCAGGGTCGCATCAACGTGCATCAGGTGGCGCAGAAGACCGACGCCAAGATGGCCTGCAACACGCTGCTCTTGTCCGACGACGGTGAGTTCTCGACCAAGCCGGAACTGGAGATCTTCGCCGACGACGTCGCCTGCGGCCACGGCGCCACCGTCACCGAGATCGACCACGCGCATCTGTTCTACCTGATGGCGCGCGGTATCGACGAGAAGACGGCGCGCGGTCTTCTGGTGAAGGCCTTCGTTGCCGAGGTGATCGAGGAACTGGAGGACGAGGCGCTGGTCGAGGCGCTGGAAACCAGGCTGGACGGGTGGTTCGCGGACCATGGCTGACCTGCCGGTATCGCTCGATCACAGTGTGATCCACGTTTCCGACTGGGATCGGGCGAAGGCGTTCTATACCAAGGTCATCGGCGCCGAGGCGATTGCGCGCGAAGGCGGTGCCTATGTTTTCCGGCTGGGAAGCCAGCAGTTGAACTGCCACGGGCCGGGCGTGAAAGCCGAGCCGTTGGCGCGCATCCCGGTCCAGCCCGGAAACAGCGATCTCTGTTTTTGCTGGAACGGTCCGATTGAGGACGCGGTGGAGCATCTGCGCGCCAACGACATCGAGATCGAACTCGGCCCGGTGCCGCGCTTCGGCGGGCAGGGCAGGGGTACCAGCGTCTATTTCCGCGATCCGGACGGATCGCTCATGGAGTTCATCAGCTACCATGGATAAGGCGGTCGAAACCCTTCCTTACGACGTCGAGGCGATCCGCCGCGATTTCCCGATCCTGGCGCGCGAAGTGTACGGCAAGCCGCTCGTCTATCTCGACAACGGCGCTTCCGCGCAGAAGCCGCAGGTGGTGCTGGATGCCGTCCAGCACGCCTATCGAGAAGAATACGCCAACGTCCATCGCGGCCTGCATTTCCTCTCCAACGCCGCCACCGACGCCTATGAAAAGGCGCGCGAATCGGTGCGCCGCTTCCTCAATGCGCCGAGCCCGGACAACATCGTCTTCACCTCCAATTCGACGGCGGCCATCAACACCGTTGCCTACGGTTGGGGCATGCCGAACATCGGCGCCGGCGACGAGATCGTCGTGTCGATCCTGGAACACCATTCCAACATCGTGCCGTGGCATTTCATCCGCGAGCGGCAGGGCGCCAAGCTGGTCTGGGTGCCGGTGGACGATCTCGGCGCGCTCCATGTCGAGGATTTCAAGAAGAGCCTGACGGACAAGACCAGGCTGGTCGCCGTCACGCAGATGTCGAACGCGCTGGGCACGATCACGCCGATCAAGGAAATCTGCCGCATCGCGCATGAGCGCGGCATTCCGGTGCTGGTCGACGGCTCGCAGAGCGCCGTCCATATGCCGATCGACGTGGCTGATCTCGACTGCGACTGGTTCGCCTTCACCGGCCACAAGGTCTACGGCCCGTCCGGCATCGGCGTGCTCTACGGCAAGAAAGAGCGGCTGGAAGCGATGCGCCCCTTCATGGGCGGCGGCGAGATGATCGAGGAGGTGACGCAGGACGTCGTCACCTATAACGACCCGCCGCATCGCTTCGAAGCCGGAACGCCGCCCATCGTGCAGGCGATCGGGCTGGGTGTCGCACTGGATTATATGCAAGGCGTCGGCCGCGAGCGCATCGCCGCCCACGAGGCCGACCTGAAGGCATACGCCCATGAGCGGCTGCGCTCGGTCAATTCGCTAAAAATCTTCGGCGACGCGCCGGACAAGGGCGCCATCGTCTCCTTCGAATTGCAGGGCATCCATGCGCATGACGTGTCCATGGTCATCGACCGGCAGGGCGTGGCGGTGCGCGCCGGCACCCATTGCGCCCAGCCGCTGTTGAAACGCTTCGGCGTGACCTCCACATGCAGGGCGTCGTTCGGCATGTACAACACCCGCGCCGAGGTCGATGCCTTGGCCGATGCGCTGGAAAAGGCGCGCAAATTTTTCGGATGACGACGATGGATGAAACGACCCTTTCCGAACAGAAACCGGCCAACGTTCCGGTCACGACTTCAACCATTCCCGCCGACGAACTGGCGCGGCTGACCGACGACATCGTCTCGGCGCTGAAGACCGTCTACGACCCGGAAATCCCGGCCGACATCTACGAACTCGGCCTCGTCTACAAGATCGACATCGAGGACGACCGCTCCGTCAAGATCGACATGACGCTGACGGCGCCCGGCTGCCCGGTCGCCGGCGAGATGCCCGGCTGGGTGGAAAATGCCGTCGGCGCCGTGGAAGGCGTGTCCGGCGTCGAGGTTTCGATGGTGTTCGATCCGCCGTGGACGCCCGACCGCATGTCGGAGGAAGCGCAGATCGCTGTCGGCTGGTATTGAGGACAGGCGAACGGCGCCGGCATCGCTGCCGGCGCTGCTCTGTGTCTGTCGTCAGGTGAGAATCTCGACGATCTCGCGCGTTTCCGGATCGACCAGGACGTCGTGGCCGTCGACGACCATGTAGTCGTAGCGTTTCTCGAAGCCCGGCGCGTCGAGCGGGCTGACCATCACGCTGTCGGGGACGACGGTGCCGACGGCGAGGTTGAAGTCGTCAGGCAGCACGACCGAGGCGGGCGGTTGCTTGACGATATATTCGTGGACGACGGTTCTCTCTTCTGGCTGAAGGACGACCGTTTGGGCAAAGGCGGCCGAAGCGGTGGTGGCGAGCAGGGCACCCGCGATAAGGAAATTCCGGATCAGCATTTTAGCCTCCATTGATATGACTCGAACCCAATGCCGGGGAAGGGAGGCGGTTCCGCAAAAGTGAAAAGTGTTACGGACGATCACCAAAAGGAATGGCTCTTGCGACGTGGCGCAAACTTCACCATTTTAGGCAAGGATTGATCCGGCAGGCCTTGAACCTGCACAGGATGGAGAATTGAGCATGGGACGCTTTGCCGTCATCAGCATGACCGAGAAGGCCGCCAACCGCGTGCGCGAGATCGTCGCCGGCCGCGACGATGTGAATGGTGTTCGCGCCCACGGCATCCGTCTTGGCATCAAGAAGGGCGGTTGCGCCGGCATGGAGTATACGGTCGACCTCGTCACCGAGCCGAGCCTCAAGGACGACCACATCGAGCGCGACGGTGCCCATGTCTATGTCGCGCCGGAGGCGGCCCTGTTCCTGCTCGGCACCGAGATGGATTTCGAGGTGACGACGCTGCGCACCGGCTTCACCTTCCGCAATCCGAACCAGTCCTCTGCCTGCGGCTGCGGCGAATCGGTGGAATTGAAGCCCGCCGATTTGAAGGCGCTCGCCGAGGCGCGGGCCAGCGCGGCTTGATCTTCCTTCTCCCCGTTCACGGGGAGAAGATGCCGGCAGGCAGATGAGGGGCAGCGCAAGCTCTCCGAGATTGGGTTCCGCCCCTCATCCGGCCCTTCGGGCCACCTTCTCTCCGTGAAAGGGGAGAAGGAAGATTTCGTGCTTACTCCACCCACATGCCGGTTCTTTTGTGCCAGTCCGCGATCGATTCCTCCGGATAGACGTCGAACGCCTTATCGACCTCGGCAATGTCCGGCGCGACCCAATTCGCCTTGTATTTCAGCATCAGATGCGTGCGCTCCTTCGGTATCGGCAGGTCGGTGTCGATGGCCGAAGCGAAGGGATGCACCAGGTCCGGCCATGTCGGATCGTAGAGCCACAGCGCCGAGCCGCATTGCGTGCAGAAGTTGCGCTCGCCAGTGGAAATTTCGCACGCCGGATGCTCGTCATCCCGGATTTCGGCGCGATAGACGCCGAGGTTTTCCCCGCCTTCGATCGTCAGCGTCTCGTTGACGGCCCCGAGATTGATGGCGTACCCGCCGCCGCCTTGCTGCTTGCGGCAGATCGAGCAATAGCAGAGCTGGTAGGGGGCCGGCGTATGACTTTCCATTTCGAAGCGCACGGCACCGCAGCGGCAGGAGCCTTTGAGCAGCATGGGCATGGGCGGTTCTCCTCGGTTGACGGACGCACGATAGCACCGGCGCTCTCTCAACTTGTCAGCAGCGTTTCGGTTGCCGGCATGACATCGGCCGAACCGCGTGACATCATCGCGCCATGGACGACGAACGCATCCGCGAACTCTTCGACGGGCTGGGGCCTGTCTCGATCCGCCGCATGTTCAGCGGCAAGGGCATTTATCACAACGGCGTCATCTTCGCGCTCATCCTGCGCGGCGAACTGATGCTGAAAGGCGACGACGAGATCGCCGCCGAATATGAGGCAGCAGGCGGCCGGCACTGGACTTACGTCAACAAGCGCCACGGCCGCGAGGTCGCCATGCCCTACTGGACCGCGCCCGAAAGCGCGCTGGACGACCCCGATGAAATGACGTTGTGGGCGCGCAAGGCCTATGAGGCGGGGCTGCGGAGCGAGAAGTAGCGCCCCATCGGGTGAAGGCCATCATCCATTGATGAAGGCCTTACAGCGCCTTCGCCACCCGCGCCGCGACGCGCGCATTGTTTTCCACCAGCGCGATGTTGGTCTTCAGGCTGCGGCCGTCGGTGAGTTCCAGGATTTTTCCCAGCAGGAACGGCGTCACCGCCTTGCCGACGATCTTCTGCACCTCGGCTGCCTTCTGCGCCGCCTCGATATAGCCGGCCATCTCGGCGGCCGGGATTTCGTGATTTTCCGGCACCGGATTGGCCACCAGCATGCCGCCCTCCAGCCCGAGCGCCCGGCGGGTCTTGAACAAGCCGGCGATCTTTTCGGGCGAATCGAGCACCAGCGGCGCACGGTAGGGAGACTGCCTGGACCAGAAGGCCGGCATCACCTCGCAGCCGTGGCCGATCACCGGCACGCCGCGCGTCTCCAGCACTTCCAGCGTCTTTTCGATATCGAGGATCGCCTTGGCGCCGGCGGAGACGACGATGACGGGCGTGCGCGCCAGTTCGTCGAGGTCGGCCGAAATATCAAAACTCTTTTCCGCGCCCTTGTGGACGCCGCCGATGCCGCCGGTGGCGAACACCTTGATGCCGGCAAGCGCGGCTGAGATCATGGTGGCGGCGACCGTGGTGCCGCCGGTACGCCCTTCGGCCACCGCAAAGGCCAGGTCGGCGCGTGACAGTTTCAGGGCATCGACCGTCATGGCCAGCGATTCGCGCTCGCCGTCCGACAGACCGATCTTGATGCGGCCCTTGATGACCGCGATGGTGGCGGGCACCGCACCTTCTTCAGTGATGATCCTTTCCACGTCCGCCGCCATCGCGCCGTTGTCGGGATAGGGCATGCCGTGGGTGATGATGGTCGATTCCAGCGCCACCACCGGGCGCTTGGCGGCAAGGGCCTCGGCCACCGGCGGGTGGATATCGACGAAGGGGCGGGCGCTCTCAAGCATCTTGGGTGTCTCCGGTGGCGGCGGATTGCGCCGGCTGCTTACGGCTCATGCCATTTCCTGCGGCTTTGGCACAAGGGCCAATGCCGCGGCGAAATCGGCCGCCGTGAACGCCGGCACGGCGAGCGGGCTCTCTATGGCGAGCAGCGCCGCCGCGACGCCTTCGCGCAGCGCCTGCCGCAAAGATTGCCCGAAGAGCAGGCCGGCGACCGTCGCGCCGGCCAGCGCATCGCCGGCGCCGGTCACGTCAGCCACATGGCGCGGCTCCGGCGGCATGACGGTGAACGCGCCTTGCGCGTCGTACCCGATCATCGGCCCGCTGCCGGCGCTGACCACGCCGTCCTTGAGGCCGGCGGCGCGCAGCCCGGCCACGATATCGGCCGCCGGAGCCTCTTTGTTCAATCCGGTCAGAGCCGCAGCCTCGCGGCGGTTCATGAACAGCAGCGTCAATCTGTCGACTATCGGCTTCAGCCGCACCGCCTTGGCCGGCGAAATGGCGATGGCGAACACCGGTTTGCCGCCGGCCGACGGCACCAGTCGCTCCAGCGCCGCCTCCGGCAGATTGGCATCGAGGAGCAGCGCGTCGGCCGCCCCCGCCGCCTCCCGCAGCTTGGCGCGCCGCACCTGCTTGGGGAAGGCCAGATCATAAAGCCCCATGTCGGCAAAGCCGACGACGAGTTCTCCCTCGGCGTCGAGGATCGCCGTGTAGCTCGGCGTCGTGCGGTCGAGAAAAACGGCCGACAGGTCTTCGATGCCGGCCTCTCGGATCGCCCGCGCCACCGTCTCGGCCGCCGCGTCGCCGCCGCGTAGCGACGCCAATGAAGCGCTCGCCCCGCGCCGCACCGTCGTGCGCAGCGCGTTGAAGACGCCGCCGCCGACGTCCTCGCGCATCGTGCCGGGATTGGAGGCCGCCGGTACGTAAGCGCCGCTCACCTGTCCGCGCCGGTCGATGTGCGCCCCGCCGACGGCGAGGATATACGGCGCCCGCGTCATGCCCGACGCTCCGCCATCACGGCGGTGTCGGCGAATCGCTGCTGCGGCCTGCCGTCGCGGATCGAGGCGAAGTCTGTGGATACATATGCCGCAAAATCACCAAAACAAAAAAAGAACAAAATAGGATTATCCTTTTCCATCAATGGGATGCTAGTCTTGTCAAATTGGAACAAAAGCGGTACATATTCACGGGGCTCACCGGACTGTCCGGCCTTCATTGACGACCAAGGGGTGATGTATCATGGCTCAGAATAGCTTGCGGCTTGTAGAGGACAAATCGGTGGACAAATCAAAGGCGCTGGACGCCGCTCTCTCGCAGATCGAGCGCGCCTTCGGCAAGGGCTCGATCATGCGACTGGGGGCCCATGAGGTCGTCGAGGTCGAGACGGTGCCGACCGGTTCGCTCGGCCTCGATATCGCGCTCGGCGTCGGCGGCCTGCCGCGCGGCCGCATCATCGAGATCTACGGGCCGGAAAGCTCGGGCAAGACGACGCTGGCGCTGCACACGGTGGCCGAGGCACAGAAGAAGGGCGGCATCTGCGCTTTCGTCGATGCCGAACATGCACTCGACCCGGTCTATGCCAGGAAACTCGGCGTCGACCTGGAGAACCTGCTGATCTCGCAGCCCGACACCGGCGAGCAGGCGCTGGAGATCTGCGATACGCTGGTGCGTTCCGGCGCCGTCGACGTGCTGGTGGTCGACTCCGTTGCGGCACTCACGCCGCGCGCCGAAATCGAGGGCGAGATGGGCGACGCGCTGCCCGGCCTGCAAGCTCGCCTGATGAGCCAGGCGCTGCGCAAGCTCACCGCCTCCATCTCGCGCTCCAACACCATGGTCATCTTCATCAACCAGATCCGCATGAAGATCGGCGTCATGTTCGGTTCGCCCGAGACGACCACCGGCGGCAACGCGCTGAAGTTCTACGCCTCGGTGCGCCTCGACATCCGTCGCATCGGTGCGGTCAAGGACCGCGACGAGGTGGTCGGCAACCAGACCCGCGTCAAGGTGGTCAAGAACAAGCTGGCGCCGCCCTTCAAGGTGGTCGAGTTCGATATCATGTATGGCGAGGGCGTGTCGAAGACGGGCGAGCTGATCGACCTCGGCGTCAAGGCCGGCGTGGTGGAAAAATCCGGCGCCTGGTTCTCCTACAATTCCCAGCGTCTCGGCCAGGGCCGCGAGAACGCAAAGCTGTTCCTGCGTGACAATCCCGAACTCGCCCGCGAGGTCGAACTGGCGCTGCGCCAGAACGCCGGCCTGATCGCGGAAAAGTTTTTGGAGAACGGCGGCGAGGGAGACCTGCCCGACGAAGCCGCCGAGATGTAGGCGGGCTCTTTTCCTCGCCCCACGAAGTAGGGGATGGTGGCTCGGCGAAGCCGAGACGGAGAGGGGCTTTCTGCTCCAGGATTGATTCCAGCCGCCGGCCATGTGCCGGCGGTTTTGCCGTTTCCGGTCGCCCCGTTTCTGGACAGCGCCATGAGCCGCCGCTAAGAGAGGGCGTTTCGCCGGGCCGGCCGGCATTTTCCTGCAAGGACAGACGAATGAGTGGCGTCAGCGATATCCGGTCGACCTTCCTCGACTATTTCAGGAGGAACGGGCACGAGGTCGTGGCTTCCAGCCCGCTCGTGCCGCGCAACGACCCGACGCTGATGTTCACCAATGCCGGCATGGTGCAGTTCAAGAACGTCTTCACCGGACTGGAGAAGCGGCCCTATTCGACGGCCACCACCGCGCAGAAATGCGTGCGCGCCGGCGGCAAGCACAACGACCTCGACAATGTCGGCTACACCGCGCGCCACCTCACCTATTTCGAGATGCTCGGCAACTTCTCCTTCGGCGACTATTTCAAGGAGCGCGCCATCGAACTCGCCTGGAACCTGATCACGAAGGATTTCGGCCTGCCGAAGGACAAGTTGCTTGTCACCGTCTATCACACCGACGATGAGGCAGCCTCGCTGTGGAAAAGGATCGCCGGCTTTTCCGAAGACCGCATCATCCGCATCCCCACCTCGGACAATTTCTGGGCGATGGGCGACACCGGCCCCTGCGGTCCGTGCTCCGAGATCTTCATCGACCGCGGCGAGCACATCTGGGGTGGCCCGCCCGGCAGCCCCGAGGAGGACGGCGACCGCTTCCTGGAATTCTGGAACCTCGTCTTCATGCAATATGAGCAGGTGACGAAGGATCAGCGCACGGACCTGCCGCGCCCGTCCATCGACACCGGCATGGGGCTGGAGCGCATGGCCTCCATCCTGCAAGGCGTCGAGAGCGTCTTCGAGACGGACCTGTTCCGTCACCTGATCGAGGCGACGGCTTCGGCTCTCGGCAAGGGACCGGACAAGGATAACACAGCCTCCTTCCGGGTGATCGCCGATCACCTGCGTTCGTCCGCCTTCCTCATCGCCGACGGCGTTTTGCCGTCCAACGAGGGCAGGGGCTATGTGCTGCGTCGCATCATGCGCCGCGCCATGCGACACGGCCAGTTGCTGGGTGCCGCCGAGCCGCTGATGTTCAAGCTGGTGCCGGCGCTGGTGCGCGAGATGGGCCAGGCCTATCCGGAACTGGTGCGCGGCGAGGCGCTGATCACCGAGACGCTCAAGCTGGAGGAAACGCGCTTCCGCAAGACGCTGGCGCGCGGCATCACCTTGCTGGAAGAAGCCGCCGGCGGGCTGTCGGCCGGCGATATGCTGGATGGCGAAACCGCTTTCAAGCTTTACGACACCTACGGTTTCCCGCTGGACCTGACGCAGGACGCGCTGCGCCAGCGCAATATCTCCGTCAATCTCGATGGTTTCAACGACGCCATGCAGCGCCAGCGCGCCGAGGCGCGTGCCAATTGGGCCGGCTCGGGCGAGGCGGCGACCGAAACCATCTGGTTTGCCCTGCGCGAAAAGCTCGGCGCGACGGAATTCCTCGGCTACGACACCGAAAAAGCCGAGGGCGTCGTGCTGGCTCTCGTCAAGGACGGCAAGGAGGCTGCGAGCGCCGCCGCCGGCGAAACGGTCGCCGTCGTCGTCAACCAGACGCCGTTCTACGGCGAATCCGGCGGCCAGATGGGCGACACCGGCACCATTGCCGGCGACGGTTTTTCCATCGACGTCACCGACACGCAGAAGAAGGCCGACGGCCTGTTCATCCATCTCTGCAAGGTCGCAAAAGGCACGGTGAAGACGGGCGCGGCGGTCGAACTCGCGGTCGACCACGCCCGCCGCTCGAAGCTCCGCGCCAACCATTCGGCCACGCATCTCATTCACGAGGCGCTGCGCGAGGTGCTGGGCACGCATGTCGCGCAGAAAGGCTCGCTGGTGGCGCCCGACCGCCTGCGCTTCGACATCTCGCACAACAAGGCGATTTCGCACGACGAACTCGAACAGGTCGAGCGGATGGCCAACGAGATCGTTGTCCAGAACGGCACCGTGACGACGCGGCTGATGTCGGTCGACGATGCGCGCGCCGAAGGCGCCATGGCGCTGTTCGGCGAAAAATACGGCGACGAGGTGCGCGTCGTGTCGATGGGCACCGCAACGTACGGCGACAAGACCAACCGGCCTTACTCGATCGAACTGTGCGGCGGCACGCATGTCGCCGCCACCGGCGACATCGGCCTGGTGCGCATCCTTTCCGACAGCCCGGTCGCAGCCGGCGTGCGCCGCATCGAGGCGCTGACCGGCGAGGCCGCGCGCCGCCACCTGGACGAGCAGGACCGGTTGCTGAAACAGGTCGCCGCGACGCTGAAGATTTCCCCCGCCGATGTGCCATCTCGCGTCGAGACGCTGGTGGAAGAACGCCGCAAGCTGGAGAAGGAGCTTTCCGAAGCGCGCAGGAAATTGGCGCTCGGCGGCGATTCCTCGGCCGATGCGCCTGCCGCGAACGAGACGGTCGCCGGCGTCGGCTTCCTCGGGAAGGGGGTGTCCGGCGTATCGCCCAAGGATCTGAAGCCGCTTGCCGACGCCGGCAAGAAGTCGCTCGGCTCGGGCGTGGTGGTCTTCGTCGGCGAAGCAGATGGCAAGGCGAGCGTCGTGGTCGGTGTTACCGACGATCTTACCGGCCGCTTCAGCGCCGTCGATCTCGTCCGCCTCGCCTCGGCCGCGCTCGGCGGGCAGGGTGGCGGCGGCCGGCCGGACATGGCGCAGGCCGGCGGCCCGGATGCCTCGAAGGCGCAGGCCGCCATCGATGCCGTCAAGGCGGCGTTGGCGGGCGCCTGAATTCGTGCAGGGGGACTATCGATGACGGACGGAGCAAACGGGTCGAGACTGCGCGTCGCCGTCCTGTTCGGCGGCCGCTCGGCCGAGCATGACGTCTCCGTCATGTCGGCGACCAATGCGGTGCGCGCGCTCGACCCGGCAAAATACGACGTGCTTCCCGTCTTCGTCACGCGCGGCGGCACCTGGCTCCTGAGCAGCCTCGAGAGCGGCGACCTGACGAAGCCGGAGGATGGACCCCGGCTCTGCCTTCTTCCGGGCGGGCGCGGGCGGATCGTCGCGCTCGAGCCCGATGGTGTTGCGCGCGAACTGCCAGCCATCGATATCCTGTTTCCGGTGCTGCACGGTCCGCACGGCGAAGACGGCTCCGTGCAGGGGCTGGCCGCGGTCGCCGATGTTGCGCTCGCCGGTTGCGGCATCCTGGGTTCGGCAACGGCCATCGACAAGGATATCGCCAAGCGGCTTTTGAAGGAGGCCGGCGTGCCGACGGCGCCGGCCGTCGTCATCCATCCGAACGCGGTCCCTCGCTTCGCCGACCTTGAGCGGCAGCTCGGCCTGCCGGTCTTCGTCAAGCCGGCGCGGCAGGGCTCGTCCGTCGGGGTCAGCAAGGTGGCGACGGAAGCGGAGTTCGAGGCGGCGCTGGCGGAAGGGTTCCGGCATGACCGCAAGTTGCTCGCCGAGGCGTTTATTGCCGGCCGTGAGGTGGAGTGCAGCGTACTGGAGGCGCCGGACGGTGCGCTTTTCGTATCGCGTCCCGGCGAGATCGTGCCCGCCGCCAGCCACGGATTCTACACTTACGACGCGAAATACCTCGACGCCGACGGCGCGGCGATCAAGGTGCCGGCCGAACTTCCCGAGAAGGTCGAGGACGCCATCCGCGGGACGGCGGCGAATGCTTTTCGCGCGCTCGGCTGCGATGCCATGGCGCGCGTCGATTTCTTCCTGAAGCCGGACATGAGCTTTCTCGTCAATGAGCTGAACACCATTCCCGGCTTTACCGACATCAGCATGTACGCCAAGGCGATGGCGGCGAGCGGCGTCAACTATGCCGAAGTTATCGACCGCCTCATCGCGCATGGGCTGGCGCGCGCCGGGCGATAGCGTCCTCGCCCGCCCCGACTGCCACGGGGAGCATTTTGCGGCCGCACGAACCGGCTGAGCCGCACCGGCGCGGGCAGAAAACCGACCGGAGGCTCATTCGCCAGAACGCCCGCTGCGCTGAGAGCCGCCGAGTTTCTAACAAAGCGAGGAATGTTCTTAACCACTTAGGGAAAGGGATCTCGTAGAATCGCGTCACTGTTTGCGCGTCGTTGGATCGCTCACATCGTGATGATGCCGCATATATGAGGCTTATATGCGTTTCCTTTTGTCTCTTCTTTTTATGGCTGTCATCTCGACGTGGTGCTCTTCAGCGCGAGCCGATTCCAGTACCCTGCAATCCTTGTCGGGGGAGTGGCACCAGATCTCATCCAATGCAGGGAAATGCGACGATTGTCGTGTCACGGTCGAAATGAACGGTCAAAACTTCGCGGTGACGGCCAACAATGGCTGGTCCGCGATTTTGCAAATGAAAAGCTTCCAAGGTGTGACTTCTGTGGCCGGCGAGGGGCGCTGGAAGTCTGGGGCCGGGGGGAGCTATGGCGGGAAAGCGTTTTTTCTCAATCTCGGGATGGTAGATGACAGGCTCCTGATGCTCATGACCGTGCCTGGCTCCAACGGGAAGCTCCGCAACATCAGGGCAATATTCGAGAAGATCTCTGCGTCTGAGGGATCAATCTAATTCTACTGGAAGCCTCCCCTGCCGTTTCATGCGTGTCAGCCCATCCTTGAAATAAGTGATGGACAACCGCAAAACCTGAATTGTACAGGGATTTTTCGTTTCCCTTTCTATGCAACGAGGCCCGGAAGTGATCTTCCGGGCCTCGTTCGCGTGTGCCGAGCTTTTCTTACGCCATCGCCTTCTGCAAATTCTCGTCCACCTTGTCGAGGAAGCCGGTGGTGGAGAGCCATGGCTGGTCGGGGCCGATCAGCAGCGACAGGTCCTTGGTCATGAAGCCGCTCTCGACGGTCTGGATGCAGACCTTCTCCAGCGTTTCGGCGAAGCGCTTCAGTTCGGCGTTGTCGTCCAGCTTGCCGCGATGCGCCAGGCCGCGCGTCCAGGCGAAAATCGAGGCGATCGAGTTGGTCGAGGTTTCCTGCCCCTTCTGGTGCTGGCGATAGTGGCGGGTGACGGTGCCGTGCGCGGCCTCCGCCTCCACCGTCTTGCCGTCCGGCGTCATCAGCACCGAGGTCATCAGGCCGAGCGAGCCGAACCCTTGCGCCACCGTGTCGGACTGCACGTCGCCGTCGTAGTTCTTGCAGGCCCAGACATAGCCGCCCGACCACTTCAGCGAGGAGGCGACCATGTCGTCGATCAGCCGGTGTTCGTACCACAGCTTGCGTGCCTTGAATTCGGCCTCGAATTCCTTCTCGTAGACCTCCTGGAAGATGTCCTTGAAGCGGCCGTCATAGGCTTTCAGGATGGTGTTCTTGGTCGAGAGGTAGACCGGGTAGTTGCGCAGCAGGCCGTAGTTCAGCGAGGCGCGGGCGAATTCGCGGATCGATTCGTCGAGGTTGTACATGGCCATGGCGACGCCCGCGCCCGGCGCGTCGAACACGTCGTGCTCGATCACCTTGCCGTCCTCGCCGACGAACTTGATGGTCAGCCTGCCCTTGCCGGGGAAGCGGAAGTCGGTCGCCTTGTACTGGTCGCCGAAGGCATGGCGGCCGACGATGATCGGCTTGGTCCAGCCGGGCACCAGGCGCGGCACGTTCTTCATGATGATCGGCTCGCGGAAGATGGTGCCGCCGAGGATGTTGCGGATCGTGCCGTTGGGGCTCTTCCACATCTTCTTGAGGTGGAATTCCTCGACGCGCGCCTCGTCCGGCGTGATGGTGGCGCATTTGACGCCGACGCCGTGCTTCTGGATGGCGTGGGCGGCGTCGATCGTCACCTGGTCGCCGGTGGCGTCGCGATGCTCGATGCCGAGGTCGTAATAGTCCAGCTTGAGGTCGAGATAGGGGTGGATCAGCTTGTCCTTGATGAGCTGCCAGATGATGCGGGTCATCTCGTCGCCGTCGAGTTCGACGACCGGGTTCGCCACCTTGATCTTCGCCATGGAAAATGTGCCTCGCTGCTGGGGATGGGGCCTCGCGCAAGGCGTGGCCTGAGATCGATGCGGCCCCTATATCAAAGCGGTGTGGGGTGCGCAAACCTGACGACGTGCAACCGCAGGCGCTTTGCCACGCGGCCCGGCGGCAAACGGAAACGACCGTCTCTTGACAGTTGGGGCCAAGGTGCCGGCCTGTTTTTGCGAAAGCTTCATTTTCGCGGTCGAATATGCGACGACGCCGAAATGCCGCAAACCTCGTTTCATTGATCCCGATGCCCGCACCAGACAATATTGCCCCCGGCGGCCCCGCCATCGTGCTGGTCGAGCCTCAACTCGGCGAGAACATCGGCATGGTCGCTCGCGCCATGGCGAATTTCGGCTTGGCCGAGCTTCGGCTGGTCAATCCGCGCGATGGCTGGCCGAGCGAGAAAGCGCGCGCCGCCGCCAGCCGCGCTGACCACGTCATCGACGCCGTGCGTGTTTTCGACGACCTTCCCTCGGCCATCGCCGACCTGAACTTCGTCTTCGCCACCACGGCGCGCCAGCGCGACGGCTTCAAGCGTGTCGCAGGGCCGGTGGAAGCGGGCCGGACGCTGCGCGCGCGCACCGCCGGCGGCGAGCGCACCGGCATCCTGTTCGGCCGCGAGCGTTTCGGCCTCAACAACGAGGAGGTCGGGCTGGCCGACGAGATCGTCACCTTCCCGGTCGACCCGACGTTCGCCTCGCTCAACATCGCCCAGGCGGTGCTTCTGATGGCTTATGAGTGGCGCAAGTCCGGCCTTGCCGACGAGACGGAGACGAATTTCTCGACGCCCGGCATGGCGCCGGCCACCAAGGAGCAGTTGCAGGGCCTGTTCGACCATCTGGAGGCGGCGCTCGAGACGCGCGGCTATTTCCGCCCGGCGGCGAAGAAGCCGAAGATGGTGGAGAACCTGCGCGCCGTGCTGACGCGCGCCGGTTTCGCCGAGCCGGAGCTGAAGGTGCTGCGCGGCGTCGTCGCCTCGCTCGACTATTTCTCGCCGAAGGAGCCGCGCGGCGCCGGCTATCCGGAGCGCAAGGCGAAGGCCGACCGCGCCGCCCATCCGGCCCCCGAAGCGGGTGGCGACGAGGAAGGCGAGGTTCCGCCGGAAGGCGGCAAGGGAATGGACAATGATTGAGCAACGCAAGGCCGCTGAAAGCGCCGCCGCCGGTTCCTGTTCGCGGCCGGTGCTGATGTTCGATTCCGGTATCGGCGGGCTGACCGTGCTGCGCGAGGCGCGCGTACTGATGCCCGACCGCCGCTTCGTCTACATCGTCGACGATGCCGCCTTTCCCTACGGCGCATGGGATGAGCCGGCGCTGAGGGCGCATATCCTTTCCCTGTTCGGAGCGCTTTTGCCGCGCTACCGCCCGGCGATCTCGGTGATCGCTTGCAACACGGCCTCGACATTGGTGATCGACGCGCTGCGCGAAGCCTTCCCCGGCCATTCCTTCGTCGGCACCGTGCCGGCGATCAAGCCGGCGGCCGAGCGCACGCGCTCCGGCCTCGTTTCCGTTCTGGCGACACCGGGCACCGTCAAACGTCAGTATACGCGCGACCTGATCGAGACATGGGCGCGGAAATGCCATGTGCGGCTGGTCGGCTCCGACAAACTGGCAAGCTTGGCCGAAACCTACATGCGCGACGGCTTCGTCGACGAGACGGTGGTGCGCGCCGAGATCGCCCCCTGTTTCCTGGAGCGTGACGGCGCCCGCACCGACATCGTCGTGCTTGCCTGCACGCACTATCCCTTCTTGGTCAACCGCATGCGCAAGACCGCGCCCTGGCCGGTCGATTGGATCGACCCGGCCGAGGCGATCGCCCGCCGGGCGCTGTCGCTGCTTTCGGGCAGCGATCGGGCGCGACCGCCCGTCCAGCCGCGAGGCGCCGAGCCCGATGTCGCGGTCTTCACCACGGGCAAGGCCGATTTCGCCACCCGGCGGCTGATGCAGGGCTTTGGCCTGACCGTGCCGGAGATGGCCGGAACATAGCGCCAACCGCCGCGTTCCTTTGTCCTGAAACCGGAGGAACGACCATGCCTGCCACTTCCAAGGCGCAGCAAAAGGCTGCCGGCGCGGCCCTGTCGGCCAGGCGCGGCGACACCAGGAAAAGCGAGCTCAGGGGTGCATCGAAAGGGATGTACGAATCGATGAGCGAGAAAGAACTCGAGGACATGGCCTCGACCAAGCGCAAGGGCAAGCCGGAGCGCAAATCGAAGGATTGAGGCGGGGCGGCTGGCCCAGTTCCCACGGCTGCCATGTCCGCTCCTTGGTCATCCTCAGGAGAGGCCCGAGGATGACGATGTGCGCTTGGAGGCTCAGTATCCCACCGTAAAGCGTTCGCCGAAATGCTTCGGCGTCTCGGCCTCGTCGAGAACGGCGACAGCGAAATCCTCCACCGAAATGTGGCTCTCGCCCTTGGCGTCGAAGACCGGATTGTCGAGGCTGAGGCGGTATTTGCCGGTGCGCTGGCCGGGTGCCAGCGTGATGGCCGGCGAAACGAGCGTCCAGTCCTTCCAGTCGCCCTTTTGCAGCGCCGTCAGCGCATCGCGCGCGGCGCGGGCGCCGTCCTTGTAGCCAGCCGGAAAGTCGGGCGAATCGACAAGCTGGCTGCCGTCCGGCGCCCGCAGCGAGCCGGCACCGCCGATCTCGACCAGCCTGACGCCTGCCGCCTCGGCCGCCGCCGCGATGGCCTTCGAACCCGCCATGTGCTTGGTATAGATGTCGGGATCGCCCCAGCCGCCGTTGAAGGCGGAGACGACGACGTCGTGGCCTTTCAGCAGGTCGGCAAGCGCCTTGGCGTCGGTGACGTCGGCCTTGATCGCCGTCACCCCGGCCTGTTCGGCCACCTTGGCCGGGTTGCGCACGATGGCCGTGACGGCGTGGCCGCGGCCGGCCGCTTCCTTGAGCAACGCGCCGCCGACGTAGCCGGACGCGCCGATGAGGGCGATCTTCATGGTTCTCTCCTTGCCATTGGCTTCCCCGTTTCGGGAAAATGAGGTATGATTGATAGTCAGGTTACGATGAGTAACCATATAGCTGTCCTGCCGGCTGACGAAAAGAACGCATGATTTCGTGCCCAGGGCACATGGAAGGAACCGCCATGAATGCGAGAATGGAGCCCGACAAAGGGCACCAGCCGCTGCTCACCGCATCTCCCGGCTTCGAGAGCGACGGGACCGGCAACTGCCCGATGCGCGAGGTGCTCGATCGGGTCGGCGACAGCTGGAGCCTGCTGGTCGTCATCAACCTCCAGGAGAGGCCGGTGCGCTTCAACGCGCTGCGCCGCTCCATCGAGGGCATTTCGCAACGCATGCTGACGGTGACGCTGCGCTCGCTGGAGCGCGATGGGCTGGTGACGCGGACGGTGAAGCCGACCACGCCGCCGGAGGTGGAATATGCGCTGACCGCGCTCGGCCGCTCCATCGCCGGGCCGATCGGCGCGCTGGGGGCCTGGGCGGCCGAAAACCGCGACCATATGCGCGCAGCCCGCAACGCCTTCGACGCCGCCGCCGCTTGACAGGAAACGTCGATCGCTCTAGGGAACCCGCGACGCGCCGGGCCGAAAGCCCGGTCGTCTTCTTTGACGTGTCCCGTGGATGGTCCGTCGCTTTGCGCGGTCCATCCTGTCAGGCTTCGAAAACGGAGGCCAGAGGAGGGCGCGTTTCCTTCGCCCGGACCATGAGGTTTCGGGTGTATTGTTTTGAAAGGGAAATGCGATGAGCAAACGCGAATCCGCGAAATACAAGCTTGACCGCCGTCTTGGCGAGAACGTCTGGGGCCGCCCGAAGTCCCCGGTCAACAAGCGCGAATACGGCCCCGGCCAGCATGGCCAGCGCCGCAAGGGCAAGATGTCCGACTTCGGCCTGCAACTGCGCGCCAAGCAGAAGCTGAAGGGTCACTACGGCGACGTCTCGGAAAAGCAGTTCCGCAAGACCTATGAGGAGGCCAACCGCCGCAAGGGCGACACCTCCGAGAACCTGATCGGCCTGCTCGAATCGCGCCTCGACGCCGTCGTCTACCGCGCCAAATTCGTGCCGACGATCTTTGCCGCGCGCCAGTTCATCAACCACGGCCATGTCAACGTCAACGGCCGCCGCACCAACATCGGCTCGTATCGCTGCAAGCCGGGCGACGTCATCGAGGTGCGCGAGAAGTCGAAGCAGCTCGTCATCGTTCTGGAATCGGTCCAGCTCGCCGAGCGCGACGTGCCGGACTACATCGAGGCCGACCACAACAAGATGACGGCGACCTTCGCGCGCGTTCCCGGCCTCGCCGACGTGCCGTTCGCCGTGCAGATGGAACCGAACCTCGTGGTCGAGTTCTACTCGCGCTGATTTCATCCGGCAGCGAGACATATCGAAGGCCGCCTCCGGGCGGCCTTTTCTTTGCGCGCTCGGTCCGCTAAGCCGGGCCATGATCGTTTCGGGCCCGAAGCCATGAATATGCACGCCGACCCAGCAGTCGAATCCGCTGACGCCGAAGGCGGGTTCCATCCGATGTTCCGCGACGCGCCGTCCTCCGTCGAGTTCAACAAGCTGCGCAAGCGGCTGCTGCGCCTCACGCGCCAGGCGGTCGAGGATTTCGCCATGGTGGAGCCGGGCCAGCGCTGGCTGGTGGCGCTCTCGGGGGGCAAGGATTCCTACGGGCTGCTGGCGCTGCTGCTCGACCTGAAATGGCGCGGCCTGCTGCCGGTGGACCTGCTCGCCTGCAATCTCGACCAGGGCCAGCCGAATTTTCCCAAACACATCCTGCCGGACTACCTGACGGTCAACGGCATCGCCCACCGCATCGAATACCGCGACACCTATTCGATCGTTACCGACAAGCTGCCGGACAACAGCACCTACTGCTCGCTGTGCTCGCGGCTCAGGCGCGGCCATCTCTACCGCATTGCCCGCGAGGAAGGCTGCTCGGCGCTGGTGCTCGGCCACCACCGCGAGGACATCCTCGAAACCTTCTTCATGAACCTGTTCCATGGCGGGCGGCTGGCCGCCATGCCGCCGAAGCTCCTCAACGACGAGGGCGACGTGTTGGTGCTCAGGCCGCTTTCCTATTGCGCCGAGGCCGATCTCGCGAAGTTCGCCGACGCCATGAAGTTCCCCATCATCCCGTGCGACCTGTGCGGCTCGCAGGACGGCCTTCAGCGCAACGTCATGAAGGCGATGCTGGACGATATCGAAAAGAAGATGCCCGGCCGCAAGGACACCATGATCCGCGCGCTGACGAACGTGCGGCCCTCGCACCTGCTCGACCGCAAGCTGTTCGATTTCGCCGCTTTGGCAGCGGGCGCATAGGCACTCCAGCGACGGCGCGTCTCACACGCGCGGATTGTGCGGCTCGAACATTCGGCCGCGTTCGGCGATGGCGACCGTCACCAGCGCACAAGCCGAAACCAGGCAGAAGCCAACCGCCAGCGGCGTCACCGTGCCGTCGTAGGCTTGGCCGATGGCGGTGCCGAGCAGGCCGCCGCCGAAGGTTTGCATGAAGCCCAGCACTGAAGACGCCGTACCCGCCAGCGCCCCTAGCGGCTCCATCGCCAGCGCGTTGAAGTTGGAACCGAGCATGGCGAAGGGCACCATCGCCGCCGAGAAGATGGCAATGAACAGGAACAGCGGGATCGGCCCCCTGAGCGAGAGGCCGAGCCACAGCAGGCTGATGGCCAGCAGCATCACCAGTGCGCCTTGCGACAGCCGACGCATGCCGATCCGGCCGACAAGGCGGGCGTTGACGAAATTCGATACCGCGATCAACCCGGCCACACAGGCGAAAATCACCGGAAACCATTCGCCGACGCCGTAGAGGCCGACATAGATCTGCTGCGAAGAATTGATGAAGCCGAACATCGCCGCGAAAGCGAAAGTGGAGGCCAGCGCATAGCAGAGCGCGACGCGGTCGGTCAGCACCGCGACGAAGCCGCCGACGACGGCCTGGACCGTCAGCGGCCGCCGGTATTCGGGATGCAGCGTTTCCGGCAGGCGCAGCGCCACCCAGAGGGTGAAAAGCAGGGCTCCCAGCGCCATGGCGAGGAAAATGAAGTGCCAGCTTGCGAACAGCATGATGATCTGGCCGAGGCCCGGCGCCACCACCGGGATCGCCATGAACACCATGAAGATCAGTGACATAACCTCGGCCATGCGCCGGCCTTCGAAGGTGTCGCGCACGATGGAGACGGCGATGACGCGGGTGGCCGCGGCGCCGATGCCCTGCACCAGCCGGCAGGCGAGCAGCGTGCCGAAAGTCGGCGCGACGGCTGCCGCGGCGGCTGCCGCCACATAGACCGCCATGCCAGCCAAAAGCGGCCCGCGGCGGCCGAAGCGGTCCGACAGCGGGCCGAAGAAAAGCTGCGCGAGGCCGAAGCCCAGAATGTAGACGGGGATGACGTATTGCCGATGGTTCTCGTTTTCGACGCCGAGCGAAGCGCCGATCTGCTGCAACGCCGGCAGCATGATGTCGATGGCCAGCGAATTCAGCGCCATCAGCGCCGCGCATAGGGCGATGAACTCCCAGCGCGGGATCTTCAGGGCGCGCACAGGCTGGGGCGCTGCGGACGTGTCCATGGCAAATCCAGTTCGTCAAATGAAAATGCGCCGGCTTGCCGGCGCATCGGCCCGTCTCCGGTCGCCCGGCGGGAAAACGAAGATCTGCCGAGGTGGGGGCGGCCCCGGCGCTAAACTCAGGCGGCGCCCTTGACGCCGATCCCCTTCTCTTGAAGGAAGGTCTGCAATTCGCCGGCCTGGAACATTTCGCGGATGATGTCGCAGCCGCCGACGAACTCGCCCTTGACGTAGAGCTGCGGGATCGTCGGCCAGTTGGAATAGTCCTTGATGCCCTGGCGCAGCTCGTTGGAGGTCAGCACGTTGACGCCCTTGTAGTCGACGCCGACATAATCGAGGATCTGCACGACCTGGCCGGAGAAGCCGCACTGCGGGAAGCCGGGCGTGCCCTTCATGAAGAGGACCACGTCGTTGCTCTTCACTTCGCTGTCGATGTAGTCGTTGATGCCGGTCATGGGGAATCCTTTCGCCTGCGGGTGCAAGGCCGCAACATGACAGTCAAATAACCCCGCAGCCGACCCGAAACAAGACATTTGCCGGAATGCCTTGGGAATGGCTCAAACAATGGCGTGATTTGGCTCAGGGCGAAGCGTTCGTGCGGAAGAAAGGCGGCCGGGTATGAGGATGCGACATAGAGCGGCGATCCTTGCCGGCCTCGCGGTCTTGGCGGCGGTCGCGCTGCCGTGGTTCCGCCCGCAGCCGAAGCCGCCGCTGACGGTCGGCCAACTGCCGCCGTTCTGCCGCGACCTGAGCTTCGAGGGTGCCGTCCATGTCGTGTGCGAACTGGACCCGAAAGCCTACGCGGTTTTCGTCGCCCGCGCCGATTCGGCCGGCAAGCCCTACGGCTCGATCCAGGCGTTCGACAAGGCGATGACGGCGAAAGATACGCCGGTGCAGCTCGCCGTGAACGCCGGCATGTATCACGAGGGGCTCGGGCCGGTCGGCCTGTTCGTCGAAGCGGGCCGGCAGAAGACGCCGCTCAATCAAGCGGACGGGGAGGGAAACTTCTTCCTCAAGCCGAACGGCGTGTTCTTCGTGCGCAAGGATGGCAGCGCCGGCGTCGAGGAAACCGGCGCTTATGCGGCGGCGGCACACACCGACGTCGCTTATGCCACCCAGTCCGGCCCGATGCTGGTGATCGACGGGAAAATCCATCCGCGCTTCGAGCCTGACGGCACGTCCCGCTTCATCCGCAACGGGGTGGGCGTGCGCGCCGACGGCACCGTGGTGCTGGCCATCTCGCGCCAGCTGGTCAGCCTCGGCTCCTTCGCGCGGCTGTTCCTGGATGAACTGAGCTGCCCAAACGCCCTGTTTCTTGACGGCGCCATTTCGACGCTGTCGGACGGTCAGCGCATCCTGGTTGGCGGCAAGGACCCGGTTGGGCCGATTCTCGCGGTGCGGAAGAGGTAACACTTCTTTCTTCTCCCCGTTCACGGGGAGAAGGTGGCCCGAAGGGTCGGATGAGGGGCGGAGCCGGCTTGCCGAGGTTGGCGCTGCCCCTCACCCTGCTTCGCTCGCAAGCTCGCTTCGCTTCCCTCTCCCCGTAAACGGGGCGAGGGCAAGGCTTCATTCCGGCACGCTGGTCTGCAAGGCCAGCGCGTGCAGCACGCCGCCCATGTTGCCTTTCAGCGCGTCGTAGACCATCTGGTGCTGCTGCACGCGGCTTTTGCCGCGAAAGCTCTCGGCCACCACTTCCGCCGCATAGTGGTCGCCGTCGCCGGCGAGGTCGCGGATCGTCACCCGTGCGTCCGGGATGCCCTGTTTGATGAGCCGTTCGATGTCGTGGGCGTCCATGGCCATGGTGCTGTCCTCGTTCAGGTCCCCATGAAGCGAGGGAACCAGGATTCGTGCGCGGCGGTCAATTCGGCCACTGGTATGGCACGCGCCTCGCCCAGTTTCAAATCGATGCCGCCTGTGGTGCCGATCCACGGCGCGAAGATGCCGAGCGCCTTGGCCTCGGTCCACAACTTCCCGATTTCAACACCCTGCGGGTCGAGGTCGAGGGTGAGAAGATAGCGGCCCTGATCCTCGCCGAACCAGACCGGGACGGGATCGACGCCGGCAAGACCGGGGATGGCAGCGCCGATGCCGGACGCCATCGCCATCTCGGCCAGCGCAACCGCCAGCCCGCCGTCAGATATATCGTGGCAGGCGGTGACGGTGCCGGACGCGATCAGCTTACGCACGAAATCGCCGACCTTTTTCTCGTGAGCCAGATCGACCGGCGGCGGCGGGCCTTCGGCGCGACCGTGGATGTCGCGCAGGTAGACGGATTGGCCGAGATGCATGCCCCATTGCGCCGGCGCGCCGACCAGCAGGATCGGCTGGTTTTCGGCTGCGAAGCCGATGCGGGCCATCTTGCCCCAGTCGGCCAGCAGGCCGACGCCGCCGATGGTGGGGGTGGGCAGGATTCCCTGTCCGTTCGTCTCGTTGTACAGCGAGACGTTGCCCGACACGATCGGGAAGTTCAACGCACGGCAGGCCTCGCCGATGCCTTCGATGGCCTTGACGAACTGGCCCATGTTCTCGGGCCGCTCGGGATTGCCGAAATTGAGGTTGTCGGTGGCGGCCAGGGGCAGGGCGCCCGTCGCCGTCAGGTTGCGCCAGCACTCGGCCACCGCCTGCTTGCCGCCCTCATAGGGGTCGGCCTCGCAATAGCGCGGCGTCACGTCGGAGGAAAAGGCCAGCGCCTTGGTGGCGTGACCGTCGACGCGCACCACGCCGGCGTCGCCGCCCGGCCGTTGCAGCGAATTGCCCTGGATGAGCGTGTCGTACTGCTCCCACACCCAGCGGCGCGAGGAGAGGTCGTGGCTGGAAAGCAGCTTCAGCAGTGTGTCGGCCACGTCCGCCTGCGGCACGTCGCCTTCCTTCAGCGCCGCCGGCTTCTTCGGTTCGACCCACGGCCGGTCGTATTCGGGCGCCTGATCGCCGAGGTCCTTGATCGGCAGGTCGGCGACCTGTTCGCCCTGATGCAATACGCGGAAGCGCAGGTCGTCCGTGGTGCGGCCGACGATGGCGAAGTCCAGCCCCCACTTGGTGAAGATCGCCTCTGCTTCCTTTTCCTTCTCGGGGCGCAGCACCATGAGCATCCGCTCCTGGCTCTCCGACAGCATCATCTCGTAGGCCGACATGCGCTCCTCGCGCACCGGCACCTTGTCGAGGTCGAGTTCGATGCCGAGGTCGCCCTTCGCGCCCATCTCGACGGCGGAGCAGGTCAGGCCCGCCGCGCCCATGTCCTGGATGGCGATGACGGCGCCCGACGCCATCAGTTCGAGGCAAGCTTCCAGCAGGCATTTTTCGGTGAAGGGGTCGCCGACCTGCACGGTCGGGCGCTTTTCCTCGATCGAGTCGTCGAACTCGGCCGAAGCCATGGTGGCGCCGCCGACGCCGTCGCGGCCGGTCTTGGCGCCGAGATAGACGACCGGCAGGCCGACGCCCTCGGCCTTGGAGTAGAAGATGGCGTCGGTCTTCGCGATGCCGGCCGCGAAGGCGTTGACGAGGATGTTGCCGTTGTAGCGGGCGTCGAAATTGACCTCGCCGCCGACCGTCGGAACGCCGAAGGCATTGCCGTAGCCGCCGACGCCGGCCACCACGCCGGCGACCAGATGCTTTGTCTTCGGATGACCCGGATCGCCGAAGCGCAGCGCGTTCATCGCCGCAACCGGCCGCGCGCCCATGGTGAAAACGTCGCGCAAGATGCCGCCGACGCCGGTCGCGGCACCCTGGTAGGGCTCGATGTAGGAGGGGTGGTTGTGGCTCTCCATCTTGAAGATGACGGCCTCGCCGTCGCCGATGTCGACCACGCCGGCGTTCTCGCCAGGCCCCTGGATCACAACGTCGCCCTTGGTCGGCAGCGTGCGCAGCCACTTCTTCGAGGACTTGTAGGAACAGTGTTCGTTCCACATGGCCGAGAAGATGCCGAGTTCGGTAAAACTCGGCTCGCGGCCGATCAGGTCGAGGATGCGCTGGTATTCGTCCGGCTTGAGGCCATGTGCGGCAATGAGTTCGGGTGTGATCGGCACGGTGTTGGAAATGGTCATCGGCGGCGGCGGCTCCGAAAGCGCGTTTCGAGGTCGCTATAGCCGAAGCCGGCCGATGTTACACCCACGAAAGCCGGGAATCCGGCGAAAATCACAGGCGCCGGCGGCGGGTCAGGCAAAACTCTCGTAGCCGGCGCGGCCTTCCTCCAGCAGCCGGCGGATGACGCCGACGCCGGCCTCGACCTGCTCGCGCCGGCGCGGCTGCGAGATGCCGAAGCGGATGCGGTGAAAGACCTTTTCCGAACGGCCTGCCTTGAACTCGTCCTCGTCGTCGACCAGCACGCCGTTCTGCAACGCCGCGTTCTTGAACGTGCCGGAAAGCCAGGGGTCGGGCAGGGCGAGCCAGACGAAGGGAATACGGTCTTCGAGCGTGAACTCGAAACCCTCCAGCTTGCGCCGCACGATGGCCGTGCGCGCCTCGATCTCGGCAACGGACTGCGCATGGATCTCGTCCGCGCGGCCGCAGAGCACCAGCTGGCAACACAGTTCCGCGGTCAGGAAGGGCAGGCCGCCGCTCATCATCTTGTGGGCGACGCGGATGCGGTGCCGGTAGGTCGGCGGACAGGACAGCCAGCCGCCGCGCACCCCGGCCGCCACCGATTTGGACAGGCCGCCGGCGACGATGGTGCGCTCCGGCGCGAGTTCGGCGAGCAGCGGCGTATCGTCGTCCGCCAGCGCGCCGTAGAGGTCGTCCTCGATCAAAAGGACGTTGTGCTCGCGCGCGATGCGGGCGATCGCTTGCCGCCGCTCTATGGGCAGCGTGGCGAGCGTCGGGTTCTGCATCGACGGCATCAGGAAGATCATCTTCGGATGCTTCTGCGCGCAGACATGGGCGAAATCGTCGGGATCGAGTCCTTGCGCGTCCGATGCGACCAGCGTGACGCGGCGGCCGATCAGCCCGGCGCTGCGGGCGATCTGCGAATAGGTGAGGTGCTCGAAGGCGATGGTGTCGCCGGGCGCGGTCAGGGCCGCTATGGCGGAAATGACGGCGGCATGGGTGCCCAAGGTCGGCACGATCGTCTCCGGCGCGGGGCGGAAGCCGTTGCGCGCCAGCCAGCGGCTGCCGGCCTCGTACCAGCGCAGGGGAAAGTCGCGCGTATAGCTGGAAATCTCGGACGGGTGATCGGCGGCGATGCGCGCCAATAGGTCGCTCACCGCCGTGCCCTGGCCGATATCGGGCGCGGCCGTGCTGTCGAAGCGCAGCTTGTCGGCGGGCGCGTCGATCGCGCGCGTGCCTTCTTGATAGGGCCGGGGGGCGTCGTTGCCGGCCTGCGTCGCATCCTGCCGCTTCAGCACGTAGGTGCCGCGACCGACCTCGCCGCTGACCAGTCCCCGTTCGCGCAGCAACTGATAGGCGCGGCCGACCGTGCCGACGGTCGCGCCGATGTCGTAGGCGAGGTCGCGCTGCGGCGGCAGCCTGAAGCCGGCGGGCATGGCGCCGCCGTCTATGTCGGCCTCGATGCGGTCCGCCAGCCGCTGATACAGCGGCCCTGAGCCGGATAGGTCTGGAAGCCAATTTGTCATGGTGACAATTTTCTACATTGCACCGTATGGAAAGTCAATTCATAGGGATTGTATCCCAATGACTTCGCATTTCTGAGCAAGATACAGGTGCAATGATGAAGACAATTGATACAATCATCAGCGATCCTGATGGCTTTCGGTTCCTGCCGCCTCGCGCTGCTTTCGTCCGGCGGGTGAGGATCGTCCTGCGGTCGGTCGCCGCATGGATCGGCCGGTTGCTGGAGCGCCGGCGCAGCCGCATGGCGTTGCTCGAAATGACCGACGACCAGCTCAAGGATATCGGCATTTCCCGCGCCGACGCCTATCGCGAAGGCATTCGGCCGCCATGGGAATGATCCCGATCGGAACGGCGGCGGGCCGGCAGGAGGCAGGCTCACATGAATGCGGCCGGCCGCCTGCATTTGCTCATTCCGGGGTCCGCGGCACGGCTCGGAATGACACTCTGCGTATGGCCGTCTTAAGCGGCCGATCCGCAGTCGCCGGAGCCGGTCTGCCAGCGGGCGATGTCGGCGCCGATGCGGCTGCCGAGCGCGCCGTCCATCAGCGGGCCGTAGACGTCGACGCGGCTGGAGTTGCCGCTCGCCTGCACCACCAGCAGCGGCTTGCCGCCGTAGTGCTTGGCCGGCACCAGCAGGAAGCGCGGCGTGCCGCCGAAATTGTTCAGTTCGTTGGCCATCTGATAGGCCTTGAAGGCCGGGTCTTTTGACGCGATCCAGCATTTGTGCGCGGCGATCGCCACCTGCTCCATGGCCTTGAGCGATGCGCTCTTGCCGCCGCCGCCGGAAGAGCCGTTGTAGGACTTCGACTGGCAGGCGGCGAGCGCGACGCCGGTAAGGGCGATCAGGGCACAAGTGGTCGCTATGCGGATCGTCATGCTCTCATCCGTCGATTCGGGTTCGGCTTTCGGCAAGGATTCCAGACTTTTCCGCGTCGCGCCAGCGTCGGCGGGTGAGGAGTCAGGCGGCCAGCCCCAGCGCGCCCTCGAACAGCGCCCGCCCGTCCGTGCCGCCATGCGCGGCTTCGATCAGGTTTTCCGGGTGCGGCATCAGGCCGAGCACGTTGCCCTTGGCCGAGACGATGCCGGCGATGTCGTTGACCGAGCCGTTCGGGTTGGTGCCTTCGGCATAGCGGAACACCACCTGGCCTTCGCCTTCGATGCGCGCCAGCGTTTCGGCGTCGGCGAAATAGTTGCCGTCGTGATGCGCTACCGGGCAGCGGATCACCTGATGCTGCAGGTAGCCGCGGGTGAACGCCGTGTTGGCATTGGCGACCTGAAGCTTCACTTCGCGGCAGACGAATTTCAGCGAGGCGTTGCGCATCAACGCGCCGGGCAGCAGACCGGCCTCGACGAGGATCTGGAAGCCGTTGCACACGCCGACGACCATGACGCCCTTGGCCGCTTTCTCCGCCACCGCGCGCATGACCGGCGAGCGCGCCGCGATCGCCCCGCAACGCAGATAGTCGCCGAAGGAGAAACCGCCCGGAATGGTTATCAGGTCGACGTCGGGAATTTCCGTGTCGGTCTGCCACACGGTCGCCGGCGCATGGCCGGAAATCTTCGTCAACGCCGCGATCATGTCGCGGTCGCGATTGAGACCGGGGAGGAGGACGACGGCGGATTTCATAGCGGCGGCTCGTACGGGGTTTGTGATTTTTCGGCCAGTTCGCGCAGTTCCAAGCGACGGTCTATGCGGTCGAGGCGTTCATCCTGACGGGCCAGCATCCCGTAGATGTTATGAACATCGTTCTGGGTACTGAGCTGCGCCAGTCTGATCGATACGATTTCTTGCCTGATATCGCCTTGGCCTTCCTTCAAGGTTCGGATTTCCTGCTGAATGGATTTCAGAACCTCGTAAAGCAGATCGTTTGTTGCGTCAGCCATTCCACCCTCCGGCACAACCTCAGGTAATGGCTACACTATAGTTCTCAATCACCGTGTTCGCCAGAAGCTTGTCGCACATGGCCTTGAGGTCGGCTTCGGCCTGCGCCTTGTCGGCGCCGTCGATCTCGATGTCGAACACCTTGCCTTGCCGCACCTGGCCGACGCCGCCGAAGCCGAGGCCGGTCAGCGCGTGCTCGATCGCCTTGCCTTGCGGGTCGAGCACGCCGTTCTTGAGAGTGATGGTGACACGGGCCTTGATCACGCGGCGGGTCCTCAGTGCTTGGTGGTCTTGGGATCGCTGGACGAGACCAGCACCGGGCCGGTCGGGCGCGGCGGCTCGTTCTCGTTCATGATGCCGAGGCGGCGCGCCACTTCCTGATAGGCCTCCACCAGCCCGCCCATGTCGCGGCGGAAGCGGTCCTTGTCCAGCTTGTCCTGCGTGGCGACGTCCCACAACCGGCAGCTGTCGGGCGAGATTTCGTCGGCCACGACGATGCGCATCATGTCGCCTTCGTAGAGCCGGCCGCACTCCATCTTGAAATCGACCAACTGGATGCCGACGCCGAGGAACAGGCCGGAAAGGAAATCGTTGACGCGGATGGCCAGCGCCATCACGTCATCGATCTCCTGCGGCGAGGCCCAACCGAAGGCGGTGATGTGCTCTTCGGACACCATCGGGTCGTCCAGCGCGTCGGCCTTGTAGTAGAACTCGATGATCGAGCGCGGCAGCACCGTGCCTTCGTCGATGCCGAGGCGCTTCGACAGCGAGCCGGCGGCGACGTTGCGCACCACCACTTCCAGCGGAATGATCTCGACTTCCTTGATCAACTGCTCGCGCATGTTGAGGCGGCGGATGAAGTGGGTCGGGATGCCCATGCGGTTCAGGTGGTTGAAGATGTGCTCGGAGATGCGGTTGTTGAGCACGCCCTTGCCGTCCACCACTTCGTGCTTTTTGGCGTTGAAGGCGGTGGCGTCGTCCTTGAAGAACTGGATCAGCGTTCCCGGCTCAGGTCCTTCGTAAAGAATCTTGGCCTTGCCTTCGTAGATGCGGCGGCGTGACTTCATCGGATTGTTCTCTGGTTGGAAGGGCAGGCGGCTGCGACCGGTCCCTCGACTTGCGGCACCGGCGGGCCGCCATGGGTTTCAATGGCGGTCTCTAGCGCAATCGCGCCCTTTGCTCAATCAGCAATACCGGGCCATCAACCGATTTGGAGCCGGAATGTCGCGGCGCGAGGGGAGAGGTTGCATATTGACCGATCCGCGCCCATTTGGTTTGTGCTCGGCGACGACATATTCACCGGCGATGACTCGCTTTTCCACCGGAGGGAATGCCATGACCAGCATGAAGGACCGCCAGGAAGGCTTCGAGCGCAAGTTCGCGCTCGACGAGGAACAGAAATTCCGGGCTGTTGCCCGCCGCAACAAGGCGCTCGGCCTGTGGGCGGCCGAAAAACTCGGCAAGACCGGCGCCGATGCCGAGGCCTATGCCAAGGACGTCGTCAATTCCGATTTCGAGGAAGCCGGCGACCACGACGTCTTCCGCAAGATCCGCAAGGATTTCGACGCCGCCGGCGTCGACCAGTCCGATCACCAGATCCGCCGTACCATGGACGAGTTGATGGCGCAGGCGGCCGAGCAGGTGAAAAGCGCGGGTTGAGCCAGCGCCGCCTGCTGGACCAATTGACCGCCCGGTCTTCCGGGCGGTTTTTCTTTGCGTTTCGAGCCGTTTCCGGCTGAAACTGGATTCAATCAATGAGGATGGACAGATGTCGCTGCGCGCCCGCCTGGAGGCTGATGAAACGCTGATTTCCGCCTGGTCGGGCGTGCCGGATGCGCTGACAGTGGAGATCGTCGCCAAACAGGACTTCGATTGCGTGACGCTCGACATGCAGCATGGCGGCCACAATGAGGACAGCGTGCTGCGCTCCATCGCCCCCGTTCTGGCGGTGGGCAAGCCGGCCATCGTACGCATTCCGGTTGGCCGCTTCGATATGGCGAGCCGGGCGCTGGATTTCGGCGCCGAGGCGGTGATTGCGCCGATGATCAATTCGGTGGCCGACGCCAAGGCTTTCGCCGAAGCGATGAAGTATCCGCCTCTCGGCGGCCGCTCCTGGGGCCCGACCTACGCTTTCCCGCGCCACGGCAAGGGCGACCAGGCCGAGTGGCTGGCGACGAGCAACCAGCGCACGCTGGCCTTCGCCATGATCGAGACGCGCGCCGCGCTCGATGCGCTGGACGGTATTCTGGCGACACCCGGCATCGACGGCATCTTCCTCGGCCCGTCCGACTTCTCTATCGCCTGGACGCGAGGCGCCAAGGTGGATTCGACGCTGGAAGACATGATGGAAACGGTGGCTTCCGTGGCGGCTCGCGCCCGCGCCGCCGGCAAGCATTGCGCCATCTATATCATCGATCCGAAGATGGCTCCCCGCGCCGTCAAGATGGGCTACCGGCTGCTGGCCGGCTGTTCCGAGCACGCACTGATCGCCCAAGGCGCCAAGACGCTGATCGGCGCAATGAAGGACGCGCTGGAGAAGAGCGAATAGGGTCATCCTGCTCGCTATTCGCTTTTCTACAGCCTGCTCATGAACTGTGCGAAGGTCATCGAGCCTTCCGGCCAGGGCCCGTGGCCGGATTCGCTGTTGAGATGGCCCGATTCCCCGGCATCGATGAACAGCGAGCCCCAGGCGGCGGCGATGTCTTCCGCTACGTCGAAGGCGCAATAGGGATCGTTGCGACTGGCGATGGTGATCGACGGAAACGGCAGCGGGTCGCGCGGGTAGGGGCCGAACGTCATCAGGTGGCGTGGCCTGATCTCGGGATTTGCCACATCCGGCGGCGCGACGAAGAAGGCGCCGGCGACGGGCTTCGTGAACAACGGCAGCGCCTGCACCACGCTCGGCACGCCGAGCGAATGCGCCACGATCACCACCGGTTTTTCGGCTTCGTTGACGGCCTGCGCCACCCTTGCCGTCCAGTCCTCGCGCACCGGCTTCGACCACTCCGCCTGCTCGACCCGTCGGGCGGTTGGTAGCTTCGTCTCCCAGCGGCTTTGCCAGTGGTCGGGGCCGGAATTGGTATAACCCGGCACGATGAGGATATCTGCTTCCTTGACTTTCATGGCCGGCATGTAGCGAGCCGCACGGCGCGGCGCAACCGGGCTCGCGGCCGGACACAATCAAAAGTGTGAACACGATGTTCGCATTTGACTGTCTTGTGTGAACGATGGCGATGAACGATCTCTAGGAGCAAGAAAGCGCCGTACTCCGATGCGGCGCGCCAGCTAGCGCGGCGACCTGTGCCGCCGATGGAGTTCATGATGAGCGAACTGCCCTTTGCCGCCACCACGCCGGTCAGCGTCGCCCGCGTCGGCCTGAAAGCCCGCGACGCCGACGCCCTGGCCGATTTCTATCGCACCGTCGTCGGTTTGCAGGAACTGGCACGCGACGGCGAAACGATCACGCTGGGTTCTCCCGGCCGCCCGCTGCTGGTGCTGGAGCGCGACCCCGCCGCCAAAGCGGACGATCCGCGCGCCGCCGGCCTGTTCCATACGGCATTCCTGTTGCCCAGCCGTGCCGACCTCGGCCGCTGGATCAACCATGCCATCGCTGACCGTATCCAGATCGACGGTGCTTCCGATCATATCGTTTCCGAGGCGCTCTACCTGACCGATCCGGAAGGCAACGGCATCGAAATCTACGTCGACCGGCCGCATGAGGGCTGGGTGTGGGAGAACGGCATGGTCAAGATGGCGACCGCGCGCATGGATATTCCCGGAGTTGTCGGCTCGGTACCGGAAGGCGACGCCGCCTGGCAGGGCATGCCGGAAAACACCGTAGTCGGTCATGTCCACCTGCGCGTCGGCGATCCTGGTGCGGCCGAAAGCTTCTGGAAGGAGGCGTACGGCTTCGACACGGTGGCGCGCTACGGCACGCAGGCCGCCTTCATGTCGTCGGGCGGCTATCACCACCACATTGCCGGCAACACCTGGCAGAGCCCCGGCGCCGGCCGCCGCGATCCGTCCCGCAGCGGCTTGTCGTGGGTCGAGTTGCGGTCTTCGCTTGCCTCGACTTCGAGCGAGAAGCAGGACCCGTGGGGAACGCTTATCCGGTTGGTGCCGGACAAGGTTTGACGTTATGCGCTACGAGCGCCGGCAGGTGTTGTCGCGCTATAGCCTGCCAGAAGCCCGTATGCCGAAATGTCTTCATCGATATCTGGCCAGTGTACCCCTTCGCCCCGGCCAATAAGGCGCCAGTTTTGCCGCTGGGCGGCACTGGCGTCTCGAAGTCTCGGGAACCAGACGATCGGCACGGAAATCTCCCGCCCGTCCTCAAGCGTCACCCCAAGGCTTGCATCCGAGAAACGAACGTCTGTTACGAGCGGTTCACTAACCAGCGTTAAAATGGTCATTCCACGCACTCACGAAAGTGGATTGATAGTCTAGCACGATTTGCCGGATCGTACCGAGTTCATGAGCGCGGAACCGCTTGGACGATGCCACCTCAACCGGCTCGAGCCAGAATTTGGCAACGGCGTCGCCCAGTTCCACATGGATATGTGGAGGTTCATTGTTCTCGCGGCTATAGAAAAAGAAGCGATACCCCTCCAGCCGCAAGATCGTGGGCATCGCCTCACGCTTCGCCGAACACCCGCTTGAAGATCGTATCCACATGCTTGGTGTGGTAGCCGAGGTCGAATTTCTCGCGGATTTCGGCTTCGGGCAGGGCGTCCGTGACCTCCTTGTCGGCCAGCAGTTCTTCGAGGAAATCCTTGCCCTGTTCCCACACCTTCATGGCGTTGCGCTGGACGAGCCGGTAGGCGTCCTCGCGCGAAACGCCGGCCTGCGTCAGCGCCAGCAGCACGCGCTGCGAATGAACAAGCCCGCGGAAGCGATTCAAATTCTTCAGCATATTGTCCGGGTAGACCAGCAGCTTGTCGACGACGCTGGTGAGCCGCGCCAGTGCGAAATCCAGTGTCACCGTCGCGTCCGGGCCAATCATTCGCTCGACAGACGAGTGCGAGATGTCGCGCTCGTGCCAGAGCGCGACGTTCTCCATCGCCGGCATGGCATAGGAACGCACCATGCGGGCAAGGCCCGTCAGGTTTTCGGTCAGCACCGGGTTGCGCTTGTGCGGCATGGCCGACGAGCCCTTCTGGCCGGGCGAGAAATATTCCTCCGCTTCCAGCACCTCGGTGCGTTGCAGATGGCGGATCTCGATGGCCAGCCGCTCGATGGACGAGGCGATGACGCCGAGCGTGGCGAAGAACATGGCGTGACGGTCGCGCGGAATGACCTGCGTGGAGACGGGCTCCGGCTTCAGGCCGAGTTTCTTCGCCACATGCTCTTCCACGTAGGGGTCGATGTTGGCGAAGGTGCCGATGGCGCCGGAAATCGCGCAGGTGGCGATGCCCTCCCGCGCGAACACCAGCCGCTCGCGGGCACGCGAAAATTCCGCATAGGCTTCCGCCAGCTTGACGCCGAAAGTGGTCGGCTCGGCATGGATGCCGTGGCTGCGGCCGATGGTGATCGTGTCCTTGTGCTCGAAGGCGCGCCGCTTGAGCGCCGCCAGCAGGCCGTCGATGTCGGCGAGCAAGAGGTCGCTGGCGCGGGTGAGCTGCACGGCAAGGCAGGTGTCCAGCACGTCCGACGAGGTCATGCCCTGATGGATGAAGCGCGCGTCCGGCCCGACGAATTCGGCCAGATGGGTCAGGAAGGCGATGACGTCGTGCTTGGTGACGCGCTCGATCTCGTCGATGCGCTCGACGTCGAAGGTCGCAGCATTACCCTTTTCCCAGATGGTCTTCGCCGCTTCCTTCGGGATGACGCCGAGTTCGGCCAACGCGTCGCAGGCGTGTGCCTCGATCTCGAACCAGATGCGAAAGCGCGTCTCGGGCGACCAGATGGCGACCATTTCCGGCCGGGAATAGCGTGGGATCATCGGGCGGTCCTGCCGTGTGTGGGAATTGTCGCCGCCTCCTAACAGAGCCGGGGGGATTCCTCAACGCGCATGGCGGACAAAGCGGATGCTCGTCAGCGCGCCGGCGAACAGGGCGACGAAGCCGAGGGGGAAATAGAGCCGCAGGCCAAGCACGGCGAACTGGTAGACCGCGCCCGCCGTCGTATGGATGAACTGGATCGCCCAAAGCCGCGTCAGCGGCTCGGCATGCCACTGCGCATAATAGCTGCGGTAGTAGAGCGCGAAGAACAGGGCGGTGAAGCCGATCGTCGTCGCCGCCAGCGACACGAAGGCGGCGGCGAAGGCTGTCTCCGTGCGGGCGCCGGCGGCCAGCAGCCGGGCGAGAGCGAGCGCCGGCGGAAAGGCGACCGCTCCGCCGCATGCGAACAGGACGACGACGGTGCCGATCAGCGAGGGCGTTTCCCAACGCTCGATGAGCAGGGCGGCGAGCGCGCTGGCGCCCATCGCGAGCCCCCACAGCAGCGCGCCGAGCAGCGCCGCGCGCCATGGCGGCATAGCCGCCGCGAACCGGCCGGCATACCCGGCGTCCACGCGAGAGGGCTTTCGCGACGACAGGATCGTCACAGGCGGCCCGTCACCGCGAGCCAGCGATGGTCAGGCCCCTCGAAACCGTATTGCCGCACCGAAATCAGCACGGCGTAGGCGCTAAGCGCGCCGGCGCCGAAGGTCTGCACCCCGCCGATGGCGTAGCCGTTCGGGCAACCCCGGCTCTGCGGAATCGCCTTGTCCTCATGCAGCACCTTCGTCCGGCCGCCGGGACTGGCGTCGATCCGCAGCAGTCGAAATCCGTTGATTGCGCCCTGGCTGTTGCAGGTTTCGATGCCGGGCAGGTTGCCGAGCGCGATTTCCTCCAGCCGGAACTCCAGCGGCGGGTCAATGGCCGGAAAGACCGGCCGCGGATTGACGACGATACGGTGAGGGTCGGCCGAAAGCTCGGTGACTGGGTTCAGCCCGGCCGTGAAGCCGCGATTGGCGGCGAGTTCGTCCTGCTTGACGATGGCTTCGCCTTTAGCGCGCGCCTTGCTGCGGGCGTCGGCCAGCGAGGCGTTTTCGTCGTCCAGCCGCACCCGGATCGGCGTGCCCTTCACGAAGGCGTCGGTCGCCGTATCGATGTAGTAGCGGTTGGCGTAGGGAAAGCCGGACCCGTCCTGCACGCCGTATTCCTCGAAGGCGAAGACGCCGCCATCCTTGGAGAAGCCGAGGATTTCCAGTTGCGCGGCATCGCCGGCGAGAGCCGGGGCAGCGGTCAGCGCCGCAAGGGCGGCGGCGAACAAGGCGGAGCGTATCTGCATGGAATCCCTCTGTCCGTGCGCATGATGGCAGGAGGCCGGCACCTTCGCATCAGAAATATCGTTGCCGCGAGGCATCCAAACGGCCGGTTGGCCGTTTTGCGTCCTTGCTGAAATGGAGAACCGTCATGAACAGCAACATCCGCGAGCATATGGAAGTCATCGGCGCCGACGGCGTCCATGTCGGCACTGTTGACCACATGGAAGGCGACCGCATCAAGCTGACCAAGGCCGACAGCGGCATGGGCTCGCACAAGGGGCACCATCACTACATTCCGGCGAGTCTTGTCGCGGGCGTAGAGGGCGACAGGGTGCGCCTGTCAGCGAATGCCGACGTCGCCGTGGACGAGTTCGAGGAGGAAGAGGGCGATCCGACTTGACGATAGGGCTGGGCTTGCCGCCGCATCGCGGGAGCGGAGGGCGCCTGCTTCCCAGCTCAATCCTTGCGCTGTGACCACGTCGGCATCAAGTCGCCGGGCCTAGGTGTCGCGGCATGAACGCCGCGCGCGATGGCCCGCGCCATGGTTGCGCCGGCGGCCGCATAAAGGTCGATCGCTGCGTCGGGCGAGGGCTTGATTCCGCCGGCCCCCGTCGCCAGCGAAAACACCAGGTCGCCGTCCATCGGCGTGTGTGCCGGCCAGATGGCACGGGTGAAGCCGTCATGCGCCGAAATCGCCAGTCGCTTGGCGGCGGCCTTGGTCAGCACCGCGTCGGTGGCGATGACGGCAATCGTGGTGCTGGCCATCTCCTGCCGGATTTTCAGCCGGATGGCCGTGGCGTCGGCCGGCGGGTTTGCCGGCACGCCCAATCCGCCGAATTCCGCATCGATCTCGAAGGGCGCGGCCCAGAAATGCCGGCTCGATCCCACAGTCACCGAGCCGACCGCGTTGACGGCGACCAGCGCGCCGACGGTGATGCCGCTTTCGAGAACGGTGGACGCCGAGCCGAGGCCTCCTTTCAGGCCCGCAACCAGCGCGCCGGTCCCGGCGCCGGCGCTTCCCAGCGAAAAATCCGCGGCGGCGGCCTGGACGGCCTGATAGCCGAGGTCGCGATAGGGCGGGTAACGGCCCCAGTCCTTGTCGCCGCCGTTGATGAGGTCGAACAGGATCGCCGCCGGCACGATGGGGATGTGGTGGCCGCCGACCTCGAAACCGATGCCTTTTTCCCGCAACGCCGCCTGCACGCCGGAGGCGGCGTCGAGGCCGAAGGCCGAGCCGCCCGACAGCACCACGGCGTTGACCGCTTCCACCGTGTTGTGCGGTTCGAGCAGGTCGGTTTCGCGCGTGCCCGGCGCGCCGCCGAGGACCTGCACGGAGGCGACGGCCGGCGTCTCGCACAGAACGGCGGTGACGCCGGATTTCAGCTTCGCGTCTTCGGCATTGCCGACCAGCAAGCCGGCGACATCGGTGATGAGGTTCGTCGGCCCGGCGCGCATCGTTCTCATGGCAGGCATCATTGTCCTTCCGGCGGCAGGGGCGCGAATTTCCCGTTTTCGAAGCGGAAGGCGCGGTAGGGATTGCGGGTCAGGTCGCCTTTGGCGTCGAAGCGAACCGGACCGATGGCGGTCGTGAAATCCCTGCCTTCCAGACCTTGCGCCAAGGGCTTGCCGTCGGCATCCGCCGTCGCGGCCTTGACGATCTCCACCGCCGCGTAAGCGGGCAGCGCGTAGCCTTCGGGAATGACGCCGGCGGCGGAAAAATCCGACAGTGCCCCGGCGTTCGCTACGTCCGCCCATTCGGGCAGCGCGATCATCAGCGTGCCGTCGGCATAGGGCACGTCGGCGGGCGCGGCCCGCAACGCCTCGCCGCCGGCGATGGTCAGGCCGGCGTCCAGCTTTGCGGCGTCGCGGCCGAGCAGGGCGACGTCGCTGCCGTCGCCGCCGACGAAGACGCGCGCGGCGCCGGCTTTCTTCAACCGTCCGGCAAGGCCGATCTGATTGTCCATGCCGGGGCGATAGGTGTCGATGAAGACGGGCTTGAGCGCGGACTGCTCGGCCGTGTTGCGCACCGTTTCGGCGAGGTCGCGGCCGTAGATGGTGCCATCGTCGACAACGGCGAAGGGCTGGTCGCGCCACAGCTTCGTCAGGATCGCGGCGGCCGCGTTGCGCTCGTCGTCGCCGCGCGGCGCCAGCCGGAACACCGGCCAGCCGGTCTTTTCGCGCCGGTCGGTGAGGCTTTCGGTGCGCACGCCCACCGTGACGACCGGAATGCCGGCGTCCTTCAGGATCGGCAGCGCCGCCTCGATCGCCTCGGTGCACAGGAAACCGACGACGGCGGCGACCTTTGCCGTCGCGAACTGCCGCGCCGCGGCAGCGCCGCCCTCGGCCGTGCAGGCATCGTCCGCCACGCGCGCCTCGACGCCCAGCCTGCCGGCCGCGATCGTCGCGCCGGCCTCGACCTGTTTGCCAAGCGCCGCCGATGCTCCCGACAGGGGCGCCGCCACGCCGATTGCAAGCACCTGTGCGCCGGCAGGCGCGGCGCTTGCCAGAACGGCACTCGCGGCGAGGCCGGCTATGGCTTTACTGATGGCTGGGCAGATGGCTGGCAACCGCAATCCCTTCGCCGGCTTGGCCGGTTTTCGCGGCTCAGTCGTATAGGCGGGCGGTTTTCTTCGCAACTCGTGAAAAGGCGACAGCGCAGATTAACGCTTTTCTTGTAGGCTATGGTTTTCATTCATACATATTCGCGGGAGCGGATGGCGGGATTCAATCGTGCTGAAGAAGAACGACATAGGGCCTCAGGCCTATCGCGACGCCATGAGCCATTTTGCCGGCCATGTGCATGTCATCACCACCGACGGTCGGGCGGGCCGGCGCGGCACGACGGTGATCGCCGCCTGTTCGGTGTCGGATTCGCCGCCCATGGTGCTCGCCTGCCTGAACCGCGAGAACCCGCGCAACGAGCCTTTCGCCGTCAACGGCCGCTTTGCGCTGAACACGCTGGCTTCGCATCACCGGGATCTGGCCACCGGCTTTTCCGGCCAGACCGGCCTGTCGCCGGAAGAGCGTTTCGCGCTGGCCGAATGGGACGTCATTTCCACCGGCGCGCCGGCGCTGAAGGACGCGCTGGCCGTCTTTGACTGTGAACTGGTCGAGGCCAGGGACATGGCCACGCATCGTGTGCTTTTTGGCAAGGTGACAGGCCTGCGCCTCGGCGATAACCTGCACCCGCTGATCTATCACGACCGCGGCTATCATATCCTGTGACGTGCCCGGCCGCAGGCACGGAGCACAAATTGACTTCACCTGTCCCGCGTCCCTTGCCGGGGACGATCGATGAAACGCTCGCCCTTTTGACCGGGGCCGACTACGTCGCCGACCGCGCGCTGGCGACGGTGCTGTTCCTGTCGCTGCGCATGCAGCGGCCCCTGTTCCTCGAGGGTGAGGCCGGCGTCGGCAAGACCGAGATCGCCAAGGTGCTGGCCTCGGCGCTGGGGCGCCGGCTGATCCGCCTGCAATGCTACGAGGGGCTGGACGTTTCCTCGGCCGTCTACGAATGGAACTACGCCGCCCAGATGATCGAGATCCGCATGGAGGAGGCGGCGGGCTCGGTCGAGCGCTCGGCCATGGAAAAGAACGTCTTTTCGGAAAAATACCTGATCCGTCGCCCGGTGCTCGACGCGTTGACCGGCAAGGCGGGCGCCGCCCCCGTCTTCCTGATCGACGAACTCGACCGCACCGACGAGGCGTTCGAGGCCTACCTTTTGGAAATCCTCTCCGACTTCCAGGTGACGGTGCCGGAACTCGGTACCATCAAGGCCGAAGAGCCGCCTATCGTCATCATCACCACCAACCGCACGCGCGAGATCCACGACGCGCTGAAGCGGCGCTGCCTGTATCACTGGGTCGACTATCCCGACGCACGGCGCGAACTGGAGATCGTCGGCCGCAAGGTGCCGGGCGCCAACCGGCGTCTGTCGGCCGAAGTCGTCGCCTTCGTGCAGCGGCTGAGGCAGATCGAGCTGTTCAAGGCGCCGGGCGTTGCCGAGACGATCGACTGGGCCGGCGCGCTGACCGAGCTGGACAAGGTGGCGCTCGACCCCGAGACGGTGTCGGACACCATCGGCGTGCTCCTGAAATACCAGGACGACATCGCCCGCATCGGCCAGGGCGAGGGCAAGCGCATCCTCGATGAAGTGAAGGCCGAACTGGCGGCGGCGGAGTAGGAACGGTTCGTGCTGGCTTTGCTTGACGTGACCCCTACCCCTAACCCCTCCCC
>NZ_JAFKID010000022.1 GCF_017306545.1 Mesorhizobium sp.
ATCTCGCCGTCGACGTGATCCTGCTCGACACGACCTTCTGGGGTGGGATTCGGCCCTGCGTCAAGGCGGCGGGCGTCTGCGAGACCTTCCAATTAGGCATCGCTGTCCATTCCTCGGGCGAGCTCGGCATCCAACTTGCGACGATGCTGCATCTCGGCGCGGTATTGCCCAATCTCGCGTTCGCGGCCGACGCCCACTACCACCATTTGCGGGACGATGTGATCGAGGGCGGGCTGATGGCCTACCGCAACGGCGCGATCGCGGTTCCCAACGGTCCGGGGCTTGGCGTCACGCTCGACCGCGAGAAATTGCGCCAATACCGGGAGCTTTACGAAGAACTCGGCGGCTACGCCTACGACCGCGATCCCGGTCGGCCCGATTGGTTCGCGATCGTGCCCAACGACCGCTGGGCCGATCCGACGGTCGGCCTGACGCCTAGCCTGCAATAGGGAGTGTTCATGGACCCGATTCTGCCCGCCAGCCGCGCCAGCGTCTTTTTCGACGCCACAACGGGACCGACCCGCTTGAACCACCCGGAGGGCGTCGCGGTCGCGGCTGACGGCGCGATCTGGTGCGGCGGCGAAACCGGCGAGATTTACCGGATCGCTCCGGACGGCTCCGCGATCGAGCAGAAGGCGACCACCGGCGGCTTCACCCTTGGACTCGCCTTCGACGCGCAGGGCCGTCTTTTCACCTGCGACCTGGCCCACAAGGCGATCTACCGCTTCGATCCGAGCAGCGGCGAATTGGTGACGTTCGTCGATGGACGCGACCTCTTCAACACGCCCAACTTCCCGGTGGTCGATGTCGACCGCAACTGCCTTTACATCAGCGACAGCCGCCCTGCCGGACTCCTGGGGCCGAGCATCTGGCGCTTCGACCTCGACACCGGCCAGCCAAATGTGTGGCATGAGCCGCCGCTCAACTTCGCCAACGGGATGGCGCTTTCGCCTGACCACGAATCGCTCTTCGTCGCCGAGACCTTCAGCAGTCGCGTGCAGTCCATCCCGATCCTTGAGGATGGCTCGGCCGGCGGGGCGGACGTTTTCGTCGATGGGATCGAGCGGCTGCCGGACGGTCTCGCCTTCGACGCCGACGGCAACCTCTTCATCGCCTGCTATGAGCCGTCGCGCCTCTACCGGGCGACGCCCGATGGCAAGCTGGAGCTCTTCATCGACGATCCCGACGCGCACGAGCATGTCGCGCGCGAGCGTCCGCGCCTGCGCGCGCGGCATCCCGTGGACGCTGCGCAGCGGCTCGACGAGCTGATGGCCGATCGTGTACGACGGGTCGAGGTTCGACATCGGCTCCTGCGGGATGTAGCCGATCTCGCGGCCGAGCAGTGCGTGGCGACGGCGCCGGTCGAGCCGCGTGACGTCCTTGCCGCCGACCCAGATGCCGTCCGCGTGGGCGTTGCCGCCCTCGGGGAGCAGATCGAGCACGGAGAAGACCGTCTGGGACTTGCCCGAGCCGGATTCGCCGACGATCCCCACGACTTCGCCGGCACCGACGTCGAGGGAGATCCCGTGCACGACTTCGACGAGCCCGGCGGGCGTGTCGTACGTGACGCGGAGATTCTCGATGCGCGCGGCGGAGCTCTCCGCGATGTGGCGAAGCGTCCCCGTGGAGAGCGTCACGGGCTGCGGCCGGACCTCCTCCTCCGTCACGATGGCGACTCCGGCGGCGCCGCGGCGGGCGCGTCGGGCCAGCGCCCGGTCCTTCTTCGCTTCGGGCGTGCGGACCTGGACGAGCTCGGCGAGTGTCGACCCCATGACGGCGAGCACCGCGATCGTGATGCCGAGCGCCGCCGACGGCCACAACAGGATGAGCGGGTTCGACAGCA
This sequence comes from Mesorhizobium sp., assembly GCF_017306545.1. Lineage (GTDB taxonomy): Bacteria > Pseudomonadota > Alphaproteobacteria > Rhizobiales > Rhizobiaceae > Mesorhizobium. The sequence continues at coordinate 1,844 of NZ_JAFKID010000022.1, forward strand.
TCAGCCGGAAGCCTTCGTTCATCATGGCGCCCCAGCTGGGCGTGTTCGCATCGCCGATGCCGAGGAACTGGAGGCCCGCCTGGATGTCCATCGCGATGCCGGCCGTGAGCGCCGTCTGGATGATGACCGGCGCGTACACGGAGCGGATGATGTGCGCACCGAGGATGCGCGCGTTGCCGAGGCCGGACACGCGAGCGGCATCGATGTACGGCTCGGCACGCACCGCGATCGTCGTGGAGCGGGCGATCCGGAAGTAGCCCGGCGCCATGAAGACACCGACCGTGATCATGAGCAGGACGAAGTTCGACCGCGTGCCCGCCGCGACGACGAGCAGGATGATCATGCCGGGGATCGACTGCAGGGCGTCGCTGACCCACGTGGAGATCCGGTCGAACACGCCGCCGAAGTACCCGGCGACGACGCCGGCGGGAACGCCTGCGACGAGGGCGGTGATGATCGTGACGAGCGCGATGTCGCGACCGGTGGAGTCGCCGCCCAGCGGGTGCGCCGCGCTCGGGGGCGCCTTGGCGATGGAGAGGTCGACGAAGGCCGGGTCGTGCGGAGCGAGGAGGGGCGCGAAGACGGCGACGAGCACGATGAGCACGAAGATGACGAGCGGGATGAGGCCCGCGGGGCGTCGGAGGAAGCGCCCCAGCAGCCCGCCACGGCGCGCGCGTTCGGGGTCGATGGCCCCGGTCAGGGTCGTTGCGGTCATGACACGCGCACCTTCGGGTTGATCCAGCCGAGCACGAGGTCGAGGAGGAGGTTGACGATGACGACGAAGACGATGGAGACGACCGTGATGCCGAGGAGCATCGGGATGTCGCCGTTCTGCGACGACGCCTGGGTCAGCTGACCGATGCCGGGGAGGCTGAAGATGGCCTCCACCACGATCGCTCCGGAGAGGAGCCCCACGAACATGAGGGCGAGGACGGTGAGCGCGGCCGGTGAGGAGTTCCGCAGGATGTGCACGGTGACCCGCGGCCCGCTCAGCCCCCGGCTGCGAAGCGTTCGCACGTAGTCCTGGCGCTTGGATGCCAGGACGGCGTTGCGCAGCTGCTCTGCGACGGCGACGATGCCTCCGAGCGCCAGCGCCACCGACGGCAGCGTGATCGACCCGAGCCAGCCGACGACGGACTGCGTCGGCGGGACGTACCCGACCGCCGGGAACCACTTCAGATCGATCGCGAACCAGATGACGAGCACGAGGCTCACCCAGAACCCGGGCAGCGCGAACAGGACGACCGAGATCGCCTTCGTGATGCGGTCGAACCATCCGCCGGGGCGGAGCCCCGCGATGAGACCGAACGCGGTTCCGACGACCGCGGTGATGATCGTCGCGGCGGTCACGACCGACAGGGTCACCGGGACCTTGATGGCGAGCTGCGCTCCGACGGGCTGGAAGTTGCGCCAGGAGACACCGAAGTCGCCCATCAGCAGATGCGAGAACCAGTCCCAGAACTGCACGAGCAGCGGCCGGTCGATGCCGATCTTCTGCGCCAGCGCCGCCTGCTGCTCGGGGCTCGCGGAGGTGCCCAGGAGCGCCGCGGTGGGGTCTGAGATCGCGGTGTGCGCGAGGAAGAACGTCGCCACGGACACGGCCACCAGCAGCACGACGCCGCTCAGCAGCCGCTTGAGGGTGAACAGGATCATCGGGGTCCAATCGGGGGTGGGAACCGGGCCGGGGAGGTGGCGGGCGGAGCCCGCCACCTCCTGGACATCAGCCGTGCTGGATGTAGCGCAGCGTCGGGAACATCATGCCGATCACCGGCTGCACCGTGATGCCCGGAACGCTGTAGTACGTGTTGTTGGCCTGGTACCAGACCGACCACCACGCGAGCTCCGTGAGCTTCGTGTTGAGGTCCGCGATCGCCGAGGCCTGCTCGTCACCGGTCGTCGTGTTGATCTCGTCGACGATCGAGGCGACCTCCGGGAAGGACGCGTAGTCGGGCGCGGGGTTGAACCACTGCTTGCTGGTCACCTGCCGAGCGACGGTCGCGACCGAGTTGCCGTCCATCGCGAGGAACGCGATGAACATCGGGTACGACGCGGCGTTGAGCTGGTAGTCCGGCTGCTGCATCTGGTCCCACGTGACGGTCACGCCGATGTCGGTGAGCGCCTGCTCGGCCGAGGGCTGCCACTGGGCGAAGATCGGCGACATCGGTATCGTCACCGAGAAGCCGTTCGGGTACCCGGCATCCGCGAGGAGCTCCTTCGCCTTCGCGACGTTGAACGCGTACATGTCGTTGAGGCTCGCGTCGTTCGTCGCGCCGCCGTCGGGGAAGACCTGGTTCGTGACGACACCCGCCCCGGACCCGACCGCCTGGAGGATCGCCGCGCCGTCGAATGCGTAGTTCAGCGCCTGGCGCACCTCGGTCTTGCCGAGGGCCTCGACCTTCGCGCCGGTGTGATCGGTGAACTGCAGACCGACCCATCCGGACACGCGCTCGGCGATGTTCCAGCCCTGCTGCTTCGCCTGATCGAGATTCGTCACGTCGCCGTAGTTGACGTTGATCTGCCCGGAGAGCATGGCGTTGTGGCGCGCCGTGGCGTCCAGGATCGGGAAGATCGCGAAGAAGGAGCGGAAGAAGACGATCTGGCCCGCGGGCACGGCGCCCGCGGCCTTGATGAGCGAAGACATGGCGACGAAAACCGCCACGGACGTGACCTTGAGCGTTATCGCCGTCAGTGCGCCGCGCGCGCCGGGGGCGGCAGGCTGTTCCACCTAGGCCGCGCCGTGGATCGCCGCCCACACCCGCGCGGGCGTTGCCGGCATCTCGATATGGCCGACGCCGCAGGCACGATGAAGCGCGTCCGTCACCGCGTTGAGCGCGGCCGGCGTGGCGCCGATCGTACCGGCCTCGCCGGCCCCCTTCATGCCGAGCGCGTTGGTGGTGGAAGGCACGTTGCGCGTCTCGAAATGGAAGGACGGCACGGTATCGGCGCGCGGCACGGCATAGTCCATGAAGCTCGCCGTCAAGAGTTGCCCGTCCTCGCCATAGACCGTGTCCTCCGACAAGGCCTGGCCGATGCCCTGCACGACGCCGCCATGCACCTGGCCTTCGAGCAGGATCGGGTTCACCGTGACGCCGAAATCGTCGACGATCGTATAGCGCACGACGTCCGTCGCGCCGGTTTCCGGATCGATCTCGACCTCGCAGATATGCGTGCCGTTGGGATAGGTCGCCTCGTTCTGGACGAATTCGCCAAAACCCTTGAGATCGTCCGGCTGTTTCGCCGCCTTGGCGATGTCGGAAAAACCGAGCGCCCGGTCGGTGCCGACGATGCGGGCGGTGCCGTCCTCCAGTTCGATATCGCCGGCGGAAGCCTCCAGCTCGTCGGCGGCGATGCGCTTGATCTTCTGCGCCAGGTCGGCGCCGGCGCGCGCGGCCGAAACGCCGCCGAGCGGGATCGAGCGCGAGCCGCCGGTGCCGCCGCCGGCGGGAAGCTCGTCGGTGTCGCCCTGCCTGACATGGATGCGCTCGATGGGCAGGTTGAGCTTCTCGGCGACGAACTGGGCATAGGCGGTGGCGTGGCCCTGGCCGTTGGTCTGCGTGCCGATCTTCAACGTCACCGTGCCGTCGCCGTTCAGTTCGACGAAAGCCGGCTCGGAACCGGCAAAGGCGCAGGCCTCGATATAGGTGGCCATGCCGATGCCGCGGATTTTTCCGCGCGCCTTCGCTTCGTCGAGCCGCGCGGAAAAGCCTTTCCATTCCGCGCGTTCCATGGCGAGGCTCATATGGCCGTCAAACTCGCCGGTGTCGTAGAGACGGCCGGTCTGGGTGCGGTAGGGCATTTGCGCGGGCCGGATGAAATTGCGGCGGCGGATTTCGTCCGGCGCCAACCCGGTGTCACGGGCGCAGGCATCCACCAGCTTTTCCAGCAGCAGCGCCGCCTCCGGGCGGCCGGCGCCGCGATAGGCATCGACCGGACAGGTGTTGGTGTAGACGCCGTTCACCTCGACGTCGATGGCGCCGATGTCGTAGACGCCGGTCGACATCGATACGCCGACGAAGGGGATGTAGGGCCCATACTGGGAGATGTAGGCGCCCAGATTGGCGGTCAGCCGCACGCGCATGGCAAGGAACCGGCCATCGGCGTCCATCGCCATCTCGGCAACCACCGCATTGTCGCGCCCCTGCGCGTCGGTGAGGAAGTGCTCGGTGCGGTCGCCGGTCCACTTGACCGGACGGCCGAGGCGGCGGGCGGCCTCCAGGACTAGCGGATATTCGCGATAGACGAAGGTCTTGGGGCCGAAACCGCCGCCGACGTCCGGAGTGACGACGCGCAGCTTCTTCTTTTCCAGGCCGAACAGTTCGGCGATGACCTTCTGCATGGAGTGCACGCCCTGCGAACCTGTGGTCAGCACGAAGCGGTCCTCAGCCTCGTTCCACTCGCCGATGGCGGCGCGCGCTTCCATGTAGTTGCAGACCAGGCGGTTGTTGACGAACTCGACGCGGGTTACGCGCGCGGCGCGTGCAAAGGCCGCCTCGGTCCTGGGCTTGTCGCCGACATGGTAGAGGAGCGCCCGGTTCGAGCCGAGTTCCGGCCAGACCAGGGGGGCGGCCGGATCGAGCGCGTTGGCGGTGCCGGAAACGGCGTCCTCGCTGTCATAGTCGACCTCGATGAGTTCGGCGGCGTCCTGCGCCAAGGCACGGCTATCGGCGACGACGAAGGCGACCGCGTCGCCGACATAGTGCACACGGTCACGGCACAGCACCGGAATGTCGCGCGTCGGCGCGCGGGTGCCGTCGGGCTGCTTCTGCATGACGCCCGACTTGAGGTCGGCGATATGGCCCAGATCGGCACCTGTCAGCACCAGATGCACGCCGGGCGCAGCGCGGGCGGCGTCGAGCGAGCCGATCGTGAACTTTCCATTGGCGACGGGCGAGCGCAGCACGTAGCCGTGCAGCACGCCCTGGGGGCTGATATCGTCGGTATAGCGCCCCTTGCCGGTGATGAAGGCGCGATCCTCGACCCGGAGCGCGGAAGCGCCCATGCCGAACTTCGGTGTGGCTACCGTCATGACGTCCTCGCGACGATGGTTGGGAACGAACCTTCAGATAAGGTTCATCGCAGTTTTGTCGAGAGGCGGTTTCGTGTAAAGGGTCGCGACTTCAATTTTGTTGAACCACGGCCTCAAGGGCCGGCAGACGAGAGTGCAGGATGCGTACAGACACCGGCCAGGTCTTCAGGCTCGAGGACTATCGCGCCAGCGATTATCTGATCCCTGCGACCGATCTTTCCTTCCGCCTCTCGCCGGACGCCACGCAGGTGACGGCCGTGCTGACGGTCGAACGACGCGAAGGCGTCGCGGCATCCGTTCCGCTGGTGCTGGACGGCGACGGCCTCGTGTTGAAAAAGCTGTCCCTCGACGGCGCTCCGCTGGAGCCGACCTCGTATGAGGCGACGTCGGACCGGCTGGAGATCGCGGCCCTGCCCGCCGCGCAGCGCTTCACGCTGACGATCGAGACCGAACTCTCACCGGCGCAAAACGGCGCGCTGATGGGCCTTTACCTGTCGAACGGCGTCTACTGCACCCAATGCGAGGCGGAAGGTTTTCGCCGTATCACCTATTTCCTCGACCGGCCCGACATATTGTCGGTCTACACCGTGCGCGTCGAGGCACGGAAGGACGCAGCGCCGCTGCTCCTGTCCAACGGCAACCCGGTCGAGCAGGGCGACCTCGCGGACGGGCTGCACTACGCCGTCTGGCACGACCCCTTCCCCAAGCCGTCCTACCTGTTCGCGCTCGTCGCCGGCGACCTCGGCACCGTTTCCGATCGCTTCGTCACCCGCTCGGGCCGCGAGGTCGCTCTGGGCATCCATGTCGAGCACGGCAAGGAGGCGCTCGCCGGTTACGCCATGGACGCCTTGAAGCGCTCGATGGCATGGGACGAGGAGGTGTTCGGCTGCGAATACGACCTCGCCGTCTTCAACATCGTCGCGGTGTCCGACTTCAACATGGGCGCGATGGAGAACAAGGGCCTCAACATCTTCAACGACAAATACGTGCTGGCCGACCGCGAGACGGCGACGGACGCCGACTTCGCCAATATCGAGGCGGTGATCGCGCACGAATATTTCCACAATTGGACAGGCAACAGAATCACTTGCCGCGACTGGTTCCAGCTCTGCCTGAAGGAAGGGCTGACGGTCTATCGCGACCACGAATTTTCCGCCGACCAGCGCTCGCGGCCGGTCAAGCGCATTGCGGAAGTGCGCACGCTGCGCGCGCTCCAGTTCCCGGAGGACCAAGGGCCGCTGGCGCATCCGGTGCGGCCGCGCCGCTACCGCGAGATCAACAATTTCTACACGGCGACCGTCTACGAGAAAGGCTCGGAAGTGGTGCGCATGATCCGCACCATTCTCGGCGCCGAGACGTTCCGGGCCGGCATGGACCTTTACATGAAGCGCCATGACGGCGAGGCGGCCACCATCGAGGATTTCCTGCGCTGCTTCGAGGACGCCTCGGGCCGCGACCTGTCGCAGTTTTCGCTCTGGTATCACCAGGCCGGAACGCCGAACCTGACGGTCGGCTCGGCTTATGATTCGGCCACGCAGGTGTTCACGCTGGAGATCGAGCAATCGGTGCCGCCGACGCCGTCGGAGAGCCGCAAGCGGCTCATGCACATTCCGCTGGCCTTCGGCCTCGTCGGCGAGGACGGCCGCGACATGGCCTGGAAGACCGTCGAGGGCGCGCAGGTGGAGGACGGCGTCATCCATCTGCGCAAGCGTCGGCACAGCGTCCGCTTTTCCGGCATCGCGAGCCGGCCGGCACTGTCGCTCAACCGTGGCTTCTCCGCCCCGGTGACGTTGTCGGTCGAACAGAAGAGCGACGACAAGATTTTCCTTGCCGGCAACGACAGCGATCCGTTCGCCCGCTGGCAGGCCTCCAACACGCTGTTCACGGACGCACTCATCGCCGCTTCGCGCCAGGTCCGCGGCGGCGGCCAGCCCGCCTTCCCGGATGACCTCGCGGCGCTGGCAGGCAGGATCGCAGACGCCGACGATCTGGAACAGGCCTTTCGCGCGCTGGCGATCGCCCTGCCCGGCGAAGCCGACGTCGCGCGCGAGATCGGCAGCGACATCGACCCCGATGCGATCTTCGCCGCGCGCGAGGCGCTTGCACGGCGCATCGCCGAAACAAACGAAGGCCGGTTCCGCGCGCTCTATGAAAGCCTGCGCGACGACGGCGAATACGTTCCCGACGCAACCGGCGCGGGACGCCGGGCCTTGCGCAATGCGCTGCTCGACTATCTTACGCTGCTCGACGGCGGCCGAACCCTTGCGGCGGCCCATTTCGGCGACGCCACCAACATGACCGACCGCGCCGCCGCGCTGACGGCGCTGACCCACCGCCATCCCAGCTCGACGCAGGCCGACGAGGCGCTGGCCGCTTTCGAGGCGCGCTATGGCACAGATCCGCTGGTGATGGACAAGTGGTTCATGATCCAGGCCGGCGTGCCGGGCCCGCAGACGGTCGAAACCGTCCGGCGGCTGACCGCGCACCGCGCCTTTTCGATGGTCAATCCGAACCGCGTGCGCGCCCTCATCGGCTCGTTCGCCAACGCCAACCAGACCGGCTTCCACCGTGCCGACGGGGAAGGCTACCGCTTCTTCGCCGAAATGGTGCTGGAGGCCGAGCGGCGCAATCCGCAACTGGCGGCCAGGCTGGCGACGGCCATGCGCTCGTGGCGTTCGCTGGAAGCCGGGCGGCGGGAAAAGGCCCGCGCCGCGCTTCTTGCCATCGCCGGCGCCGAAAACCTGTCCACGGACCTGCGCGATATCGTCGAACGCATCCTGACCTGAACGACGTAAAAGCGCGCCGCGCGAATCAATTTTTCGGCGACCCACTGGACAAGGCGAATCACCTTTGATTCTTTACTGACGATTCGGTTGTGCGGCGTTGCCGGATCGTCAAACACAGTAAAGTCGGGGAGAAGGCCCTTGATGGCGAAGGCGGACGCGTGGCGCGCGCCCGGCGGGAAGGTTTTTGAGCGTCGCGCGGCAAGGCTGCGCGGGCGCCGCCTTGCCGGCAGCACGCGGCTGATCGCGGAGCCGGCCTATCGCAAGCTGCTTTCGGCCGAACCCGCCCTGCGCAAGCTCATCCCCGCGCTGATCGTCATCTTCCTGCTGGTGGTGGCGGCGCTGCGCGTCCTGTCCATGATGAACTGGCACGACGAAACCGAGCGCAGCGCCAAGGCGCTGCTTTCGCTCGCAGCCGGCCAGCTTGCCGCCGGCACCGGGCCTTCGACCGGCGACATGCAGACGCTTCTGGAGCGCATCGGGCGGCAGGGGGAACTGAGCAGCGGCCATGTGCTGGCCCTCACCGACGCCGGCTTCAAGGTGACTGCGGTTTCGCCGGCATCGACGCGCTGGCATGGCCGGACGCTCAACGACATCGTCTCGGGCGGGCAGCCGCTTTTCCTGTTCGGTGAACGCGCCGGCGTCATGGACGTACGGATCGACGGCAGCGACTGGTATGCGGCCATGGCACTCCGACCGGACGGCACCGGCGCGGCGGCGGCGCTGGTGCCGCAACGGGCCGTCTTCGCGGAATGGCGCCGGACCGTTTCGCTCAACGTGACGCTGTTCGTGCTGACGGCCGGCGTGCTGATCGTCATTCTCTACGCCTATTTCACCCAGGCTTCGCGCGCCCAGGCCGCCGACCGCATCTATCTCGAGGCGCATCAGCGCATCGACATGGCGCTGGTGCGCGGACGATGCGGCCTGTGGGACTGGGACATGGCGCGCGGCAAGATGTACTGGTCACGCTCCATGTATGACATGCTGGGCTACGAGCCCTGCGAGGCGATGCTGTCCTTCGGCGAGGTCGACGCCATCATCCATCCCGACGACGGCAACCTGTTCGACCTGGCCAACCGCATCGTGGCGCGCGAGATCGACCAGATCGACCAGGTGTTCCGCATGCGCCACGCCGACGGTCAATGGGTGTGGATGCGCGCCCGCGCGCAGGTGATGGACCCGGAGGCGCCGGAAATCCAGCTGATCGGCATCGCCGTGGACGTTACCGAGCAGCGGCATCTGGCGCTGCGCTCGGAGGCCGCCGACCTGAGGCTCAGGACGGCCATCGAGAACATCAACGAATCCTTCGTGCTGTGGGACCCGGCCGGGCTGCTGGTGATGTGCAATTCGAAATACCAGCAGGACAACGGCCTCTCCGACCGCGACGTGATGCCCGGCATCGCCCGCCAGCAGGTCGAGGGCCGCATGCTCGCCTTCGCCTCGGAGCGGCGATTGGCCAATGCCAACGGGCCGAACGGCGGCGTCACCTATGAGCGCCAACTGGCCGACGGGCGCTGGCTGCAAGTCAACGAATTGCGCACGCGCGACGGCGGCACCGTCTCGGTCGGCTCCGACATCACCCAGATCAAGCAGCACCAGGACAAGCTGGTGGACAGCGAGCGGCGGCTGATGGCGACCATCCACGACCTCAGCCTCGCCCGCAGGGCCGAAGAGGACCGCTCGCACGAACTGGTCGAGTTGAACCGCAAATACATGCGCGAGAAGGACCGCGCCGAGGCGGCGAACCGAGCCAAGTCCGAATTCCTCGCCAATATGTCGCACGAGTTGCGCACGCCGCTCAACGCCATCATCGGCTTCTCCGAACTGATGGAGCAATCGCTGTTCGGCCCGCTCGGCTCGCCGCGCTACGACGAATATGCGACCGATATCAACTCCAGCGGCAAGTACCTGCTCGGCGTCATCAACGACATCCTCGATATGTCGAAGATCGAAGCCGGCCAGTTCTCGATGGAGCGGGAGGAAATCGACCTGTGCCCGCTGATCCGGGAGACGGTGCGGGTGGTTTCGTTGCAGGCGGCGCAGAAGGCGATCACCGTGGAAACGCGCATCGCCGACAGCATGACGCTGTTCGCCGACCGGCGCGCCGTCAAGCAGATCGTCATCAATCTTCTGTCCAACGCCGTGAAGTTCACCGGTCAGGGCGGGCGCATCACGCTTCGCGCCCGCAATGCCTCCGGCGCCATGATCCTGACCATCGAGGACAATGGCTGCGGTATTCCGAAGGAGGCGCTGGGCAAGCTCGGGCGGCCCTTCGAACAAGTGCAAAACCAGTTCTCGAAGAACCATACCGGCTCCGGCCTCGGCCTCGCCATCTCGCGCTCGCTGGCGCAACTGCATGGCGGTGCGCTCAAGATCCGTTCGACGGAAGGTGCCGGCACCATCGTCTCGGTGCGGATTCCCGTCCGGAAGAAGAGCCCCCAGGCGCGGCCCGTCAGGAAAGCGGCCTGAACCGGGTAAAGCGTGTCGCGATCTTTCAGATTCGCTCCCTACGCCTTAGCTTCCTGATTTTACGCATGTCTTTGTCCCGAAGCCGGGACCACTTGCGGGAGACATGCTCTATTTCCGCTTCTTCAGCAGGCGTTCGAAAATGCCGCGCACCTTCGACGCCGTCTCCTTCAGATGCGCTTCAAGGACCGAAAAATCGGGAAGGTCGGTCGCGGCGAGCAACAGGTCGGCGAGGCCGGGCGGTACGTCCTTGCGGTCGAACGGCCCGGTCAGGCAGAGCCGAATCATCTGCGTCAGCGCCAGATAGAGCGCCCAGGCATCGCACAAGTCCTGCCTTGCCTGCGCATCCACGAAGGCGGGCGCCAGACGCGCCAGCGCCTCGACCGTGTTGGCGGTGCGATCCGGGCCCTCGATCTGGCCGGTAAGACCCGCCACCTGGGCGATGAATTCCAGGTCGATCAACCCGCCGGGAACCAGCTTGATATCCCACAGGTCGCGCGGCGGCTTCTCCTCCTCGATCAGCGCGCGCATCTCGGCCGCCTCCGCCCGGACCTTGGCGGCATCGTGCGGCAAGGCGAGGATCGCGGCGACCTCCTCGTCCATCCCGGCGGCCAGCGCCGGCTCGCCGGCGATGGCGCGCGCCCGCGTCAGCGCCATCTGCTCCCAGGTCCAGGCCTCCTGCCGCTGATATTTGCGGAAGGCCTCGACATGGGTCGCCACCGGCCCCTTGTTGCCGGACGGGCGCAGCCGAAGGTCCAGTTCGTAGAGCACGCCTTCGGCGGTCGGCGCCGAAACGGCGGCGATGAGACGCTGGGTCAGCCGGCTGAAATAGTACGACGGCGCCAGCGGCTTGTCGCCGTCCGACTCCTCCGCGTCGGCATCGTGATCGTAAAGCAGGATGAGGTCGACGTCGGAGCCGGCGGTGAGTTCACGGCTGCCCAGCTTGCCCATGCCGAGCAGAACGATCCGGCCGCCCGGAACGCGGCCGTGGCGCGCTGAAAACTCCGCTTCCACCGCCTCCAGCGCGGCGCCGATGGTGAGGTCGGCGAGGTCGGAAAAGGCCTTGCCGGCACGGGCGGCGTCGATCGAGCCGGCGAGCAGCCGCACGCCGATGAGAAACTTCTGTTCGGAGGCGAAAATGCGCAGCCGGTCCAGCACCTCCTCGTAGGCCCGTTCGCCCTCGATGAAGGCGGCGAGCCGCGCGGCCAGATAGGCGCGGTTGGGCAGTTCGTTAAGCAGCGCCGGATCGAGCAGCCCGTCGAAGACATGCGGGCGGCGGGTGATGATTTCCGCCAGGCGCGGGGCGGCTCCCATGATGGTCGCCAGCAACCTCAGAAGCGCCGGATTGGATTGTAGAAGGGAGAAAAGCTGGACACCGGCCGGCAGCCCGGCGAGGAATTCGTCGAAGCGCATCAGCGCCTCGTCGGCGCGGCGCGTCTTGCCGAAGGCTTCCAGCAGCGCCGGCGTCAATTCCGTCAGCCGCTCACGCGCCTCGGCCGAGCGGGTGACGCGATAGCGGCCGAAATGCCAGCTTCGGATGACGCGGCAAATGTCGCTCGGGCGCTGGAAACCCAGGCGATGCAAGGTCTGCAAGGTGTCGGGATCGTCTACGTCGCCGGTGAAAACGAGATTGCCGACGCCGGACGACAGTTCCGGCGCCGCCTCGAACAGCGCGGCATAGTGCGCTTCCACCTGCTGAAGCGATTGCCGGAACGCGCGCGAGAAGCTTTCGGCATCGGCGAAAGCGAGCATATGGGCGATGCGCTCCAGGCCTTCGTCGTCCTCGGGCAGCGTATGGGTCTGCTCGTCGGCGACCATCTGGATGGCATGTTCGACCCGACGCAGGAACCAGTATTGACTCGTCAGCGCATCGCGCGCCTCTGCCGTGATCCAGTTGCGTTTGGCCAGTTCGGCCAGCATCGTCACCGTTTCGCGGCCACGCAGTTCGGGAAAACGGCCGCCGGCGATGAGTTGCTGCGTCTGGACGAAGAACTCGATCTCGCGGATGCCGCCGCGGCCGAGCTTGACGTTGTGGCCGCGCACGGCGATCTCGCCATGCCCCTTATGCGCATGGATCTGACGCTTGATGGAATGGACGTCGGCGATCGCCGCATAGTCCATGTATTTGCGCCAGACATAGGGCTGGAGTTCCTTGAGGAAGGCAGCCCCCGCCTCGATGTCGCCGGCCACCGGGCGCGCCTTGATCATGGCCGCGCGTTCCCAGTTCTGGCCACGGCCTTCGTAATAATTCAGCGCCGCCAGAACCGGGATCGCCAGCGGCGTCGAACCGGGATCGGGACGCAGCCTGAGGTCCGTGCGGAAGACGTAGCCGTGCTCGGTGCGGTCCTGCAAGATGCGCACCAGACGCCGCGTCAGCCGCGAGAACAGCTCGGTGGCGTCGAGCGGATCGACGATCGCCGGCACCTCGGGATCGAAGAAGGAAATCAGGTCGATATCGGAGGAAAAGTTCAACTCGTGCGCGCCAAGCTTGCCCATGCCGAGCAGAATCCAGCCGGAGCCCTTCGCCGGATTTTCCGGATCGGCGAGGTTGAGCTTGCCCTGCCGATGCGCGTCGCGCAGCAGGAAATCGCTGGCGGCGCGGATGCAGGCGTCGGCGAGGCCGCTCAGCCGGCGCACGGTCAGCCTCGTGTCCGCCTCGCCGGCAAGATCGGCAAGCGCGATGAGGAAATGCGCCTCGGTCTTGCGCTGGCGCAGGCTGGCCATCAGAGCCGCTTCTGTAAGATCTTCGGCAACACCGGAACCGGCGATTTCCGCGACGACGGCGGCGAGCCGTTCCTCGACCGTACGGTCGAACAGCGCATCCAGCATCTGCGGCCGGCGGCGCGCCAGGTCACGCAGGAAGGGCGAAAGGTCGAAAACAGCGCCGAGAAAATCGCGGGAACTCCCCCTGGCGGTCAGCAGCTTGCCGAGGCGCGCAAGGCCTTCGTCGGCGGCAGCGGCGGCAACGTCCGCCAATTCCTGCGCGGCGCGCCTCTCATCCAGCGGCACCAATTTCAGCGCCGGCTTCAGTAGCCACTCCGCCCCGCTTCCCGAATCCGCCATGTCCACCGTCCGCTATTTCGGATGATCTTCCTTATCAGGAAAATCCATCGTCACGGATAGTCCAGGATCGGCGCTGCCAAGATCGAGCCTGCCATGGTGGAATTTCATCACCGCCTTGGCAAGACTGAGGCCAAGGCCCGAACCCGGCTGCGAGCGGCTTTTTTCCAGCCGCACGAAGCGCTCGGTCACGCGCTCGCGGTCGGCGGCTTCGGGGATGCCGTGCCCGTTGTCCGTCACGGTCAGGCGAACCCGCCCGTCGCCGCGGACGAGGGTAACGCGCACGGCGGGAGCGGCGCTGGCATCCTGCGAATACTTGATGGCGTTGTCGACGATGTTGGAAAGCGCCTGCCCGATCAGTTCACGGTTGCCCTCGACCATGCAGGCCTTGTCCGCATCCGCTGCGAGCGCGACGCCGGCTTCTTCCGCCACAGGCTCGTAGAGTTCCACCACGTCGCGAACGGCGGCGGCGAGGTCCACCTTGACCATATGCTCCGAGGAGTAGCCGGCCTCCAGACGGGAGATCATCAGGATGGCGTTGAAGGTCTTGATGAGGTGGTCCGATTCGACGATCGTTCCCTCAAGGGCCGCGCGATAGTCGGCGACCTTGTGGTTGCCGGCGAGCGTCGCCTCGGCGCGGTTGCGCAGTCTGGTCAGCGGCGTCTTCAGGTCGTGGGCGATGTTGTCGGAAACCTGCTTCAGCCCTTCGTTGAGCGCGGCGATGCGGGCGAGCATGGCGTTGAGGTTTTCCGACAGACGGTCGAACTCGTCGCCGGCGCCCGTCACCGGCAGGCGGCCGGTGAGATCGCCGCCCATGATACGGCTGCTCGCCTCCGAAACGCCGTCGATGCGCCTCAGCGCGGCGCGGCCGACGAAGAACCAGATCAACAGGCCGCCCAGCCCCATCATGCCGACCGCCAGCATCAGGGCGCGACTGACGACGGCGCGGAAGCGCTCGGGCTCGCCAAGGTCGCGGCCGACGAGCATGATCATCTGGTTGGGCAGCCGCAGCACGACGGCTATGGCGTTATGCCCGGTTTGCGGCGGAGCGGCCGCGCTGCGCTGCCGGTCCGCGTCATTTTCGCCATAGCGCTGGTAGGAGAACGGGCGCGTCGTCCAGCCCTCCGATCCCAGAATGCCGGGTTCGAGACTGCGCACGTTGCCGGTCAGGATTTGGCCGTTGGCATCGGCGATCAGGTAGAGGTTGGCGCCCGGCTGCCGCGAGCGCTGCTCGACGACCCGCACCAGCGTCGGCAAGCCGCCGCGCTGGTAGGCGCGCGCCAGCCCCAGAACCTCGTCGTTGATGGTTTCCTGCGTCTGCGCCGTCAGCATGCGCGCCGACAGCGAGGTCATGTAGAAGACGAGCAGGACCGCGCAAAGCGCGAACAGCAAGAGGAAGAGAGCCGAAAGCCGCGCAGCCGTCGTCTTCATGATGGCAGGCACGGAAAGCGCCATTCCTCGCTAGCCGCCCTTCAGCATGTAGCCGGCGCCGCGGACGGTGTGCAGGATCGGCTTGTCGAAACCCTTCTCGATCTTGCCGCGCAGCCTGGAGACGTGCACGTCGATGACGTTGGTCTGCGGATCGAAATGATAATCCCACACGTTCTCGAGCAGCATGGTGCGCGTCACCACCTGGCCGGCGTGGCGCATCAGATATTCGAGCAGGCGGAACTCGCGCGGCTGCAAGGTTATCTCTTGCCCGGCGCGCCGGACCGAATGGGAGAGCCGGTCCAGTTCCAGGTCGCCGACACGATAGACCGTTTCGCTTTCCTTGGCGCCGGCGCGCCGGTTCAGCACCTCGACGCGTGCCAGCAATTCCGAAAAGGCGTAGGGCTTGGTCAGGTAATCGTCGCCGCCGGCACGCAGGCCGGTGACGCGGTCGTCCACCTCGCCCAGCGCCGACAGGATCAGCACCGGGGTGGTGTTGCCGCGCGAGCGCAGCGCGGCGATGACCGACAGGCCGTCACGGCGCGGCATCATGCGATCCACCACCATGACGTCGTAATCGCCGGAATCGGCCAGCGCGAAACCCGTTTCGCCGTCGCCGGCGACATGGGCGGTATGCCCGGCCTCGGTAAAGGCCTTTTCGAGATAGTCCGCAGCCTCGCGGTCGTCTTCGATGACCAGAATCTTCATGGCGCCGTTATACGCGATTTCGGCGGCTCTTGCGGCAGACATCGATCGAAACCTCGAAAAGCTTTGCGGCAGCGGACGATGGGAGCCCGCTGCCGCCGGGACCGGATGCAGTGACTGACAAATGCACCCGGCTCCTTCTTCCCCATACCGCGGCTCGGGGGTGTTGAAACCGCGGCATGGGAAAATGATCCCGGTCAGCCCTTGGCCACCGGCAGCGCGACGAAACGGTTGGCATCGTCGCGCGTGATCTGGACAAGCACCGACTTGCGGCCTGCCTTGGCCGCCTCGGCCATCGCCTTGGTGATGTCGCCGGCACCGGCGACCTCCTGCGAATTCACGGCCGTGATCACGTCGCCCGCCTGGATGCCGCGATCCGCCGCATCGCTGTCGGGATCGACGTCGGTGACGACGAGCCCCTTGCCGTCTTCGGACTTGGTGACGGTGAGGCCGAGATCGGCGAGCGAATCCGGCTTGGTGGGCGCCGTGCTCTGCTGATCGTCGTTGGACGCCTGCTTGTCGGACTTCGGCAGCGTGCCGAGATCGACCTTGACCGTCTCCGATTTGCCGTTGCGCCAGACGGTGACGTCGATTGACTTACCGGGCGTGTAAGCGCCGATCAGCCGCGCGAGTTCCTTGGTAGAGGCAACGTCCTTGCCGTCCACCTGGGTGATGACGTCGCCGGGCACGATACCCGCCTTCTTGGCCGGGCTGTCAGCCTGCGCGCTCGACACCAGCGCGCCTTTGGCCGAGGACAGGCCGAGCGATTCGGCGATATCGTCGGTGACGGGCTGGATCTCGACGCCCAGCCAGCCGCGCGCGACGGTGCCGTCCTTCATCAGATCCTGGACGACGAGCTTGGCGGTGGAGGCGGGAATGGCGAAGGCGATGCCGACGCTTCCGCCTGAGGGCGAGAAGATGGCGGTGTTGATGCCGACCACCTGGCCGCTGAGGTTGAAGGCGGGACCGCCCGAATTGCCGCGGTTCACGGCGGCGTCGATCTGGATGAAGTCGTCATAGGGGCCGGCGCCGATATCGCGGCCACGCGCCGAGACGATGCCGGCGGTGACGGTCCCGCCCAGGCCGAACGGATTGCCGACCGCGACCACCCAGTCGCCGACACGGACCTTCGAATCGTCGGCAAAGTCGACATAGGTGAATTTCTGTCCCTTGCCGTCCACCTTGAGCACGGCGAGGTCGGTGCGCGGATCGGCGCCGATCAGCTTGGCATCCAGTTCCTTGCCGTCGTTGGTGACGACGGTGAAGGCGGAGCCTTCCTCGACGACGTGATTGTTGGTGACGACATAGCCATCTTCGGAGATGAAGAAACCGGACCCCTGGGCGACCGGCCGAGGCTTGTCATTGCGGTGGTCGCGGCGGTCGAGCCGGCGATGCCCGTCACGGTCGCCGAAGCGGAAATCCTTGAAGAAGCGCTTCAACGGATGATTGTCGGGAAGATTGTCGAAGCCGTCCGGCCCCATGGAAAAATCCTGCCCATCGTCGGACGCCGGCTGCACCTTGGCCTTGACGCGCACGCTGACGACGGCCGGCGAGACATGCTCGACCACGTCGGCGAAGCTCGGCACCTGCGGGGCATCGACCTTGACGGCATCGGCAAGGACGGGCGCGGTGCCGGCGGTGACGGCACCGAAGCCGATCGCGCCTGCGACGGCCAGCGAGGCTACAGCCGCCAACAGGCGGTTTCGGGTGGAGGTGGATTTGGCAGGGATCATCAATCTCTTTCCTCTTGGAAGGAATTTGGCAAAGGACGCATTCGAAGCATCCGATGACCACAGAGATAGAGAGCGCCACATTACCGGGCGATGGCCGATACATGAAAAATCGGTAATGTTCGCCCGACCGGGCCGACGGCGCGGCAGCGGAGGGGCTATTCCTGCTTCAGCAGGGTTTCGAGCGTTGCCTTTTCCTGCTCGGTCAAGGCGTCCGCCTCGGCCGGCTTTGCCGCCCGGCTGGCGCGGAACACGAACAGGCCGCCTGCCAGAAGCAGCAGGACCGGCGCGCCCCACAAAAGCATGGTACGAACCTCGAAGCGAGGCTTCAACAGGACGAACTCGCCGTAGCGCGAGACGATATAATCGATGACCTGCTTGTCGCTGTCGCCCGCCTTGAGCCGCTCGCGCACCAGGATGCGCAGGTCGCGCGCCAGATCGGCGTCGGATTCGTCGATCGACTGGTTCTGGCAGACCATGCAGCGCAGGCCTTCCGACAAGGCGCGAGCCCTTGCCTCTAGCGTCGGATCGGCCAGCATCTCGTCCGGCTTGACGGCCTGCGCCGTGCCGGAAAAAGCCAGCGCCGACAGCACGGCAAGCGCGGCCAGAGCGGATCGCGCCCGGTTCATGACGGGATGCCGGCACCGGTCGCGGCAACCGCCTTGCTGCGCCGGCGTGCCGGGGCGCCGACGCGCAGGCGCCGATCCATCAGCGACATGGCGCCACCGGCCATCATCACCAGCCCGCCGCCCCAGATCAGGATCACCAGCGGTTTCCACCAGATGCGCACGACGACGGAGCCGTCGTTCGCCTGGTCGCCCAGCGAAATGTAGAGCTGGCTGAGCCCGATCGTCTTGATCCCGGCTTCCGTCGTGGTCGTCTGCCGCACCGGGAAAAGCCGCTTGGACGACGTGACTTCGGTCTTGACGGCGCCGTCCGGCCCCAGCAGGAGGAAGCGCCCGCGTTCCTCCGTATAATTCGGGCCTCTCGCCGGATAGAGCCCGTCGAAACGCACGGAACGGCCGGCGATTTCGACCGTCTCACCGGCGTGCATGGACAGGATGCGCTCCGCGCCGAAGCAAAGCGTGCCGACCATGCCGAGCAGGGTCAACCCGAGGCCGAGATGGGCCAGGGCCGTTCCGAACATCGAACGAGGAAGGCCGGCAAATCGTCGAGCCGAAACGGCAAGGGCGACGTTGCCGACGCCGGCTTTGACCGCAAGATCGGTCAGTGCGCCGAAGATCAGCCAGAAGGCCAGGCCGGCGCCGAGCGCGGCAAGGACCGATGCGCCGTCGATGAAGACCAGCGTTACCAGCGCCGCCAGCAGCGCGGCACCAAACGCCGTCATCAGGCGCTGCGCGGCGGCAAGGACATCGCCCCGCTTCCAGGCAAGCAGCGGCCCGAACGGCACAAGCACCAGCAGCGGCACCATCAGCGGCGTGAAGGTGAGATTGAAGAAGGGCGCGCCGACCGAAATCTTGTCGGCAGACAGCGCCTCGACGGCGAGCGGATAGAGCGTGCCGATCAACACGGTCGCCGCGGCCGTGGTGAGGAACAAATTGTTCAGGACCAGCGCGCCTTCGCGCGAAATCGGCTGGAACAGCCCGCCGGCGGTGAGGGCGGAGGCGCGTACGGCAAACAGCGCCAGCGAACCGCCGATGAACAGGACCAGAATCGCCAGGATGAAAACGCCGCGCGTCGGGTCGGAGGCAAAGGCGTGGACGGAGGTGAGAACGCCCGACCGCACCAGGAACGTGCCCAGCAGCGACAGCGAGAAGGTAAGAATCGCCAGCAGCAGCGTCCAGATCTTCAGAGCCGAGCGCTTTTCCATGACGATGGCCGAATGCAGCAGCGCCGTGCCCGCCAGCCAGGGCATGAAAGAGGCGTTTTCGACCGGGTCCCAGAACCAGAAACCGCCCCAGCCGAGTTCATAGTAGGCCCAATAGGAGCCTACGGCGATGCCACCGGTCAAGAATATCCAGGCGACCAGCGTCCACGGTCGCACCCAGCGCGCCCACGCGGCATCGATACGCCCTTCGATGAGCGCCGCCACCGAGAAGGAGAAACAGACGGAAAAACCGACATAGCCGAGATAGAGCAGCGGCGGATGAACGGCGAGGCCGAAATCCTGCAACACCGGATTGAGCGCGCGGCCCTCGATCGGCGCCGGCGACAGCCGTGCGAAGGGATTGGAGGTGGTGAGGATGAACAGCAGGAAGGCCGTGCCGACCGCCCCCTGCACCGCCAGCACGTTGGCCTTGAGCGTGTCGGGCAGATTGTTGCCGAAGACCGCGACGAGTGCGCTGAAGAAAGCCAGGATCAGCACCCACAGAAGCATCGAGCCTTCGTGGTTGCCCCAGGTGCCGGTGATCTTGTAGAGCAGCGGTTGCAGCGAATGCGAATTCTCCCACACGCTGACGACGGAAAAGTCGGACTGCGCGTAGGCCGTCGCCAACGCTGCGAAAGACAGCGCCGTCAAGGCAAAACCGGTCACGGCGACGGGACCCGCCACCGCCATCATCCTTTGACTGCCGAACCGCGCGCCGACCAGCGGCACGACCGTTTGCACCAGCGCCAGCGCCAGCGCGAGAACGAGTGCGAAATGGCCCAGTTCCACCATGACCGTTACTGGCTCTCGCTTTCGACCCACACGCCCTTGGCTTTCAGACCATCGGCGACCTCCTTGGGCATATAGCGCTCGTCATGCTTGGCAAGAACGCTGTCGGCGACGAACACGCCGTCCGGCCCGAAGGTCCCTTCGGTAATGACACCCTGCTCTTCCCGGAAAAGGTCGGGCAGGATACCGGTATACGTTACCTTGACCGATTTCTCCTTGTCCGTCACCGCAAAAGCGACATTGCCGCCCTGCCCCCGGACAATACTCCCCTTCTCGACCAGGCCGCCGAGGCGGATGCGCTGGCCCGGCTGGATCGTCGCCGCGACGAGATCGGCCGGCATATAGAAATAGGACGCCTTCTGCCCCAGTGCATAGAAGGTCAGCCCGGTAGCGGCGGCGAGAAACGCCAATCCGCCCAAGATCACCGACAGCCGCTTTTGCTTGCGCGTCATCGCCTACTCCGTCGCTGTCACGCCGAGCGAAGCGGCGAAAGCGGCAACCGTCTTACCGTCGGCGCTGCCGGCACCGAAAACGGCGACGCCGCGGCTCAGCGCATCGCGTGCCTGATCGGCCCGGCCGAGCACCACATACGAACGAATGAGGCGCTTCCATCCTTCCACGTCGTGCGGATCGCGCCGCAGTTTTTCGTCCAGGCCCGCCACCATCGTCTCGATCATGGCGCTGCGGTCCTGCGGCGACATGGCCTGTGCCGCCGCCATGTCTTCCTGCGTCGGGCCATTGCCTCCGGCGGCCGGAGCAGCCTGCCGTCGCCCGACCTCGGCCAGTGCTTCCTGTACGGCGCTGCGCCACGGCGAATCGGCCGGCAAGGACGCAAGCATCCGCTGCCAGCCATTTTTGGCGTCGTCGATCCGGCCGTCCTGCATGGCGGCCATGGCCAGATAGAAATTCGCTTTCGGGCTCGTGGGCTCGAGTTTCAGCGCAGCCTCGAAGGCCGCCAGTGCCTCGGCCGAAACGATGCCGCCGGAATCGTTGGTCAGCGCTTCGCCAAGGCCGATCTGGCGCGCAGCCGTCTCGCCTTCAAGGCGTATGGCATTGCGGTAGGCCGTTGCGGAATCGGAGAAGCGCTGCATGCGCAGATAGACCGGCGCCAGAACGTCCCAGCCCTTGCCATCGGACGGGTCGGAGGCCAGATGCGCCTCGGCGCGGGCAACCAGTTCGTCCACGGAACTGTCGGCGGGGCTCTTCGCCAGCCGCTCGGCAAGCGGCTGCGGGGGCATGTCCGGCGAGCCGAGCATGCCGTAAAGCCCCCAACTCACCAGGGGAATGGCCAGTACGGCCGCCGTCGAGACGAATTTAAGCATGCCTCCTTCCGGGCGAGCGGCTTTCAGGCCGGCCGCGCTATCGGCGCGCAACAGGCGCCGGCCGATCTCGGCACGCGCCTGCTCGGCCTCGGCCGGCTGGATCAGGCCGCGGCCAAGGTCGCGATCGAGTTCGGCAAGCTGGTCGCGATAGACGGCCATATCCGGGCTGGAGGCCGGCGCAGGCCGCAGCGCTCCGCCCGCCAGCGGCAGCAGCACCGCCAGACTGGCAGCCAGCGTCAAGGCTGCGGCTATGATCCAAAACAGCATGGCACTCCAGATAAACGCATGGCCACGATCTGCCAACAAGAGCGTCCTGCGACGCTTTGGCCGAATTGGGGCCTGCGGTCCCTTATCCGAGCAGGATCACGGCAAGTTCAATTGAGTAGCGACCAGCTTCCGTCGGCGTTGCGGCACGCCGTCCCGCGCGCGGTCGCCCCACTACCGCCGGCGTAGACGGTCTGGGCGTACTGGCGGCAATCCTGCGAACCGACGCGATAAGGCTGCGCCGCGACGACTTCGCCGTAGTGGCTCGCCTGATCCCCTTTCCAGTCAACGGGCTGGCCGCTGGCCGTATATTCGAGCGCCTTGTATTCGGCCTGGAGCGCGGACCGCTTTTCACCGGCGCTTAATCCTGCACCGATCGATCCGCTGACCAACCCGCCGTTCATCGCCGCGATGACCTTGCCGCTATCGGCCGGCCCGGTGGACGCAGTTGCGCTGGTTCCCTGACTCGCCCCCGTCGTGCCGCATCCGGCGACAGCGGCCGTCAGGCCGGCAGCCAGCAGCAGGCGAATTCCGATGCCACAGCGGTTCCGTGCTCCGAACTGATATTCAAGAAGGCGATGGTGGCGATATCCGGCTGACATTTGGCTTTTCATCACGTCCCACGCCATCATTGCAGGCTGCGCAGCCGCACCACGGCTTTCAGGCCGCCCAGCAAAGACTGCTCGAGCGCCAGTTCGCCTCCATACTCGTTGACGAGATCGGCGACAATGGCAAGCCCCAGTCCGGTTCCGGGTTTCGTTTCGTCCAGCCGCCGGCCGCGCTTCAAGGCTTCGCGCGCCTTGTCTTCGGGAATGCCGGGGCCGTCATCCTCGATGGCGATCTCGAACAGGCCTGGACTCGCCGATACCGGCGGCGCTGCGGCCACCGTGATGGCGACCTTGGTATTTGCCCACTTCACCGCGTTTTCCAGGAGATTGCCCAGGATTTCCTCCAGATCCTCGCGCTCGCCCGCGAAGATGACGTCTTCGGCCGGCAGCGCCCACGAGACGGCGACGCGCGCGTTGAGTTTCTGCACCACCCGCCCCAGCCGCTGCACCAGCGGCCCGACCGGCGTGCGGTAGACGACGCTGTCGCGTTGCGCGGCCACGCGCGCCCGTTGCAGGTAGTGCTCGACCTGCTTCTGCATGGATGCAGCCTGATCGACGATGAGCCGGCCTTGCGTGCCGCCAAGCGCGCGCCCTTCGTTCAGCAGCACCGCAAGCGGCGTCTTGAGCGAATGGGCGAGATTGCCCACCTGGGTGCGCGAGCGCTCGACGATGCGCTTGTTGTTCTCGATGAGAGCGTTGGTTTCGTTGGCCAACGGCTCGATCTCGGCGGGGAAGCGGCCGTCGAGACGCCCGGCCGTCCCCTCCCGCACCATCGCCAACGCATTCCGGACCCGGCGCAACGGTTGCAGGCCAAGCAGGATGGCGATAGCGTTGATGGCGA
The DNA here is from genome assembly GCF_017306545.1 of Mesorhizobium sp. Taxonomy (GTDB): domain Bacteria; phylum Pseudomonadota; class Alphaproteobacteria; order Rhizobiales; family Rhizobiaceae; genus Mesorhizobium. The sequence goes on from NZ_JAFKID010000022.1 coordinate 24,694, forward strand.
TCATGCCGGCGCCGAAAAGCGACAGGTAGGCCAGCAGGCGCCGCTGGAACGCCGCGACCTCCTGGTCGAGTTCGGTCCGGTTTCCCATTACCCGGAATCGGGCCGCGCGGTTCTTGGAATCGAGGACGAACTCGCTCTCGATCACTTCGATTTCCTCGCCGCCCAGGCCATGCGTGGTGTAGCTGCGCTGGAAAGTCGAGTTGAAGGGCACGGCCGCAACGCTCGGCGACGGGATCGCCTTCGTCATCGAAGACGAATGCAAGGAGCCGCTGACGCCTTCCGATGCCGGTTCGACGGACCAATACCACCCCGAATCCGGCTCGGAAAAACGGAGATCGCCCAAGTCCGGCGAGCCGGTCAGGGTTCCGGCTTCGGAGATTCCCACCGAACCGATGAGGTTGAAAAGATGAGCTGACAGAAGGCTTTCGAATCCGCGCTCGCTGGTCTGGCGATAGAGCGTGGTGATCAGCGTGAAGATGACGACCAGGGTGAGAATCGCCCAAGCGGTCGAGAAGGCCACCACGCGAAAGGTCAGCGAGCGCAGCCAGAAACGCACTGTCGGCGCTTTGCGGACCGCCGGTCTGGTCAGGAGCGGTTCCGCCTCACGCCTCCGGTCCACGCATGCGATAGCCCATGCCGCGCACGGTTTCGATGAGATCGATGCCCATCTTCTTGCGCAGGCGCCCGACGAAAACTTCGATCGTGTTGGAATCGCGATCGAAATCCTGATCGTAGAGATGCTCCACCAGCTCCGTGCGGGAAACCACCTCGCCCATATGGTGCATGAGATAGGCAAGCAGCCGGAATTCATGCGAGGTCAGTTTCAGCGGCACGCCGTCGACGTCGGCCTTGGACGCCTTGGTGTCGAGGCGCAACGGGCCGCAGGTGAGTTCGGAGGAAGCGTGCCCGGCGGCACGGCGGATCAGCGCGCGCACTCGCGCAAGCACTTCCTCGATGTGAAAGGGCTTCGCCACATAGTCGTCGGCGCCGGCGTCGATGCCGGCCACCTTGTCGCTCCAGCGGTCGCGCGCGGTCAGCATGAGCACGGGCATCTTCCGGCCTTCGCGCCGCCAACGCTCGACGACGCTGATGCCGTCCATCTGCGGCAGGCCGATATCGAGAACGACCGCGTCATACGGCTCTGTATCGCCGAGGAAATGGCCCTCCTCGCCGTCATAAGCCCGGTCCACCACATAGCCGGCATCCGCAAGTGCGTCGGAAACCTGCCTGTTGAGGTCCTTGTCATCCTCGACGACGAGTACGCGCATCGTATCCTTTCTACCCGCCGTGCCGGATATAGGGCGATTCCAACCCCTTTGGAAACGCCGGCTTCAGCCCTGCGGAACGACGATTTCGGCGCGGCGTGGCCGTTCGCCTTCCTTACCCGGCACCAACACCACGATGACGCAGACAGGCTGCCCGCCGCGTGTCGCCTGCGAGGCCTTGGCAAGCGTCCCGCCCTTCTGTGCAGCCACCTCCTGGCCGACCGCGTAACAATCCGCCGAGACGTTGACGACCGGATCGGAATATTGCGGCATGACGAAAGGAGCGGCTTCCGCCCCGGCAACGAACGATGCGCCGGCATAAAGCGCCAGCGCCGAAGTTGCAAAGCGGAATGTCAGCCTTTTCATGAGCGGCGTTCTAACGCGCCCCTGCTGAACATGGAATGAACGTCTCCACGCTCCCAATCCATCCGTCCCCACGTCGCCCCCTTCGACCGAACATCACGGTCCGGCGTGCATGGGTTCACTCTAGCCTATCCTTTCCTTCGCCGACAACCGGCCGAGGATGGCGATCAGGCCCGATACCGCGCTGATGGCCTGGAGCAGCGTATCGGTCAGGGCCTGTCCGTCCACGCCGTCGATCGGCAGGCCGGCAATGCCGGCCGCGCCGGTCAGCACGGTGACGATGGAGGCCCAGATCGTGCGGGACAGATACCAGGGTTTGCTCGTGGTCATTGTCGAAACCTTTCCTTGAGGGAGTTTTCAAACCAGGGCGAGGCGACGGCTGGCGGGAAGGCCCCAGCCGATCGACGTGCCGAGCTGACGAACGGTCACGTCGATCGATGCCGGCCGGGCGCCGAAATCGCCGGCGATTGCGGCGGCCGCGTAGGTCCAGCGCGGTTGCGCCACCTCGACGGTCCGCACCGCCGCGCCGTCGACGGGTGCAATCTCCAGCCGATAAAGCTCGCTTTCTTCGGCCAGCGGTATGTCGGTGCCTTCCCACTGATCGGCGTCGATGCGGCCGCAGCGGGTCCAGGACAGGACGAAATCGTCACCGTCCCGCACCGCGCGCAGGTGAACCGGCGCATAGGGCAGCAGAGCCCGAACGCCGCCGACCTCGGACGCCTGGACAAAATTGTCGGCGGAAAAGTCGAGCGAAGACGGTCCGACGCGCCAGTTCAGCGACAAGCCGGCCTCGCTCGACAGCAGGCCGGCGGGCGCCACCGCGTCATCGAGCATGACGAAGTCGGCGCCCGCCGGCGCCCCCGCGGCCATGGCATCGGTGGTGCCAAGCTGGCCGCGCAACAGCCCCGAAAGCCTCCATGTCTGCGCCGCGACCTCCTCGGCCGTCTCGAATTGCAAGACCTCCCAGGCACCGGAGCCAGAGCGGACGGCAGCCGCGTTGGCTCCGTTCAGCAGTTGCAGGCGGCTGACGCTCGCGGCCTCCGCGTCGAACAATTCGACGGAAAGCCAGCCTGTGCGGTCGAGCCGGCCGGCAAAGCCCGCGCCGAGCGCCGCCGTCAAACGGCCGACTCCGGCGCGTTTCGCAACGAGGCCGCGCGCGACGAAACCGTCATCCCCCGGTGCGACGAAAATCGCCTGGCTGCGCCATGGCTTCTGCCAGGCGGCGACACGAAACTGGTCCTGCACCGCGCCGCTTCCGACCGCCGCCGGCAGATCCAGAAACAGAACGTGCGGCCGACCGACGACCGCCGGCGCCGTCACAGCACCCGTCGGCATGGCATTCGACCAGACGGCCGGCACACCGCGCGTGATCTGGCGGGCCGAAACCTTGCGGACCAACCCGTCCTCGATCTCGGTGACGAGGAATTCGGACGGATTTCCCGACGCCGCGACGGTGACTATCGCACCGGGGACGATTTCGGTTTGCGGCTGCGGCACGGCAAAGCTCGTCGTCTCGCGACCGTACCAGGTGCGTTTCAGCCAGTCGTCCAGCAAAGCGCGCGCCTGGCCGGCTTCCAGAACACCGGGAAAGGAGAGCGAATGCTGCCTGCTGCCCGCCGCGCCAAGCCGGAGGCTGCGCACCGTGGCGGTCTGGTATTCGCTCAGCGGATCGCGGAAGGTCAAATTCGCCTCGGCCGGCAGGTCATGGTCCGGCTCGCGCTTCGTCTCGACCACCGGTTCGTCCGGCGCGGAAACGAATTCATCCACCGCGACGGCCGCCGCCCCGGAAGCATCGGCCTGCCGTATCACCAGCCGGTCGGGATCTTCCGCCACGATCAGGCCGAACAGATCGAGCAACGGCTCGAGCGCGGCGCGCGCCGAGGTCGGATCGTCGACCACATATCCGGCAACCGAGCCAGTCACCGCACCAATATCGGCCGCCGGCTGACCATGATCAGCCAGGATGGCGTTGACCAGATCGCCCAGAGCCGGATTGGCGAGGCGGCCGTTGAGCCAATGGCCGCGATTCCAGTTCGTGCCGTCGGTCCAAAGATCGTTGCGCAGCGGAAAGGCCGGGAACGGCCGTGCATCCCACGCCCACAGATAGATGCGCGAGGGATCGACCATGCGCCCGCCATAGACGGAAGAGAGTGGATTGGCGGTGTCGGAAATTGCGCCTGCATCGCCGCCCCAATGGCGCAGATGCGCCTCCAGGAAACGATGCTGGGCTGCGTCGGCCCGGCCGCCGCCGGAAAAATAGGGAATGCTGTTTTCCGCCGACTTCGGATCGGGAAAGACGTTCGGCTGGTTGGGGCCCTTGTCGACCGCCGGGCAGCCGAGTTCAGTCAACCAGACCGGTTTTGCTTGCGGAACCCAGGCGGTTGCCGCCGCTTTCTGCACACCGCCGACCCGGTCGAAGTGCCGGTTGGACCACCAGTTCACGATGTCCTTGCAGCGATAGGTCCACGGCTTGCCGTAGGCGCCGTCGGTGATCGGCGCACGGGCGCGCGCTTCACGCGCTTCGGCGTCCGGATAATACCAGTCGAACCCTTCGCCGCCGGCGACCGCCTCGGCCAGACCCGCCGGATCGTAAGGACCGGCGAAGCCGTCCGGGTTGCCGCCCGCATAATCGGCGTCGCGCCAGTCGGACAGCGGCATGTAGTTGTCGATGCCGACCGCATCGACGGCCGGATGCGCCCACAGCGGATCGAGGTGGAAATAGACGTCGCCGCTGCCATCGGCCGGATGATGGCCGAAATATTCGCTCCAGTCGGCGCCATAGGTGATGCGCGTGCCGGCCCCCAATACGGAGCGCGCGTCGGCAGCCAGCGCACAAAGCTGTTCGACAAAGGGGAAGGCGTCGGCTTCATCCCGCAAGGTGGTGAGCCCGCGCATTTCGCTGCCGATCAGAAAGGCATCGACGCCGCCCGCACGCACGGCGAGATGGGCATAGTGAAGGATCAGCCGGCGAAAGCCCCAGTCGTCGGCCGATCCGGAGAAGGCGACTGTATCGCCGCTCGCCGCGAAGTCGATGGGGAGCGCCGAACCACAGAAAGAGACGACCTGCGTTCGCGCCGCTGCGGTCCGGTCGGCGCTGCCTGGCAACATCGGCGCGGGATCGACGGTGATGCGGCCGCGCCACGGATAGCTCGGCTGCTCGGCGCGCCCATAAGGATCGGGCGAGGCGTTGCCGTCCGGTATGTCCATCATCATGAAGGGATAGAGCGTGACGCTAAGGCCCCGCGCCTTGATCTCGACGATGGCGTCGATGACGCTGCGGTCGGACGGCGTGCCGCCGTAGGCCGCGCCGCCGTCATGCCGGGAAACGACCGGCGCGTCCGCGCGCTGGACGCCGGAAACGATCCAATCGCTCGACAGCCCGTCAGCGCTGGCCGTGGTCACGGCCGGGCGGACGCGGCAATGGCCTGCCCTCAGATCGTCGCCGAACCAGGTAACGATCAGCGCCACATGCTCGAGATTGGGGCATGTCGTCTGCAACTCGTCCAGCGAGGCGGCGATATCCGTGCCGGCAAACAGGACGTTGCGGTTGATCGCCGCCTCTTCGCCCGGCCGCTTCTGCCGCGTGACGAGTGCCGGCGACAGCCCGTATTCGATCGCGCCGGGAAGCAAGGCTACGGCGCGCACGGACCGGTGAAGTGCACCGACCGGCCGAATGATCTCGAACTGCACCTGCGGAATACGGTTGCCGTAGTCGCCGATCGGCAGCCGGTCGAGCACGATATAAGCGATATCGCGATAGGCCGGCGTGTTGCCGGCGCCCTGTTTCGCCTCGATCAGCGGATCGGCGGGCTGCGCGGCGGAACCTTGATAGACACGCAATTCGACCGTCTCGCGGTCGATTTCCCTACCGTCCGCCCAGATGCGGCGGATGCCGGCGATCTCGCCTTCGCAAAGGGCGAAAGCGACGTTGGCGTAGTAGGAATATTCCGTCACCTTGGGGCCGAGCTTGCCCTGCCGCCGGGTCGCCTGGCTCTCTTCGAAGCGTGTCGCCCAGATCAGGATGCCGCCGAGCCGCGCCGTGCCGTAAAGGCGCGGCAGCGCCACGCCCTCCTCGGCGGTGAACGGCCGTGCGCCGCTGAGGCGCGGTCCCTCGATGCGGCTGGTGCCGTTGATCAGCGCCCGGTCGACGGCATAGCCGGCCAGCGCGCCGGCGGCGGTGCCGATGGCAGAGCCGACGGGACCGAGCAGTCCGCCGAGATAGGCGCCGGCTGCTTGCAGAAGGATTGTCGCCATAGAGGCTCCGAACGGTCAGATGGATGGAAAAGCGAAGACGGCCGCGATGCGGCGTCGCCATTGCGGCACGAGCGGCGACAGCGCGACGGCGGCCGCCCCTTCGTAGGCATGAACGAACCTGTCCGCGCTAACGGCGATGCCGAGATGCCGGGCCGGCCAGTGCGGGCGCCAGCGAAACAGCAGCAAGTCTCCCGGCGCCACGGCTGCGGCGTCCTTTTCGTGAAAATGCCGCCGCGCGGCATCGGCCAGTCGGTCGCCCTCGCCGTTCGGCGACCAGTCGGCGGCATAGGCGCCCGGCTCTTCCAGCTCGCGGCCGTAGACCTGCCGCCATACGCCGCGCACCAGCCCGAGACAGTCGCAGCCTATGCCTTTGCGACAGCCTTGATGCCTGTAGGGCGTGCCGATCCAGGCCAGCGCCTCGGCAATCACCGCGTCGGCGGGTTCAGGGAACGACTGGGCCGCCATCGAAAACGCCGCCGTCGGTCACATAGGAATAGGCCGAATCGTTGCCGGGCAGGTGCGGAAAACCACGAAAATTCAGCGCATTGGCGAACTTCGCCTTACAGGTCGTAAAGCTTTTGTCGCAGCCGGCCGCGATCGAAAAGGCGTCGCCGGGTGCGATCGCCGGGCCGACGGACGGCAACAGGACGAGGCTCGTCATGCTTCCCTCCCGGCGATGAGCGACAACCCGCTCGGAGCGGCCCGCACGCGCGCCGCTCGTCCAGGTCAGTGTACCTGCGGAGAACCAGCCGCCTTCATAAGCTTCCAGGCTCGCGACCCCGAACGTGTCGGATGTGCCGACCGTCGTGACGGTTCCAGCCACCGTGAACCCCGGCTGATCGAGTAAAAAGCCACAACGCGCATCGCCCAGTTCCGCATTGCAGGAGCGCGTGACATAATGGCCGTTCGGCTGGTCGAGCGCCGTCACCAGACTTTCCAGTTCGGCGACGAAGCGTTCATCGCTGCGCGTGATCTTGCCGATGGTCGCGGTGCGGATCACGGCGAAATCCGTCGGCTGGCGCCAGTTGACCAGCAGCGTCTCCACCTTGGCGCCGTCGTAGAGCCCCGCGGCTATATCCTCGTCGCTGATGCGCTGCGAGGACAGCGCGCCTTCGACATCGACCGTATCGACGGCCAGCCCGAGCGAGTCGCGCGCCTCGCTGGCGGAGAAGCCGGTTTCGGGCTCGCAAGTCAGGCCGTCGACCGCCAGCCGACGGTCATGGTCGGTAAAGCCCCAAACCGTACCGTCGCGCCGGGTCAGGCGCCAGCAATGGCTGACGGTGGTGACATCGCGGGCGAAATGAGCCGCGAGCGCCGCAGGATAGGCCGTCACAACTGTACCTCGACCAACGGGATGGATGGAATCTGCCCTGCCTTGAACGCTTTCAGGTTGACGGACAGGCGCTCGGTATCGAAGCGCACCGGCACGTCGAACTCGTAGCCGGCGGTGATGACCGCTCCCGCCGCAGGAAGATGGCCCGGCGCAAAGACGATCTCGCCTGTCTCGCCGTCGAAGCTGCAAGCCGAGGCCATGTCCTGCTCGACGGTCGCGACGGCCACGCGAAGGCTTTCCGCGCGCGGCTTCATGACGAGGCGGCGATAGGCATCGTCGCCGGCGCCATAGACTTTCGCCAGTGGAAAGCGGTCGCTGACGCCATCGCCGACGCCGATCGCCTGATCGAGCGGGGATGGCGCCGCGCCCGGCCGGCAGGACTTCATGTCGAACGGATCGCGGAAGCGGAAGGCGTGGAGAGAACCGCGCCGCGCCTCGAAGAAATCGATCACCTCATGCAGATCGTCCAGCGAGCGCACGCCGGTGCCGGCGTCGTAATAGTGCCGCGACTGTGAAAAACGCGCATTGCGTTTTTCCCGCCCGGAGGTCAGCGCGACGATCTCGTTGCGCCGTTCCGGCCCGCCCGTCGCGCCGAAGGAGACGCCGAGCGGAAACAGCACGTCGTGGAAACTGGAAAGTTCGGTCACGGATAGCCTCAGAAGGTTCGGGTTCCGCGCGAGACGGCGCGCGCCAGCATGCCGGTGATCTGCGCCTCCGACTTGCGGAAGGAGGAGGCGTCCTGCGCGGTGACGTTGAAGACGACGTTGACCGGCGCGGCGTTTCCGGCTGCTGCCACCCCCAGGCTGCCGTCGGGGCCGCGGCGCAGCGGCAGGATGGCTTCCGACCCGGCCTCGCCCATCAGGCCGAGATTGCCGCCGAGCGGAAAATAGGTCGGTGCCGACACGACACCGCCGCCGGCGAAGGGAACGACATGGCCGGGCACGCCGCCCTTGGCGAAAGGCAGGATGCCCGCCAATCCGCCCACCAGCCCGGAAAACAGCGAACCGGCCAGCGATTGCAGGGGTTGCAGGCCCTGCCTCAGCGCCATGCCGGCCAGGTTGAGGCCGATGCGGCGCAGCACGTCGTCGAACTCGCGGCCGCTGACGACAGCGCCCTTCAGCGCCCCGGCCATCTGCGAGCCGAAATTTTCCGACAGTTTGCCGAGGTCGGCCAGCGCCGCCTCGAAGGGTGCCGTGTCGGCGCGCACGGACACGATGACGTCTTCGGCCAAGGTCAATTCTCCTGATCCAGAGTATCGGGAAAGGCGCGCATCAGCGCCGCGAGATCAGCACGCAGGGGCGCCGGACCGCGCGCGGGCGAGCGGGCGCGCACGGCATGGCCGAACTCGACCGGCGTCATCGCCCAGAAGGCGTCCGGCGAAAGCCGCAGCAGGCCGAAACCGGCCGCCATCGCGTCGTCCCACGGAAAGGCCGACCGCTCGCCAGCTGCGGCATCTAAGGGTTTTGCGGGGTTGCTCCTGCGGTCGCGGTGCCGAACGTGGCCACCAGCAATTCCGACACGACCGCCGCAAAGCCGGCCGCACCGTTGGCGCACTGCATGGCGCCGACCGCCTCGTCGTCGATATCTTCGCCGGCGCCGCGCAGGCCGGCGCCGATCACCCGCATTATGTCGAGTGCCGACAGCCGCCCGGTCGAAAACCGGTCCACCAGCGCGGCAAGATCGTCCGCCGCATAGGCCGCTTCCAGTTCGGCCAGCGCGCCCAGCGTCAGGCACAGCCTGCGCGGTCTGCCGTCCAGTTCGGCCGAAATCTCGCCGCGCCGCCGGTTCGCACTCATGCCACCACCGCGAAGCTGACCGCGCCCGCCGACTCCAGCGCCATCTCGAACGTGATTTCGCCGTCATGGGCGCCGGAATATTCCAGCGAAGTGATCTGGAACGGGCCGGAGACGGTGCCGAAGTCCGGAACCGCCATCTGCCAGGCAGCGATTTCCCCGGCGAAGAACTTCGACCGGATCAGCGCGTCTGACTGGGCGTCCTTGAAGATGCCTGAACCGCTGACGGCGGCGCGCTGCACACCGCTGCCGGCGAGCAGTTCGCGCCAGCGCCCGGCCGAATCCGCATCGGTGATGTCCACCGTCTCGCTGTTGAAAGCAATGCGCTTCGACCGCAGGCCGGCGACGGTGACGAAACCGCCGGTGCCATCGGAATCGAGTTTGAGAAGAAGGTCCTTGCCCTTCTGCGCGCCCATGCAGGCCTCCTGGTTGTGCTGTCGATTGTGGGGTTGATCCGGCGCCTCAGGCGCCGTCCTCGATCATGGCGCGGAAGCGCAACAGGCCGTGATGGATCAAAAGATCCTCGTCGTAACGCGCTTCCGAATAATCCAGCCGCAGGGCGACCAGCCGGTGGGCCTCCAGAGTGAGCGGCTCTTCCAGCCGCGCCCGGATGGCTTCCATGATGGCCAGCGCTTCCTTCTTGCCCTGGCTCTTCGACCAGACATGCAGGATAAAAAGCTGTTCGGCGCCGCTTTCGGTTGCCGTGCTCCAGTCGTAGATGCCGGTCATGCCGAACGTCACATAGGGAAAGCGGGTGTTTGCGGGCGCCTGATCGAATACCTTGGCGCCACCGAGCAGCGCCATCAGCGCGCTTTCGGCGCCCAACGCGGCAAAGATCGCCTTTTGAAGATCAGCCGCGGCCGCGATCATCGCCGTCCTCCTTCGTGCGCCGATCCAAAACCGGGCGAGCCTGCCGCCTCTCCAGCGGCGGCTGTCTTATAGAAAGAGTGCCGCGCTCGGCCCGCTCGGCCAGGTCGAGCGCCCTCCAGCGCAAGGCGCGCACAAGGCCGTCGAGCGTCATCGCCATCGTCACCTTCATAGGGTCGCCTCCCGCGTCCGGCACAGAAGGTAGCGGCCGCTCTCGTCGGGATCGTGCACGGTGACGATCCGGAAGCAGCGGTCGCCGCCGGCGAAGCGCATGTCGGCTTCGACATCGCCGCGATGGCGCAGGGTGATGCGGTGCGTCACCGCCTCCAGCGTCTGCCCGGCGCCGAAGCGGCTGTCGGCCGATACCGGCTCGATGCGGGCAAACACCGTGGCGACGTCGCTCCAGCTTTCGGCGAAGCCGCCGAGACCGTCCGACACGGCCGTCACCGTCTGGAGCACCAGCCGGGTGCGCAGCGCGCCGGGATCGACAAAGGTTTTCCCCATCACAGCCGCCCCGCGCGATAGCCGGCGACGATGCGGTCGAAGCCGGCGGGATAGGAGACCGGCTGGTCGGCCGGGCCGTAACCGGCGCGGAACTCGTACCAGTGCGCCACCAGAAGCAGGATCGCCCGCTTCAGCGGGTCGGGAACGTCGGTTCCCGCCTCGCCGAAACCGGCTGTGAAATCGATCTCGAGGCCGTTCATGGCGCGCAAAGGCGCGACGGGCGCGGTGAAATGAATACGCGCCGGCCGCGACACGGTATCGATCTGATAGGTGGCGGGATCGACCACCGACCCCTCGCCTTCGCTGCCGAAGGCGGTAACAGCCTGAATCTCGATCAGCGGATAAATCCTGACGAGCGTACAGCCGGTTTGCGGCCAGTCGTCAAGGACGAGCCGCCAGCTTTGTGCAAGCAGCGCTATGCCGGTGCTGCGCTCGACCTCCTGGCGGGCGGCGCGGATCAGGCCGGCCAGCAGGTCGTCGTCATCGCCGTGGTCGATGCGCAGATGGGCCTTTGCCTCGGCCAGCGTCACCGGTTCGGCGCCCGGGTCTACGGTGCGGATAAGCGTCATGCGTCAGCCTTCATGGAGAAAAAGAAAAGCGGCTCCGGCGGGGAGAAAACACCGGAGCCGCCGTCAACTCCCGCCCACTCAGAAAGGGACGGGAGAAGTACTCAGGCGGTGCCGAACTTCAGGAGCTTGATGGCGTCGAAGTCCTGCACGCCGCCGCCGACGCGCTTGGTCGTGTAGAACAGCACGTAGGGCTTGGCGGAGTACGGATCGCGCAGTACCCGGACGCCAGCACGGTCGACGACGAGATAGCCGCGGCTGAAATCGCCGAAGGCGATCGGCGTGGCGTTGGCGCCGATGTCGGGCATGTCCTCGGCCTCGACCAGTGGGAAGCCCATCAGCATGGCGCGCTGGCCGGGGCCGGCGGGCGGCTGCCACAGATAGTTGCCGTCGGCGTCCTTCAGCTTGCGGATCGCCGCCTGCGTCTTGCGGTTCATGACCCAGTTGGCGTTCTGCCGATAGCCGGCCTTCAGCGTGTAGACGGTGTCGATCAGCACGTCCGACTCGTCGGCGGCCGGCCAGCCGCCGGAAACGCCGGTCAGCGTGTAGCCGATCTTCCCCCACGCCCAGGCGCTTTCGGCGACCTGCGTGTAGCTGAGGAACCCCTTCGGCTTGGCGGTGCCGTCGCCGGTGACGAAGGCGGTGCCTTCCTGCTCGGCGAAGGCCGCCTCCACTTCCGCCGAGATCCACTGGTCGAGATCGACGACGGAGTCTTCCAGCAGCGAGGCGGTCGCGGCCGGCATGGCGTAGAGTTCCATGGTCTGGAACTGCAACTCGGCCAGCGTGGTGGCGCTGGTCTGCGGGCGCTCGGCCGTTTCCGCCACCCAACCGACCGCCGGACCGGTGGCCGAGAACGGCTTCTTCAGCACCGCCGCGGAAACCTGCCGCACCGAAGCAATGGAGCGGATCGGCGAGAGCGCCGACAGGCGTTTGCCGATCTCGGTTTCCGTCTCGGGCGGGACGAGATAGCCGCCGTCCTGCCCGGAGCCGCCGAGATTGGTCGACATGGCCTTGGTGTCCAGGGAGCGCAGCCCACGGTCGTCGCCGGAGCGCATATAGGCGTCGAAGGCGGCCTTGTGTTCGCTCGGCCCCGCGCGATCTTCGCGACCGAGAACCGGGCGGATGCGCTTCAGCGCCAGCATGTCGAGCGCCCGCTTCTGCTCATCCAGCGCACGCGAGATGCGCTCCACCTTCTCGCCGGTCAGCGCATCGGCGCCGAAGCGGCCTTCGATCTGCGCCAGTTTCTCGTCGTTGCTGTCCTTGAAGGCCTCGAAGGTGGTCATGAACTCGCCGAAGGCGTCCTTCAGGTCGAGATAGTCGTCGGCGGCCGCCTTGGTTTCAGGCGCCGCTGCGAGCGTTGCATTCATAGAGAATATCCCTGCGGTTTGAGTGAGCGTGTCGCCCGGCGAAGACGTTCCGCCAGGCCGTGCATGGTTTCGGGCGCGGCATCCCGCCCGCGCGCCAGACTGGCGAAGCCCTTCGCGATGACGGTACGGGCCTCGCCTCTTGAAAGCCCCGCATCCCGCGTGAGCCACAACTCGAATTCCCTGACGGTCGGCAGCGGCCTGCGCCCCTTGACCGTCTCGATGCGGGCGCCGGGCAGCATCGGGAAGGTGACGACCGAGATTTCCCAAAGGTCGGCTTCCAGGATGCGACGCACGCCGGTCGCCGCATCGCGCCGAGCCTTGACTGTGCGAAAGCCGATGGAAAGACCGTCCAGCGCGCCGGCGCGCATCAGGCTCAGCGCCTCGCGAGCGCGGGTCGAGCCCGCCGTGAGACGGCCACGTACGAACAGGCCGCGCCGGTCCTCGCGCACCTCCGTCCAGGTGCCGATCGGCTCGTTCGGATCGTGCTGGTAGAGCATGCGGATACCGGCGGCACCGCGTCGGCGGAGCGAACCGGCGAAGGCGCCGCGTTCCACCGCGTCCTTGCCGAGATCGACCTCGCCGAACAGGCTGGCATAGCCGGAGAACGTGCCGTCCGTCTCCACCTTGTCGAGCACCAGATCGACGAACTTGCGTTCGGTCCGCCGCACCTCACCGTTCATCGGCATTCTCCCGATTTTTCTTGCCAAAGAGGCTTCCGATCCCGTTCTGCTGGAAGGCACGCACGACGAAGCCGAGCGCCCACCAGGCGCACAGGCTCGCCACTGCGGATCCCATCAGCATGAGCTCCGTCGGGCCAATCGCTGTCTCGATCTCGAGTTCGGAGGCCACCTTGAGGCCGGCCGTGCCACCGAACACCAGCCCGCACACGACGCCGACGGCGAAGCGGGCAGCCGCCTCGCGCCGGCCGTGCGGCAGCATATAGGCGAGCGAGATGGCGGAACCGGCGACGGCGCCGCCGGCCTTGGCCAGCCACAGCCAGGCTGTCTGGGAAAAATCGTTCATGATCTTGGGTCCGTAATTCAGCCGAGGCCGCGCGGCTGGTAGCCGACCGCCTCGCGCTTCTCGTCTTCCGTGAGGAAGGAGGCCGCATCGACGCGCTTCCACAGGGCGTCGCGCTCGCTGGAGAGGCCTTCGATGCGGTCGGCGTCGTACCAGAGGCGCAAGCCCTCGCCGAACGGCCCGGCCAGCCAGGCCGACAGTTCCTTGGCGGTGCGCGCCACCAGCGGCAGCACGGTCAGGCGGTAGAAGGCGCGGTTGGCCTCCTGATAGTTGGCGTAGGTGTTGTCGCCGGGAATGCCGAGCAGCATCGGCGGCACACCGAAGGAGAGCGCGATGTCGCGGCTGGCCGAATGTTTCGCCTCGATGAAGTCCATGTCCTTCGGCGACAGCGCCATCGCCTTCCAGTCCAGCCCGCCCTCCAGCAGCAGCGGCCGCCCTGCGCGGCGAGCGCCCGAATAGCCCTCCTCCAGTTCCGCCTTCAGGCGCTCGAACTGATCGTCGGTCAGGTTGCCGCCGTCCCGCGGCGCATAGACCAGCGCGCCGGAGGGCCGCGCAGAATTGTCGAGCAGCGCCTTGTTCCAGGTGCCGGCGGCGTTGTGCGTGTCTAGCGCCATCAGGGCCGCTTCCAGCGGCGGAAAACCGTAGTGGTCGTCGAGTGGGTGGAAGAGCCTGAGATGCAGAGCGCCGCCGCCCTCGCCGGCGCCGAGCGGCACTTTACGGCGAGCCGATCCCTCGCGATGATCGAGCGCCACCGGCCAGCCGGTCGCGTCCGTTTCCACCGTCACCCGGTCGGGGCGAAGCAGATGCAATTCGCGCGCATCACCACCCGCCTCGATCAATTCGACATAGGCGTTGCCGGCGAGCAGCAGATGACCATACAGCGCCTCGAAGAAGGTGGCGCCGGCCTGCCGCTGGTTCGGCTGGCCGAGCAGCTTCAGCAGCGAGTGCTCTTCGATCTCGGCTGCGCCCTCGTAGAGCAGCCACGGGATCGCCGAGGCGGTTTCGGCGATCAGCCGCACCGAGCGGTGGACGATCGGGTTCCTCATGAACCCTTCGCGCGCCAGCGCTGCATAGTCGCGGCGTGTCCAGCGCGCCTCGGCTTGCGCCTGGAAGGCGATGAATCCGCCAGAAGCTCCGCTTTTCGTTTCCACGCGCGCGGCAGCACCATTCCCCTTGCGGGGCCAAGGCCATATCCAAGCCATATCCCATCCTGTCAGCGAAGTTCACGGATTCGCGGCTCGGCCGCGTGGTTCGGCATCAGTTCCGTCACCGCCCAGACCAGCGCGTCCACGCGGTCGGGCGAGCGGCCGTTCGACAGCCCGTCCGGGCCGAATTCGCACATCTCGTCCTCCAGTTCGGCGAAGCGGCCGGCATGGAGGACGCGGCCCTGCTGGTAGAGCGCGGCGATCGGCTCGGCCCTGAGCCACTTGCCCCGCCGCGCCCTGACCGCCTTGACCGGCACCGCCGGATCGACGGTGCGGACCACCGCCGAAGCCATCTCGCCGCCCTGGTTCACCTCGACCAGCAGGCAATCGGCCTGCAAGGAATGGAACAGCGCCACGGCCTGCGAGGCCCAGCGCTGCGGCGCCGCACCACGCAACGTCGCATCGGCCAGCACCACCGCCCTGCCCTCGCCGTCCAGCCCGGCGGCGACGATGCCGCAGGCGTCGGACGTCTTGCGCGAACTGGCCGGCGGATCGACCGCCACGACGATGCGTTTCAGTTCGCCAGGCGTCGAGACGATCGCCGTTTCGAGCAGGCCGCGCGACCACAGCGCATCGGCGCGGTCCTCGATCAGTTCGCCGCCCAGTTCCTGCCGGCCGAGCACGCTGCCGGCATAGCGCCGCTCCACGGCGGCCAGGAAACCAGCGGCGAGATGGGCGCCGTTGTCCTGCGTCGTCATATGCGTTGTGACGGTGCTCGGGTCCGCCAGCAGCCGCTTCAGCAGCGGCGTCGGGCGCGGCGTCGTCGTCAGCAATTGCAACGGGCGCTCGCCGAGCCGCAGACCGAATTGCAACATGTCGAAGCAGTCTTCGGCATAGCGCCATTTGGCCACCTCGTCGCACCAGGCCGCCTCGAACTGATGGCCGCGCAGGCTTTCGGGATCCTCGGACGAGAACATCATCGCCACCTGCCCGTCTTTCCAGACCAGCCTGCGGCGGCTCGCCTCGAAGCGCGGCCGCTCCCGCCGCGAAATCGTGGCGATGCCCGAAATGCCTTCGATCATCACGTCGCGCACATCGGCCAGCGTCTCGCCGACCAGCGCCAGGCGGAAATGCTTATGGCGGGCGAAAGGCGGCACGGAACGCGCCAGCCCATTGACCCATTCAGCGCCGGTGCGCGTCTTGCCGGCGCCGCGCCCGCCGAGCAGAAGCCATGTCTCGGGCGGCCCGCCGAGCAGCGGATATTGCGCCAGGCGCGCGCTACGGAACCACTCGTTGCGGATCAGCCAAGCCTTCCGCCCGCCCACATTCTCCTGCAACCAGGGATGCTGCGAGTTCACGGGCAAGCGCGATAATTCTGTCGTTGATAGCCTGGAGCACGGCGGCCACGTCTTCATCCGATCCGATCTGGTTCTCTTTGGCGGCCTCGTCGGGCCGCATGATTTCGCCGATCTTGTCGAGACCGCGGACCATGGCGATGATGCCGTCGATCTCGGCCTTGCTGATCCCCTTGCCTGTCTCGCCGGCGCCGCTTCCCAACGCCTCCAGCCGGCCGAGAAGCTGGCCGGCAACCTGCCGCACGCGCGCGGCCACGTCCTGTCCGGAGCCGAGGCGCACCGTCCATCCTTCGCGTTCGGCTTGCGCCAGCAGGCCGTTGACCGAGCGGCCGCACGCTTCGGCGATCCGCGCAAGCGAGATATCCGTGCCTTCGACAAGCGCGCGCAGGGCACGGTTGCGGATATCCGCAGACGAGGCGGCCATCGGTTCTCCCTGATCTGGACGATGAATGAAGGGCGACAGTCGGCGCTGGCCTGAATGCCGCCAAACGGCGATCGTTCTCAGACCGCTTTCGCTGCCTGACCGCCGCTGCCCACACTTTTGTGACGATAGCGAAACCCTATCAGATGACCGTTACGGTGTCAAGAATAAATTCCTATTTTTTACCGTAACCGCCCAAAGCCGATCCGCCGTTCCGGTTGTCGCTTGCCGGCACCGCCGAAATCGGGGAAAAGAGGTTCGATCCGCCCTGAAATCGCCCGCAAGCGTTTTCAATCTACAGGCGAGGGATTGCGGATACCACATGGTCGAGCCAATCGAACCGCGCAGAAGGAGAGGCCGTGTAGCCGCGTGGCTGCTGGCGATCGATGCCTGGCTCGATTCCTCCCTCTACGAAATCCGCTTCAAGGCCGGCGAATTCTGGGAAGCGGCGACGATCTTTTCGCGCCGGTTCCGCCTGCACGGCTGGCGCCGGGTGCTGATCGAACTGCTCAGCGAAGGCTTTACCATGGGGGCCGGCGGCGCGGTGGTCATGCTGGCGCTCGCTCTGCCGGCCTTCCAGGCCACGCAAGGCAACTGGCGCGCGCAGGACGATTTCGCCGTCACCTTCCTCGACCGCTACGGCAACGAGATCGGCCAGCGCGGCATCATCCAGCGCGATTCCGTGCCGGTCGACCAGATGCCGGACCATGTCATCAAGGCGGTGCTGGCGACCGAGGACCGGCGCTTCTTCGAGCACTACGGCATCGACGTGCTCGGCCTCATGCGCGCCATGACCGAGAACGTGCGCGCCAACTCCGTCGTGCAGGGCGGATCGAGCATCACCCAGCAGCTCGCCAAGAACCTGTTCCTTTCGAACCAGCGCACATTGCAGCGCAAGATCAAGGAAGCCTTCCTGTCGATCTGGCTGGAAGCCAATCTCTCCAAGAAGGAAATCCTGCAACTCTACCTCGACCGCTCCTATATGGGCGGCGGCACGTTCGGCATCGAGGCGGCGGCGGACTTCTATTTCGGCAAGAGCGTCAAGGACCTGAATCTGGCGGAAGCGGCGATGCTGGCGGGCTTGTTCAAGGCGCCGACCAAATACGCCCCTCACATCAATCTGCCGGCGGCGCGCGCCCGCGCCAACGTGGTGCTGAACAACCTCGTCGACAGCGGCTTCATGACCGAAGGCCAGGTGCTGCAAGCCCGGCTTCATCCGGCCAGCGTCGTCGACCGCGGCGAGCGCAAGAGCCCGGACTATTTCCTCGACTGGGCCTTCGACGAGGTCAAGCGCCTCGCCCCGCCGGGCACGCACTCGCTGGTCGCCCACACCACCTTCGACGCCAACATCCAGAAGGCGGCCGAAGAGTCGCTGGAATTCCATCTGCGCCAGTACGGCAAGGACTACCACGTCAGCGAAGGCGCCATCGTCGTCATCGAGACGAA
This sequence comes from Mesorhizobium sp., assembly GCF_017306545.1. Classification (GTDB taxonomy): domain Bacteria; phylum Pseudomonadota; class Alphaproteobacteria; order Rhizobiales; family Rhizobiaceae; genus Mesorhizobium. The sequence continues at coordinate 42,393 of NZ_JAFKID010000022.1, forward strand.
CGGCGCGGTGCGGGCCATCGTCGGCGGGCGCGACTACGGCGCCAGCCAGTTCAACCGTGCGACCAGGGCACTGCGCCAGACGGGTTCGTCCTTCAAGCCCTATGTCTATGCGACAGCCATGGAGCATGGCTTCAAGCCGGACTCGGTCGTCTCCGGCGGCCCGATCAACTGGGGCGGCTGGCAGCCGCACAACTACGGCGGCGGCTTCTCCGGCAACGTCACCTTGCTGACGGCTTTCGTGAAATCGATCAACACCGTGCCGGTGCGGCTGGCCAAGGACTACCTGTCGATCCCGCCGATCAAGGCGATGGCGGAGGCGATGGGGGTTGAATCGCCGCTGGAAGGGCACAAGACCATGGTGCTCGGCACCTCCGGCATGACAGTCATGGACCAGGCAACCGGCTACAGCGTCTTCGCCCAGAACGGTTATGTCGGCACCCGCCACGGCATCACCCAGCTCGTCACCCACACCGGCGACGTCGTCTACGACTTCGCCAAGGACGCGCCGCCGCCGCACCGGGTGCTTTCGGAACAGGCGCTGCGGTCGATGAATTATATGCTCACGCAGGTGCCGGTCATCGGCACGGCCCGCCGGGCCGCCCTGCCCGGCATCGTCTCGGGCGGCAAGACGGGCACCACGCAATCCTATCGCGATGCCTGGTATGTCGGCTTTACCGGCAACTACACGGCGGCGGTGTGGATGGGCAACGACGACTTCAGCCAGACCCACAACATGACCGGCGGTTCGCTGCCCGCGATGGTGTGGCAACGCCTGATGGTCTACGCCCACCAGAACATCGACCTGAAGCCGATCCCCGGCATCGACCATCCCTATGTCGACGACGCGGTCGCCGCCAAAGCGGAGGAAGCGCAGAAGAAGCAGGCCGAGGCGGATGCAGCCAAGGCGGCGGCCGAGCGGCCGCCGGTGCTTTCCAGCCGCACCACCCAGATGCTGCGCGACCTGACCCGCCTGTTCCAAACGGCACCGCCGCTCGAACCGGCGGCCGAGCCGGAAACCCTTTCAGCGCTTTGACGTCGCGTCGGCACGATACCGGCCGCTCCGGGTGCGGGATTTCGCGAGCTTGCCAGGGCAGGCCGCGCCACGATATGCCGGCATGGCTTGGTTCCCGGTCCGGTCCGTCATGCTGAAGAACGCACTCCTGACGCTCCTTGCGATCGCCATCGCCGTCGGCCTCGGCGGCGGCAGCGTCTGGTATACGCTCAATGCGCAAAGCGGCATCGGCGCCATCCGCATCGGGCCGTGGACCGCCTTCCCCGCCATCGGCACGCCGAACGCCGATCCCTACTCGCAGGCCCGCGTCGCCAGGGAGGGCGTCCTGGCGCTCGGTCGGGCAGAGGGCCTGTCTTTCGTGGCCGAGCGCGATTCGGCAGGGCAGGCGCTGCGGCGCGAATGCGCCTATACGATCGAAGGCGGTTTTCCGACCGCGCGCTTCTGGACGCTCTATGCGGCGGACCGGTCGCTCGACGTCATCGCCACCGGCAAGCCGCGGCCCGCCGCCCTGCACTCCTACGAGATCCTGCGGACGGCAGACGACACGGCGCGCATTTCCGTCTCGCGCCATCCCGCCCCCGGCAACTGGCTTCCCGTCACCGGCAGCGGGACGCTCTATTTCGTGCTGACCTTCTACGACACGCCGATCGCCAACAGCACCGGACTGTCCGACGTGGTGCTGCCCGGCATCGAGAAGGGCCGGTGCGATGCGTAAACTCCTTTACGCCGTGCTGCTCGGCCTGGTCGGCGCCGGCATCGTTCACATCGTCGTGCTTCTATTGGTCCCGGATTTCTCGGAGCGCGATGCCTGGTCGCAACTGGCGGCCGGCTCGGACCTCTATCGCATGACGCGCCTGGACGCCGAGGCAGGCGGGCCGCCGATCGTCAAATCCGTCGACCCGCTGTTTTTCGCCGCTGCGTGCCGTTTCGACCTGAACGACGGCATGGTGCAGATCACGGCCCCCGGCCAGGTGCCTTTCTGGTCCGTGTCCGTCTATGACCGCAACGGCCACAACGTCTACAGTTTCAACGATCACAGCGCGACGGACGGACGGCTCGACACGGTCGTGCTCACCCCCGCGCAGATGATCGAGGTGCGCAAGGAACTGCCGGAGGACTTCGCCGGATCGATCTTCGTCGAGGCGCCGATCGGCGAGGGCATCGCCGTGATACGCAGCTTCGTCCCGGACGAAAGCTGGAAACCGACCGTGCGGCGCTTCCTCGCCGGCGCAACCTGCGACCTGGAAGGTTTCGGAGACTGACCGCTCAGCGCCGGGTCAGTGTCTCGGCGCCGGCTTCTCCGCCGGCAGGCGCGCCGGCTCCGACGCTCCTGTTCCCCGCTCGGCGCCGCCCGGATGCTCGTAGCGGATGCCGGGAAAGATGATGACGGCCGCCGGTGTCGCAAAGGTTCGTGGCGTCCGGCCTGTCGCCACCGTTCGTGGCGTAAAAGACAGTATCCTGCCCATGGTTCGCGTATTCCTCTCGGTTCGACCGGAGCACAACGCAACGCCTCCAATGCTTGATTAAGGCTCCCAGAGAGTTAACGGAGCGCTAACGGATCGCCGCTAATTTGAGCTTGTTCCGGCGCACGGCGAGGCTGGCGGTCAAGGCCCGAGCGGCGGAAAGTGTCGGTTGGCGTAAGGCGTATCCTTCGTGTCTTCATCGGATTTCCGTCACATTGCGACGCGCACAGAAGCCGGAAAGGCCGAACGGCTGTTCCGCGCGGCCATCTCCGCCTTTTGCTGCCTGCCGCGTCCGTCGCGGCGCGAGATCGCGCAGCTGGAAGACCTCGCCCTGCCGCTCTTCGACGGCGTATTGCCCGATGGATTGCGCTTCGCGGCGGCAACGCTTTCCGAATGCACCTACGCCCCGACCGGGCTCGTGCGGCGCCTGTGCGAAGCGTCCGTCGATGTCGCAGCTCCCTTGCTGATCCGCTCGCAGGCGCTGACCGACATCGACCTGATCGCGCTGATCGGCCGGCACGGCCTGCCGCACGCACGCGCCATCGCCAGGCGCAAGGACCTCAACCCGACGATAGCCAAGCTCATCCGCGCCCTCGAGAAGCCGGCACTCGTTCACAGCGCGCCGGCAGCCGCGCCCGAGGCGCCCTCCCCCGAGGCTCCAAAAGCGCCGGAACGCATTCCCGGACAGGCTGCGGAAGAAACCAGGCGCAAGTTGCGGTCGATCATGCTGGCCGACAGCCTGGCGGAACAGGGCGCGCTCAATCCCTCCGCCCGTTCGGGCACCTATGCCAGACTGCGCGAGACGGCGCTGACCGGCAACGCCGCGTTCTTCCAGACGGCGCTGGCGGATGCGCTCGGCATCGATTTCGTCACGGCGCGCGCCCTGACGGCGTCGGCGGACCATGCCGGCCTGCTGACGGCGCTGCGGGCCCTCGACATCGGCGAAGACAAGGCTTTTCTCATCGCCGTCGCCGTGTTCCCGACCCACTTCCCGCATCCGCAGGCGATCCGGCTGTTTCTCGACCGCTACCGCCTTCTGCATCGCGAGGCGGCGGCAGAACAGGTCCGCGAATGGAAGGCGGAGGCGGCGTCCAAGGCCATCATCGAGGCTAAGCGGGCGACGGCCAATTGCGACCGCCCCGCCGCTCCGGCCAGGCCGGCGTCGGTCCTCAAAGCGTCGTGACCGCGAGCAGGTCTTCGACCGCATCGCTCCCCGCTTCGATCTCGACCACCCAGATATCGGAATCGAACCGCTGTTCCTTCGCGAGCCGTGCTTCCAGCGCCGGCGCTTCCTCGCCCTCGCCGATCCGGACGAAAAGCCGGTCCTGCGGGTGTGCGGTGTCGTAGCTCGCCTGCGGCGCCGGGCCGAAAAGCTGTACGGCGCCGAATCTGTCGCGCACCAGAACGAAGACGGTGCCCGCTTCGGCCGCGCCGCGCCGCATGACGGCGGCAAAGCCGCCGCCGGAAAAAATCCGGCGGGTCAACGCCGACACCCAAAGATCGGTGGTAACTCGCATATGCCGCTCGCTCCGACTGCCTGCGTCCGTTCATAGCGGCATCGAAGGACGGCGGCGAGCGGAAAGCCGACGTCAGTTGGTCAGGCCGATCTCGCGCATCTTGGTGTAGACGACCTCGTCGGGCTCGCCGGTTTCGGGCAGGCCGAACAGAGCCTGGAATTCCTTGATCGCCGCCTTGGTGCGGCTGCCGACCATGCCGTCCAGCTTGATGTCGTCGTTGCCGAAGGCCTTCAGACCGGCCTGGATCTTGACGATCCGGGCATCGGCCGCCGGCGAAGGTTGCGCAGGCGTTACGGCCCCGGTTAGCGCGGCTTGCGGCGGCGCCGCTGCCTGCCCGCGCGGCGTCGGATGCGGAACGGCGGCGGTCGTCGGCGTGGCGCCGAGCTGTTCGAGGAGGGCATCGTCAATGCCGCCCGAAGCCAACCCCACCTTGCTCCGATAGACATCGATCGCCTTTTGCGTGTTCGGCCCCTGGAGGCCGTCGACCGTTCCGGAATAGAAACCGAGGGTCTTCAATATTTCCTGCACCTGCTGGACGACAGGATCGCTCTTGGGAACGGGCGGCGGCGCCGGCCGCTCGATGTTGATGGTCGTTTCCGGCTCGTCCGGCACCGGGGTCGGGAAGTGCTCGATGCTGCGGGTGGCGAAGAAGGCACCCTTATGCGGGAAGGGCTGGTACCACAGCGCATTGGCCGAGACATAGAACAGCGTCACCAGGAAGGCGGTCGAGCCGCCCACCAGCACAGGATTTGCCGCCACCAGGCTGCCCAGGGCGACCGCGCCGGACCCCAGGGCATTGCGCCGTGCGGGCGCCTTTTTCTCAGGCCGTTTTGCGGAACGCGCCATCGGCCTCCCCCTTGCTTGCTCTCGCCGACGGCATCAGCAGGACCACCGGCTTGTCCGAGCCCTGCTTCGGCCCGTCCAGCGGCAGGCTGATCGAAACCTTGGTGCCCTCTCCCGGCGCGCTCTCGATCGACATCGTACCCTCGTGCAGCGCGACCAGCCCCTTCACCAAGGACAGGCCGAGGCCGGTGCCTTCGAAGCGGCGCGTGTAGTCGTTCTGGATCTGCATGAACGGCTTGCCGAGATTGGCGAAATCCTTTTCCTCGATACCGATGCCGGTGTCGCTGACCCAGAAATGCAGGCGCGAGCCGACACGCTGAGCGCCGATGGCGACATGGCCGCCGCCCGGCGTGAATTTCACGGCGTTGGAAACCAGGTTGATGAGGATCTGCTGGACGGCGCGGCGGTCGGCGTTGATCTCGCCGGTGTCGGCCACGCGCGCCTCCAGGACGACGCCTTTCGTTTCGGCCTGCAACCGCATCAGCGACTGACACATATCGACGGCATCGGAAAAGTGGAACGGCTCCGGCTGCACGCCGTAAGTGCCGGCCTCGATGCGCGACACGTCGAGGATGGACGTCACCACTTCGAGCAAATGCTGGCCGGACTCGCGCACCAGTTCCACATATTCCTTCTGCCGAGGGTCCTTGAAGGGCCCGAACATCTCGTGCAGCAGCATGTCGGAAAAGCCGATGATGGCGTTGAGCGGCGTGCGAAGCTCATGGCTGACCGCCGCCAGGAAACGGCCCTTGGCGATATCGGCGCCGGCCGCCGCTTCCCTTGCGGCTTCCAGTTCCTCGCGCAGACCCTGCGCCTCGCCGCCGTCGCGCAGCAGGCCGATGAAGCAGTCCGTCTCACCCGAACGCATCAGTTCCAGATCGAACGGACGATAGCGGTCGCCGGGATCGTCGGCTCCGCTGCGCGGCATGCGCAGGCGCAGGCTCAATCGCTGCCGCGAAGCTCCGTCGCGCAGGTCCGCCAACGCGCTGAGATAGGGCACGCGGTCGGCGATATGGATGCGGTCGAACAGGCCGGTGCCGGCCAGCAGAGCGGGCGCCAAGCCGAGCAGCGACTGCGTCCTGGCCGAGGCCTCGACCACGTCGCCCGCCCGCGCCAAACGCAGGACGACGCCGTCGATGACGTCCTCAAGCCTGGCCTCTTCAGTCTCTTCCACGCCCGAGACGGCCGCGAAATCGCCGAGGCGCGGCGCCAGCGTCAGGCCCCAGGCAAGCGGCAGCAGCCAATGCCATGCCGCCGGGATCGCCGCAGGAAAGACGGGTTCCAGCGCGTACTGCAAAACGAGCGCGGCGGCGGCCGCCGCCGCCGCCCAAACCGTTGCGCGGCGCGACCCCGACACCCAGGCGGTTTCCACCGGCAGCGCCAGCGCCAGCAGGACGACGGGCGATGCCAATCCGCCAGCAAGTGCGACGAGGCAAGCAAGGCCGAGGCTTCCCGCGATCAGCGCAATCCGGCCCGGCACCGCCAGGCTGCCGCTCGCGGAAGCCAAAAGCCCGGTGAACCAGCAGACGCCGAACGCTGCGAAAATGCCGGCGAGCGCCATGTCCACGCCAAGGCGAACCGCGCTCAAGGTGACGGCGGCGCCGCCGACCAGGAAAGGCGCCGCCATCATCAGGCCGATGAAGCGGCGCTGCGCGCGGCGCTCGCCCGCGGCGGCGACACAGGGATGGACGAGCCGGCCGCAACCCGCAGCCATCGCGTCGCATACGTCAATGTATCGGGTGGCCAGGGAACTCAACGCAACGCACTCGCACCTGTCTGCTTCGCAGATCGCTTTTGGTTAATCCGAAACTCGCATCCAGCCTTTAAGGAAAGAATAAAAGGCAGGTCCCGAAGCGGGATCGCCAGGGCGAATATCGGTGGCTGACCCCACCAGAACCAGGCCAATTGCGGCCATAGTAAACGGCAGGTTAGCCGCCTGGCCGCCACGCGCGACGGCGAACGACCGCCACCGCGGCCGGCGGAAAAACCTGCCGCCGTTATAAATCAGTATTTTAACTGGTTATCGCCGGGTAAACGGGAGAAACCGGCCTCCACCCGGTCTTGCCGGGTCAAGGCGAGGGCGCGTTTTTGCATAAAATTTGAAGAAAATTCTCGCGTGCCGATCAAGCCGCCTTTCGTGCGTCCGTGTCATGGTGTGCGTCAACCAAGAGGCCGCACCGACAGCCGTGCGGCCCGTCACAACGAGAGGGCAGTCACATGGGCTTTCTGATCAAGGCCGCATTCTGGTTCTCGCTGGTGCTGCTGGCGCTTCCGCTGGGCACGAGCGGCAACGGAACGGACCAGCCGAGCGTCGGGCCGCTGGAGGCGCTGGCAGCGGCACGCGAAGCCGTCGGCGACATCGCCGGCATCTGCGAGCGCAAGCCGGACGTCTGCGTTACCGGCAAGTCCGCTCTCTACACGATCGCTACCCGCGCCAGGGAGACGGCGCGCATCGCCGGCTCCATGCTGGACGACGGCGCCGGGCAGGCCGATGCGACGACCGCCGAGGCCAAGGCGGACACCAAGATCATCACCGGCAGCGTTCCGGCCAAGAACTGAAGACTTTCCGCTGCCCGACAGCACCACCGCAGGCCGTGTCCTCTCGGCGCCTGCGGTGTTTTCTTTTTCCGTGACGCGGCGCTGCCGCCTCACTATATCCGGGCGATGGCTGCCACGATCGACACAATCCGCGACGATTTCTCCCTGCTCGACGCCTGGGAGGACCGCTATCGCTATGTCATCGAACTCGGCGAAGCGCTGCCGCCGTTTCCCGAGCCGCAACGGACTGGCGCCAACAAGGTGCCCGGCTGCGTAAGCCAGGTGTGGCTGACGACGGAGGTCGGCGCCGGCGACGACCCGCCCCTGACTTTCCAGGGCGATTCCGACGCCCATATCGTGCGCGGCCTCGTCGCCATCATGCTCGCCCTGTTTTCCGGACATGGCGCCAGCGAGATCCTGGCGACCGACGCCGAGGCGACGCTGAGGGAACTCGGGCTGGACGAGCATCTTTCGCCGCAGCGCGCCAACGGCCTGCGTTCCATGGTCAAGCGAATCCGCCACGACGCCGAGGCGGCGTTGCGGCAGCCCGCCTGAGAGCGCCGGCCCGTCAACCGATCGAGGGCCGGTAGTCCGCCGCGCCCCAATGCAGGACGCACGGGCGCTCCCGCTCCTTCACCGGCGAATAGTGCCGCGCCAATGTCGCCAGCGCTGCCTTGAGAACCACCTTGGCCGACCGGACCGGCCAGCCTCGTTCGCTCTCGACCAGTTCCAGCCCCTTGAGAAAGCAACAGACGTCGATCAGCACGCCCGACAGTTCCGGGCCCACCGCCGCGATCGCATTGTCCACCCGCTGACGCGCACCGAGAACGGCGTCGGTCAGGTCCGCCCCGCCGCCGGCACCGCCGCGCCGGCCGGATGAAACGGAGGCGACCCAATTGGCCCCGAGCCTCGGCATGATCTGGCCGCGCGTATAGTCGGCGCGCAGCCGCTCGCCGGCCCGGAATTCCTCCATATCCAGAAACGGCTTGCCGTCCTTGCCCTTGCGCCGGACGAGTTGGGCCAGCGGCGATTCGGACAGATTGGCGAGCGCGGCCGGAGCGTCGGGCTCGTCGAAAGTCACCAGGCCGATATCCCGCCGACCGTTTTCGGCTTGAAGCGAGAGCAGCCGCCGCGCCAGCGCCAACCCCTGCTCGGACAGCGCGACGGTGTGCGACGTCCGCACGACGACGCCGCGCGATGCCAGAACGGCCAGGAGGTCGCCCGGCACGGCGATCGTGCCTCGTTCGCCCGCCTCCAGCAACAGTTTCGCCCCGTTTGCGGCCTGGCGGATCGATGCCGGCCCGGCAACAAGGAACGACAAAAGGCGCCGGCCGGCCGCCGGTGAAGACATGATCTGTTCCATGATCGGCAGCCCGCAGTCAGAATTCCAGCCGGTTGCGGAAGGCCGCATGCGCGATCAGTTCCAGCTTCAGCACGATCTGCTCGAATTCCATATCATCGCGAAGGTCCTCGACGACCTGGCAGGCATGCGCGACGGTGGTGCGATCCCGACCGAACCCGCGGCCGACCTCGGCCTGGGTCAGCCGCAACACCACATGCGCGACATACATGGCAACCTGTCGCACGCGCGAGGCCCCCATCGAGCTTTTGCCCGGCCTGCGCAAATCCTTGCTGGAAATCGAGAAGAAGGCCGCCGCGATGTCGATCAGGCATTCGCACATCTCCATCGCCACCTCGTCACGCCGCTTGGACAAAGCGTGGAATCCACAAGGCACGGCCATGTCGCCTTCCCCGGCATCCACCGGCTCTTCAACAGGGATCGAGGATGTCTGAGGCACTGAACTTCCTCCCAATAGGAATAAGTTCCTTATATTTCCTCATGGGCGGCATGTGAACATACTAAGAACGAGCGGCGCCGATCTGTTTCCATAACTGATTGATCGATAAAGATTTTTATTTTTGTAGGAAAATTTTCCCTACACCGCTTTCCCCATCCTCGACCCCTCCGATGATAGTGGGTGCGGGTTTGACTGGGACGGTGGGCATGACACGGTTAAAGCAGGAAGCGAAGCGGTTCGGCATCGAGAAAATCAAGGAGCAGGAGCGGGCCAGCCAACTCGCGGCGCTGCGATTGATGTGCGGCCTCGATCTGGAAGAGGCGCTGGGCACGGCGGCGGAGCAGCGCTCAAGGCTGATCCAGCGGCTGGAACGGCTGCTCGAGCGCGAGCGCCTCAGAGGCACGAGGCGCCATTGGAGCTATGATCTCAACCGGCATATCGCGCTGAAACAGGTACTCGACCGCCTGCGCGGCGAGAAAGCGACGGGGCCCTTTGCCGGCTCTCTTACCGGCCTCCTCGCCGCCAAAAAACACCGCACACGGGGCAACGGCGTAGCGGCAAACGAAAACGGCGCCCGACGGCGCCATAATCGGTGACAAATCCGGCAGGGGTCAGCGCCCCGTGCGCTTGCGCCCCAGCCCCATCTTCTTGGCCAGTTGCGAACGCGCCGCCGCATAGTTGGGCGCCACCATCGGATAGCTCGGGTCAAGACCCCACTTTTCGCGATACTGGTCGGGGCTCATGTTATAGTGGGTCATCAGGTGCCGCTTGAGCGACTTGAACTTCTTTCCGTCTTCCAGGCACACGATGTAGTCATCATGGACGGACCGCTTCGGATTGACCGCCGGCTTCTGCTTGTCGACCGCCGGGGGCTCGCTGGCACCGCCGACACGGCCGAGCGCCGCGTGGACGTCAGCGATCAGGTTCGGCAGCTCGCCGGCCGGAACGGGATTGTTGCTGACGTAGGCCGCCACTACATCGGCGGTCAGTTCAATCAGCACATCATTGCTTCGAGCAGGTGTTTCAGCGATTTCCATCGGTATAAGACCCCAACGAGTGTTTCTTCTATCGCCCGTCTTCTTCGAGAATCGGGCATTTTTTCATTTTCGCAGGAAAGACCCTGCGATTCGTAGTACGGCACCCTAATGAACCTCACGGAAAAGCAAGTCAATTATTCGAAGGCATTATATCCCGAAAATAGCCGGATTTATTTCGATTACATATTCATCCCTTTCTAATACAACTTCCGGCATTGACTTTATCAGTCGCCTGAACGGGAAATCCGCCGGAATGACCGGCGAAGTTGTATCAGGACAGAGGCCGTAAGCTGAAGCAGCGTTCAATCCGGTGCTTGGCCCTTGAAGAAGGCGCCTCGGCATGTTCATTCCGAAAAGTCCGAAATCCAGAGCAGCGAGTTGTCATGAGCCGTCCGTCCGCCTTTCCGCATGCCGATGCTCCCCATCCCGCCAGGCATCCCGTCTCGGACACGCATCACGGTATTGCCCGGACCGACGACTACGCCTGGATGCGCGCGGAAAACTGGCAGGACGTCTTCCGCGACCCGTCGCTGCTCGATCCCGGCATCCGCGCGCATCTGGAAGCCGAGAACGCCTATCAGTCCGTTTTGATGGCCGACACGGCCGATCTTCAAAAACTGCTATTTTCCGAGATGAAGGGACGCATCAAGGAGGACGATTCATCGGTGCCGATGAAGGACGGGCCTTACGCCTACGGGTCTTCGTTCAAGCTGGGCGGCGAGCAGCCGCGCTATTTCCGCACGCCGCGAGACGGCGGAAGGGAAAGGATTCTGCTCGACGGCGACATCCAAGCCGAAGGCAAGGCCTATTTCCGCCTGGGCGGCATCGATCACTCGTCGGACCACGCCCGCCTTCTGTGGGCATTCGACGACAAGGGCTCGGAGTTCTACACGCTGTGCGTACGCGACCTGGCGAGCGGCACGGATAGGGCCGAGCGCATTAACGACACCGGCGGCTCCGGCGTATGGGCGGCGGATAACGAAGGCTTCTTCTACACGCGCCTCGACGCCAACCATCGTCCGTCGCGGATCTTCTTCCACAAACTCGGCGCCGACGCGCAGACCGACCGGCTGATCTATGAGGAAAGCGACCCCGGCTTCTTCATGAATGTCGGCGGCACGCGCGACAACCGATGGATCATGATCTCCATCAGCGATCACGAAACGTCGGAGTATCACCTGCTGAGCGCATCCGACCCGCTGGCCGAGCCCAGGCTGGTGGCGGCGCGCGAAACCGGGCTGCAATACGATCTTGAGGAAGGCGGCGACGTCTTTTTCGTGCTCACCAACGCGGACGGCGCCGAGGATTTCAAGATCATGACCGCGCCTGTCGGCGATCCGGTGCGCGCCAACTGGCGCGAACTGGTGCCGCACGAGCCCGGCCGTTTGATCCTGTCCGTCATCGGCTTCAAGGACCACATGGTGCGGCTGGAACGCAAGGACGGCCTGCCGCGCATCGTCGTGCACGACCGCGCGAGCGGCGCCGAGCACACGATCGCCTTCGACGAGGAAGCTTATTCGCTCGGCCTGTCCGGCTCCTACGAATACGACACGGAGGTGATGCGCTTTACCTACTCGTCCATGACGACGCCGGCGCAGGTGTTCGACTACAACATGCGCACGCGCGAGCGCACCTTGCTGAAGACGCAGGAAGTGCCCTCCGGCCACGACCCGGAACACTACGTTACCCGCCGGCTGATGGCGCCGGCCGCAGACGGGCAAACGGTTCCCGTTTCGCTGATCCATCACCGGGACACCCCGCTCGACGGCTCGGCGCCCTGCCTGCTCTACGGCTACGGCGCCTATGGCATCACCATTCCGGCTGCCTTCAACACCAACTGCCTGTCGCTGGCCGACCGCGGCTTCGTCTACGCCATCGCGCATGTGCGCGGCGGCAAGGACAAGGGCTATGGCTGGTACGAGGACGGCAAGCGGGCCAGGAAGACGAACACCTTTACCGATTTCATCGCCGTCGCCCGGCATCTCGCCGCCGAAAACTACACCGCGCATGAGCGGATCGTGGCGCAGGGCGGGTCGGCCGGCGGCATGCTGATGGGCGCCATCGCCAACATGGCGCCGGAGGCCTTCGGCGGCATCATCGCCGAAGTGCCGTTCGTCGACGTGTTGACGACCATGCTGGACGAAACCTTGCCGCTGACGCCGCCCGAATGGCCCGAATGGGGCAATCCGGTCCAGTCCGAGACCGATTACCGGCTGATCGCCTCCTATTCGCCCTACGACAACGTGGCCGCGCTCGCCTATCCGCCCATTCTCGCGGCCGCCGGCCTGACAGATCCGCGCGTCACCTATTGGGAGCCGGCCAAATGGGTGGCGAAACTGCGGGAGCGCAAGGCGGGCGACAATCCGGTCCTGTTCAAGATCAACATGGAGTCCGGCCATGCCGGCGCCTCCGGCCGGTTCTCGCGGCTGGAGGAGATCGCCTTCACCTACGCCTTCGCGCTGAAGGTGACGGGACGGACGGATTTCAAGCCGCTCGCCTGACCCGCGCCGGTCAGCTTTCCGGCTTCTTGCGCGGCGGATAGCCGTTCGGATGCGGCGGGATCGCCTTGAGGTAGGCGGCGATCGCCGCCCGGTCGTCGGGCGTCAATTCGGCGATGTTCTTCTGCACGTCGACCATGGCGCCGCCGACCGAATCGAAATCCGGCGTAAAGCCCGTCTCCAGGTAGCCGGCGATATCGTCCGCCGACCAGCCGCCGATGCCGCCTTCGCCGGAGGTGATGTTGGGCACGATGCCCTCGCCTTCGGCAGCCGTGGCGCCGGCCAGCCATTCGGCTTTCTTCGACCCGCCGGCGAAATCGCGCGGCGTGTGGCATTCGCCGCAATGGCCCGGCCCCTCGACCAGATAGCGGCCGGCGGCGACGGCCGCGGACGCGTCGGCCGGCAGGCCGATCACCGGCCCGTCGCTGAGGTAGGCGAGTTTCCACAGGCCGATGCCGCGGCGGACGTTGAAGGGGAAGGACAGGCGGTGGCCCGGCGCCTTGCCGGAAACCGCCGGCAGCGTCTTCATGAAGGCATAGAGATCGGCCACGTCGGACGGCTTCATGCGGGCGTAGGACGCATAGGGAAAAGCGGGGTAGAGATGCTCGCCCGAAGGCGCCACGCCTTTCAGCACGGCGTTGGCGAAGTCCTCCATCGACCAGGCGCCGATGCCATCCTTCGCATCCTGCGAGATGTTGGGCGCGACGAAGGTGCCGAAGGCCGTCTTCAATTCGACTCCGCCGGCAAGGTCGAACCGGGCGTCGCCCTCGGCTTTCGGCTTGGCATGGCAGGAGGCGCATCCGCCGGCAAAGAAGATGCGCCGCCCCTTCACGGCATCACCCGTACCAAGCTTGGCAACTTCTTCGGCGTCCAGCCTGACGGGCGCCGACAGGAACCAGCCGGCGGCCGCGCACGCACAGCCGACGACGGCGGCTGCGGCGAGAAGCTTGCCGGCCAAACCCATCGGGTCCGTCAGCTCTTCTTGATGCGATAGGTCTGGTGGCAGGAACTGCAATCGTCGCCGATGGTGCCGAGTTGCGCCTTGAGTCCGCCGAGGTCGGCCGGCGGGGACGCCACGGCCGCCTTCACGTCGGCCAGGAACTTGTCCTCGGCAGCCTTGAAGCCCGCCGTATCCTCCCAGATCTTCGGCGCAGCCGTGGTTTTGCCGCCATGATCGCTGCCGGCCGGAAACAGGGCCGCCGCATCGAATTTCTCGGCGTTGGCCTCCAATCCCTTCAGCGCGTCGAGGACGGCTGCCGCGTCGAAGGCCTGCTCGCCCTTGACCATCTTGGCCAGCGTGCCGACGAGCTTGCCGCGTTCCTTCATCAGAGCCTGCCTGTCGGCGATCGGATCGGCGGAAGCGGCTGCGCCGGTGAAGGCGAGCATGGAGATGGCAATGACCAGCTTTCTCATTCGGGAGGCTCCGTTGTTGTCGGTTGCAGACCGTATCCGGCCCTGGACGTCAACGAAAGACATCCCCCTTAAATTCCCGCTCCCCTCACACGAGCGTGAATTTCCGCCTCGCAGCCCCTGAAACGAAAAAGCCGGATTAGAGCGAAATGCCGTTTCCTTGAATCGGTATTCCGCTCTAACCATTTGTTTTTGAAGCATGACGTTTTCCGAAAAGTCTGCAACTTTTCGGCATCATGCTTTAGCCGGGGCTCCCTTGAAGATCAGGCTTTGGCCTTTTCGTAGAGTTCGAGGACATGGTCCCAATTGATCAGGCTGTCGACGAAAGCCTCCAGATATTTCGGGCGGGCGTTGCGGTAGTCGATGTAATAGGAATGCTCCCACACGTCGACGCCGAGGATCGGGCTCGCGCCATGCACCAGCGGGTTCTCGCCGTTCGGCGTCTTGGAGATGGCCAGCTTGCCGTCCTTGACGGACACCCAGGCCCAGCCGGAGCCGAACTGCGTGGAGCCGGCGGCGATGAAATCGGCCTTGAACTTGTCGTAGCCGCCGAGGTCGGAATCAACCGCCTTCTGCAAGGCGCCCGGCAGCTTGTTGCCGCCGCCGCCCTTCTTCATCCACTTCCAGAAGTGGATATGGTTGTAGTGCTGGGCGGCGTTGTTGAAGAGGCCGGCGTTCTTGCCGAACGACTGCTTGACGACTTCCTCCACCGAGAGGTTGCCCATGCCGGCTTCCGCCGCCAGCTTGTTGCCGTTGTCGACATAGGCCTTGTGGTGCTTGTCGTGGTGATATTCCAGCGTTTCCTTCGACATATACGGCTGCAAGGCCTCGTAGTCGTACGGAAGGGCGGGCAGTTCAAAAGCCATGGTGCTACTCCTCAAATAAATCCGGATAGATACCGGATAAAGATAGGTCGGCAACGGCCGGAGGCAACGCCGGCGGCGGCTGCGCGAATGCCTTTTATCGGGTCATCCGGCGGAAGTCGAATGCGCCCACTCCCAATAAAGCTCGCGCGCCTTCTTGGCGACCGGGCCGGGCTGAAGGTCACGGTTCTCGATGCGGGTGACCGGCACGATCTTGGAGTGATTGCCGGTTGAGAAAATCTCGTCGGCCTCGAGGAAATCGCGCACCGTGAGCGTCTTTTCGATGGCGCGGAAGCCGTAGTCGCCGAGCAGCGCCATGGTGCGGGCGCGGGTGATGCCGGACAGGAAAGTGCCGTTGGCCGCCGGCGTCATGACATGGCCGTCCTTGACCAGGAAGATGTTGGACGATCCCGTCTCGGCGACGTTGCCCAGCATGTCCAGCACCAGCGCGTTGTCGAAGCCCCGCCCTTTGGCCTCCATGATGGCGCGGCCGTTGTTGGGATAGAGGCAGCCGGCCTTGGCGTTGGTCGGCATCGTCTCGATGGTCGGCCGGCGGAAGGGCGAGACCGTGACGGAAAAGCCGCTCGGCGCAATCATCGGCGATTCGTAGAGGCACAGGCAAAACCGCGTCGACCCCGGATCGGCGGGCACGCCCATGTAGCCGCCGTGCTCGGCCCAATACATCGGGCGGATATAGACCGCGGTCTTGCCGTCGAATTTCTTCAACCCGTCCCAGGCCAAGCCGACGATTTCCTCCGGCGTCATCGTCGGCGCAAGGCCGAGCGCGGTGGCGGAGGCGTTGACGCGCCGGCAATGCAGGTCGAGGTCGGGCGAAACGCCTTCGAACCAGCGGCCGCCGTCGAAAACGGTCGAGCCCAGCCACATGGCATGGCTGCGCGGGCCGACGATGGCCACGTTGCCTTCGTGCCAGTCACCGTCCACGTAAGTCCAGGTCGTCGATTGCGCCGCCGCTGCCAGGGTCATTGTCTCGTTCCGTTCATCGTCGGTTTCATAGGAAGGCGCCCGGCTGTCCGCGTCAACCGGCAAGATCGCGGATATCGTTGGCGCAAGGCCATGCGGCGACCGTTGCCGATCCGCCACACTTGCGGCCCGATTGCAACCCAGCATGATCTTGTTCACCTTCTGGCCAAAATCCGGAAGGCTTATCGCCTCGCATTATGCGATCAGGAGAGCGTGCGCGTGCCTCATGCCTCCCTGCGACCGGAGCCAAAGGCCACCATGTTCAAGACCCCCCTCTCCTCAACGCCGGTGACGCGCCGGGCCCTGCTTGGAACCGCCGCCCTCGGTACCGCCTCGATGGTGCTGGCGGGCTGCACCACAAGCGCCGACCGCCCGCCACCCGAATTGCCCGCAGCACCCAGCGAGCCGCCGCTTTCGGGCTATGCGAGCATGTATGGTCCCATCGAAGATGGGGGATTCCAGATTCCCGCCGTGCCGATCCAGAAGATCGATCCGCAATTCCTGCGCCAGATCGTCGACGATCCGACCGGCCAGACGCCCGGAACCATCGTCGTCGATACGACCGGCCATTTCCTCTACCTTGTGAGGCCGGGCGGTCAGGCGATCCGCTACGGCGTCGGCCTCGGCCGGGCCGGCTTCGAGTGGTCGGGCAACGCCGTCGTCCAATGGAAGCAGAAGTGGCCGAAATGGACGCCGCCGGACGAGATGATCGCGCGCCAGCCCGAGTTGAAGAAATACAGCGCGGCCAACGGCGGCATGCCAGGGGGATTGATGAATCCGCTCGGCGCACGCGCGCTCTACCTCTTCCAGAACGGCCAGGACACGCTTTATCGCCTGCACGGTTCGCCCGAATGGAACTCGATCGGCAAGTCCGTCTCTTCGGGCTGCGTGCGGCTGATGAACCAGGACATCATCGACCTTTACGACCGCGTGCCGCAAAAGACCCCGGTCATCGTTACGGCCAATGTCGGCCAGCCGACGGTTGCCTCGACCCGTTTCCATCGGGGTGAAGCCATCGACGCCGGCGTGCCGCAGGATGCCGAACTGCTGGGCCCGGCCGACTAAGAACTCAGAAGGCGCTCCGCGCGCTTTAACGCCCGCGCGACAGGCTGCCGAGGATGCCGCGCACGATGGCGCGGCCGAGGGACGAGCCGACCGAGCGCACCACCGACTTGATCGCCGCCTCGGTGACGGTCTGGCGGTTCGACGGCCGCGGCGCCGGGCTGCGGCGTCCCGACGGCGCCGGGGCGGAACCGCCGCCGCCGAAATCCGGCAAGGTCCAGCGCGAGCCGCCGCCTTCCTGCGCCTGCTCACCGGCAGCCTGCGCCTCCGAGGCCTTTTTCTGCAACATCTCGAAGGCCGATTCGCGATCGATCGTCTGGTCGTATTGGCCGGCGACCGGGCTTTGCGCCATCACCTTCTGCCGCTCTTGCGGCGTGATCGGCCCGAGCCGCGAGGACGGCGGCCGAATCAGCGTGCGCTGCACCATCGAAGGCACGCCCTTTTCCTGCAAGGTGGAAACCAGCGCTTCGCCGGTGCCGAGTTGGGTGATCGCCTTGGCGCAATCGAAATCCGGGTTGGGCCGGAACGTGTCGGCGGCGGTGCGCACCGCTTTCTGCTCGCGCGGCGTATAGGCGCGCAGCGCGTGCTGCACCCGGTTGCCGAGCTGCGCCAGCACCGTCTCCGGCACGTCCAGCGGGTTCTGGGTGACGAAATAGACGCCGACGCCCTTCGAGCGAATCAGCCGCACGACCTGCTCGACGCGGTCGATCAGCGCCTTCGGCGCGTCGTCGAACAGAAGATGCGCCTCGTCGAAGAAGAAGACCAGCCTCGGCTTGTCCGGGTCGCCGACTTCGGGCAGCACCTCGAACAGTTCCGACATCAACCACAGAAGGAAGGTGGCGTAGAGGCGCGGCGCCATCATCAGCTTGTCGGCGGCCAGAACGCTGATGGCGCCGCGACCGTCCGGCGTGGTGCGCATGAGGTCGGAAATGCGCAGAGCCGGCTCGCCGAAGAAGTTCGCGCCGCCCTGCTGTTCCAGGATCAGCAGCGAGCGCTGGATGGCTCCGACCGACTGTTTTGTGACGTTGCCGTAGCGAGCGGCGATCTCGTCGGCGCGCGAGGCGATGTTGGCGAGCAGCGACTGGAGGTCCTTCATGTCGAGCAACAGCAGGCCTTCCTCGTCGGCGATGCGGAAAGCGATGTTCATGACGCCTTCCTGCGCTTCGGTGAGGTTCATCAGCCGCGACAAAAGCAACGGTCCCATTTCCGAGACGGTGGCGCGGATCGGATGGCCCTGCTCGCCGAACAGGTCCCAGAAAATGACCGGAAACTCCCGGAACTCATAAGGATCGAGCCTGATCTGCTCGGCCCGCTTGAGGAGGAAATCCTGTGCGGTGCCCATCATGGCGATGCCGGACAGGTCGCCCTTGATGTCGGCGCAGAACACCGGCACGCCGGCATTGGAGAATCCCTCGGCCATGATCTGCAAGCTGACGGTCTTGCCGGTGCCGGTCGCGCCGGTGACGAGGCCATGCCGGTTGCCGTAGCGCAGCAGAAGCTCCTCCGGCTTCTGATAGCTGTCGTCCGGCTTGCGGCTCGCGCCCAGAAAGATGCCAGCGTCGTCGGCCATGTCGCGGATCTCCGTTCCCTTCGGAGGCAGGTATAGTGATGGCTCGCCGAAAATCAAAGGCGCGGTGCAACCTTCCCGGCCTTCGTTGCATTGCGATATCCGAGAAGGAACCGTAGAGTGTGGCCTACCAGGCTGGTGCGGCCGACGGAACAGGAAATGCAGATGGGCGCCGGGGCCTTGATCGACGACAAGAGCCACGAAGATACCGACCGAGAGCGCTGGCTCGCCCTCGCGCAGAAGGCGCTGGCCGGCACCTCCTTTGAGAAAAAGCTGGTATCCCGCACGGATGACGGCATCCGTATCGATCCGCTTTATCGGCGGGCGCCGGCAGCCGTGCCCTGCCTGCGGGCCGATGCGAGCCGGCCGTGGATGATCAGCCAGCGCGTCGACGATCCCGACGTCGAGCGCGCCATCGCGCAGATGGCGGAGGATCTGGCGCAGGGCGCCACCAGCCTGTCGCTGGTCTTCGCGGGCGCGCCGAACGCATTCGGCTACGGCCTGCCGAGCACGCCGCAGACGCTGGAGCGCATCCTCGCCCAAGTCTCGCTCAACCAGGTGCAGCTGCGCGTCGACGTCCATCCGATAAGCCGCGCCATGGCCGACGATCTGGTGGGACTGCTGACCCGGCGGCGCGCCGATCCTTCCAAGCTCAGCCTCTCCTTCGGCATCGACCCGGCGGCGATCTTTGCCGGCACCGGGCGGCTGCGCATGTCGATCGAGGCCTTGCAGGCGTCGATGCCGCAGTCGCTGGCGCATTTCTTCGCGCTCGGCGTTCCCGGCATCCTGCTGGAAGCGGACGGGCGCGTCTTCCACAATGCCGGCGCCACCGAGGTGCAGGAACTGGGCATTGCGCTGGCCTCCGCCGTCTCGCATCTGCGGCTGTTCGAGGAGGCGCGCCAGGCGCTCGTCTACGCCGCGCCGCATATCGGCTTCGCGCTGGCGGTGGATCAGGACCAGTTCCTGTCGATGGCGAAGATCCGGGCGCTGCGCAGGCTGTGGGCGCGCATCCAGGAAGTCTGCTCCATCCCGGCTTCGGCGGCTGAAATCCATGCCGAGACGTCCTACCGGATGATGACGGCAAGGGACCCCGAAACCAATATCCTGCGCAACACCATCGCCTGCTTCGCCGCCGCCACCGGCGGCGCCGATTCGATTTCGGTCCTGCCGCACACGATCGCGCACGGCCTGCCGGCCGGCTTCGCCCGCCGCATCGCCCGCAACACGCAACTCGTCATGGCGCGCGAAAGCCATATCGGCTTCGTCGCCGATCCCGCAGCCGGCTCCGGCGGCATCGAGGCGCTCACCGAAAGCCTGTGCGTGGCCGCATGGGAGGAATTCCAGCGGATCGAAAGCGAAGGCGGAATGCTCGCGAGCCTGCGCGACGGCCACATCCAGGCCCGCATCAAGGCCGCGCGGGAAAAGCGCGCGCAGGCCCTCCAGGCAGGGGCACGACCGATCGTCGGCACCACCCTGCATCCGCTGAAGAGCGAGGCGCCGGTCGAAACACTCGACGCCGAACGGCCAGCGGTACCGAACGACGGGGTGGTGTTCTGCGAGCCGCTGGTGCCCGAACGGCTCGACCAGTCAACCGGCGAGGCACCATGATCCCCGATTTCAGCAAGATGCAATGGGCACCGCCGCATCGCGCTGCCGACGCGCCGGTCGGAGCACCATGGCAGACCCCGGAGGGTATTCCGGTCAAGCGCTTCTACGGAGAAGCCGACCTCAAGGGCCTGGCGGACCTCGACACATGGCCCGGCCTACCGCCCTTCGTTCGCGGCCCCTATCCCACCATGTACGTCCAGCAGCCGTGGACGATCCGGCAGTATGCCGGCTTCTCGACGGCGGAAGAATCGAACGCCTTCTACCGGCGCAATCTCGCCGCCGGCCAGAAGGGCCTGTCGATCGCCTTCGACCTCGCCACCCATCGCGGCTATGACAGCGACCATCCGCGCGTCGCCGGCGACGTCGGCATGGCGGGCGTGGCGATCGATTCCATCCTCGACATGCGCCAACTTTTCGACGGCATCCCGCTCGACCAGATGACCGTTTCCATGACCATGAACGGAGCGGTGCTGCCGATCCTGGCGCTCTACATCGTCGCCGCCGAAGAACAGGGCGTAGCGCAGAAGGATCTCGCCGGAACCATTCAGAACGACATTCTGAAAGAGTTCATGGTGCGCAACACCTACATCTATCCGCCGAAACCCTCGATGCGGATCGTGTCGGACATCTTTTCCTACACGTCGCGCCACATGCCGAAGTTCAACTCGATCTCGATTTCCGGCTACCACATGCAGGAAGCCGGGGCGACGGCCGACCTCGAGCTTGCCTACACCATCGCCGACGGCATCGAATATACGCGCGCCGGCGTCACCGCCGGGCTGGATATCGACCGTTTCGCGCCGCGCCTGTCCTTCTTCTGGGCGATCGGCATGAATTTCTTCATGGAAGTCGCCAAGCTCAGGGCCGCGCGCCTTTTGTGGTCGCAGCTGATGGCCAAGAATTTTGCGCCGAAGGACCCGCGCTCGCTGTCGCTGCGCACGCATTGCCAGACCTCCGGCTGGTCGCTGACGGCGCAGGACCCCTACAACAACATCATGCGCACGATGATCGAGGCGATGGCGGCGACGCAGGGCCATACCCAATCGCTGCACACCAACTCGTTCGACGAGGCGCTGGCGCTGCCGACCGACCATTCGGCGCGCATCGCCCGCAACACGCAGATCATCCTGCAAAAAGAATCCGGCACCACACGCATCATCGACCCATGGGGCGGCTCGGCCTATGTCGAGCGGCTGACGCACGACCTCGCCCAGCTTGCCATGCGCCATATCGAGGAAATCGAGAAACTCGGCGGCATGGCGGCGGCGCTGGAAAAGGGCATTCCGAAACTGCGCATCGAGGAAGCGGCGGCGCGCACGCAGGCCCGCATCGATTCCGGCGAGCAGACGCTGGTGGGCGTGAACGCCTTCCAGCCTGAAACGGACATCGAGGTCGACGTGCTCAAGATCGACAACGCCGAGGTGCGCGCCCGGCAGCTGTCGAAGCTGCAACAACTGAAAGGCACGCGCGAGGTCGCTGCCGTCGAAAGCGCGCTGGACGCCCTGACCCGCGCGGCGCAAGGCAACGAGAACCTGCTGGAATTCGCCATCCGCGCGGCGCGCGCCAAGGCGACGGTCGGCGAAATCTCGATGGCGATCGAAAAGGCCTTCGGCCGCCACGTCGCCACCGTACAGACGATTTCGGGCGTCTATCGCAAGGCGCTGGGCGAGAACAAAAGCTTCGACCGGTTCGAGGAAAAGCTCGCGGCCTTCGAGAAAAAGACCGGCGGCAAGCCGCGCATCCTCGTCGCCAAGATGGGACAGGACGGCCATGACCGTGGCCAGAAGGTGATCGCCACCGCCTTCGCCGACCTCGGCTTCGACGTCACCGTCGGCGCCATGTTCCAGACGCCGGAGGAAATCGCCCGGCTGGCGGCCGACAACGACGTGCACGTCGTCGGCGCCTCCTCGCTGGCCGCCGGCCACCTGACCCTTATCCCGGAACTGAAGACAGCGCTGAAGAAGCTCGGTCGCGAGGATATTCTGATCGTCGCCGGCGGCGTCATCCCGCCGCAGGATTTCGACGCCGTGCGCGCCGCCGGCGCCGCCGAGATATTCCCGCCGGGGACCGCGATCCCGGAAGCGGCGGAGCGGCTGATCGAGCGGTTGCTTTCATAGGCAGTCCGCGTGTGGTATACTTTCAATTTCTACGAGAGATTGCAGGATGCCGAAGCTGACCGAGGACGACGAGCGAAAACTCGTGCTCGCGCGCGAACTCATGGATCGCTATGGCGCCGTCTTTTCCCTGCTCGCACAGGGAGAAAACTCCCCCTATATGACCGAGGCAGTCAGGCAGCGATTGGCCGAGGCTGAAAAGAAGCTCGCACCCTACACGATTACAGGCCGCGCCACGCAAGCAGAATGACTTGTCGATCCGGCCGTCCTAAGGAGCACTCCACTACAGGAGTAGGGCGCCTCATTCCCGCGTCGTCAGCTTGACGATTTCCCATTCCTTGCCGTTGACGGTGACGAGGTCGCCGGCGCTTTTGCCGAACAGTGCCTGGGCCATCGGCGAGACATGGGAGATGGAACCTTTGGCGGGCTCGGCCTCGTCTTCGCCGACGATCCGCCAGTGCACCTTGGCGCCGTCCTCGCCTTCCAGCGAAACACCCATGCCGAAGCGCACGACATCGCTGTCTGGTTCGGGCACGGACAGTTCGGCGTTTTCGCGGCGGGCAGTCCAGTAACGCAAGTCGCGCGAGGCCATGGCCAGGCGCTCGCGGTCCTCCTGTCGTTCACCCTTGCCGAGTTCCTTGCGCAGCCTCTCCAGCTCGGCTTCGATTAGCGCCAGCCCACGCTCCGTCACCAGGTTGCGGTGCGGACTGACCGGCCGTTCGCCGATGTCGGCAATGGCCTCGTTGTCTTCTTCGCGGGTGAAGGCTCTGCTCATGGCGGGAGCTTAGGCCGTCCCTCGACCCGCCACAAGCCATGCCGGGAAAGACGAAAACTGGCACGGTTCCTGCGCCGCCAAGACAAATCGCCGGAAACTGTGCCAATGTTGAACAGACGTGCCCTGCTTGTCGGTTGCGCCAGCCTCGCGGCAACCGGCTTTCCGCTTGCCCGGGCGGCGGCAAAGAGCCTTGGCACGATCGAAACCGCGTCGCTGCGCGGCTCGATCAGCGCCACGGACCTGGGCGTGCTGCCCGGCACCTCCGACGACCAGAGCAAGGCGTTTTCGCGCATGCTGCATGACGCGGCCAAGCGTGACCAGCCGATCTTCCTGCCCGCCGGCACCTATGTCGTCTCTAACCTTTCGCTGCCCGGCCGCGTGCGCCTTTCCGGCGTTCCCGGCGCCACGCGCCTCGTCTATGGCGGCGGCGGCCATTTCATACGCGGCGAAAACGCCGAGCACATGGAATTCACCGGCCTCGTGCTGGACGGCGCCGACCAAGGGCTGGCCGATTATACCGAGGGCCTGCTGGACCTGCGCGGCGCCGCCTATCTGGCCATCGACAACTGCACGCTCACCGGCAGCGCCAAGAACGGGCTGGCGCTGGAACGGGCGGCCGGCCGCGTCGAGCGCACGACGATCTCCGGCGCCGCCGATGCCGGCATCTGGTCGGTCGAGGCGGCCGGACTGACGATTGCCGGCAACACGGTTTCGGATTGCGCCAACGGCGGCATCCTCGTCCATCGCTGGCAGGCGGCGCCGGACGGAACGCTGGTGACAGGCAACCGCGTCGAGCGCATCGGCGCACGCAACGGCGGCACCGGGCAGAACGGCAACGGCATCAACGCCTTCCGCGCCGCCAACGTCGTCGTCTCCGGCAACCTCGTCTCCGATTGCGCCTTCTCGGCGATCCGCGCCAACAGCGCCAGCAACATCCAGATCAACGGCAACACCTGCCTGCGTTCCGGCGAAACGGGCCTCTATTCGGAGTTTTCCTTCGAGGGCGCCGTCATCGGCAACAATATCGTCGACGGCGCCGCCAACGGCATTTCCGTCGTCAACTTTAACGAAGGCGGCCGCATGGCGGTATGCTCGGGCAACATCGTGCGCAACCTTTCGACGGTCGGCCCCTATCCCGCCGAAAACGGCGGCTTCGGCACCGGCATCAGCGTCGAGGCCGACACCACCGTCACCGGCAACATCATCGAGAACGCCCCGCTGGCGGGCCTGCAACTCGGCTGGGGGCCGTTCCTGCGCGATGTCGTCGCCACCGGCAACGTCATTCGCAAAGCCGGAACAGGCATCATGGTCAGCGTGGTCGAGGGCGCCGGCTCGGCGATCATCTCGGACAACGTCATCGACGGCGCGCTGCACGGTGCCGTCATCGGCCACCGCTGGGCCGATCCGGTGACAGGCGATCTCGCCACACTCGGCAATGCCGGCTACGCGCACCTGACGGTCGAGCGCAACCACGTCAGCTGACGTTCGCCGTCAATTCAGGCAAGCATCCCGGCCGGACGCAGCGCGCCGACCTTCAGGCCCTTGCGATTTTCCAGAGCGGGATTGGCGAGTTCGGCCAGTTTCGCCGCCAACTCCCCGTCGGCCTTCAGCAATTTGGCGAGCACCGCCGCGACCATGACTTCGGCGCCGCGGCCGGCGCCGTCTTCACATTTCAGCGAAATGCCCACGCCCAGTTCCGGCACGGCGGCGCAATAGACACCTTCCGCGCCGGTCTTGACGAAGATGCGGCCGGGCGCGGCCTGCATCAGCGCAACGTCGGCGCGGCCAGTGCCGGCGACGAGGAACGGCTCGGCCATGCAGGCCTTGAGCAGCCGTTGCGCTGCCTTCGCCCGCGCGGACGGCAGGCCTTTTCCCGTCGCCATGCGGGCGAAGCCGAGGGCGTAGCTGCGCAGCGGCACGGCGTAGGTCGGGATGGAGCAGCCGTCGGTGCCGCGATGCTCGGCATCGTGGACGGCGCCGGTGACGCTCTCCATCGCCTCGCGCACCATCTCCTGCTCAGAGTGGCCGGCCGCGACGTAGCCGCGATGGTCGATGCCGAGATGCCGGCAGGTGCACAGGAACCCCGAATGCTTGCCGGAGCAGTTGTTGTGCAGCGCGCCCGGCGAGCCGCCGGAGCGGGCAAGCGCAATCGTCGCCTCATGGTTCGACGGCCAATGGGTGCCGCATTCCAGCGCCGTTTCGTCCAAACCGGCCTTGGCCAGCATGGAGCGCGCCAGGTCGACATGCTCCGGTTCGCCGGAATGGGAGGCGCAGGAAAGCGCCAGTTCCTTGTCGCCGAAACCGTAGGCGTCGGCGGCGCCGCTTTCGACGAAGGGCAGCGCCTGGATCGCCTTGACGGCGGAGCGCGGGAAGACGGGCCGCGCCGTGTCGCCGATTTCCATGAGCGGCCTGCCGTCGGCGTCATAGACGGCCACAGCGCCGCGATGGTTGCTCTCGACCACGCTGCCGCGCGTCACTTCGACCAGAACAGGGTTTGTCATCGTTCATGCCTGGAAATGGAATTCGGAGCCTTATTCCTGCAACGGTTCGGCTGGATAGACAAGCCGGTCCGGCGGCTGGCGGCGAGCGGCCGGGGTGATGGTGGCCAGCTCCATCCGGTCGTCACCCATGAGATGAAAGACCGTCTCGCCGCCGCACAGCAGATAGTCCGCGACGATGCGGCGATGGCAGCGCCACCAGACGGCCTCCGAGCACATCATCGCCGTGCGCCGCCGACGTCCGAGAGCGACGAGCGCTTCGAGGCCAGTGCGGAAGCGCTCGCCCAGCGCATAGTCGGCGTAGTTGTGAAAACTCCGGTTGATCCAGAAGGCGTTCGTCGCCTCGGGCACGTCGCCCGCCTTGCCACGCAGCCCGCCAAGCTCGGCAATATGCTCGTAGCCGATCTGGTAGGGAGCGAGGTTCTCGCCCAGCACGTCCTTGTTGTATTGCGGGTTTGTGCGCGAACGCGGCACGGTGCGGATATCGGCCACCATCTCCACGCCGGCGACCCGCAGGAGGTCGACGAATTCAGGAATCGTGCGGGTCGAATGGCCGATGGTGAAGAACGGGAGAACCGTTCCGGAGGAGCCGGCCCTATGCTCAGGCACGGCAATCGGACCTATCTGATCCGGTCCAGGATGGAGACGTAGTTCGCCACCGCCGCGCCGCCCATATTGAAGATACCGCCAAGCTTGGCGCCCGGCACCTGAATGCCGCCGGCTTCGCCCGTCAGTTGCATGGCGGTGAGAACGTGCATGGAGACGCCGGTGGCGCCGATCGGATGGCCCTTTGATTTCAGGCCGCCCGAGGGATTGACCGGCAGCTTGCCGTCCTTGGCGGTGTAGCCTTCCATGGCGAGTTTGGCGCCCTCGCCACGCTTGGCGAGCCCCATCGCCTCGTATTCGATCAGTTCGGCGATGGTGAAGCAGTCGTGCGTCTCGACGAAGGAGAGGTCGCCCAGCGTCACGCCGGCGCTCTTCAGCGCCCTGCCCCACGCTTCCTCGCAGCCCTCGAACAGAAGGATGTCGCGCTTCGACATGGGCAGGAAATCCTGCACATGCTCGTTGGCGCGGAAGGCGACGGCGCGGCGCATGCCGAGCGCGGTGGTCGAATCGGTCAACACCAGGGCTGCCGCGCCGTCCGACACCAGCGAGCAATCCGTGCGCTTCAGCGGCCCGGCGACGAAGGGGTTCTTCTCGCTCTCCTGCCGGCAGAAGTCGTAGCCGAAATCCTTGCGCATCTGCGCGTAGGGATTGTCGACGCCATTCTTGTGGTTCTTCGCCGCGATCATCGCCAGCGCGTCCGACTGGTCGCCGTAGCGCTGGAAATAGGCCTGCGCGATCTTGCCGAAGACGCCGGCGAAACCGGCCGGCGTATCGCCGTCTTCCGGCAGGTAGGAGGCTTTCAAAAGGTTCTTGCCGATTTCCGGGCCGGGCGTCGTCGTCATCTGTTCGGCGCCGACGACCAGCACGACACGCGCCGCATTGGCATCGATGGCTCGGATGCCTTGCCGCACCGCCGCCGATCCCGTCGCGCAGGCGTTCTCCACCCGCGTCGCAGGCTTGAAGCGCAGGCGGTCATCCGCCTGAAGTACAAGGCTGGCAGTAAAGTCCTGGGCCGAGAAGCCGGCGTTGAAATGGCCGAGCACGATTTCGTCCACGTCGTCCGGCCCGATGCCGGCGTGCTCCAGCGCATCGGCCGCCACCTTGGTGATCAGGCCCTCCAGCGTCTCGCCTTCCAGCTTGCCGAAGCGCGAATGCGCCCAGCCGACGATGCATGCGGTCATGACTGCCTCCTTCGCCGCTTCCCGCAGGGTCGCGGCACGTTTTGTTCAAGTCTGAACCGTCTTCGCAGCCGCGTAAAGAGATTTCGCACATGCGAAGACGATTGAATCGATTGAGCCACCGCAGACGGGTTATTGATTGATCAGTCAATAAAAAATAAGCTCCCCTTGGGAGGTCCGCCATGCCAAAGCTCGGAATGGAACCGGTGCGCCGCAAGGCGCTGATCGACGCGACGATCTCGGCGATCGGCGAACGCGGCTCGCTCAACGTCACCGTCTCGGAAATCGCCGAACGCGCCGGCGTGTCGTCGGCGCTGGCGCATCATTACTTCGGCCCGAAGGAAGAACTGCTGCTCGCCACGATGCGACAGTTGCTGGCCGATCTCGGTCGCGACAGCGTGGCGGCGCTCGGCAAGGCGGCGACGCCGCGCCAGCGGCTGTCGGCCATCGCCGCCGTCAACTTCAACGCCGGCCAGTTCCGCGAGGAAACGGTGCATGCGTGGCTCGCCTTCTATGTCGAGGCGCAGAACTCGCTGCCGCTGCGCCGCCTGCTCAGCGTCTACGCGCGGCGGCTGCATTCCAACCTGATGAGCGGCCTTCTCCCGCTCGTTCCCCGTCGTGAAGCCGAACGCATGGCCGAGGCCATCGCTGCGATGATCGACGGCCTCTACATCCGCCGCGCGCTGCGCGACGGCCTGCCGAACCCCGCCAGCGCGATTTCGCTGGTCGAAGACTATGTCGACGCCATGCTGGCCAAACAGGCGCCCCGCAGATGACCGCCAAGCCGAATATCCTCATCGTCATGGTCGACCAGCTGAACGGGACGCTGTTCCCGGACGGGCCGGCCGATTTCCTGCACGCCCCGCATCTCAAGGGACTGGCGGCGCGTTCGGCCCGCTTTGCCAACAACTACACCGCCTCGCCGCTGTGCGCGCCCGGCCGCGCATCCTTCATGAGCGGGCAGTTGCCGTCGCGCACCGGCGTCTACGACAACGCCGCCGAATTCCCCTCCTCCGTGCCGACCTTCGCGCATCATCTGCGCGCCGCCGGCTATCACACCTGCCTGTCCGGCAAGATGCACTTCGTCGGGCCGGACCAGTTGCACGGCTTCGAAGAGCGGCTGACCACCGACATCTACCCGGCCGATTTCGGCTGGACGCCGGACTACCGCAAGCCCGGCGAGCGCATCGACTGGTGGTATCACAACCTGGGTTCCGTCAGCGGCGCGGGCGTCGCCGAAATCACCAACCAGATGGAGTATGACGACGAAGTCGCCTTCCATGCGGTGCAGAAGCTTTACGACCTGTCGCGCGCCTCCGACGATGCGGCGCGCAGGCCGTGGTGCCTGACCGTCTCCTTCACCCATCCGCACGACCCCTACGTGGCGCGGCGCCAATATTGGGATCTTTACGAAGACTGCCCGGCGCTGGAGCCGGAGTTCGGCTTCATCCCCTATGAAAGCCAGGACCCGCATTCGCAACGTCTCTACAAAGCCAGCGACTACGACAGCTTCGCCATCACGCCGGAGCAGGTCCGGCGCGCCCGGCGCGGCTATTTCGCCAACATCTCCTATCTGGACGACAAGGTGGGCGAACTGATCTCGGTGCTGGAACGCACGCGGATGCTGGACGACACCGTCATCCTGTTCTGCTCCGACCACGGCGACATGCTGGGCGAGCGCGGCCTGTGGTTCAAGATGTGCTTCTTCGAAGGCTCGGCCCGCGTGCCGCTGATGATCGCCGGCAAGGGCATCCCTGCCGGTCGGATCGACGCACCAGTCTCCAACCTCGACGTGACGCCGACGCTGTGCGACCTCGCCGGCATCGACATCGAGGCCATCATGCCATGGACGGACGGTCAGTCGCTGAAGCCGCTCATGGACGGCGGGACGCGCACGGAGCCGGTGCTGATGGAATACGCCGCCGAGGGCAGCTATGCGCCGCTGGTCGGCATCCGTGAGGGCAAATACAAGTTCGTCCATTGCGAACTCGATCCGCCGCAACTGTTCGACCTCGAAGCCGACCCGCACGAACGGACAAACCTCGCCGCCGGCCCGGCCCATGCGGCGCTGGTCGAGGCCTTCATGGAGAAGGTGCGCGCGCGCTGGGACATGGCCGGCTTCGACGCCGCCGTGCGCGCCAGCCAGGCGCGCCGCTGGGTGGTCTATCCGGCGCTGCGCAACGGCGCCTACTACCCGTGGGAATTCCAGCCGCTGCAAAAGGCGTCCGAGCGCTACATGCGCAACCACATGAACCTCGACACGCTCGAGGGCGAAAAGCGTTTTCCGCGGGGCGAATGACATGAACGTTCTCGCGGAAGCGGATTTCGTCATCGTCGGTTCGGGCTCGGCCGGCTCGGCCATGGCCTATCGCCTGTCCGAGGACGGCAAGCATTCCGTCATCGTCATCGAATATGGCGGCACCGACGCCGGGCCGCTGATCCAGATGCCATCGGCGCTGTCGATCCCGCTCAACATGCCGCTTTACGACTGGGGCTTCGCCAGCGAGCCGGAACCGCATCTCGGCGGCCGCGTGCTGGCGACGCCGCGCGGCAAGGTGCTGGGCGGCTCCTCCTCCATCAACGGCATGGTCTATGTGCGCGGCCATGCGCACGACTTCGACCATTGGGCCGAACAGGGCGCGGCCGGCTGGAGCTATGCCGACGTGCTGCCCTACTTCAAGCGCATGGAGCATTCGCACGGCGGCGAGGACGGCTGGCGCGGCGCGGACGGGCCGCTGCATGTCCAGCGCGGCCAGCGCCGCAATCCGCTCTACGCCGCCTTCATCGAGGCCGGCCGCCAAGCCGGCTTCGAGCTGACCGACGACTACAACGGCGCCAAGCAGGAAGGTTTTGGGCCGATGGAGCAGACCATCCATAACGGCCGCCGCTGGTCCACCGCGAACGCCTATCTGAGGCCCGCCCTCAAACGGCAAAACGTGAGTCTGGTCAAGGGTTTCGCCCGGCGCGTGGTGATCGAGAATCAACGCGCCGTCGGCGTCGAGATCGAGGCTCACAAAAAGATTCAACTCGTTAAGGCAAGACGCGAAGTCGTCGTCGCCGCCTCCTCCATCAACTCGCCGAAGATCCTGATGCTGTCGGGTATCGGCCCGGCCGCGCATCTCAGGGAAAACGGCATCGAGGTGATCGCCGACAGGCCGGGCGTCGGCGCCAACCTGCAAGACCATCTCGAACTCTATATCCAGCAGGAATCGACCCAGCCGATCACGCTGAACTCCGTGCTCAACCCCTTGTCCAAGGCGCTGATCGGCGCGCGCTGGCTGTTCTTCAAAAGCGGGCTCGGCGCCACCAATCATTTCGAGGCGGCCGCCTTCGTGCGCTCCGCAGCCGGCGTCGATTATCCCGATATCCAGTATCATTTCATCCCCGCCGCCGTGCGCTACGACGGCAAGGCCGTGGCCAAGACGCACGGCTTCCAGGCGCATGTCGGGCCGATGCGGTCGAAGTCGCGCGGCACGGTCACGCTGCGGTCGCCGGATGCGTGGGCCAAGCCGGTGATCCGCTTCAACTACATGGCGCATCCCGACGACTGGACCGAGTTCCGCCACTGCATCCGGCTGACCCGCGAAATCTTCGGCCAGGCCGCCTTCGACGCCTATCGCGGCAGGGAGATTTCTCCCGGCGGCCATGTGCAAAGCGACGAAGACCTCGACGCCTTCATCCGCGACCATGCCGAGAGCGCGCTGCACCCTTGCGGCACCTGCCGCATGGGTCGGGCAGACGACCAGACGAGCGTGGTCGATCCCGAATGCCGGGTCATCGGCGTGGAAGGATTGCGCTTGGCGGACTCCTCAATCTTCCCGCGCGTCACCAACGGCAACCTCAACGCGCCGTCGATCATGACCGGCGAGAAGGCCGCCGACCATATCCTCGGCCGCCCCCCCCTCGCCCCGTCGAACCAGGAACCGTGGATCAATCCGCGCTGGCGCGAGAGCGACAGATAACTTGCGCAGAAGGCGCCGCCCCTCATCCGCCTGCCGGCACCTTCTCCCCGTATAAAGACGGGGAGAAGGACAAGCCGCGGCGTTGACGATCCCCTCTCCCCGTTCTTGGCTGGAGAGGGTAAGGGTGAGGGGCAGCGCCGACCTCATGGAGACCGTCTCATGAAAGCCCAGCCCAAAGCCTCGCACTACATCAACGGCCGCTATGTCGATGACGAACAGGGCGCGGCGCTGCCGGTCATCTATCCGGCCACCGGCGAGGTGATCGCCAACCTGCATTCGGCGACGCCCAACATCATTGAGCTGGCGGTGGAGGCGGCGCGAGCGGCGCAGCCGGCATGGGCGCGGCTGAAGCCGGTCGAGCGTGGCCGCATCCTGCGGCGCGCCGCCGACATTCTTCGCGCCCGCAACGAGAGCCTGGCGCGGCTGGAGACGCTGGACACCGGCAAGCCGGTGCAGGAGACGCTGGTGGCCGACGCGCCCTCCGCCGCCGACTGCCTGGAATATCTCGGCGGCGCGGCCGCGTCCTTCAACGGCGAGTTCGTCGATCTCGGCGGCCCCTTCGCCTATACGCGACGCGAGGCGCTCGGTGTCTGCGTCGGCATCGGCGCCTGGAACTACCCGATCCAGATCGCCGGCTGGAAATCCGCCCCGGCGCTCGCCATGGGCAACGCCATGGTGTTCAAGCCTTCCGAAAACACGCCGCTGTCGGCGCTGGCGCTGGCCGAGATCTACACCGAGGCCGGCCTCCCGGACGGGCTGTTCAACGTCGTGCAGGGCTATGGCGACGTCGGCGCGGCCCTGGTCGAGCACGAGGTCGTCGCGAAAGTTTCCGTCACCGGCTCGGTGCCGACCGGACGCCGGGTGCTGGCGCTCGCCGGCTCGAAGATGAAGCACGCGACGATGGAACTCGGCGGCAAGTCGCCGCTGATCGTCTTCGACGACGCCGACATCGAAAACGCCATCGGCGGCGCCATGCTCGGCAACTTCTATTCCGCCGGCCAGGTCTGCTCCAACGGCACCCGCGTCTTCGTCCAGAAAGGCATTCACGACCGTTTCGTGGAGCGGCTGGTCGAACGCGCCAAGACCATAAGGCTCGGCGATCCGCTCGATCCGGACACGCAGATGGGGCCGCTGGTCAACAAGGCGCAGCACGACAAGGTCGTCTCCTATATCGGCATCGGCCGGGAGGAAGGCGCCGCGCTCGCCTGCGGCGGCGGCGTGCCGCGCCTGCAAGGCTTCGAAAGCGGCTTCTTCGTCGAGCCGACCGTCTTCACAGGCGTGACCGATGCCATGCGCATCGCCCGTGAGGAGATTTTCGGGCCGGTGATGAGCGTGCTTTCCTTCGACAGCGAGGACGAAGCGGTCGAGCGCGCCAACGCCACCGAATTCGGCCTTGCCGCCGGCGTCTTCACGCGCGACCTGCCGCGCGCCCACCGCGTGATTTCCGAATTGCAGGCCGGCACCTGCTGGATCAACGCCTACAACCTGACGCCGGTCGAGATTCCCTTCGGCGGCACCAAGCAATCCGGCATCGGCCGCGAGAACTCGCTGGCCGCGCTGGAGCACTATTCGCAGATCAAGACCGTCTATGTGGAGACGGGCGACGTCGCCAGCCCCTACTGACCGGCGTCCGCGCTGTAGTCCAGGTACGCGGTCAGGGCGCTGACCAGATGATAGAGGATGCTGGCCGGCACCTCCGTCGCAAGCGGCTGGCCGTGCCGGTCGATGCGGTCGATCCACAGGCCGGCGGGCGCGGGGTCCAGATGCCATGCGAACAGCCGGCCGACGCGCTCCTCTATTTCCGGCTTCAAATCGGCGCCGCCGGCTGAATCCAGCGCGATCACGGCCTTGATCGCCTCCGCCTGCGGCCAACTGCGCGAGACGGGATCGAGCGGCGCACCGCCTGACGAAACACGGCTGAAAGCAAGACCGGTCGTCCGGTTGATGCCGTTGGCCACGGCCGAGGCATAAAGTTTGCGGGCAAAGGCGACCAGTTCCGGTCGCCCGGCACGGTGCGCGAAATCGACGATGAGCGACGCCCATTCGAAATGGTGGCCCGGCTCGAACTCACCGACCCCTTTGGCCGGCATCCGGCCATCCTGAAAACATTCGCCCAGCGTCCAGTTCCCGGCATCGAAAAAGCAGGATTGGAAAAGCGCGAGTATTTCCTCCGCGCGATCGAGAATCCGTTTCTCGGCGGTGGCGTCGTGCCAGGCCAGAAAGGCCTCCAGCAGATGCATATGCGGGTTGGAGCGGCGCCGGGCTGGATCGGCGTCCGCCGCATCCAGATAGCCGCTCGAGCCCGGAGCCCTCAAATGCGCGTCGAGTGCTGCAAGCGTCTCACGACAGAGCGGCAAGGCATCGGGATGGCCGCAGCGATGCGCCTCGGCCAAGGCCAGGAGCAGGCAGGCATGGTCGTAGCTGTCCTCGGTCGCGTCGAGAATCGCCCCATCGGCATCGAGCGTGCGCGCCCAGCCGCCTGCGGCGGTCCTGCCACGGCGTTTGACGAAAGCAAGGCCGTGGCCGACCATCCGTTCGGCCGGGCCGTCCCAGCCATGCCGCCGGGCTGCCGCGAAGGCATAGACCTGCCGAGCCATGGTGCGCATGCGCTTCGGCCCGGTCACGGGGCGGCCGTCGAAGCCCACCGCCTCGTGAAAGCCGCCGTTCCCTTCATCGACACCGATGCGCGACCACAGCGGCATGGCTTCCTCGAACAGCCATTGTCGCGCCCTTTGGCGCCAACCGCCCCATCGCGCCGTTTCCGCACGATCCGGCTCGACCGTCGCGGGCGAGCGGCGTCGTAACCCGGATACGGCCACCGCCCCACGCCGCTCATGAGCGAAACCGGCGGGCGCGACGAAGACCGCGTCCGGCGTCGAAACGATGGCGAGATGTTCCGCGCCGGCGACGGACAGCCGCCGGCCTTCGCTGCGCAGATAGGACTGGCGGCAGCCGGTGGCGACGACGTCGCCGGCAATGACGTTGCCGTGCTCGTCCGGCGCGGCCGCCGCCAGGAGCGTGGTCCAGGAGCCGACGTCGCTCCAGCCGAACGTGGCCGGCACCAGCGCCAGGTCGGCGCACCGTTCCACGATGGCCCGGTCGAAGGAGACGGCGGGCGCGTTGCGATAGTCAACCCGAAGGTGCGGCGTGTCCCCGGTCGAGATTGCCGCCTGAAACGCCTCCCCCACCGTCGCCCACAAAGCCGGTTGCAAGGCCAGAAAAATCCGGCGCATGGCCGCGGCGCGGAACAGGAAGATGCCGGCGTTCCAGAAGAAACCTCCTTTACGCACGTAGGTTTCGGCCGTTTTCAGGTCGGGTTTTTCAACGAAGCGCCGCACGTCGAAGGCGGCGCCGTGCCGTTCGCCGGCCTCGATATAGCCGTAACCCGTTTCGGGGCGCCGCGCTTCCACGCCGAACAGCACCAACCGCCCGTCGCGGGCGACCGGAGCGCCTTGCTCCACCGTTTCCCAGAACTGCGCATCGGTCGAAATCGCATGATCCGACGGCGCAACGAGGACGAGCGCGTCGCCAAGGGCATGAAGCGCCTTCAACGTCGCCAGCGCGACGGCGGCGGCCGTATCGCGCCCTTCCCGTTCAAACAGCACGCTGCCGCCTGCAAGATCGAAACCGCCCAGTTCGCGATGCAGGAGAACGGCGTTCCGCTCGGCTCCGACGACGAAGATCGGCGCCGCACCTTCCGGCCTGGCCCCGAGCCGGCTCAAGGTTTTCGCCAGCATCGAGCCGCCGCCGGTCAGGTCATGGAACTGCTTGGGCTTGTCCGGCCTCGACAAAGGCCACAGCCGCGTTCCCGCGCCACCGGCAAGAACGAAGCAGACCATCCGCTCGGTCATCGCCTCACCCACCCTGCTGCCGCATCCCCATACGGACCGGCCCCGACTCTGATCGAGCGACACCGGTAATGCCGACCTTACCGATCAATCGCGCAAGAGGAAGGGCCTGGCGGGCCGAACGGCATTGGCCTTTCGTCCCAGCCCTACCCCAAATTGCAATTTGCGCCGCCGTTGTCGCCATTGGTGCTTGCAGGAAAGGAATGCGGCGGTTATAAGCCCGCCGTCTGGTCACGGAGTGTAGCGCAGTCTGGTAGCGCACCTCGTTCGGGACGAGGGGGTCGCAGGTTCAAATCCTGCCACTCCGACCAGCCGAATTCCCGAAAAAACCCAGCCAAGATCCCGAAAAAACAGAGAAATCCCGGATTTTTCAGGAAAGCTTCACGCATCCGCGCGGAAGCGGGTCGAGTCGATGGCGGCGGCCATCAAGGTTTGCGTGTAGACATCCTGCGGATGGTCGAAAATCGCCTCGGTCGGCCCTTCCTCGACGATCCTGCCCTGCTTCATCACGATGATGTAATCGGCCATGGCGCGCACCACCGAAAGGTCGTGGCTGATGAACAGATAGGACAGGTCGTAATCCGCCTGGAGCCGGCGCAGCAGGTCCACGATCTGCTTCTGCACCGAGCGGTCAAGCGCCGAGGTCGGCTCGTCGAGAACGACCACTTTCGGCTTCAGGATCATCGCGCGGGCGATCGCGATGCGCTGGCGCTGCCCGCCGGAAAATTCGTGCGGGTAGCGGTTGCGGGTGTTGGGATCGAGGCCGACCTCGCGCAGCGCCTCGACCGCCCGCTGATCGCGCTGCTTGGCCGAAAGTTCCGGCTCGTGCACCAGAAGGCCTTCCGTCACCACCTGCCCTACCGTCATGCGCGGCGACAGCGAGCCGAACGGGTCCTGGAAAACGAGTTGCAGTTCGCGCCGCAGCGGCCGCATCGCCTGGCGGTCGGCGTGGGAAATATCCCTGTCGTCGAAGCGAATGACGCCGTCACTCGGCAACAGCCGCAGCAGCGCGCGGCCGAGCGTCGACTTTCCCGAACCCGATTCACCGACGATGCCGATCGTCTGCCGGCGCTTGAGCCGGATCGAAATGCGATCGACGGCGCGCAGCAGCATCGGATCGCCGGCGAGGAAGCCGCCGCCGATCCGGAACGTCACCTCGACGTTGCGGCCCTCCAGAAGCACCGGCGCATGCGGCGGCGGCGGCTCCTTGCGGCCGGTCGGCTCGGCCGCCAGAAGCATGCGGGTGTAGTCGTGCCTGGGCGCGACGAACAGCGCCTCGGTCGGCCCCTCCTCCACCACCTCGCCTGAACGCATGACGTAGACACGGTCGGCGAAACGCCGCACGATGCCCAGGTCGTGGGTGATGAAGATGATCGCCATGCCGAGTTTCTGCTGAAGCTCGGCCAACAGGGTCAGGATTTCGCCCTGGATGGTGACGTCGAGCGCCGTCGTCGGCTCGTCGGCGATGAGAATATCGGGATCGTTGGCGAGCGCCATGGCGATCATGACGCGCTGGCGCTGGCCGCCGGACATCTCGTAGGGATAGGATTTCATCCGCCGTTCCGGCTCGGGAATATGGACGAGGCGCAGCAGTCTCAGCCCCTCCTTGTGCGCCTCGGCGGCGCCCAGGCCGCGATGGCGGCGTATGGGTTCGATAAGCTGGTTGCCGATCGTATAGAGCGGGTCCAGCGAGGTCATCGGCTCCTGGAAGATCATGCTGATCTTCGCCCCGCGAACCGTGTTGAGCTCCGATTTCCCGAGCGCCAGCAGATTGCGACCGCGATAATCGACGATGCCGCTGGCCTCGCCGTTGGAGGCGAGCAGGCGCATGGCGGCCATCATGGTCTGGCTCTTGCCGGAGCCGGACTCGCCGACGACGGCGACGGTTTCGCCGGCGCAGACGTGGATGTCGATGCCCTTGACCGCCTCGACGGTGCCGTCAAGCGTGCGAAAGCGGACCTTGAGATCCTTGACGTCCAGTATGGTTTCACGGCTGCCCATGTCGGCGGTCCCCATGTCGGCGGTCCCCATCTCAGCGGTCCCCATCTCAGCGGTCCTTGGGGTCGAGCGCGTCGCGCAGGCCGTCGCCGACGAAGTTCAGCGCAAACAGCGTCGAGACGAGGAAGAAGGCCGGAAACAGGAGCATCCAGTTGGCGCTGCCGATGTTCCTGGCGCCGGTTGAGATCAGCACGCCCCAGCTGGTCATCGGCTCCTGCACGCCGAGGCCGAGGAACGACAGGAAGCTTTCGAGGATGATGACCTGCGGCACCAGAAGGGTCATGTAGATGACCACCGGCCCGAGCAGGTTGGGGATGACATGGCGCAGGAGGATGCCGCGCGCGCCGACGCCCAGGGCCTCGGCCGCCTGGACATATTCCTGCCGTCGGATCGACAGCGCCTGTCCGCGCACGATACGCGCCATGTCCAGCCACAGCACGGCGCCGACGGCCAGAAACATCAGCACGAAATTGCGACCGAAGAAGACGACCAGCATGATGACGAAGAAGATGAAGGGCAGCGAATAGAGCACATCGACGATGCGCATCATCACCTCGTCCACCTTGCCGCCGATGAAACCGGCGGTGGAGCCGTAAAGCACGCCGATCATGACCGCGACGACGCCCGCCAGGAGGCCGATGGCGAGCGAGATGCGCCCGGCCATCAGGGTTCGCGAAAGCAGGTCGCGGCCGACATTGTCGGTGCCGAAAAGAAAATACTGCTGCTTGACCGCAGCGCTGAACGTCATCTCCAGACCGTCCGGCGACTTCGTCTCCACCTTGGCGTTGTCGAACGTATCGGAGCGGTCGACGTAGCGCAGGTAGCGTTCGTCCACCGGTTTGGTCGCCGTCACGGTGACGGTGGCGAGGCCGTCCTCCAGCTTCCACTCCTTGAGGTCGACGCGCATGCGCTTGAGCACGTCGGTCAACGCGCCCTCGACCATGTCCGCCTTGGGATAGGCGGAAAGGCTGGGCGGCGTGCGCACATAGTCCGAATAGATGGTCGTGTAGTCGTGCCGGACGAACCAAGGCCCGGCAATGCACACCACCGCCATCAGCACCAGATAGCACAGACTTACCATGGCGGCGCGGTTCGCCTTCAGGCGCGCCCAGGCATCGCCCCAGAGCGAACGGCCGACGACGGCGGCGGGAGCGGCGAGCGCGGCCTCAGTCATAGCGCACCCTCGGATCGACCACGGCGTACATGATATCGACGATCAGGTTGAAGACGATGGTGAAGATGGCGATCACCACGACCGTGCCCATCACCAGCGTGTAATCGCGATTGAGAGCCGCATCGACGAAGTAGCGGCCGACGCCGGGAATGGCGAAGATCGTCTCGACGATGATCGAGCCGGTCAGCAGGGCCGCCGCCGCCGGGCCGGTGAAGGAGACGATCGGCAGGACGGCGCCGCGCAGCGCGTGCTTGACCACGATCGACCAGTCGGAAAGGCCGAGCGCGCGGGCGGTGCGGATGTGGTGCGAGCGCAGCGATTCGATCATCGAGCCGCGCATCAAGCGCGCGACGATGGCGATCTGCGGCAGGGCCAGCGTCAGCACCGGGCCGATCTTGTTGACGAAGGCGCCGTCGCCCCAGCCGCCGATCGGCAGCAGTTTCCAGCTCAGGCCGAAAACGAGCTGGATGATCGGCGCGATGACGAAGGTCGGTATTGTCGAGCCGGCGGTCGCCAGCGCGATGACGGCATAGTCGCCGCCGCGGTTCTGGTTCAGCGCCGCCACGGTGCCGAGCAGGGAGCCGAGAAGCAGGGCGAGGACGAGGGCCGAAGCGCCGATCTGGATGGAAATCGGCAGGCCCTTGGCGAACAGTTCGCCGACGGTGAAATCAGGCAGGTTGTAGCTGGGGCCGAAATCGCCGTGAGTCAGGTTTCTCAGGTAGTGGAGGTACTGGACCCAGAGCGGATCGTTGAGGCCGAACTCGGCTTCGAGATTGGCCCTGATCTCGGGGCTGAGCCCCCTCTCCTGGTTGAACGGACCGCCGGGAGCGACGCGAATCAAGAAGAACGCCAGCGTCACGATGACGAACAGCGTCGGTATGGCGGTCAAAAGCCGCCGAAATACATAGAGAAGCACTGGGCCCTCCCGCTTGAGCAAGGACAGGGACCGCCGCTCCGCAAGGGGAGCGGCGGCGCGCCGTCGGTCAGTCCTTGCTGATGAAGCGGGACGGATGGACGTCCATCACATTGTCCACGAAGCCGTGGAGCTTCGGCGAAACGATGTCGTGGTAGCTGTAGTAGAGAAGCGGTATCTGGCCGACATTGTCGATGAGGACACGCTCGGCGTCGGCCAGGTCCTTCATGCGTTCCTGCGGATTGCCGCCGGCTGCGGCGGCCTTGTCCATCGCCTTCTCGAAGTCGGCATTGTCGAAGTCGGAATAGTTGTTGCCGCTCGCCTTGCGCGAAATGCCGAGGAAGGTTTCGGGGTCCTTGTAGTCGGCGATCCAGCCGGCACGGGCGACGTCGTAGTTGCCCTTCTGCTCCAGGAAGCTGTAGTGGGTCTTGGTGTCGGTGTTGAGCAGCGACACGTCGACGCCGAGCGGCTTCAGCTGTTCCTGAATGGCCACGGCCGTATTCTTGTGGTTCTCCGACGTGTTGTAGCGGATTTCCATCTTCAGCGGATGCTCGGGCGTATAGCCGAGCTTCTCGAGGATCTTCTTGGCCTCGTCCTCACGGTCGATCTGCGACATGTCGGCATATTTGGCGAGTGCCGGCGTGTAGCCCTCGATGCCGGGCGGCACCATGGAATAGCCGGGCAGCATGGAATTCTGCCAGACCTTCTCGGCTAGGAAGTCGCGGTCGATCGCCATGGAGATAGCGTTGCGCAGTTCGACGTTGTCCCACGGCGCCTTGTCGGTCTTGATCGCGTAGTAATAGGTGCCGAGATAGGGGCCGACCTTGATCTGGTCGCCGAACTTGGCTTTCAGGTCGGCAAGCTGTTCGGTGGGCAGGTCGTCATAGCTGTCCAGTTCGCCGGCTTCGAAGCGCTTGATGGCGGAGGAGCGATCCTCCGTCGGGATATAGTTGACCGTGTCGATCTTGACGGAGGCGGCGTCCCAGAACTTCGGGTTCTTGACCAGCTTGATGTGGTCGTTCGGCACCCATTCGGCCAGCGTGTAGGCGCCGTTGGACACCAGCT
This sequence comes from Mesorhizobium sp., assembly GCF_017306545.1. Taxonomy (GTDB): domain Bacteria; phylum Pseudomonadota; class Alphaproteobacteria; order Rhizobiales; family Rhizobiaceae; genus Mesorhizobium. The sequence goes on from NZ_JAFKID010000022.1 coordinate 82,722, forward strand.
TGCCGGGCTTCACCCAATCCGCGCCCAGTTTCTCGACCGAGGCCTTGTTGACGGGATAGGTCGCCTGATGGGTCAGCATTTCAAGGAAATACGGCGTCGGCGCCTTGAGCGTCACTTCCAGCGTATGGTCGTCGACCGCCTTGACGCCCATGTCGTCCGGCTTGCCCTTCTTGGTGTTCACCTCCTCCGCGTTCTTGATCGGATAAAGCATGGAGGCGTATTCGGCGCCCGTCGCCGGGTCTTCCAGCCGGTGGAAGGCAAAGACAAAATCTTCGGCCGTCACCGGGCTGCCGTCCGACCACACGCCGTCCTTGCGCAGCTTGAAGGTGTAGACCGTGCCGTCGTCCGAAACCGTCCAGCTTTCGGCGGCGCCGGGAATGACGTTCGCCTTCTCGTCCTGCATGACGAGGCCCTGGAACAGATCGCGCAGCACGTTGGCTTCATAGATGGTCGAGGTCTTGTGCGGGTCGAGCGATTCCGGCTCGGCGGCGCTGCCGCGGTTGTAGACCACATCGGCAAAGGCGGCCGTGTGGAACGCCCCCGCCCCCAGCGCCAGCGTGGTGGCAAATACGGTTGCCTTCAGCATTGTCTTGAACATTAGCCTTCTCCCTTTGCGGCGCAGCCTCGCGGAGCGCGCCTCACGAGTGTTGTCGTCGCGACCCGGTTCCCCCAGGTTCGTCGGCGAGCCGCAGGTCCCTTCCCGCAGCCGGTGTCAGGACACTAACAGGCGACAATCATATTTCAACAACCTCCTTCCCGGAGCCGGAGCACATGTTTCCAGCCGCCGGGGCCGGTACGCAGACGCATCGCCGTCACAACCTGAATTCATCTTGGGTTGTATTCTTAGTTCAGCCGATTCTCATATGGAAAGGGCATGCTCGTTCCATGTGTAATCGTTTGTCTTTTCAATTTAATTTCGTAAGATTGACACGCGATGCGAAGGCGACGTCGGCCATCGAATTCGCCATGCTGTCTCCCCTTTTTATCCTGATCTTGCTCGGAATGGTTGCATACGGCATCTACTTCGGTGCCAGCCATTCCGTCCAGCAGATCGCCGCCGACGCGGCGAGGATCGCGCTGTCCGGCCTGGACCAGACGGAACGCCAGACCCTCGTGACGGCCTTCATCCGCAACAACGCCGCTGGCTACCCTTTCATCGATCCGCAAAAGCTGACGGTGACGGCCGAGGACAACGCCGCCGATCCCGACCAGTTCGTCGTCGCCGTGCAATACGACGCGCGCGAGTTGCCGATCTGGGACCTCCTGCCGGCGCTGCCCCTGCCGGGCACGACCATCGCGCGGCGCTCGACGATCCGCATCGGAGGCATATGATGCCGAAGCGCTTCCTTGCCGGGAAGGTCTGGGCCGATTTCGCCCGCGACAGGCGCGCCAATTTCGCGGTGATGACGGCGCTCAGCATGCCGCTCGCCATCACGCTGGCCGCGTTCGCGGTGGACGAGGGGTCGCTCTACACGGAACGACGCGCGTCGCAGTCCCTCGTCGATATCGCCGCCATCACTGCCGCCGCCAATATCGACCGGGCCGAGGCCGCGGTGCTGACGACCTTGCGGGACAACGGCATTGCCTCCGTCGCCATGCGCGACCCCGATACCGGCACTCTTCCCGCAGACGCCACCGGCGACACGCCGGCCGTCAGGATCGTGCGCGGGCACTATTCGCCCGATCCGGCCGTCGCCGCCGGCAGTCGCTTCCAGCCCCTGACACAGCCCTACAATGCCGTGCGGGTAACGCTCGAAAGGCAGGGAACCCTGTTTTTCGGCTCCGCCATCATGGCTCCGCCGACGATTTCCACCACGGCCGTCGCGAGCAGCCGGGCCGAAGCCGCCTTTTCCGTCGGTTCGCGGCTGGCGAAGGTCGACGGCGGCATCCTCAACGCCCTGCTCGGCGGTCTCGTCGGCGGCAATCTTTCGCTCAGCGTCATGGATTACGACGCGCTGATCGGCGCCGACGTCGATGCGCTCTCCTTCCTCGATGCACTCGCCCTGCAACTGCATGTGACCGGCGGCACCTATAGCGAGGTGCTGCAATCCAAGGCGACCATCGGGCAGGTGGCGACGGCGCTCGCCAATACGGCAGGCGTCGGTCAGGCGAGCAAGCTCGCCTTGCAGGCAATCGCCGCCGGCGCCACGCTCGGCACGCAAATTCCCCTCAGCCAGCTCATCGATCTCGGCCCCGTCGCCCGTCTCGGGCTGGGGCAGCGGCCGTCAGGCCTGCCGATCGACGCCAGCGCTTTCGGCATGCTGACGGCCGCGGCGACGCTGGCAAACAGTTCGCATCAGGTCCAACTCGACCTCGGCACAACGGTTCCCGGCCTCGTCTCGGCCAAGCTCGCCATCGCCATCGGCGAGCCGCCCCAATCCTCGCCATGGCTGGCGGTCGGCGAGACGGGTACCGTGGTGCGGACGGCGCAGACGCGGCTTCGCCTCGACGCGACCATTGGCAATTCGGCCTCCAACCTCGGCGGCGGCATCAAGCTTCTTTCCGTATCGCTGCCACTGCATGTCGAGGTGGCGCAGGCCGAGGCCAGGCTGGCCGCCATTTCCTGCCCGACCGGGCGGCCGGACAGCATCAGCGTCTCGGTCGCGGCGCGCCCCGGCATCGCCTCGCTGCGGCTCGCAGAAAGCGACGCCGCCGGCTTCGCCGACTTCAGCAAGCCGCAATCCTTCCACGACGCGCGCATCGCCGCGGTCAGCCTCAAGCTGCTGTTGCTGTCGCTCGACCTGCTCGGCGTCGACGGCTCCGCCTCGGCCACGTCGACCAACACCAGCCCGACGATGCTGACCTTCGACAGCACCGACATTGCCAACAAGGCCGTGAAATCCACGCCGACCAAGAACGTCACCGAAACCCTGACCCTGTCGCTGGTCAACGACCTCACGCTTTCGGTGAACGCGCTTGGCCTCGGCCTCGATGTCACCGGCCTCTTGTCCACGGTGAAGCCCGCCGTCGTCACGGTCCTCAAAACCGTGACGGTTCCCCTGGACACGCTGCTCTACAACACGCTTTCGGCGCTCGGCGTGCGCATCGGCGAGGCCGACGTGCGCGTCACCGGCGCGACATGCGGGCGAGCCGTGCTGGTGCAGTAGGAAGCCTATCCGATCTGGCCGATAAAGGCGCGCAAGCCCGGCAGCGACAGGGCATCTCCCTGCAAGGCCGCGCCGTAGCCGGCGTAGTCGACGGCCGTGACCGGGCCGAGATCGGCAGGCAGAGGCCAGCGCACTTCGCCTTCGCCGAAGTTGAAGGCGCACAGCAATTTCTCGCCCTCCCCTTCCCGAACGAAGGCCAGCACGTCGCCGCCGGCATCGAGGAAACGGATCGAACCGCGCACCACCGCCGGATGCGCGCGGCGGATGCCGAGCACGGCGCGGTAGTGGGTCAGCACCGAATTCACGTCCGGGGTCTGGACGTCCACGGCGCGGGCGCGCTGGCTGTCCGGCACCGGCAGCCATGGCTTTGCCGTCGAAAAACCGGCGTTCGGCGCATCCTTTTCCCAAACCATCGGCGTGCGGCAGCCGTCGCGCCCCTTGTTGCCGGGCCAAAAGCGGATGCCGACTGGGTCGCGCAGGTCCGCATAGGCGAGTTCCGCCTGCTCAAGCCCCAGTTCCTCGCCTTCGTAAAGGCAGATCGAGCCGCGCAGGCACGAAAGCAGCTCGATGGCGAACTTGGCGACGGCGACCGGGTCGCCGCCCGGCCGCGTCCAGCGCGTGACGTGGCGCACCACGTCATGGTTGGAGAACGCCCAGCAGACCCAGCCGTCGGGCGCTTCCCGCTCGAAAGCCTCGACGCAGCCGCGCACGTGGCCGGCGGAAAAATCCGCGCCGAGCATGTCGAAGGTGTAGCACATGTTGAGCTTGTCGCTTCCGCTCGTGTAGGCGGCCAGCGTCTCCAGCGAACGGTCCTCGTCGCCGATCTCACCGACGGCGGCGCGGTCGCCGGCTTTGTCCAGCACAGAACGCAACCGACGCAGGAAATCGAGGTTTTCCGGCTGCGTCTTGTCGAACAGATGCTCCTGAAAGAGATAGGTGGTGTTCTGGCCGTTGGTGCCGGCGACGCTTTCGGCCAGCGGCGGGTTGGACCGCAGCCAGCGGTCCTGGAAATAATAGTTCACCGTGTCGAGGCGGATGCCGTCGACGCCGCGATCCAGCCAGAAGCGCACGGCGTCGAGCAGCGCGTCCTGCACGGCGCCCTCGTGGAAATTCAGCGCCGGCTGGGCGGCGAGGAAATTGTGCATGTAATACTGCCGGCGCGTCGCGTCCCACTCCCATGCCGGCCCGCCGAAGACGGAAAGCCAGTTGTTGGGCGCCGTGCCGTCCGGCTGCGCGTTGGCCCAGACGTACCAGTCGGCCTTGGCGTTGTCGCGGCTGGAGCGGCTTTCGACGAACCAGTCGTGCTTTTCGGAGGTGTGCGCCAGGACCTGATCGATGATCACCTTCAGGCCCAGCCGATGCGCCTCGGCGACCAGCGCGTCGAAATCCGCCTCCGTTCCGAACATCGGATCGACGGCGCGATAGTCCGACACGTCGTAGCCCATGTCGGCCATCGGCGACTTGAAGAAGGGCGACAGCCAGATCGCGTCGGCGCCGAGCGAGGCGACGTGGCCGAGCCGGCGGGTGATGCCGGCGAGGTCGCCGCTGCCGTCGCCGGTCGTGTCCTGATAGGAGCGCGGATAGATCTGGTAGATGACGCAGCCGCGCCACCACTCTTCCTTCGCCGCCTCAGCCATGGTCGCTCCCCGCCTTTCGGTTCACCGTTGCTCGATCATCAGGGCGACAGACCGCCCCGGAACCGCCTCGCCGGCCGCCGGACCGCCTTCCAGGGCGGCAGCCCAGCGAAAGCCTTCCCGGCCGGGCAGGACGAAGGTCGAGCCGCGCCGGTCGCCGTTGACAAGCACGGCCAACCGGCCGCCCTGCGCGTTCCCGTCAGCCATTACCATGGCAAGGCGGCGGCGCGCAGGGTCCTGCCAGGTCACATCATCGAGAGGCGTGCCGGTTTCGGCCAGCCATTCGACATCCGCCATTTTCCCCGTCCCCGCCGGCCGGCCGGCGAGAAAGCGAATAGTCTGCAAGGCAGGCGCCGCCTGCCGCAGCGCCGAAAGAGCGGCGACGAAATCCTCCAGCGCCGTATCGCGTCCCGCCCAATCCAGCCAGGTCAGGTCATTGTCCTGCGCATAGGCATTGTTGTTGCCGCGCTGGCTGCGGCCGAACTCGTCGCCAGCCGTCAACATGATGGCGCCGCGCGAGGCGAACAGAGTGGCAAGCAGCGCGCGCTTGTCCGCGTCCCGTCGCGCGCGGATGGCGGGATCGTCCGTTTCGCCTTCGACGCCGTCGTTCCAGGAGAAATTCTCGTCGTGGCCGTCGCGGTTGTTCTCGCCGTTCGCCTCGTTGTGCTTGCCGGCATAGGAGACGAGATCGGCCAGCGTCATGCCGTCATGCGCGGCAATGAAATTCATCGTACGGGTGGCGGGCGCGCCATCGCGCTGAAAAACGTCGGACGAGCCGGCCATCCGCGTCGCCAGCGCGCCGACCGCGCCGGCGTCGCCACGCCAGAAACGGCGCACGTCGTCACGGTAGCGATCGTTCCACTCCAGAAAGGGCGAAGCAAAATTGCCGAGTTGATAGCCGTTCCGGCCGATGTCCCATGGCTCGGCGATCAGGATGCGATCCCCAAGCAACGGGTCGGCGCGCATCGCTTCCAGCAGCGGCGCGTCCGGTCGGTAGCCCGCATCGTCTCGGCCGAGGACCGGCGCAAGGTCGAAGCGGAAACCGTCCACGCCGGCATGGCGGACGAAATGGCGCAGGCTGTCGAGAACGAGCCGCTGCACGGCCGGATGATCGCAGGCCAGCGTGTTGCCGGTGCCGGTGTCGTTGACGAGTTTTGCGCCCGCATCGTGCCGGTAATAGGCTTGCGCATCCAGCCCGCGCAGCGACAGCGTCGGTCCCTGCGCATCGCTCTCGCCCGTATGGTTGAAGACGACATCGAGGACGACGCCGATGCCGGCCTTGTGGAGCGCGCACACCGCCTCGCGCAGATCGGCCAGCCCGCCCGGCGCCAGGCGTGGATCGAGCGCCATGAAGGTGACGGGATTGTAGCCCCAGGCGTTGGTCAGGCCGAGCGGCGGCAGATGGCGCTCGTCGATCCACGCCGCGACCGGCATCAGTTCGACGGCTGAGACGCCGAGCTTTTTCAGATGGTCGATGACGGCCGGCGCCTTCAGCGCGCGCAGTGTGCCGCGATCTTTTTCGGGCACGCCGGGATGACGGATCGAGAACGCCTTGACCGGCAGTTCGTAGATCAGCCCGCCGGGATCGAACAGCGGTGACTGCATCGGTGGCGGCGCAGGCAACGCGCGCGCAATGGCTTTTGGCACCAGCGCGGCCGTATCGCCGCCCTCGCCGCGCCGCGCCGCCAGACGCGCGTCATAGATGTAGGGGCGATCGATCTCGACCGCATAAGGATCGACCAGCAGCTTTTGCGCATCGAACCACAGGCCCTTTTCCGGCGCGTAAGGCCCATCGGCGCGAAAACCGTAGCGGGTGCCGTCTTTCAGGCCTGGCACGAAGAGCGCATGAACGCCCCCGCCTTCCGATTTCAACTCAAGCCACGTCTCGCGCTCACCATCGAACAGGCAGACCCATACGCGCTCCGCCGCGCCGGAC
>NZ_JAFKID010000023.1 GCF_017306545.1 Mesorhizobium sp.
TTGTTCCTGATTGTTTTCAGAAGTCCGCGCGCATCGCCGCGCCGATAGCGGCACGACGGTGCGGATCGTTCTCCCCGGCAAGGAATGCAGCTATGTCGCCGCCAGCAATGGCCGCGCGAACCAGTTCGTCGCGCTCCATCTTGCTCAACCGCTTCACCGGAACATAGGCGCGATGCCGCTCCAGCCGTCCAATGCGATCCGAAAGTCCGCTGCGCATTGCCATCTCCTACCAAAGCCCTGAGGCAGATTGCGGATTGAGAAACCCGAACAGACCGCCAGGTTTCATCGACGCTATAGGGTTGCCACCAGACAGGAAGCCATTGCACCTTCGGGGCCGCGACCAAGAACGCCTGCCCATCCTGCTTGGCCGCCGAAAGCCGGATTACCCTGCATGAGAGCACCGGCGGCTTCCCGCTTGCGGGCGATTTCCTGCGGCGTTAGGCGTTGGCCGTTTGCGCCCCAAACGAAATTCTGGAAAGTGTCCGAAATAGCCATCGCGTCAGTTCCTGAATTTGACCGGGTTTAGTTCAAGGCGTCCGCCTCGCCCGTGAATCCTTCCGCGCCCAATCCTGTTTCGGTTTCCAGAACACCGATGGCGCGATGCAGGAAGGTCAGCGCCAAAATGGCGGTGAGCCGGGAGGGGTTCTTTCCTTCCAGATCATCCGCCTGGACCTCGCCTATGGTGGCAGACAGCATTCGGCGCGACACTGCCGCCAGCGCCAAGGCGTCGACCATCGTGACCGCCGAAGCCGTGCAAAGGCTGCCAACCATTTCGTCCAGGAGGGCATTGGTCGGCTCTCCGCTCGCCCTCAGTGACCGGACTTCCTGAGCGATTGATGTGCAAATGTCGGCTGCCGCTTCACCTATCATCGCACTTGCTCCATATTATCCGCCATGAGCCGCATTCTGGTCCCCGCAGTGCTGTCCGCAATTCTCATCGCCCTGCTGGTAGGCGTGAATCGTGGAACATACGCCTTCGCCGAATTCATGGGTGCAGGTTTCACCTGGGGTTTCCTTGTGGGCTGCACCTTCTGTGCTGGGCTGTATGGTCTCATTTGCTGGATCGATCCCGCCTCACGGCCGCGCGGCAGCGGTGCCACCGCCGACCAGCAGCGCCCGCGCCACCGCATCGATTGACCTGTCGTTGACCGGTTTGCCCTGAGAGGCCGTCAGCGCTTCCACGATGGTCTGAAAGTCCTTGCGGCTGATGGCTTCGGCCAGTCCGGAGTTCCGAGCTTCACGTCCTGCAGAAAGCAGCCCGGCAATGACACGTTCTGCGGTCCGCATTCCTGCCGACCGGGCAGCACCCAGCACGCCGCCGGACATATAGCCCTCTCTGACGCCGAACTGCGGCCCGCTCTCGCCTGCAATCTCTCGCATGGCAGCAGATCGGGCGGCTGTTTCGGAATTGCCTGTCACCACGTCGCGAGTGCGAGCGAATGTCGTCTCGGCATCGAGCGCATGGAGCATCTTGCTGGCTTCGTCTTTGCCAACCAGCATTGCCAACTTGTCGCGGTTATACCCCTTCTGGAACGTCGAGCGCGCCGCAAGGGCATCGTTCCGGGCGGTGCCCATCACGTCGGCAACCTGCGACCGTGCGCCCTGAGTGAACGCCTCCTTCTCGGCATCGTTCATCGTGGCGAGCTTCTGCCGCAATTGACCGGGCGTGTAGCTGTTCCGGAATATGCCCTGCCCTTCCTCCATCGCGTCTAGAATGGCTGACGGGCCGGAATAGGCGTCTCTGGCCGCCTTGTAGGACGGAACAGCGGTATCGAGTTCATTGCGCAGTCGGGAAGCCAGATTGGTCGCAATCGACGCCTGTTCCGAGCGTCCGGCGCGCTTCGCCTCGCCCGCAATATCATCGAGGTTGCGCTTCACGTAATCCCAGTATTGCAGGTCGGGATAGAGCGGCGAGCCTCCGGCCTTGGCCTGATTGAAGCTGATCCTGCCATCCTGCGAAATGCTCACGCGCGGATTGAAGGAGCCGAAGCCGTCGAGAATGGCCCTGTCCTGGCCCGTGGTGGCCGCGCGACGCATCGCATCGGCAAACATGGGACTTCCGGCCATCCGCTCCAGTTCAGGCGACCAGACGCCGCTGGAACCTTCCTGATAGGCTTTCTGGTAGAGCGGCTTAGCGGCGTCGGCACGGCGAGCAACGATATCATCGGCCAATGCCAGCGTATCGGCAGGTTGGCCCAAGGCGTCATCAAGGGCGCTGCCGATCCTGCTGCCAGCCCCGGCCTGTCGGCTGGCGATTGCCGAGCGAACAATTTCCTGCCCTCGTCCCGGCGTGGCGGCCAACGCCCCAGCCTGCCTCTGGAGGTTCGGGCCAAGGTCCATCATCATGGCGTCGGGGCCAAGCTCGCCCATGCGCTGCCCGACTGTTGTCGGGTCAAACCCGTCATCGCGAACGGCGCGGCCGATGGTGGAGAGCGTGCCGCGATCAACACCCGAAGCCTGAGCCGCCGCATTTGCTGCCCTGAAATCACGAAGACGTTGCCAGCCCGCGCCGACAAGCTTTCCAGCGGTGGGGGCGACTGCACCAGTGACAAGACCAGCCAATGCACCAAAGCCCGCCCTGCCCATGTCCCCATCGGAACGAATGGCACTGTCCGCCCCGCCGATTGTCGCTCCACTGCCCGCGCTCCAGAGCGTCCGACCGATCAGTCCGCCACCTCCTGCACCGAAGGCCATAGGAGCGGCCATGATGGCCGGGACCATGCCACCAACCGCGCCAGCCATGTTCAGGCCGGCGTCGGCATAGGGATGTTCGCTTTCGAATGCTGAATCCTTGCCGTTCTGGATATCGAGCGCATGCTGATAGCGTTCGTCCCATGTGGGGCCGGGAAGCTTCTGGAAGCTGTCGGGCAGCAGTGGATCGATGAGCGGGGCGAGCGTAGCATTTGTGGCGGCGTCGATCTTGTTCAGCATGCCACCGATGATCGGAACGCCTGTTGCAGTGGATCGCACCGCGTTTTCAGCCGAAAGGCTGCCATCCTGTGCGGCCGCGTCTCTCGAACCACCGAGATGTTTGCGAAGGGCATCCAAAGCACCTTCCGAACTGGCTCCCGTAATGCGGTACTTCTTGCCGTTCGGGGCGGTGATATCGAACTTCTTACTTTGCTGCTCCTCATCCCAATGGCGCTTGAAACCTTCGACAGCGGCATCCATGTCGGGAGCCTGGACCTCGTACAACGAGCCGTCAGGCGCTTGCACCTCAAAAACAGACCCGTTTACTCCGCTGCTGTCCTGAGGCGAGGCGGGATAACCAGAGATATTAGGCGTGTGGCCGCCACTTTGATCTGGATAGCGTGGCCCCTTCGGCGCGGTGGCGTTGCCGCCAGAAGGGCCGCCGAAATACCTCGCCATGACGGACTTGATTACCTCGTCCGTGGTGCCGTCCGGGAACTCGGCTATGGAACCATCGGGTGCCTGGATATGGATCGGCATCGGTCAGGCTCTCCGGTGAGGTTGTGACCGCATCGCAGCCAGTGCCTCACGTTGGTTGATAACCGAAAACCCGAAGCCGGACGGCAACACCTCGACGCCAGGCAGGCGACCGGCACGGGCATCGGCCACGATGGAGCCAATGCCTCGGCATTCGCGCCGATAGAGCCGCCAGAACTGCATGAGGGTAATTGGAGGCGCGACAGTGTAGCTCACGCGGCGATCCTCCGAGCGGCGTCGGTGGCGGCTTCACGGATGTATTCGGAGAGCGTGAGGCCGCGCTTGGCGGCGGCAGCAAGAAGCGTCCGCTTCTCGTCGTCGGAAATGCGGAGCCGGATATTGTCGAGCATCGCGGCGCTGAGGCGCATTGGTCGATCTCCTGTGTTCGTCACAGGAGAATCTATCAGCCCTACCTATTGCCCGCGTTCCGTATCATCGGCAATGTGCCGCATAACCCGCATTTCTGACGATGAACATGATCACGTGAAAGAACGGCGGCAACATGTATACCGACCCCTTACAGTGGAAACGTATCCGCGACAGCATCCAAAGCGGGAAGCGCTCAATCAGAGCCACATCCAGGGATACCGGTCTTTCTCGCAAGACCATTCGTAAAATGCTCAAATATGAACTTCCTCCTCCCTATGGCGGGCTCCCGCAGGCCGAATTGCCTTCGACGGTGGGCAGCCGCTTTTGGGAAGACCTTTACGATATCGTGGTCGCGGTTGATCGAGGACGAGCAGTCGAGCTTCTCGAATCCTTGTCACTGGCCCGCTCTCCGATTCTGTCATCGGCCCGGGCCAGAAAAGTCGTTCTGAGCGTCGTAAAGGGTCATGAGCCCACACCAAGGGAAAAGCGCCGGGACGAAAGGATTGAATGGATACGTTCGGTTGAACGCAAACGCATCGAACCGCCCGCATGGTTTCGAGACAAGCCCATTTTGATGCAGAAGCTGGCTAGCGGCCGACCGACAGAAAGGAACCGTGTTCTGACCGTTCTCGCGAAAGAGGAAGGGATCACGGGGCGAGTGATTTGCGATAGCCTCGGAATTAGCCGGAATTCTGTGAGGCGATATTTTCGAGCTTACCAAAATGGTGGAGAGGAGGCGCTATTCGCCCGGCAGCGAAGGGCGCATTCGAAAAGCGAAGATCAGGGGCTTAAGGATGCAGTTTTCAAAACCCTCCATGAGCCGCCATCGCAATACGGGATCAATCGCACTTCATGGACTATGGCGCATCTCTCATCGGTCCTCCGGGATAAGGGGCATGCTGCCTGCTATCAGGTCCTGAGAACGATTATCAAATCCGCTGGCTATCAATGGCGGAAGGCTCGTGTCGCGCTCACGTCAACCGATCCGGAATATTCCGAGAAGCTTTCGAAGGTGCGTGCCATCCTTTCCGAGTTGAAAGAGGACGAGGCATTCTTTTCCATCGACGAATTCGGGCCTTTTGCCGTGAAAATGAAGCCGGGACGCATGCTCGTTCCTCCGGGTGAGCAGCGCATCGTTCCTCAGTGGCAAAAATCGCGGGGCTGCTTGATCCTCACCGCAGCGCTCGAGCTTTCAGGTAACCAGGTGACGCATTTCTACAGCACCCGGAAGAACACAGACGAAATGATCAGAATGATGGATTTGCTGCTTTCCCGGTATCACCAAAGGCGAAAGCTTTATCTCTCTTGGGACGCGGCATCCTGGCATATGTCCAAAAAGCTTCAGAAACGGATCGACGAGCACAATGAACAAGCTGCTGCTCTAGGCCAGCCACTGATCGCGCTCGCACCGCTGCCGGCTGGGGCGCAATTTCTGAACGTCATTGAATCGGTCTTCAGCGGGATGTCGCGGGCGATTATCCACAATAGCGATTATCCGAGCACGGATGCCGCAAAAGCGGCTATCGATCGATATTTTGCTTCTCGGAACCGCCAATTCCAATTGAACCCAAGGCGGGCGGGTCGAAGGATTTGGGGGAAGGAACGCGAACCGGCTTCTTTTTCGACTTCCAATAACTGCAAGGACCCACGTTTCCGATAGGCTGATTGCCTAGGGTCAGATCAAGTCCTGGTAGGCACGCAACTCGCCAACCAACAGCGGCAGAGATTGTGCCTCGAGCGTGCCGAGATATTCGTCGGCGGTTTTCGGTGGGCTTTTAAGCCGGGCGCGGCAGTTCCGAGCGGCAACGACCACTGCTGCCGGATCAAGGCCGAACTGTTGATATAGAAAATCGTCCGGGTGAAGAATTTCCAGATTGTAGCGCTGAGCAACAGCCAGCGGAAAATCTTTCAGGTTCACGGTAATGATGGCATCGCTGCCACTATGAATGGCTGCGGCGAGAACGTGTCGATCGTTGGGGTCCGGCAACTCCAAGGCTGGGATCAATTCCTCAAAACCCTCGATCAGGCTGCCAAGAACACTTTCATTCATCAAGCGGCGAGTGCGTGATAAGCGCTCCCCGTCCAGGTCGGGTCGGTTTTCTGACAGATTGCGGACCCATTCATCATGGATCATATCCGTCCAGCGAGCGCGGAAAATCCCGCTCCCGGCGAGTTCCAGAAGGAAGTCTCTTAGTGGAGCGGGATAGAGTACGCAGGCGTCAAAAACGACCGTATATCCGGCGATCCTAATAGCCCATCCCCAACTCCTGCGCCTCTTGGGTCAAGGCATCTAGCGCCTGCCTCCGGGCCATTTCATGCGTATGCTTGAAAGCTTCAAGGTCGCTAAATCTGATCCGTCTGTGCGTGCCAACCTTATGGTGTGGGATTCTTGATTCTTCCAGAAGTTTAACGACATGAGGCCGGGATACATTGAGGTAATCGGCGGCCTGCCGGGTGGTCAGTTCCGCGTGCAACGGGATCAAGGTCACAGCATTACCTTGCGACATTTCCGTCAGTAGGTGGGTTAAAAGCTTGGTTACGCCGGAAGGAAGCGTCAGTTCCTCACCGTCGTCCAAGTGGATACGCAACGCAGTTTCCGTGCGTCGTGATAATGTCCGGCTTGCCTTAGCTGCTAGCTCGGCATCGGCCGGTGTTGGCACAACGGTGCCTGGGCGGTCGAGTAGCATGGTTGTTCTCCCGTAATTCACGCTTACACATATGATGGTGTTCGCGGATAAACGCAATAAACGAAACGTATGAATGTTCCGTTGGCAATCTGATTCAAATCGCCGCAGTGCGAATTGATGCAGTGTGAATTGCCAACGTCAGTCTGTGCGGGGCTCCCGCATATTAATTTCGTGAGAATGACCGTGTTGGTATTCTTCCAATGCGGCACCATCACCGGCGGCAATAATCGCTAGCCCAATAGGATCAACCCGCCACGGCGCTTTCGAATGAAGCTGCTTCCCAATGCCGTAGCGTCTGCACCAGCGGGCGACCGTATCCGGTGATACTCCCGCGATACCGGCCGCCTGTTTCAGGGTGAGCGGTTTGCACTGATCTTCCGCATCCCGGTAAGAACGGTACGAAGGTAGGAAGTCAGATTTCTGCATCATCGTCACCGTTCTGCGGAAAGGTCGATAACCGCGATAACCCGGTAACCGGATCATCTTCTGCACCGTGTTCAGCCTCTCGGTTATCGCGGTTATCAGGGTTATGGGGGGCTGACGAATAGCGGCCGTTTTCCCTGAAAATTTCCCCGTTTTTCGCCATTTTGAAGAGAAGTTGCTTGGTATTGTTGGGTTTCCAGCCCAATGCTGCCGCCAAGTCTGAGGGGGTTATCGGCTCCGGGTTATCGGCGAGGAAATCGATGATAACCGAACGCTCAGAGGATCGACGGACGGCAGCGGCATCGCCCTGAATGCTCCAGATGCCCGCCGTGAACGTCATGGCGGTTTCTTTCTCGTCCACGTCACGGCCACGGACATAGAGCGTGACGCCGTTGCCATCGCGGTCCAGCACCAGTGTGGTATCCGCACAAGCTGACAGGCCGTTGGAACCTGAAAGAGCCTCCAGCGGATCGTCAGCCCCGCCCTTCTTCGTATGGTGGAGCCCGAGGACGGCAATACCGTGCTGCTTCGCCCAACTCTGAAGCGGGGACCAGATGCTGTAATCGTTCTCGTAGGCGTTGCGGGTGGCGGTGCCTGCGGGCTTGATGCGCTGGAGCACGTCGATGACGACAAGGCGAGGATTGCGCACCGACCGCCGCCAGTCGTCCAGGGCGTCGATCAACCCCTTGTCGAGCGGTGGCGCGTCCGTGGCCCATTCCAGCCGTGAAAGGTCAGGGCGGCCCCTGCCATCAGGATAGAGGGCATCAATGCGGCGCTGGATACGACGCTCGCCGTTCTCCATGTCGATATAGAGAACGTCGCCCTGCTCACAGTCGATCGACCCCATGGCGACGCCACCGCAGGCGACGGCAAGGGATACGTCGATAGCCAGCCACGTCTTGCCCAGCTTCTGACGGCCGGCCAGCACGGAGAACCCCTCCGGCAGATAGCCTTCGACAATCCAGCGGATCGGATCGAAATGCTTCGCCATCAGGGTCGTGGTGCTGGTGCGGACAAATCTCGGCTTCCTGGCCGGCTTGTCCATGATGCCGTCGAGCGGCACCACGGTCGCGCCAGCGGCGCGCAAACGGTCTTCGGGGGAAAGGTAAGCGTCCATCAGGCGGCTTTCCTTTCCACCAGGTTGTTGAAGTCGGACCCGATGCGAGGCGGGAGCCAGATCGACGCCTCCCGGCCATCGGCCATCCAGCGAGCGGCGCAAGCCTGTGCGGCCTCGTTACCCGCCTGATGCAGCCGGCCGCCGTGAAGCTTGGGCAGGTCGTTGTTGGCGAAGATTGCCAGCGTCTCGATGCCAGACAGGACCGGGAACGCTTTCATGGTCCCGCTGGTCATGGTGGCCCAGATCGGGGAAATACCGAAGTTGCCGAAGACGGTCAGGGCATCCTCGATGCCTTCCGCGATGTTCAGCCGGGTCGTCACTTCCTCGTCAGGCGTGAGCTTCACGACTGCACCGCCGGAAGGACCCAGCATCTTCTTGGCGCTCGCCAACCCCGCCACCTTGGCCTTGCCGGAACCGTCCGGTTGCAAGGCCGTGCGGTGCACGCCCTGAAACAGGTTCGTCTCGGCATTCATCATCGCGGAAAGCATGGACGGAAGGCGGATGGTTTCGCCGCTGTCCAGCCGGAACGGACAGGCCGGATGGAAGCGAAGCACCTCACCATTGTAAAGGTCGCCGGGAACATCGATGCCGCGACTGTGCAGGTAGGTTTCGGCCGGGGTGCAGCCGATGGCCTTCGCTTCCTGCCACAGGGAAGCTGCGAACTCGACGCGCTTGCTTGTATCTGGTTCCTGATGGGCAACGACGTAGGTGCGGCGCGGCTGGCCCTCCTGTCGACGCGGCGCGAACGATCCGAAGCCCAGCAGGTATCGCACATGGTCACGGCAGGCGGCGAAGTCGTCGCCCGCGAAGCTGTTGACGAGAAAGCCGTCCGGCGCGGCTTCATCGAAGGTGACGGATAGGCTCCGGTCCCGGTTGCTATGACCGGGGCCGGGAATGACGATGCAGTTCCGGCCGGAAACATCGCCACCGAGGGCATAGGCGAGAGAGCGGATATCCATCTAGGCCGCCCTCCCCATCTCGCGGAGGATTGTCACCTGAGAACGCAGGACATATCGGGCATGTGTGCCGGCGAACGGGCCGCCATGATCCTCATTAACGGTTTCGATAATGAAACCCATGCCGCGCAGCTTGAAGACGTAGTGCGACCAGCGCGGGCCGGGATGGTCAATCGGGGTGCAGCCCCGCTTGCCAGCGTCCATCAGGTTCTTGAGTGCCCAAGCATCACGCCCGATGACTTCATGGGTGCCGCCGTCAGGCTCGATCTTGGCGATAAGGCGAAGTTTGTCGCTCATGCGCGCAACCCTCCGATGCCGGCGAGTTCGCAGATCAGCCGGGCGGTTGAAATGGAAAGACGGAAGCGGCGCGAGATGATCGACGCAGCTATATCCGTTGCGGAGTGGGGCGGATTGCGGTATTCAGAAGGGGTCCAGACCTTATCGAATACCGCCCCGCCGTTCCCTGCGTTTGCCCGCAGGGGCGGCGTTTCGCTATGGAGGCGCATGTTACGCCTCCTTTGCGGAGGGCAGCTTTTCGATGTAGCGGCGAAGGTCTTCGGCCATGATGATGGTGCGCCGGCCGGCTTTACGTGCCGGGAGGTCGCCTAGCTTCATGGCTTCATAGAGGTGCGAGCGCGTGAGCCCGCTTGCCTCGACTGCCTGCCTGACATTCAGGGAGAAAGTCATAATTCGCATCGTCCTTTCGTTTGGCATCCGATTGATCCGAATGCGTCCGGTTGGTGACGACGCTGAGAATGATGAGAGCTATTTCCGCAGTCGATTTCCGCAGAATTCCGCAAGCCCTAACGCAATTCCGCAGAATTCCGCGACGGCGAGACAATCCCGCAAAACATTGAAATAACTACACTTTATTTTGTGGTGAAATCCCCACTTTCTCTGCAATTTTTTCGAGGGGCAGCGAATTAAACTTCCCCGGCTTGCCCCATTCGGTCGGCTGGAAGTCCTCAAATGCCTTTCGTGTGGCCGTCGTTGATACGCCAGGCCACTTCCAATCCGCGATTGTGTGGAAATGCTCCCTCCCCACTCGCCAATCGTTTTTCTTACCGTGATCCTGCCAGTTCTTTAGAACCGCGCGCATAAGCGCATTGATATCGTCCTGGGTCGGTAGCCGGCTCGGCGTTACATCAAGCGCGAGGCTTGCGAGGAAGCTATCTAGAGATTGGCGTGGCACGAATATCCACAAATCCGAGAGTGTTTGCCCGGCAATCCGGCCGTCCATTCTGCAGCTATCGAAATAGGCCGTCAGATCGTCTCTTATCCATTGGTCGGGCGGGAGGGGCTTTGAATATGCGCCGCCGCTAAGCCCTCGTAGGACATAGGACACTTTCCCTTCCGCCAAGGCTGTTGCAAGGGTTTCAGCTGCCCCTTTGAAAAGCTCGCGGTCTTCCCGCTTGTCCGAGTAGGGAGACAGGGACGCATCCCATTTATCTCCGAATTGCCTCCAGCCAACTTCGCGGACGGCCCGGGCGAGGAATACCATTCCCAGCAAATCACGCGGCCACTCTGTTGGAGTGTCCCAAAATTCCTTGTTCCAGCGGTCGTAATCCGCCTTATCTCGCCAATCCATCGCACACCTTCGCGATGCACCTATAGGGACCACAGGGAAACCGGGAGGTGCACCCCGGCTTGTCGGCTGGCCGGCCTATCCCTGCGGGTTCGGTCAATTCCCCCGCTGATGGGAGGTTTTGTCAGTTTTGTCAGTTCGGCTTTTGAGCGTTTTCGCGTTTTCACGATGCTTTCGCCTTCCTCGCATCGCTGAGCTTCGAAACGTTGCCGGCCTTGGCGGCGGCCAGATAATCGGCCCATGCCTGCATGAGCTTCCGGCGCTTCTCCAGTGCATCCGAGCGGCGATAGGCGCGCTCGACCTCGTTCCCGACCTTGTGGGCCAATGCAGCTTCGGCCACGTCGCGCGGGAAGCTGGTTACGTCGCCGGCCCAATCGCGGAAGGCGGAACGGAAGCCGTGAACGGTGATATCCGTGAGCTTCATGCGCCGAAGCAGCATCATCATCGCCATGTTGGACAGTGGCCGGCCGTGCTTGGCGTCCTGCTTGTTTCCGGGCCGTGGATCGCCGGCAAAGATGAAGTCGCCGCCGGGATGGACTTCCTGCAAAGCCTTGAGCAGATCAATGGCGACGGATGACAGGGCGACCACATGGGTTTCGCCTCCCTTCATCCGTTCGGCCGGCACCGTCCATACCTTGCGGTCAAAGTCGATTTCCTGCCACTTGGCCCCGATGGTTTCGCCGGATCGGGCGGCGGCCAGGATCGTGAATTCCAATGCCCGCGCCGCCATGGCCTCGGATGCCCGCAGCCGCACCATGAAGGCCGGTACCTTGTCGTAGGCCATGGCAGGTTGGTGACCGCGCTGGAGCTTCTGACGGCGAGGCAGGAGATTGCGAAGGTTGCCGCGCCACGCTGCCGGGTTCTCTCCCGAGCGCCAGCCCTTCACCTTGGCATATTCAAGGACGCGCTCTATCCGGCCCCGAAGGCGGGATGCCGTTTCGCTCTTTGCCGTCCATACCGGTGTCAGAACCTTCAAAACGTCTTCCGTGGTGATTTGCGACACGCGCTTGGAGCGAAGGGAGCGGCAATAGCTGTCACCGAGCGTCTGGCGCCACTGGTATTCATGCTTGTCGTTGCGCCATTCGGCCTTGATGCTCTCAATGAACCGGTCGGAACATTCCCCGAAAGTCGGTTCGGCCTCTTTGGCCTTCTCGGCTATCGGGTCGCGGCCTTCTGCTACTGCCTCACGACAACTGATGGCGGTTGCCCTCGCCTTGGCGAGCGAGACGGCAGGATAGGCGCCCATACCCATCTCGCGGCGCTTGCCGTCCGCCACCCACATGAACAGCCATGACTTGGTGCCGGTAGGGGAGACGTTGAGATAGAGCCCGCCGCCGTCAGAGTGGCGTCCCGGCTTCTTCGCCGCCTTCACCGCTACGTCAGATAGTTTGTTGAGGGTCCGGGCCATCCCCACTTCTTTCCCCATTTCGAAGTGGGGATGATACCGGACGGAACCGGATAGAACGAGACATAAAATTCCATTCCACCTTATTTATCAAAGGGGATTGGGATGGAACGGGACGCAGCCGGATGGTAGTTCGACGGAGATTGGCTCCACCATCACTTCCCTGAAATCAGCTGAAATTCCTGTTGGCGGCAGGCAGCGGCCGGAGTCACGGCTGCGTGGGAGCTGGCCTGCTTCCGTCCAGATCCTGCATCGGCACGTCGCGCTTGAGCAATTCCCCCAGCACATAGGTCATCTCGCGCAGCAAGAGGCGCATGTCGTCGGCGGTGAGCGTTTCGGCATGGTCAGCCGCATCCATGATGTCGACAAGCAGATCGACGCCTCTCTGGTGCAGTTTCATGCCGGCCTCCGTGATCTCGGTCGTCCGCGACGGGTCGCCAAGTGGTAAGGGGTCGCGGCGACCCTGTCGAGTGATGCTCTGAAGGGCCGCGGCCTGGTGTGGCGGCGCCCCCGAACAAGAAGATTTGACAGGGAGCCGGCACGACGGCACTGGCCGCACGCATGGCTTGTCCCATATTGTTCTGGCCTGAAGCCGGGAGTTGAGGGATTGTCTGCCTCCTTGCCGCGCCGGTTCGAGGCGCGGAGCGCGGGCGGACACCAAAACAGGAGAAATCATGCAGATCGGAATGATGGGGTTGGGCCGCATGGGCGCCAACATGGTTCGCCGCCTGATGCGCGCCGGCCACGAATGCGTTGTCTACGACATCAGCGCCGATGCCGTGGCGGCCTTGGTCAAGGACGGCGCCGTCGGCGCTTCCAGCATGCAGGACTTCGTTTCGAAGCTGTCGAAGCCGCGCACCGCCTGGCTGATGCTGCCGGCGGCCATCACGCCCAAGATCGCCGACCAGGTGGCGGCGCTGATGGACAAGGGCGACACCATCGTCGACGGCGGCAATTCCTATTATCACGACGCGGTCGACCAGGCGGCGGAACTGGCGCAGAAGGGCATCGACTTCGTCGATGTCGGCACCAGCGGCGGTGTCTGGGGGTTGGAACGCGGCTATTGCCTGATGATCGGCGGGCCGGACGGCGCGGTGAAGCGCCTCGACCCGATCTTTGCGGCGCTCGCCCCCGGCGCGGACCCCGGCGCCACGCCGGACAAGGCGGCCGGCACCGCGCCCTACGGCTATCTGCATTGCGGCCCGAGCGGCGCCGGCCACTTCGTCAAGATGGTGCACAACGGCATCGAATACGGCGTCATGGCCGCTTACGCCGAGGGCATGAACATCCTGAAAGCCGCCAATGCCGGCAAGGAAAAGCGCGCCGCCGACGCCGAGACCAGCCCGCTGCCGACGCCGCAATATTACCAGTTCGATATCGACCTGCCGGCAGTGGCCGAAGTCTGGCGGCACGGCTCGGTCATCGGCTCCTGGCTGCTCGACCTCACCGCCGGTGCGCTGAAGGACGACCCGGCGCTGGCGAAGTTCGGCGGCCGCGTCTCCGATTCCGGCGAAGGGCGCTGGACGCTGAAGGCCGCCATCGACACCGGCGTGCCGGCGCCGGTGCTCTCTTCGGCGCTGTTCGACCGCTTTGCCTCGCAAGGTGAATCGGCCTTCGCCGACAAGCTTTTGTCGGCCATGCGCTTCGCCTTCGGCGGCCATGTCGAGAAGAAGGGCTGAGGACGCATGAGCGAACAACGATCCGACGTTCTGGTGCTGTTCGGCGCCACCGGCGACCTCGCCCACAAGAAGATCTTTCCCGCGCTTTATTCGATGGTCAAGCGCGGCAGCCTGACGGAGCCCGTCGTCGGCATCGCCTATGACGACTGGACGGTCGAGCAGCTCGTCGAGCGCGCCCATGACGGCATCAAGACCGCCCTCGGCACGGTGGACGAGGCGGTGTTCAAGAAGCTCGCCGGTCTGCTGCGCTATGTCAGCGGCGATTATCGCAACCAGTCCACCTTCGACAAGCTGACGGAGGCGCTGCAAGGCTTCCACCGTCCGCTCTACTATCTCGCCGTGCCGCCCTCGATGTTCGAGCCGGTGGTGCAGGGGCTGGAACAGTCGGGCGGCGCCAGGGGCGCGCGGCTGATGGTGGAAAAACCGTTCGGCCGCGATCTCCAGTCGGCGCGCTGGCTGAACCGCGTGCTGCATCTGGTGTTCGATGAAAAGGCGATCTTCCGCATCGACCACTATCTCGGCAAGGAGGCGATCCAGAACCTTCTCTATTTCCGCTTCGCCAATGCCTTCCTCGAGCCGATCTGGAACCGCAACTACGTCGAGAGCGTACAGATCACCATGGCCGAGAACTTCGGCGTCGAGGGGCGTGGGAAATTCTACGACGAGGTCGGCTGCATCCGCGACGTGGTGCAGAATCACCTGCTCAACGTGCTCCTGCTGCTCGCCATGGAGCCGCCCATCAGCCAGCAGGCCGACGACCTGATCGACGAGAAGGTGCAGGTTCTGAAAGCCGTGCGCACGCTGACGAAGGACGACGTCGTGCGCGGGCAGTTCGACGGTTATCTCAAGGAACCGGGCGTCAAGCCGGGCTCGACGGTGGAAACCTTCGCCGCCGCGCGCTTCTTCGTCGACACCTGGCGCTGGCAGGACGTGCCTTTCTTCATCCGCGCCGGCAAGAACCTGCCGGTGAAGGCGACCGAGGTGGTGGTGCAGTTCCGCCGCCCGCCGCTGGCCGTCTTCGACCAGTTCAAGCGCAACGAAGGAAACTACGTGCGCTTTCGCATCAGCCCGGAGGTGGTCATCGGCATCGGCGCGCGGCGCAAGGCAGCCGGCGACGAGATGGTCGGCGAGCAGGTCGAATTGACCGCGACAGACCAGGACAAGGGCGACATGGAGCCGTATGAGCGCCTGATCGGCGACGCCATGAACGGCAACAGCCAGCTTTTCACCCGCCAGGACGCCAGCGAGATCGCCTGGCGCATCGTCGGGCCGGTGCTGGACGAGGCATCGCCGCCCGCCGTCTACAAGCCCGGCACCTGGGGGCCGGCCGAGGCGATGAAGGATTTTGCCCCGCCCAACGGCTGGATCGATCCGGCGCAATAGAGCAATTGCAGGAAAAATGCGAAGCGGTTTTCCGTCCGGAACTGCGCAACAAAACGATCCAGGATGGTTGCGATGGCGAAGAAGATCACAGGTGAAAAGGTCGTGCTGGCCGTCGATGTCGGCGGCTCGCATGTCAAGATCAGGTTGAGTTCGGGTGGCGAGGAACGCCGCGTCGTCTCCGGCCCGGACATGGGCGCCGCCGACATGATCGACAAAGTGAAGACGCTCGCCGACGGGCTGGCCTTCGACGTCGTGTCGATCGGCTATCCCGGCCCGGTCGTGCGCAACCACATCACCGTCGAGCCGCACAATCTGGGCAAAGGCTGGGTCGGCGTTGACTTCGCCAAAGCCTTCGGCAAGCCGGTGAAAGTCGTCAACGACGCGCTGATGCAGGCTGCCGGCTCCTACGAGGGCGGCCGCATGCTGTTTCTCGGCCTCGGCACCGGCTTGGGCGCCGCGATGATCGTGGAACATGTCGGCCTGCCGATGGAACTGGCGCACCTGCCCTATCGCAAGGGCAGGAGTTTTGAAGCCTATGTCGGCGAGCGCGGGTTAGAAAAGCGCGGCAAGAAGAAGTGGCACGCCTCCGTTTTCGACGTGACGCAGCGCCTGTCGGCCGCCTTGCAGGCCGATTACGTCGTCATCGGCGGCGGCAATGTCGAAAAGCTGGAGAAGCTGCCGCCGAACGCCCGGCGCGGCGACAACGAAAACGCCTTCAAGGGCGGTTTTCGCCTCTGGCACGAGCCGGCGCTCGTCATCTGATGCCACCGGTGCCAAGCCGAGCCTGAAGCCCGCGCAACGGCCTCTATCGGCCGTAGACCGGATCGGGCGTCCAGCGCGAATGGTGTCGCCCATTTCCGCCGGAGACGCCGTCTCGACAGGTGCCGGCCATCTGAACGGGGCCGGCAGGAAAAAGGCCGGGCGCCAGGCACCCGGCCAGCATGGCGTCAAAGCCACTTAGAGGATCACCCGGTCGACGGGAGTATGGCCGGGCGATTTTTCCAGTGTCTGCGCAATCCTGCGCGTTTGCGAAGCATGGCGTTCCAAAACGGCGGCCGGCGGAGCCAAATCTTTCCACTCTAACCGGACACGATGCCGTTGTAGCGCCGATGGCGACAGGCGTGCCTTGCGGCGATGCCGGCTGCGCTGCTATGCGCTGGCCGCCATGAATGGTCGCGACCTGCCCGAACTTCCCGTAACCGCCGCGTTGCCGGCGCTGACGGATGCGCTCGCCGCCGGCAATGCCGCCGTTCTTGTGGCGCCGCCGGGCGCAGGCAAGACGACGCTGGTGCCGCTCGCTTTGCTCGACGCGCCGTGGCGAGGCGAAGGCCGCATCGTCCTGCTGGAGCCGCGCCGGCTGGCCGCCCGCGCCGCCGCCCGCCGCATGGCCGAACTCATCGGGGAGGAGGTCGGCGGCACCGTCGGCTACGCCATGCGGATGGAAAACCGTACCTCGGCGCGCACGAAGATCCTCGTCGTCACCGAGGGCGTGCTGGCCCGCATGATCCTCGACGATCCGGAACTGCCCGGCGTCGCGGCCGTCCTCTTCGACGAGTTCCACGAGCGCTCGCTCGACGGCGATTTCGGATTGGCGCTGGCGCTCGACGTGCAGGGCGCGCTGCGGCCCGACCTGCGCCTGCTGGTGATGTCGGCGACGCTCGACGGCGCGCGCGTGGCGAAACTGCTTTCGGGTGCGCCGGTGATCGAGAGCGAGGGGCGCTCCTTCCCGGTCGATATCCGCCACCGTGAACGGCCGGCTGGCGAGCCGGTGGAGGATGCCGTGGCGACCGCGGTGCGCGCGGCTCTTGCCGACGAGGGCGGCAGTATCCTCGCCTTCCTGCCCGGCCAGCGCGAGATCCAGCGCACCGCCGAGCGGCTGGAAGGGCGCGTCGGCGCCGATACCGATGTCGTGCCGCTCTACGGCCAGCTCGACGCCAAGGCACAGGACGCGGCGATCCGCCCCGCCCCGCCCGGCCGCCGCAAGGTGGTGCTCGCCACGGCAATCGCCGAAACCTCGATCACCATCGACGGCGTACGCGTGGTGATCGACAGCGGCCTGTCGCGCCTGCCGAAATACGAACCCGCGTCCGGCCTGACCCGGCTGGAGACGGTGCGTGTCTCGAAAGCATCCGCCGACCAGCGCGCCGGCCGCGCCGGCCGCACGCAACCCGGCCTCGCCGTCCGCCTGTGGAGGGCCGAGCAGACGGCGGCGCTGCCCGCCTTCACGCCGCCGGAAATTCTCGAAGCCGACCTTTCCGGCCTCGTGCTCGACTGCGCCGCCTTCGGCGTTGCCGATCCGGCGAGCCTGTCTTTCCTCGATCCGCCGCCGGCGCCTGCGCTGGCCGAGGCGCGCACGCTCTTGCGCACGCTGGACGCCGTCGACGAAGCCGGGCGGTTGACGGAATCGGGAGCGGCCATGCGCCGGCTCGCTCTGCCGGTGCGGCTCGCGCATATGGTGGCGGAGGCCGCGGAGACCGGAACCGCCGGGCCGGCAGCCGAGCTTGCCGTGCTGCTCACCGAGCGCGGACTGGGCGGCGACGCCGTCGATCTGGAACGGCGGCTGATGCGCTTTCGCGCTGAAAGATCGCCCCGTGCCAAGGCGGCGCGGCAATTGGCGGAAAGGCTGGCGAAAACCGCTGTATCGGGAGGGGTTAAGGGTAATTCCGCCGCCAACTTCCCCAAAGAGGAAACAGCAGGCACCCTCCTTCTCCACGCCTGGCCGGATCGCGTCGCCAGGGCACGTGGCGAGCGCGGCCGTTTCGTCTTGGCCAATGGTTCGGGTGCGGCGGTCGACGCTGCCGATCCGCTTGCGGGCGAACCTTGGCTCGTCGTCGCCGACCTGATCGGCAAGGCGAGAGAAGCGCGCATCACCGCTGCGGTGGCTGTGGACGAAGCCGACATCCGCGCGGCGCTGGTCCATCGCATCGAAATCCGCCGTGAAACGGCTTTCGACCGTGAGCGCGGCGCCGTCAGGGTGCGCGAGACGGAGCGGCTCGGCGCCGTCACGCTCGCCGAACGCATGTTGCCGGCGCCGGCCGGAGCGGACGCCGACCGCGCGATCCTCGATGCCGTGCGCGCCAACGGCCTCGCCATCCTGCCGTGGAACAAGGAAGCCGAAACGCTGCGCAACCGCCTCGCCTGGTTGCATCGCGGCCTCGGCGCGCCATGGCCGGACATGGGCGACGCGGCGCTGCTGGACCGCCTCGACGACTGGCTGGCGCCGTTCCTCACCGGCGCCGCCGCGCTCGCCGCCATCGCACCCGGCGCCTTGTCCGCCGGCCTGCTGGCGCTGGTGCCGCACGACCTCCAGCGCAAGGTGGAGCAGCTCGCGCCGACGCATTTCGATGCGCCGTCCGGCAGCCGCGTGCCGATCCGCTACGACGGCGAGGCACCGGTGCTGGCGATCCGCGTGCAGGAACTGTTCGGGCTGGACCGCCACCCGTCCATCGCCGGCGGCAGCGTGCCGCTGACGCTGGAGTTGCTCTCGCCGGCGCACCGGCCGATCCAGACGACCCGCGACCTGCCCGGTTTCTGGCGCGGCTCCTGGGCCGACGTGCGCGCTGATATGCGCGGCCGCTATCCCAAACACGTCTGGCCGGAAAACCCGTTGGAAGCCGCGCCCACCAGCCGCGCCAAGCCGCGCGGCGGATAACCCAGCGCGGGCTGCAGCGTGGGCGGCTATTGTCCCGCCGTATAGGCAGCGATGGCCGCCATATTGACGATGTCGCTGTCTTTCGCGTTGAGCGGCACGATCTGCACCGGCTTGTTCAGCCCGACCAGCAGCGGGCCGATGACGGTCGAGCCGCCGAGTTCCTGCAACATCTTGGTCGAAATCGAGGCCGAGTGGAAGGCCGGCATCACCAGCACGTTGGCCGGTCCGGTGAGACGGCAGAACGGGTATTGCTGCTGCATCAGCCGGTGGTTCAGCGCCACGTCGGCCGCCATCTCGCCGTCGTATTCGAAGTCGACGCGGCGCTTGTCGAGGATCTTCACCGCCTCCTGGATGCGCTCGGAGCGCTCGCCCTGCGGGTGACCGAAGGTGGAATAGGCGAGCATCGCCACGCGCGGCTCGTAGCCCATGCGCCGCGCGAAATTGGCCGATTCCTCGGCGATGTCGGCGATCTGCTCGGCGTTCGGCATGTCGTGCACGGCGGTGTCGGCGACGATGACGGTGCGGCCCCGCGCCAGCACGATGGAGGCGCCGATGACGCGGTGGCCGGGCTTGGCGTCGATGACGCGGCGCACGTCTTCCAGCGCGGTCGAGTAGTTGCGCGTCACGCCGGTGACGATGCCGTCGGCGTCGCCCAGCGCCACCATGCAGGCGGCGAAATGGTTGCGGTCCTGGTTGATGAGGCGCTGGCAGTCGCGCAGCAGGTAGCCCTTGCGTTGCAGCCGCTCGTAGAGGAAATCGGCATAGATGGCGTTGCGCCGCGACAGCCTGGCGTTGATGATCTCGATGCCCGGCTTGTCGAGGTCGATGCCGGCGTTACGGGCGTTCTCCTTCATGACGTCGTCGCGGCCCAGAAGAATGGCGGTGCCGAGGCTCTGGTTGGCGTAGGCCACCGCCGCGCGCATCACCTGCTCCTCCTCGCCCTCGGCGAAGACGATGCGCTTGGGCTGGCGGCGCACGCGGTCGTAGATGCGCTGCAAGGTCGAGGCGATCGGGTCGCGCCGCGCCGACAGTTCCTGCGCGTATTTGTCGAGGTTGAGGATCGGCCGGCGCGCCACGCCCGTTTCCATCGCGGCCTTCGCCACCGCCACCGGGATGGCGGAAATCAGGCGCGGGTCGAACGGCACCGGAATGATGTAGTTGGCGCCGAACTTCGGCCGGTTGCCCTGATAGGCGGCGGCCACGTCGTCGGGAACGTCCTTGCGGGCGAGGTCGGCCAGCGCGTGCGCTGCGGCGATCTTCATGGCGTCGTTGATGGTGGTCGCGCGGACATCCAATGCGCCCCTGAAGATGTAGGGGAAGCCGAGCACGTTGTTGACCTGGTTCGGATAGTCCGAGCGGCCCGTCGCCATGATGGCGTCGGTGCGGATTTCGGCCACTTCCTCCGGCGTGATCTCCGGATCGGGATTGGCCATGGCGAAGATGATCGGGTTCTTCGCCATCGATTCCACCATGGCGCGCGTCAGCGCTCCTTTGGCCGACAGGCCGAGGAAGACGTCGGCGCCTTCCATGGCGTCGGCCAGAGAGCGCGCCTCGGTCTTGACCGCATGCGCCGATTTCCACTGGTTCATGCCCTCGGTGCGGCCCTGCCAGACGACGCCCTTGGTGTCGCACAAGATCACGTTCTCGGGCGAGAAGCCCATCGCCTTGATGAGCTCGATGCAGGCGATGCCGGCCGAACCCGCGCCGTTGCACACCAGCTTCGTCGTCTTCATGTCGCGGCCGGAAATCTCCAGCGCGTTGATGAGGCCGGCGGCCGAGATGATGGCGGTGCCGTGCTGGTCGTCGTGAAAGACGGGAATGTCCATCAATTCGCGCAACCGCTGCTCGATGATGAAGCATTCCGGCGCCTTGATGTCCTCCAGGTTGATGCCGCCGAAGGACGGCCCGAGGAACTTCACGCAGTTGATGAACTCGTCGGCGTCCTCGGTGGCGACTTCGAGATCGATGGAATCGACGTCGGCGAAGCGCTTGAACAGCACCGCCTTGCCCTCCATCACCGGCTTCGACGCCAGAGCGCCGAGATTGCCGAGGCCGAGGATGGCGGTGCCGTTGGAGATGACCGCCACCATGTTGCCGCGGCTGGTGTAGTCGAAGGCGCGCGAGGGGTCCTCGGCGATGGCCTTGACCGGTACGGCGACGCCCGGCGAATAGGCGAGCGACAGGTCGCGCTGCGTCGCCATCGGCTTGGTCGGCACGATCTCCAGCTTGCCGGGCCGGCCCATGGCATGGAATTCCAGCGCCTCTTCGGGGCTGACGGAGGGGCTGCTGTTTTCCGGCTTCCTTGCCATGATGCTGGTGTTTCCTCGCCTTGGAACGGCTGCCGGACATGGCGGGCCGCATTGTTTTTGTGGAGTGTCCCCGAATAAGGCTACACTTCCAACCGGTCCTGCGCCAAGCAGGGAACCTTCGGGAATTTTGGAAAGACTTTCTTGAACGACGAAACGGCCATCCAGACCGAAGGGAGTACGCCAGCCGCCATGGGCGCGGCCGCAGGCGGCGTCACGCCCATGATGGAGCAGTATATCGAGATTAAGGCGGCCAACCCCGGTTCGCTGCTGTTCTATCGCATGGGCGATTTCTACGAGCTGTTCTTCGACGACGCCGAAAAGGCGAGTGCGGCGCTCGGCATCGTCCTGACCCGACGCGGCAAGCACCAGGGCGCCGACATTCCGATGTGCGGTGTGCCGGTGCATGCGGCGGACGACTATCTGCAAAAGCTGATCGGGCAGGGGTTCCGCGTCGCCGTCTGCGAGCAGATCGAAGACCCTGCCGAAGCGCGCAAACGCGGCGGCAAATCGGTGGTGCGGCGCGACGTCGTGCGGCTGGTGACGCCCGGCACCATCACCGAGGACAAGCTGCTCGAACCGTCGCAGTCGAGTTTCCTGATGGCGCTGGGGCGGGTCAAGGGCGAAGCCTACGCGCTGGCCTGGATCGACATTTCAACCGGCGTCTTCCGTGTCGCCGAGACCGATGCCGGGCGCCTGCTCGCCGACGTCGCCCGCGTCGATCCGCGCGAGCTGGTCGTCGCCGAGCCGGTCTTCCACGATCCCCAACTGAAAGCCGTCTTCGACATCCTCGGCCGCATCGCCGATCCGCAACCGGCTTCGCTGTTCGATTCGGCCTCGGCGCCGGGGCGCATCGCCCGCTTCTACGGTGTGGCGACGCCGGACGCCTTCGGCGCCTTCTCGCGTGCCGAACTGTCGGCGATTGCGGCGGCCATCGCCTATGTCGAAAAGACGCAGAAGGCCGAGCGGCCCGAACTGGCGCGGCCCGAGCGCGAGGAGAACGGCTCGACTCTGTTCATCGACCCGGCGACGCGCGCCAACCTCGAAATCCTGCGAACCCTGTCGGGCTCGCGCGACGGTTCGCTGTTCAAGGCCATCGACCGCACCGTCACCGGCGGCGGCGCGCGCCTTTTGGCCGACCGGCTGACGGCGCCGCTGACGAGCCCCGAAAGGATCGCGGAGCGGCTGGACTCGGTGTCCTTCTTCCGCACGGAGGCTCGTCTCTGCCAGGCGGTTCGGCTGGCGCTGAAGGGCGTCGCCGACATGCCGCGCGCGCTGTCCAGGCTGGCGCTCAACCGCGGCGGTCCGCGCGATATCGGCGCCCTGCTGGCCGGCTTCCAGGCTGCCCGCTCCATCGCCGAAATCTTCACCGCCACGCCGCCGCCGGCTGAGCTCGGCGCGGCCCTTGCCGCGATTGCGGCGCTGCCCGAGGCGCTCGCCGCACATCTGGAGCGGGCGCTGGCCGACGAACTGCCGCTGCTGAAGCGCGACTGCGGCTTCGTTCGCGCCGGCTACGACGCCGAACTGGACGAGATGCGGGCGCTGGCGTCCGAATCACGAAAAGTGATCGCCGCCATGGAGCGCGACCTTGTTGAGGAAACCGGCATCCGCTCGCTGAAGATCCGCCACAACAACGTGCTCGGTTTTTATATCGAGGTGAGCGCCAACCACGCCGGCGCCATGACCGGCTCGGACGAGGCCAAGGCGAAATTCATCCACCGCCAGACCATGGCCAGCGCCATGCGCTTCACCACGACCGAACTGGCGGGACTGGAAACGAAGATCGCCAACGCCGCCGACCGGGCGCTGGCCATCGAATCGGCCGTCTTCGAGGCGCTGGTCACGGAGGCGGTGGCCGAGGCGGCCAAAATCCGCGCCGGCGCCGACGCGCTCGCCGTGCTCGACGTGTCGGCTGCGCTTGCTTTGCTCTCCGAAAGCGAGGACTGGTGCCGGCCGCAGGTTGACGCAAGTCTCGCCTTCGCGGTCGAGGGCGGCCGTCATCCGGTGGTCGAGCAGGCGCTGCGGCGCTCCGGCGAAGGTCCGTTCGTCGCCAACGATTGCGACCTGTCGCCCGAAGGCGACAGGGAGGCCGGCGCGATCTGGCTGCTGACCGGGCCGAACATGGGCGGCAAGTCGACCTTCCTGCGCCAGAACGCGCTGATCGCCATCCTCGCCCAGATGGGCTCTTTCGTGCCGGCGCGCCAAGCCCATATCGGCGTGGTGGACCGGCTGTTCAGCCGAGTCGGCGCCTCCGACGACCTGGCGCGCGGGCGCTCCACCTTCATGGTCGAGATGGTGGAGACGGCCGCTATTCTGAACTAGGCCGGCGAGCGCGCGCTGGTGATCCTCGACGAGATCGGCCGCGGCACCGCCACCTTCGACGGCCTGTCGATAGCCTGGGCGGCGGTGGAATACCTGCACGAGAAGAACCGCTGCCGAGCGATCTTCGCCACCCATTTCCACGAGATGACGGCGCTCAGCAACAAGCTCGGCCGGCTGCACAACGTCACCATGCGGGTCAAGGAGTGGGAAGGCGACGTCGTCTTCCTGCATGAGGTCGGCAAGGGGGCCGCCGACCGCAGCTACGGCGTGCAGGTGGCCCGCCTCGCCGGCCTGCCCGAAGCCGTGGTGGCGCGGGCGAAGGAAGTGCTGCGCCAGTTGGAGGAAGGCGAGGTGGCCGGCAAGACGGACCGGCTGGTCGACGACCTGCCGCTGTTTTCGGTGGCGGTGAAGCGCGAGGCTCCGAAGCCCGCCGCGCCGCAGAAGGCCGACAGGCTGGGCGAGGCGCTGGCCGCCCTGCACCCCGACGAGATGACCCCGCGCGAGGCGCTGGAGGCGCTGTATCGGCTGAAAGGGATGGCGGGGGAGTAGGTTGCGGCGGCTGGCGGATTTGGACGGACCGTCAGCGCCAATTTTTGGATCGTCGGCGCCGCCCCTCACCTGGCTGCCGCCATCCTCTCCCCGTAAACGGGGAGAGGCGCGATCTCGCTGATGCCTTCGCCAATCGCCAACGGTGGAGATATAGCGGTGAGGTTGCGGTAGGCTCGCCTCTCCCCGTTCACGGGGAGAGGATGCCGGCAGGCAGGTGAGGGGCAGAGCCGACGGTTGAAGATAATGGAGGCGGCTCGCCTACCACACCGCCCCCGGAAACGCCCCGAGCGGGAATTTCAGGTAGCGCTTGCCGTTGGCTTCCGGTTCCGGCAGGCGACCGCCGCGCACGTTCACTTGCAGCGCGTGCAGGATCAGCTTCGGCATCGGCAAGGTCCTGTCGCGCGTCTCGCGTAGCGCCACGTATGCTTCTTCGTCCTTGCCGGCGATATGCGGGTTGGCGCGCTTCTGCTCGCCCACAGTGCTTTCCCATTTCGGCGCCCGTCCGCCGGGCTGGTAGTCGTGCCCGGTGAACAGCCGCGTCTCGTCCGGCAAAGCGAGGATCGCCTGAATAGACGCCCACAGCGCCTTGGCGCTGCCGCCAGGGAAGTCGGCGCGCGCGGTGCCGGAATCCGGCATGAAGATGGTGTCGTGCACGAAGGCGGCGTCGCCCACGACATAGGTGATCGAGGCCAGCGTGTGGCCGGGCGAAAACAGCACGCGGCCTTCCAGCGAGCCGATATGGAAGGTGTCGCCGGCGGCAAACAGCCGGTCCCAATAGGAGCCGTCGGTCTTCATGTCGGGCCAGTTGTAGATGTCCTTCCACAGCGCCTGCACGGCGGTGATGTTGGCGCCGATGGCGCTCAGTGCGCCGGTCTTGCCCTTGAGATAGTGCGCGGCGGAGAAATGGTCGGCATGGGGATGCGTGTCGAGAATCCACTCGACCGTCAGGCCTTCCTTCTCGACATGGGCGAGCAAAGCGTCGGCGCTGGTCGTGGTGACGGCGCCGGACTTCTCGTCGAAATCGAGGACGGGATCGATGAGCGCGCAGCGCTTCGTCGCCGGGTCCGTCACGACATACTGGATGGAGAAGGTGCGCGGATCATAGAAGCCCGTCACCTCCGGCACGCGCTTGGCTTCGCGCGCCAGCCAGCGCGCCGCGCCCGAAAGGTCGAAGCCGTGCTGTTTGCCGAACGCTTCCACTTCCTCGCGCTTCATGCGTCCGTCCAGCACTTCGCTGAGCGCATAAAGGGTGAGCGCCCGCGTGCCGCCCTTGCAATGGGCGTAGACCGGCCCGTCGGAACGCCGCATCACGTCGCGGAACGCCTCGACATCGGCCCTGCCGATGGTCGGTCCGGTGACCGGCACGAAGCCGTAGGCCATGCGGGCGCCCGCCGCTGCCGTGCGCTCGACGGCGTTGCCCGGCTGGCCGGGTTCCTCGCCGTCAGGCCGCAGGTTGACGAGGGTGGCGAAGCCTTTGGCCGCGATGTCGCGAAACGCCTGCGGGGCCGGCTGGCCGGCGACCGTCAGCCGGTCCGTGATCTTCACCTCGCTCATGATTCTTTCCCCTCGCATGGATTCGCGAGGATCATCATAGAGGATCGCGCCCGGCGGGCCAGTTTGAAGTGCGCATCAGGACGCCGGCCGCAGGATGTCGACGGCCAAGACCGTTCAGCCCTTCACATATTGCGCCTCGCCGTTGCCGAACGACCAGTCGATCAGCTCGTTCTCGGTCAGCACGATCATCACGTCCTGCCTGCGCACGCCGAGACGGGCATGGAGGTTGTCGGCGATCGTGCGGTAGAGCGCCTTCTTCTTCTCGACCGTGCGCCCGGCGCGCATGGTGATCTCGACGATCAGCGCGCCGGCGCCCCGCTCGATGCCGAGATAGGTCGGGTCGATGACCAGCCGCCCGGCCGGACAGTCGGCAATGACATGGAAGCGGTCTGCCGCCGGCACGTCGATGGTCGCCACCATGGCGTCCTGCACGGCGTCGGAAACGCCTTTGGCGAAGCCGGCGTCCTTGCCGGCGGGGAGGGAAATGCGCACCAGGGGCATGACAGATCCTTTCGCTCTGCTTGGGTCACCGGCAGATGGGCGTGGAAACGTTGAAATTGATGAAGCCAGACGGCGGAGCCGGTCGAGCCAGACGGGCAGGCTTCAGATCATCTCCAGCGGGCTTTTGCGCCCCGGCGGCGGGAAGGCGCGGTCGAGTTCGGCGAGATCGTCGGCAGAAAGCGCGATCTCCAGCGCCGCCAAGTTCTGGCGCACATGCTCGGGCTGCACCGCTTTGGGGATGGCGATGATGCCCGGCTGCGCCAGCACCCAGGCCAGCGCGATCTGCGCCGGCGTGGCGCCATGGCGCGCGGCAACGGCGTCGAGCCCTCCGTTGCGCGCCAGCCGTCCGTGCCCGACCGGCGCATACGCCATCACCGGCATGGAACGACGCCGGCACCAGGGCAGGAGATCGAATTCCGGGCCGCGAGCGCCGAGGTTGTAGAGCACCTGGTCGGTCTGGCAGTTCTGCCCGGAGGGAAGCGCGGCGAGGTCCTCCATGTCGTCGGTGTCGAGGTTCGACACGCCCCAGTGGCGGATCTTGCCGTCGTACTTCAGCTGCTCGAACGCCTCGACCGTTTCGGATAGCGGTACTGAACCCATCCAGTGCAGCAGATAGAGGTCGATGCGGTCGGTGGACAGGTTTTTGAGGCTCCGCTCGCAAGCGGCGACCGTGCCGCGCCGCGAAGCGTTGGACGGCAGCACCTTGGAGACGATGAAGACCTCGTCGCGGCGGCCCTCGACGGCCTCGGCGACGACGCGCTCGGAGCCGCCGTCGCCGTACATTTCGGCCGTGTCGATGAGCGTGACGCCGAGATCGAGGCCGAGCCGGAGCGCCGCCACCTCATCGGAAAAGCGGCTTCCGTCCTCGCCCATGCGCCATGTGCCGAGGCCGAGCGTCGGCACGGCTTCGCCGCTGGGCAGGGTGGTGGTCTTCATCGGCATGGCGGGCTCCGGGATTGAGGCGGGTCAGGAGCAAAGATACCGCACGGGGAGATTTGGGCCAGCGGTCGAAGAAATATTCGACGGGTGCAGGCCAGTTCTCGCCGTCGCGCACCCCCACCCCTGTCCCCTCCCCGCAAGGGGGAGGGAGACGCCGACACCGCCGTTTCGGCAAAAACGTCATCGTATGTGCGTAGCCGCAAGATTCCCCTCCCCCTTGCGGGGAGGGGTTAGGGGTGGGGGTACTGCGCCGTACGGAAGCTGATATCCTCTCACTTCCCCCCGTGCGCCTTCAGCCAGTCCTGCATTTCCTTTATCTCGGCTTCCTGCGCCGTGACGACCGCTTCGGCGAGCTTACGGATCTCGGGGTCCTTGCCGTGCTCCAGCACGATCCTGGCCATGTCGATGGCGCCCTGGTGGTGCGGGATCATGCCGCGCACGAAATCGGCGTCGGCGTCGCCTGTGTAGGCCGTCCCCATCATGTCGGCGTGCATCTTGTCCATCGCCGCCTTGTAGGCTTCGGTCGAAGGGCTGTCCGCCTTCATCGACATGGTGCCCATATCGTGGCCACTGTGGCTTTCCTCGGCCGAAACGGCGCCGAGCGGGGCGGCCGTCATGGCGCAGGCCGCGGCGAAGGCGAGGGTGATCTTCTTCATTGGTCTTTCCTTTCTGCTTCTTCTTGGGGGAGGATCACAGTTTCAGGCCGCGCAGGCGCAGCGCGTTGGCGATCACCGACACCGACGACAGGCTCATGGCCGCCGCCGCCAGCATCGGCGACAGCAGCGTTCCGGTGAGCGGATAGAGCACGCCGGCCGCCACCGGCACGCCGAGCACGTTGTAGAGGAAGGCGAAGCCGAGGTTCTGCTTGATGTTGCTCAGCGCGCCTTCGGCCAGCCGCCGCGCCCTGACGATGCCGGCGAGGTCGCCCTTGACCAGCGTGATGCCGGCGCTTTCCACGGCGACGTCCGCGCCGCTGCCCATGGCGATGCCGACGTCGGCCGAGGCCAGCGCCGGCGCGTCGTTGACGCCGTCGCCGGCCATGGCGACGATGCCGCCGCGTGCCCGCAGTTCATCGATCAGCGCCGCCTTCTGTTCCGGCAGGAGGCCGGCGCGCACCTGCGCGATGCCGAGCTTGCCGGCGATCGCCTTGGCCGTCAGTTGATTGTCGCCGGTGGCCATGACGACGGCGATCTCGAGCGCCTTCAACGCTTCGATGGCGCCGGCGGCGCTTTCCTTCACCGGATCGGCGACCGCCACCAGCCCGGCCGCACGGCCGTCGACGGCGACGAACATCACCGTCCTGCCGTCGGCCTGCAACGCCTCGGCCTTTTGCTTGAGGGCACCGGTGTCGATGCCGAGGTCGGCCATGAGTGCCGCGTTGCCGAGCGCGACCTTGCGGCCGGCAACCGTGCCGGTGACGCCCTTGCCGGTGACGGAATCGAAATCGGAGGCGGCTGCGACGGTCAGGCCGCGCGCCTCGGCGCCCTGGACGATGGCCTCCGCCAGCGGGTGCTCGGAGCCTTTCTCCAGCCCG
Organism: Mesorhizobium sp.; assembly: GCF_017306545.1. Lineage (GTDB taxonomy): Bacteria > Pseudomonadota > Alphaproteobacteria > Rhizobiales > Rhizobiaceae > Mesorhizobium. The sequence goes on from NZ_JAFKID010000023.1 coordinate 28,409, forward strand.
GCGGCGAGCGCGAGCAGCTCGTCCTCGGCGATGCCGTCGGCCACCACTTCGGTCAGCTTCGGCTTGCCCTCGGTCAGCGTGCCGGTCTTGTCGACCACCAGCGTGTTGACGGCGGCCAGCCGTTCGAGAGCGGCCGCGTCGCGCACCAGCACGCCGGCATGCGCGCCGCGCCCGGTGGCGATCATCACCGACATCGGCGTCGCCAGCCCCAGCGCACAGGGACAGGCGATGATCAGCACCGAGACGGCCGAGACGATGGCGAAGGTCAGCCCGTAGCCGGCCAGCAGCCAGACGGTGAAGGCGGCCAGCGCCACCAGCACCACCGCAGGCACGAAGTAGAAGGAGACGCGGTCGGCCAGGCCCTGGATCGGCGCGCGGCTGCGCTGCGCGGTGGCGACCAGTTCGACGATGCGCGACAGCGTCGTTTCCGCGCCGACGCGCTCGGCCTGCATCACCAGCGTGCCGTTGCGGTTCAGCGTGCCGCCGGTGAGCGCCTCGCCGGGCACCTTCTCCACCGGCACCGGCTCGCCGGTGATCATCGATTCGTCGACGGACGAGCGGCCTTCCAGCACGCTGCCGTCCACCGGCACGGCCTCGCCGGGGCGTACGCGCAGCCGGTCGCCGGTCTTCACCTCGTCCAGCGGCACGTCGGTCTCGGAACCGTCGGCACTGAGGCGCCGCGCCGTCTTCGGCGCCAGGTCGAGCAGCGCGCGGATGGCCGAGCCGGTCTTCTCGCGCGCCTTCAACTCCAGCACCTGGCCGAGGAAAACCAGCGCGACGATGACGGCGGACGCCTCGAAATAAACCGGCACCGCGCCGCCATGGCCGCGCATCTCGTGCGGGAAGAGGTCAGGGAACAGGATGGCGACGACGCTGTAGATGTATGCCGCGCCGACGCCGAGCGAGATCAGCGTCCACATGTTGGGGCTGCGGTTGAGGATGGAAGCCCAACCGCGGCGGAAGAAGGGAAGGGCCGCCCACAGCACCACCGGCGTCGCCAGCACCAGTTCCAGCCAGCCGGCCAGCGGCTCGCCGATCCAGTCGCGCACCGGCAGGCCGAGCATCGGCCCCATGGCGACGACGAGCAGCGGGATCGAAAGTGCGGCACTGACCCAGAAGCGGCGGGTGAAGTCGATCAATTCGGGATTGGGGCCTTCCTCGCCGGTCGGAACGCCCATCGGCTCCAGCGCCATGCCGCAGATCGGGCAGTCGCCGGGGCCGTCGCGGACGATTTCCGGGTGCATCGGGCAGGTGTATTTCGTCCCCTTCGGCGCAGGTGCCGGGGCAGGGCGGCCGTCGCGGTATTTTTCCGGATCGGCCTCGAACTTTGTCTGGCAGCCTTCGGAGCAGAAATAGTGCTTCTGTCCCTCCGCTTTGAGAAAATGCCTGGCCGTGGCGCGGTCCACCTTCATGCCGCAGACAGGGTCGGTTGCCGTGAGATAATCCTGCGGCGCCGCCTCGAACTTGGTCCGGCAGCCCTGGCTGCAGAAATGGAAGGTACGGCCGTCGTGCTCGGCGGTGGGCTTGCCGGCGGTGGGATCGACCGTCATGCCGCAGACCGGATCTCGGACGACGGCGGGCGCCTCGGCGGCGGGGGCCGAGCAGCACGAATCGCCGCCCGTCTTTGCATGACCGCCGCAGCAGGCCCCGTCGCCGTGCAAGTGGCTGTGGTCGTGGTCGTGCCCGTGGGCATGTTTGTGGTCGTGGGAATGCGTCATGTCAGCCGTCCGGATTTCTCGATTTCACGGGAGATAGGGCTTCCAGTCACTGGAAGGTCAAGGGGTGATTTTGAGGCTGGCAGGACAATTGTGGGAAAGCCTTCTAGCGACCGTTGAGCACCCCCACCCCTGTCCCCTCCCCACAAGGGGGAGGGAGACGACGACACCGCCGTTTCATTCAGAACTACCAGCGTTGGTGGCAGTAATGCCGCAAAGTTCCCCTCCCCCTTGTGGGGAGGGGTTAGGGGTGGGGGTGCGCCGCCATCTGCAATCGCGCTACCGCGCTGGACACGCCCCATACCCAGCGCCGCCGAAACAGTTTATACACCGCGCCGGACGAAACGAACCCGGCCGGTATATGGCGAAACTTCCCCTCAGGCTCGAGGAACTGATCGACGGCGAGGCCTTGCGCCGCGACCTGACCGCGCTGACGGCCGAGACGCAGGGCGACGGTTCTTCGCCGGCGGTGCGCGCCGCCGTGCTCGCCCTCCTGAAACAGTATCGTGCCACTGGGCGCCGCACCGCCGAGCTGATGCTGATGGAGGACGGCGGCGGCATTGCCTGCGCCGCCCGGCTGTCGCATGTCATGGACGAGATCGTGCGCGCGCTCTACGATTTCGCCGTCACCCACGTCTACCGCACCCGCAACCCCTCCGCTGCCGAGCGCATGGCCATCGTCGCCGTCGGCGGCTACGGCCGTGGCACGCTGGCGCCGGGCTCCGACATCGACCTCCTTTTCCTGCTTCCATACAAGCAGACGCCGTGGGGCGAGCAGGTCGTCGAATACATGCTCTACATGCTGTGGGACATGGGGCTGAAGGTCGGCCACGCCACCCGCAACATCGACGAATGCCTGCGGCTGGCGCGCGGCGACATCACCATCTCCACCGCTCTCTTGGAAGCGCGCTTCCTGTGGGGCGAGGAGCCGCTCTACGACGAGATGGTGCGGCGCTTCGACCACGAGGTGGTGCGCGTCACCGGGGCGGAATACGTCCAGGCCAAGCTCGCCGAACGCGATGCCCGCCACGCCAAGGGCGGCGAGAGCCGCTACGTGGTCGAGCCCAACGTCAAGGACGGCAAGGGCGGGTTGCGCGACCTGCAGACCCTCTATTGGATCGGCAAGTATTTTTATCGCGTGCGCACAGGCGCCGAACTGGTGGAGAAAGGCGTCTTCACCGGCGCCGAATACCGCGAATTCGTCAAGGCCGACGACTTCCTGTGGGCGGTGCGCTGCCACATGCACTTCCTCACCGGCAAGGCGGAAGAGCGGCTGCATTTCGACATCCAGCGCGAGATCGCCGAACGGCTGGGCTACACCAGCCACCCCGGCCTGTCGGCGGTCGAGCGCTTCATGAAGCACTATTTCCTCATCGCCAAGGACGTCGGCGATTTGACCCGCATCTTCTGCGCCGCACTCGAGGAGGAGCAGGCCAAGCACGTGCCGGGCTTCAACCGCTTGATCGCCGGTTTCTCGCGCCGCAAGCGCAAGCTCGCCGGCACGTCCGACTTCATCGTCGACAACGAGCGCATCAACATCGCCGACGAGGAGGTCTTCCGGCGCGATCCGGTCAACATGCTGAGGCTGTTCTGGTTCGCCGACAGGCACGGGCTGGAATACCATCCCGACGCGCTGAAGCTGCTCACCCGCTCGCTCCGCCTCGTCGACAAGACGCTGCGCCGCGATCCGGAGGCCAATCGGCTGTTCCTCGACGTGCTGACGTCCGACCGCAACCCCGAACTCAATCTCAGGCGCATGAACGAGGCGGGTCTGCTCGGCCGGCTGATCCCCGATTTCGGCAAGATCGTCGCCATGATGCAGTTCAACATGTATCACCACTACACGGTGGACGAGCACCTGATCCGCTGCATCGGCGTGCTGGCCGAGATCGAGCACGGCGGTTCCGAGACGATCCATCCGCTGTCGCATTCGCTGATGCCGGGCCTGAAGAAGCGCCGCGAGGCGCTCTACGTCGCAGTCCTCCTGCACGATATCGCCAAGGGCCGGCCGGAGGACCATTCGACGGCCGGCGCGAAGATCGCGCGGCGCATCTGCCCGCATATGGGCCTGTCGGCGGCCGACACCGAAACGGTGGCCTGGCTGGTGGAAAACCACCTCCTCATGTCGATGACGGCACAGACGCGCGACCTGAACGACCGCAAGACCATCACCGACTTCGCCGACGTCGTGCAGTCGGTGGAGCGGCTGAAGCTGCTGCTCATCCTGACCGTTTGCGATATTCGCGGCGTCGGGCCGGGTGTGTGGAACGGCTGGAAGGGCCAGCTCCTGCGCAACCTCTATTACGAGACGGAGCTGCTGCTTACCGGCGGCTTCTCCGAACTGTCGCGCGCCGAACGCGCCGTGGCCGCGCGCGAAAACCTCGCCGGGGCGCTTGCCGCGTGGCCGGAAGCGGAGCGCCGGCGCATCGTCAGGCTGCACTACGAGAACTACCTGCTGACCGTCGATCTGGCCGACCAGCTGCGCCACGCCGAATTCATCCGCGAGGCCGACGCCGCCGGCCGGAAGCTCGCCACAATGGTCAAGACGCACCAGTTCGAGGCCGTCACCGAGATCACCGTTCTGGCGCAGGACCATCCGCGCCTGCTCTCCGTCATCGCCGGCGCCTGCGCGGCGGCCGGCGGCAACATCGTCGACGCGCAGATCTTCACCACTTCGGACGGCAGAGCGCTGGACACCATCCTGATCAACCGCGAATTCGAGCACGACGAGGACGAGCACCGCCGCGCCATGCGGGTCGGCAAGCTGATCGAGGATATGCTGTCGGGCAAGGCCTTCCTGCCGGAGATGATCGAGAAGCGCACGAGGCCGAAGCGCGGCCAGAAGGTGTTCCGCATCCCGCCGCGCGCGGCGATCCGCAACGCGCTGTCGAACCGGTTTTCCGTCGTCGAGGTGGAAGGGCTCGACCGGCCGGGCCTGCTGTCGGAGATCACCGGCGCGCTGTCGGACCTGTCGCTCGACATTGCGTCCGCCCACATCACCACCTTCGGCGAGAAGGTCATCGACACCTTCTACGTCACCGACCTGACCGGCCAGAAGATCGAGGGCGCGGCGCGCGAGAAATCCATCCGCCAGCGGCTGATTTCCACGCTGGAGGGCAAGGCCGCGACGGCCAGGGCGAAGGCGGCGGCGGAATGAGGAGCGGTTCGCGAAGCGAACGAAAAGCCCCTGAATGGGCTTTTCGAGCGACGAATGCCCTGAGCCGTAGCGAAGGGCTAGTTGTGCCGTTCCTCTCCCCCCTTGAGGGGGAGATGTCGCCAAAGGTGACAGAGGGGGTCGGCGGAGGCAGCGCTCGGGGTAAAAAAATGGTGTGCTCTATGACCAGCGACCCCTCCCGACCCGCTGCGCGGGCCACCCTCCCCTCAAGGGGGAGGGGGTCATGAGCCTCATAAAAAAATTCGCCACCGTCGCGTCCGGCACGCTTGTAAGCCGCATCCTCGGCTTCACCCGCGAGATGCTGATGGCGGCGGCGCTGGGCACCGGGCCGGTGGCGGACGCCTTCTACGCCGCCTTCCAGTTCCCCAACACCTTCCGCCGGCTGTTCGCCGAGGGCGCCTTCAACACCGCCTTCGTGCCGCTGTTCGCCAAGGAGATCGAGGCCGGCGGCATGGACGGTGCCAAGCGCTTTTCCGAGGAAGTGTTCGGCGTGCTGTTCTCGGCGCTAATCGTGCTCACCATCGTCATGGAACTGGCGATGCCGTTCCTGGTCAGCACCATCATCGCCCCCGGCTTCGCCGGCGACCCGGAAAAATACGACCTCACCGTCGCGCTTGCCACCGTCATGTTCCCCTATCTGGTGTGCATGTCGCTGGCCTCGATGATGGCCGGCATGCTGAATTCGCTGCGCCGTTATTTCGCCGCCGCGATCGCGCCCGTGTTCCTGAACGTCATCCTCATCGCCGTACTCTACTGGGCCTGGCGCAGCGGCGCCGATGGGCTCGCCGTCGGCCACTGGATGGCCTGGGGCGTGATGGCGGCGGGCGTGGTGCAGCTTGCCATCGTCTGGGTCGCGGCGCGCCATGCCGGCATTGCCATCGGTTTTCGCCGGCCGCACCTGACGCCGGGCGTCAAGCGGTTGCTGCTGCTTGCTTTGCCGGCCGCCGTCACCGGCGGCATCACCCAGATCAACCAGCTGATCGGCACGGCGATCGCTTCGACGCAGGACAGCGCCGTCGCCTCGCTGGCGCTGGCCGACCGCGTCTACCAGCTGCCGCTCGGCGTCGTCGGCATTGCGGTGGCCATCGTGCTGTTGCCGGAACTGTCGCGGGCGCTGAAATCCGGCAACATGATCGAAGCGGCCAACCTGCAGAACCGCTCGGTCGAGTTCACCCTGTTCCTGACCCTGCCGGCGGCCGCTGCCCTGCTGGTCATGTCGGAACCGATCGTGCGCGTGCTCTACGAGCGCGGCGCCTTCGCCGCCAACAACTCGACGCCGGTGGTGGCGGCCATCCTTGCCATCTTCGGCCTCGGTCTGCCGGCCTTCGTGCTGATAAAGGCCTTCACGCCCGGCTATTTCGCCCGCGAGGATACGAAAACGCCGATGATCTTCGCCGCCGTCTCGGTGGTGGTGAACGTGGCGACGGCGCTCGCGCTGTTTCCGTCCATGGGCGCGCCGGGCATCGCGGTGGCCTCCGCCGTCGCCGGCTGGCTGAACGCCGGCATGCTTTTGTTCGTGCTGGTGCGGCGCGGCCATTGGGGCCGGGAAGCGGCGCTGATGAAGCGCATCCCCCGCCTCGTGCTGTCGGCGGCGCTGATGGGCGCGGCGCTCTGGTATGCGCAGGATTATCTCGCCGCCGAACTGTCGTCGTCGGCCCGCCTCGTCACCAAGGCGGCGACGCTGGCGCTGCTGTCGGGCGCCGGTGCCGTGCTTTATTTCGCGCTCGCTTTCGCAACCGGCGGCGCCGATGTCGGCATGATCCGCAGGAACATGCGGCGGGGCGGCAAGGCCGGCGCCAAACCGGCGCAGGACTGATCAGGCGGCGCGGGGCCGGATTTTCTCCAGGTCAGGTGCGATGCGGCGTTTCTGCTCCATCAGGTCGAAGTCCTGTTGCAATTGGAGAAAGAAGCCGTCGCTGACACCGAAGTAGCGGGCAAGGCGCAGGTCGGTGTCGGCCGTCACCGCCCGTTTGCCGAGCACGATCTCGTTGATGCGGCGCGGCGGAACGCCGATCGCGCGCGCCAGCGCGTTCTGGCTGAGCACCATCGGTTTCAGAAATTCCGCAAGCAGGATTTCCCCGGCATGAGGATTGTGCAGGTTCTCTTCAATGATAGTCGACGATTTCGACATCAGCCGGTCCTCCATCGGTCCAGGTAAAGGCGATGCGCCATTGGCCGTTTATCCTGATCGAATGCTGTCCCTTGCGGTCGCCTTTCAGCGCTTCCAGCCTGTTGCCCGGCGGGACGCGCAAGTCGTCAAGCCGCCGTGCGGCATTGAGCAAGCGAAGCTTCATCAGGCCCTTGTCCTGAATATCAAAGGGCAACCTGCGGCTGCGCAGGCCGGTCCAGATTTTCTCCGTTTCCGCGTCCGCGAAATTCAGGATCATGGTAGTTTATAACGCATAACGTTATAGGGATCAATTCAGAGAACGACGGTTACGGAACCGTCTCCAGATCCGTGAGCCGGAACTCGTCGGCGGTCGACAGCATCGGAACGCCATAGTGGCGCGCGCAGGCGTAATGGAAGCAGTCCGCGAGGTTCAGCCGGATTGCGTTGTTACGAAACCGCCCTGCGGCTTCGACGGACAGGTCGACCGCATCTTGCGCCGGCGGAAGATCGCGAAGCGCGATGCCGCGCTCGTCGAGAAAACGTTGGACGATCTTCAGGCCCGTCTCGACCGGGATGGCGAGCTTTTCCGGCCGGCAAAGCGCCATGGCGGCTTCCCAGGTGGCGATAGCGGAGGTGAATGGGTCTTTCGCCGCGACGATGGCATCGGCGCAGCGCGCCGCTTCGGGTTCCTGGCTGAGAATGGCGACGATCGCCGCGGCATCGACGAACACCGCTATTCGCCCGACAGTTCGTCGTAGACCGATCGCGGCAAGGGCTTTCGCGCGCTCTCGCTCAGTTGGATGCCGAACTCGGCCCTTAGCCGCGCCGCCGTCTCGACCGGGGTCTCCTTGTTGCGCCGGCGCTCCAGCGCCTCGCGCATGGCGATGACGATCGCCTCGGTGACGCCGACCCCTTCCATCTCAGCCAGTTTGCGCGTGAGTGTATCGGCTTCCTTGTTGGTGACATTGATGGTCACTTCAATCTCCATCGTGAGATCGTCTACATTCAATAGACTACATAGGCATATCTACACCATCTGTCCATTATGTCGGGGGCCTTGCCTGACCTCGCGACTTGGTTCATAAGCCGCGCCGTCGCAAGACTTTCGCCGCGTGCGAAACGGCCGTCCACAAGCCAGGGATAGAGACATGACCGACAAAAATTCGCCGTTCCGGCAACTCGTCTTCTCGGGCGTCCAGCCCACCGGCAACCTCCACCTCGGCAACTATCTCGGCGCCATCCGCAAGTTCGTCGCCCTGCAGGAAGAGTACGACTGTATCTACTGCGTCGTCGACCTGCACTCGCTGACCGCACAGATGGTCTATGACGACCTCGCCGACCAGACGCGCCAGATCACCGCCGCCTTCCTCGCTTCCGGCATCGACCCGAAGAAGCACATCGTCTTCAACCAGAGCCGGGTCAAGCAGCACGCCGAACTCGCCTGGATCTTCAACTGCGTGGCGCGCATCGGCTGGATGAACCGCATGACGCAGTTCAAGGACAAGGCCGGCAAGGACCGCGAGAACGCCTCGCTCGGCCTGCTCGCCTATCCGAGCCTGATGGCGGCCGACATCCTCGTCTACCGCGCCACCCATGTGCCGGTCGGCGAGGACCAGAAGCAACATCTGGAACTGACGCGTGACATCGCGCAAAAATTCAACAACGACTTCTCCGGCCGCATCGCCGACCTCGGCGTCGGCGTCGAGATGCAGGTCGGCGACGAGACGGTCAACGGCTTCTTCCCGCTTACCGAGCCGGTGATCGGCGGCCCGGCGGCGCGCATCATGAGCCTGCGCGACGGTTCCAAGAAGATGTCGAAGTCGGACCCGTCGGACCTGTCGCGCATCAACCTGACCGACGACGCCGACGCCATCTCGAAGAAGATCAAGAAGGCCAAGACGGACCCGGACGCGCTGCCCGGCGAACTGGCCGGACTGGAAAGCCGGCCCGAGGCGAAGAACCTCGTCGGCATCTATGCCGGGCTGGCCGACATCTCCAAGGAAGACGTCCTGAAGGCGTTCGGCGGCCAGCAGTTTTCCACCTTCAAGCCGGCGCTGGCCGACCTCGCGGTGGAAAAGCTCGCCCCGGTGGCATCCGAGATGCGCCGCATCATGGCCGACACCGCCTATGTCGACGCCGTGCTGAAGGACGGCGGCGAGCGCGCCGGCGCGCTCGCCGAACAGACGATGAAGACGGTGCGCGACATCATCGGCCTGGTGCAGGACTGACCGTTCAGGCGCAAACGCGATGCCGACAGCCACCCGCTTGCCGCCGGCTCGTGCCGGTGGCAGATTGTGGGCCGCGGATAGCAGGGCCGGAAATTCCATCGACAAGGGTGAGCATGGTCTCCAAACGTCTTAGCCGCGAAGCTGGTCATCGCCGCAAGTTTCTGGTGATCATCGACGATACGCCCGAATGCGAGCGTGCCGCCGCCTACGCCGCGCAACGTATGAAGAGCACCAACGGCACCCTCGTCCTGCTCTATGTCATCGAGCCGGACGACTTCCAGCACTGGCTGGGCGTCGAGAAGATCATGCGCGACGAGGCCAACACCACCGCGCGCACGCTGCTCGACGGCTACGCCGCGAAAATCAGGGAGAAATTCGGCATCGAGCCGGAACTGGTGGTGCGCGAAGGCAAGACCGTGGAGGAATTGCACGGGTTGATCGAAGACGACCAGGACATCGCCATCCTGGTTCTGGGCGCCAGCGCCGGCAAGGAAGGCCCCGGCCCGCTGGTCGCCTCGGTCGTCGGCAAGGCGGCGGCATTCCCGATCCCGGTGACGGTGGTGCCGCAAAACCTGTCCGACGATGAAATCCTGAGCCTTGGCTAAAGCATGATGCCGAAAAGTTGCAGACTTTTCGGAAAACATCATGCTTCAAAAACAAATGGTTAGAGCGAAATACCGATTCAGGGAAACGGCATTTCGCTCTAGGCGTTCGGCCCCGAACGGCTGCACGCCGTTCAGGCATGGCGATGCACGAAACGACAGGCAATCCCGATTCCGTGCGACGGCAAGCTGGTTTTGCTTGAATGTCGGCCACACAAGGCCTAATTAGAATTATTCCAAACTATCAGGCCCGGCGATGACGTTTCGGGCGCGGAGACGGCGATGTTCATCCAGACCGAATCGACCCCCAATCCGGCGACGCTGAAGTTCCTGCCCGGCAAGGAGGTCCTGCGCGACGGCACCGCCGATTTCCGCGATGCGGCGACCGCGTCGGAGGCTTCGCCGCTGGCCGCGCGCCTGTTCTCCATCCCCGGCGTCACCGGCGTCTTCTTCGGCTACGATTTCATCACCGTCACCAAGGACGAGCCGGACTGGCAGCACCTGAAGCCCGCCATACTCGGCGCGATCATGGAGCATTTCATGTCCGGCCAGCCGGTCATGTCCAAGGCCGGGCCGGTGGTCGATGCCGCCCATGGCGAGGAATTCTACGACAAGCAGGACGAGGAGATCGTCGTCACCATCAAGGAACTGCTGGACACGCGCGTGCGTCCGGCCGTGGCGCAGGACGGCGGCGACATCACCTTCCGCGGCTATGAAAAGGGCACCGTCTTCCTGCACATGAAGGGCGCCTGCGCCGGCTGCCCGTCGTCCACCGCGACGCTGAAGCACGGCATCCAGAACCTGCTTCGGCATTTCGTGCCCGAGGTCGAGCACGTCGAACAGGTGGCCTGAGCCTTCTCGCCTATTTAATCCGAGCGCAAAAACAAAAACCGGGCCTTGAGAGCCCGGTTTTCGTTTGGGACGTCCGTGTTGCCTAGACGGTCCGCGTTATGAAACTTTCCTGCGTCCGACGGTGCGCCGCCAGCCGGCTTTGCTACATCACGATGACCTTGGCGCCGGTCTCGGCGCGGTCGTAGAGGTCGATGATGTCCTGGTTCATCAGCCGGATGCAGCCCGACGACATGGCATGGCCGATGGAATTCCATTCCGGGCTGCCATGCAGGCGGTAGCCCGAATCGCCTTTCTTGTTGAACAGGTACATGGCGCGCGCACCGAGCGGATTGCTGAGGCCGGGCGGCATGCCGTTCGCCCACTTGGCCAGTTCCGGCTGGCGCTTGATCATTTCGCGCGGCGGCGTCCAGGTCGGCCATTCGCGCTTCAGCGCGATGCGGGCCGTGCCGTGCCACTCGAACCCTTCGCGGCCGACGCCGATGCCGTAGCGCATCGCCTTGCCGTCGGCCATGACCAGATAGAGGAACTTCTGGTTGGTATCGACGATGATGGTGCCCGGCTTCTCGTCCGTTTCGTAGCGCACGATCTGGCGGCGATATTTGTACGGCACCTTCTCGATCGGAATGCGCGGAAGCTGGTAGCCGGCGTCCGTCCGGGCGCCGTAGTCGTTGGAAAACACCTGCATGGGGCCGAGCCCGACCGTGCTGCACCCTGCCAGAACGGCCGACAGCGCGGCAGCAAGAAAGATCGTCTTCACCCGCATGAGAATCCGTTTCCCCGCCTCGAAAATTCCGACCGGTCCGATTCGAACCGCCGGGGGCATTCATGCTGGCATTTCTTTTGCTTGCCAAGCGCACGTTGGCTTCATACCTCTCCGTCAGCGCCGGTAAGGCCGGCACTATGGTATTTCGGCAACAGCCGCTCACGGATTTGTGAGCAAAATCAATGATCGGCTCCCGCGGAGCCGTGACAGGAGATCCGGCCATGAACATCGGCAACGCCGCCAGCCGTTCCGGCCTGCCGGCCAAGACCATCCGCTATTACGAGGAGATCGGGCTGATCGACCCGGCGCGCGCCGGCAACGGCTATCGCGATTATTCGGGCGACGACATCCACCGCCTCGCTTTCCTGAAGCGCGCGCGCAATCTCGGCTTCTCCATCGACGACTGCCGCCAGCTGATGGCGCTCTATCAGGATCGTACACGCGCCAGCCAGGACGTGCGCGCCATCGCCACCGCCCACGTCGCCGCCATAGAGGAGAAGGTGCGCGAACTGCAATCCATGCGCGCCACCCTGCAAACGCTGGTCCGCGCCTGCCACGGCGATCAGCGGCCGGATTGCCCGATCCTTGAAGAGATCGCCGGAGAGGCCGATTGCTGCGAAATTTCGCCCGCGCGGGCGTGATTCGGCATAACGGGTTCAAACCGTGAACGGAATCGGCCATACTGGGCCATGCCCATCGTTTCCCCGATAGCCCAGAACCCGCTGATCGACGGCCGCCAGTCGGAGCGCGCCATGCTGGTCCGGCGCGGCGTGCAGCGGCTGCTTTCGCAGATGGGCGCGCATGTGCTGCCCGAATTGTCGCTCGCCACCGGCCGGCGCGCCGACCTCGTGGCGCTGACGCGGACGGGCGACATCTGGATTATCGAGATAAAATCCTCGATCGAGGATTTTCGCGTCGACCGCAAATGGCCGGACTACCGGCTGCATTGCGACCGCTTCTTCTTCGCCACCCATCCCGGCGTGCCGGCCGACATCTTTCCCGACGAGTGCGGCTTCATCCTGTCCGACGGCTATGGCGCGGAGGTGATGCGCGAGGCGCCGGAGCACCGCATCGCAGCCGCCACGCGCAAGGCGCTGATGCTGAGGATCGCGCGGGCCGGCGCCGCCCGCCTGCTGGCGGCCGAGCTTGCCGGCGTGCCGGTCGCGGCGATCGAGGGGGAGAGCGAATAGGGAACGCAAGGGGGAATAGGGTCGTAGGGGAATAAGGGAATAAGGGAATAAGGGAATAAGGGAATAAGGGAATAAGGGAATAAGTCTCCTGCTCCCCTACTCCCTTATTTCCGTATTCCCCTTCACCGCGGCGCCCGCTTGGCCAGAATCCGCTGCAACGTCCTGCGGTGCATGTTCAACCGGCGCGCCGTTTCGGAGACGTTGCGGTCGCACATTTCGTAAACGCGCTGGATGTGCTCCCAGCGCACCCGGTCGGCCGACATCGGGTTTTCCGGCGGCGCGGCGCGTTCGCCGGAGGTGCGGGTGAGCGCGGCGAAGACGTCGTCGGCGTCGGCCGGCTTGGAGAGATAATCGACGGCGCCGAGTTTCACCGCCGTGACGGCGGTGGCGATGTTGCCGTAACCGGTCAGGATGATGGTGCGGGCGTCCTCGCGCTTTTCGCGGATCGCCGCCACCACGTCGAGCCCGTTGCCGTCGCCCAGCCGCATGTCTACCACCGCGTAGGCCGGCGGGTTGGCGCGCGCCTTGGCCACCGCTTCCTCGACGCTCTCGGCCGTCTCGACCGTGAAACCGCGTGCCTCCATGGCGCGCGCCAGCCGCGTCAGGAACGGCTTGTCGTCCTCGACGATCAGCAGCGAGGCATCCTCGCCGATCAGGGCTGCGCTGTTGGCTTCTTCGCTGCTCATGCTATCGACCCCTTGTCTTCCATCACGCAGATATAACCGCGCGGCCCGAATGTCCAACGGACACCCGCGCCGGACGCCCGTTCCGACCCTAAAGGCGCCTCAGGCGATGTCGAACATGGCGTCGGCCGCCGCCTCCGGATTGAGGAAGGCGGCGCGCGGCCACGCGACATGCGCGACCGCGCCCTCGCCGATGCCGCCGGAATTGCGGAACTCCAGCGCGGCGCCCGAGCGTTCCAGAAGGGTCTTGGCGATGAACAGGCCGAGTCCGAGCCCGCCGCCGCCCTTTTCCGAGCCCGAGCGGGTGGACATGTAGGGCTCGCCGATGCGGTCGAGGATATCGGGCGGAAAGCCGGGGCCGTCGTCGACGACGGTGAAGGTGACGCGCTCGTCGGTCCAGCTCCAGCGCACGGTGACGGCATCGCGGGCGAAGTCCACCGCGTTCTCCACCAGGTTGCCGAGCCCGTAGAGGACGCCCGGATTGCGCCGGCCGACCGGTTCCGGCCCGACGCTTTCGCCGGCCTCCAGCCGGATGGCGATGCCGAAGTCGCGGTGCGGCGCCGTCACTTCCTCGACCAGCGAGGTCAGCGGCAGGCGCGCCATGTGTTCCTCGCCGGCGCTCGACAGGCTGGTCAGCCGCTTCAGGATCTCGCGGCAGCGTTCGCTCTGCGTTCGCAGGAGGGTGACGTCGTCGCGGTATTTCGGATCGTCGCCCAGCGCCTTCTCCATCTCGCGCGCCACCAGCGTGATGGTGGCGAGCGGCGTGCCCAGTTCGTGCGCCGCCGCCGCCGCCAGCCCGTCCAGCGCCGACAGGTGCTGCTCGCGCTGCAAGACCAGTTCGGTGGCGGCGAGCGCGTTGGCGAGCAGCCGCGCCTCCTGCGCGACGCGGAAGGCGTAGATGGCGGTAAACGCGATGGAGGAGAACACCGCCATCCACATGCCGGCGACATAGACGAAGGGCATGAGCAGCTGCACGCCGGCATACCAGGGCAACGGCAGGTGGAAGAAGGCCAGCGCCGTGGCCAGCACCATCACCAGCGCGCCGAGGAAGGCGGTGAGGCGGATCGGCAGCGACGTGGCCGAGATGACGACCGGCACGCTCATCAGCAGCGAAAAGGGGTTCGTCAGGCCGCCGGTCATGTAGAGCAGGCCGGCGAGTTGCAGCGCGTCGAAGACCAGGACGCCCATCGCCGCCAGCGGCGTCAGCCGGTGTGCGGCCGGGTAGCGGAAGGCGAGGACCAGGTTGAGCCACGCCGAGCAGGCGATCAGCACGAAGCACAGGCTGACCGGCAGCGGGAATGCCAGCCAGTAGGCGACGACGAGGACGGTGGCGCTCTGGCCAACGATGGCGAGCCAGCGCAGCCTGATCAGCGTATTGAGCCTGAGGCCGTGGCTCTGCTGCAAGTCGGGCGAGCGCTGCATGTCCATCATGGCCAAGCCTTAGCGCAACTGCCTTGCCGCCTCCAGAGGGATACCGGGCGGCGCGCCCGCAAGCCGCATGCGTCCCGCGTCCAAGTCCCTTTGCCTTCGCCGCGAAACCGACTATGAAACGGCAAAGCCACGCCTCGAACTGCCCTGCCGGAGCCAGCCATGACCGAAATCCTGCAAACGCCACCGCTGGTCGTCGTCTTCGGCGGCTCGGGCTTCCTCGGGCGCCACGTCGTGCGCGCGCTGGCCCGCCGCGGCTACCGTGTGCGCGCCGCCTGCCGCCGGCCCGACCTCGCAGGCTATTTGCAGCCGCTCGGCAATGTCGGCCAGATCCAGCCGGTGCAGGCCAATGTCAGGGTGCGCTGGTCCGTCGACAACGCCGTCAGGGACGCCGCCCATGTCGTCAACCTCGTCGGCATCCTGCACGAGAGCGGGCGCCAGCGCTTCGGCGCCGTGCACACCTTCGGCGCCCGTGCCGTGGCGGAAGCGGCGCGTGCCGTCGGCGCCGGGCTGACCCATGTCTCGGCGCTCGGCGCCGACGCCTCCTCCGCCTCCGCCTACCAGCGCAGCAAGGCGCTCGGCGAAAAGGCGGTGCTGGAGACGATTGCCGATGCCGTCATCTTCCGCCCCTCGGTCGCCTTCGGCCCGGAAGACACCTTCTTCAACCGCTTCGCCAACATGGCGCGTTATTTTCCGGTGATGCCGCTGATCGGCGGCGGCGAGACGAAATTCCAGCCGGTCTATGCGGTGGACGTCGCCGAGGCGATCGCGCGTTCGGTCGACGGCTCCGTCCAGGGCGGCCGCATCTACGAACTGGGCGGGCCGCAGGTGCTCACCTTCCGCCAGTGCATGCAGGAACTGCTCGCCGTCGTCGACCGCAAGCGCGCGCTCGTGCCGGTGCCGTGGTGGCTGGCCAACATTCAGGCCACGTTCCTCGGCCTGCTGCCCAGGCCGCTGCTCACCCGCGACCAGGTGGCGCAGTTGCGCGAGCACAACGTCGTCTCGGCCAAGGCTGAAAAGGACGGTCGCTCGTTCGCCGGCCTCGGCATCCAGCCGCAGGCGCTCGGCACCATCCTGCCGAGCTATCTCTGGCGCTTCCGCGCCGCCGGCCAGTTCCAGCGCGGCAAGACGGCCGGCAACGCCGAGGCGTAAGGGAATCGCGACACCGTCGAAGGCTACCGACCAGAACCCCCACCCCTGACCCCTCCCCTCAAGGGGGAGGGGAAGCTTCTGCGCGCCAAGAGTCCCCTCCCCCTTGAGGGGAGGGGTCAGGGGTGGGGGTATGCGCCCTGCGCGACTTGCTTTTGTCGGGGCTCACCCAAACACGAACAGCGCGATCAACCCCAGCCCGCCGACGATCAGCCGCCACCAGCCGAACAGCGCGTAGCCGTGCCGCGAGACGTAGCCGAGCAGGCTGCGCACGACGATGACGGCGGTGATGAAGGCGGCGATGAAGCCGACGGCGATGACCGGCGCGTCGGAAGCGGACAACAGGTGGCGGTTCTTGAACAGGTCGAGCGTGAAGGCGCCCAGCATCGTCGGCATCGCGAGGAAGAAGGAGAATTCCGCCGCCGCGCGCTTGTCCACGCCCATCAGCATCGAACCGACGATGGTGGCGCCCGAGCGCGAGGTGCCGGGGATCATGGCCAGGCACTGGAACAGGCCGATCTTGAGCGCCAGCGGCAGCGAGAACTCGCTGGCGTCGTGGACGCGCGGCTTCAGGTCCAGCCGGTCGACCCACAACAGCACGATGCCGCCGAGGATCAGCATGATGCAGATCAGCTTCGGCGTCTCGAACAGCACCGTCTTGATGAAGTCGTGCAGGATCACGCCGATCACCGCCGCCGGCAGGAAGGCGAACACAACGGTGATCATCATCCTCACCGCCGGGTCCGGCGAGCGTTCCGGCGGCAGGAACAGGTTCGGCCGCCGGCGCCGGATCGCTGAAACCAGTAGCTCCCAGGCGCAGCCGCCGACCCAGATCACGCTGGCCAGCACGCCGACGGCGACGTCGACCAGCCGCGCGAAGGCGTCGGGCCGTTTCAGGAAAGCCCAGAAGCGGCCGGCATAGACCGACAGGATGGCGAGGATGGCGCCGAGCTGGATCAGCACCTCGAACACCTTGCCGGTGGAGTTGAAGCCGAGGAAATGGCCGGCAAGCAGGATGTGGCCGGTGGAGGAAACGGGCAGGAATTCGGTAAAACCTTCCAGCAGGCCGAGTAGGAGGGCTTCGATCAGGGTCTGGCTGTCCACGGTGATCCTCGTTCGGGTTCCGGACAGCGCGGGGCGCCGGATAAGGCGTTGCTTGTCACGGCGCGGGAACCACCCTATAGGTCGCTGCACCCTTGCCGGCCCCGACCGCCGCGGCAAAGCTTTAGCGATGCGGCGGGCGATTCGCCAGAGCGCATGTCAATCGCGGTATCATGCTGACGCTTTTTCATCACCCCATGTTCGCCTCCTGCCGGTTCGTCCGCCTCGCCTTCGGCGAGTACGGTGAGGAGCTGGCGCTGATCGAGGAAAAGCCGTGGACACGGCGCAAGGAATTTCTGGCGCTCAACCCGGCCGGCAGCCTGCCGATTCTGCTTGCGGAAGGCGACGTGCCGATCGTCGGCGCGCAGGTGATCGCCGAATATCTCGACGAGACGCGCGGCGTGCTTAAACGCGAGCGCCGCCTGTTCGTCGAAGGGCCGCTGGAGCGGGCCGAAATCCGCCGCCTGACCGACTGGTATCTCGCCAAGGCCGAGAGCGAGGTGACGCGCCATCTGGTGCGCGAGCGCGTGCTGAAGCCGCATATGCCGCCGGAAGCCGGCGGCGGTTCGCCCGATTCGACCGCCATCCGCGCCGCCCGCGCCAACATCCGCCAGCACATGAAATACACCAACTGGCTGGCCGGCACCCGTCCCTGGCTGGCCGGCAGCCGGCTCACCTATGCCGACCTCGCCGCCGCCGCCACGATCTCGGTGCTCGACTATCTCGGCGAGATCGACTGGCGCGAGCACGCCGCCGCGCGCGACTGGTATACGCGCATCAAGTCGCGCCCGTCCTTCCGGCCGCTGCTGGCCGACCGTGTGCGCGGCCTTTCGCCGGTGTCGCATTATGCGGACCTCGATTTCTGATCCTGGCAAGCTGCGCGAGCTGATCGAGCGCGAGGCGCAGGCCGCCGGCTTCGCCGCCGTCGCCGTCACCCGGCCGGACGCCATTCCTCAGGCGCCGGCGCGGCTGGCGCGTTTCGTCGCCGACGGTTTTCACGGTTCGATGGACTGGATCGAGGAGACGCTGGCGCGCCGCGCCGATCCCTCCGTGCTGTGGCCCGAGGTGCGCTCGGTGATCGTGCTGGCCATGAACTACGGTCCCGACAGCGACCCGCGCGAGATCCTGTCGCGGCCGGACCGCGCCGCCATCTCGGTCTACGCGCAGAACCGCGACTACCACGACGTCATGAAGGGGCGGCTGAAGGAAATCGCCGGCAAGATCGTGGCGCGCGCCGGCGGCGACGTGAAAGTGTTCGTCGATACGGCCCCGGTGATGGAAAAGCCGCTCGCCGAAGCCGCCGGACTCGGCTGGCAGGGCAAGCACACCAACCTGGTCAGCCGCGACCACGGCTCCTGGCTGTTCCTCGGCTCGATCTTCACCACCGCCGAACTGGAACCGGACCGTCGCGAGGACGACCATTGCGGCTCCTGCCGCGCCTGCCTCGACGCCTGCCCGACCAACGCCTTCCCGGCGCCCTACCGGCTCGACGCGCGCCGCTGCATTTCCTACCTCACCATCGAGAACAAGGGGCCGATCCCGGCCGAGTTCCGCGAGGCGATCGGCAACCGCATCTACGGCTGCGACGACTGCCTCGCCGCCTGCCCGTGGAACAAGTTCGCGCAGGCCGCTTCCGAAGCCAAGCTCGCCGCCCGAGACGATCTGCGCGCGCCGAAGCTGGCAGAGCTGCTTAGCCTCGACGACGCGGCCTTCAGGGCGCTGTTTTCCGGCTCTCCGGTCAAGCGCATCGGCCGCGACCGTTTTATCCGCAACGTGCTGATCGCCGCCGGCAATTCGGGCGATACGGGGCTGACGGGGCAGGTTCGCACCCTGCTGGAGGATGCCTCGCCGCTGGTGCGCGGCGCTGCCGTGTGGGCGCTGTCGCGGCTGGCGCCGGAGGGGTTTTTGGACTGCGCCGGGCGGGTCGAGAACGAGGAAGATGAGGACGTCAGGCAAGAATGGATGGCAGTGAATCGATGATAGGTCCGCGCCGCCCCTCACCTGCCTGCCGGCATCCTCTCCCCGTGAACAACGGGGAGAGGAGAGAAGCTGCGACGCCGGCGTCCCCCTCTCCCCGTTCACGGGGAGAGGGTAAGAGTGAGGGGCAGCGCGACGGAGAAAAATGGTAATGAAAACCGTTCTCATCTTCGGCGCCGGCTATTCCAGCCAGGCTTTTGCCCGCGCGCTGCCTGGGGGCACCGCCGTCGTCGGCACGACGCGCTCGCCGGAAAAATTCGCGGTGCTTCGCGATGCCGGCATCACGCCGCTGCTGTTCGAGGGTGCCTCGACGCCTGAACTGCTCGCGGCACTCCGGCAAGCCACCCACGTCGTCGTCTCGATCGCGCCGGACGAGGCCGGCGACCCGGCGCTCGATGTCGTCGCGGCCGGGCTCGTCGCCGGCCTGCCGGCGCTGCAATGGATCGCCTATCTCTCCACCGTCGGCGTCTACGGCGACCATGGCGGCGGCTGGGTGGACGAGGAGAGCGCATGCCGGCCGGTGTCGCAGCGCTCACGCCGGCGGCTGGAAGCGGAGCGGCAATGGCTGGAGCTTGGGCGGCGCGCCGGCCTGCCGGTGGCGGTCTTGCGCCTCTCCGGCATCTACGGACCGGGCCGCAATGCCCTCGTCAACCTCCGTGACGGCACCGCCCGGCGCCTCGTCAAGCCGGACCAGGTGTTCAACCGCATCCACCGCGACGATATCGCAGGAGCGCTGCGGCACCTGGCCGAGCGAAACCTCGGCGGCGTCTTCAACGTCACCGACGACCTGCCGGCGCCGCCGCAGGACGTCGTCGCCTATGCCGCCGCGCTGATGGGCATCGAGCCGCCGCCGGAAATTCCCTTCGAGATCGCCCAACTTTCGCCCATGGCGCGGTCTTTCTACGGCGAGAACAAGCGCGTCTCGAACGCCGCGATCAAAAAGGCCGGCTATGCGTTCCGCTTCCCGGACTACCGCACCGCTCTCGATGCCCTGTGGGCGGCCGGCGACTGGGCGGACGGTGCGGCACGCAGCGCGATGAAGCGGTCGTGATCGCGTCGGACCGGACCGCCGTGCTATGATTCGCGGACCGGCCGCTTCGCCGGCGGCTTGCGGCGGACGGGCAGGCAGGGGAAATCGCATGGTATCGATTTGGTCATCGGCACGCAGGCTCGCTTTGCTGACGTCCATGGCGGGTCTGCTTGGCCTGGGCGGCATGCCGGGCCACGAAAGCGAGGCCGCCGAACTGGCGAAGGACCTGTTCGGCGCCGAAACGCTGCCCTCGGCGGTCGCGCCGCAATCCTACGGCTTCTATTCGAAAGGCTGCTTCGCCGGCGGCGTCGGCCTGCCGCTGGATGGGCCGACCTGGCAGGTCATGCGCCCTTCGCGCAACCGCAACTGGGGCCATCCGGCGATGATCGCGCTTTTGGAAAAGCTGTCGCGCGATGCCGTGCAGGACGGCTGGCGCGGCCTGCTGGTCGGCGACATCTCGCAGCCGCGCGGCGGCCCGATGCGCACCGGCCACGCCTCGCACCAGCTCGGGCTGGACGCCGACATCTGGTTCAGCCCGATGCCGGAGCAGCCCTATTCGTTGAGCGGACGCGAGAAGATCGGCGCCGTCTCCATGCTGAAGCCCAACTCGCTCGTCGTCGACGACCGTCGCTGGACGGAGTCGCGCACCCGCCTGCTGAAGCGCGCCGCCGGCTATCCGCAGGTGGAGCGCATCTTCGTTCATCCCGGTATCAAGAAGAAGCTGTGCGACACCGTCACCGGCGACCGGCGCTGGCTGAACAAGATCAGGCCGTTCTGGGGCCATGACGAGCATTTCCATGTCCGCATCGGCTGCCAGCCGGGCTCGCCCGACTGCAAGCCGCAGCACGACACCGGCAGCGGCGACGGCTGCGGCAAGGAGCTTGCCTGGTGGTTCACCGATGAGCCGTGGCGGCCGAACAAGAACCCCGACGCGCCCAAGGCGCGCGACGTCATGACCATGGCCGCCCTGCCGAAGCAGTGCCGGGCCGTGCTTGCCGAACCGAGCCCGCCCTCGTTCGAGGCGGCGCTGTTCAAGGGCGGCCGCGTGCCGGTCGCCGTGGCGACAGCGCCAGAGCCGGAAGTGGTCGCACCGGCGTCCGCGCCCGTCCTGGCCGGCGCGGACGGCCTGCCTGCCGCGAGCGCCTTCGCCGAGACGCCGCAGATCGGCGTGCCCCTGCCGCGTCCGCGCCCCGGCCCGTGAACGGCGCATCTTCCGTAGCGCACGGCGTTTGGCTATAGCGACGCGGAGCCACAGGCCAAACCATGGAGCGGGATAGAATGCAGGGCGCGAGCGAAGGCGGAACGGGCCTGCGGTTTCCGATCCTGATCGGCGATATCGGCGGCACCAATGCGCGCTTTTCCGTCGTGCTGGACGCAAATTCGGAAGCCGGCGAGCCGTGGATCGTCCAGACGGCCGACTTTCCCACCATCGACGCCGCCATCCAGGCCGCCGTGCTCGACCGCTCGTCGGTGCGGCCCAACTCCGCCGTGCTCGCCGTCGCCGGTCCGGTGGACAGCGACGCCATCGCGCTGACCAATTGCCCCTGGGTGGTGCGGCCGAAGGAGATGATCGCCAATCTCGGGCTCACCGACATCGTCGTGCTCAACGATTTCGAGGCGCAGGCGCTGGCGGTGGTAGCGCTCGGCGAGGAGCACATGGAAAAGATCGGCGGCGGCGCGCCGGAGCCGAACGCCGGCCGCGTCGTGCTCGGGCCGGGCACCGGGCTCGGCGTCGCCGGCCTTATCCATGCGCTTGACCACTGGATTCCGGTGCCCGGCGAAGGCGGCCACATGGACATCGGTCCGCGCACGCCGCGCGACTTCGAGGTTTTTCCGCATATCGAGAAGCTGGAAGGGCGCATTTCGGGCGAACAGATCCTGTGCGGACGCGGGCTGGTCAGCACCTATCGGGCGGTGGCGGCGGCGGACGGCAAGGCTGCGCCCTTCACCAAGCCTTCAGACGTCACGGCGGCGGCGCTCGCCGGCGCGGACCCGGTGGCCGAGGAGGCGCTGGCGCTGTTCGTCACCTGCCTCGGCCGCACCGCCGGCGATCTCGCGCTGGTGTTCATGAGCCGCGGCGGCGTCTTTCTCACCGGCGGCATCGCCCAGAAGATCGTGCCGGCGCTGAAGGCCGGCAATTTTCGCGCTGCCTTCGAGGACAAGGCGCCGCATAGCGCGCTGATGCGGGAAATGCCGGTCTATGTCATAACCCATCCGCTCGCGGCCCTGCTCGGGCTCGCCGCCTATGCGCGCGCGCCTTCGCTGTTCGGCGTCCGGACCGACGGCCGCCGCTGGCGCGCGTGAAGGCCGCTTTTCCGCGCCGGGGGCATAGGCAATCCGGCTGCGGGGCGCTATGAGGGGCGCCGGCCAGACCACGGAACGGCAGATTTGAAGGCAGATACGGCAAACCAGGCGAAACCCCGCGAGATCGCGTCGGTCATCCGGCGCATCCTCGCCGAGAACGGTCGCGACTATTTCTGGCACTACGTCTTCGCCGTCGTCTGCCTGGTGCTGGTGGCCGGCACGACGGCTTTCACCGCCTGGATCATGCGCGATGTCATCGACCAGATATTCTATCGCCATCGCGGCGACCTCGTCGCCCTGATCTGCCTGTCGATCTTCGGCGCTTTCGTCATCCGCGGGCTTGCCACATACGGCCAGGCGGTGACGCTCGCCAAGATCGGCAACAACCTCGTCGCCCGCTACCAGCAGCGCCTGTTCGACCATCTCATGCGGCTCGGCATGGGCTTCTACAACGACACCCGTTCGGGCCAACTCGCCGCGCAGGTGAACGAAAACGTCAACGGGGTGCGCGACCTGCTTTCCATGACGCTGACCTCGATCGCCCGCGACGCCGTCTCGCTGGTCGGCCTGGTCGCCGTGATGGTGATCCAGGACCCCTTCCTGTCGGCCATGTCGCTGCTGATCGGCCCGCCGCTGATCTATGCCGTCGCCTACCTGATGCGCCGGCTGCGGCGCGCCACGCGCGAGGCCGTGCAGATCAATTCGCGGCTGATCGGCGCCATGCAGGAGGCGACGCAGGGCATCGCCATCGTCAAGGCCTTCACCATGGAGGACGTGCTGTCCAAGCGCATCGGCGGCCTCGTCGCCGCGGCCGAACAGCGCGCCAACCGCATCGCCCGCGTGTCCGAGCGGCTCAACCCGATCGCCGAGGTGCTCGCCGGTTTCGCCGTCTCCGGCGTCATCGCCTATGCCGGCTATCGCGCCACCGTCGGCGGCCAGCCGCCGGGCACGGTCTTCGCCTTCATCACCGCGCTGCTGCTCGCCTATGACCCTGCCCGCCGGCTGGCGCGCGTGCAAGTCGGCATGGAGCGCGCGCTGGTCAATGCGCGCATGATCTACGAGATCCTCGACCTCAAGCCGCAGCAGCACGACGCGCCCGATGCGGCCGCGCTGCGGATCGAGCGCGGCGAGGTGCGTTTCGAGGGCATCTCCTTCGGCTATGCGGCGGACGCGCCGGTGCTGCGCGACGTCTCCTTCGTCGCCGAGGCCGGCAAGACGACCGCCATCGTCGGCGCCTCGGGCGCCGGCAAGTCGACGCTGGTTGCGCTGCTGCAACGCTTCTATGATCTCGACGCCGGCGCCATCGTCATCGACGGCCAGGACATTTCCGCCGTCACCAAGAAATCGCTGCGCGGCTCCATCGCCTATGTCTCGCAGCAGCCCTATCTGTTCGAAGGCACCATTCGCGACAACATCCGCTACGGCCGGCTTTCCGCCGCCGATGCCGAGATCGAGCAGGCGGCAGGGCTTGCGGCGGCCGACGAGTTCATCCGCCAGCAGCCGCAGGGCTACGACACCGAGGTCGGCGAGAACGGCGTCACGCTCTCGGGCGGCCAGCGCCAGCGCCTGTCGATCGCCCGCGCCATCGTGCGCGACGCGCCGATCCTGCTGCTCGACGAGGCGACCTCGGCGCTCGACAACGAATCGGAGGCGCGCGTGCAGCAGGCGCTCGGCGAGGTCATGCACCAACGCACCACCATCGTCATCGCCCATCGCCTGTCCACCGTCGTCAATGCGGACCGCATCGTCGTGCTCGACCAGGGCCGGCTGGTCGAGCAGGGCACCCATGCCGAGCTTCTGGCCGACCCGGACGGCGTCTATGCGCGTTTCCACCGGCTGAACGGCGGCGCCGGGCTGGGCCTCGTGGACGATCGCGGCGCGGGTCAGGACGAGGCGCAACCGGAAGCGCCCGCCACGCGGCGCAGCCGGTCCAGCAAGGCTGCCGGGAGGACCGCATGAGCACGGAAAACGACATGGGCCTGGTCGTGGTGGGTGCTGCCGGCCGCATGGGCCTCACCCTGATCCGAACCATCGCTTCCATTCCCGGCGCCCGGCTGGCTGCGGCCATCGAGCGGCCGGGCTCGCCGGCCGTCGGCAAGGATGCCGGGGAACTGGCGGGGCTCGGCTCCAACGGCGTGACGATTTCCGACGATCCGCTGCCGGCCTTCGCCAAGGCCGACGGCGTGCTCGACTTCACCGTGCCGGCGGCGACGGTGGCGTTCGCAGGCTATGCCGCGCAAGCCCGCATCGCCCACATCGTCGGCACGACAGGCTGCACGCCCGAGGACGACGCGGCGATCACTGCTGCCGCGCGGCACGCCACCATCGTCAAGTCCGGCAATATGAGCCTCGGCGTCAATCTGCTGGCCGTGCTGGTCGAGCAGGCGGCGCGGGCGCTGGGGCCGGAGGATTTCGACATCGAAGTGCTGGAAATGCACCATCGCAACAAGGTCGATGCGCCGTCCGGTACGGCGCTTCTGCTCGGCGAGGCGGCGGCGAAGGGCCGCGCCGTCGCGCTGGCGGACAACAGCGAGCGCGGCCGCGACGGCCTCACCGGCGCGCGCAAGACCGGCGCCATCGGCTTCGCCTCGCTGCGCGGCGGCTCGGTGGTCGGCGAGCACACCGTCTATTTTTCCGGGCCGGGCGAACGCATCGCGCTGACACACCAGGCCGAGGACCGCGCCATCTTCGCGCGCGGCGCCGTCAAGGCGGCGCTCTGGGCGCGCGGCCGCAAGCCGGGATTGTATTCGATGCGGGACGTGCTCGGCCTGAGCTGATCCGCCGGAACGTGAAGGGAGAAAAAATGTCGCGGACCCTCGTGCTCGTGCGCCACGGCCAGAGCGAATGGAACCTGAAGAACCTGTTCACCGGCTGGCGCGACGTCGACCTGACCGAGCAGGGCGTGGCCGAGGCGAAAGCCGCCGGCGCCAGGCTGAAGGCGCGCGGCTTGAAGTTCGACATCGCCTTCACCTCCGCGCTGAAGCGCGCGCAAAAGACCTGCCAGATCATCCTCGACGGCGTCGGCCAGGGCGACCTGAAGACGGTGCGCGACCAGGCGCTGAACGAGCGCGACTACGGCGACCTTTCCGGCTTGAACAAGGACGACGCGCGCAAGAAGTGGGGCGAGGAACAGGTGCATGTCTGGCGCCGCTCCTACGACGTGCAGCCGCCCGGCGGCGAGAGCCTGAAGGACACCGGCGCGCGTGTCTGGCCCTATTATCTGCACGCCTTGCAGCCGCATGTGCTTGCCGGCGGCACGGTGCTGGTGGCCGCCCACGGCAATTCGCTGCGCGCCCTCATCATGGCGCTCGACGGCCTGTCCGGCGAGGAGGTCGTCGGCATGGAACTCGGCACCGGCGTGCCGATCGTCTACCGGCTCAACGCCGATTCCACTGTCGCCTCCAAGGAAGTGCTGGCCTGACGGGGCGGCCCCGTACGGTCGAGGCTTGGCGCGGTCGCCGCTGCGGCGCTTCGGATACCCGAAAGCTTGTCGGCCGGCGCCGTTTCAGCCGGCGCTTGGGCCGAAGCCGATGAAAGCCCGTATGGCGAATGTCCGCCGCATGGTGAGGTGGATCAGCAGCGATTCCAGCGCGATGGACAGGGCGGCGGCGACGGCGGCGCCCATCGCACCCCAGCCGGGGATGAGCAGCAGGGAAAGCGCCAGGTTGAAGACGAAGGCCGCCGCGTAGATCGCCGCGCAGCGCCGCTGCCGCCCCATCATGTTGAGGAACTGCTCGCCGGGGCCGATGGCCGTGCGCAGCGTGAGCCCCGCCACCATCACCCACATCAGCCAGTAGCCGGACATGAACTCGGCGCCGAACAGCCACAGAAGCGGCTTGCCCAGCGCCAGGATGACGGCGCCGACGGCAACGGTCGGCCAGAACATCCAGCGGATCGAGCCGGCATAGAATTTTTCCAGCCCCGGTCGGTCGCCCGCCGCCTCGAGCCCCGCGAAACGGTGCGTGGCGGAGGCCGAGACGGCGAAATAGACCATCGAGACGATCGCCGTGACTTTGGTGGCAGCATAGAAGACCGCGACCTCGTTGGGGGAGCGGAAGGCTTGCAGCAGGAACACCCCGACATAGCTCAGCATGAACTGGAAGATGTTGGCGAACAGGACCGGCAGTGCCGAGGTCAGCCACAGGCGATGCGCGTAGCGGCGCGGTCCCTTTTCCACCCGCGCGCCGACGCGGCGGTCCAGCATGGCGATCTGGCCGACGGACGTCAGCCATGTCGCCGCCACCGCCGCCCACATCGCAGTCGTCGCATCGAGCGGCAGGCCGGCGACGAACAGCGCCAGCATGATGGCAAGCAGCAGCAGC
Source organism: Mesorhizobium sp. (assembly GCF_017306545.1). GTDB lineage: Bacteria > Pseudomonadota > Alphaproteobacteria > Rhizobiales > Rhizobiaceae > Mesorhizobium. Next base: position 55,038 of record NZ_JAFKID010000023.1, read on the forward strand.
GGCCTCAGGACGAAGGGCGGCACCAGCGCCAGGTTGATCCAGCCGAAGGCGCGCGCCACGCCGTCCTGCGCGCCGGTCAGGCCGTAGGGCGGCAAGGCCAGGCAGGCGAGATAAAGCGGGAAGACCAGATAGGCGTCCAGCCTGCCTTCGAGCAGCCAGATCGACAGCGCCGCCACCGCCGCCAGCAGCGAAACGAAGAAGCCCGGCACCCAGCGACTGGCCAGGATGAAGCCGCGCACCCGGTCGAGATCGCTTTCCTGCGTGTAGCGGGGGATGAAGCGCTGCGCGGTGACGGCGAAACCGAGGTCGGCGACGGTGCCGACCAGAAGCACCCAGGTCCAGACGTAGACGTAGACGCCATACTCGAAAGTGCCCATCCAGCGCGCCATGATGATCTGCGACAGGTAGGCGATCGCGGCGTTGGCGATGCGGATGAGAAAAGCCGAACCGGCCGCGCGCTGGATGCCGCGGTCGGATTCGCCGTCGCCGTCGCGCACCGTCCTGCGCCAGCGCTTCCATGCCCGAAGCGGGCCGGCCTCGTCCGTCGCCATCGCCTGTCCTTGACCTCGTCGGGCGCTCTCTAGCGCGCAATCGCTAAGATTCGGTGCCGTGCCTGCGGATAAGCGGTCTGGCCTCCCAGGCAAAAGCCGGAGCAGGATGGGGCGCATTGCGTCGGTCCGGAAAAAAAGCGCGTTGACAGGCTTGGCCCGCCCGCTTACATGAGCGCCCACCAGCCCAGATGGCGGAATTGGTAGACGCGCACGGTTCAGGTCCGTGTTCCGCAAGGAGTGGAGGTTCGAGTCCTCTTCTGGGCACCATCTTTCTGGTCGCATGCCGGCGTGACGCCGCGCGACCTTTTATCCTCAGCTTTTGCAGTCTTGCGCGCCGCCTGATGGCGCCATGCCGCGGTCGCCGCCTTGTTCGTGCGCCGCTTCCTTCCGCCGCAATCCCAAACCGCTCGCCTTGTCCGGACTCCGATGCGAGGCCGTCCGAAAGATCGGCGAGAAGAATAGAAATTCTCTCCGAAGATTAAGAAGAACTGCTTGGATTCTCCTGAATTCAACCTGAAAGTTCGGCGAATTTCGGAGAGAAAATGCTGAATGCGGCATAGCCGAACCGGCACCTGTCGTCCTGACATTCTGTTTCGTTGTGATTCCAAACGTGCGCCGTTGCCATGGAACCGACAGAGCCTCGCCACATTTGCTGCCGCATTTCCCCCTACCGGCACCGTATATCTGTCAACGGAGCCCTCCCTAGGAATGAAGATCAGCAAAAGCGCCGCGCTTGCCGTGGCGACCGTCGCCGCCGGCCTGTCGGTCGGCGCCTCCGTCAGCCCCGCAGCCGCGCAATGCGGTGGTGCTTCCTGGTATGCGCTGCATTCGCGCACGGCATCGGGCGAGCGCATGAATCCCTCGGCGCTGACCGCCGCCCACCGCACCTTGCCTTTCGGTACGCGGCTGAAAGTCACCAACCGGCGCAACGGCAAGAGCGTCGTGGTGCGCATCAACGACCGGGGGCCGTTCGTGCGCGGCCGCGTGCTCGATCTCTCGCGCGCCGCCGCCAGCCAGATCGGCATGATCGGCTCCGGCCACACCGCCGTCTGCGCCGCGCCCGTCTAAGGCATTTTCGGAAACGCCGGCAGCGTCCGGCGCCCGCGAACATCAGGACGGACAGGACGGACAGGACGGGTGATCCTGTTCTTCTACCCCGATCGGCGTCGCCCCAGGGCGGCGCCTTTTTGCACCGCCGCAAACCGGATGTTTCGGATGCACAGCCGGCTTGCGGGTTTCCGCCCGGCTTTCCAACGACTTGGACCAAAGTATCCTGTCGTTTGCCCCGCATGTTCTATTGCGCCGCAACAATTTCTCGTTAACTTCATTGGTGCGTAATCAAGGCTCGGCGCCGCGCGTCGACCTTTCGGTCGTGGCGGACTTCAGGAGTCTCGATGTTCTACCAGCTTTATGAGATGAACCATGCGGCGTTGCAGCCGGCCCGCGCGCTGGCCGACGCCACGCGCATGTTCTATTCCAACCCGCTCAACCCGTTCGCCCATACGGCCTGGGGTCGCTCGGTCGCGGCCATGGCCGAACTGTTCGAGCGCACCACGCGCCGCTACGGCAAGCCGGCCTTCGGCCTGCATTCGACGACCCTCGAAGACAGGACCGTGCCGGTATCGGAAAAGATCGTCTGGTCGCGGCCTTTCTGCAACGTGATCCATTTCGAGCGCGCTCTGCCGGCCGGCCGCCGCCCCGATCCGAAACTGCTGATCGTGGCGCCGATGTCGGGCCACTACGCCACCTTGCTGCGCGGCACGGTGGAAGCCATGCTGCCCCATGCCGACGTCCACATCACCGACTGGGTCGACGCCCGCATGGTGCCGGTGACGGAAGGGCGCTTCGACCTCGACGACTATATCGACTACGTCATCGCCATGCTGCACGCCCTGGGGCCGGACACGCACGTGATGGCCGTGTGCCAGCCGTCCGTGCCGGTGCTGGCGGCCGTGGCGTTGATGGAAGCGCGGGGCGACCGCTTCGCGCCGGCCTCCATGACGCTGATGGGCGGGCCGATCGACACCCGCAGCCATCCGACGGCGGTCAATCTTCTGGCCGAGGAGAAGGGCACCGAATGGTTCCGCGACAACGTCATCATGCCGGCGCCGTGGCGCGTGCCGGGTTGCGGCCGCGCGGTCTATCCGGGCTTCCTCCAGCTGTCGGGCTTCATGAGCATGAACCTCGACCGGCACATCATCGCCCACAAGGACTTCTTCATGCACCTTGTGAAGCATGACGGCGACGGCGCCGACAAGCACCGCGAATTCTACGACGAATATCTGGCGGTGATGGACCTGACCGCAGAGTTCTACCTACAGACGGTGGATACGGTTTTCGTGCGCCACGCCCTGCCGAAAGGCGAGATGACGCATCGCGGCGTGTCGGTGGAGCCGGCGGCGATCCGCAACACCGCGCTGCTCACCGTCGAGGGCGAGAACGACGACATTTCCGGCATCGGCCAGACGCGGGCGGCGCATGACCTGTGCGTCAACATTCCGGCCGGGAAGAAGGCGCATTACATGCAGCGCTCCGTCGGCCACTACGGCGTGTTCAACGGCTCCCGCTTCCGCGCCGAGATCGTGCCGCGCATCGTCGATTTCATGGCGAGCCACGGCCGGCAGGAGCGGGCGGCGGCCAAGCCGCGGCTGGTCCGGTCGAACCAGGCCTGAGGACGCTCGGCGGCGCGACCTCGACAGACCGATGGCGGCCGAAGCCGCCTCGGCCCATCGCGGCGACGAAGCCCGCCCCCTTGCCATTGCGGCACCTGTTGCACAACTGCCGCTGTCACGGCGATGTGAGTAACCATGCCGGCAATCCGCCCATGCCGTTAATTGACACGGAGTGTAAATCCCCCTTAACGTTTCGTTAACAACAGGGGCGAGCGGGGACTATGCATTCCTCACCGGTGGCGCTGGGACTGCGCTTTCTCGCGGCGGCAGCGGTCGGGATGGCGATGGCCGGTTCGGCGGGCACGGCGGCGTTTGCGGCCGGTGCCATGGTCACGGGCGGCCTGACCTCGCAGCCGATCGGCCACTACGATTTCTGCAAGGCCAACCCCGCCGAATGCTCGATCCATCCGAAGGATCTGGCACCTTTGCACATGACGGCGGCGCTGTGGCGCCAGCTGGGCAGCGTCACCGCCGCGGTCAATGCCGCGGTCAAGCCGATGAGCGATTTCGACATCTACGGCAAGGACGAGGTCTGGGCCTATCCCGACAAGGGCGTCGGCGACTGCGAGGACTATGTGCTGGAAAAGCGCCGGCGGCTGAACCGGCTCGGCCTGTCGCTGGCCGACCTGCTGATCACCGTCGTGCGCAAGCCGGACGGCGAGGGGCACGCGGTGCTGACCGTGCGCACCGACAAGGGCGACTATATTCTCGACAACCTGACCGACAAGGTGCGGGCCTGGGACCAGACCGGCTACCGCTATCTCAAGCGCCAGGCGATCGACAACACCGGCCGCTGGGTTTCGATCCGCGACGGCCAGCAGGTTCTGGTCGGCTCGGTGCAGTAGGGCATTTCCGGCAAAAGCGCGAGACGGTTATGCGGCCGGAACAAAGAAGAGACGGAGCGGTTCCGCAGATTCCGTAAAATCGGAACCTGCTCCGGCCGTCCGGCGCAGGGCCTGCGTTCCCTCCGGCGAACGAACTTCATTCTTGGCCCCGTAACAAGTGGCCGCCCGCGCTTGCCTGCACGCGCCCTGCGGGCGGCGTCGCAGTCTCTGTCTTGCACTCCGACGAAGAGCCGCTCGACACCGCCCGCCGGTTATGCCGCCTGCGCCAGCCTTTCGGACGCCATGCGATAGGAGATCGCCTCCGCCAGATGGATGCGGCCGACCGTTTCGCTGCCTTCGAGATCGGCCAGCGTGCGCGCCACCTTCAGCACGCGATGGTAGGCTCGCGCCGAGAAGCCGAGCTTTTCGCTGGCGTCGCGCAAGAGGGCGAGCCCCGCCGCATCGGGCGCCGCGAGCGTTTCGATGAGTGCGGCCGGGCATTGGGCGTTGCAGCCGATCTCGCTGCCGGCCCGCGCGAAGCGCTCGCGCTGGAGGGCGCGCGCCTGCGCCACCCGGCCGGCGACGACGGCGCTGGCCTCGGCCTTGCCCGGCCGGATCAGGTCGGCCGCCGAGACGGCCGGCACGTCGATCCTCAGGTCGATGCGGTCGAGAAGCGGGCCGGAAAGCCGGGCCTGATAGTCGGCGCGGCAGCGCTCGCCGCGCTGGCAGCGAAAGCCGGGTTCGCCCGCCATGCCGCACCGGCAGGGGTTCATGGCCGCGACAAGCTGGAAACGCGCCGGATAGGAAACCCGATGATTGGCGCGCGCGATCACGCATTCGCCGGTTTCGAGCGGCTGGCGCAGCGCGTCCAGCGCCTGCGGCGAGAACTCCGGCAATTCGTCGAGGAACAGGACGCCGTTGTGGGCGAGCGAAACTTCGCCCGGCCGCGCACGCAATCCACCGCCGACCAGCGCCGCCATCGAGGCCGAATGATGCGGCGCCCGGAACGGCCGGCGGTCGGTCAGGCGTCCCTCCGCCAGTTCGCCGGCGACCGAGGCGATCATGGAGACTTCGAGCAGTTCGCGCGGCGCCAGCGGCGGCAGGATCGACGGCAGCCGCTCCGCCAGCATCGACTTGCCCGAACCGGGCGGCCCGACCATCAGCAGGGTATGCTACATTAATACACGGCGAACACCGGATATTAATGCGGAGCGGATACCCGTAGAGATCATGCCTAAAGCCTATTCATACCTTCGTTTTTCAACTCCGGAACAAGCGGAGGGGGATTCCTATCGTCGCCAGATGGCGGCCGCGCTTGACTGGTGCAAGCGCAAGGGGGTCGAGCTTGATGACAAGCTGCGCTTCCACGACCTAGGCAAGTCCGGCTATACGGGTGCGAACTTCACCGAGGGCGCGCTAGGCCGCTTTGTCGATGCCGTGCAGGCGGGGGAGATCGAGCGCGGCTCTTATCTCCTGATCGAGTCTTGGGACCGCTTCTCACGACAGAACGCCATGACATCGACGGCCCGCCTGTTCGACCTCGCCACGGCAGGCATTACAGTCGTCACCGTCGATGACGGTCAGGAGTATTCACAGGAACGCCTGACGGGGCCGGACGTGTCCCCGATGCTCCTCCTGGTCGTCAAGCTCTCGCAGGCGCATCTTGAGTCCGCCCGGAAGTCCAACAACGTTGGGAAGGCATGGGCCGACAAACGCGAACGCGCGCGCGCCGGCGAACACAAAATGACGAAGCGGGCACCTGAATGGCTGTCGCTCCAAGGCGGCCAATTCATCGAAGATGAAGACCGGGTCAAGATCGTTAAACGCGTCTTCCGTGAGACGATCGAAGGCTATGGGCGTCGCACCATCGTCCGCCGCTTGAACGAGGAAGGAGAGGCTGCATTTAAGGGCAAGAATGGCTGGCATTCCTCCTCCATCGCCAAAATCCTGACCAATCGGGCCGTCATCGGCGATTTCTTTCCCGGCACGGGAAGCACCCGCTTCCGGACGTACAAGAAGGAGTCAGAGCCGATCAGGGGCTACTACCCTGCAATTCTGGATGAGGACACGTTCTGGCGGGCGCAAGCTGTGATCGCCTCACGTCGCCGTGTCACGGACGACAAGGGGAAGGTTGTCCAGCGGGGCGCGGCCGGACGACGCGGAGGCGGCATTGCGCACCTCCTTATCGGCCTTGGCCGTTGTGACCGCTGCCAAGGCCCTATGCACACCATCAACAAGGGTCCACCTCCGAAAGGCGGCCTTTATTTCGAGTGTGACACCGCTCGCCGGAAAGCGGGTTGCGACAACAACGTGCGGTGGCGCGTTGACGACATCGAGCGAAGGTTGCTCAAACATCTGTCCTACATCGACGTGGATGCCGCTTTGCGCGGCGAAGCGCAGCACGGCGAATTCGAGAAGGTCGAAAGTGTGAAGGCGCGGCTTTCCGATGCCGAGAAGCGAAGGAAAAACCGCGCCGCGATGCTCGAAGGTGTCGAAGACATGGACCCGGATTCGTTAGCTCGCTACCGAGAACTGGTCGCTGACGTTGCAATGCTTAAGGCCGAGCTTGCCGAGGCGGAGAAGGCCCTTGCACAGACCGCCGCCGACCCCGGTTTGAAAGCCCGTTTGGCCGAGGCCGTGGACCTCAACCGCGCTATGTCCGAGGCCGAGGGCGAGGATCGCACCGCCATCCGCGTCCGCCTCGCCGAGCAGCTTCGGCAGCTTGTCGAGAAGGTCGGATTTCATCCAGAGATTGGTGTCTATGCGAGGCTGAAACCGCGCCCCGATATCCCCGCCGATCAGGTCCCGTATTCTTACGGCTATGGCGGACGCTGGACGATGGCCCTGGACCACGACAGCGACCCGCACGGCCAGGATTTCATCCGTCAGGACGACGACTACTACAACGACGACGGTCGGACAGCCGCGCGGACCCTCGCTTTCCTTCAACGGAAACTCGCCGAAAGGGCGGGCGGCGCTTCGTAGGCGCTGCCTCCCCTCCCTTGCCATCGCCTTCCTGATTCCGGCCGCTCCGCGCCGTTCTGTTGCCTTCCTACGGCGGGCCGTTCCCCTACGCTCATGGACAAGCGCAAGCGTTCCTTCGTCATCCAGCTAGGTCACTGAATCCCGCCCACTAGGGCTTCCAGAACGGCCGCATGGGGCGGCCGACAAGGAGGCCGAAATGGCAAAGAAGCAGGAAGCAGCACCCGCCCCGAAGAACGTCCCTTCTCATGGCGTCTTTGTAGTCGAAAACGACGGCCCTAACGCCTTCTGGACCCGCATCGGCTGCGCCTGGGCTCACTCCGATGGCGAAGGCTTCAACATCCAGCTTTCCGCCGTCCCGATGTCGGGCCGCATCGTCCTCCGGACGCGCAAGCAGGAGGCGGGGGAGTGATCCCCGTCGTCCTCCGCGCCGAAATGATCGCGAATTTTCGCGCCAATTTCGGCAAAGCTCGGATGACCGACTTCCGCCCGGTCATCAAGATTTTCGATCCCGCCGGCGGCGCGACGTGGCTCCTGTCGGAGCTCGCCCCGAACGAAATCGCCTTCGGGCTCTGCGACCTCGGCCACGGCTGTCCGGAACTCGGATATGTATCCGTCCACGAACTCGCCGCGCAGCGGAACCGCCTGGATCTCCTGTTGGAGATCGATCGGCATTTTCGGCCGACGAAAACCCTGTCGGAGTACGCGGACGATGCCCGCCGTCATCGCCGGATCGTCGCCTAGGCGGCGATCCAACTCCACGGCGACTCAACTCAAATCGAGTTTTGCACCTATCGGTGCAAGGCCTCTTTCCAGGGGCTCCGCCATCGCTACGGTGCCCCTATGGATTGCGCGCTTCCGGCTCTGCCCCCTCCGCTGCGCGGAGTCCCTTCGGGCTGGAATGAGGCCTTTTTTCCGGTGGGTTCAGATACCCGGCGACCTCGCCGAGTGCATCAGATGGGCATTTATTCGCGACAGATTATTGCGCGAGGCTCGGAATCGACCGGATTCCGCCCGTTCGCGCCCGCCCGCCGTTTCCTTCATAAGGTCCGCGCGTCGGGGGCGAACAGTCCCGAGTCCCGCCGTTGGCGGCGCTATGCTGACTCTCCGTAGATCGCCCTGTTGAACCGAGTGCGCCGGCCGCGAATTTGCTCCGCCGTCCGTTCGGCTTTCGATCCTGCCGAGGACGTCTGGACGGCTCCGCCTTATACGCTGCACCCTTGTCCAGGGCGGGCAGGAAAAGAAAAACCCGCCGCTGCGGGCGGGTCTTCCTCTTTTACGGTCATCGCGTCCCCGCTGTACCGTAGTCCCATGGTCATCGGTCGGCGCGCACGGGTCAAGCGGACATCGGCCAAGGCTTCCTCTTTTTCATGTATCCCGGGGGAGGCGCGAAGCGCCGGGGGCTTGGCCCCCTCTTACCTACGCCGCCACGGCCTCGACCTCCACAGGAGGGGTCGCCTTCGCCTTCCTGCCTCGCCGAGGCTCCTCCTGCCATTCTCGATAAAGCCGCAACGCTTTCCGCAAGTCCGAGCGCGTTCCTGTCGGCAGTGCCGCGAACGCTTCCACGGCATCGAGCGCCGCCAGTTCCCCCGCTAGGTCGGGGAAGGTCCGCCCGCCAAGCAGGCGACGCGCGCGGTTCACGCGAGATTTTCCGTTCCTGACGGCCTGCCCGTTGAATCCTTTTGACCGCCGCAGCCATTGGCCGAACCGTCCCTGAATCTCCGGAATGCTCTCCCCGGCATCGCGCGCCAGAATGACGCGGCCGATGGCCTCCGCCAGTGCGGCGGGGACCGCGTTCGCGATCATCTGGTCAACGTCGCGCACACCGGCCGTCGACCAGTCCCAGCCCGAAGGGAAACCCTGAATCCGTGAAACTTGTTCCTGCGTCAGGACCGCCGCAGCCGTTACGGGAACGGGATCGCCAGGATGAGGATTCGCGAGATACTTCGGCCGTGGCCGTTCCCGTGTAGTGCGGATCACAGCCGGCGCGGGTTCGTCCAGCGTTCTGACGCCGCGACCTTCATAATATGGCCTGGTGAAAAACGCGCCCGCCTTGACCAGCGCGGCATCGCCGGGGCGCGTCTGATAGCTGGCGGGCATCGGACGCCGCGAGCTTCCGCGCATCGTCGGCGCGGGTTCGTCCACGCCCCAAATCCCGCGCTTACCAGGGTGGCGCGGATGAGCATAGAATGCTTCGCCGAGAGCATCGCCGAGCATGTCCCGCACCGTCGTCGCCTCCGCTGACCTCGCAGCCACCAGGGCAGATTCAAGATAGCCGTCCGCCTCGTCGAGCTTGCCGATGACGAACAGGCGCTTGCGGGCTTGGGGGACACCGTAAAAACTGGCATTCAGTTTCGTTTCGGTGAGGCCATAGCCTGCCTTCACAAGCATCGCCCGCGCGTCCCGCCACGCTTCGGAATTGGCGGCTTGCGGAACGTTTTCCATCAGGAACCATTTCGGCCGGACGACACATACCAGCATGGCGAACGCCCTTGTTAGGCCCGCCCGTTCGCCTTCCACGCGGTCGCCGGCGGGGCTGAAATCCTGACATGGTGGCCCGCCCGCGATCAGGTCGGGCCTCTCCGCGACGATCTCCGGAGCAATCCGAAAAATGTCTTTCAGATCGGCTTGTCGGACGTACCCGCCCAGGTTCGAGCGGTAGATGTCTACGGCCGCTTGCCAGGAATCGTAAGCTGCCACGACGTTGAAGCCTGCCCGTTTTAGGCCAAGGCTCATGCCGCCCGCGCCCGCGAAAAGTTCGACTGCCCTCACCCTGAAATGCCCCTATGCTCGTAGCCCGAATCCCAGTTACGGAATCGTGAGTTGAAGCGCGGTAAACATCAAGCTCTGGAGCGGGCGGGATTGGACGGTCAGAGGGAGGCCGTCCTGGTGAGGTGGAGGGAGGGTGAACGGCGATGACATATTTCGCGCGGACGGTGTTGGGAGACTGTCGCATCGCACTGGAAATGCTTGACCTGGAAGCGGACAATGATCGATGGCGAGTGCACTGGGCTGGGGCGGTCGCGCTCATTCGTGCTGTGGGGCACGTGCTGGACAAAGTCGACGGGCAGCAGTCGTCAGTCAAGGCAGCAGCGAGGGCGGCATTCGCTCGCTGGAAAAGCGATGATCCAGAACACGTGATCTTTCGAGAGTTCATCGAAGCTGAACGCAACAACATTCTCAAGCGTTATGAATCCAAGGTGCACCCTTTATCCGATGTGCCTGTCGCGATCATTTTGACGTTGGTCGATCCGAAAACGGGCGAAAACAAGCAGGTTGGAATGGATGAGTTGCTTGACGAAAATATCTTCAAGCCGATGGTCGAGGGATATGGCGAAGGCAACGACGCGCGAGACATCTATCGCGAGGCGATCGCATGGTGGGAGCGGGAACTAGATGCCATTGACTCTGTCGTGGGTAGGCACGGAGGAAGTCGAGAATAACAGCTTCCTGGTTCTCTCCAGCGGAGAGCGACATTTCGAGCTGGCCTTGGAGGTCGGCGACATCTTTTTTGTCATCCTGGCGGCCCTGTTTCCCCATGGGACGGGGCAAAGCCCCGTTCCCTTGGGTCGGTTGGGATATCTGAAAGTCCATCCTCCGAATCCTCAAATTCCTCTTTCTCGAAGGCCTCTCCGGCCTCCGCCCAAGCGGAGTCGGAAGACGGGCCTTCCTCGAAATCCTCGCAAGCCTCCCTCAAATCCTCACGCGCGGCGCGCCGTTCGGCCTCCGCCTGCATGACTTCCCAATCCCGCTGACGCTTCTCTTTCACCCTCTCCGCAGCGGTTTCCTTGTCCGTTATCTCCCACTCCTCGACCCGAAGGAGAATCTGGTCAAACGGATCGTCGGAGGCCCGCACGACGACCCACCCGCCCGCATCGTCTACGGTCAGGATCATTTCCCCGCCTTCCAGGGCGTCGGCCGCCGCCTTCCTCCCGCTCGCCGTGCCGGCGGCGACGAGGACGGGGGCGGCAATACCCACCGTCTCCCGGACCGTCTCGCCGAAAGCGTTTTCGCGGTCCTTCCGGAGCGGGACGGGAGGGAGCGGCAAATCCTCCTCGGCGGGAAGGTCGAGGGCATCCCGTAGCCACAGCCGTTCGGACGCATGAAGATCCCGATCCGCCCACAGGCCCGCCGCGATGCAAGCCTGATAGGCATGCGTCGAGACGACCGCGTTTAGGCGGTCGATTTCATCCGCAAGCGCCTCGATACGCTCCCAGATCGACGCGGTTTTGTCCTTCGTCGCCTTCAGCGCCGAAAGCTCCGCCCGCAGCCCCTCGCGCTGGTCCTCTGGCCCGCGCTCGATGCCCTGCCGGGGGCGGGAATGGTTGCCGCCCGTCAGCCTGTCCATGGTCGCCTGGGCGCGCATCATTTCCCGTACGGCGAGGCACATGCGGGCATCGTCAGGGACCTCGCCCCGCTCCGCCGCCTTCCAGACGGAATCCCAAAGCTTGCCCGGCGACCGCTGCGAGTCCATGCCGATGAGGGTATGCAGGCGGGCGTCGCGTTCGCTGGCCCACACCGCATGGCGCTCAAGGTCCGTCGCTGGTGCGTCGTCGGCCGGAATGCCGCCCTCCGGCTCGTAGTCGTCGCCGTAGCCCATGGCGAGGCGCGACGAGTAGCGAGAGGCGTATTTGACGATGGCCTCTGGCGTTTCGTCCCTGCCGCGCTTGTCCTTCGGCGGGGCATACCTGGAATCCTCGTCGCCGACGACGAAGGCGGAACAGCCCCGGTCCGCCCGTTTCGTCTCCGCCTGCCTCGCCGCGACGGGCATCGATGAGAACCGCGACCAGAAGCCATCGGCCACCCCGCGCGCCTCGGCGAGCGCCCGCGCGTCCGATGCCGCGCGGATCGCGGCCCGCTCCGTCTCCGCCGTGTCCGGATCGAGGAGCGCCAGCGCCTCCGCCTCGCTCATGTCGCGGTCATGCACGAACACCAGGACATGACGGTGAACCGTCCCGTCCTGTTGCGCTTGCGCGTCCCAGAAGCCCCACGGCCTCAACCCGTTCTCGCGAAGGAGGCAAACCGCCTGGTGGTAAAGCTCCTGCATCCGCTGCATGGCCTCGTCAGGCCCAAGGGACGGGTCCCATTTCTGGACCTCTCGCCCCGCGTTCGTCGGGTTGCAGTGGTATTTTCCCTCAAGCGTCAGCGTTATCCACACCGCCTTGGCACCGATGGCCTTCGCCCGCGCCAGGAGGACATCATTGACCAGCCGCCGTTTCGCGGCCTCCCTTGCCAGCTTCTTTTTATGCGCTTCGACCATGGGAATCTGGGCCTCCGGATCATCCTTTTTCTGGATGACCAGCCGCTCCATGTTCTCCCGGCTTTCCCGCTTCTCCGCCCTGTGGCAGATGACCGAGTAATCGGTGACGTAGTTCGGCCGCGTCTCTGGGTCCTTGCCGCCGACCGCGCTGACCGCGTAGCCGATATACGTCCGGGCCTTCCGCGCCGCCTTGTTCATTTCCCGCCGCCAGGTCTTCGCCATCCGCCGCCGGCGGTGGACGGGTTCCGGATGCGTCTCCGCAGGATATTTTACCGCGTATGCCCGCGCCTTCCGTTCCGCCTTTTCCGCCAGTTCCGAGGGCGCAAGGCCGATGGTCGCCAGAACGTCGAAATCGAACTTTTCCAGGATCGCCGCCCCGCGCTTCTTTCGCTGGACGACGTTGAGGGCATCGGCGAAATCCGCGAACGCGGGCGGCAGCATGCGGAACACGGCCAGCGCCCGCCGCTCCTCGTCCTGTCGCTCGTCCGGCGGGACCGTCCCGGCACGGAAGTGGCGCGGGTCCGCTTTGTGCTGGGCTTCCTCGGCGTCCAAGTCCGCGAAGTCCGCCGCCCGCGCCTCCGCCGCCTCCGATGCCATTTCCGAAGGCGAGGCCTCCGCCTCTGGCCGCGCCGTCGTCTCCGTCTCAAAATCCCGCAGCAGGTCCCGCGCGGCATCGTCCGCGACCTTCCGCGCCGCCTGGGCGGCCGAGATGAACCGGGTCATCGGATTCCAGGCCGCCTTGCGCTCGGCCGCGTCGGCTTCCTCCGCCCGCCGGCGGGCCTCCATAAATTTTTTCAGCAGCCGTTCGCGCGCGTACCCGCTGCCTAGGTGGCCGAGGCGCGACAGGTCGAAGCCCGAAAGCCCTGCAAAATTGCCGCTTCCGTCAACATTTTTTGCTTTTGAGGTCGAAGAAGTCTGTCCGCTGGCTGGGAAATATCCCAGCCGGGGGCTCACTCGCTAAAGCGAGGGGTCTTTACAGATGCTGAAACGTGACTCAACATGACCTTGACCTTGAAGACCTCCCGAGGGTTCCCGCCCTGTGACGGAGGTCTTTTCTTTTGCCTGTATGAAAATGCTCACCCGGTCGGCCGAACGGGACAATCCCCTAAATAATCGTTCCGCATACGTAACGATTCCGATAGGCTCCGCATCGATCCGGCAGGGGTGCCCCTCGCTCTTTTCCATGTCGATGCTCCGGACCTCTCGGGCGGGTCACTTGCCCCGCCCTCACGCGCTGCGCGCGCCGGTCCTCCCGCATAGACATGGAACCTTTTCGCTCGGTGACGGCAACCAACCCTCGCCGCCCTTCGGGCGCATCCCGGCCCTGCCAAGGCAGGCCCAAGCTGTGAAAGCATGGGTCGGGCTGTCCGTCGTCAACCCCTGAGGGCTGCTTGAATTTCTAAAGGAGATCGTAGCGAAAAAATTCGCTACGCATTGCAGGCAGGAAAAAGGCGGTCAGGACTTAGCTCCGCGACCGCCTTAAACCTGCCACTATGGGCGGGGGACTTGGGCACGGTAGGCCTCCGCACCTTAGCCCTGTCGCATCCGAGGGGAGGCGAGGAAGGTGTCCGCCGATGCGAAGATTCCCAGCGCCGCGCCGTATGGCGAATCCATGTTTGCGGGCAGGATCGTAGTTAGCCATGAATATGCAATGTCATGCTGTGACGGCGTTGCTAGAAGGAATAACGGCCAAGCCATTTTCTCACTCCCTCAAACGGGATTCGGTGCCACCGGAATCCATCACTTCTGGATCCGCGAAAGCGCTCCCAGCGAACAGCTTTTTGTCCCTTTCGGTGATGTGTGTTCGCACCAGCCCGGCGACGAAATCCGTACGGATGTCGTCCGCCTCGATGGCCGCCAGGATTACGCCGCCGAGGACGATTTTCCGACGAGTGTCGTCGCGCCGGGCGGCCTTCTTTCCCTGTGTCCGGAGGCGCGCAAGGTCAGCCTCCAGCTTTGCTTTGCGCTGAAGAAGTCCCTTTTCCTTCTCCCGAATTTTTCCGAAATCTAGCATCCGTTTTCCTCCGTTTTGCGAATCCGCCGGCGGATTTCCGAAACCGCCCGACCTGAATCCGTAGGCCAAAAATGTTGAGGTTTGCAGGCGTAGCCAGCGAAACCCCGACCTCGAAAAATCGACGTCGATTCAATGTTTTGCCGTCCTCTTGCGCCAGTCAAATGGCCGACCAAACATCGGAGGAGGAAACCGCGCGAAGCGGTCCCCCTGACTAAGGGCGCGATTAAGCATTGTTCCAACGCATCGCGCCCTCTGGGCAGGGAAGTCCGACAGGAAGGAGCGACACGATGGACCCGAACACGATGACAGCCGCAACCGCGCTGTTCCTCGCCGTCGCCGCCGTTTTCGGAGCGGCCGCCGTGCTGCTGTCCGCCCCCGTCGCCACGCTGCTACGTCGGGCAGGGCGGGCCAGGCGATCGGATTCGCGCATCCACGCAGGAGGAGAATCGCAATGACCCGGAAGAAAACCGTCGCACCGTTGTCCGAAGACGACCCTTTCGCCTTCGATGAATCCGCCCTTGCGGATGGTGACTTTGACGACCTTTTCGCCCGGCCGATGCCCGAGGATAAGCTGACCCTCATCGCCGTCTCGCTTGTCGAAGACCCGTTCACGACGACGCGCACGGAGGACGGAGAGAATCCTTTCGGCGGAGCCTCGAATCTCGCCCGCTACGAGCGCGCCAGCGCGGCCTACCTAGCCGCCGTCCACACCTTCGACCGCATCGACGAGGACGACGAGCGCGAGGAAATCTTGCGCCGGATCGCGCTCTACTGGCTCCGCCGCTCACAGGCCCTTTGGAGCGTTTGAAAGTGGCGTCGTCGCTTCCTCCGGACAGCGCCATTTTCAACGTCCGCGTGAGCGTCTTCCAACGCTCGGCGGGCCGCTCCGCCGTGGCCGCCGCAGCCTACCGCAGCGCCTCCCGACTGGTAGACGACCGGATCGGCGAGACGTTCGACTACACCAAAAAGCAGGCCGAGGATTCTTTCATTGTCGCGCCTCCGGAAGCGCCCGCCTGGGTGCTCGACCGCTCCGCCCTGTGGAACAGGGTGGAAGCCGCCGAGCGCCGAAAGGATGCCGTCGTCGCGCGCGAAGTTCTCATAACGATTCCCCGTGACATCCCGGCCGACACCCGCCGGGCCTTCGCCGAGGCCGCCGTCGCTCCCTATGTCGCCGCCGGCGCAGTCGTGGACGTTGCCCTCCATCGGCCGAAAGCCGCTGACTCGGAGGAGCAGCCTCACATTCATGTCATGCTCGCCCCGCGCGCGCTGGACGCTTCCCAGCCCGTCGGATTCGCGAAGACCCGCAACGCCGCCCTGACCGCCATGTTTGAATCTGGCGGGCGTCACGGAGGTGGCGAACGTGGCGAAGCCCTCACGCGCGAGCGCGAGCGCATCGCCTCCCTGATGAACGAATTTCTAGCTGCCGCTGGCAGCGCCCGCCGTGCCGACCATCGGACGAATGCCGCGCGCGGCCTGCATGACCGTGAACCCGAGCCGACGATGGGCGAAGGCCGGAAGGCCGCCGCCAGGAAGCGCCAGAAACACGACCGCCGCACCGAGCTTGTTTCTAGCATCCGCAAGGAGCGGATTCAGGAGAACGAATTGACCGCCATAGAGGAGGAAATCATGGCCGTAAACGCAACCCGTCAAGCCCGCAGCGGAATCCGTCCACGGAGCCGCGTGGACTTCAAAACGAAACTCCTGAAGGAGCATTTTCCCGACCTCCGGAACCCCGAAGGCTGGGCGGCCTCCCTCCATTTCATCGACGCGGCCGCCCCCGGCGCTCTCCGCCTCGCCGCGAAGGATGGTGGGCACATCGAGATTCGCGACCGTCTCGCGAAAGTCTACGGCATGAGGGGGCAGGCCGACGCGCTCGCCGATGCCCTGCGCACCGCAGACGACCTGGACGACATCGAACGCCTGGAGGAGCTTAAGAGCCTCCGCCGGAAGGCCAACGGCGTGAGGCCCAAGCGCGACCCCGAGGAGGTTCTCGAGCTTTCTCCGGATCGCGTCGAATCCATCGCCGACCGCTGGCGCTCCCGTGGCTTCACGAAGATCACCGAAGCCAAGGACGGCGTATGGATCGAGATCGGCAAATGCCGCCTCCAGGATCTCGGCGACGAACTCCGGATTCACGGCCCGGCCGCTTCCGACGCCGCCGTGCGCGCGATGCTCGCGAAAGCCGTCGATGAATGGGATTCGAGTTTGGAGGTCTTCGGCGCGAAGGACTTCAAGGACTCGGTATGGCTGGAGGCGCAGCGGCAGGGCGTCGTTGTCTACGACCGCGACACGGGCGAACTCTATGTCCCGTCCGAGGAAGTCCGCAAAAAGTTCGAGGCCGACAACCGCCGCCTCCGGAGTGAAGGCGACGAAATGGCGGCCCTGAAGTCGCACAAGGCGATGGCCAGCCTTCTCCTGGAAGCCGCCGCCGGCGATGCCGCCGCCCTGAAGAAGCTTCAGGCGAACGACAAGGACCTTGCCGACTTCGTTGCGCTGCACCTGGACGACGAGCAGCGCGGCCGACTGGTCGGCAAACCCGAGGCCGACGTCGTTCCCGCCCTCCCTGCCTTCCGCTACTACGGCAAGGCCGCCCGCCAGGACGACGAGGAGAAGCGCAAGCGCGAAGTCCTTGCCCCCGACTACGCCCTCACGCCTGAGGAGGAGCTTGCCATCGCCGACGATGCCGCCGCCGAGGAGAGGAGGCCGCGTTGATCGAACAGGACGAAGCTCACGCGCTCCGGCGCTACGTCAGGAACCGGGCGCACGGTCGCCCGGCTCCGGAATTCGTGCGCTTCGATTCCTTCATTCAAGGCTGGTTGGAATCCAACGAGACGGAGGCCGTCGGCCGATGCGATGGGAAGGTCTTCCGCCAGGTCCGGAGGCCAGGCCTGCCTTGGTGTGACTGGCTGGGCCTCGACACCCGCATAGCCGACGACCACGCCCTACAGGCGTATTTCCAGCTTCGCGCCAAGGAACCGCACGACTGGAACCACCTGTTCAAGGAAGTAGACCGCAACCGCCGCCAGGCTCTCCGCCGTTGGTGTCTTGAGGGCTTTAGAATCCTCGCCCTCATCCGCGCGCAGGAAGCGGCCGGGCAGGCGGCTCCCCTTCTTTCGCCTCTCGCCGACGAGTTCCGGACGCGCGGCCGGGGGATGCGGAGCCTGATTCAGGCGTAGCGCAGTACCAGCCAGCGGGCAGCACGCTCTACCGATAATTTTGGATTTCCGAAGCGTCGAGTTGGGTCGCAGGAACAAGCTTGTAGTGACGTTCCTCGGCGACGACGATGGTGTCGTCTTGAACGGCTAGTTCGAACATTGCGATGCGCTCGTTACTCATGAACTGCGCCGAGATCGCTCTACACCGAAGGCCAGTAAAGCGTTGCTGGCACCAAGCTATATCCTGCTTTGTTTGTACCACCGAAATTTGATCCGATCCGCCTTTTGCCTGGACGGGGATAATGTGATGGCAGCCGTACCTGTCGATCCCCACGTAGAGCTCGTCGATCTCGATCTGACCTATGCTACGAACCGTCGTCCTTAGGTGATTCTGGAGACTGTAGGTCGTGAGGCCGAGAAAGATGTCGAGCAAGCGATTATAGCGAACGATTGCCAGTAGCGCCTGTTCGTCGTCTAGCGCATAGGCTCGAATCACCTCTGGAGTGCCATCTGGTATTGCGATAGTGGCCAAGTCGGTGCGAGGAAGGATTCGATTTAGGCGGACCAGGAGAAAGCGATATCGAGCGCGGCCAGCGCCCTCGACGATCCATTCCATGCCGGACGGCTGCGTTTCCAGGATGCTTTGTGGCAGACCAGCCCGATACCTTAGCGAATAGATCACATCGCCTAGATTCTTGGGCAATGCGATGCCCATTTGGGCAGCGGCGGTTTCGATGTCCGTACGCTCGAATTCGAAGCTTTGAACCCCTTCGGCGTATCGTTCGAAGAAGATGCTTTCGATGATGTTCTGATACGCGTTCCCGCTGCCACGAACGACTGTCATTCGGCCGGGGCCATGACGGACTGAAGTCGGGCCGCTTCTGTTTCGGCCTGACTGCGCTTCTTGGCACCGCTCTGCCTGTCGCGCCTCATTACCGGAGCCTCGACCCCGAAAGCTTCTGCGGCTCCAGCCATCTTGATGTACAGAAGGTTTTCGTCGCCCAAGGCAATCGGCTTGTCTATCGGTCGTGGCACGATGCCCATCGCGGCGACGATAGCCGATCCGGCGGCACGGCCGAGCGGCGGCGGAACCGCGTTACCGATCTGACGCGCTCCGTGCCACTTGGTCCAATGGAAACGGAACCAGTCAGGGAAACCATGGAGTCGGGCCATCTCTCGGACGGTGACGCAGCGGGCATGTTTGTAGTGGATGGGTCGCGGTGAAGTGAAGGCTCCTCGCGCGCCATCCGTGCCGGCGCGCAACGTATTGCTCAAGCCATCGGGAGATAGCTTGTAAAATCGGCTGATAGGCTCGGTTGAGCCGTGTGGCGTCTCTGCAAACCGTCGACGGCTGATTTCTGTGTGATCGGTTTGCCAACTTGAAGTCAGCAGCGTTGGGTCCCACACACGCGGAACGCCGTAGTGCCAATCATGGCCTGCCCCTCCACGTAGGGCGGACGCATATGCGCTCGCCTGCCCATAGGCCGAGGCTTTTATCTTGGCCTTGTCCCCGGCCGCCAATTTGGCGAAGTCATCTGCGTTCGGTAGGTCGCCCAGCGCATCTTTCGCCGTCGGGCCGATGGGCAATCGCCCGTTAGAGGTTACGTCGGCGGGCGAGGTCGAAGGCTCCGGATACGATGGAAGGGCCAGCCCCTTCCTGGCGCCCATCAAAATTAGACGCTCGCGGTGCTGCGGCACCCCGTAGTCGGCTGCGTCGAGCACCTGCCAAGGCAAGGTTGCGGCATAGCCCACCTTATCGAAAGCACTAACGAGTTCGTCTAGAAACGCTCTGTGGCGTCCGACGGTAAGTCCCTTTACGTTCTCGAACAGGAAATAGTCCGCGCCGAGCTCCGCGACCAAGCGAACGAACTCATGCACGAGACGATTTCTAGGATCGTCGAGGGCACGATGGCCGATCATGGAGAAGCCTTGGCAAGGCGGCCCTCCGAATACCACCGAAATCTTATCGGTATCGGAAAGGCGCGCGGCTTCCCGAACCTCGCGCGCCGAAAGCCCGACAACGCTCTTTGCTATGACACCGCATTCCGGAAAATTGAACTTATGAACCGCCGCATGTATCGGGTCGAGTTCGACTGCGGCACGGACATCGACGCCAGCCTGCTCGAACCCAAGGCTTAAGCCTCCGGCCCCGCTGAAAAGGTCGATTCCGATTGGTCGCATTCTTGTGTCACCGCATACTGATCGGGCCGCGAATCAATATGCCTGACTGGGCCGAGGAAGTTAACCACTTCCTCGATGATCTTCGCGATGTTTTTTGTCTCGCACTCCCATACGGTATAGCTGGCCCATCCCTCGCTTGCCAATTGCTCGACGACGCGGAAATCTCTCTGTCGATTGGCCTCGATCTTCGGCCGCCAATATTCCTGTCTGCTCTTGGGTGCGCGGCCCTTAGGGCATTCATGGCCGTGCCAGAAACAACCGTGCACGAATATCACCTTCCGGCGAGCCGGAAAGACCAGGTCGGGCCTGCCTAGCAATCCCTTCGCATGGAGGATGTAGCGGTATCCCAATGCGTGAAGCGGCCGTCGGATGGCCATTTCAGGACCAGTGTCCTTTTGACCGACGGCCTGCATGATTCGCCGCCGTTGTTCTCTCGTTCGGGTATCCATAGGCCTGCCGTTTCGACGGCGACTATATTCCGGAAACAGAGGGCTGGAAACGATAGCCAACGGCGTTTGAAATCGTGAGCGGAAGGTCGTGGCTGGTACCTGCATCGTGGGCCGCGGCACCGTCTGCGACCGTCACAGGCTCCATTTCGAAGATGGCGACCACACCCTTCCCAAATTTCTTCGAATTCGTTCCGGCGGCGACAGGCAACACCAGAGTGATGTCGGAAAGCTCGGCGCGAAGGGTGCATTGCTTCGCGGTATAGGCGACCTGCTTCCGGATTTGATCGGCCAAGATTGGATTCCGGCGCTTTGCCTCGAAAGTAATCAATGCCTTCTTCGGATCTGTGGGATCTCCGAGAACCATCAGGAACAACGCGTCGATCTCGGTCTTCGCTCCGCCCTTTCGGTTGTTCTGGAGATGGAAAAGATCGATGACGTTCAAATCCGAATAGACTGCAAAATGAGTTTCCAGCACCCGCTGTAAAACGATCACCTGCGTCAGCCAGGATTCATCGTCTCGGCCAAGCGCCCTGGCCACCGAAGGGAGCGAGACCGACTCGATAACGTGCACCTGCCCGCCGGCGGGCAGCGCGAACACGTCGGGAAACGGTTCCGTCTGTCCGCTCGGGTAGGGCACGAACTCGAACACGGCACCGCCTCCGAAAGCTTGCCTTGCCGTGAACTGCTTGGACGAAAGCGAGACTGGCCATTGGGTGTTCCGCGTCGGCGACCGTAGATAGTCCTTCAGGAAGTTCGCTGGGTTGCCAACGCTCAGAGCTATCCCTAGCTCGGCGCGAAGAACGGTCAAAGCCTCCTGAATGTCGCCCTGCGTTACGATAGGATCGATGACCGATGCCGTGGCGGCATCGTAGCGCTGCGAGAACAGGTGTTCGAATACAACTGGTTTTTCGGACTGGTTTCCCGACAAATCGTGCCCCGCCTGACGAGAATCGCTTGCAAGGCATATATCGCAACCGCGCCGAGGTTCACAGATCCAGGCCGCCTCTCTCGACCCAAGTGAAGCATTCGACTGGCCTAGATCATTGCGGAACACTTTGAGTTAGAAGACACCGTCGCTATGTCGGTGAATAAGCGAGAGGGCTGGTCGCGCACGCCCACATTGGACTTTTCAAACGTGGCATGATTCAACAATCGTACCCAGTCGTCACCTCTTTCAGGGCCTTTGTTCGCATGGCAACTCCCGGAATACATCCAAGCTTCGAATACGATAATTACAGCGGAGAAGAGCAGCAGATTATTAGGCGCTTCGCATCCGAATGGTTTGTCACATCCGGAACACGACCGCTGATCCTTTCAGAGAAGAGCACGTATAGGGCGTTTCTGGGAAAGCCGTGCGATCCCGCTGCAAAAATGTTCAATTTGGAACGTGAAATAATTGCTGTGTTCAGCAATTATGAAGAGTTTGAAGCTCGCACAATCGACGCGTTCGAAGCTACCGCCAGTCGGTTCAATCAACTTCGTATAGACCCAATCTGCAGAGTTCTTATAAGCAAAGATAAAAATATTATTGATCGTATTAAAGATGTACTCAAGAGTGATCCAGAATTACCTATAATTATACCATTCACGTACGACGAACTAATTAACAATAGAGACAGATCTTTAATTATAAACAGATTTCGTCAGCACTTCTTTTCAAGGGATCTTTTTGCATTTGAGAGTCCTCTTAAGAGAGACACCTACTTCTTTGGTCGTACAGACTTAATAAATGGCATCCTGTCTAGACATCGTTCAAATGAAAATTCAGCTCTATTCGGCCTTCGTCGAAGCGGCAAGACATCGATTATTTTTGGCTTGGAACGAGCGAGTAGATTGAATGGTCAAACCTTTGTCTCGATAGATTGCCAAAGCCCGTCAGTACACCAGCGTCGATGGTTTCAACTTCTACCATATATCCTTCGTCAAACGATAAATAAGTACAGTCTAAAACAAAGTTTAATCGATGAGACAAATTATACGGAGTTGAATGCTGCTGATCAGTTTTTCGACGATATTAAAGCGCTTCACGTCGCGCTCAAAAGATCACCTATAATAGTAGCATTCGACGAGATCGAGCGTATTTCTCCTAAAACGGGGTCGTCTTTACACTGGTCTTCTGGAACTGATTTTATACTTTTTTGGCAGGCCGTTCGATCTGCTTTTCAGCGTCATACGGGCGTTTTCTCATTCTCACTCATTGGCACCAATTCTCGATGCATAGAGACTGCCTTCATCGAAGGTCACGACAATCCGATATTCAACGGTGTTCCAATTGAGTACATCCCAGGTTTTGACCATAGCCAGACCTCGGAAATGGTCAAAAAGCTGGGCCTCTATATGGGGCTGCAATTTAATGACGTAGTGTGCTCCAAACTTCACGAAGATTTCGGAGGGCATCCCTACCTTATCAGGCATATCTGCTCGATAATTAACAGAAATTCGCAGATCGCTAGACCCGTTGAGGTCGATAGATCTATGTATGACAAAGCAAAAGTGGATTTTGAAATAAATTATGCGAATTACACGGAAATGATATTAGATGTTTTAATACGGGATTTTCCTGATGAATATATAATGCTCAACGCATTGGCAAACGACGATAAAGAGTTGTTTAATTCGTTTGCTCAAGATCCTTCGCTTACCAGTCACCTGATCGGGTACGGCTTGATCGCGAAAGGGGTTGATGGATACTACTTCAGGATTGAATCAGTTCGAGAACATCTTAGGAAGAAGTCGAAATTTACGAAATTAGTTAAA
Organism: Mesorhizobium sp.; assembly: GCF_017306545.1. Taxonomy (GTDB): domain Bacteria; phylum Pseudomonadota; class Alphaproteobacteria; order Rhizobiales; family Rhizobiaceae; genus Mesorhizobium. The sequence continues at coordinate 77,883 of NZ_JAFKID010000023.1, forward strand.
TCGAATGAAGAGCGTATGGTGGAAGTTGCCGCAAGAAGGTCAACGATAGAGCCCGCGATGCGCCGTCTCATATTGGCTATATTTATGGCCAATTTTGGAAATAAAGCGCAGCAAGAGGCTGCTTCTATTTTGTCCGGATCGAGTCTAAAGCGCGTAAATGAACGCGGATTTTCTGCTGCTTTACAGCCAAATTCTATAGACCTCAACCTCAGCGATCTATCGAAAATCATTTCGGCGAAATGGAATATATTTCAGAATCTGTTTTCTATAAAGAAGGTTGAATTCGATTTTTATATGGAGGCAATCCGTGTAGTGCGAACGGAGGAGGCGCATTCGGGCGAGATTTCAAACGATCAGTTCGTCCAGGCACGCATTGCTTTCACTAAGATAGAGGAAGAATTGCGTACGACAGGATTTCTCTCCGCTTAGACACTGAGTGAGGTTTTCTCTGGAGTTCTAGGATTGCGCCTAAGACTCTCAGTTCAGCGCCAGCAAGAGTAAGAAGGCCGTAAGCGCTGTTGCGGCGGCACCTTTCGCGCGTGATCGTGAGGAACGATGTTCGGAGCCTTTGAGGGCTTCGACACATGACGATTTCAGAGCTTACGCTTAAATCCAGCGATCTCGAGCCGGCGCGCCGTTTCGAGGTGTTCACGGGT
>NZ_JAFKID010000003.1 GCF_017306545.1 Mesorhizobium sp.
CGTCGGCGTGCTTGTGCTTCACCATCGCGGCATCGGTCCACGAGGCGTTGGCGTCCGGAACCGCCATCAGCGCCATGGCCATCGCCTTGATGATCATGTCGTTGACGGAGAGCTTGTAGGCCGGGACCTCGCCTTTCTCGGTCTTCTTCATGGGTGCCGCCGCATTCAACTGCGAGCGCAGCGCAAGCAGCGCGTCCAGCTCGCAATCCAGCGTCAGGTAGAAATGCGGGATGGTCGACTTCGCCTCGACCAGCCGCCGGGCGATGGTCTTCCTCATGTTGTCGTGCGGCACCAGTTCATAGGAGCCCTGCTCGAACAGCTTGAGCACCGCATCGTCCGATAGCGCCTTGGGCGCGGAGGCGGGAGCCGCAGCCGCAGCGGACGGCGCGGCCTGGCCGGCAGGCGCCACCTTGGCACCGCCGCCGGCGATCGCAATCTCGACATCCGCCTTCACCACCCGGCCGTGCGGACCGGAACCGGCGACGGCCGATATGTCGATACCGGCATCCTTGGCGATGCGGCGCGCCAGCGGCGAGGCAAAAGTACGCTCACCGCTTGCTACCGGAGCGGTACTCGCTGCGGCCGGTGCCGGCAGGGCGGCGGGTGCGGCCTTCGGCACTTCAGCCTTGGGGGCTTCCTGTTTCGGCGCCTCGGCTTTTGCTTCCGCCTTCGGCGCCGCATCGCCACCGCCCTTGGCGGCAGCGCCGATGTCCTCGCCCTCGCCGGCGAGAATTGCGATCAGGGCATTGACCTTGACACCCTCGGAACCGGCCGGCACGACGAGCTTGGCGACGGTGCCCTCGTCGACAGCCTCGACTTCCATGGTCGCCTTGTCGGTCTCGATCTCGGCGATCACGTCGCCCGGCGAAACATGATCGCCTTCCTTGACCAGCCACTTGGCGAGGTTGCCCTCTTCCATCGTGGGCGACAGAGCCGGCATGGTGATGTTGATCGGCATTGTTCCCTCCCGGCCGGCTCAGCGATAGGTGACGGCTTTGACCGCCTCAATGACCTCGCCGACGTTCGGCAGGGCCAGTTTTTCGAGATTGGCCGCGTAAGGCATCGGCACGTCCTTGCCGGCGACGGTGATGACCGGCGCGTCGAGATAGTCGAAGGCCTGCCTCGACACCTGGTTGGCGATGAAGTCGCCGACCGAGGACTGGGGGAAGCCTTCCTCCACCGTCACCAGCCGATTGGTCTTCTTCACCGAGGCGATGACCGTTTCGAGGTCCATCGGGCGGATGGTGCGCAGGTCGATGATCTCGGCGTCGATGCCCATCTTGGCCAGTTCCGCCTCGGCCTTGACCGCATAGGTCATGCCGATGCCCCACGAGACGATGGTGACGTCCTTGCCCGCCTTGTGGATGCGCGCCTTGCCGATCGGCAGGACGAAATCGTCCAGCTTCGGCACGTCGAAGGAGTGGCCGTAGAGGATTTCGTTCTCGAGGAAGATGACCGGGTTCGGGTCGCGGATCGCCGCTTTCAGCAGGCCCTTGGCGTCGGCCGCGCTGTAGGGCATCACCACCTTGAGACCGGGGATATGGCTGTACCAGGCGGCATAATCCTGGCTGTGCTGGGCCGCGACGCGGGCAGCGGCGCCGTTCGGGCCGCGGAAGACGATCGGCGCGCCCATCTGGCCGCCCGACATATAGAGCGTCTTGGCCGCCGAATTGACGATCTGGTCAATCGCCTGCATGGCGAAGTTGAAGGTCATGAACTCGACGATCGGCTTCAGACCGGTCATCGCAGCACCCACCCCGACGCCGGCGAAGCCGTGCTCGGTGATCGGCGTGTCGACGACGCGCTCGGCGCCGAACTCCTGCAACAACCCTTGCGTGATCTTGTAGGCGCCCTGGTACTCGGCGACCTCCTCGCCCATGACGAAGACGTCGGGGTCGCGGCGCATTTCCTCGGCCATGGCGTCGCGCAACGCCTCGCGCACGGTGGTCGAAACCATCTCGGTGCCGGCCGGAATATCCGGATCGGCGGCAGCTTCGGTCTTCGGCGCGGCCGGCACGGGTGCGGCCGCATCGCTGGCCGGCGCTTCGGCGACCTTGGGCGCCGGCTCCTCCACCTTTGCAGGCGCCTCCGCCTTGGCAGGCGCGGCGCCCTTGCCGATGTCAGCGGCGCTTTCGCCGTCCTGCAACAGCACGGCGATCGGCGTGTTGACCTTGACGCCCTCGGTGCCGGCGGCGATCAGGATCTTACCCAGCGTGCCTTCATCGACGGCTTCGACCTCCATGGTCGCCTTGTCCGTCTCGATCTCGGCAATCACGTCGCCGGGGGCCACCTTGTCACCCTCGTTCTTGACCCACTTGGCGAGATTGCCCTCTTCCATCGTCGGCGAGAGCGCAGGCATCAGAATTTCGATCGGCATATCCTAGCCCTCCCCTTACAGCGTGATGTCGGTCCAGAGCTCGGACGCATCCGGCTCGGGGTCGGTCTGGGCGAAGTCGGCCGCATCGGCGACGATGTCGCGCACCTCCTTGTCGACGGCCTTCAGCTCGTCCTCGCTCGCCCACTTCTTTTCGGTCAGGCGCGCCTTGACCTGCTCGATCGGGTCGTGCTCGGAGCGCATCTTCTGCACCTCCTCCTTCGACCGGTACTTGGCCGGGTCGGACATGGAATGGCCGCGATAGCGATAGGTGTTCATCTCGAGGATGATCGGGCCGTTGCCGGAACGGCACCATTCGGCCGCCATGTCGCTGGCCGACTTCACCGCGCGCACGTCCATGCCGTCCACCTTGATGCCGGGGATCTTGAAGGAGGCGCCGCGATTGGAGAAATCCGTCTCGGCCGAGGAGCGGGTGACGGACGTGCCCATGGCGTAGCGGTTGTTCTCGATGACGTAGATGACCGGCAGCTTCCACAGCGAGGCCATGTTGAAGCTCTCGTAGACCTGGCCCTGGTTCGAGGCGCCGTCGCCGAAATAGGTGACGGAGACGTTCTTGTTGCCGCGATACTTGTTGGCGAAGGCCAAGCCCGTGCCGAGCGATACCTGGGCGCCGACGATGCCGTGGCCGCCGTAGAAATTCTTCTCCTTGGAGAACATGTGCATGGAGCCGCCCTTGCCCTTGGACAAGCCGCCCCTGCGCCCGGTTAGCTCGGCCATGATGCCGCGCGGGGAAAGCTCCATCGCCAGCATATGGGCGTGATCGCGATAGGCGGTAATCATCTGGTCGCCCTCGATGAGCGCCATCTTCATGCCGGTGACGACCGCTTCCTGGCCGATGTAGAGGTGGCAGAAGCCGCCGATGAAACCCATGCCGTAGAGCTGGCCCGCCTTTTCCTCAAAGCGGCGGATCAACAGCATGTGGCGATAGGCATCGAGTTCCTGTTGCTTGGTGAAGTCTGCCGGCTTCGGGGTCGTCAGCGCCGACTTGCTGTCGGCCTTCGATCTGGCAGGCGCTTTCCTGGCGGCGGTGGCCATCAATCACTCCCTGTTGGCGTCTCTTTGCGGACTGGGGGAGTGTCTCGCCTCCCCATCGATTGCAGAAAGGCTAGCACGCAAACGGCAGTTTCCGCCATGCGGAAAAACGCATGGCTGACATGCAACTAAACGTTTATAATCATTGCGGATTAGCCCGATTAACCGAAGTCCGGTTAATTTGCCGGCCCGGGCAACATGACGACGACCTCGTCGCCTTGCGAGACGTTGAGCGCGCGGCGCGCCTGTTCGTCCAGCATATCCTTTTCCAGCGTGCCGTCATGCATCAGCTGCACCCGCTGCTCCATCTCGGTGCGGCGCGCCTTGATCGTCGCCAGCTGCGATTGCAGATCGGCGATCTGCGCCTGCATGCGGTACTTGGAATAGATACCGAACTCGCCATGATAAGCATGAAAGCCGAAATAGGCCAAGACGGCAGCGCACAGCGTCGGAATGATCAGCCGACCGGTGTTCCGCTGCTTGTGCTGGCGCGTCCACATGACCTTGGTTCTCATGGCTCCTTTCTCGCCCATTCTTGCTTAATGGACGGTTACGGAGACCGGTGACGCGGCGTCCTGGCCAAAAAGAAAGGGCGGCAAAGCTGCCGCCCCGATCTCTCTGCCCGTGGATTTACTCTCAGCCCTTGAGGATCGACGTGCCGGCGTAGCGCGCCTGGCTGCCGAGCTCCTCCTCGATGCGGATCAACTGGTTGTACTTGGCGATGCGGTCGGAGCGCGACAGCGAGCCGGTCTTGATCTGCCCGCAATTGGTGGCGACGGCGAGGTCGGCAATGGTGGAATCCTCCGTCTCGCCCGAGCGGTGCGACATCACCGCCGTATAGGCGGCCTTGTGCGCCGTCTCGACGGCATCGAGCGTTTCCGACAGCGAGCCGATCTGGTTGACCTTGACCAGAATGGAATTGGCGACGCCCATGCGGATGCCGTCGCGCAGGCGCGCCGAGTTGGTGACGAACAGGTCGTCGCCGACGAGCTGCACCTTTTTGCCGATCAGGTCGGTCAGGTATTTCCAGCCCTCCCAGTCGTCCTCGGCCATGCCGTCCTCGATGGAGACGATCGGATAGTCGCCCGCCAGCTTGGCGAGATATTTCGCCTGCGCCTTGGGATCGCGCGTCTTCTTCTCGCCTTCGTAGACGTAGGAGCCGTCCTTGAAGAACTCGGTCGAGGCGCAGTCGAGGCCGAGCGCGATCTCTTCGCCCGGCTTGTAGCCGGCCTTCTCGATCGACTGCATGATGAAGTCGAGCGCCTGCGGCGCGCTCTTCAGGTTCGGCGCGAAGCCGCCCTCGTCGCCGACATTGGTGTTGTGGCCGGCGTCCTTCAGCCGCTTCTTCAGCGTATGGAACACTTCCGAGCCCCAGCGGACCGCCTCGCGCAGCGAGGAGGCGCCGACCGGCATGATCATGAATTCCTGGAAGTCGATCGGGTTATCGGCGTGGGCGCCGCCGTTGATGATGTTCATCATCGGCACCGGCAGGACATGCGCGCCGGCGCCGCCGACATAGCGGTAGAGCGGCAGGCCGGCGGATTCGGACGCCGCCTTCGCCACCGCCAGCGAAACGCCGAGGATGGCGTTGGCGCCGAGCCGGCTCTTGTTGGGCGTGCCGTCCAGTTCGATCATCGTCTGGTCGATGTGAAGCTGATTCTCGGCGTCCATGCCGCCGATCGCCTCGAACAGTTCGCCGTTGACGGCTTCGACCGCGCGCTCGACGCCCTTGCCGAGATAGCGCGGGCCGCCGTCGCGCAGTTCGACCGCCTCATGCGCGCCGGTGGAAGCGCCGGAAGGAACCATCGCGCGGCCCATCGAGCCGTCTTCCAGCACGACGTCGACCTCGACGGTCGGATTGCCGCGGCTGTCCAGGATTTCACGGCCCACGATATCGACGATGGCGGTCATTGGATGGTCCTCACGGCAATGGGTTGGAACGCGCCCGTCTTAGCCAAAGCACGGCAAAACGCAATCGGCGGGCGCAAATAATGGAGGTCGGTAGAAGAACCTCGCATTCCGTGGTGCGCTTACGATACCGGCCGAGAGGCGACGCAGATAAACCGGCTGGCGCCGACAAGACGGCGCGGCGGAGCTGGAAGCTCCGCTGTTTGCGGTCATTCCTCCAGAACGAAGGTCACTTTCATATTGACCCGATAGGCGACGATCTTGCCGTCGGCCACCTCGACCTTCTGTTCCTGTACCCAGGCGCCCTTGACGTTCTTCAGCGTCCTGTTGGCGCGCTCGACGCCTTTTTCCATCGCGTCCTGGAAGCTGACCTTGGATGAAGAGGTAATCTCGGTGACACGGGCGACGGACATGGCTTCTCCTTACGGCTGATGCTTGCCCCCGCCCGAAAGCTATCCGTCGGACGGCCCCCTCACAAGGCCGGTGCCATCAAGCCTTCGCGACCTTGTCGAAGGCGACCAGTTTTTCCAGCAGCGCCGGTAGCCTGTCCAGCGGCACCATGTTGGGGCCGTCGGAGGGCGCATGGTCGGGGTCCTGGTGCGTCTCGATGAAGACGCCGGCGACGCCGACCGCAACGGCCGCCCGCGCCAGCGTCTCGACGAAGCGTCGTTCGCCGCCCGAGGAGCCGCCCTGCCCGCCCGGCTGCTGCACCGAATGGGTCGCGTCGAAGATCACCGGCGCGCCCATCTCTGCCATGATCGGCAGCGAGCGCATGTCGGACACCAGCGTGTTGTAGCCGAAGGAGGCGCCGCGTTCCGTCACCAGCACGTTGGCGTTGCCCGAACCCGTCACCTTGGCGACGACGTTCTTCATGTCCCACGGCGCCAGGAACTGCCCCTTTTTGACGTTGACGATCTTGCCGGTCTTGGCCGCCGCAATCAGCAGGTCGGTCTGGCGGCTGAGGAAGGCCGGGATTTGCAGGATATCGACATGCGGCGCGACGATCGCGCATTGCTCCTCGGTGTGGATATCGGTCAGCACCGGCAGGCCGAATTCCTTTCGCACATCGTCGAAGACCGGCAGGGCGGCATCCAGCCCGGCGCCGCGCTTGCCCGACAGCGAGGTGCGGTTCGCCTTGTCGAAGCTCGACTTGTAGACCAGCCCGATACCGAGCTTTCCCGTCATCTCCTTCAGCGCGCCCGCCATGTCGAAGGCGTGCTGGCGCGATTCGAGCTGGCACGGCCCGGCGATCAGCGACAGCGGCAGGTCGTTGCCGAAACGGACATTGCCGGCGGTGACAAGGGTATTCGGCTGGCTCATCAGGATTCCTCGAAGACGAAGGTGGCGCCTTGCCCCGCCGACGGCGGAATGACAAGGCTTGCGCCGCTGAAATGGTGATCGATGCCGGCACCGGCAAGGCGGGGCGCAAGGCTGCGCACATCAGATGCGGCAAAGACGACTGCGGCGAAGCGCAGCGACGACGGCATGACTGCCACGCCGAAACGGCGCTGGAAACCGGGCGCATCGAGAAGCGTCAGGTCCGCATTGGGTAGAGCAAGCCGGTTTCCGGAAACGGCATCGGCCGGCATGGCGGCTGCCACGGCGAGCAGGCGCAATTTCGCCTCCGCATCGGTGCTGACGCCGACCACCTCACGGATGGCGGAGACGCCGTTGGCGTGCCTCTGCAATGCCGTGCGGTCCACCTTCGGCGCGTTGGCGCGCTCGCAGGCAAAGACGAAGGCGTCCGCCATGTCGGGCGCCGCCGCGAAGGCGAGGCGGAAAGACGCGGTATCCTGCTTGCCGGAAGCATCGACGAAGGGCCGCGAGAAATCGAGCCTCTGGCCCGCGGAAATGCCGGACGCAATATAACGAGCGTGGTCCGCGTCTGCGTCGTCGGTGCCGAACACGACGGCTGAAAACCCGTCGTCGCCATTGCCGGCGCGGAAGGCGCGGTCACGGCCGACGAAGACGTTGCCGGCATCGGCCGCCTGCCCGGCTCCATCGGCGTCGCCGATCGCCAAAGGCTCCATGAACGTGCCGTCGCCGAAATAGACGCAGCAATTGATCGTGCCGAACGGATGCGTGCCCTGCGGCGCCACCATGAAGCCGAGCGCGCCGAGCCGCGCTCGCGCCGTTTCGAGGTCGCGGGTGGGAAGAACCAGATGATCGAGCGGATGGGTCATAGGCTTTTCCGTGTGCACGAAGTCCCGACGCTGTTCAAGCGTCTCCGTCGCCACGCTGCCTTTCGGCCCTGGCCATTGAGCGGTCGGGAGGCGGGGCGAAAAGCCGAGCCTTCTTGAGTAAACTACGTGGCGCGATCCTCGCGCCCCGCCCGGTGTGTTTTACGTCCAGTCGACCCCCATGCACTATACCCGTCGTACCGCAACGCGGCTTCGGACG
>NZ_JAFKID010000024.1 GCF_017306545.1 Mesorhizobium sp.
CGATGGTCAGCAGTTGCGGGACCGACAGCCTTATGGCGACGCTGCTCACCATCTCGCCGGCCCAGCCGAGCGGAAAGCGCAGCGGATCGGCAGTGTAGATCGCCGCCAGCGCGTTCTGGATGATGCCCAGGAGGCCCAGCGAGGCGATCAGGTAGACCAGTTCCGCCGCCTTCCTGTCGGCCAGCCTGTCGTAAAGCTCGCGCTGGATGAGGACGCCGGCGGCCGCGCACAGCGCGATCGCCCCGGCGAAGGCCGGCACCGCCGGCACCCCATGGCCGACCAGCGTCCAGGCCAGGTAGCCGCCGAGCGTATAGATGCCGGCATGCGCCACATGCAGGACGTTGGTGGTCGAGTAGATCAGCGAGAAGCTGATCGCCATGATCCCCAGCCCGCAGCCCGAAACGATGCCGTTGACCAGCAACTGAAGAACGATCATCGGCGGCTACCCTAGGGTTCCACCGAGGTGACGAGCTCGCTCTTGCCGTCCTGCATCACCTTGATGTCGAGTTGCGTTTCCGCCGTGTTGCTGTTGAAGATCAGCTTGACGAGGTTCTGGAACGTCTTCTTCTCGAGGATATAGGCGCGCATGGTGTCGCCGGTGATTTCCTTGTTTTCCTTGGCAAGACCTTCCATGACGCTGAAAATCATCTGCGAGGCGTTGTAGTACTGTTTCGCGAACAGCGGCATGTCGGCGCCGAAACGGGCCTTGTAGGCATCGTTCAGCTCCTTCGGTGCCTCGATGTGGATGGCGCTGTAGATCAGCCCGTTCGACGCCGCCGGATCGGACAGGAGCTTGGTGCTGTAGAGCAGCGTCGTGCCGGCGAGCGGCGCCTTGCCGGCGAGCTGGCGATACTGCTGGGCGAGTTCGAGCTGGTCGACCGTCACCGAGGCGAAGATCACTTCCGGGTTGGCGGCGGCCAGCTTCAGCAGCGGCGGGCGGAAATCGGCCTGGCCGAACTGCGCCGGCTCCTCGCCGATCACCTTGCCGCCGGCCTGCTCGAAGGCCTGCGCGAAGCCGTCGCGGCCGGCCTCGCCGGCTGCGGCGTTCTCATAGAGGATGCCGGCCGTCTTCATCCCCTTCTCGACCAGGTATTTCGCCAGGATGCCGGCCTCGCGGCTCACCGTCGGCAAGGTGTTGAAGAGATAGGGAGAAGCGGTGTTGAGCGCATCCGCCTGGGCGCCGGCGTTGATTTCGAGCACCCGCTTGCGCGTCGCCAGCGGCGCGATGGCGAGCGTCGGCCCCGACATGGCCGAGAAGATGACCTGCGCGTCCTCGATGGAGGTCAGCTTGTTGAAGGCGATGACCGACAGGTCCGGCCGGGCCTGGTTGTCCTCGAAGGCGAACTTGACGGGATGGCCCGCTATGCCGCCCTTCGCCGCAAGTTCGTCCTGCGCGAGTTCCAGACCGCGCCGCATCTCGTTGCCGACCGGCGAGGCGGGGCCGGTGAGCGGCAGGATGACGCCGATGGTGATGGGCGAGGCGTCGCCGGCCAATGCAGACGAAACCATTCCACCAAGTATTGCGCCAGTCAGCGAAAGACCGAGAGCGAAACGGCGATATCCAGACCTGTGGTCCGCAGAATTGTGACCCATTGTGCTCCTCCCGTTATTTGGTGAGGAGAAAGTGTGCGGACGGCCCTCATCACGTCAAATTTGATATTTGCATGCGTGATATCACTGTGCTCAATCACGGTCCCCGGCGGCCATGCTTCCGGCGAATGCCGGCGCAGGCGAAAATTCCCGCTGGCCGCGCCTATGCGCCGGCGGTTGCGGAAGGCGGGCCGGGCGGCGCCGGATGGCCGCCGGCGCAGGTCGCCACGATGGCGTCGCGGACGATCGAGCGGAACCAGATGCGGGCCGCGTCCCTTTCCGTGCGCTCGTGCCAGACCATCTTGTAGAGGATCTTTTCGTGCTGGAACGGCAGGTCCGCCACTTCGAGGTCCTCGACATCCGGCACCGACAGCACGTAGGAGCGGGGCACCGCGGCGGCGAGATCGGTGCGCCGCACGATCTTGATGGCGTCTTCCGCCCGGTTGACGACGAGGGTGATTTCCCTGTGCTCGGCCTCGAGGCTCAGCCAGCCGTCGACGATGCCGGCCTGCCACGTCGCCTGCTTCACCAGGACGTGCCTTGCCGCGACGAAATCCTTCAGCGTCAGCGGATTGTGTAACTCCGGATGGCCGCGCCGGAAGATGCAGACATAGTCGTCGGCCAGCACGCCCTCCATTCTCAAATCGCCGCCGGCGGTCGGGAACATGCCGACCGCGCAGTCGATCGTGCCGCGTTCCAGCCCGCCGGTCGAATTGGGCGTGGAATGCAGGTGCAGGCAGAGCTTCGCCAGCGGCGCATCTGAGACGAGCCGGAGCGCCAGCGCCGGCAGCACCCGCGAAACCAGCGTGTCGGTGATGGCGAGATTGAACGTCACCGTCGTCCCGGCCGGCGAGAACGCCTGCGGCAGCGCGATGGCGCGCAACTGATCGACGGCGCTTTGCAGGTCGGGCCAGATTTCGCTCGCCTTGGCGGTCGGGCGGATGCCGCCCGGCACCCTGACGAAAAGCTCGTCGTTGAACAGGTGCCGAAGCCGCCGCAGCGCGTTGCTGACCGCCGGCTGGCTCATGGAAAGCCTCTGCGAAGCCCGCGTGACGCTGCCTTCGGCCATGACGGCATACAATATGTTCAACAGGTTGAGATCGACGCGCCTGTCAACCATCGCAGCGCCGCACCGTCTTCGCCGCCGGCGACGAGAGCCGGAGCAGCCCGCCGGCCCACGCTTCCCGTCGCACCCGTCCTTCGCCGCCGAAAGCCGCCCCTCGCCTCATAACGAAATCCTCGATGAAAACCGCCGCCTCATTTTCCAGACTGATGATCCTGGATGCCGTTCCGGCCCGGTGTCAATATCACTTCGGCCCGCTAAGCAGCGGTCGGGACCATCATCCTGGATGATGGCGGCCATTCGAACTGGAAAGTTGACGGAACCAATGCGCGCCAATACGGTCGCCCTGCTTTCGTGATACAATATAGGCAAGACTATTATTTCATGAGAACTCGATTTTTCTGAAAATTTTATTCCGTAATCATTATCAATAATTCGGAAATACATACGCGAAGGCTATCGGATGACAGATGAAGACCAATCGATGAAGACCTTGGGAAGACTTCCACCCGAGGCTTTCGGCAAGCTCGTCCTGCCGTCCATCGCCCCCGACATCGTCGCCGGCTTCAAGGCTTTGCCCGACCTGACGGGCATGACCTCGGACGCCATGGACGAGCTTGGCATCCATTCAGCGGCGATTCCCGGCGGCGTCCTGAAACCCACCGACCCCGCCGCCCGCATGGTCGGCCGCGCGCTGACGGTGCTGAACGTCGCCCGCGCGGAGGCGCCGGCCGAGGCCGCCGCGTCCGGCAAATCGCTGATGGCGGACGTGGAGGCGCACAATCTGGCCGAAGACGGCGACGTGCTGGTGCTGCAAGGCATCGACCATATCTCCAACATGGGAAGCATCATCGCCAGCATCGCGCGGCGTCAGGGCGAAGTCGGCGCGATCGTCGACGGCGCGGTCCGCGACATCACCCATTCGCGCGCCATCGGCTATCCGATCTGGTCGCGCAGCGTCAGCCCGATCACCGGCAAGTGGCGCATCCGCACCGCCGCCGTCAACGTCGATGTCGTCATCTGCGGGGTCAAGGTCAGCCCCGGCGACCTGATCGTCGCCGACGAGGTCGGCGTCTGCGTGGTGCCGCACCGGCACATGCGCGCCGTGCTCGAACGCGCCGGCCAGATCGCCGCCAGCGAGGAGATACGCCAGCGCGAGATTGTCGACGGCGCGCCGATCAACCAGGTCATGCAGCGCCGCCGGCCGCTTGCCTGACGGACGCCGCCGGTCGATTTCCGGCCGGCGCGAGCAGGAGCGACCTTCGCGGTCAGCCGGCGCCGATGGCGTCTCCGAAACCGTAAAGCGCGGCGGGATTTTTCACCAGGATGCGCTGGACGACGGCCTCGTCGGCTGTCCAGTCGAGGAAGAGGCCGAGCAGCCGTTCCGGCGTCGGCGCCCTGTCGCCCATGCGCACGAAGGGCCAGTCCGTTCCCCACAGCAGCCGGTGCGGGCATGTCTCGACAAGGGCGGCGTGGAACGGCCTGACGTCCTCATAGCCGGGATGGCGCGCCGAGACGCGATGCGGGATCAGCTTGATCCAGATGTCCTCGCCGCGCGCCGCCGCCAGCAATTCCTGAAAATCGGCCGCATCCGCGCCGGCTTCCGGTTCGATGCGGCCCATATGGTCGAGAACGAGCGGTATGCCGAGGCCGAGCAGGTCGGGCAGCCTTTCGACGAGGTGGGCGATTGGCGTCCACAATTGCGCATGAAGGCCGTGCTCGCGCATGCGCGGCGCCAGAGCGAAAAGAGCGTCGAGGCCGACGCCGCTGACATGCGCGGTGGTCGTGCGGGGGAAGGCCGAAAAGCGAAGGCCGCACACGCCGTCGCGCCGCAGGGCCGCCAGTTCGGCGTCGCTCGCCGCGGCGCTCGCCCAGGCGATGCCCTTCAGCCGTCCGCCCGATCGCGCCGTCGCATCGACGAGCGCGCTGTTGTCGAGGCCGTAGGGAGCCGGCTGGACGGCGACGCCGTAGGAAACGCCGAGCCGGTCGAGCATCGCCAGATAGGCTTCCGCCGTGGCCTCCGGCGGCGTATAGGGCGCGTCCGGCGCCAGCGGGAACCGGTCGCGCGGGCCGACGATATGGGCATGCGCGTCGCAGCTTCCGGGCGGCGGGCGGCGAAGCAAGGTGCGCGGCGTCTCGTCAGCCATGCGGCGCGTTCTCCCCGTCCGCCGGCGGAAGCAGCTTGCCGGGATTCATGAGCCCTTGCGGGTCGAACGCCGCCTTGAGGCGGCGGAAGAGGTCGAGTTCCACCTCGGATTTGTAGCGGGCCAGCGAAGCGCGATAGCGCTGGCCGATGCCGTGCTCGGCGGTGAACGTGCCTTCCATCGCCATCGCCAGTTCGTGCACGCGGGCGGTGATCCTGGCTTGCAGGTCCGCCCGGTCCCCGGCTTCGGCGAGGCGCGCATGCGGTATCGTCACGGTATAGTGGATGTTGCCGTCGCCCAGATGGCTGACGGAAAAGACGTCGGCGCCCGGAAACTCCGCCGCGACCATGGCGTCGGCCTGCCTGAAGAACGACGCCGCCCGCGAAACCGGCAAGGCGATATCGTGGGTGACGTTCAGGCCGTGGGCGCGGTTGGCTTCCGTCACACCGTGCCTCAGGCGCCAGAACGCCTCCTCCTCCCTGCCCGACCGGGCGACGACGGCATCGCGGATTTCGCCCGCTTCCATGGCCTCGGCCAGCGTCTCGACAAACCCGGCCTCCAGGGTGGCCGCGTCGGCGCCGCTGGCCAGATGGACGAGTACGGTCCAGTCGCCGGCCGCCTCGAAAGGCGGGGTCTGGCCGAGCCGGGCGCAGACGAGCCGCAGCAGCGGACCGGACATCAGCTCGAAGGCGGCGAGGTCTTCGCGGAACCGGCGGCGGCAGCGTTGCAGCAGGGCGATCGCCGCCTCCACGCTGTCCGCCGCGCACCAGGCGAGCCGGCTCGATACCGGGGCCGCAAAGAGCTTGAGCGCGACCGCCGTGACGACGCCGAGCGTTCCTTCCGCGCCGATGAAGAGGTCCTTGAGACGATAGCCGGCATTGTCCTTGCGCAGGCGCCTCAGGCCGTCCCAGATGCGGCCGTCCGGCAGCACGACTTCCAGGCCGAGCACGAGGTCGCGCGCGCTGCCGTAGCGAATGGCGGCGATGCCGCCGGCATTGGTCGAGACGTTGCCGCCGATCTGGCAGCTGCCTTCCGCGCCCAGCGACAGCGGCAGGAGCCGGTCCGCGGCCTCGGCCCGCCGCTTGAGATCGAGCAGGACGCAGCCGGCTTCGGCGACGAGAACGTCTTCCTCGACGTCGAGCCGGCGGATGGCGTTCAGGCGCGACAGCGACAGGACGATGCCGCGCCCGTCCGCCGAGGGCACCGCGCCGCCGCATACGCCGGTGTTGCCGCCTTGCGGCACGACCGGCTCGCCGGCCTCGGCGCACAGGCGCACCACCGCCGCGACTTCCTGTGTCGAGCGCGGCAGGACCACGCAGCGCGCCCTGCCCTCGGTCCGGCCGAGCCAGTCGCGATAGTAGCCGGCGACGTCGCCGGGTCGCGTCAACACCCTGTCGGCGCCGACCGCCTGGCAAATCCGCTCGACCAGGGAAAGCTCGCTCATCGTCCCGAATCCCGATGGTGCGCCGGCGGCGGTCCGCCGCGCCGTGACGGCGACAGCTAGGCCTGCCTTCGGGCGGGCGCAAATTTCAAAACGGAATGCGGGCCATACGATCTGTGAAGTTGACCGTCAAAGCGGCCCGCCGTCCTATCGCCCCGAACCGGGATCAGGACATGGCCGTCGAGAATCGCCTGAAGACGAAACTGGCCGCCGGCGAACTGGCGACCTCGATGATCGTGCGCCTGTCGTGCGGCGCCGAAATCGCCCATATCGCGCTGAGCGCGGGCTACGACGCGCTCTATGTCGATCTCGAGCACAGCCCGCTGACGCTGACGGCGGCCGGCCACATCTCAATGAGCGCCGCGGCGCTCGGGGTCACGCCGCTGGTGCGCGTGCCGGGGCTCGACGCGGCGATGATCGCGCGCGCCCTGGACGCCGGCGCGCTGGGCGTCATCGTGCCCGGCGTCGGCAATGCCGCCGAGGCCCGGCAGGCGGTGGAAAGCGCGCTGTTTCCGCCGGCGGGCCGACGCTCGATCACCACCAGCCTGCCGCAGCTGCATTTCAGGCCGGCCGGGGCGGCGGAGCTGGAAGACGTCAACGCGGCGACGCTGGTCGGCGTCATGATCGAGACGGCCGGGGCGCTGGAGAATGCCGAGGCGATCGCGGCCGTGCCCGGCATCGACCTGCTGCATGTCGGCCTGCACGACCTTGCGGCATCGCTGGGCTACCGCGACAGGCCCCCGGACGAAGCGGTGATGGAGGCGCTCGCGCCCGTCATCGCCGCCGCGCGCCGCCACGGCAAGCATGTCGGCATCGGCGGCGCCGGCACGGCCGGCCCGCTTCTGGCGGCGTTGATCGATGCCGGGGCCCGGTACGTTTCGGCCGGCACGGACCTGTCCTTCCTGCTCGCGGCCGCCGGCGAGCGGTGCGCCGCCGTGCGTCGGCTGTTCGACGGCGGTATCCGGCCCGAGGACCATAACGCACGCCAATGACGGACGTTCGTCTTCGGAATTTGACCGTCCCGGCGCCGGCACCTCAAATCGCCCGGCCGCGCCGGATATCTCTGGCAGGCCGACAGGAGAGCATCGAAGGCAGATGAACGAAACCGATAGATCCGTCCGGGAAGAATTTCGCCTGCTCATCGAGCGCGCGGGGCTGACCGTCTCCGAGGCGCAGCGGGACTCGCTCCTCTCGACCTATGCGGACCTCAAGAAGCAGCTCGCGCTGCTGCACCGCCGGCCGGGCGCCGAGCCGTCGCTGGTCTTTCATGTGCCCGCCCCGCCGTCCACGCCCCCGAGGACAAGATCATGAGCTTTTTCGACAAGTCGATCCTCGAACTGGGGCGGGATCTGAGGCAGGGCGCCACCAGTTCCGAGGCGATCACGGCACAAACCCTGGAGCGGATCGCCTCCCTCGACGGCGAAATCCACGCCTTCATCACGGTGACGCCCGAGCGCGCGCTGGAGGATGCGCGCCGCGCCGACAGCGAGCGCGCCTCCGGCATCGACCGCGGCCCGCTGCACGGCGTCCCTTATGCCCTCAAGGACATCTACGACACCGACGGCATCCGCACGACCTGCCATTCCCGGCTGTTGATCGACAATGTTCCGGCTGCCGACAGCGTCGTGGCGCGGCGGTTCCGCGAGGCCGGCGGCGTGCTGCTCGGCAAGCTGGCGACCAACGAATTCGCCTTCGGCGGCCCCGGCTTCGACCTGCCCTTCCCGCTGGCGCTCAACCCCTGGGACCGGCGGCGTTTCACCGGCGGCTCGTCGTCCGGCAGCGTCGCGGCGATCGCCGCCCGCTTCCTGCGGCTGGCGCCGGGCAGCGACACCGGCGGCTCCATCCGCGGGCCGGCCTCGTGGACCGGGACGGTCGGCCTGAAACCGACCTACGGCCGCGTTTCCCGGCGCGGCGTCTTTCCGCTCGCCTGGTCGCTCGACACCTGCGGCCCGCTTGCCCGTTCGGTCGAGGACGCGGCGGTCGGCCTTCAGATCATGGCCGGCCACGACCCCGAGGACAGCGGCAGCGTCGATGTTGCGGTGCCGGACTATCTCGCGGCGCTGGCGCAGGGCGTCGAGGGCCTGCGGATCGGCATGCCGCGCCATTTCTTCGAGCAGGCCGACGCCGAAGTGCTGGCCGGCATCGAGCGGGCGGCGGAGATCCTGCGCCGGGCCGGCGCAATCGTCGAGGACGTGGTGCTGCCCGACTTCGCGCTGTTTTCCGCCTGCTGCCGGGTGATCCTGATGGCCGAGGGCTGTGCCGTCCATCGCGACAACGCGCTGGCGCGGCTCGCCGACTACGGCGAAGTCAACCAGGGCCGACTGATCGTCGGCGCGACGCTGAGCGCGGTAGACTATATCGACGCCTGCCGCCTGCGGCGTGAACTCGTCGATGCGGTCAACGCCGTCTTCGCCGACCATGACGCGCTGCTGACGGCGACGACGCTGGAAACCGCCCCGCCGCTCGACGACATCAGCAATCCGATGGGCACGGCGAGCCCGATGCAGACCACGCCCTTCAACGTCACCGGACACCCTGCCCTCAGCCAGCCCGTCGGCCTGTCCCGGCACGGGTTGCCGCTCGGCGTGCAGATCGTCGGCCCGGCATTCGCCGAGACGACCGTGCTGCGCATCGCGCGGGAAATCGAGCGCGGCACGAACTGGCTGGAAACGCCGCAGCCCGACATCCGGCCCTAGCGCCTCACCTGTTGATCGCAAACCGTGCATGACCGCTTTTCCTGCTTGGCGGGAAGGCGCGTCATTCTCGCCCGATACCGTCCTCCGAAACCGGCGGCACGTCGGCGTTCCCGGCTTGCTCGCCCATCGCCTCGCCGTTTGTCCATCGACCGCCGGGTTGGGAATCCCTTCCCGCCGGGCATCCGTTTCCGGCTTGCTTTATAAACTCATATGTGAATATTATTTTCATATAAGAGAAACCGTTGCGAACGGCTCCGTACGGGCGGCGCGTCCGGCGGCATGCGTTTCCACGGGAGGGGCAGAACATGACGAATTTTGCGCCGACGGTCGGCGTCGCCACCACGAATCCCGCCGACATGCCGGCCGCGCACGCCGAACTGCCGGTGTGGAACGCCGAGAACTGGTTCTACGAGGATTGGCCGGTCGGCCAGAAGATCCGCTCTCTGCGCCGCACCATGGCCGAAGGCGACAGCCATCTCTTCAACACGCTGGTCCTCGACATCCACCCCTACGTGCAGGACCAGATGTTCGCCGAGCGCGAGGGCATCTTCGGCAAGCGCCTGATCGCCGGCGCCTTCGTCTTTTCCGCCGGGCTCGGCCTCGTCGCCACCAACTGCGTCAACGCCTTTTCCTACGGCTACGACAGGCTGCGCTTCATCAAGCCGGTGTTCATCGGCGACACGATCTATTCGATCCGCACCAACATGGACAAGACGCCGCGCTACAAGGACATGGGCCTGATCCGCGCCAGCTACGAGGTGTTCAAGGGCGAGGGCGAACTGGTGCTCTACTGCGAGCATCTGCAAACCGTGAAGTACAAGAACCCCGCCGCTTTCGCCGGCAAGACGGAGAAGTGACCATGGCCGCCGACCTGTCCCGTTCTGACCTGCCCCTTTCCGGCCTTGTCGTCGTCGATCTCAGCCAGTTCCTGTCGGGGCCGTATTGCTCGCTGCGCCTGCTCGACCTCGGCGCCCGCGTCATCAAGATCGAGCGGCCGGACGGCGGCGACCTGTCGCGCCGGCTCTATCTCAGCGATACCGAAATCGGCGGCGATTCCACCATCTTCCACGCCATCAACCGGGCCAAGGAAAGCTTTGCCGTCGACCTGAAGAACGAGGCCGACCTCGCTGCCCTGCGCGGCCTGCTCGCCAAGGCCGACGTGCTCATCCAGAATTTCCGTCCCGGCGTCATCGAGCGGCTGGGGCTCGACTACGAGAGCGTGCGCAAGCTCAATCCGCGTCTGGTCTATGCCTCGATCAGCGGCTACGGCGAGGACGGGCCGTGGGTGAAACGGCCGGGTCAGGATCTTTTGGCGCAGGCGCGCTCCGGCGTCATGTGGCTGAACGGCGACGAGGACCAGGGGCCGGTGCCGTTCGGGCTGGCGGTCGCCGACATGCTGGCGGGCGCCGCCTGCGCGCAAGGCATCCTCGCGGCACTCGTTCGGCGCGGCATCACCGGCCAGGGCGGCCATGTCGAGACCAGCCTGATGGAAGCGCTGATCGATTTCCAGTTCGAGGTGCTGACCACGCATCTCAACGACGGCCGCCGGCTGCCGCGCCGGTCTTCCTTCCGCAGCGCCCATGCCTATCTGGCGGCGCCCTACGGCGTCTATCCGGCCAAGGACGGCTTCCTCGCCGTCGCCATGACGCCGATCCCGAAGCTGGCCGACCTCATGGAGATCGAGGCGCTGGCGCCCTACCGCGACCAGCCGTCGAGCTGGTTCACCGCGCGCGACGAGATCAAGGCGATCATCGCCCGGCGCGTCGCGGAGAAATCGATCGACGAGTGGCTGGCCATCCTCGAACCGGCCGACATCTGGTGTGCCAAGGTGCTGAACTGGGAAGAGGTGCTGGCGAGCGACGGGTTCCGGGCGCTCGACCTGTTGCAGACGGTGACGCGCGAGGACGGCGTCTCCATCGCCACCACCCGCTCGCCGCTCAGAGTGGACGGCTTGCGCGCCAAGGTCGAGCGGGCCGCGCCGCGGGTCGGCGAGCACAGCGAAAAGATCCGCGCGGAGTTCGGCCTGTGAGCGCCACGCTGAAAGGCATGACCTGGAGCCATCCGCGCGGCTACGACCCGATGGTCGCCTGCTCGGCGCTGTGGCGGCAAAAGACCGGCGTCGAGATCGTCTGGGACAAGCGCTCCTTGCAGGATTTCGAATCCTTCCCGGTGGAGGAACTGGCGCGCGCCTACGACCTGATCGTCATCGACCATCCGCATGTCGGCCAGATCACCGCCGAGAACTGCCTCGCCCCGCTGGACGTGCCGAGCCGCGAGGCCGAGCGCGCGGCGCTTTGCGCCGGCAGCGTCGGCCAATCCTATGCGAGCTACCGGTGGCAGGGCCGGCAGTGGGCCTTCCCCGTCGACGCGGCGGCGCAGGTGCAGGCCTGGCGGCCCGACCTGATCGGACACGCGCCCGCTACATGGGCCGAGGTGCTGGAATTTGCCCGGCAGGGCTGCGTGCTGTTGCCGCTGCGGCCGCCGCATTCGCTGATGACGTTCTTCACGCTGGCGGCGAACCTCGGGCATGCCTGCGCCGCCGAGTGGCCGGGCGACCTGATTGGCGTCGAGGCGGGCGAAGCCGCCTACGAACTGCTCGCCGAAATCGCCGCGCTGGTCGATCCCGGATGCCTGGCGATGGACCCGATCGCGGTGTCGGAGAAAATGGCCGAGACGGGTTCGCGGATTGCCTGCGCGCCGCTGATCTACGGCTATGTCTCCTACGCCGTCGCAGGCTTCCGGCCGAACCGGCTGGCCTTCGGCGACATCGCGTCGGCCGGCGGTAACGGACCTGTCGGCTCGGCGCTGGGCGGCACCGGCATTGCCGTGTCGGCTTTTTCCAAGGCGAAAAATGCGGCCGTCGATTTCGCCTACTGGGTGGCGAGCGGCGCCGTGCAGCGCGGCCCCTATGCCGCCGCCGGCGGCCAGCCCGGCCATGCCGCCGCATGGGAGGACGCTGCCGTCAACGCCGCCACCGGTGATTTCTATCGCGCCACCCGCGCGACGCTCGAAGGCGCATGGCTACGCCCGCGCCACGACGGCTACATGGCCTTCCAGCAGGCCGCGTCCGACCGCATCGACGCCGGCCTCGCGGCGCGGCACACGGCCGCCGCCGTGGTCGCCGACCTCAACCGGCTGTTCCGGGACAGTTTTGGCACCGGGTAGGCGCCGGCATAGCGGGGCGGCGATGCGCTCTATGCGACGCGACTTACTTCAGCCGCCAAAGCCGTTTCGCATTGCCCGACAGCAGCTTCGTCCGCTCCGTCTCGCTTGTCCCCTCAAGCAGCGCGTGCGTGGCCGCCACCCAGCCGAGCAGGCCGCCGCCGAGCGTGCACACCGGCCAGTCGCTGCCCCAGACGACGCGGTCCCAGCCAAAACTTTCGATCGTGTGCTCGACATAGGGCCTGAGCGTCTCGACGGTCCATGTGCCGGGGTCGGCATAGGCGACGACGCCCGATATTTTCCCCGCCACGTTCGGCCGTTTCGCCATCTCGGCGATCTGCTCCTTCCAGGGGTGGCGGGCATCGCCCTTGATGTCGGGCACGCCGCAATGGTCGAGCACGAACCGCACGTCCGGCGCGGCGTCGACCAGCGCCATCGCCTGCTTCATCTGGCGCGGCAGCACGCACAGGTCGAAGGTCAGGCCGCTGCCGGCGATACGCCGGACGTTTTCGCGAAACAGCGGCCGTTCGCAGACATCGTCGGGCACGACATGTAGGACGCGGCGGAATCCCTTGACGAAGGCGCTTTTCCGTACCGTCTCCAGCCAGGCCGCGAAGCCCGCCTCCTCCGGCCGGCAGGAGACGATGGCGCCCCTGACCAGGCTGCCGGGCGCCTTGGCGAGCCCTTCGACATAAGCCAGTTCCGCCGCGATATCGGCGGCATCGACATCGACCTCCATGAACAGCGCCGCCTCGATGCCGGCGCGGCGCGCTTCAAGGGCGTACTCTTCCTGCGAAAAGTCGCGGTCGAGCGCCGGCACGCCGGCCAGCCACGGATAGCGAAGCGCCGTCTTGTCGATCAGGTGCAGGTGGGTATCGACGATCATGCTGTCCTCCTGAGCATGGCCAAATCATCTCACAGGAGAAATCGTCATTCAAATAAGAATTAGGCCGAGGGCTTCACGTCCGATCCAGCCAGTTGCGACAGGCGGGCGGTGGCGTCGCGCAACAGTTCGATCGTCTTGGTAATGTCGGGCGCCGCCGGCATGTTGACCAGCGCGACATAGGGGATGGTGATGGCCGCGATGCCGTGGCCGTCGGGACCGAGGACGGGCGCGGAGAGGTTGTAGACGCCCGCCGTCTGAAGCGAGGCCATCATCTCGTAGCCGCGGTCGCGCACCTGGTCGAGCCGCTCGAAGAAGTCCGGCGCCAGCTCGATCTTCTCGTTGCTGCGGCTGTGCTCGGCGATCATCATCTGCCGTTCCTCCGGCGAGCGGAAGGCCAACAGCACATGGCCGGAGCCGGTGTCGAACAGGCTGATATGGGAGCCGACGCGGATCGAGATGCCCCAGTAGCGCGGCGCTTCCTGCTGGGCGATGACGACGGCGTTGCCGCGATCGAAGACGACGAGCTGGTTGGCCTGCCACGAGGTTTCGGCCAGTTCGCGCATGATCGAGGTGGCGTAGGAGACGAGCCGGCGCACCGGCGCGTGCAGTTGCGCCAGGCCGAACAGTTTCAGGGTCAGCGAATAGCGGTCGCCGTCCGGCCGGGTGACGTAGCCGCGCCGCACCAGCCGGTCGAGCATGCGGTAGAACTCGTTCGGGCTGCGGTCCAGCCGCTTGGCGATCTCCGCCTGCGTCAGCCCGCCATCGACGCTGGCCAGCAGTTCGAGGATATCCAGCCCCTTGTCGAGCGCCGGCGCGCGATAGCGGTCCTCTTCTTCGTCCTGCGCCATTTTTCCCTCTGGTGAATGCCCGCCTTCATATACGCAGCGTCGATTTCATTGGGAAGGTCTTTCGCCGAAGAAGGCTTGGAAGCGCAATTTAGCGATTGACTGGCTATGAATATCTTGTTTGTATATGAATGAAGCGACCGGCGCTTCAGGCTACGGGCGGCCGATCGCCGCCCCAGGGAGGATATTCATGAACAGATTGCTTTCCGGCGTCGCGGCCGGCGCATTGGCTTTGGCATGGGGCGTGGGCGCGGCCGGCGCCGCCGACCTGCCCGGCAAGTTTCCCGGCGTCACCATCGACGCCAAGCTGATCGGCGGCCAGCAGTACGAGAAGCTCTACGAGCGCATCGGCGACTGGGAAAAGGCCACCGGCGCCAAGGTCAACGTCATCTCCAAGAAGAACCACTTCGATCTCGACAAGGAGATCAAGTCCGACATCGCCTCCAATTCGATTACCTGGTGCGTCGGCTCCAACCACACTTCTTTCGCCCCGCAATATCCGGGCATCTATGTCGACCTGAACACGCTGCTGCCGAAGGAGGAGATCGCCGCCTTCGTGCCGGCCAACATCGCCGCCTCGACCCTGGACGGCAAGCTGGTGATGCTGCCGCGCGCGCAGTTCGACGTCTCGGCGCTCTACTACCAGAAGAGTCTTTACCAGGACGAAGCCAAGAAGAAGGCCTACAAGGACAAGTACGGCGTCGAGCTGACGCCGCCGGACACGTTCGACGAAATGGCCCGCCAGGCCGAGTTCTTCGCCAACCCGCCGGATTTCTACGGCACCCAGTTCGCCGGCAAGGAAGAGGCCATCAACGGCCGCTTCTACGAGATGCTGGTGGCCGACGGCGGCGAATATCTCGACAAGGACGGCAAGCCCGCCTTCAATTCCGAGGCCGGCGTCCAGGCGCTCGACTGGTTCGTCAATCTCTACAAGGCCAAGGCCGTGCCGGCCGGCACCACCAACTACCTGTGGGACGATCTCGGCCAGGGCTTCGCCTCCGGCACCGTCGCGCTCAACCTCGACTGGCCGGGCTGGGCCGGCTTCTTCAACGACCCGAAGTCGTCCAAGGTCGCCGGCAATGTCGGCGTCAAGGTTCAGCCCAAGGGCTCGTCGGGCAAGCGCTCCGGCTGGTCGGGCGCGCACGGCTTCTCCGTCACCGAGAACTGCGCCAACAAGAAGGCCGCCGCCTCGCTGGTGTGGTGGCTGACCAACGAGGACAGCCAGAAGCTGGAAGCCGCCGCCGGCCCGCTGCCGACCCGCACCGCGGTCTGGGAATGGGACATCGAGCAGGCCAAGGGCGACGCCTACAAGACCGAGGTGTTGCAGGCTTTCCAGGAAGCGGCCAAGAACGCCTTCCCGGTGCCGCAGACGGCCGAATGGATCGAGATTTCCAACGCCGTCTATCCGCAGTTGCAGGCCGCCATCCTGGGCGACAAGACCTCCAAGCAGGCGCTTGACGACGCCGCCGCCAAGGCGACGCAGATCCTCGAGGACGCCGGCAAGCTGTAGGCAGATGTGGGCGGCTGGTGGCGAACGCCGGCGCCGCCCCTCATCCGCCTTCCGGCACCTTCTCCCCATAAACGGGGAGAAGGGAAGGCTCCGCCGCCTTGCCTCTCCTTCACGTCGCCGGCGATTGGCAAAACCGCTGGCGAAGGCTTTCTTCTCCCCGTCTGCGGGGAGAAGGTGCCGGCAGGCGGATGAGGGGCGGCGCCGGCGTTCGATCTTGGACGGCCAGCCAAACGAAGAGCATATCAGACCGGACCGCAATGAAAGCCTCGCGCCTCTCACCGCCATTCCTGCTCCTGTTGCCGGCGATCGTCGTGCTGGCGGCGGTGGTGGTCGTGCCGCTGGCGCTGTCGCTCTATTCGAGCTTCACGCCGTTTAGGCTGACGCGGCCGGAAACCTTCTTCACCTTCATCGGCCTGCGCAACTACCAGCGCATCCTTTCCGACTGGAATTTCTGGATCGCCTTCGGTCGCACCGTGCTTTTGCTGACGGTGGCGCTCAACCTCGAAATGCTGTTCGGCCTCGGCCTCGCGCTGCTGGTGGAAAAAGCCTCGCGCGGCCAGCGCCTGCTCAGAACCATCATGATGTTTCCGATGATGTTCTCGCCGATCCTCGTCGGCTTCCAGTTCAAGTTCATGTTCAACGACAATATCGGCCTGGTGAACAACACCCTGCAATCGCTCGGGCTGACCGACCGCGCGATCCCCTGGCTGATCGACGGCAAGCTCGCCTTCATCGCCATTTCGATCGCCGAGATCTGGTCCTCGACCTCGATCTTCGCCATCCTCATCCTCGCCGGCCTGCTCGCCATGCCGAAGGAGCCGGTGGAGGCGGCGCGCGTCGACGGCTGCACGCCCTGGCAGACCTTCCGCTATGTCACATGGCCGTTCGTCATGCCGTTCGCCTTCATCGCCATGACGATCCGCTCGCTCGACGTGGCGCGCGCCTACGACATCGTGAAGATCATGACGGACGGCGGCCCGGCCGGCCGCACCGAGCTTTTGTGGACGCTGATCGCGCGCACCGCCTACTCCGACGCGCGCATGGGGCCGGCCAACGCCATGGCCTACGTCTCGATCGTGCTGTCGATCGTCTTCACCGTCTATTTCTTCAAGAAGCTCGCCGCGGCGCGCGCGCAGATCGGCGCGGAGTGGTGACAATGGACGCCAACACATCCGCCCGCATCAAGCGCCGCGCCGCCAGGGTCGCCCATGGCGTCGGCCTGTTCCTCGCCATGCTGGTGATCTGCCTGCCCGGCCTGTGGATCGTGCTCTCCTCGCTGCGCCCCACCGTCGAGATCATGGCCAAGCCGCCGGTCTGGATTCCGCAGCAGATTTCGCTGGACGCCTATGTCGCCATGTTCTCGGGCGTCGGCAAGGGCGGCATTCCGGTGTTCGACTATTTCCGCAATTCGCTCATCATTTCCGTCACCTCGACGGTGATCGCCATCGCCATCGGCATGGCCGGCGGCTACGCTTTCGCGCGCTACCGCTTCCGCGGCAAGTCGGGGCTGTTCCTCGGCCTGATGCTGACGCGCACGGTGCCCGGCATCGCGCTGTCGCTGCCGCTGTTCTTCGTCTATGCCAAGCTCGACATCATCGACACGCATTTCGGCCTGATCCTGGCCTATGTCGCGCTCAACGTGCCGTTCACCATCTGGCTGATCGACGGCTTCTTCCGGCAGGTGCCGCGCGATCTCGCAGAGGCCGCCCAGATCGACGGCTGCACCCGCTGGCAGGCCTTCTGGCAGGTCGAGTTTCCGCTTGCCGGGCCGGGCATCGCCTCCTCGGGCATCTTCGCCTTCCTCACCTCGTGGAACGAGTTCGCGCTCGCTTCGCAGCTGACGCGCTCGATCAATTCCAAGACGCTGCCCGTCGGCCTGCTCGACTACACGGCCGAGTTCACAATCGACTGGCGCGGCATGTGCGCGCTGGCGGTGGTGATGATCGTGCCGGCGCTGGTCCTTACCTTCATCGTCCAGAAACATCTCGTCGGCGGCCTCACCTCCGGCGCGGTGAAAGGCTGAACCATGGCAACCGTCTCGCTGAAAAAACTCACCAAGCGCTATGGCACGATGGAAATCGTCCACGGCATCGACCTCGACGTCGCCGACCGCGAGTTCATCGCGCTGGTCGGGCCGTCCGGCTGCGGCAAGTCCACCACCTTGCGCATGATCGCCGGGCTGGAGGAGATTTCGGGCGGCACGATCGAGATCGGCGGGCGCGTCGTCAACGATCTCGCGCCGCGCGCCCGCAACATCTCCATGGTGTTCCAGTCCTACGCGCTCTACCCGCACATGACGGTGCGCGAGAACCTCGGCTTTTCGCTGAAAATCGCCGGCGTGACGGAAGACGAGAAGGCGCGCCGGGTGGCCGAGGCTTCGGCCATCCTCGGCCTCGACGCGCTGCTGGAACGCCGCCCCTCGCAGCTTTCGGGCGGCCAGCGCCAGCGCGTCGCCATGGGCCGCGCCATCGTGCGCGACCCCGACGTGTTCCTGTTCGACGAGCCGCTGTCCAACCTCGACGCCAAGCTGCGCACGCAGATGCGCACCGAGATCAAGCGCCTGCACGCCAAGGTGAAATCCACCGTCATCTACGTCACCCACGACCAGGTCGAGGCGATGACGCTGGCCGACCGCATCGTCATCATGCGCGAGGGCCATATCGAGCAGGTCGGCACGCCCGACGAGGTGTTCAAACGCCCGGCGACGCGCTTCGTCGCCGGCTTCATCGGCTCGCCGCCGATGAACCTGCATGAAGCGACCGTCGCCGACGGCAAGCTCGCCTTTGCCGGAGGCGGAAGCCTGCCGCTGCCGGGCGCCTTCAAGGCTTCCGTCGCCGCCGGCGACAAGGTGGTGTTCGGCCTGCGCCCGGACGACCTCTATCCGGTCGGCCACGGCCTGCAATCGGGCGACGCCGCCGACGTGCACGTTGTCGAGCTGCCGGTGGCCGTGACCGAGCCGCTCGGCAACGAGACGCTGGTGTTCGCCGAATTCGACGGCCGTGACTGGGTGTCCCGCATGCTGAACCCCAAGCCATTGAAGGCCGGCGACCGCGTCGCCATGAGCTTCGATCTTTCCCAGGCGCATCTGTTCTGCGCCGAAACCGGCAAGTCGCTGAGGGCCTGACCATGGCGAGGATCGAAAAGGTCGAACTGGCCATGGTCGATCTGGTGCCGAAGGTGAAACGCACCGACGCCATCCAGAGTTTCGTCAGCCAGGAAACGCCGATCGTCACGATCACCGATGCCGACGGCGCGGTCGGCATGGGCTACAGCTACACCATCGGCACCGGCGGTTCCTCGGTCATGCGGCTTCTGGCCGACCACCTGGCGCCGCGCCTGATCGGCCGCGACGCGGATAGGATCGAGGCGATCTGGCACGAGTTGGAATTCGCTACCCACGCCACCACCATCGGCGCCATCACGGCCATCGCGCTGGCGGCGATTGACACGGCACTGTGGGATCTCAGGGCGAAGAAGCAAAACCTGCCGCTGTGGAAGCTGGCCGGCGGCGCCAAGGAAAGCTGCCCGCTCTACACCACCGAGGGCGGTTGGCTGCACATCGAGACGCAGGCGCTGGTGGAAGACGCGCTGGCGGCGAAGGCCAAAGGTTTCAACGGTTCCAAGGTCAAGATCGGCAAGCCGCACGGCTCGGAGGATGTCGCCCGGCTCGCGGCGGTGCGCAAGGCGGTCGGCGACGGCTACGAGATCATGACCGACTGCAACCAGGGCTTTGCCGTGGACGAGGCGATCCGCCGCGCCGAGCGCCTGCGCGACCTCGACCTCGCCTGGATCGAGGAGCCGCTGCCGGCCGACGACATCGACGGCCATGTGCGCCTCAACCGCTCGACGGCGACGCCGGTGGCGGTCGGCGAATCGCTCTATTCGATCCGCCATTTTCGCGAGTACATGCAGAAGGGCGGCTGCTCCATCGTGCAGGTCGATGTCGGCCGCATCGGCGGCATCACGCCATGGCTGAAGGTGGCGCACATGGCGGAAGCCTTCGATATGCCGGTCTGCCCGCATTTCCTCATGGAACTGCATGTCAGCCTGGTCTGTGCCATCCAGAACGGCAAATATGTCGAGTACATTCCCCAGTTGGACGAGCTGACGGGAAAGAAGATGCGCATCGAGAACGGCCGCGCCTTTGCGCCGGCCGAACCTGGCCTCGGCATCGACTGGGATTTCGACGCGCTGAAGGCACGCAGCCTCGCCGAATTCAGCGTCGCCGTCACCGAACGGAGGGACTGATATGCAGCGCATGGGCATGGTGCTCGGCCTCAAGCCGGAAAAGGTGGAAGAATACGTGCGCCTGCACGCCGCCGTCTGGCCGGACGTGCTCGCCATGATCTCGGCCTGCAACATCCAGAATTATTCGATCTACCTGAAACGGCCGGAAAACCTGCTGTTCTCCTATTTCGAATACCACGGCACCGATTTCGCCGCCGACATGGCGAAGATGGCCGCCGACCCGAAGACGCAGGAATGGTGGGCCGTCTGCATGCCCTGCCAGCAGCCGCTCGAAACGCGCAAGGACGGCGAATGGTGGGCCTCGATGGACGAGGTGTTCCATCATGGGTGAGGTTCAGCGCCTACCCCTCCCCCTTGAGGGGAGGGTGGCCGCGAAGCGGTCGGGAGGGGTCGGCCAAGGCAGCGCGCGATGTTCCTTTCCGTCCCTCGCGCGGCGGCACCGACCCCCTCTGACCGCTTCGCGGCCATCTCCCCCTCAAGGGGGGAGAGGAGGCAGCGTATGACCTTCAACCCCTCTGCCCTTTCCCAGTCCTGGCCGATGCCGTCGCAGCCGCGGCCCATCGTCACCTTCGGCGCCGGTTCCATCGTCGGCGACGCGCATTTCCCGGCTTACAAGAAGGCGGGCTTTCCGGTTGCCGGCCTTTATGATCCGGACCGCGCCAAGGCCGGAAAGCTGGCGGCGCAATGGGGCGTGCGGGCCTTCGCTTCCGTGGCCGAGGCGGCGGCGGTGGAAGGCGCGATCTTCGATCTCGCCACGCCGCCGGCGCGCCATGCCGAGGTGCTGAAAGCCTTACCCGACGGCGCCGTCGTGCTGATCCAGAAGCCGATGGGCAACACGCTCGACGAAGCGACGGAAATCCTTTCCATTTGCCGGCAAAAGAAGCTGAAGGCGGCGGTCAATTTCAAGCTTCGCTTCGCGCCGATGATGCTGGCGCTGAAGGACGCTGTTCGCAAAGGCTGGCTCGGCGAGGTGGTGGATTTCGACGCCTGGCTGGCGCTCGACACGCCATGGCGGCTGTGGGAATTCGTGCTGACATCGCCGCGCGTCGAGCTTGCCTTGCACTCCATCCACTATCTCGACGTCATCCGGCAGCTTCTCGGCGATCCGGCGGGCGTGCATGCCAGGTCGCTCGGCCATCCGAACCATACGGTCGCGCAGACCCGCACCAGCGCCATCCTCGCTTACGGCGAGGCCGTGCGCTGCTCGCTGTCGATCAACCACGACCACAAGTTCGGCCGCCGCCATCAGGCCTGCGAGTTCCGCATCTCGGGCACCGAGGGCGCGGCCTACCTGCAACTCGGCGTCAATCTCGACTATCCGCGCGGCGAGCCGGATATCCTGGAGATTTATCCGAAGGGCGGCGACGATTGGGTGACGGTGCCGCTTTCCGGCGCCTGGTTCCCGGACGCCTTCGTCGGCCGCATGGCCAACGTCCAGCGCTTCGCCGCCGGCGAGGATGCCGAACTGGTCAGCTCCGTCGAGGATGCGTGGAACACCATGGCGCTGGTCGAGGCCGCCTATCGATCGAGCGCCGTCCCGGCGACGCCGCTGGCGAGGAAGCCCTGATGGAACAGATCACCTATTTCGAGGACTACGCCATCGGCGCGGCGCGCAAGACCAGCGGGCGCACCATCACCGAAACGGATTTCGTCGTCCATGCCGGCCATACCGGCGATTTCTTTCCGCATCACATGGACGCCGAGTTCATGAAGGAAACGCCGTTCGGCCAGCGCATCGCCCACGGCACGCTGGTGTTTTCCATCGGCGTCGGGTTGACGGCGAGCGTCATCAACCCGGTCGCCTTTTCCTACGGCTACGACCGGCTGCGCTTCATCAAGCCGGTCTTCATCGGCGACACCATCCACAGCCGCACGACGATCGCCGCCAAGGAGGACGACCCGAAGCGGGCCGGCTCCGGGCGCGTCATCGAGCGCCTCGAAGTCGTCAACCAGCACGGCGAGGTCGTGCTCGCGGCCGATCACATCTATATCGTCGAGCGGCGCGGCAAGCCGGCTTGAGAAGAACGGAGACAGGACATGACAGGCAAACTGCACGGCAAGACGGTCGTCATCACGGCTGCGGCGCAAGGCATCGGCCGCGCCTCGGCGCTGGCCTTCGCTGCGGCCGGCGCCAAAGTGGTGGCAACCGACATCAACGAGAAGATGCTCGGCGAACTGAACGGCACCTCGGGCATCGCCACACACAAGCTCGACGTGCTGAACGACGCGGCGGTGAAGACCGCCTTCGCCGAAATCGGCCGGGTGGACGTGCTGTTCAACTGTGCCGGCTTCGTCCACGGCGGCTCCATCCTGGAGATGAAGGACGAGGACTTCGACTTCGCCATCGACCTCAACGTGCGCGCCATGGTGCGCACCATCCGCGCCGTGCTGCCCGGCATGCTGGAACGCGGCGACGGCGCCATCATCAACATGTCGTCGCTGGCCAGTTCGCAAAAGGGCGTGCCGAACCGCTTCGTCTACGGGCTGACCAAGGCGGCGGTGATCGGGTTGACCAAGGCGGTCGCCGCCGATTACGTGACCAAGGGCATCCGCTGCAACGCCATCTGCCCCGGCACGGTGGAAAGCCCCTCGCTGGAAGGCCGCATGCGGGCCGGCGGAGACTACGAGGCGTCGCGCGCGGCCTTCATCGCCCGCCAGCCGATGGGTCGCCTCGGCACGGCGGAGGAAATCGCCGACCTCGCCGTGCACCTCGCCGGCGCCACCTACACGACCGGGCAGGCGTACAACATCGACGGCGGCTGGTCTATTTGACAGCCGGGGCTCGCGGCGTCCATTTGGCGGCGCGAACCTTGAACCTGGCCTCACCGCCGCACGAACACAGGGAGACAAATCGATGAAACTGCTGCGCTACGGCGAACCGAGAGCGGAAAAGCCCGGCCTTCTCGACGCGGACGGCGTGATCCGCGACCTGTCCGGCCATGTGGCCGACATCGGCGGCGGCGCGCTCGATCCGGCGGCGCTGGCTTCGCTCGGCAAGATCGACGCGAAGACGCTGCCGGCCGTTTCCGGCAAACCGCGCCTCGGCGCCTGCGTGGCCGGCGTCGGCAAGTTCATCTGCATCGGCCTCAACTATTCCGATCACGCCGCCGAGACGGGCGCCACCGTGCCGTCCGAGCCGATCATCTTCATGAAGGCGAGTTCGGCCGTTTCCGGTCCCAACGACGACGTGCTGATCCCGCGCGGCTCGGAAAAGACCGACTGGGAGGTCGAGCTTGCCGTCGTCATCGGCAAGAAGGCCAAGTATGTCTCCGAGGCGGACGCGCTGGACTACGTCGCCGGCTACTGCCTCACCAACGACGTCTCGGAACGCGCCTTCCAGATCGAGCGGCAGGGCCAGTGGACCAAGGGCAAGAGCTGCGACACCTTCGGCCCGATCGGCCCCTGGCTGGTGACGAAGGACGAGATCGCCGACCCGCAGAACCTGAAGATGTGGCTGACGGTGAACGGCGAGATGGTGCAGAACGGCTCGTCCAAGACCATGGTCTACGGCGTCGCCTTCCTCGTCTCCTATCTCAGCCAGTTCATGAGCCTGATGCCCGGCGACGTCATCTCCACCGGCACGCCGCCCGGCGTCGGGCTGGGCATGAAGCCGCCGCGCTACCTCAAGGCCGGCGACGTCGTCGAACTCGGCATCGAGGGGCTCGGCACGCAGAAGCAGACGTTCCGGGCGGATCGCTGAGCGTAACGAGGCAGCCGACATGACCACCATCACCGATCTTCGCGTCTTCGACCTGCGCTTCCCGACCTCGCAGAGCCTCGACGGCTCCGACGCGATGAACCCGGACCCGGACTATTCGGCCGCCTATGTCATCCTCGACACGGACAGGCCGGACCTCAAGGGGCACGGCCTGACCTTCACCATCGGCCGCGGCAACGAGATCTGCTGCGCGGCGATCGAAGCGCTGCGGCATCTGGTGGTGGGACTGGACCTCGATGACGTGAAGGCCGATCCGGGCCGCTTCTGGCATCGCCTCACCGGCGACAGCCAGTTGCGCTGGATCGGCCCCGACAAGGGCGCCATGCATCTGGCCGTCGGCGCGGCGGTCAACGCGGTATGGGACCTGTGGGCGAAGGAAGCGGGCAAGCCGGTGTGGCGGCTGGTGGCGGAGATGAGCCCGGAGGAGATCGTGAAAATCGTCGATTTCCGCTACCTCACCGACGCCATCACGCCCGACGAGGCGCTGGAAATCCTGAAGCGGGCGGAGCCCGGCAAGGCCGACCGCATCGCCACGCTCGAGCGCGAAGGCTACGCCTGCTACACCACTTCGGCCGGCTGGCTCGGCTATTCCGACGAAAAGCTGCGGCGGCTGTGCCGCGAGGCGGTCGAGCAGGGTTTCAACCACGTCAAGCTCAAGGTCGGCGCCAACCGCGCCGACGACATCCGCCGGCTGACCATCGCCCGCGAGGTCATCGGCCCCGACCGGGTGCTGATGATCGACGCCAACCAGGTGTGGGAGGTCGGCCAGGCGATCGACTGGCTGAAGGACCTCGCCTTCGCAAAACCCTTCTTCATCGAGGAGCCGACCAGCCCCGACGATGTCGCCGGCCATGCGAAAATCCGCAAGGCTGTGGCGCCGATGAAGGTGGCGACCGGCGAGATGTGCCAGAACCGCATCCTGTTCAAGCAGTTCATCGCCGGCGGCGCCATCGACGTGGTGCAGATCGATTCCTGCCGCATGGGCGGGTTGAACGAGGTGCTGGCGGTGCTGCTGATGGCGGCCAAGTACGGCCTGCCGGTATGGCCGCACGCCGGCGGCGTCGGCCTGTGCGAATACGTCCAGCACCTGTCGATGATCGACTACGTTGCCGTTTGCGGCACCAAGGAAGGGCGGGTGATCGAATATGTCGACCACCTGCACGAGCATTTCCTCGATCCCTGCGTGATCGAGAACGCCGCCTATATGCCGCCTGCCCTGCCGGGCTTCTCCATCGAGATGAAGGCCGAAACGCTCGACGCATTCCAGTTCAGGGGTTGAGCGGTCGGAGGCCGGCCTGCGCCGTCACAGCGGATGCTTGGCCTCGGCACCCGTTCGTCGCCGCGCCGCGCGCTTTCTGCGGACGCGGCCGGGGGCTTTGTTTTCGTTCGAAACCACAGCGGCCCGCTCCAGGCCCGGCCGCGCCGGCGTGGGAGCGACCGCGCCCAGAAACTCCGGACGGAGCCCGTCGCCGCGCCGCGCGGCTATCGAATGCAAGGCATACAAGAAGGTCGTCATCGTCCTATCCTCCAAAATCGGTGCCGCGATCCCTCAATGGCCGTCGCACACCTCAGACCGTCGATTTTGCCCATCCGGGCCGGGCCTTTCGGAAGACACGCCTCCGGCAGTCATGCACTGGCCTCGCCCGGCGGCGCGGCAACCTACCGCCCCCAGCTCCGACGGGCCGGCGGTTCGCCGAGCGGATCGGCAAGCGTGTCGATCGCCGGGAAAAGGTCGCGCTCGCGCAGCAAGGCACCGAGCCGCTCGGGCCGGAGATCGGCCTCCAGCCCGTTCAGTTCGGCTTTCGCCCAATCGAGCATGGGGCATAGTTCGGGGCGAACGCCCGCCTTGCCGGGCCTGTCGTAAGCCCCGATCAGCCGGCGCAGGGCGTCGGCGCGCGCGGTCTTGCGGGTGAAGCGTTCCAAAAGCGCCTCGCGCTCGCTCTCGCGCCGGTGGCGGGCCTGCGACAGCCCGCGCCGTTCCACAAGCTGGCCGAGATCGATCTCAAGCATTTCGAGGGAATTCATCTCGCGCTCCTTTCTTCACGCCATGACGCGATCTTCGGAGCAAAGAGAGGATGCAACCACCCGATTGTTGCCTTCCTGGCCAGACCTTCGGGCGCTGGGAGCCCGGTCAGACGGCCGGGGCGGAGCGCAGAGACAGCGGCGCGAGTTCCGACAAGGGCCGGCCGCGCGGATCGTTGGCGACGATGCGGCCGGTCGCGTATTTCAGCACGTCCTTGAGCACCTTCACGGCGGCGTCGTAATCGAGGTTTTGCGGCTTGCCGTTTCGAGAAATGCAGCGCCCGTCGACGTAAACGGATTCGACCGCCCGCTCGGCTGCACAGGACAGCAGGCTGCGCAGCGGATCGTAGACCGGCTGCATGGCCGGATGCGTCAGGTCGACAACGGAGAAATCGGCCTTCGCGCCGACGGCGATGCGGGCGATGTCGGCGCGGCCGAGCGCCCGCGCGCCGGCGAGCGTCGCCATGTCCGGCACGTCGGCAGGGGCGAGATAGAACACCGTCTTGCCGGCGATGCGGGCGCAGATCAGCGCCTGCCGCATCTCCTCCAGCATGTTGAAGGGGTAGGTGTTGGTCAAAGGCGGCACCATCAGCCGCATCGCTTGCGGCAGTACGACGAGCCGCATGGTGCGGCCGCGCGGCAGGCCGAGCGCGCTCGACGCCTCCCAATGCCGACCAGCAGCGCGCGGCCGACGCTGTCGGTCGGCTTATCGGGAATGGCCGCCTCGCTGATGACGAAGCCGGCCTGCCGCGACAGATAGCCGAACCCGGTGGCGATGTCCTGTTTGGCGAGGTTGGCGCTGGCTGTCGCAAACATCGACCAGGCGAGCGCGGCAACCGCCGCGATCGCCAGCACCTGATAGAAAACCGCGCGATAGCGCGCGTCGTTGATCCATGCCATCGCGACACCGCCGCCGGAAGGATTTGACGAGGGCGGCCTGCGCGCGAGGCGAGCGCAGGCCGGTGTCCTCAGCGGAACGGCGGAGCGTAGAGCAGGCCGCCCTGGTTCCACTCGGTGTTGGGGCCGCGCGTCATGCCGAGCTTGGTCTTTTCGCCAAGATTGCGCTCGAACACCTCGCCGTAGTTGCCCACCGCCTTGATGACGTTATAGCCCCACGCCTTGTCGAGCTTGAGCATCGGGCCGAGGTCGTCGGTGACGCCCAGCATGCGCTGCACCTCGGCGTCGTCGCTCTTCAGCTTCTCGTCGACATTGGCCTGTGTGATGCCCTTTTCTTCCGCCGCCATCAGCATCCAGGCCGACCACGAAACGATGTCGCGCCAGTTGGAATCGTTCTGCCGAACGGCCGGCGCCAGCGGTTCCTTCGAGATCGTTTCGGGCAGCACCACATAGTCGTCGGGATTGTTGGCGACGGCGCGGATCGAGGCAAGGTCGGAACGGTCGGACGAGATTGCCTGGCAGCGGCCGCTGAAGAAGGCGGCGCGGTTCTCGTCCGGGCTTTCGAACACCACCATCTCGAACTTGGCGCCCTGCGCGCCGAAGAAGTCGGTGAGGTTCTGCGCCGTCGTCGTGCCGGGCAGCGTGCAGATCGCCGCGTCCTTCAGTTCCTTGGCGCTGGAAACGCCGAGTTCCTTCGGCACCATCAGGCCCTGGCCGTCGTAGAAGACGGTCGGACCGAAATCGAGGCCGAGCGAGGCGTCGCGCGAGAAAGTCATCGTCGTCTGGCGCGACAGCACGTCGATTTCGCCCGACTGCAACGCCTGGAAGCGCGTGTTGATGTTGGTGGGCACGAAATCGACCTTGTCGCCGTCGCCGAACCCGGCGGCCGCGGCGGCGTGGCAGATGTCGGCGTCGAAGCCGCCCATGCGGCCCTTGTCGTCCGGCGCGGCGAAGCCCGGCGTCGCCAGCGAGACGCCGCAGATCAGCTTGCCGCGCTGCTTGACCGTAAGCGTATCGGCGTGGGAAACGGCCGGCGCCAGCGCGCCGAACAGGCCCAGCGCGCACACCGCGCCTGCCGACAATAGGCTCTTTTCATGAAGTTCCTCCCGATTGAACCGTTGCGTGTGCCTCGCCCGTTCGCTTTTTTTGGCTGTCACTAATGCACACATCTATTGTGGACAATAATGGTGCGCAACCGGCAACAACGCCTTTTGAAATTTGTCTGCTAATGTGATTACGAATAGGCGGCCTAGCCGATTCTCCGTCCCATGGGCCAAGCAGCCGGAGCCGATGCCGTGGAGCCAAAGCAGAGCCGCGCCGACCTCGTCTACAGCGCCCTGCGCGAAGCGATCCTCGAACAGGCGCTCCGGCCCGGAACCAAGCTTTCGGAAGACGTGATCGCCGAGCAGTTCGCCGTCAGCCGCACCAGCGTGCGCGCCGCCCTTCAGCAGTTGCGCGGCGAGGGGCTGGTCGACTTGCAGGCCAACAAGGGCGCGTCCGTGTCCGAGCCGACGGCCGAGGACGCACGCGACGTCTTCGCGCTGAGGCACATGCTCGAAGCGGAAGTAGTGCGCCGGCTGGCCGGCCAGCTCGGCGAGCGCGATCGCGGCCGGCTGCGCGCCCATGTGCAGCAGGAGAAGCAGGCGCAGTCCGTCGGCGGCCCGGCGTCGATCCGGCTGGCCGGCGAGTTCCACATCCTGCTTGCCGAACTGACC
Organism: Mesorhizobium sp.; assembly: GCF_017306545.1. Lineage (GTDB taxonomy): Bacteria > Pseudomonadota > Alphaproteobacteria > Rhizobiales > Rhizobiaceae > Mesorhizobium. The sequence goes on from NZ_JAFKID010000024.1 coordinate 27,938, forward strand.
GGTTCGCCCTCGCTGACGCGCTTCGTGCGCGAAATCGTTTCGCGCGGCTCGCTGATCCTCGCCCGCTTCGCCCGCGACCATTCCTCCGAATGCGCCGTCGACGAACACGAGCGCATCATCGCGGCCTTGCAGGCCGGCGACGCCGGCGCGGCGGAGGAACTGATGCTGCGGCATCTGGAATCCGTTGCCGTCAGGGCGGACCTCCAGGCGCCGCCGACACGCGGCGACACCGCCGACATCCTCAAGCGCTACGCCGAGCGGCGCGGACTTTTGGCGGGTGCCGGGCGCTGACCCGAGGCGCCAGCCATCCGTTATGCCGAATCGCGGACCATGTCCTTGTGGATCGCGACTGGCGTCTTCACGGTGGGGAAATCGTAGCCGCCGACCTTGGAGGTCGCGTAACCCGCACCGACCAGCGCCTCGGCGAACTTCACCGCCGCCGTCACGCCGTCGATGACCGGGATGCCTGTCGCCAGCGTGAGGCGCTCGCACAGCGCCGACATGCCGGCGCAGCCGAGCACGATCGCTTCCGCGCGGTCTTCCTTCTTCGCCTTGCCGATCTCGGCCATCAGCAGGCGTTCCGAGCGCTCCGGATCTTCCTCCAGGCCGAGAACCGGCAGGTCGATGGCGCGCACGTTGCGGCAATGCCGCTCGGCGCCGTAGGCGCTCACCAGCTCCTCGATGATGGGGATGGAGCGGGGCAAGGTGGTGACGACCGAAAACCGCCGGCTGACGGTCATGGCGACCTGGATGCCGGCCTGGCAGATGCCGATCACCGGTCCGCGCGCGATTTCGCGCGCCGCGTGCAGGCCCGGATCGTCGAAGCAGGCGATCACATAGGCGTCCACGCCGTCGCGCTCGCCCTTGCGGATTTCGGCCAGCATGCCCGGAACCGACAGCGCCTCGTCGGCGGCGCCCTCGATGCTGACGGGCGTTTCCTGCGGGTTGACGGCGCTGACGCGCGTCGTCGGCTGCACCACGCGCAGCGCGCTTTCATGCGCCAGCGAGGTCATGGAGGCGGTGGAATTGGGATTGATGAGAAGAATATGCACGGGCAAATCTTTCAACGCCGCCGGTCGGCGGGGGGATTGGCGAAATCGCTGATCGGCGGAGCCTTCAGGACGAGCTGACGATCGGAGGTGATGTAGTTGTCGGCGTGCAGGCGGGCGATCGGCTGGTAGACGTCGGGATTGACGTAGCGGCCTTCGGCGTCGAGGCAGTCGCGCCGGACGTGCATGTTCACCACTTCGCCGAGCACCAGCACGCGGCGCGGATAATCGATCAGTCGTTCCACCCGGCACTCCATCGAGCAGGGCGCGTCGGCGACGTAACTGACGTCGATCTTGCTGCACGCCCCGGCTCGCAACCCGGCCATCTTCAACTCGTCGATCTCGCTACCGAAGCCGAGCCCGCAAATGAGCATCTGCCGCGACAGCGCCATGTCCACCATGTTGACGACGAACTCGCCTGTGCGCCGGATGTTGGCGACGGTGTCCTTTTCGTCGCCGTTCAGGCGCGGCTGGATGCCCAGCACCACGATCGGCGGATCGTGCGAGAAAACGTTGAAGAAGCTCATCGGCGCCGCATTGTCGTGGCCGGAGGCCGAGCGCGTCGTCACCAGCGCGATCGGGCGCGGGCCGACGAAGTTCGTCAGCAGCCGATACCGGCCTTCCGGCTCCAGCGCGGTGAAATCGAACTCCATATGGCGGCTCCCGATGTGATTTGATTTTATGTACAATGAACCCATATAATTGTCTACAATAATGCTCTCAAAATTGCGAGCGCTGCCGATTGACATTTATTTTCCCATGACGCTTTTCTGCATCACGGTGGAGACGAAAATGACCGAGCGAATCGAAATATCGACACAGCAGATCGTCGAGCGCGTCTGGCTCTCCATCGCCGAGCGGCGCCTGCGCCCCGGCGTCCAGCTCAAGGAAGAGCAGCTCGCCTCTATCTTCGACGTCAGCCGCGCGCGCGTGCGGCAGGCGCTGGTCGCCCTCGAGCGCGACGGGCTGGTGACGATCATCCCCAATCGCGGCGCCTTCGTGTGCCAGCCCTCGGTCGACGACGCCAAGGACGTCTTTCATGTCCGCCGCTGCGTCGAGCGGCGCGTCGTCGAGCGGCTTTGCGAGGCCAACAGCAAGGCCGACCTCACCCGGCTGCGCAACCATGTCGCCAAGGAAAGGCTCGCCAACGAGAAGGACATGACGACCGACATCATCAAGCTGTCGGGCGGCTTCCATCTGTTGCTCGCCGAGATCGTCGGCTCCGACTTCCTGTTCGGCACCATGCGCGACCTGATCGCGCGCACATCGCTGATTACCGCCGTCTACCGCAACAACAACCGCTTCAACTGCGGGCCGGACGAGCACGCCGAGATCGTCGAGGCGATCGCCAAAGGCGACGCCGAAAAGGCGATCCGGCTGATGGAGCATCACTTGGAGCATGTGGAGTCCGAACTCGACCTCAACGAGATTCGCCGCCCCTCCAACGACCTCAGGGCGGCCTTGGCCTTTTGAGCCTGAGGATCAGGCCGGCACCGGCACGTCTTCCACCAAGTGACAGGCGACACGCGTGTTGCTGGAAAGCGTGCGCACCGCCGGCACCTCGGCCGAGCAGCGCGCCGTCGCCAGCGGGCAGCGCGGATGGAAGGTGCAGCCGGACGGCGGCTTGAGCGGGCTCGGCACTTCGCCTGGCACGATGACGCGGTCGCGGTTCGGCTCCTCGATATTCGGAATCGTCTGCAACAGCAGCTGCGTGTAGGGATGGCGCGGATCGGCGAAGATCGTCTCGGTGTCGCCTTCCTCGACGATGCGGCCGAGATACATGACCGCGATGCGGTCGGACATGTGGCGCACGACGCTCATATCGTGGCTGATGAACAGGTAGGTGAGGCCGAATTCGTCCTGCAACCGGCGCATCAGGTTGAGCACCTGCGCCTGCACCGAGACGTCGAGCGCCGAGGTCGGCTCGTCGCAGACGAGGAATTCCGGCTCGCTGGCGAGCGCCCGCGCGATGGAGATGCGCTGGCGCTGGCCGCCGGAAAACTCGTGCGGGAATTTCTCGCCGTCGGACGGCGACAGGCCGACCGTCAAGAGCAGTTCCTCCACCCGGTCGCCGATTTCGGCGGCGGTCTTGCGCAGCTTCAGTTCGCGCAGCGGCTCGGCGATGATGTTCTTCACCCGCCAGCGCGGATTGAGCGAGGCGTAGGGGTCCTGGAAGATCATCTGCGCCGAGAGCGGCGCGCCGTCGCGGCCGGGCGCGAAGCGGATCTCGCCGCCGTTCGGCCTGTGCAGTCCCGTCACCAGTCGCGCCACGGTCGACTTGCCGCAGCCGCTTTCGCCGACGAGGCTCAGGCAGCCGCCGGCCGGGACAGCGAAGCTGATGTCGTTGACCGCCTGCAAAAGCTGGCGCGGCTTGCCCTCCATCACCCGGTTGAGCCAGGGCGCCGAGACGTCGAAGGTCTTGACGAGATGCTCGACGGTCAGCGCGGGTTTCGCTTCGGCACGGGTCATCAGGCGGTCCCTCCGCAATTGAGCCAGCATGCGCTCATGCCGTCGCCGACCGGCGCGAGTTCGGGCCGCTCGCGCAGGCAGCGCGGCCCGGCCGACGTGCAGCGCGGATTGAAGGCGCAGCCCGGCGGAATGGCGTCCAGCCGCGGCATCGAGCCGTCGATCTGGTTGAGCCGCTCGACGCGCGCGCCGAGCGTCGGGATCGAGGCCATCAGGCCGCGCGTATAGGGGTGGGCCGGCGCGCGCAGCACCTGCTCGACCGGTCCGATCTCGATCAGCCGGCCGGCATACATCACCGCCACGCGGTCCGCCGCCTCGGCGATGACGCCCATGTCGTGCGTCACCAGCATGACGGCGGTCTGCTTTTCCTTGCACAGCTTGCGCAGCAACGAAATGATCTGCGCCTGGATCGACACGTCGAGCGCCGTCGTCGGCTCGTCGGCAATGACGAGCTTGGGCGACGCCGCCAGCGCCAGCGCGATCACCACGCGCTGCCGCATGCCGCCGGAAAACTGGTGCGGATACTGGTCGACGCGCTCGCGCGGCGAAGGGATGCCGACATCATGCAGCAAGGCGACCGCCCGCTCCCTCGCCTCGGCTTTGCCGAGCCCGAGATGCTGGCGGATCGTCTCCTCCAGCTGCGCGCCGACGGTGAAGAGCGGATTGAGCGAGGTCAGCGGGTCCTGGAAGATGGCGCCGATCTCGCGGCCGCGGATCTTTTCCAGCGCGCGGTCGTCGAGATTGTCGATGCGCCGCCCGCCGAGGCGGATTTCGCCCTCGGCGATACGGCCCGGATATTCGAGCAGGCCCTGGATCGCCAGCCCGGTCATCGACTTGCCGGCGCCCGATTCGCCGACGACGCCGAGGATTTCCCCCGGCCGGATATCCAGCGCGACGTCCGACAGCGCCGTCACCACGCCGCGTCGGCCGGGAAACTCGACCCTCAGGTTGCGGACCTGAAGGATCGGCTCGCTGGCTGTCTCACCCATGTGCGTCGTCCTCTATCGGATAGCTCGGCGGGAAGATTTCGGCCACCGGGGGGTTGCCCCAGCTTCGCTCGGGATATTTGGCGATGAGGCGGTCGTACTGCGCCTGCGCCTGCCTGCGGGCGGCGGCCATGTCGATGCCGGCGACCTTGCCGAACAGCATGGCGACGCGGCCGTCGACGAAGGTGGCGCGCGTCACCTTGCCGGAACCGCCGGCCACCAGCGTGGTGATCGGGTCGATGGAGGGCGCCATCGCCACGTCGTCCAGCCCGAACACGGCGATGTCGGCGCAGGCGCCGGGCGCAAGCCGGCCGAGGTCGTCGCGGCCGAGCGCCCTCGCCCCGCCCAGCGTCGCCGCGTCGAACAGATCGGCGGTGCGCACCTTGTCCGGCGCGCGGTCGTTGACGCGGCAGGCGATCAAGCCGACCAGCAGGTTCATCAGCATGTCGGGCGGCGTGGTGTCCGTGCCCATGGCGATGTTGATGCCGCGCTTGCGGCAGGCCGAGAAGGAATTGAGCGTGCTGCCGCCGCGCGCCGAAACCAGCGGGCAATGGACGATGGAGACGCCGTGCCGGGCGTAGAGCCCGAGATCTTCCTCGGTGGCGTTGGTGGCATGCGGCGCGATCAGCCGATCGCTCAACAGCCCGGCGCGCGCCAGCCACACGGGTGCCGTGGAGCCATGCAGCTTGCGTACGGTTTCGACTTCCATGCCGCCCTGCGCCATATGCAGGCGGATCTTGCAGCCGAGGTCACGGGCGGCGGCGTCCGTGCGCTCAAGCAGGCCGAGCGTCGAGGTTTCCACCCGGTCGGGAACGAGCATGCCCCGCACCAGCCCGCCATGTCGGCCGTCCTGCCGTTCGATGAAGGCGACGGCGTCGGCAAGGCCGGCAAGGCCGCGCGCCTCGTCGAACACCGGCTCCATGCGGCCGGGTTCCTCCAGCACCATGCCGCCGGAGCGGTAGGCGGGGCTGAGATAGACCCTGAGCCCCAGTTCGCCGGCGGCGTCGGCGGCAGCGTCGAATTCGGCGACCGTCTCGCCCCATTCGCGGTAGAACAGCGAGGCGATGGGGGCGGCCGTGGTGATGCCGTTGAGCAGAAGCTGGCCGAAGGCGAAGCGCTTCTGGAAGGCCAGTTCGTCGGGCGAATACATTTCATACGGCCCGCGCTCGACATAGGAGCGCGGCCACACGCGGCCCTTGGCCCAGCCGGGATGATGGTCGATGCCGAGGATGGTGGTGTCGAGGTCGGACAGCGCGTCGAGGTCGATCAGGCCGGGACTGACGAGCGCCTCGCCGAAGTCGATGCGGCGCGCCACCTCGCCCGAAAAGCCGTGGCCGACGAACAGGATTTCGCCGTTTTCGAACACCACCTCGCCGTTGCGCAGCAGCCGGTGGGCGCCGTCCCTGTGGCCGAGCACCCAGCTTGCGGTGAGAAGCGTTCGCCCCTCGGGCCGGCGGCCGAGCGGCAGCGTGTCGAGGCCGGTCGCGCTCATGGCATGTCCACCACGGCCTTGCCCTGGCGGGCGACGACACGCCCGCCCTTGACCACCAGCGGGCGCGGCGCCACGTCGACGACCGCATGGGCCAGCGTCTCGCCGGTCAGAAGGGTCAGGTCGGCGTTGCAACCTTCCGCGATGCCGTAGCCGTCGATGCGCATGACGTCGGCGCCGCCTTGCGAGACGACCGACAGCAGATGCGCCAGGTCGTTGTCGCTGCGCAGGCCGTTCTTCATGCCGATCACCTTGGCGCGGTCGAGCATGTCGGGCTGACCCCACGGTCCCCAGGTGTCGCGGATGCCGTCGCAGCCGCCGCCGACGCGGATGCCGGCTTCCTTGAGCCGCATGATCGACGGCACCGTGGCCGACGGCGCGCCGGTGGTGAGAATGGCGACGTCGAGCGCGGCAAGCTCCTCGATCAGCCGGCCGACCCTGAGATAGTCGTTCATGCCGAGCGCGAAGGCGTGGCTGATGGCGACCTTGCCCTGCATGCCGTTGGCGCGGATGCGCTCGAACATCAGCTCCATGGTGAAGGCGCCGAGATCGCCGACCTCGTGCAGATGGATATCGATCGGCCGGCCGTGCTTCACCGCCAGCGCAAAGAGCGCGTCGAGCTGGCCCTTCGGGTCGCGGTCGATGCCGCAGGGGTCGATGCCGCCCAGCACTTCGCAGCCCTGCCGCAGCGCCTCGTCGAGCAGTTCGACGGTGCCCGGCATGACCATGACGCCCGACTGCGGGAAGGCGACGATCTCGATGTCGATGATGCCCTTGAGCTTTTCGCGCGTCATCCACACGCCTTCGACGATGGAGAGGCCGTGCGTGGTGTCGATGTCGACATGGCTGCGGATATGGCTGGCGCCGTGCGCCGCCAGGCCGATGGCGTGGCGCATCGACTGCCGGTGCGGATCGATGCCGATCTCGGTGCGGTGCTCGCGCTCGAAATCGATGCGCCCGCGCAGCACCGCCGCCCGGTTGTTGACGTGCCAGGGCATGCCCCACGTCGTCTTGTCGAGATGGGTATGCGCGTCGATCAGGCCGGGGATGGCGATGGCACCGCCGCCGTCTTCCACCGCCATGCCGGGTTCCGGCTCGAAGCGGCCGAGGCCGGCGATCTTGCCGTTCCTGACGAGGATGTCGCAGGGCGCGCCGGCCATCGGCCGGACGTTGCGGAGCAAAAGGCTGGTCACGCTTGTTCTACCTCAGTTTCGGATTCAGGGCGTCGCGCAGCCAGTCGCCGAGCATGTTGACCGCGACGACGAGCAGGCAGAGCTGGATGACCGGGAACAGCACGATCCACCACGAACCGGAGAACAGGAACTGGTTGCCGATGCGGATCAGCGTTCCGAGCGAAGGCTGGCTGGGCGGCATGCCGATGCCCAGGAAGGACAGCGTCGCTTCCGTCAGGATGGCCATGCCGAAATTGAGCGTGGCGGCGACGAGGATCGGCGTCAGCGTATTGGGCAGGATGTGCTTGCCCATGATGCGGCGGGCCGGCACATGGATGAGCCGCGCGGCTTGAACGTAGTCCTTGCCGGCCTCGACGATGGTCTGAGCGCGCACGATGCGCGCATATTGCACCCAGGCCGACAAGGCGATCGCCAGCACCAGCACCGCCGAGGCGCCGATCTCGCGCAGTTCCGGCGGCAGCATCTGCCGCACCACGGTGGAGACGAGGATGGCGACCAGAATGGTCGGGATCGACAAGGTGACGTCGCCGATGCGCATCAAAAGATTGTCGATGAAGCCGCCGAAATAACCCGACACCAGGCCGGCGCTCATGCCGATAACGAGCGACAGCGCGACGGAGGCGATGCCGATGACGATGGAGATGCGCGTGCCGTAGAGGATGGCCGACAGCATGTCGCGCCCTTGCGTGTCGGTGCCGAGCAGGAACGGCCATTCGCCGTCGGCCTGCCACAGCGGCGGCAGCTCCGCCTTCCACATGTCGAGCTGCGCCCCGTCATACGGGTTCTGCGGGGCGATCAGCGGCGCCAGCGCCGCCGTCAGGATCAAGAGCGCCAGCAGCGCGGCGCTCACCATCGCCGTCTTGCTGTGCGTGAACGACCACCACAGGTCGCTGGCACGGATGCGCCTGAACAGCGACGGGCGCGCGGGGCGGATTTTCTGCGGGGTTTCGGAGACTTCGGCGGTCATTGGCCTACCATCCTGTTAAGCGGCGCGCAGCCTGGGATCGATCACCGCATAGGCGATGTCGACCAGCATGTTCAGCACGACGAACATGAAGGAGATGATGCACAGATACGCCGCCATCACCGGGATATCGATGAAGGTGACGGCCTGGATGAACAGCATGCCCATGCCCGGCCACTGGAACACCGTTTCGGTGATGATGGCGAAGGCAATCAGCGCGCCGACGTTCATGGCCGTCATCGTCACCACCGGCATCAGGCAGTTGCGCAGCGCGTGGCGGAAGTAGATGCGGGCGCGGGTGATGCCCCTCGCCCGCGCGAACTTCACGTAGTCGGAGCGCAGCACTTCCAGCATCTCGGCCCGCACCAGCCGCATGATGAGCGTGATCTGGTAGAGCGACAGCGAGACGGCGGGCAGGATCAGCGCCTGCCGGCCGGACGGCGTCAAAAGGCCCGTCGACCACCAGCCGATCTTGACCACGTCGCCGCGCCCGAAGGCCGGAAGCCAGCCGAGGATGACCGAAAACACCAGGATCAGCAGGATGCCGACGACGAAACTCGGCAGCGAGACGCCGACGATGGACACGAACTGCAATCCCTCGGCATACCATCGCCCGCGCTGGATCGCCGTAAGCACGCCGAGCGGAATGCCCGCCACCAGCGAAATCAGCGTCGCCACCATGACCAGCTCGAAGGTCGCCGGGAAACGCTGCCCGATCAGGTGCAGCACGTCCTGGCCGTTGCGGTAGGAGATGCCGAAATCACCCCTGGCGGCATTGGCGACGAAGCGCACATACTGCGTCGGCAGGCTGTCGTTGAGGCCGAGGCGCTCGCGCATGGCGGCGCGGTCGGCCTGCGAGGTCTGCTCGTTCGCCATCATCTCGACGGGGTCGCCCGCCATCTGGAAGATCAGGAAGGCCAGCATCGCGACGGCGAGCATCACGAAGACCGAGTTGATCAGGCGCCTGACGATGAAGACCAGCATGGGATGCTCCCAATTCCCGGCGGGTCCGGGCACCGTGGCCCGGCCCCGCCGTCGTTGCTACTCGGAAATATGCGTCAGCCAGCTGCGAACCTTATTGTCCGGCAGTTGCGCGATCTTGTCGATCTTGTCCGACATCACCCAGGCCATCGGCTGCTGGTGCAGCGGCAGCATGATGATCTGGTCCTTGACCATGCCGAGCGCCTTGGTTTCCAGTGCCAGCCGCTTCGTCCGGTCCATCTCGGTCGAAGCCGCGACGATCAGCTTGTCGATGTCTGGATAACTCCAGCCGCCCCAGTTGAAGACGCCGGCATTGGCCGACCGCGTCTCGATCATCTGCACCAGGATGGAATAGGCGTCGAGCATCGGCTCGGTCGCCCAGCCGATCAGGTAGACGTCGGCCTTGCCGCCGGTGCGCTTGGGCGCCTGCAAGGCGACCGGCGCGATGTCGAGCTGCGGCTTGAAACCGGCGCGGCTCAGCATGTTGACGATGCCCTGGCACAGTTCCTCTTCGTTCACGTAGGCGTCGGTCGTGCACACCATGGTGAACGGCATGTCGGTGGCGCCGGCTTCCGCCAGCAGCTTCTTCGACAGGTCCGGATCGTAGGACAGCGGCGTGTCGAGATCGGCCGAATAACCCGGGATCTCGGGCGCCACGATCTCGCCGGCGGTGCGCGACTTGCCGCGCATGATGCGTTGCTGGATCAGCTTGTGATCGAGCGCATGGGCGAAGGCCTGGCGCACGCGCAGGTCGTTGAACTTGTTGTCGTCGCCGTTGTCGAGCTTCGGCTTGCGGTTGAAGCCGATCATGATGGTGCGCAGGTCGGTGCGCTCCATCACCTTGAGGCCGGGCTGCGCGGACAGCCGCGGCAGGTCCTGCGAGGGCGCGTTGTCGGTGAAGTTGACCTCGCCCGACAGCAGCGCCGAGACGCGGGTGGCGGCCGAAACGATGGGCGTGAACTCGATGCGGTCGATGTTGGACTGCGACTTGTCCCACCAGTTCGGGTTCTTCACCAGAACGGTCTTGGAGTCGGGCACGCGGCTTTCCAGCATGAACGGGCCGGTGCCGTTGGTGTGGTAGGTGGCGTAGCCCTCGATCTTGGCGCCGACGTCGGTCGGCTTTTCGCTGTCGTTGTCCTTCAGCCAGGTCGCGTCGAAGATATGGATGTTGGTGAGGTCGTTGAGCAGCAGCGGATAAGGACCGGTCAGTTCGATATCGACGGTGTAGTCGTCGACCTTGGTGGACGACTTGTAGGCCGGCAGGTTGCCGCGCAGCGGCGAAACCGGATCGCTCACCCGCTTCAGCGAGGCGAGCACGTCGTCGGCGTTGAAGTCGGCGCCGTTGTGGAATTTGACGCCCTTGCGCAGATGGAAGCGCCAGACCGTATCCGACACCGTCTCCCAGGAGGTCGCCAGCGCCGGCTCGATCTTGAGATTGGCGTCGTAGCGGACCAGGCCTTCATAGACATGGTTCAGGAAGGCGAGCGTGAAACTGTCCCCGTAGGAATAGGGGTCGAGCGAGAAGATGTCGTGCGAGGCGCCCCATTTGAGGGTCGCCGCATGACCGGGAAGAACCAGGCTCAATGCCAGTGTGGCCGCCAGGCCGAGTTGTTTCAGCATTCGGTTTGCTCCGCTTCTGGAAGGTTCGCCTCCTTGCACGGAGGTCTCTTTCGGTTGCCTGTATAGGATCGTCGACCGGCGACGGCTTTCCGCCGCCGCGTTCGCAACTCTCCCCGGGCCGAGGCGCAATCATCTGCCTGGTTCAAAGCGCCCTCGGTTCTCCTCCGGGAAAGCGCCGCTCGTGGACCAATGCCTCCGTCCAACTGCGCCGACGATAAGTCTCGCCGAAAACAATGTCAACTAAATCGTAGACAATTTTTCCGCTGTTTTGGCGGCAAAATCGAGGCGCCCGTCAAACGGCGGGCGGCGCCGGCGGAACCACCTTCTCGCTGAAGGTCCGGTACAGTTGACCCCAGCCCGGATCGTGCATGTGCGCCTGCAAGCCGGCCCGCTCGGCCAGCGCCAGCGCCTCGGCCTGCCCGAGTTCCAGCGCCGCGCCCATGTCGGCGGTCAGCACCGTGCCCGCCTCCATGAGAACGCGGCCGTCGACGATGACGGTATCGACGTCGCTGCCCAGCACCTGGTGGACAAGCCGATGCACCGGCATCCAGTTCGGCATGAGATGCGGCTTGCGCATGTCGACGATGGCGATGTCGGCCTTCTTGCCGACCTCCAGCGAACCGATCTCGTGATCCATGCCGATGGCGCGGGCGGCGTCGATGGTGATCATCTCGAACACCTTGCCGGGCGGCAGGTGGTAGCGGTCGTGGTTGTGCAGCAGGTGCTGCGTCGCCTGCGCCGTCCGGGCGATCTGGAACATGTCGAAATGCCGGCTGGGCGCCGCGCCGTCCGAGGTGATGGCGACCGGAACGCCCCTCGCCATCATTTGCAGGATCGGCGTCGAGCGGCCGGGCGGCGCATGGGTGACGTAGGTCCCCGTCTCGGCCAGGATGTCGATCTCCTCGTGCGAGATGCCCCAGCAATGCTGGAGGTGCACGTCGGGGCCGAGCAGCGCGTTTTCCTTGTCCTGGAAAGCCATGCGGATCTGGCCGGCAAAGGCGTCGGAATGGATGCGGACGCCCCATTTGCGCGCGGTTTCGCGCACGCGGCGGGCCTGCATGCGGTCGTCCGCCGTCAGGTTGACGGCGCAGTCCGGCGTCGAGGCGTTGGACGGCTCGACCGACGGCACGATGGTGAACGGCGTCAGGAAAACCTTGATGCGTCCGTCGGCGTTGCCGTTCACCGTCTCGATCACCGCCTCCGCGCCTTCGATCATCTCCTCGAAGGAAACCGAATGCCGCTCGGGGCGGCCGCTGTCCCAGCGCGTCACCGACTGCGGCCACGGCAGGCCGGCGGGACCGACGCAGACGATTTCGCGCAAGCCCAGTTCGGCATAGGCGCGGGCATGGTTGATGGCGAAGACGGGGTCGTCGCTGCGCGGCATGGAGGTGATGATGGAGGCCGCCGTCGTCACCCCGGCGCGCAACCGTTCCAGGCCGGAGACGAGGCCGTCCGCATACCAGAACTCCCGCGTCACGTAATGGTAGTACATCGGCGTGACGATACGCATCCACAGCGCGTTGGTGTCGGCGGCGATGCTGCGGATCAGCGAATGGCCGGCATGGCCGTGCGCGTCGATCAGGCCCGGAATGACGAGCCTGCCACGGCAGTCGACGACCTTCTTGCCGGCATGGCGGGGCGCCAGCTCGGCCGCCGTGCCGATATCGACGATCCGGTCGCCGGCGGTCGCCAGCGCGCCATCCTCGATGATGCGGCGCGTCCCGTCGACGGTGACGATCGTCCCGTGAAGCAGGAGAAGTCCATCCATGACTGATACCCTCGGTTGTGCGGCGGCAAGCAAATTCGATGTCGATGTTCGGCACCTTAAATGTCGACAATGTCGTTGACAATAGAAATGACGGCCACCATAATCCCGCCGGAAAATGCACATCGGTCGCGCAGCGACATACGACATGAGGGAGAGAGCATGTCCCGCCTGACGAAATTCATCACCTCGGCGCTGTTGGCGGCCGCCATTGCGGTCCCTGCGTTCGGCTCGGCCAACGCGGTCACTTTGAAGTGGGGCAGCCGCGCCGACATCTATTCGCTCGACCCGGACTCGGTGGCGTCGACCTCGAACCTCGCCTTCCTCAACCACATCTACGAAGCGCTCGTGCGCTACGACAAGGATTTCAAGATCGAGCCCGCTTTGGCGACCAAGTGGGAGCTGATCGACGGCAAACGCTGGCGCTTCACGCTGCGCAAGGGCGTCAAGTTCCATGACGGCAGCGACTTCACCGCCGACGACGTGGTCGCCTCGATGAAGCGCGTCACCGACCCGACCTCGCCGCTGCGCGGCAACATCCCGCTCTTCGTCGATTGCCAGAAGGTCGACGACTACACGGTCGATATCGGCGTTTCGGCACCGACGGCGCTGTTCCTCAACGACATGACCAACATCTTCATGTTCAGCGGCAAGTGGCTGAAGGACCACGACAGCGAAAAGCCGACCGACGTCGCCACCAAGACCGAGGGCTACGCCACCTTGCACACCAACGGCACCGGCCCCTTCAAGCTGGAAAGCCGCGTGCCGGACTCCAAGACCGTGCTGGTTGTCAACGACCAGTGGTGGGACACCAAGAAGCACAATCTCGACCGCATCGAATTCCTGCCGATCACCTCGGCGGCGACGCGCGTCGCGGCCTTGTTGTCGGGCGAAATCGACCTGATCGATTCCGCGCCGATCCAGGATCTTCCGCGCCTGCAATCTTCGCCCGGCATCGTCGTCAAGAACCGCACCGAGCTGCGCACCGTCTTCATCGGCTTCAACCGCCGCGACAAGCTGGAAGACGGCCGTCCCAACCCGTTCAACGACATTCGCGTGCGCCAGGCCTTCCGCGACACGATCGACCGCGACCTCATCAACAAGAAGGTGATGCGCGGGCTGGCCCGGCCCTCCGGCTCGCTGATCGCGCCGGAAATCTCGGGCTACGCCAAGGAGCTCGACACCTACGACAAGCCCAATCCGGAAGAGGCCAAGAAGCTGCTCGCCGAGGCCGGTCAGGAAAACCTCGCCTTTACCTACCTGTGCATGAACGACGAGAGCATCAACGAGGAAGACATCTGCTCGGGCATCGCCAACATGCTCAAGCGCGGCGGCTTCCAGCCGACCATCGACATCGGCCCGCGCGCCGTGCAGCAGCCGAAGCGCACCACCGGCAAGGCCGACGTCTTCAATCTTAGCTGGGCCAACGAGCCGACGCTCGACGCCTATTCGCTGCTGTCGCAGGTTCTGTCGACCCGCAACGGCGCCATGGGCGTCTCCAATTACGGCGGCTGGTCGGAGCCCGAACTGGACAAGCTGGTCCAGCAGGCGGCGCAGGAGCCCGACACCGAAAAGCGCCTGGCGCTGGAAGCGGCGGCCCTGAAGATCGCCAAGGACAAGGTCATGCTGGTGCCGCTGCACCAGCAGCCGATCGCCTGGGCGATGCTCGACAAGATCAAGAGCGTCGACTTCCGCGCCGACAACAAGCCGCGTCACTGGCTGACGCAGATGGCCGAATAATCCCGGCATTTCTCCCGAGCCTGGCGAAAGAGCGTTTCAGCGACCCTTGAAACGCTCTTTTGTCATGTGCCGGCCGGCCGATGCCGAGATCCATGGCGGCGTCGGCCGGCTCTCCTTTTCCATCCGGATGCGCCATGACCTCTGATCCTTCCCGCCACCTCGTCCTCGGAGAACGGCCGAAAGGGCCGACGCTGCTCACCGCCGCATGGCTGCTCGCCCATCGCGACGGCACGCACCATCTGGTGCCGAACGGCGAACTGGTCATCGACGGCGGCGCGGTCGTCTATGCCGGCCCGCGCTTCGAGGGCGAAGCGGCGCGCCGCATCGACTTCGGCACGGCGCTGATCAGCCCCGGCCTGATCGACCTCGACGCGCTGTCCGATCTCGACACCTATCTTCTGGTGACGGACAACCAGCCGGGCTGGGCAAGGGGCCGCATCTGGCCACGCTCCTATGTCGAGCGCGGGCCGTACGAAATGTATTCGCCGGACGAGCTCGCCTTCCAGAAGCGCTTCGCCTTCGGCCTGCTGCTGCTCAACGGCATCACCACGGCAGCACCCATCGCCTCGCTCTATTATCGCCAATGGGCCGAAACGGTCGCCGAGTTCGACGCCGCCGCCGATGCGGCCGGCGATCTCGGCCTGCGCGTTTTCCTGAGCCCCGCCTACCGCTCCGGCGGCATGGTGCTGGAAGGGCCCGGCCGCATGGAGCCGGTGTTCGACGAAGAAAGGGGTCTTGGCGGCCTCGCCGACGCCATCGCCTTCATCGAGCGCCGGCACGGAAGCCATGGCGGTCTCGTCAACGGCTTGCTGGCGCCCGATCGCATCGAGACCTGCACGCTCACCCTGCTCCAGAGGACCACGGCCGCCGCCCGCGATCTCGACTGCCGGGCGCGGCTGCACATGGCGCAGGGCGCGATGGAACTCGAAGTCATGCGCAAGCTGCACGGCGCGACCGGACCCCGATGGATGGCCGACCACGGCTTGTTGAGCGAAAGGCTGATCGCGCCGCACGGCACCTATGCGACGGCGGAGGATTTGCAGCTTTACGCCGACAACGGCGTGTCGCTGGCGCATTCGCCGCTCGTCTCGGCGCGCATGGGCAGCGTGCTCAACTCCTTCGCTTCTTACCGAAAGCTCGGCATCAACATCGGCATGGCCACCGACACCGCCCCGCCCGACATGCTGATGAACCTGCTGGCGGGCCTGATCGCCTGCCGCATCAGCGAGAAGAAATCGGACGCGGTGCGCTCGGCCGAACTGTTCGACGCCGCGACGCTCGGCGGCGCCAGGGCGCTCGGCCGGACCGACATCGGCCGGCTCGCCACCGGCGCCCGCGCCGACGTCGCCGTCTTCCGCCTCGACGATCCCTATCTGACGCCGAGCGTCGATCCGATCACCACGCTGGTGGTCGGCGGCTCGGGCAAGGTCACGCAGGCGACCTTCGTCGACGGGCGGCTCTCCATGCTGGAGGGCAAGCTCGCCGGCCTCGATATCGTCAAGGCGCGCGAACAGGCGCAGGCCCAGTTCGAAGGCCTTGTGGCGAAATACCCGGACCGCAGCTGGCAACACCCGCCGGTCGCCGAGCTTTTTTCGCCGAGCTACCCGCTCTGGAAATAGGCTGTCGGTGACAGCGGCTCCCCTTCGCCGCCGGCAAGAACTGCCCTCCGCCGCAGTCAGGCGTGCTCGGCGATGACCATGAGGAAGGCCGGGCCGTAGCGGGTGAGCTTGGCTTCGCCGACGCCGGGAACGCCCGCCATTTCCGTGCGTGACGTCGGTCTTGCCGCTGCAAGCTCGACCAGCGTCCTGTCGTGGAAGATCACATAGGGCGGCACGTTCTGCGCCCGCGCGATCTCCAGCCGTTTTTGCCGCAGCGCTTCGAACAAGGCACGGTCGCCCTCGCCGACCGCAGCTTTTGCGGCGGCGCGCGCGACCTTGCCGCGCCGGGCGCGCGGTGCCGGCGGCACGCGCAGCATCAGGGTCGGCTTGTCGCGCAGGAAGGCGGCGCCGGCCTCGGCGATCGACAGGCCGCCATGGCCGGCCAGATCGACGTCGATGAGCCGCAGCGCGATCAGCTGGCGCAGGATCGCCCGCCATGTGCGGTTATCGTGCTCCGTGCCGATGCCGTAGGTGGAGATGCGGTCGTGGCCGAAGCCGGCGATGCGCTCGTTTTCGACGCCCAGCAACACATCGACGATATAGGCCTGCCCGAAACGTTCGCCGGTACGGTAGATGCACGACAGCGCCTTTTGCGCGGCGACGGTGCCGTCGAACAGTTTTGGCGGCGCGGCACAGGTGTCGCAATTGCCGCACGGCTCGCAATGGTCGCCGAAATAGGAAAGCAGAACCTGGCGTCGGCAGCCGGCCGTCTCGGCCAGGCCCAGCAGCGCGTCGAGCTTGTGGCGCTCCATGCGCTTGCGCTGATCGGGCGCGTCCGATTCCTCGATGAAGCGGCTGCGCAGCGCGATATCCTCGGACCCGTAGAGCATCAGCGTGTCCGACGGCAGGCCGTCGCGCCCGGCACGGCCCGTTTCCTGGTAGTAGGCTTCGATGCTGCCCGGCAGGTCGATATGGGCGACGAAGCGCACGTCCGGCTTGTCGATACCCATGCCGAAGGCGATGGTGGCGACCATGACCACCGCCTCGTCGAGCCGGAAGCGCGTCTGGTTCGCCTCGCGCTCCGCCTTGTCCATGCCGGCGTGATAGGCGAGCGCGTCGTAACCGAGGTCCCGCAGCCAGGCAGCCGTCTCCTCGGTCCGGCGCTTGGAGAGGCAATAGACGATGCCGCTCTCGCCCTCGTGCCGGCTGAGGAATTCCTTCAATTGGGCGCGCGGATTGTCCTTTTCCTCGATGGCGTAGCGGATGTTGGGCCGGTCGAAGCCGGCGATGAAGGCGTCGCTCCCGGCGATGGCGAGATGGGAGAGGATTTCCGCCCGCGTCGGCTCGTCGGCGGTCGCCGTCAGAGCCATGCGCGGCGTGCCGGCGAAGCGCGCCACCACAGCGTCGAGCTGCCGGTAGGAGGGGCGGAAATCGTGGCCCCATTGGGACAGGCAATGCGCCTCGTCGATGGCGATCAGGGAAAGCTTTGTTCCGTCCAGCCGCTCCAGCACGTCCGGGCGCAGCAGCGTTTCCGGCGCGACATAGAGAAGGTCGAGATTGCCGGCATGAACGTCGCGCCACAGAATGCGGCGCTCGTCGGGCGACAGGTCGGAGTTGAGCGCGGCCGCCCGCACGCCGGCCTGCCTGAGCGCCGCCACCTGGTCGGCCATCAGCGCCAAGAGCGGCGAGACGACGAGGCCCATGCCGGGCCGCACGATGGCCGGGATCTGGTAGCAGAGCGACTTGCCGCCGCCCGTCGGCATCAGCACGAAGGCGTTTTCGCCGGCAATGACATGATCGACGATTGCCGCCTGCGCACCCCGGAACGCTTCATAGCCGTAGACGGCCTTGAGGATTTCGAGGGGGCGGGCGTTCATGGGCGGCGGTATCCGGAATCACTGATCCCGTGCATAGCAGCTTCTCCGCCATGGCGGTCGTCCAATGTCTTCCGGCGCGTGCGCCCTACCAGCGCACCGACGGGTCGGGTATCGGAATGGCGTCCAGCAGTTCGCGCGTATAGGCATGCCGCGGCCGCTCGAACAGGTCGGCGGTCGCCGCGTCCTCGACGATTTCGCCCGCGCGCAGCACGATGACGCGGCTGCACAGCCGGCGGATGACCGACAGGTCGTGGCTGATGAACACCAGCGTCAGGCCGAGGTCGGCCACCAACTGCTCCAGCAGCATCAGCACCTGCGCCTGCGACGACACGTCGAGGCCCGAGACGATCTCGTCGGCGAGGATGAAATCCGGCCGCATGGCGATGGCGCGGGCGATGCCGACGCGCTGGCGCTGGCCGCCGGAGAGTTCATGCGGGTAGCGGCCGGCAAAATCGGCCGGCAGGCCGACCTGCTCCAGCGCGGCCTTGACGCGCGCATCGCTCACCTTTGCCCCGAGCGGGGCCGCGATGGTGCGGCCGACCGTCAGGCGCGGATTGAGCGACGACATCGGGTCCTGGAAGATCATCTGGATGCGCGGCCTGAGCGGCCGCATGCCGGCGTCGGACAGGTGCGCGATGTCGCGTCCATCGAACAGCAGCCGGCCGGCGTTCGGTTCGACGAGCCGCACGAGCGTGCGCCCGAGCGTAGTCTTGCCCGAACCGGAACCGCCGACGATGCCGAGCACGGCGCCGCGCGGAATCTCGAAAGAAATGCCCTTCAGGATTTCCAGCCGGGGTGCCGCGCCGAACAGCGGCTTGCGCGTCATGTCGGGCACATCGACGCGCAGGTCCGACACCTGGAAGATGCTGTCAGCCATGCGCGCTCCATGCGGCGTCGGCGGCCGCGATCTCGGCCATCGCCGCGTCGATCACCGCCTGCGGCACCGGTTGAAGCGAGGCCGCCGGATCGGTATGGCGCGGCGTGGCGGCCAGCAGGGCCCGGCTGTAGGGGTGCTGCGGCGCGGCGAAAAAGCGCTCGACGGTGGTGTCCTCCACCACCTTGCCGGCATAGAGCACCGACAGCGTGTCGCAGACCTTGGAGACGACGCCGAGATCATGGGTGACGAACAGGAGCGCCGTGCCGTGGCGCGCCTGCAAGGCGGAGATCAGCTTGAGGATCTGCTTCTGTACGGTGACGTCGAGCGCCGTCGTCGGCTCGTCGGCGACGATCAGCTTCGGCTCGGCGGCGAAGGCCGAGGCGATCAGGATGCGCTGGCGCATGCCGCCCGACAGTTCGTGCGGATAGAGCCGCATGACGCGCTCCGGCTCGGGAATGCTCACTTCGGCCAGAACTTCGAGCGCCCGGCTCGCCGCGCGCGCCTTCTCCCAGCCGAGGATGTCGACCAGCCGGTCGGTGATCTGCGGGCCGATGCGCCGCGACGGGTTGAGCGCCGTCAGCGGGTCCTGCGGGATCAGCGCCGCCTTGGCGCCGATCAGCCGCCGCCGCTCGGCCGGCGGCACTTTCAAAAGGTCCTGCCCGTCGAGCAGGATCTCGCCCTCGACGATCTCGACCGCCTTCGGCAGCACGCCGAGCACGGCCTTGCCGATCATGCTTTTGCCGGCGCCGCTTTCGCCGACGAGGCCTCGCACGGAGCCGGCGGGCAGCGAAATGTCGACCGCGCGCAGAAGCCGCTGGCCGGTGCCGGCAAGCCGCGCCGACAGGCCGCGGATTTCGAGAAAGCCGCTCACCGCAGCACCGGGTCGAAGCGCTCGCGCAGGCCTTCGCCGAACTGCGCGAAGGACAGCACCGTGAAGAACAGCGCGATCAGCGGGAACACCAGCACCCACCACGCCTGGTGGATGGAGGTGCGTCCCTCGGCGATCATGCCGCCCCAGGTCGGCTGGTCGGTGGAGATCGACAGGTTGACGAAGGACAGGATCGCCTCGACGATGACGGCGATGCCCATTTCCAGCGTCAGCAGCGCGACGATCACCGGCAGCACGTTGGGCAGGATTTCGGAAAGCAGCGTGCGCAGGCGGGTGAAGCCGGCGACCTTGGCGCTGTGGACGTAATCCATCTTCGACTGGTTCAGCGTCTCGGCCCGCACCACCCGGCAGAACCGCGTCCAGTCGATGATGACGATGGCGAGGATGACGGAGGTGAGGCCGGTGCCGAGCACCGCGATCAACAGGATGGCGAACAGCACCGGCGGGAAAGCCATCCAGATATCGACGATGCGCGAGATGATGCGGTCGGCCCAGCCGCGATAGAAGCCGGCGACCAACCCCAGCGCCGAGCCGATCAGGCAGGTGGCAAGGCCGGCGACCAGCGCCACGGCAAGCGCCACCTGCGCCCCATAGATGATGCGCGAAAGAACGTCGCGGCCGAGGCTGTCGGTGCCCAGCCAATAGCCGGGTTCCGAGCCGGCCACCCAGGCCGGCGGCAGCCGCTCCAGCATCAGGTCCTGCGCCAGCGGGTCCTGCGGGCTGATGAGCGGCGCAAGGACCGCGGCCAGCACGAACACGGTGAGCCACAGGCCGGAGAGCCAGAGCCGCGCGCCGGCGCGCCGGCGGATCAGGCCGCGCCCGTCAAGCATGACGCAGCTTCGGGTTGAGGACGGCGTAGGTCATGTCGACGGTCAGGTTGACGAAGGTGAAGAGGATGGCGAACAGGATGACGATGCCCTGGATCAGCGGCAGGTCGCGGTTGACGACGGCGTCGATCGCCATGTTGCCGAGCCCTTCGTAGGAGAACAGCCGCTCGACGATGATGGTGCCGCCGATCAGGAAGGTGAATTGCACGCCGACCAGCGTCAGCGTCGGCAGGATCGAGTTCGGCAGCGCTTCGGAGAGGATTACCCTGGTTTCCGAATAGCCTTTGGTGCGGGCAAGCACGGAATAGTCGAGGTTGACCGTTTCCTTCAGCGACTGCTTGAGCAGTTGCGAGATGATCGCCGCCAAGGGCAGAGCCAACGCCAGCGCCGGCATGAACATATGGCTGAGCAGGTCGGCGGTGAGGTCGAAGCGGAGCCGCAGGATACTCTCGAACAGGTAGAACTGGCTGGTGAAGGGCAGCTCCAGGCGCGGCGAGACGCGGCCCGAAATCTGGAACACCGGCCAGATGACGCCGAACAAGAGGATCAGCGCCAACCCCCACAGGAAATCCGGCACGGAGAGGCCGATGCCGTTGGCGACGTCGATGCCGGCTTCCGCCCTGTGGCCGCGCAGGCGCGTGCCGAGGATGGCCAACGTCACGCCGATGACGACGGCGATGACGAGTGCCATGACGGAAAGTTCCAGCGTCGCCGGCAGCCGGTCCAGCACCAGCGACAGCACCGGCTGGCGCGTCGTGATCGACGTGCCGAAATCGCCGTGCAGCACATTGCCGAACCAGATGAGGAACTGCTGGGCGATCGACTTGTCGAGCCCGTAGAGCGCCTTCAGCCGGTCGATGTCGGCATCGGTCGCGCCGGGCGGCAGCATCATGGCGATGGGATTGCCGGGCACCACGCGGATGACGACGAACACGATGACGGCCACGCCGAACAAAGTGATCAGCGTGGTCAAAAGCCGTTCGAGGATGAGGCGAAGAAGCGTCATGGCTTGATGGCCCCCGGCCCGGCGCGCGCCGGACCGGAGGCTGTCCGCAATCAGGCGGGCGACATCAGTGCCGGCAACAGCGCGCCGGACTTGTGCGGCACCACCTTGACGCCCTTGGCGTGCACGATCGGCTGCGCATATTGCAGCAGCGGCAGCACATAGGCGTTTTCGGCGATCAGTTTGTCGACCGCTTTCCAGCCGGCGATGCGCTTGGCCTCGTCCGCCTCGCCCCACAGCGGCCCGATCGCATCGTCGACGTCCTTGCTGGACCAGGCCGAGTGCGGGCTCGGGCTGAACATGGCGAAGCCTGTCGAGGTGGTCGGGTCGCCGATGGCGTCGCCCCAGTTGTAGAAGGCGGCCGGCGCCAGTTTCTTGGCGGCGCGCAGTTCGAAATGCTTGGCGATCTCGTAGACCTCGATGGTCGCCTCGATGCCGACCTTGCGCCACATGCCGACGATCGCCTGGATCATCTCGTAGTCCTTGGGCTTGAAACCCTTGGTCGTCTGGATGGTGAACTTGGCCGGCTTTTCCGGCGAATAGCCGGAAGCGGCCAGCAGTTCCTTGGCCTTTTGCGGATTGTGCTCGACCTTGATGGACGGATCGTAGGCGGCGTATTCCGGCGTTTCCAGCGTATCGATGGGCAGGCCGTAGCCGCGCAGCAGCCGGTCGACGAGCAGCTTCTTGTCGACCGCCATCACCGCCGCTTCGCGCACGTTCTTGTCGGTCATGACGTCCTTCGGGCTCAGGAAGATCATGCCGATGTCGGACACCGTCTCGCAGGAGCCGGCCAGCCCGTCCTTGGCGACCAGCCGGTCGTATTCCTCGTAGGGAATTTCCAGCGTCACCTGCGAGTTGCCGGATTCGATCTCGGCGACGCGGCTGGCCGCATCGGTGACGAACTTGATGGTGACGTGCTCGAACGCCGGCTTGCCGCCCCAGTAGTTCGGGTTGGCCTTGAGCCGCATGAAGGCGTTCTGCTCGAATTTCTCCACCATGTAGGGGCCGGTGCCGATCGGCGCCTTCTCAAAACCTTCCGGACCGACCTTCTCGTAATAGGCCTTCGGCAACACGTAGCCGGTGAGGAAAGACATCCACTTGAACAGCGTCGGCTCGAATTGCAGCACATCGGCGGTCACGCGGTTGCCGTCGGCCTTGATGTTGCCGATCTTGGCCCAGACGAACTGGATCGGGTTGCCGGTTTCGGCCTTGCCGGCGCGCTCCAGCGACCAGGCGATGTCCTCGGCGGTAAACGGGCTGCCGTCATGCCAGGTCACGCCGTCGCGCACCGTCATGTGGATCTGCTTGCGGTCGTCGCTCCAGCCCCATTCGGTGAGCAGGCCCGGCGCGAAGGACAGATCCGGCTTTTGCAGGATGAACTGGTCGAACACCGACTGGTAGAGCCCCTGGATGGTCGGGTTGACCGCCGACGGTCCGGTGGTCGGGTCCCAGGAAGGCAGGTTGACGTTGTAGGCGATGGTGAGTTCGTCCTTGCTCTGGGCGACTGCGAGGCGCGGCAGGGCCGCCGCGACGGCGCCGGCGCCGGCAAGTTTGAGAAGCGTTCGTCTGTCTGGATGCGGTTTCATGCTGTTGTTCCCCTTGCATTGACCTGTTGACGATGAGACGGCCGGCTCTTCCTCAGAGAGCCGCGATGGCCTCGATTTCCACCAGGAAGTCCGGCAGAGCGAGAGCCTGGACGCCGATGAAGGTGTTGGCGGCCGGAAGCGCGTCGCCGTAGAAAGCGGCGATCTCGGCCGTGACCGGCCCGAGTTTTTCGGGCGAATGATTGACGACATAGGTCCTGAGCCGCACGACATCGGCCGGCGTCGCGCCGACTTCGGCCAGCACGACCTTCAGGTTGGCCAGCGCCTGCCGCGTCTGGGCGACGAGGTCGCCCGCGCCGACCAGTTTGCCCTCGCCGTCCCAGGCGACCTGGCCGGAAAGGTGCAGCGTGCGGCCGCCGTTCTGCTCGACCGCATGGGAAAAGCCGAAGGGAACCGACTGGTAGAGGCTCTTGGGATTGATCGCCTTGCGTTTCATTGCCAATTCCTTGCTGATCCGGGATGCGAAAATCGAGCGGCGTTGACGATCAGCCGCCGGCGAGTTGTCTTGCGAGCATGAAACCCGATCCGGCACCGACGCCGGCGCCCGGCCAGGTGGCGGCGCCGGCGAGATGAAAGTTCTTCACCGACGTGCTCCAGTCGGCGAAACCCGGCGCCGGGCGGAACAGGAAGTTCTGCGCCAGATGGTGACTGCCGCAGATCTGGTCGCCGCCGACGAGGTTGGCGTTGCCGCGTTCGAGGTCGAGCGGGCTCATCACCGTGCGCCTGATGATTTTCGCCGAAAGGCCCGGCGCGTAACGCTCGATGATGGCGATGGCGCGGTCGGCATAGGCCTCGCGCACGGTTTCCCAGTCGCGCCCGGTGATGACCCCTGCCGCGTCGCCCTTGATCTCGGCCGGCACGACGCGCGTTTGCAGCCACAATATATGCTTGCCGTCCGGCGCACGACCCGGATCGATGGCGGTCGGCTGGCCGACGACGATCACCGGCTCGACCGGCAGCAGGCCCGCCTGCGCCTCCTGATAGGCCCGCGCCATGACGTCGAGCGACGGCGCCACATGGACATAGGCGAAGCGCTTGAGCTCGGGATCGAACCAGTCCGGCAGCGAGTCCACCGCCAGATGGATCATCATCGTGCCCGGCGCGTGGCGGAAGGCGCGCATCTTGCCGTCGAAACCGGCCTCGCCCGAACCCTGCGGCAACAGTCCGCCCAGCGCGCGCGGGGAAACGGTGGCGATGACGGCGCGGCCGGCCTCGATGCGGCGCCCATCGGCCAGCATCACGCCCGTCGCGCGGCCGCCCTCGGTCAGCACGCGCTCGACGCGGGCGTTGCATTCGATCGTGCCGCCGCCGGCTTCCACCATGGCGGCCAGCGCCTTGACCATCGTGTCGGCGCCGCCCTTGCCCAGCACCATGCCGAAGCTCTGGTTGGCCATGCCTTCGAGATAGGGAAAGACGGCGCCACCGGCGATGTCGGGGGCGAAATCGAGATGCAGGCCCCAGGCACCGAGCAGCGCCTTGACCTCGGCGCTCTCGAACGTCTCGTCCAGCCAGGCGCGCGGCGAGGACAGCAGGAAGCGGCCGAGTTCCAGCACGCCGGACAGGCCGACCTTTCGCCACAGCGAAAACAGGATACGTGCAAGTGCACGCTTTTTCATCGGCCCGCCGAGGATCGAAAAGATGAGTTCGGCGCGCCCCGGGAACGCCTTGACCAAGCTTTCCCAGGTCCGCGCGTCACGCTCCGAAATGGCGCGGATGCGCGCCACAGTAGTGGCGAGATCGGTTGAAACGCCGACCCAGCGACCGCCCGGAAACACGGAAGCGAAACAGTCCTGCACAGGGGAGAACTCCAGCCCGTGTTTCGCCAGATCCGTGCCGTAAACCCTGTTGAAAGCCGAGCCCGCGAACAGGCTGAGGTTCATGGCCGCGAGATCGTGGCGGAAGCCCGGCTCGGTGAGTTCCAGCGTCTTGACGGCGCCGCCCGGCCGGTCGGCAGCCTCGAACAGCCCGACCTTCCAGCCGCGCCTGGTCAGATGCGCGGCGCCGGCGAGCGCGTTGTGTCCCGCGCCAATGAAAACGGCATCGAACTGGGCCATGGAATTACTTTACCCCTAAAATGATATTTGCATATGCATCTAAACTCGTCTAGCCTTCTCGTGGAGGAAAACCGGTGCGTGCGGCGTCAGCCGAGCGGCCCGGTGAACGGTTTTGCACGACACGCAACCAGGAGGAAAATCCATGACCGCAGCAAGCGCGCTCGCCAGCCTGGCGGAGCTTTTGATGAGTGGAAAGGTCGAGGTCGTCGACCTGTCGGCGCCGCTCGGCCCGGACACGCCGCTTCTGAAGCTGCCGCCGGAACTGGCCAAGGACACGCCGAAGATCGAGATTCATTCGATCTCGGAATACGACAAGGACGGACCGTTCTGGGCATGGAACTGGCTGAAGATCGGCGAGCATTCCGGCACGCATTTCGACGCGCCGCACCATTGGATCACCGGCAAGGACTATGCCGACGGCTACACCGACAGCATTCCGGTGCGCAATTTCGTGGCGCCGGTCAACGTCATCGACTGTTCGGCGGAATCGGCCAAGAACCACGACTATCTGCTCACCGCGGACGCGGTGAAGGCATGGGAAGCCAAGCATGGCGCCATCGGCAAGGGCGAGTGGGTGGTCATGCGCACCGACTGGGACAAGCGCAACGGCTCGGAGGAAACCTATCTCAACGCCGACGCCAACGGCCCGCATTCGCCGGGCCCGACCGTGGACTGCATCGAGTACGTCATTTCGCGCGGCGCCATCGGCTGGGGCACCCAGTGCATCGGCACCGACGCGGGCGCCGCCGGCGGCATGACGCCGCCTTTCCCGGCCCACAACATGATGCACAAGGCCAACCGCTACGGCCTCGCCAGCCTGTGCAACCTCGACAAGCTGCCGGCCAAGGGCGCGATCCTGATCGCGGCGCCCTTGAAGATCGTTCACGGCACCGGCAGCCCGATCCGCGCGCTGGCTCTGGTGCCGCGGGCCTGATCGCGGGCCGACGACCGTGGCCCACGATCACGTCATCATCGGCAGCGGCATCAACGGGCTGGTGGCGGCAGCGATGCTGGCCAGGCAGGGCGCGTCGGTGCTGCTCCTGGAGCGCGAGGAGCGTCTCGGCGGCTGCATGATGAGCAGCGCCGCCATGCTTCCCGGCTTCACGCATGACGTGATGGCGGCCACCTTCGTTTTGTTCCTGACCGGCCCGGCGCATGCCGCGCTCGGTCAGGACCTTACCCGCCACGGGCTCGAATTCTGCCATACGCCGCATCCGACGGCGGTGTTGCGACCGGACGGCTCCAGCGCCGTGCTGACG
The DNA here is from genome assembly GCF_017306545.1 of Mesorhizobium sp. Taxonomy (GTDB): domain Bacteria; phylum Pseudomonadota; class Alphaproteobacteria; order Rhizobiales; family Rhizobiaceae; genus Mesorhizobium. The sequence goes on from NZ_JAFKID010000024.1 coordinate 54,179, forward strand.
ATGGACCGCGCCGCCAATGTGGCGGCCTTCAACACGCTTTCGGCCGGTGACGGCGACCGCCACGCCGCCGACGTCGGCTCGATCGAGGCGAACGCGCCGCTGCTGTTCGGCCTGCTCGGCGGTCAGTTGTGGAGTTTCGCCACCGCGAAGCTTCTGGCGCGCGAGGCCTGGCGGCGCGGCCTGCGCGGGCTGGTCGATTATTTCGGCACGGCTCTGAGGCCGGCGCGCGGCTGGCTGGAGGCAGGCTACGCCTCGCCGCAGATCCAGGCGCTCTACGCGCCCTGGACGCTGCATTGCGGCCTTTCGCCGGAAGACACCTATTCGGCCGAGATGGGCAAGGTCGTCGCCTTCGCGCTGGAGGCGGCGGGCGCGCCGATCGTCAAGGGCGGCGCCGACAAGGCGGCCGACGCTTTTCGCGGTCTCATCGAAGAGCACGGCGGCGAGATCAGGACCGGCGCCGATGTCGAGCGCATCCTCGTCCGCGGCGGCAAGGCGGTCGGCGTGCGGCTTGCCGGCGGGCAGGAGATCGAAGCGAAAAAATCCGTCATCGCCTCGGTGCCGCCGAGCCAGCTTTACGGCCGGCTGCTCGGCTCAGACGCACCGCCGACCATGCGCGAGGCGACGCGCGCCTATCGTCACGGTCGCGGCGACTTCCAGCTCCACTATGCGCTCGACCGCGCGCCGCATTGGAAGACGCAGGGGCTCGAAAAAGTCGCGCTCACCCATCTGACCGACGGCATCGACGCCGTTTCCAAGTCGCACAACGAGGCGACGCGCGGCATGCTGCCGGCGACGCCGACGCTGTGCGTCGGCCAGCCCGCGGCGCTCGATCCGTCGCGGTGCCCCGAAGGCAAGGCGATCCTGTGGATTCAGGTGCCGGACGCGCCGCGCACCATCAAGGGCGATGCGGCGGGCACCATTCCCACGCAAGGAACATGGGATGAGCCCACCCGCGAGGCTTTCGCCGACCGCATCGAGACGATCCTCGCCAACCACATCGACGGCTTTCGCGAGACGGTGCTGGCGCGGCGCGCTTATTCGCCGGCCGATCTCGAGGCAATGAACGTCAACCTCGTCGGCGGCGACCCTTACGGCGGCGCCTGCACCATCGACCAGTTCTTCGTCTGGCGTCCCCTCGCCGGTTCGGTCAACCACCGCACCGCGATCCGCTCCCTTTATCACATCGGGGCTTCCACCCATCCGGGGCCGGGCCTCGGCGGCGGCTCGGGCTTCCTCGTTGCCAAGGAGTTCGGATGAACGACCGCGCAACCATCGGCGAACAGGCGGAAGGCCCGCGCCTCGGCGAGATCGGCCTGCAACAGTTCGCGCCCTACCTGATGAACCGCATCATGGGGCGCTACAACGCCTCGCTGCGCCACGACCTCGCGGCACTCGGCCTGACGACGCCGAAGATGCGCGCGCTGGCGGTGCTGTCGGTCATCGAGGGGCCGACGATCTCGCAGCTGGCCGTCTATGCGGTGGCGGAAAAATCGACGCTGAGCCGCGCGCTGGATTCGCTGGAGGCCGACGGGCTGGTGCGCCGCCTCGCCGACCAGGCCGACAACCGCGCCACCCGCGTCTTCGTCACCGAGACGGGCCGCGCCGCCTTCGAGACGCTGTGGCCGACGATGCGCAAGAGTTATGCGCGCATGTTCAAGGGCATCGACGCCGGGGAACGTGCCGCTTTCGTAGCGACGTTGCAGAAGATGCTGCGCAACATCCGCAAGCACGACTTCTGAGGCGCCGCGCAGATTTGAGGAGATGACCCGATGGCCGAGAGATCGTTCGCCAAAGAGGTGAAGAAGCTGAAGCTTGGCGCCGGCGAGGAGTTCACCGGCGAAGGCATTCTCGCCATCACCAAGGCGCTGCTGCAATGCGGCGTCGGCTATGTCGGCGGCTACCAGGGCGCGCCGATCAGCCACCTGATGGACGTGCTGGCCGACGCGCAGGAAATTCTCGGCGAACTCGGCGTGCATTTCGAGGCGAGCGCCTCGGAAGCCACCGCCACCGCCATGCTGGCGGCGTCCGTCCACTATCCGATCCGGGGTGCGGCCACCTTCAAGTCCACCGTCGGCACCAACGTCGCCTCCGACGCTCTCGCCAACCTTTCTTCCGGCGGCGTCACCGGCGGCGCGCTCATCATCGTCGGCGAGGACTACGGCGAAGGCTCCTCCATCATGCAGGAGCGCAGCCACGCCTTCGCCATGAAGAGCCAGGTGTGGCTGCTCGATCCGCGGCCGAACCTGCCCTCCATCGTCGCCGCCGTCGAGCACGGCTTCGAGATGTCGGAAGCCTCGAACACGCCGGTCATGTTGCAGGTGCGCATCCGCTGCTGCCACGTGCACGGCTCCTTCACCGCCAAGGACAACAAGCGCCCGACCATGACGGTGGCCGAAGCGCTGGAAAACCCGCGCCGCGACACGCAGCGCATCGTCCTGCCGCCCGCTTCCTTCCTGCACGAGAAGGAGAAGATCACCAAGCGGCGGCCGGCGGCGATCGACTATATCCGCCGCCACAAGCTCAACGAGACGTTCGGCGGCAACGGCCCGGTCGGCATCGTCATGCAGGGCGGCATGTACAACGGCGTCATCCGCGCCTTGCAGCGGCTCGGCCTCGCCGACGCCTATGGCGACACCGAGGTGCCGCTGCATGTGCTCAACGTCACCTATCCGCTGGTCGAGGACGAACTGGTCGGCTTCTGCGCCGACAAGGAAGCGGTGCTGGTGGTCGAGGAAGGCCATCCCGACTATCTGGAGCAGGAGCTTGGCTCCATGCTCTACAAGGCCGGCGCTTCCGTGAAGCTGGAAGGCAAGGGCCTGTTGCCGATGGCCGGCGAATACACCGGCCAGGTCATGCTCGACGGCATCGGCGCCTTCATGCGCAAATATGACGCCGACATGCTGGCGCCGGAAATCCGCGCCCCCAACGTGCCGGCCCCGCCGATCTACGACGACCTCGCAAAGACCGTGCCGGCGCGGCCGCCGGGCTTCTGCGTCGGCTGCCCGGAGCGACCGATCTTCGCCGCCACCAAGCTCGCCGAACAGGAACTCGGCCAGCACCACATCGCTTCCGACATCGGCTGCCACCTGTTCTCGATCATGCCGCCCTTCGAACTGGGCGCCACGACGATGGGCTACGGTCTCGGCCCGGCCTCGGCTTCGGCCTTCAATTCGCCCGACGCCAAGCGCCGTTCCATCTCCTTCGTCGGCGACGGCGGCTTCTGGCACAACGGCCTGACCTCCTCCATCGGCAACGCCGTCTTCAACAAGAACGACGGCGTCATCGTGGTGGTCGACAACTACTATTCGGCCGCCACCGGCGGGCAGGACATCCTGTCCTCGCGCGCCAACAACCGGACGAAATCGACCAAGCATCCGATCACCGAGGCGATCAAGGGCATGGGCGTCAACTGGGTGCGTCATATCGAGCGCACCTACGACGTCGGCGCCATGCGCGACGCGCTGAAGGAGGCGCTGACCACCGAGGAGAAGGGGCCGAAGGTCATCGTCGCCTCCTCCGAATGCATGCTGAACCGGCAGCGCCGCGAGGCGCCGCTGAAGAAGAAGATGGCCGCCGAAGGCAAGCGCATGGTCAAGACCAAGTTCGGCGTCGACGAGGACGTGTGCACCGGCGACCACGCCTGCATGCGGCTCTCCGGCTGTCCGTCGCTGACGGTGAAGCATCTCGACGACCCGCTGCGCGACGATCCCGTCGCCTCCATCGACGAGAACTGCGTCGGCTGCGGCAATTGCGGCGAGGTGGCGGACGCCGCCGTGCTCTGCCCGTCCTTCTACCAGGCCGACGTGGTGTCCAATCCGACCGGCTGGGACCGCTTCCTGTTCGGGTTCAGGCAGCGGGTGATTTCGGCCTTGCAGCGGCGGCGCGAGCGCGGCCGGCCGGTCTTCGGGGAGCAGGCGGCATGAAACTCGGTCTGCCTGAAGGACCGGACACGACCGGCCGCATCATCAAGATCTGCATCCTCGCCGTCGGCGGCCAGGGCGGCGGCGTGCTGTCGGGCTGGGTGACGGCGGTCGCCCAGCGCGCCGGCTGGCATGTGCAGTCCACCTCGGTCGCCGGCGTCGCGCAGCGCACCGGCGCCACCATCTACTATGTCGAGATGATGCCGCGCGATCCGGCGCGGCCGCACGACGAGCCGGTTCTGTCGCTCAGCCCCTCGCCGGGCGACGTCGATATCCTCATCGCCGCCGAACTGGCGGAAGCCGGCCGGGCGGTGCTGCGCGGCTTCGTGACGCCCGAGCGCACCACGCTGATCGCCTCGAGCCACCGCATGCTGGCGGTGTCTGAAAAGATCGTGCCGGGCGACGGCCGCGCCGATTCCGACACGGTGATCCGCCGTTCCGGCGACGCCGCCAAACGCTTCATCCATTTCGACATGGAGACGATGGCGAAAAAGGCCGGCAGCGTCGTCTCGGCCAGCCTGTTCGGCGCGCTCGCCGGCTCGGGCGAACTGCCCTTTTCTCGCGAGGCGTTCGAGGCGACGATCGGCGCCGGCGGCAAGGGCGCGCAGGCGAGCCTCGCCGCCTTCGCGCTCGCCTATGACCGGGCGGCCGGCACGACCGGCGACGGCGAAGCCGCAGCCAAGCCTGCGGAACCGCGCGCGACCGTCATTCCGCAACGGCTGGCGCAGGGCTGGCAGGCGCTTCTGGGCCGCACCGGCGCCCTGCCCCAGCCGGTCCGCGAGATGGCGGAGCCGGGCCTGCGCAAGACGGTGGACTTCCTCGACCTCGCCTACGGCAAGGAATATCTCGAACTGATCGAGCGCCTCGTCGCCACAGACAGCGCCGAGCACGACTTCGCCTTTTCTCGCGAGGCGGCGAAGTACGTCGCCAACGCCATGGTCTATGACGACATCGTGCGCGTCGCCGACCTGAAGACCCGTGCGGGCCGCGCCGACCGCGTGCGCGCCGAGGTGAAGCTGGCCGACAGCCAGACGCTCGCCACCACCGAATATTTCCATCCGCGCATGGAAGAGATCGTCGGCTTGATGCCAGCCGGTTTGGGCGCGGCCATCGAGGCGCGGCCGGGCCTGATGAAGACGCTCAACCGCTTCGTCGACCGCGGCCGGCGCATCCGCACCGACACCATCCACGGCTTCGGCATGCTGTGGATCATCGGCGGCCTGCGCCGTTTCCGCCGCAGCCTCTTGCGCCACAGGATAGAGGCCGCGCACACGAAGGCATGGCTGGCGCTGGCCGAGGCCGAGCGCGCGCGGGACTATGCTCTAGGCGTCGAGGTACTGAAGTGCCGCCGGCTCATCAAGGGCTATTCCGACACCCATGCGCGCGGCCAGTCCAAATTCGACAAGGTGCTGGCCTGCCTGCCGTTGCTCCGCGGCCGTCAGGACGCCGCCGACTGGCTGCGCCGGTTGCGCGAGGCCGCCCTTGCCGACGCCGAGGGCAAGATGCTCGACGGCGCCGTCAGGACGGTCCATTCCTTCACCGACGGCGCGGCGCAGAACGCCGGCTGAGCCGGGCGGCTGGGCCGCCCGTCTCGGGAGCCGTCACCGCTGGAACGAGGCGCGGTAGGCGCGCGGCGTCATGCCGCGCAGACGCAGAAACTGGCGGTTGAAGTTCGCCAGCGAGGCGTAGCCGACATCGCCCGCGATGTGCCGGATCGGCTGCGCGGTGCCGGAGAGCCGGGCGCAGGCTTCGCCGATCCGCAAGCCGGCAAGATAATCACCGACGCCAGCCTGCGTATGCCGCTTGAACAGCCGGTGCAGGCCGGATTCGCTGAGCGCCGCGATTTCGGCGATCTGCGCCATGCGGACGGGCTCGTGATAGTGCCGGTGCAAGTGGGTGAGCACCCGGTCGATGCGCGAGCGGTCGCCCTCGACGTCCTGCGGAACGACGCTCGAAAGCGGTTGGCACCTGTCAACTCCGGCGAGCCGCACCAGTATGTCCAGAAGGCCGAGCAGCCGCCGCGCCGGAGGATGCGAGAACATCGCCTCGAAATCCGTCGCCATCGAGCGGCCGAGCGCGGCGTCGAAGGCCAGCCCGGTCGCGGCGTCGCGGACCAGGCGCAGGACCGGCGCCAGTTCCACCGAGCCGGCGGCCAGCGCCTCGATCCAGTCGCGCCGGAACCAGAACACTAAAGCGACATGCGGCCCGCTCGCGTCGATCTTTTCGCGCGAGGCCCAGGTATGCGGCAGGTTCGGACCGATCAGCACGAGGTCGCCGTGGCCGTAGCCGGCGACATGGTTGCCGATGAAGCGCTGGCCGCGCGAATTGAGCGTCAGCGTCAGCTCGAATTCGGGATGGTGATGCCACTCGAACGGAATGGCGTCGTCCAGCCTCCGGTTGAGCATGCTCCAGGAAGAATCCGGCGAGGCCGGCAAGTGTTCGAGAAGCGGCCTCATCACGCCTCGCCAGCATCGACAACGCCGGAATAGTATCATTATCGGCCGGGTGCGGACAACATGGCAGCTCCCGCACGGCCTACGCTCCCCTTCACCTGATCGTCAGGAAGACCAAGATGGGAGAACGACATGCAAGCGACCGCAGCGCCGAAGCGCGACAGCCATCCGACCACGTCGGCGACGACGCAGCTCAAGGATATCCGCAAGACCTTGCCGCTGCGCGTTCTGTCGGAAGCCGACTGGCGGCACTGGACGACGAAGGGCTACGCCATTGTCCGTCAGGCGGTGCCTGCGGCCAATGTGGAACGCCTTGCGGACCTGCTCTGGCGCTTTGACGAGAAGGACCCCGGCGACCCGTCCACCTGGTACGCGCCGCAACGGCGCGAGCACAAGATGAAGGAGTTGAACAACACCGGCATGCTGGAGATCTACAATCACCAGTACCTGTGGGACAACCGCATGGAGCAGCGCGTCTACGACACCTTCGTCGATATCTGGGACCGCGAGGACCTGTGGGTGACGATCGACCGCGCCAACCTGAACCCGCCGAAGAAGGTGAAGGGCAACCCGAACGGCTTCGTTCACTGGGACGTCGACACCTCCATCCGGCCGCTGCCGATCGGCGTGCAGGGCGTTCTCAGCCTGAAGAAGCAGGACGGCGACGTCGGCGGCTTCCAGTGCGTGCCCTACCTGTTCGAGCATTTCGAGGAGTGGGTGAGGACCCAGCCGGCCGACCGCGACCCGATGCACCCCGACATGGCCGGCCTCTCGGTCGTCAACATCGACATGGAGCCGGGCGACCTGATGATCTTCAACTCGCTGCTGGCGCACGGCGTGCGGCCGAACCATTCGGACAACCGGGTGCGCATGGCGCAATATGTTTCCATGCACCCGGCCGACTTCGACGACGAGGCGGAGCGGCAAGAGCGCATCCGGCTGTGGCGCGAACGCGACCATCCCCGGCGCGATGCCTTTCCCGGCGACCCGCGCGCCTGGGAAAAGCACAATGCCGAAACCGCCAGGCTGACGCCGCTCGGCGAAAAGCTGCTCGGCCTCGCCCGCTGGTGAGCGTCCGCCGCCGGGGTTGTTTTGCACGCCACCCCGGCACGGCCTGCCAGGCGCCATCCGGTGCCGTTTCGCAGGACGCGGCCGGTGTGTCGCAGCCTGGCCGCTTCAACCGTCGAAATGCGCGCCGGGCGCGCGCCGCGCTTGCCTCACGGCGCCGGACTGCTCTAGATCGTTTCACGGAAACGGTGAAACGATCTATCTCTTCGTTCTAGCCGCATTTGTGCGACGCCAGACGATTCCGTCTGGCTGCAAAATGCTCTAGACTCCAGCCGCCGGGCAGGCTCGCCGGGCGGGAGCGGAACGGAGATCGTGGGGATGCGGCTCTTCATCGTTGAAGACGATCCGTACTGGCAGCAGGCGATCCAGGCCATCGTCCAGCATCAGCCCGAGTTCCGGATCGTCGCCTGTTGCGGCAATCTCGCGCAGGCGCTGCGGACCGTGCAGACCGAGGCCTTCGACCTGATGATCGTCGATCTCGGCCTGCCGGACGGGTCGGGCATCGACGTCATCCGCGCCGCGCGCCGGCACCAGCCGGAGGCCGACATTCTGGTGGCGACGGTTTTCGCCGACGAGGGAAACGTCGTCGCAGCCATCTATGCAGGCGCGACGGGCTATCTGCTGAAGGAAAGCACGCCGGCCCAATGGGGCGCCGCCATCGAGGAATTGCGGGCCGGACATTCGCCGATCGACCCGAAAATCGCTCGCCACATTCTCGGCGCCGTCCAGCAGGGGCGCGCGGCAGGCCCCTTCAGGGACCGGAGCCAGGGGCCGGACGCCCGCGCCGGCGCTGCCGGTCCGAACGACCCCAAGCTGACGCCGCGCGAGATGGAAGTGCTCCAGCTCGTCGCCAAGGGGTTCACGCTCGTCGAGGTCGCCCGCTTCCTCAACCTGTCGCCGAACACGGCCCGCGTCCATGCGAAAGCCATCTACCGCAAGCTCGAGGTCAGTTCGCGCGGCGAGGCGGTCTTCGAGGCGTCCGCCCTGGGGCTCATCTGAGCCGGCCGCAATGGAAGCCGCCACGCCCCTGCCCGCCCGCCGCCTTGTCCTGGCGGCCGGCATCGTTCTCGCCTTGGCGATCATACCGCTGGCGATCAGTTGGACGATGCCGTTCGCGGCGCTGCTGCAATGGCAACTCGGCGAAGCCAGGCTGACGCTGCTTGCCGGCGACGGCAAAACCGCGAACTCCGGCCCGCTTGCCGGCGCCACATCGCCGGAAGCGCCGGTTTCCCTGCCCGACGCCTGGAACAAGACGCATCCCGGCTTCGGCGGCACCGGGCGCTACCGCTTCACCGTGCATGTGGAGCCCGGCGCGGTTGCCGACCGCGCCCTTTATATTCCACGCCTCAGCAACGACGGCGCCCTCGAGATCAACGGCCAGGCGCTCACCGAACCGGACGACCCCGACAAGGCGGCCTGGCGCTGGAACCGCCCGTTCTATCTCGCCGTTCCCGCCGAGATGCTCCACGCCGGCGACAACAGCCTTGTCGTCTCCGTCACCGGCGTGGCCAACAGCAGGGCCGGGCTTTCCGCGAGTTACTTCGGGCCTCGCGCCCTGCTCTCGCGCGCCTACGGCCTGCGCTGGTTCCTCCAGATCGATCTCCTGTGGATCGCCAACCTCACCGTCGTCGTCCTTGCCATACCGCTGTTGTTCAGCTGGCTGCGCGATCCGGCCGGCTCGGTCAATTACGGCCTGTTCGGCGCCGGCTCGATGCTGTTCGGGCTGCGCAATTTCCACGGCCTGTTCGGCTCTCTTCCGATGCCGGTCGCCTGGTGGTGGCCGCTCGTCAGTTCCAGCCTTGGCTGGTCGCTCTGCTTCATCTTCGTCTTTCTCCTGCGCGTGTGCGACTATCGCTGGCGCCGGTTCGAAGCGGCGCTGGCAGCGTTCGCCATCGCCGGCACGATCGCGCTGTTCACCGTCCCGACCGCCCGCTTCATGGCGCTGTCGCCCTGGATCTGGTACATTCCGCTGTTCCTGACCGGCCTGTTCTGCGTCGGCGCCTTCACCCATCGCACGATCACCAAACCGACGCTGCATCGCGTCGTCCTTCTCGTCGGCGTGCTCGGCCAGCTCGGGCCGGCGCTCCACGACATCCTGTGGATTCAGGGTTCCGGCTCGTTTTCGAGCGTCCTGTGGATGGCGTTGAGCTTCCCGATGATGCTCATCATGACCAGCGTGCTCCTGGCCGACGACATGGCCAGGACCAGGGCCGCGCTCGGCAGCATGAACAAGCTCCTCGAAGCGCGTGTCGCCGCCGCCCGCCAGGATATTGAAGCGCTCTACGAGAGCCGGCGCGCGCGCGAGCACGAGGCGATCGGTTCGGAAGAGCGGCTGCGGCTGATGCGCGACATGCACGACGGCGTGGGCACGCGGCTTTCCCTGCTGCTCAGCGGCATTACCCGCGGCGAGATTTCGGCCGAGGAGGTCGAGGACGCGGTGCGCGGCTCCCTGGAGGAACTGCATCTTCTGATCGATGCCCGCGGTCCCAGCACCGCGACGTTGATCGATGCGCTGGCCAACCTTCGCTATCGGCTGGAGCCGCGCCTGTCCGCCGTCGGGGTGGAGACGCGCTGGGAGATCGGGCCGGGTGCCGACAACCTCGTTCTTTCGGCCGAAACGACGCTGCATGTGCTGCGCATCATCCAGGAATGCATCACCAACGCCGTGCGCCATGGTCACGCCAGGGTCGTGACGCTGAGGATCGAGCGTCTCGACGCTGCGCCGGACGCACAAGGCGCGGCGGCGCCGTCCTCCGTCATCACCGTCATGGACGACGGCATCGGCATCGACAATGCCAGCTCCGCCACCAAGGGCGGCGGGCGCGGCCTCGCCAACATCCGTGCGCGGACCGACGCCCTCGGCGGCACCTTCACGTTGCGCTCGGACGGGACGGGAACGCTCGCGCGCCTCATCCTCCCCTTCAGCGACGGTGCATCCGGCAAGGTCGGGGATGCGGCTGCGCCGCAGCGGGACACGCCTGCCGAGGCACGGCCGGTTCCGGGATAAAGCGCGACGCGCCCTGCCCCGACCTGAAGCGCGAATTTTAAGGAACCTCGCAACGGAAAGGCGAAGCCGGCCTCGAGGACTACGCGCCGGGTGTCGTCGGCCGATCGTCGAGCCCGACGAACGACCGTCGGGTCCGGAGTCAGGCCAGGCCGGACGCCTGCGGGAAAAGGATTTCTCCCAGCCCGAGCACGGCGTTGTCGCCGCCGTATCGGCGCGGCGCGGTGCCGAGAAGCGGCCGCTTCAGAACCCGCTCGGCGGCCAGGTAGCGGTCGATGACGGCGGCAAAGGCGTTGTCGGGCGCACCGCATTCGACGAAGCTCGGCGACAGGTTTTGCGGCGCGCGGTCGAGCAGGATCGAGCCGCGACGCATCAAGGTGCCCGGCATCCTGCCGGTGCCGCCGGCCACCACCAGCGTGCCGGCGATCATGCGGCAGCCGGCATGGTCGCCGGCGCCCTTGAGCACCGCGATCAGGCCGCGCCGCATGCGGTCGGCGGCGAAGGCGCCGGCCCTGCCCCGTACGATCAGCAACCCGCCGTTCATGCCCGCGAGTTCACCGGCGAGCGGCGCGCCGAGATGGTCGCCTGCGCCGCCCTTTATCTCGATGCGGCCGCCGCGCATGCCGGAGCCGGCATGCGGCCCCACGTCGCCTTCGACCGCCAGCGCGCCGCCGCGCATGGCACGGCCGGCCTGCGCGCCGGCATCGCCGACGACGCGGACGGAGCCGGCCTGCATGCCTTCCGCCACGCGGTCGAAGCGCGCGCTTCCTCCTTCGAAGACGATATTTTGCCGGTCGCCGTCACTGAGGCGGAAGACGTCGCCGACCTTCGAGCCCAGCTTCGATAGGCCGACGGAGATTTTCTCGATTTCGCGCCGTTCCATTCCGGCGAGCCGTTCCGGCGTCAGCGGCGACAGGTCCAGCCGCTCGGGCGGCTCGGCGAGAAGGGTGAAGGTCAGCGCTTTCACGGCAGCAGATCCTTCAGATGATAGTGGAACTTGCCGAGCTTGCCGCCGTAATTGCCGGCGCTGATGCGCGAGGCGCCGTTTTGCGGCCCCAGTTCGGCGACGGCCCCGATGCCGGCCTTCATCGCGGCGGCGACCGCGTCGCTCGTCTCGCCGTCGATGACGATTTCGAGCACGGCGTTGACGCCCGGTCCGAGCTGGCTCTTCGTCACGCCGCTCAGCGTCGGCGCGAAGGCGTCGTTGGTGGAGGCCATCATGCCCTTGTACTTGCCGCCGACCTTCGAGCCGGAGCGGACGACGCCGCCCGGAAACGGCGTGATCGCGCCCGCGACCTTGCCGATCGCCGCCACCGCCGCTTCCGCCGCGGCAAGCGCCCTGCGATTGTCCGCCGCCAACAGGAGCAGGTTGCCGCCGCCGACCGCCTCCTTGGTCAGCCCCGTCGTCGCTTCGCACAGGAACTCGCCGTCCATGACGGGAATGCGCCAGAAATGCCGGCCGCCGAACTTTTTCGAAATCTGCCAGCCGTCGCCGAAATAGCGCAGCGCCGAGCCCAGCTTGAGGTCCGCCACGCCGGCCAGTCCGGCGAAGCAGGCGGAACCCGGCGAAGTCAGCACGCATTGGCCGACGCGGTTCAGCAGTTGCTTCTGCAATTCGTCGGTGCCCATCGCGAAGATCATGACGCGGCAGCCGGGCCGGCCGTCCGGCGTCGCCGAGGGCGGCAGGTCGGCGTCGATCGCCGCCTCGCAGCCGCAGCCGATGACCGAAGTGGCGAAGCCGGTCATGGTGATCGCCGCCTGGCGCGCCCATTTGCGGTTCGGCGCGGTGATGACGACGGCCGTCGCGCGCATGCCGAAGGCCTCGGCGAAAGTGTCGTCGATCGCGACGCCGTTTGCGCTCAGCTTCGGCATGGCACCTCGCCGAACGGCTGTTCGCGCGCAATGGCGGTATCCGGGAAATCGAACCAGCCGAGAGACAGGCCGTAGCGTTGCTGGTGATAAGCCTCCAGCCGGCGCACCATCGCCTTGTCCGGAACCGGCTTGAGCCTGAGCGCCCTGCCCCAGCGGTAGTGGACGACCGCGCCGTCCTTCACGACCAGATCGCCGTCCTTGAACACATAGGCCGCCTCCCCCAGCATTTTCGCGATATCGGCATCCCGCCGATAGACCGCGACGTCGGCGACGGCGCCGGCGCCGAGATGGCCGCGATCCGACAGGCCGAGCAGTTTCGCCGGGGCCGCGCGCGTCATGATCGCGATCTCCTCGAACGTGTATTCGCGCTCGATCGAGGGCAGCGTGGTGAGCGCCATTGCCGAAGCGGGCAGTTCGGCGATCAGCTCGGCGCGCGCCTGCCGGTTCATCAGCAATTCGAATAGCGCCGGGTAGGCGGTGAAGGGCGCGCCGTTGGGATGGTCGGTGGTGAAGAAGACGCGCCAGGGATCGTCAGTCAGAAGGAACAGTTCGAGCCCGATCGCCCATTGCAGGGCGCCATAGAAATCCTTGCCGTAGCGATAGGGCACGATGCCGCCGCCATTGCCGTCGCCGTCATGGATGACGGTTTTCTTCGGATGTGCGCTGCCGCGCGCCGAAAACTGCCGCAGGATGTCGGAGGAGACGGTGACGGTCTGGCCGAACATCACCTGGCCGACATCGACGGTGACTTCCGGCGTCGTATTGACCAGTTCGGCAAGGCGCGCCGCCTCCGACGAGAATTTGCGCTTTCCCTGCGTGCCGTAGCCGTAGAACTGGAGATGGGCGAGGTGCAGCGGCTGGCCCTCGGCCGCCGCGATCGTCGCCGCCGCCGTCCCGGCCGATCCGGGGCTGCCCAGATTGTTGCAATGGACATGCAGCGGGTGCGGCACGCCCAACCTGTCGACCGCCGCCTGCAACGTCTTGACGATCCTGCGCGAACTGACGCCGTAGGACGGCACCGTGTCGTCCAGCGAAAAAGTGCGCACGTTCTCCTTGAAGGCGGCGGCGGCACCGGCATTGATGACCTTGACGCCGAGTGCCCGCGTCGAGGCGACCGTCCAAGCGACGTAGTCCTCGATCATCGTCGCCGAAGCGTCGTCGCGGATCATCGACAGAAGGAAATCGTCGTTGCCGAGAATAACCAGCGTCGCCTTGTCGATGATGGGAATGTCGGCGAGTTCCAGATGGGTGTGGAGCGCCGCGCCCGGCGCCATCGCCGGCTCGACCACCGTGGTGAACCCCATCCTGGCGTAAAGGCAACCCGTCTGGAAGGTGGACCAGCCGGCGTTGGAAAGCGGCGTCATGGCCGGCCGCGGCAGATGCGCCGAATGCTGTTCGGGCAGCAGCAGCCGGGCCGTGTTCACGTTGCCGCCGCCGATATGGGAGTGGATGTCGATGGCGCCCGCCATGACGACGCAGCCGGAGGCATCGACGGTGCGGCCGGCTTCGCCATCGGCCGGCGCCTCGACGATCACGCCGTCGGCGATCCACAGGTCGCCCTCGCCGAGACGGCCGTTGACGGGATCGACGATGTCGCCGCCGGCGATCCTGGTCAGCATGGCAGCGCCTCGCTGCCGACCTGTTCGGCGATCAGGCGCAGGATCGCGGCGGCGGCCGGCAGGTCCGAAGGCGTCCGCGCCCCGAGCGCCCGCAACGAGCCGAGGCGGCTGGAATAGACGACGGCGTCGTGGTCTACCCCCGGCGCGCCGATGGCGATGGTGACGGCGGCGCCGGCGGCCGGTCCGGCCGTCTTCGCCAGCACGATCGACGCCATGCGGCTCCTCTTGCCTGGCGGTTCAGGCGCTAGCGCCGCTATGCGCAAATGAAGGTCGGCCTCGCCCGCCGCGATCATGCGCGCGCCGTCGCAGCGCCAGGGGTCGAAGTCCGGAAAGCCGCGCGCGAAGCCGGTGCGCAGCGGAAAGCCCGTCATCCAGGTCGAGACGAGCGCGCTGCCCCAGCCGCTCTCGCTCGCCGGCAGGTGCAGGCCGGACGCACGCTTCTTGCGGTTGAGATCGGCGATCAGCCCTTGCAGCATGGCCAGCGCCAGCCCGTCCGCCGCATGGCCCGAAAACAGGAAGACCGGGAAATGCGCGCCCTCCAGCGCCTCGGCGAAAGCCGGAAAATTCGACACCGGCAGCGCCGTGCGGCGCCCCGCGCACTGTGCCCGCAGCGCCGCCAGCGTGCCGCAAAGGTCCTGCCCGCCGCACGAAAGCGGCGTCGCCTTGCGGCCTTTCCCCAACGGCGGCGCGGGTGTCCCGGCAGGCCCGACCAGGAAGAACCGGCGCGGGTTTCCGCCGCCGAGGTCGGGAACCGTGGTGGCAAGCTCGCCGACAAACTCATGATGGATTTCTGGCAATTCGCCGACGATCGCCACCACATCGGCGCGCCGGCGCGTCTCGCCCGGCGCGATGGTCATCGCGCCCCTGTCGGTGAAAAGCGCCGTCTCGCGGGCGAGCGCGCCGCCGTCGCCGGCATGGTCGCAGACGGCGCCGACCTGTTCGGCCAGCGCGATCGCCGCGCGTGTCCCGTGTATATCCGTATCGAGGCTGAAAACCGGGCACCGGCTTGACTGCAAGAGGTCAGCCGCCTTGGCCGCTGCATCCCCCACCAGAGCTTCCCGGCTGCCAATCCACGCAACCGCCATTCACTATGCTACTTTCTGGTGCCGGCCTGACCTTAAACGAAAGAGGATTGGCCGTGAACCCCGCTCGCGGCCAGATTTGCGCCTGTTTTGCGCCATTATCAACAAATTCCAAACCGCCGGCCCCGGAATTGACGCCGCCGGGAACAAAACGGCGGCGGCGCCTTGCCGGCTTGCCCCGTCGGCGAAAACGGCTATCATGCCTGCGGGCACCTGAACTTCCATGATGCGTGTTGAAGCACCCATCGGGGGGATGATGTCGAATTCCGTCACCATACGAGTGCCCGCTCGCCTGCATCTCGGCTTCCTCGACCTCAACGGCGATATCGGCCGCCGCTTCGGCAGCGTCGGCCTGCCGCTGAGCGAACCTGAAACCGTCGTCACCCTGTCGCGCTCCGGCGAGACGCACGTCGCCGGCGACGAAAGCGAGCGCGCCGGCGCCCACCTGAATACGTTGTGCCGGCATCTCGGCATCCGCAACCAGCACCGGCTGGTGGTGGAACAGGCGATCCCGCGCCATGCCGGCCTCGGCTCCGGCACGCAGATCGCGCTGGCCGTCTCGGCGGCGCTGCGCACGCTGCACGGCCTGCCGCTCGACAGCCGCGGCGACGCCATCCTGCTCGACCGCGGCGGCCGCTCGGGCATCGGTATCGCCAGTTTCGAGGACGGCGGCGTCATCGTCGACGCCGGCAGGAGCACGGGCGGCGCGCCGCCGCCGGTGGTGGCGCGGCTGCCGTTCCCTGACGAATGGCGCGTCATGCTGATCCTCGACCATGCCGGCCACGGCCTGCACGGCGAGGCCGAGGTCGCCGCGTTTCGCGCGCTGCCGCCCTTCCCTGCCGCCGGCAGCGGCGAGATCTGCCGGCGCGTGCTGATGGGCCTGCTGCCGGCCGTGGCCGAGCGCGACCTCGCCACCTTCGGCGCCGCTGTTACCGCCATCCAGATGCTCGTCGGCACCCATTTCGCCCCGGCGCAAGGCGGCGTCTTCACCTCCAGGCGCGTCGAGAGAGCGGCCCACGGCCTCGTCGAAGCCGGCGCCGTCGGCATCGGCCAGAGTTCCTGGGGGCCGACCGGATTCGCCTTCGCGCCCTCGCAGGAAGCCGCGACGGCCTATGCCGAGGCGGTGCGCCCCAGCGCCGGCGACGGCATCGAAATCAGGATCGTCAAGGGCCGCAATGGCGGCGCCGGCATCGGCTCGACAGAGCTCGACCTCGTCGGCAGCTGACGAGATCCGCGCAGCGGTCAGGTTCAAACGGAAAGGCGAGACATGGTCCGCAAACATATCCTGCATATGCTGACGCCGCTGAAGCATATGAGCCCGTTCGACGTGAACATGGCGCTCGACGCCGGCTTCGACGCGGTCGTTCCCTATGTCGGCGCCGATCTCGGCGAAGTGACGGGGCTGGTGCAGGACGCCATCTTCTCGCGCCCGCCGGATGCCGGCCTCGCCACCGGCATCTTCATTGCCGGCAAGGACGCCTCGCTGGCGCTCGACATGTTCGGCGCCGCAAAGAAGGCGATGGTGCCGCCCTTCCAGGTTTCGGTGTTCGCCGACCCGGCCGGCTCCTTCACCACCGCCGCGGCGATGGTGGCGAAGGTCGAAAAGGCTTTGGAAAAATCGTTCGGGCGCGGCCTGAAGGACACCAGGGTCACGGTTTTCGGCGCCACCGGCGTCGTCGGCTTCTGCACGGCCGTCATCGCCGCCGGGCAGGGCGCGCGGGTGACGCTGGCCGGTCATGACGGCGCCGGGCGGGTGCGCGCGGCGGCGGCCGAGATCGAAAGCCGGTTCAAGCTCGCCGTCGAGGCGGCCGACGGCTCGGGCGACGCCGCCAAGACGAAGCTGGTCGCCGCCAGCGAGGTCGTCCTCGCCTGCGCCAAGGCCGGCGTGCAGGTCATTTCGAAAGCGCAGTTGAAAAGCGAGGCCCTGCTGATCGCCGCCGACGTCAACGCCGTGCCGCCGGCCGGCATCGAGGGGCTGGCGGTCAATGCCGACGGCGTGCCGCTCGAAGCGACAAAGGCTGTCGGCATTGGTCCGCTTGCCATCGGCAACGTCAAATATAAAGTCGAATTCGGCCTCTTCAAAAGAATGATAGAAGCCGAAAAGACCGTCACGCTCGATTTCCAGGATGCGTTTTCCCTTGCACGCGAGCTTGCCAAATAGCGCCGGGTCGCTGCTGATCACGGCGATTTCGGGCCGGGCGCTGGCCGCCGCGGCGCGGCGGGCCGGCTATCGCCCGCTGGTGGCCGATTTCTTCTGCGACACCGACACGACGGCGCTTGCCGAGCGCGCGGTGAAGCTGCCCGGCGACCTGCAAGGCGGCATCGACGGCGCCCGCGTCGTCGAGACGCTGCGGCACCTCGCCGACGAGGACAACCGAGGAGGCGAGCCGCCCGTCGCGGTCATCCTCGGCTCCGGCTTCGAGCGGCAGCCGCAGACCGTCGACGCAGTGGCGCGCCATTTCCCGCTCGCCGGCAACGACGGCGCCGCCATCCGCCGGATCAAGGACCCGCAACTGCTTGCCGCCGATTGCGAGGAGTTCGGCATCCCGCATCCGCCGTTTCGCCGGGAACGGCCGGCCGACTGGCAAAACTGGGTGGTGAAGACGGCGGGCGGCGCCGGCGGGTCGCATGTCCGCCGGGCCGGTGTCGAGGAGCCGGCCGCCGGCCGCTACTTCCAGCGTTTCGTTGCCGGGCGCAGCGTCTCGGCTCTGTTCGTCGCCGACCGCCGCGCCGCCCGCATCGTCGGCTTCAGCCGGCAATGGGCGTCCCCCGTTCCGGCCAGCCCCTACCGCTACGGCGGGGCCGTCCGGCTCAGGCGCTTCGACCGCGACCATGCCGCGACGATCGGCGGCTGGCTTTCATGCCTGGTCCGCCGCGCCGGGCTGTGCGGCCTGTGCAGCGCCGACCTCATCCGCACGGCCGAGGGCTATACGCTCCTCGAGATCAACCCGCGGCCGGGCGCCACGCTCGACATCTTCGACGCCGCCGAGGCGCCGCTGATCGAGGCGCATTTGCGCGCCGCCGCCGGCGAGCCGTACCGGCTGCCGCGCTTTTCCGATTCGATGGCTTCGATGATCACCTATGCGACGGCGCCGGTCGCCCGCTTCCCGTCGATCGAATGGCCGGACTGGACCGCCGACCGCCAGTCGCCTGGAACCCGGCTGATCGCCGGCGATCCGGTCTGCACTGTCTTCGCCAGGGGTCCGAGCGCCGCGGCGACCGCCCGGCTCATCAAGGGACAAGTGAGCAGCCTGCGGCGCCATTGGGAAGGAGACCGGACATGAAGGACGGTTCGGCATTCCTCAACGACAACGCCCGGCGGATCGCCGAGCGCATGATCGCCGACGCCGAGCGCCTGCGCGTCGCCGTCTCGCAAGGCCCGCTCGGCGAATGCCTCATCGACGCCGGCGCGGCCACGACCGGCAGCGTCGAGGCGGGGCTCGGCATGGCGGAGGCCGCGATGGGCGGGCTCGGCCACGTCTCGGTGTTCATGGACCGCGCCTCGGAAAAATGGCCGCTCTCCATCGAAGTGCGGTCTTCGCAGCCGGTGCTCGCCTGCCTGGGCAGCCAGTATGCCGGCTGGAACCTCTCCAGCGACGGTTACTTCGCCATGGGGTCGGGGCCGGCGCGGGCGCTGGCGCGGGTCGAGACGCTGTTCGAGACGCTCTCCTACCGCGACGCGGCAGCCGCGGCGGTGCTCGTCCTGGAGACGGCGAAGCCGCCGCCGCCGGCGCTCGTCAGCAAGGTCGGCAAGGCGACCGGACTGGCCACCGACAAGCTCACTTTCCTCTATGCGCCGACGCAGAGCATCGCCGGCAGCGTGCAGATCGTCGCGCGGACGCTGGAGGTGGCGCTGCACAAAGCCAACGACCTCAAGTTCCCGCTGGACCACATTGTCGACGGCATCGGCGCCGCGCCGATCCCGGCGCCCCACCCGGATTTCCTGACGGCGATGGGCCGCACCAACGACGCCATCATCTACGGCGGCAGCGTCCAGCTCTTCGTCAGGGGATCGGCGAAGGCGGCGAGCGATCTCGCCGAACGGTTGCCGAGCAGCGCCTCGCGCGATCACGGCCAGCCCTTCGCCGCCATCTTCAAGCGCTTCAAGGGCGACTTCTATGCCATCGATCCGCTGCTGTTCAGCCCGGCCGAAGTGATCGTCACCGCAGTCGAGACGGGCGAGACGTTCCGTGCCGGGCAGCGCGATTTCGACATGCTCGAGCGGAGCCTGGGGTAGCCGCCGCATGAGGAGCCGACCGTTCATGCCGTCCCTGCCGCAAGGCGATGCCATCCCCCGCATCCTGGTTGTCAACGACGGTTCGGGCGCGCGCTCCAGGGCGGTCGAGGCCCGGCTCGGGCAGCGCGGCGCGGTGGTGGCGACGGCGCCGTTGTCGGCGATCGCCTTCGACACCGGCTGCCGCGGCGGCCTGTCGATCCCGTGTTTCGACGACGCCCTGCCGGACGCCGTGTTCGTCCGCTCGATCGCCGCCGGCTCGTTCGAGGCGATCACGCGGCGGCTGGGCGTTCTGCATGCGCTGGACAGGCTGTCGGTGCCGGTCTGGAACTCGGCGCGGGCGATCGAGCGCTGCGTCGACAAGTCGATGACGACGTTCCTGCTGATGACGGCCGGCCTGCCCACGCCGCCGACCTTCGCCGTCGAGGGGCGGGCGACGGCGGAAGCGGTGGCGGTGCGCGAGCTGGCGCGGACGCCGCTGGTGCTGAAGCCGCTGTTCGGCGCGCAGGGGCGCGGCATCCGGCTGATCGAGACGCTGGCCGACCTGCCCGCCGAAGACGCCGTGGACGGCGTCTACTACCTCCAGCACTACGTGCCGCGTCCCGGCCCGCCCTTCCGCGATTTCCGCGTCTTCGTCTGCGCCGGCAAGGTGCTGGCGATGATGAGCCGCAGGGGCGACGACTGGATCACCAACGTCAACCGCGGCGCGGCGCCGGAACAGGTGCGCGGCCAGGACGAAGACGAACTGGCGCGCCTCGCCACCGCGGCCGCCGCAGCCGTCGGGGCGGACTTCGCCGGCGTCGACATCGTCGCCGACGGCGACGGGCGCCTGCTGGTGCTGGAGGTCAACAGCATGCCCGCATGGTCCGGCCTGCAATCGGTGGCGGCGGTGAACATCGCCGACGCGATCGCCGAGGCGCTGCTGGACTTTCTGGCCGCCCGCCGCAAGGGCGCGCCGGCGCCGCACCCGTCCCGCCTGCCCATGCTGGCCGAGCCGTGAAGGCCGCCGCCATGGCGCTGCCGCGCGACCGCATCCGGGCCGCTTACGAGCGCGCCTGCCGCATGGACATCGAGGCGCTGAAGCCGGGCAACGTCCACCTGTTCGCCGACGGGCACGGCATGTCCGCCGCCCATTTCGTCACCAGCGCCGAGGTTACGGCCGGGCCGCTTACCGATCCCGGCCTGCCGGTCGGGCAGCGCATCCTGGAGGCGGTGCGCGCCACCCGCTCGGCGGTCGCCACCAACACCAATCTCGGCATCGTCCTCCTGGCGGCACCCCTGATATGCGCGGCCGAACTGCCTGGCGGCACGCTGCGCGCCAAACTCGGCACGGTGCTCGACGCCATGACCATGGACGACGCCGGCGCCGTTTTCGCGGCCATCGTGACCGCCGATCCGGGCGGCCTCGGCGATGCCGACAACGACGTGCGCGAGGCGCCGAAGGTCGGCCTGCTGGACGCCATGCGCGAAGCCGCCGGCCGCGACCTGATCGCCCGCCAATATGCGACCGGCTTTGCCGACGTGTTCGACGTCGGGCTCGCCGCCGTCCGCGCCGCCTCGGCGCGCGGCGAAAGCGGCATGTGGCCGGCGATCTTCGCCTACATGGCCTTTCTCACCGCCTTTCCCGACAGCCATGTGGCGCGCAACCACGGCGCCGAAGCCGCCGAAAGGACGCGGCAGGAGGCGGCCGCCGTGCAGGTCGAACTCGCCGCCGCCGGCGACGAGCCGGCGCGCATCAGCCTGCTCATGGCGTTCGACCGCCGGCTGAAGACACAAGGGATCAATCCCGGTACCTCGGCCGACCTGACGGTGGCCAGTCTTTTAGTCCATGATCTCGGCGTCCAGCTTGCATAATCGGTTTGTTGATGCTTGACTTCACAAAGCGGGGGCCTGTGCTCCCGCGGCTATCTAGCCAACCGGTCCGGACAATCCGGACGCTGCCAACAAGGATAGCTGTCCATCGAGCGCTCGCTCGGTTGCGGCGTCTGTGGACACCATGATTGTGTCTTGGAGGAAATTGGCAATGGCAAAGATCTCGAAAGTTATGGTCGGCGAATCGCTGGTGGGGGACGGCAACGAGGTTGCGCACGTCGACCTGCTCATCGGCCCGCGGGGAAGCGCGGTCGAAGCGGCTTTCTGCAACGCTCTCACCAACAACAAGGACGGCTTCACCTCCCTTCTGGCGGTCATCGCGCCGAACCTCGCCTGCAAGCCCAACACCGTGATGTTCAACAAGGTCACGATCAAGGGCGCCAAGCAGGCGGTGCAGATGTTCGGCCCGGCCCAGCACGCGGTCGCCAAGGCCGTGCAGGACAGCGTGGCGGACGGCACCATCCCCGCCAACGAAGCCGACGACGTGTTCATCTGCGTCGGCGTGTTCATCCACTGGGACGCGGCCGACGACGCCAAGATCCAGAAATACAACTACGAGGCGACCAAGGAAGCCATCGCGCGCGCCATCGCCGGCACGCCGACGGCGGCGGAAGCCACCGCGCAGCGCGACAAGGTCAAGCATCCGTTCGCGGCCTAGGGCATGTCTCCCGAAAGTGGGACCCGCTTTCGGGACAAAGACATGCATAAAATCAAGACTCTAAAGCGTGTTGAGCGAATCTGGACGATCGCGGCACGCTTTAGACAAGGGACAGCCCCGCACAGGCAAAACCCTCTGCCGAGCCGGATGGTCTGCTGCGCCGGCTGAAAAAGCTCCTGGGCTTTTGACCCGGCCTCCGGAGGGCGGACCGCCCTTCGGAGTTCGAGGGACTATTGCGCCGCCGGGCGGAACCGTTCGGCGGCGTCGCGGCGGAACCATCCGCTGGACCGCCGTCGTGCCGGCACGTGCCGGTAAGATGCCCCGTCGCATGGATGTGGCCAAAGGCAAAGGACCGGAGCGGCAGTCCGTCAATCGGAGTGCCGGCGTGGGCCGGTCAGGCGCCGAGCGACGCGAGTTGCGCCGGCGTCAGCGTGCCGTCGTGAAGCGAGGTGGCGACCAGCGCCGCCGTGACGCCGATGTCCGCCAGCGCGCGGAGATCGGCCTCGTTGCGCACCCCGCCGGCGGCGACGACCGAGCGGCGGCCTGCTTGGGCGCCGGCCTTGACACTCCCTGCTCCAGCGCCTCCCGCTCCGGCGCTGCCGGCCTTGGCGTTTCCGGCGCCTCCTGCCCTAGCGATCGTGTCGCGCAGCCGCGCGAAATCCGGGCCGGCGGCGGAGCCGACCTTGGCCAGCGTCATGACGATCACGCTGTCCGGCCACAGATCCGGCTCGTCGAGGATGGAAGCGGGGCCGCGAAAACCGTCGGCGAAGAAGTCGAGCGACAGGATCAGCCGGGGATGGCCGCGAAAGCGGCGCAGCAGGTCGTCGTCCCGTTGCGACTCGCTGCCCAGGACCGGCCGCAGCATCGGGTCGGCCAGCGCGGCGGACAGTCTCGCGGCATCGGCGAAGCCGGCGTCCAGCCACAGGTCCGGCGCCGGCGTGAGATCCTTCAGCCGGTCGAGCGCCGCATGGTTGGGCGCGCCGCGCTCGATGGCGTCCAGGTCGGCGATATAGAAGGTCGGGAAAGGATAAAGTCCGCGCAGCCCGCCGGCGACGGCGACGATATCGGAACCGGCGCAGAGCGGCGTCGCGATCGGCCTGTAGCGGTCGCGACGGCCTTTCTCGGCCCGCACGACCTCGCCGTCTTTCAAGTCCAGAACCGGAATGATACGCAAGACCGTCTCCTTCCGGCCATTTCCTTCGGCCCTCGGGCCGGTCCGTTTTCATGAAAGCGTGAAGCGTGGAAAAAGAAAAGACCATCGTCGTCGGCTTCGATGTCGGGGGCGCGCACCTGAAAGTGGCGCGGGCCGAGGCGGGCCGCATCGTCGCCGCGCAGACCTTCGCGACGCCGCTATGGCAAGGCCTCGGCTCGCTGGTTGCCGCGCTCGATACCGCGGCGGCGCTCCATGCCGACGCCGGTGGCCACGCCTTCACCATGACCGGCGAACTTTCCGACGTTTTCGCCTCGCGCGAGGAGGGCGTGGCCGGCCTGCTTTCGGTCATCGCCAGGCATTTTCCGGAGAACGGCACGCGCATCTATGCCGGGCGCTCCGGCTTCGTCGGGTTTGCACAAGCGGGCAGGCTCGCTGCCGATATCGCCTCGGCCAACTGGCACGCCACCGCCTCGCTGGTGGCGCGGCGGGCCGGCGACGCGCTGTTCGTCGACATGGGCTCGACCACCACGGACATACTGGCGGCGAAGGCCGGCGCGCTCGCCAATGACGGCTATACCGACGCCGAGCGGCTGTTGAGCGGCGAACTGGTCTACACCGGCTTCACCCGTACCTTCCTGTTCGGCGTCGCCTCGTCGGCGCCGGTTCGCGGCCGGATGACGCCGCTGATGAACGAATATTTCGCCTCCATGGCCGACGCCCATCGCATCCTCGGCCTGCTCGACGAAAAGGACGACAAGCACGCGACCGCCGACGGCAAGGAGAAGACCGTCGCCGGGTCCATCGCTCGGCTGGCGCGCATGGTCGGCCGCGACGGCGCCGAGCTGACGCCGGAGGAATGGCGCGGCGTCGCCGGCTGGTTCAGCGAACGCCAGTTGCGCACCGTCCACGATGCGGCGGTTCTGGTCGCCGCGAAGCTGCCGGCCGATGCGCCGGTCGTCGGCGCCGGCACCGGCCGCCGCCAGATCGTCCGGCTGGCCGAGCGCATGCGGCGCCGCTTCATCGACTTCGCCGATCTCATCCCGGCCGACGATGCCGTTCGCGAGGAGGCCAGCAGCGCAGCCCCCGCCTGCGCCGTGGCGCTGCTGGCGGGGGTACAGTCGGAATCCGCCGCCGGCAGCCTCAAGGCCTGACCGCAGGCGCAGCCGCCTCACCCGGCCGCCGCCCCGTTCCGCCCGTAGACGGCGGGACGATCGCATAGGGCGCAGACCCCCACCCCTACCCCCTCCCTGTTAACGGTAGGGCTATCGCATATGGCGCAGTACCCCCACCCTTGTTCCCTCTCCTCAAGGGGGAGGGAGACGCCGACGCCGCCTTTTCGTTCAAAATCGTCTGCGTTGGCGTGTCGTGGCAATGCCCTGAAGTCCCCCTCCCCCTTGAGGGGAGGGGTTAGGGGTGGGGGTGCTGCGCCATATGCGATTTTCTTCCCCGCAAGGGGGAGGAAAACGCCGAAGCCGCCTTCTGCACAGGAATCGCCGAGGTCGGCGCACCATGGCGCCGCCGGCAGAGGTGCAGTGATGCCGCGCCGGTGCGTCTATATTGGAAGGCGCATTATCGGGCCTCGAACTCGCAGCCACAAAACCTTCAGTCAGCTGCGACAATAAAAACGCCGGCAGCGGAATTCAGCGGTCGAAATACGCCGCGACCTTCTCCATCAGCCATCCCCACGCTTGCCGCTCGTCAGGGCCGGCGGTCTTTTCCAGCACGATCGAGAGATAGGCGATTTCGGCCTCGATCTTTTCGCGCGGCAGCATGGAGAGCCGGCTGACCAGGATGGCGAGTTCCAGCACGGCCGCTTTGGCCCGGTTCATGCCGGTGAAGGGCGCGTGCGCCTGCTGCCCCGCCACGCGGCAGAAGTGGCGCGGGCGCACGCCGTCGTCCGCCACTTCGACCACCTCCAGGACCGAGTGGGCGAGCGCGGCGGCCAGCCTCGGCACCGGACATCCCCCGACGGCGACGGTCGGCCAGTCCTTCCGGCCGGTGAGGCAGCCGGCGAAGACGCGCACGTCGTCGGTGTGGTTGGCGACCGCGAACGGCACCTCGGCCAGATTGTCGAGCGTCGTCGAGGGGCGGAACGGCGCGATCACCCAGCCGTCCCTCTCGGCGATGATGCCGAGCGGCGCGATGTGCACCTTGCCCTGCCGGTCGACGGTGGTGACGATCGTCTCGCTGATATAGGGCAAGGCTACCGCTCCTTCGCGGCGCGCAGCGTGTGGCCGGCTTCGGCCAGGCGGGTGCGGTCGGCCTCCGGCGCCGGCGCGGCGACGCCCCAGGCGAGCGGTTCGTCCTGCGTGTAGCGCTTGCCCAGCCGCCAGGCGATCTCGGCCTTCGCCAGCTCGGCGCCGAGATAGAAGGCGTGGGCGCCGTCCGCCTCGACGCCCAGCCCGGCAAAGAGTTCGAAGGCGTCGGTCGCCACCGCATGCCCCTTGCCGTTGAAGACGTGGATTCCGTCGGCCGCCGTCATGATACGGAAATTGGCGTCGCGCACCTCGCCCGCCAGCGCGTCGATGTCGTCGCTGGAGGCGGGAAACGGCTTGCGGTCGTGCGCTTGCAGGAGGCCGGCGTGATAGCCGCGCGGCAGGGCGGCGTCGGCTTTCGCGGCGAACATCACGCGGCGGGCGAGGTCGTGCTCCTCGATCGTGCGCACCGTATGCGGGCTGACATGGACGGCCAGCACGTTGCGGATATCCAGCTCCGAGCAAAGGCCGGCGAGAACGGCGGTGACGCCGGAACTGACGGCGTCTGTCAGTTCGGTGAGGTTGCCGGTGCCCATCAGCAATTCGACCTCCGGCCAGCGGCGGCGCGCCTCGATGAAGCGCCCGAGCGAAGCGGCGAAGCCGAAATGGATCGGGTCGAGAACCGGGTCGGCTATGAAAGGAATGCCGGCTTTCAGCGCCGCCTCGATGGCGCGGCCGAGCGAATCCAGGTCGCCGGGTACGGAAGGGATCAGCACCGGCGTCACCGCGTGCTCGAAGGCCAGCGGCAGCGTGTTTTCGTTGAGGCTCAGCACATAGTCCGCCCCGGCGCGCGCGCCGGCCGCCAGTTCCTCGACGCTGGCGGAATCCACGCTGACGGAAAACCCCTGGCGTTTCAGTTCGCGCACCGCCTCGGCCAGCAGCGGGAACGGCGTTTCCGGCAGGCAGCCGAGGTCGATGACGTCGGCGCCGGCGGCACGAAGCGTGTGCGCGCGCGCCGCCAGCGCCTCGACGGAGAGCATGGGCGCATCGACGATTTCGGCGAAGATGCGCATGGCGTGGCGCGAAAGGTCGGGCGGTTCGCCGTCCCGGCCGAGAAAGGCCGGCAGGTCGGCGATCTCGTCGGGACCGCGAACGAAGGGAACGCCGAAGTGCGCCGACAGGTGCCCGAGGTCGCCGCGATAGCGGCCGGGCAGGATGACGCGGTCGGTGCCGCCGGGAAGGGCCAGGCGCCGCTTGACGATCTCCTCGCTCATCAGCGCCGCGACCTTGACGCCGATGTCGACGATGTCCCAGGCAAAGCCGGTTTCGCCGAGGCCGGCCAGCAGCCGTTCCAGCCGCGCTTTGGCCAGATGGCCGGTGAGGAAGACCAGCCGCTCAGCCATGGCCCGCCAGTTCGTCATGGCGCCCGCGCACCGCCGCTTCCAGCGCAGCGAGCGACTCGACCACCTCCGTCCGCTCGAAGCTCTTCAGCCGCTCGGTGTTTTCGAGGTCGATCCGGCGCGGATAGACCTTGACCAGCCCGTGCGGCGCCATGGTTTCGAGTTCCGGCGCCGTATCGCAGGCAAAGACGATCGCCGGAATGCGGCACTTGCCGGCCTGGGCGAAGACGTTGGTGGCGAGCGTATCGGAAATGCCGAGCACGCATTTCGCCACCGTGTTCGAGCTTGCCGGCGCGATCACGACGGTATGGTAGACGCCGTGGTAGAATTCGCCGACCGGAATGGCACTCGCCGTCTTGTCGTGCAGAACGCGGCTCGTCTCGGGAAAATCGAGCTTCAGCCCGTACATGCGCAGCACCTCGTTGGCCGCCTTCGAAACGAAGACGTCGCAATGCTCGATCCGGTGGATGAGCGCGAAGCTCTCGGTGAAGAAATGGCCGGAGCCGGTCAGCACCCATGCCCAGCGCGGCGTGTGCAGCTTCGCCATCGTCTATCCCGCTTTCCTGGCCGGGCGGATCGGTGTGGCGATCCTGATGCCGGGCAGCGTTCCCGCCGCAAGGCATGCGGCGGCTCCCGGCGCATCCTGCGGGCCGGCGAGGCAAAGGGCAACGGCCTCGGGCAGCATGGCGGCGAAGCCGGCATCGACGACATCGGCGGCGGCAAGGCTTTCCAGCGTGTCGGCGGCGGAAAAGGCGGAGGTCTGCTTGATCAGCAGCAGCGCCTCGGCGCCGAGCTTGCCGGCGAGCCAGGCAGCGAGGGAATCGGAGGTGATGTCCCAGGAAGCCCGTATGTCGGGCGCGGCCAAGCTCAGCCGGTACGGCATCCAGACCGGAATCTTTTTCGCGGCCAGCGCCCGCTCCATGTCCTGCACCGAATGGGCCGGCACCAGCCTTTCATGGCGATCGAGGATGACGTGACCGAACTGGTCCATGGCAAGGATCGCCATGGCGTGCGCGGCGGCGTCGGAAAAACCCATGCGCGCCTGCGCGTCACGCACCTGGTTGGCGAACGGGCCGCCGCCGGGCACGACGACCAGCGGCAGGCCGGAGCCGGCCAGCGCCGCGATCCACAAGCCCAATTCCGCCGCATGGGCGGTGCTGCCGCCGAGCTTGACGACGGCGAGCCTCACGAGGCCGCGCCCTTCTTGTCGGGACCGGCCGTCGCCGCGACATTCACCTCGTCCGGGCTGGCGCGCCGGCGAGCCGCGGCCGCCTGCGCGGCCCGGTTGCGCTCGATTTCGACGCCGACCCCGCCGGGGCCGAGTTCCAGTTTCTCGACCCTCACTATCACGCGCATGACGCGCGGGTTTTCCAGAACGTGCGCCGCCACCTGCTCGGCCAACGTTTCGCTGAGCTGGACATGGCCGCGCGCGACGATGGTGCGGATGCCGTCCATGATGATGTCGTAGGAAAAGACGTGGCGCATGTCTTCGGGACGGTCGGTGACGCGCAGCACGTCGGCGGTCACGTCGAAGCGCACCTTCTGGCTGTGGCCGTGCTCGAAACTGTAGGCACCGATCTCCACCGGCAGCACGAAATCGCGCACGAAGATCCGGTCCGTCCCGAGCGTCGGGTCGGCGCCGGGCGAATAGCCGCGCGCCGCCAGCAGGCGGTAATCGACGCTCGAGGCGGCACCCGGCCTGGGCTCCTCAGGGATCAGCGCGCGGATCTGCGCGACCGCGCCGGCGCTGATCAACCCGGTGCGGTCGGAGGCATCGCACAGCGCGCCGCGAAAGCCGAGGAAATCGGGAGAGAACGGCAGCAGGCGCGGAATGTCGGGCGCTTCGAGCGATCCGCTCAAGCCGACCATCAGGCCGAGCGACCGGGCCCGCTCGACGAACGGCGGGATGCGCTGCGGCGGCAGAAAGTCGAGCAGCCGCCCCTTGCCTTTCATCGCCGTATCGACCATGGCGCCGTGGAAGCCGTGCCGGGCGAAGGCCGGCAGGAACTCGAAGTCCGGCGCAAGGTCGGCGAACAGCACGGCGATCAGCTTCGTGCGCCCGGCCAGCGGCGCCAGCGCCTCGGCGCAGACGGCGGTATCGGCCGAAGGGAAGAAGCCGACCTTGACGTAATCGACGCCGGTGGCCGCCACCTCCTCGGCCTTGGCGCGGATGACCGCCGGTTGCATCGGCAGGTCGCCGCAGACGGCGCTGACCGGCGCACGCCCGGCGATGAAGGACACGGTGCGGCGCATGACCTCGGGCGCCACGGCGCCGAGCGCGCCGGCTTTCGGGTCCTTGAGGTCGATGATATCGACGCCCGCTTCAAGCGCGACCCGCGCCTCGTCCACTCCGGTTACGCTGGCCAGCATCCTGGTCATTGCAAGGCCCTTTCCCGCCCGGCGTCCGCGCGGGGCGACCGAACCGGCGCGGACCGTGAAAGTCCGTTCGCAGGGTTTGCTATATTTTTCCGCTCGGCTAAACTCATGACGGGCACCTTGACTTCGCGACGGTCCGACAGCGGACTTTAGCGCAGAATGGGTATAGTATCGATGACGAGCGCGGTGCCGAGCACTCTCGCGGCTCTTGTGTGCTTTTTTTGCCTGGCAGTCAACGTTCCGGGCGCCGCCGCCGAGGGGGCCGCGCCGCAACCCGCCGCCAAGGCCGAAAAGCCGACGACCGACATCCGGATCGGCTATCTGCGGGCCTACGCGCCGCAGCTGACGCTGTCCCTGCTCGACCTGCCGCCGCGCGACGAGGGCGTCGCCGGCGCCGACGTGGCCATCGGCGACAACAACACGACCGGCAAGTTCACCGGCCAGAAATTCAGCCTCGACGTCACCGAGATCAAGCCGGACGCCGACGCGGTCAAGGCGTTCGACGCCCTTGTCGCCAAGGGCGACCGTTACGTCGTCGCCGACCTGTCGGCCAGGCAGTTGCTGTCGATCGCCGACATCGCCCGCGACAAGGGCGTGCTCGTCTTCAACATCGGCGCCACCGACGACAGCCTGCGCGAAGAAGATTGCCGCATCAACGTCTTCCATGTCGCGCCGACGCGCTCGATGCTGGCGGATGCGCTCGCGCAGTACCTCATGGTCAAGAAATGGCCGAAATGGGTGCTGCTCTACGGCTCGCACGAGGCCGACCATCTCTATGCCGACGCCCTGCGCCGCGCGGCGACACGTTTCGGCGGCCAGATCGTCGCCGAAAAGGAGTTCAAGGACACCGGCACGGCACGCCGCACCGACACCGGCGCCACGCAGATCCAGCAGCAGATTTCCGTCTTCACCCAGGACCTGCCGGAACACGACGTGGTGCTGGTCGCCGACGAAAGCCAGGTCTTCGGAACCTACATTCCCTACCGCACCTGGCTGCCGCGGCTGGTCGCCGGCACCGCCGGCCTCGTCCCCTCCTCCTGGCACCCGGCCAGCGAACAATGGGGCGGCATCCAGATGCAGAGCCGTTTCCTGAAGGCGGCGGGCCGACGCATGCTGTCCAAGGACATGTCGGCCTGGACGGCGGTGCGGGCGGTGGGCGAAGCCGCCACGCGCACCCATGGCGACGACCCGCAGAAGATCGGCGCCTACATGCGCTCGGACGATTTTTCGGTCGCCGCCTTCAAGGGGCAGAAGCTGACCTTCCGCAAATGGAACCTCCAGCTTCGCCAGCCGATCCTGCTGGGCGACGCCAAGTCGGTCGTGTCGACCTCGCCGCAGGAAGGCTATCTCCATCAGGTTTCCGAACTCGACACGCTCGGCGTCGACCGGCCGGAAACGAAATGCGTGCTCAAATAGATCCAGTCGGGAGGATTTCGGTGAAGAAACGAGCCTGCGCCCTCGCCCTGTTCGCGTCCGTCTCGATGGCCGGCCCGGCCTTCGCCTACACGGCCTATGTCTCCAACGAGAAGGGCAACTCGATCAGCGTGGTCGATACCGCCACGATGAAGGTCGTCAAGACCGTCGATGTCGGCCAGCGGCCGCGCGGCATCACCATCTCGCATGACGGCAAGTTCGTCTACCTGTGCGCCAGCGACGACGACACGATAGAGATCATCGACACCTCGACCTTCGAGATCGTCGGCGAGCTGCCGTCCGGTCCCGACCCCGAACTGTTCGTGCTGTCGCCGGACGGCAAGACGCTCTACGTCGCCAACGAAAACGACAACCTCGTCACCGTCATCGACATCGACAGCAAGCAGGTGGTTTCGGAAATCCCGGTCGGCGTCGAGCCGGAAGGCATGGGGGTGAGCCCGGACGGCAAGACCATGGTCAACACTTCCGAGACGACCAGCATGGCGCATTTCATCGACACGGCGAGCCACGAAGTGACCGACAACGTGCTGGTCGATACGCGCCCGCGCTACGCCGAATTCACGCCCGACGGCTCGCAGGTCTGGGTCAGCGCCGAGGTCGGCGGCACGGTGAGCGTCATCGACAACGCGACGCACAAGGTGGTCAAGAAGATCGAGTTCGCGATTCCGGGCCTGCGCGCCGAAACCATCCAGCCGGTCGGCATTTCGATCAGCGCCGACGGCAAGAAGGCCTATGTCTCCCTCGGGCCCGCCAACCATGTCGCCGTGGTCGACACCAAGACCTACGAAGTCGAGAAATATATCCTCGTCGGCCAGCGTGTGTGGCACTCCGCCTTCACGCCCGACCAGAAGACGCTGATCACCACCAACGGCAATTCCAACGACATCACCTTCATCGACACGGCAACCGACGAGCCGGTGCAGTCGCTGACCGTCGGACAACAGCCCTGGGGCGTCGTCGTTTCGCCAAAGTAGCCATTTCAGAGCACAGCAGAAAGGTCCGTTTCATGAAGATCAGCCGCACGATCGCCTTTGTCCTGGCCGGGCTCGCGCTTGCCCCGCTGGCCGCCCATGCCGACGACGATGACGACAAGCCCAAGGTGACGCGGTCCAGCAAGAACCTGCCCGAACTGGTGCTCGGCTCGGACAAGTCCAGCTACGACGTCAACAAGACCGATTTCGAGCTGATCGCCGGCCAGGGCTATCGCTGGAAGATCACCTCTCACGGCGGCTTCGAATACAAGTTCATGACAGACCTCTGGCGCAACGTGTGGATCGACCAGATCGTCATCAACGACCTGGAGGTCCACATGGCGGGCGCCCCGGCCTGGCTCGAATTCGACGACGGCGGGACCATCCTGGTGCAGTTCCATACGGTGCGGCCGGGCCAATACACATGGTCGGTGCCGGACCTTGCCGACAAGGGCATGAAAGGCAAGATTACGATCAAGTGACGTGGCGTTGGCGGCCTGCCGCGCGACAGCGGCGGCAGGCGGCGGCAAGGAGCGGTGCGACGTGCAGCATGTGAGGACGACCGGCCCCGAAGACGACGTGGCGGCGCTCGACGTCGCCGCCGTCAGCCATTTCTACGGCCGCAAGCAGGCGCTCGACGCCGTTTCCTTTTCCATCGCGCCGGCCAGCTTCACCGTGCTGCTCGGCCTCAACGGCGCCGGCAAGACGACGCTGTTTTCGCTCATCAGCCATCTCTACGACACGCGCCAGGGATCGATCCGCATCTTCGGCCACGACATCAGCCGGGCTTCCGGCGAGGCGCTGCGGCGCGTCGGCATCGTCTTCCAGGCGCGCACCCTCGACCTCGACCTCAGCGTCTACCAGAACCTCGCCTATCACGCCTCGCTGCACGGCATCGGGGCCGGCGAGGCGCGCCGCCGCATCACGGCGCTGCTGGACACGGTCGCCATGGCCGACCGGGTCCACGACAAGGCGCGCAGCCTTTCGGGCGGCCAGATGCGGCGCATCGAGATCGCCAGGGCGCTGCTGCACCGCCCTTCCCTGCTGCTGCTCGACGAAGCGACGGTCGGCCTGGACGTCCAGTCGCGCGCCGGCATCCTCGCCACCATCCGCCGGCTGGTCGACAGCGAGGGCATCGGCGTCTTGTGGGCGACGCACCTGATCGACGAGGTCGAGGACGGCGACAGCGTCGTCGTGCTGCGGCAGGGCAAGCTGGTGGCCAGGGGCAAGGTGGCGGAGGTCGTGCAGGCGACCGGCAGCGCCTCCGTCCACGAAGCCTTTTTCAAGCTCAACCGCATCGACCGGCCCGCCGAGGTCGGCCCATGAGCGCGCCCATGCCCCACGCAGCCGAAAGCGCGGTTGCGCTGCGCTCGAAACCGTTCGGCCTCGGCCAGTACCTCACCTGCCTCAAGGGCATCGTGCTGCGCGAAGGCCTGCGCTTCCTGCACCAGCGCGAACGCTTCATCTCATCGCTCGTCAGGCCGCTGATCTGGCTGTTCATCTTCGCCGCCGGCTTCCGCCAAGTGCTCGGCGTGTCGATCATCCCGCCCTACAAGACCTACGTCCTCTACGAAGTCTACATCACGCCGGGGCTGTGCGGCATGATCCTGCTGTTTTCCGGCATGCAGTCGTCGCTGTCGATGGTCTACGACCGCGAGATGGGCAACATGCGCACCTTGCTGGTCAGCCCGTTCCCGCGCTGGTTCCTGCTCGTCTCGAAGATGCTGGCCGGCGTCACGGTTTCCATCGCGCAGGTCTATGCCTTCCTGCTCGTCGCCTGGTTCTGGGGCGTGA
This sequence comes from Mesorhizobium sp., assembly GCF_017306545.1. Classification (GTDB taxonomy): domain Bacteria; phylum Pseudomonadota; class Alphaproteobacteria; order Rhizobiales; family Rhizobiaceae; genus Mesorhizobium. Next base: position 87,284 of record NZ_JAFKID010000024.1, read on the forward strand.
AAGGGCCGCCGCTCGGCTATCTCACCGTGCTGCCGGCGCTGTTTTTATCGGGCATGATGCTGTGCGCGCTCGGCATGCTGTTGTCCTCGATGATCAAGCAGTTGGAGAATTTCGCCGGCGTGATGAACTTCGTCATCTTCCCCGCCTATTTCGCCTCGCCGGCGCTCTACCCGCTGTGGCGCATCCAGGAGGCGAGCCCGCTGCTCTACAAGATCTGCGCGGCCAACCCGTTCACCTATGCGGTGGAGCTGATCCGCTTCGCCTTCTACGGCCAGGTCGAGTGGACGTCGCTCGCCATCGTCTGCGCCTGCACGCTTCTGTTCCTGGCCGCCGCGATCGTCGCCTACGATCCCTCGCGCGGCCTGATCGCCCGCAAACAGGACACCGGAGGAAACGGCTGATGCTACGCACGGGCCTCGTATCTTGCCTGACGGCCGCCGCCCTGCTCGGCACCGCCGCTTATGCCGCCGCCGCGACCGGCGACCCGGACTGGCCCTGCCAGCAGCGCAAGGTGCCGCAGCTTTCGCTCGGGCAGGTCTGGAACGGGCCGGACCTGCCGAAAGCCGCCGGCGACTGGTCGCACGACGGGACAGTCTCGGCGCTTGTGGAGGACGTGGCGGCGCGCCGCATGCCGCTCGACGAGGCCAGGCAGCGCATCCGTGACTTTGCCGCCGGCCTGCCGCAGGACCAGCTGGAACCGAAGCTGACGATGCTGATGCAGGGCCTGTTCGACCACATGGACGAGGAACGCTCGCAGGTCATTTCCGGCATCGGCCGCTACGCCCGCAAGCAGATCGAGATGGCGGCTTCGCTGCGCAAGGAATCGGCCGTGGTCGATGCCCTGCGGGCCAAGGCCGACGCCGACCCGGACGACGTCGAGCGGCAGACCGACCGGCTGAATTTCGCCACCCGCGTCTACCAGGAGCGCGTCCAGTCGCTGACCTATGTCTGCGACGTGCCGACGCTCATCGAGCAGCGGCTCTACCAGCTGGCAAAGACCGTCGCCGAGACGCTGAAACCGAAGAAGTGACCGGGCGGCGGCATAGAGCAGGTCCCGTCCGGGCGGGATCGCCCCTCACCTGCCTGCCGGCATCCTCTCTCCGTCACGGACAAAAGCGGCCGGAAAAGCGGATACCGGCCGCCCTTTGCTCCCCGCGGGGGGGACAGCAGGCTATTTGGATTCCTGTTTTAGATAGGCGATGACGTTGGCGATGTCCTCGTCGCTCTTCAGGCCGGGAAACGCCATCTTCGTGCCTTTGACCATCACCTTGGGGTCATGCAGGTACTTGGTCAGGGTCGGCTCGTCCCAGACGACGCCGGATTTTCCGGCATCGACCATGGCCGGCGAGTATTTGAAGCCTTCGTGCGTGCCGGCCGTGCGGCCGATGACGCCGTGCAGCGACGGGCCGATCTTGTTCTTGTCCTCGTCGGCGACATGGCAGGCCTTGCACTTGGCGAAGACCTTCTCGCCGGCCGCGGCATCCTGTGCCTGGGATTGGCCGCTAACCAGGGTCGCTACGGATAGAGCCGCGAAAAGTGCGATTGCGCGCATGACGTTTCCTCATTGATCGTCTGGGTGCCCTGGACGATTTCCGCACCTCCGCGGATGTCCCCGGATGCGCGCCTGCGCGGCTCGCCACGGGCGGGCCTGCATGCCTAGAAGCTAGCCCGGCAAAGGGGGAAGTCAACCGTACAATGGGCAAGACGGGAACCCGGCGAGGTGCCGGCCGGCGCCCGGCCGTCCGCCGTGTTGACGGCCATGGGGCGAGCGCGTAGCCTTCCATGGCCTCGGTTCCATCGGGCACCTCGGAACCCCGGCGAACAGCGGCCTGTCGGCCGGCGGGATGGTCGGCTTTGCCGGCCGCGCGCCTCGAAAGAGAGCGGCAAGAGGTGCTTGCATGAATATGGTCGATCTCATCCTGACGGTGTGCCTGAGCGCCAATCCGGGCAACTGCCGCGAAGAACACCTTTATTTCGAGAGCGACGGCTCCCTCATGCAGTGCATGTTCCTGGCGCAGAGCGAGATCGCGAAATGGGCGCCGCAGCACCCGTCCGTGAAGGTGAGGAGCTGGAAGTGCGCGTTTCCCTCCAAGGAGCGGTCGATTTGAGGGCGATCCGCGACTCGCGGAGCCGTTTGCGGGAGGACGGCATGGCTTCAAGGCGCGACTTGCTTCGGATGACGGTCTGGGGGGCGGCGGCGGCCCTCCTGGCGTCCGCCCGTCCCGGCCTTGCCGCCGGCAAGGTCCGCATCGGCGTGCTGAAATTCGGCACGGTGAGCTGGGAACTCGACACGCTCAAGCACCACAAGCTCGACGCGGCGAACGGCGTCGATCTCGAAGTGACCGACTTCGCCGGCGAGGACGCGACCAACGTGGCGCTTCTGGCCGGCGCGCTCGACGTCATCGTCTCGGACTGGTTGTGGGTTTCGCGCCAGCGCTCGGAGGGCGCCGACCTGACGCTGGCGCCCTATTCCACCACCGTCGGCGCCGTGATGGTCAAGGACGGCTCGCCGATCCGGCGGATCGCCGATCTCAAGGGCAAGAAGATCGGCGTCACCGGCGGCCCGCTGGACAAGAGCTGGCTGCTGATCCAGGCGCTGGCCAGGCGCGACGACGCCATCGACCTGACGACGGCCTGCGAGGTCGTCTACGGCGCGCCGCCGCTGATTTCGGAAAAGGCCGCCGAGGGCGAACTCGATGCGGCGCTGAATTTCTGGCACTTCTGCGCCCGCATGGAGGCCAACGGCTTCCGCCGGCTGGTCGGCGCCAACGACGCAGCGGCCGCGCTGGGCGCCTCGGGGCCGGTGTCGGCGCTCGGCTACGTCTTCCACGACAAGTGGGCGGCCGAGAACCTCGGTGCGGCGAAAGCCTTCCTCAAGGCTTCGGCCCAGGCGAAGGCCATTTTGGCGAAATCCGACGAGGAATGGCTGCGGCTGGCGCCGCTCGTGCGCGCCGAGGGCAAGGAACTGGAAAAGCTGCGCGACCGCTACCGGGAAGGCATTCCGCGGCGGCCGGTCGCCGACGAGGTTGCCGACGCCGCCAGACTTTATCGCGTCCTGGCCGGCATCGGCGGCGAAAAGCTGGTCGGCAAGGCGTCCGATATGGCGCCCGGCACCTACTGGCCGGGCCTCACGCAATGACGGCGCCGGACGCCGCCGAAGGCGGGCGCGGCGCCCCGGCGGCGCGCATCGGCCTTGCCGGGGCGGCGATGCCGGCGCTCACCGTGGCGGTTTCGCTGCTGGCGCTCGGCCTGCTGTGGAGCCTGGCGGCCGCCGCCTGGCCGAGCCGCGCCTTCCCGCCGCCGGGCGCCGTCTGGCGGACCCTGCTCGGCGAGGCGGCCAGCGGCGATCTCGCCTATCATCTCGGCGCGACGCTGGCCCGCGTCGCGGCGGCCTATGTCATCGCCATGAGCATCGGCACGGTGATCGGCGTCTTCCTCGGCAGCCACCGGCGCGCCGACCGCTTCTTCAACCCCTGGGTCGTGCTGTTCCTCAACGTGCCGGCGCTGGTCGTCATCGTGCTCGCCTACATCTGGTTCGGGCTCAACGAGGCGGCGGCCATCGGCGCCGTGGCAGTGAACAAGATCCCCAACGTCGTGGTGACGATGCGCGAAGGCGCAAGAGCTCTCGATCCGAGCTATGGCGAAATGGCGAGCGTCTACCGCCTCGGCGCCTTCGATCGCATCCGCCATGTCCTGCTTCCGCAGTTGCAGCCCTATTTCGCCGCGGCCTCGCGCTCCGGCATCGCGCTGATCTGGAAGATCGTCCTGGTCGTCGAACTGCTCGGCCGGTCGAGCGGCGTCGGCTTCCAGATCTACCTCTATTTCCAGCTTTTCGACGTCGCCGCCATCCTGGCCTATACGCTCGCCTTCGTCGCGGTCATGTTGGCGATCGAACTCCTTCTGGTGCAGCCCCTTGAACGACATGCGAGCCGCTGGCGCCGCCGCCCCGCTTAGGGTCGATATCGCCGCAAAAACCTTTCGCTCCGCGCAGGGCGTCTCGCTGACGGCCTTGCGGGACCTTTCCTTCGAGGTCCGGCGGGGCGAGTTCGCCTGCCTGCTCGGCCCGTCCGGCTGCGGCAAGACGACGACGCTGCGCATCCTGCTCGGCCTCGACAGGGATTTCAGCGGCTCTTTCCAACTGCCCGAAGGCGGTTCCGGCCGCATCGCAGCGGTCTTCCAGGAGCCGACGCTGCTGCCCTGGCGCACGGTGGAGCAGAATGTGCGGCTGGCGTTGCCGAAAGATCGGCGGGCCATGGACCTCGACCGGCTGTTCGGCGATCTCGGCCTCGCCGGCATGCGCTCGCTCTATCCGTCGGAACTGTCGCTCGGCCTGGCGCGCCGGGTGGCGCTGGCGAGGGCCTTCGCCAACGAGCCCGCCGTGCTTTTCCTCGACGAACCGTTCGTCTCGCTCGACGAGCAGACCGCCGAGCGCCTGCGCCACCTGCTCCTGTCGGTCTGGTCGGCGCGGCCGACGACGGCGCTGATGGTCACGCACAACCTGCACGAAGCGCTGATGCTGTCGGACCGCATCGTCGTCCTGTCGGCACGGCCGGCGCATGTGGAGGGCGTGTTCGATATCCGTCTGCCGCGGCAAGACCGCAGCCCGCAGGTGACGAGCGACCTCTTGCGGTCGTTCCGCCTGAAATTCCCGACCCACGCCTGAACAGGGAAGAAAGGAGCCGCGAGCCATGCCGATCGATCCGCTGAGGCGCAAGCTGCTGGGCGGCTTCGCCTGCGCCGGGGCCGGCGCCGCGATCCTGCCGTGCTGCCTCGGCCGGGCGGCGCTGGCCGCTTCCGAGGGCGCCGGCATGGCGCTGAAACCGGTCGCCGACGGCGTCTACGCATTGCGCGGCGCCGACGAACTGATGAGCGAGGCCAACGACGGCGCCATCGCCAACCTCGGCCTCGTCGTCGGCGACGAAGCCGCCGCCGTCATCGACAGCGGCGGCAGTCTTGTCGAAGCGCGCGCCTTCATCGCGGCGTTCGAAAAGGTGACCGCCAGGCCGGTGCGCTATCTCGTCAACACCCACATGCACCCCGACCACGTCTTCGGCAACGCGGCGTTCCGCGCGCTCGGCGCGACGATCGTCGGCCACCGCAACCTGCCGCGCGCGCTCGAGGCGCGGGGCGCCTTCTATTTGCAGAATTTCCGCGAGCAGATCGGCGACGCGCTCATGAAGGGCGTCGAGATCGTGCCCCCGACCCTGCTGGTGGACGAGCGCCTGGAACTTGACCTGGGCGGGCGCGTGCTGGAACTGCGGGCCTGGAAGCCGGCCCACACCGACAACGACCTGACCGTGCTCGACCGCGCGACCCGCACGTTCTTTGCCGGCGACCTGGTGTTCATGGATTCCCTGCCGACGCTCGACGGTTCGCTGCTCGGCTGGCTCAGCCAGATGGACGGCCTCGCCGCGCTGGACGCCGCGCGCGCCGTGCCGGGCCACGGGCCGGTGCCGGCCGACTGGCCGGCCGCGCTCCAGCCCGAGCGGCGCTATTTCGAGGCGCTGGCGCGCGATCTGCGCAAGGCGATCGCCGGCGGCGTGCCGATGGCCGAGGCGGTCAAGACGGCAGGCCGCGGCGAGCGGGACAAATGGGCGCTGTTCGACGCCTATAACGAACGCAACGCCACGGCCGCCTTCGCCGAATTGGAATGGGAGTGAAGCACGATGCCGAAAAGTCGCAGACTTTTCGGAAAACATCGCGATTCAAAACAAATGGTTGGAGCAAAATTCCGTTTCAAGGAAAAGGCGTTTCCCTCCAACCGGCCACCGCGGTCCGTTTCATCGGCGGTTTTGCCAACGCTCCCGCGTGCGTATATGCTGGTCGACGCCTGGGCACCACCTCGTCGAAACCGGTGGAGGCATCGATGCAGAAACAGGATTTGCGGACCTGGCGGTTCGTGCTGCCGGTCGCGTCCGGCCTGGCGGTTGCGCTTTTGGCCGGTGGCACGATTTGCGGCCTTTCCGGCCCGGCCATGGCGCAGCAGACGCAAGCCTCTTCGGACCGCATATGGGACGGGCTGAAGGGCGACGTGTTCGGCGACAAGGCCATCCAGGACGACGGCGGGCTTGTCCGGATCGAGGCACCGAAGCGCGCGCAGGACGCCGCCCTCGTGCCGGTCGATATCTCTATCGATCCGGCCAAGGCGCCGGACGGCGTCAAGGCGCTCACGCTCATCATCGACGTCAACCCTTCGCCGGTGGCCGCCACCTTCAGGATCGGCGATGATGCCGGCATCACGCATCTGGCGACGCGGGTGCGCGTCAACGACTATTCCTACCTGCGCGTCATCGCCGAGACGCCCGACGGCGCCCTGCACATGAACAAGGTTTTCGTCAAGGCCTCCGGCGGATGCTCGGCGCCGGCGGTCAAGAACATGGACGAAGCGCAAAAGACCATGGGGCAGATGAAATTGCGCGAATTCGCCGGCGAAGCGGGCAAGGAGCCGGAAATGCAGCTGATGATCCGGCACCCCAACAATTCCGGTCTTCAGCGCGACCCGTTGACCCAGTATTTCATCCCGGCGCACTTCATCCAGGACCTGTCGATCTCGCAGGGCGACCGGCCGATCCTGTCGATGGAAGGCGGCATCTCGATCTCGGAAGATCCCAATTTCCGCTTCGACTTCAAGGCGCACGGCAACGACGAGATCCGCGTCAAGGCGACCGACACGGAGGGCAAGGTGTTCCAGGGCCACTGGCCGCTGGAAACCGCCGGCCTTTAGAGCCTCTGATATTTTGGCGGGAGCAATCCCTCTCCTCGTTTTACGGGGAGAAGGATTGCTCTATCTCTTTGATTTGGCCGCATTTCCGGACGCAAAACCGCTTCACACCTTTGCTGGAACCGCTCTAAAAACACCTGACGTCGGCTTCCGCCTGGGCGCGTTTCAGTTCGGTGCGGGCCTCCTTGGCCGGCTTGCTTTCGCGAAACAGGCCGGCGTTCTCGCCCGTCGTCAGCGACATGCTCTTGAACGTCTCGGCCCGCTCGTAGCGGTCGTAGGGAAGGATCGAGGCGATGACGTCGATCGAGCAGGAGCAGCTCTCCAGCGCCTGCCTGGTCCGGCCGTTCGTCTGCATGCAGGCGAGCACGTAATCGGCGATCGTGGCGGTCGGATAGTCGCCCGCCGCGCCGGCCGGATTGGCCGCCGCCGGCGCGGCCGCCAGCATCAGCAGGCCGGCCGAAATCCCCATAAATCTGACCATGGAAGTTCCTCCGTTGGGCCCGGACGCGAGCTCCGGACAGGGGCGCCGCTCCAGTTGGCGCCGTATCGCCGGGCGGGTCAAGTTCCGGCCGCCGCCCTATTGTACCAAAGGCCAATAGGGCCCGGATCGGACCCGGAGCGCCTCGCGGCGGCTCGGTTCCCCACCCCCCGATGCCGCCTCGGCCGGCGTTTCATGGCGGCCCTACTATCGTCACGGCTTCGTGAGCGCTACATATTGACGCGTCCGGATCGGGCAGAGCTTCTTCAAAGCTCACGCATGTATATCCATGACGGTGAATACCTGTTCAGGTTTATCGAACATATCAAGGCAATTTATTTTCACTTTATAGAAGTCGGATTTTCATCAGATTATCGGATTTCTTTTTATTATTGCATGGCAATATTATCCATATTGCGGTGCAATATTAACAGATTTTAATTTGCTTGCCATCCGTTTTGGAATGACATAGCCTTTCCCTGTTTCCGGCTTCAAGGGCGTCACCGTCATTAGGGAGCGGCGACAGTCTTTCGTAGGCCAAGTGAGGTGGGCAGTAACGGTGCCCTCTGCTCATCTGGCTTAGGTCGTGACACGCTGCCGGAAATACTTCCCCCACATGAATCGCTTGGGCAAGCCCTCGTGGGCTGAACGGTTGATTCGCCATTGTGCACCCGGGAGGACATTGATGCGTGTATTTACGAAAGCCACCTACGTACTAGCGACCACGACGTTCCTGTCGTTCGGCGCGGGCTATGCCGCCTCGGCGAACGAAGACCTGGCCAAGATGGCCGAAAACCCGAAAGACTGGGTCATGCAGACGGGTGATTACGCCAACACCCGCTACACGACGCTCGACCAGATCACCAAGGACAACGTGAAGAACCTTCAGGTGAAGTGGACCTTCTCCACCGGCGTTCTTCGCGGCCACGAAGGCGGTCCGCTGATCATCGGCGACGTCATGTACGTCCATACGCCGTTCCCGAACAACGTGTTTGCCCTCGACCTCAAGAACGACGGCAAGATCCTGTGGAAGTACGAACCCAAGCAGGACCCGAACGTCATTCCGATCATGTGCTGCGACACGGTCAACCGTGGCGTCGCCTATGCGCCCAAGACCGCCGACCATCCGGCGCTGATCGTTCTCAATCAGGCCGACACCAACGTCGTGGCGATCGACGCCACCACGGGCAAGGAAGTCTGGAAAGTCAAGAACGGCGAGAACACCGACGGCGGCAAGGGCGAATCCGGCACGGCCGCGCCCGTCGTGGTGAAGGACAAGGTGCTGATCGGCATCTCCGGCGCCGAATTCGGCGTTCACGGCTCGCTCGCGGCCTACAACCTGAAGGACGGGTCGCTGGCCTGGCGGGCCTACTCCACCGGCTCCGACGCCGATATCCTGGTCGATCCCGAAAAGACGACCGAGCTCGGCAAGCCGATCGGCGCTGACTCCAGCATCAAATCCTGGGAAGGCGAGCAGTGGAAGACCGGCGGCGGCACGACGTGGGGATGGTATTCCTACGATCCGAAGCTCAACCTGATCTACTACGGCACCGGCAACCCCTCCACCTGGAACCCGGTCCAGCGGCCCGGCGACAACAAGTACTCCATGACCATTTTCGCCCGTGACGCCGATACCGGCATGGCCAAGTGGCTCTACCAGATGACGCCGCACGACGAATGGGACTACGACGGCATCAACGAGATGATCCTCGTCGACGGCATGGAGGTCGACGGCAAGAAGCACGACGTGCTGGTGCATTTCGACCGCAACGGCTTCGCCTACACCATGGATCGCAAGACGGGCGAGCTTCTGGTCGCCAAGAAATACGATCCGGCGGTGAACTGGGCTTCCAAGGTCGACATGGACCCCAAGAGCAAGACCTACGGCCGGCCTCTCGTCGATCCGAAGTACTCGACCGATCACAACGGCGAGGACACCAACACGGCGGGCATCTGCCCGGCCGCGCTTGGAACCAAGGACCAGCAGCCGGCCGCCTATTCGCCCAAGACCGGCCTGTTCTACGTGCCGACCAACCACGTCTGCATGGATTACGAGCCGTATAAGGTGAGCTACACCGCCGGCCAGCCCTATGTGGGCGCCACCGTGTCGATGTATCCGGCCCCCGGCAGCGACAACATGGGCAACTTCATCGCCTGGGATGCCGCCAAGGGTGAGATCGTCTGGTCGAAGCCCGAGCAGTTCTCGGTCTGGTCGGGCGCGCTCGCCACCGCCGGCGACGTCATCTTCTACGGCACGCTGGAAGGCTACATCAAGGCGGTCGACGAGAAGGGCAACGAACTCTACAAGTTCAAGACCCCTTCGGGCATCATCGGCAACATCACGCCCTTCGAGCATGACGGCAAGCAGTACATCGCCGTCCTGTCCGGCGTCGGCGGCTGGGCCGGCATCGGCCTCGCCGGCGGCCTGCTCTCGCCCGACAACGCCGCTGCCTGGCACGGCGCCGTCGACCAGGGCCGCGCCCAGGGCGACCAGACCCAGGTGGTCGGCACGGCCGGTCTGGGTGCCGTCGGCGGCTACGCCGCGCTTGCCGACTACACCACGCTCGGCGGCCAGCTCACCGTCTTCGGCCTGCCGGACTGACGCTCGTAGGAACCACGGCCGCGGCTTTCGCCTCGATGGGGCGGGAGCCGCGCACGAAAGACGAGAGCCGGCGGGCGGAAACCGGCCGGCTCTCCCGGTCGGCCCGACATGCCCGGCCGATCAACGTGCAAAGCAACCCGATCGCCTGTGACGTCGCGGCAAGGCCGCCCGGCGGCGCGACGGCGAACCGAAGGAAAGCCCGAATGTCTGTACGCATCGCACTTTCGATCCTTGCCCTGGCGCTCCTGCCGGTGACGAGTTCGCTTCCGGCGCGCGCCGACGACAGCGCGGAAAAAGCCAAGGCGGTCAAGGACGAAGGCGGCAAGTATTACGACGCCGACGGCACGCCGACCTACAAGATCGAAAACGGTATGGTGGACTGGTACACGTTCAGCGGCTACCGCCGCTATCACTCCGACTGCCACGTTTGCCACGGGCAGGACGGCACCGGCTCCAGCTACGCGCCCGCGCTGGTCAACAGCCTGAAGACGATGGACTACGGCACTTTCCTGTCCACCGTTGCCGAAGGCCGCAAGGATGTCGGCGGCGGCAAGGAAAACGTCATGCCGGCGTTCGGCGACAACAAGAACGTCTATTGCTACCTGGACGACATCTATATCTACCTGCGCGCCCGCGCCGACGGCGCCGCGCCGCGCGGCAGGCCGCCGAAGCATGAGGACAAGCCGCAGGCGGCGAAGGACTACGAAGCCTCCTGCATGGGCAGCAATTGACATGAGCGGCCGCGGCCTATCCGGACTGCGCATGGTGCTGCCGATGCTCGGCGCGCTGGCCCTGATGCCGTCGGGCGCCCAGGCGCAGAGCGCCGGCCTCGGCGCCGCCGGCGAACTGGTCGATCCCGACATCCTGCGCGTCTGCGCCGACCCCTCGAACATGCCGTTCACCGACAAGAGCGGCCAGGGCTTCGAAAACAAGCTGGCCAACCTGGTCGCGCAAAAGACCGGGCGCAAGTCGGTGGCCTACACCTGGTTCCCGACCGTGATGGGCTTCGTGCGCAACACGCTCAGCGCCCACCGGTGCGACATCATCATGGGTTACGCTCAGGGCGACGACCTGGTGCAGAACACCAACGCCTATTACCGCTCCTCCTACGTGCTGGTCGTGCCGAAGGGCAGCGCCATCGAGGGGGCGGACACGATCGAGGACCCGAAGCTGACGGGCAAGCGGATCGGCGTCGTCGAGCGCACGCCGCCGACCGCCAACATGGCCGCCAACAAGCTTTTGCGGACGGCCAAGATCTATCCGCTGGCGGTGGACACGCGCGTCACCGAATCGATGGCCGAGCGGATGCTGCGGGACATGAAGGCCGGCCAGATCGACGCCGCGATCCTGTGGGGGCCGATGGCCGGCTACTACGCCAAGGAAATGAAGGCGGACGTGACGATCGTGCCGCTGGTCAAGGAAAAGAACGGCGAGCGCATGGCCTACCGCATCACCATGGGCGTGCGGCCCTCCGACCAGGAGTGGAAGCGGACGCTGAACAAGGTCATCAGGGAGAACCAGAAGGAGATCAACAAGATCCTGCTCGACTACAACGTGCCGTTGATGGACGAGCACGACAACCAGATCACCCAGTGACGGCGGCGGGACGCGGTGTGGCGGAATTTCGGACGAAAGGCGGCGAGACGGCAAGGCCGGCCGGCGGCGCTGATGCTGCTGGCGGCAAGCCTTGCCGGCCCGGCCGGAACCGCATGGGCCGGCGGCGTCGCCGAGCCGGTCGGCTACCGGATGGACGACTACCGCGCGCCGGTGCCCGATACGCTGCGAGGCGCCCGCGTGGTGACGACCGCGGAGGCGGAGGCGCTGTGGCATGGCAAGCAGACCGTCTTCCTCGACGTCATGCCGAGAGCGCCGAAGCCGGCCAACCTGCCGGCGGGAACGATATGGAGGGACGCAGTCAGGACGGATATCCCAGGCAGCCTGTGGCTCGCCAATGTCGGGTACGGCGCGCTGTCGCCGGAGGCCGCCGCCTACTTCCGCCGCAGCCTCGAAACCGTGACCGGAGCCGACAAGACGCGCGCCGTCCTGTTCTACTGCAAGACGGATTGCTGGATGTCCTGGAACGCTGCCAGGCGGGCGGTGGAATGGGGCTACGGTTCGGTGCTGTGGTATCCGCCGGGCGCCGACGGATGGGAAGCCGCCGGGCTGCCGGTGGCGGAGAACAAGCCTTACGAGGCCGAGAATTGAGACGGAACCACGCCGTTGTTTGAGCCGCTGTTTTTATCTTTTGAGGACCTGTCGTTTCATTTGTCCATTTGGAGACGTGATGGACGAGCCATTGGCGGAACGCCTTGGCTGACCGATGGCAAGGATCGGCCCGCGGGCCGGTAGAAGAGGAGAAACTGCGATGAAGAAGAACTGGACGAAGCCCACCATGTGCCAGGTGGCCGCGGGTTTCGAAATTTCACGCTATCTGCCTGCTGAAGTCACTCCCAAGAAGTAGGCCGTGCGGTGCGTGCCCCCGGCGACGGGGGCACGCATCTGCCGCTCCGCCGGGACGGCTCCGCGCCATACGGGCGCCGGGTTCGGCTACGGCGGATTTCCTGCCGCTCCGCCCCTCGCGAAGCGGCCTGTTGCGAAGCGATTTATGACGAAACCGGCGTTGCCATGCGCTTGAAGATCATCGGATCGGCTGCTGGCGGCGGCTTTCCGCAATGGAATTGCAACTACCGCCTGAGCCGCGCGGCGCGCGCCGGGACGGTCGGCCTCAGGCCACGGACCCAGTCCAGCCTCGCCGCCTCGGCGGACGGCACCGGCTGGGTGCTCTTCAACGCCTCGCCCGACATCCGCCATCAGATCGCCGAAACGCCCGAACTCCAGCCGGCGGCGGACGCTCCGCTGCGCTCGACGCCCATCCGCGCCGTGGTGCTGACCAACGGCGACGTCGACCACGTCGCCGGCCTGCTCAGCCTGCGCGAGCGCCAGCCTTTCGCCGTCTATGCGACGGCGCAGGTCCTGGCGACACTGGAGGCGAATTCGATTTTCAACGTGCTCGACCCGGCGGTGGTGCCGAGACGCACCCTGCCGCTGGCGACGGAAACGCCGATCCTCGACGCCCATGGCCGCGAAACCGGGGTAACGGTCGAAGGCTTTCCTGTGCCCGGCAAGATTGCGCTCTACCTGGAGGAAGGCCGCCCGGACGCCGATTTCAGCTCCGACAGCGGCGACACGGCCGGCGTGCGTATCGCCGAGACGGGCGGCGGCCGCTCCGTCTTCTATATTCCGGGCTGCGCGCGCATCGACGCGCCGCTCGCCGCGCGCCTTGCCGACGCCGCCTGCCTCTTGTTCGACGGCACTGTCTACACGGACGACGAGATGCTTGCCGCCGGCGTCGGCCGGAAAACCGGCGTGCGCATGGGGCACATGGCGATGACCGGCGAGGCCGGCTCCATCGCCGGCCTCGCCGGCGTCCGGATCGGCCGCCGCGTCTTCGTCCACATCAACAACACCAACCCGGTCCTCGACGAGAACTCTCCCGAACATGCCGCCGTCAGGGCGGCAGGCTGGGAAATCGCCCATGACGGCATGGAGATGGAATTTTGAGCGATTTTCACGATGCGGCGAAAGGCGGCCTTTCGGCGGGCCAACTCGAAGCCGTGCTGCGGCAGGTCGGCGCCGAGCGCTATCACAACCGTCATCCCTACCATCACAAGATGATCAGCGGCGCGCTGTCCAAGGCCGAACTGCAGGCCTGGGCGTTGAACCGCTACTGCTACCAGGCCGTCATTCCGCGCAAGGACGCCACCATCCTCGCCCGCGCCGAGGACCCCGCTTTCCGCGCCGCCTGGCGCAAGCGCATCGAGGACCATGACGGCGACGACGGCTGGAGCGGCGGCATCGCGCGCTGGCTGCATCTGGCGACCTCGCTCGGCCTCGACGCCGAAGCGGTAAAGAGCGAAAGGCTGGCGCTGCCGGCGACGCGCTTCGCCGTCGAAGCGTACGTCTCCTTTTGCGCCGACAGGACGCTGTTCGAAGCCGTCGCCTCGTCGCTGACCGAGATGTTTTCGCCCGTCATCATCGGCGAGCGTGTGCCGGCGATGCTGGCCAAGTACGACTACGTCACCGAGGACACGCTGGCCTATTTCACCCGCCGGCCCGAACAGGCGGCGCGCGACGCCGATTTCGCCCTCGCCTACGTGCTGAAAGGCGCCGACACGCCCGAGCGCCAGCAGCAGGCGATCGACGCGCTGGCGTTCAAGTGCGATATATTGTGGGCCATGCTGGACGCGCTTCAGCACGCCTACGGCGAGGGCGGCAACATTCCGCCCGGCGCCTTCCGCCCGGAGACGGCGAAATGACCGCCCTTCGCGCAAGGGCCATGGTGTCGCCGGGTGCGGTGCCGCGCCTGCCGAAACACGTGCGCATCCAGTTCGATCCGGTGCGGCAGGCCCATGCGGTGCTGTCGCCGGAAAAGGTGTTCTGGCCGAACGAAATCAGCCTCGACATCCTGCGGCGCTGCGACGGGCGCTCGACAGTCGGTGCCATCGTCGCCGGCCTCGCCGCCGACTACGACGCAGAGGAGGAAGCCGTGGCGGCCGACGTCGTCGCCTTCCTGCAAGAATGGTCGGACAAGCTGCTGGTGAGCCTATGAACGAGACGCTGCTTCCTCCCATCGGCATGCTGGCGGAACTGACGCACCGCTGCCCGCTGCAATGCCCCTACTGTTCCAATCCGGTGGAATTGCTGAAGGCCAATCGCGAACTCGACACCGAAACCTGGCTCGACCTGTTCTCGCAGGCCGCCGATCTCGGCGTCCTCCAGGTGCACCTGTCCGGCGGCGAGCCGACGCTGCGCCGCGATCTCGAACAGATGATCGCCGGGCTTTCGGCGCGCGGCGTCTACACCAACCTGATCACCGCCGGCGTCGGCATCGCCGACGGCCGCATCGAAGCGTTTGCAAAAGCCGGGCTCGACCACCTGCAACTGAGCTTTCAGGGCGCGCGGGCGCAAACCACCGAGCGCATCGGCAACCACAAGGGCAGCCACGAGAAGAAACTGGAGACGGCGCGGCGCGCCCGCGCCGCCGGCCTGCCGCTCACCATCAACGCGCCGATCCATCGCCACAACATCGAGGAAGTGCCCGAGTTCATAGAGCTGGCACTCTCGCTGGGCGCCGAGCGGCTGGAGATCGCCAACGTGCAATATGGCGGCTGGGCGCTGGCCAACCGCGACGCGCTGATGCCGCCGCGCGACGCCGTCGAGCGGCAAGCCGATATTGTCGAGGCCGCGCGCGAGCGGCTGACCGGCGTCATGAACATCGATTTCGTCACGCCGGACTATTTCGCCACCTATCCCAAGCCGTGCATGGGCGGCTGGGCGCGCGACGCCTTCATGGTGGCGCCGGACGGCAGCGTGCTGCCATGCCACGCCGCGCAGACCATTCCGTCGCTGACGTTCGAGCGCTTCGGCGACCGCTCGCTGGCCGAGATCTGGACCGGTTCGCCGGCCTTCAACGCCTTTCGCGGCACCGGCTGGATGCAGGAGCCCTGCCGAAGCTGCGAGCGGCGCGAGATCGACTGGGGCGGCTGCCGCTGCCAGGCGATGGCGATCGCCGGCGATGCGGCGGCGACCGATCCGGCCTGCGTGAAATCGCCGATCCACGAGCGCATGGCCATGCTGATCGACGAGGCGCAGCGCAGCGCCGCCGGCGCCCCGAAGGATATTCCGTTCGTCTACCGGCGCATCGGCACCGTCACCGAACCGGCCTGACCGGCCCTTATGCCTTCGCGCTTTCGCGCTCGACCACGGCGTCGGCGAAAGCCAGCGC
Organism: Mesorhizobium sp.; assembly: GCF_017306545.1. Classification (GTDB taxonomy): domain Bacteria; phylum Pseudomonadota; class Alphaproteobacteria; order Rhizobiales; family Rhizobiaceae; genus Mesorhizobium. The sequence continues at coordinate 102,870 of NZ_JAFKID010000024.1, forward strand.
GTCGCGGTTGACCGCGACGTTGTGGACGCGAAAGATCGAAGCGCCCTTCAGCCGCAGGATGACGCTGGTGGCCGCCGTGCCGATGTCGCGCGCCGCATCCGTTTCGCCGACGAGGTGACGGGCGAGCCGCTTGCGCGAGGTGCCGACGAGCAGCGGGAAGCCGAGCGCGCGCAATTCGCCGAAACGGGCCATGAGATCGAGGTTTTCGGCGCCGCCCTTGGCGAAGGCGAAGCCGGGGTCGAGCACGATGCGGTCGTCCGGGATGCCCGCATCGCGGGCGATCTCCAGCGACCGGTTCAGGAACAGGAATTCGTCGGCGATCACGTCGGCCAGCTTTTCGCGCCCGCGCCCGGTGTGCATGATGACCAGCCCGGCGCCGGTTTCGGCCGCCACGCGCGCAATGTCCGGCTCGCGTTGCAGGCCGTGCACGTCGTTGACGATGTGCGCGCCGGCCGCGACCGCCAGCCGCGCCGTCTCGGCGTGATAGGTGTCCACCGAAACCAGCGCCCCGCCCTCGGCAGCCAACTGCTCGATGACCGGCAGGACGCGTGCCTGCTCCTCGCGCGGCAAAACCGGTTCGGCGCCCGGACGGGTGGATTCGCCGCCGACGTCGATGATCGCCGCGCCCTCGCCGATCATGCGCCGCGCCTGCTCGAGCGCGCGCTCGGGCGCGGCGAAGGCGCCGCCGTCGGAAAAACTGTCCGGCGTGACGTTCAGGATGCCCATCAGCACCGAGCCGGCGCCGAGATCGAGGTGCCGTCCGTGGCCGACCTGCCAGCGCCTCGTGATCGCTACCGTCATGCCCGTTCGCCTTCCGTCGCCGCCGGAGCGGGATTGCCGACTGGGGAACCGGTCGCCCGCCGTCGACCCGACCTGCCTTTCAGGGCATATACGGCCTTGTCGTCCGGCTCAATGCGCGAACGCCGCCGCGCCATCGATCGCCCTATGCTGCCCGCGCGAGGCGACAGCTCTATCGCGGGCCGGCCTCGTCCAAGCGGTCGCGCAGCATGCTCCATGGCAAGAGCGCGTTGGGCGCGTGCCGGGCAACGCCATGGAAGGGGATCGCCTCGGGCTTCGCGCAAGGGATCGGCAGCGCATCGGGATCGGCGCCGGCGGCCCAGTCGGCGACCACCGCGCCCATCGCCGTGGTCATCGCGATGCCGCGCCCGTTGCAGGCGAAGCCGGCGATCATGCCGGGGCCGAGATCGACCAGATGCGGCAGGAAATCCGGCGCCACCGCCGCCATGCCGGACCAGGCGTATTCGATCGGCGGAATGTCGGGCAGGTCGAGTTTTTCCGCCAGCCGCCGATGGATGGCCTTCGGCACGCGCCCGGCCGCACCCGGCCCGAAAACGTGCATGCCGCCGCTGATCAGCCGGTTGTCGGCATCGAAGCGGAAGGTGAAGAGGTTACGGCGCGTATCCGAAACGCACTGGTTGCCGGGCAGAAGCCGCAGCCGCGCCGCCATCGGTAAGGGCCGCGTCGCGATCTGGAAAACGCGCAGCGGAAAATAGCTGCGCGCAAGCTGCGGGAAAAGCGGCCCGCCATAGGCGTTGGTCGCCACGAACACCTTTGCGGCGCGCACCTCGCCTTTCGCCGTCGCCAGCCGGTAGCCGCCGGCGTCCCGGTGGATCGCCGTCACGCGGCTCCGCTCGAAGACGCGGGCGCCGGCCACTTCGGCAGCCTCGGCGAGCCCGCGCGCATAGGCGACGGGGTTGAGCACGCCGCCGGAGCGGTCGATCCAGCCGCCGGCATACCCTCTCGCGCCGGTGAGCGCCTCCACCTGCCGCGCGTCGAGCACCTCGACCGGACGCCCCCGCTTCGCCCATTGCGCCGCGCGCGCCCGTACTTTGGCGAAAGCGGCCTCGGTGTGCGCCGGCTGGACCCAGCCGCTGCGGTCGGCGGCGCAGGCGACGGCGTGCCGCCGGATCAGTTCGAAGACGAGATCGCCGCTCGTCGCGGCGAAATCCACCAGCCGCTCGCCGCGCTCCGCGCCAAGGCGGGCGACGATGTCGTCCGGGTCCATCTTGGCGAAGTTGGGCACGACGAAGCCGGCATTGCGGCCGCTCGCGCCCCAGGCGACAGCCTCGGCCTCCAGCACCACGGCCGACAGGCCCTTGGTCGCCGCATGCAGCGCGCTCGACAGGCCGGAAAAGCCGCCGCCGATAATGACAAGATCGGCCTTTACCGACCCGTCCAGCGCGGGCCGGTCGCGGCGGCCTCGCGCCACCGCCTGCCAGAGCGAAATCCCGGTCATGAAGGCTTGCGCGCCTTCAGGCCGAAGCGGCGGCGGTAAGTCAAATTGCCGAACAGGCCGTTCGGCCTAAACAGCAGGATGACGCACAGCATCACGCCGATGGCGACGATTTGCAGCGAGGCCGCGCGCGCCTGCTGCTCGGGCGGGAACAGCGTCGCCGTCAGCGCGCCGGAGCCGGCCCAGATCGCCCAGACAAGCACCGAGCCGACGACGGCGCCCAGATTGCTGCCCGACCCGCCGACGATCAACATCACCCAGACCTGGAACGTCAGCATCGGCGCATAGTTGTCGGGCGCGATGAAGCCGGTGAAATGCGCCTGCACCGCACCGGCCAGCCCCATCAGCGCGCCGCCGACCGCGAAAGCCTGCACGCGGTAGAAGCGCGCGCTTTTGCCGAGCGAGATCGCCGCGCGCTCGTCCTCGCGCAACGCCTTCAGCACGCGGCCCCACGGGCTGCGGGAGAGGTGTTCGAGCGCCAGCCAGGCGAGCAGCGTCACCACCGCGACGATGGCGAGGTTGGAGAGGTTGAACAGCAGCGGCGTCTCGGCAAGGCCGGCGAAGGGGCGCGGAATGAAGCCGACGCCGAAGGCGCCGCCGGTCAGCTTCTGCGCGTTCAGCGCGACAAGCTGGACGACCACCGAGACGCCGAACGTGGTGATGGCCAGATAGTCGGAACGCAGCCTGAGCGTGGCGAAGCCGGTGACGGCGGCGGCGATGCCGGCAACCGCCATGGCGCCGGCCCAGCCGATCAGGATCGGCAGGCCGAAGCCGCCGAAGCGGGCGGGGTCGTCGGGCGTCGTCATCAGCGCCGACGTATAGGCGCCGATCGCCACGAAGCCGGCGACGCCGACGTTGAACAGGCCGGTCAGGCCCCATTGCAGGTTGAGGCCGAGGCTGATGATGGCGAAGATCAGCGCCGTGGTGAGGAAGAAGGCGCCGTAGCCGATCAGGTCCATCATCGTTCCTTCACCCCGAACAGGCCGATGGGCCGCACGAACAGCACCGCCATGAGAATGACGAAGGAGACGGCGGCGCGCCATTCGGCGCCGACGAACTGCACGGCGGCGGCCTCCGCCAGCCCGATGATGAGCCCGCCCAGCACCGCGCCCGGCACGGAGCCGATGCCGCCGAGGATCGCCGCCGCGAACATCGGCAACAGCATGTCGAAGCCCATCAGCGGCCTGATCTGCACCAGGATGCCAACCATGGTGCCGGCCACGCAGGCAAGTGCGGCGCCGAGCATCCAGGTGGCGCGCACCACCCTGGCGACGTCGATGCCGACGACGCGCGCCAGCGCCGGGTTCTGGCTGACCGCCTGCATGGAGCGGCCGGTCTGCGTGCGCGTCATAAGGAGATGCGTCGCCGCCACCAGCACGGCGGTGAGCACCAGCAGCGCGATCTGGTCGGGCGTGATGCGGATGCCGAAGCCGACCGGCATGGCGATCTGGATCGCCCGCGAGAAATAGGTCGGGCGCGAGGTGAAGATGAACTCCAGCAGGCTGCGCAGCGCCATCGAGGCGCCGAAGGAGGCCATCACCACGATGATCGACTGCCCCCTCGCCCTGAGCCGCGAAAACAGCACGGCGTCGAGCGCCAGCGCCAGCAGCCCGGTCAACGCGCAGCCGACGGCGAGGGCGACCAGCAGCGGCCAGCCGAAGGAGAACGGCCCGAGCGGCGCCACCTTGCCGACCATGGCGCCGATGGCGCCGACCACGGCCAGCGTCGCGTAAGTGCCCCAGGCCATGAAGTCGCCATGGGCGAAGTTGGAGAAACGCAGGATCGCATAGGTCAGCGTCACGCCGATGGCGCCGAGCCCGATCATCGAGCCGGTCAGCAGGCCGTCGACGACGAATTGCAGGTTCATGCCGCGCCTCCCGTCGATGGCTGGGGTCGCTGGCCGAGATAGAGTTCGGCGACGACCGGGTCGTTCCACAGTTCGGACGCCACGCCTTCATGCGCCTCCCTGCCTTCGACCAGCACATAGGCGCGGTCGCCGATGGCAAGCGCCGCCCTGGCGTTCTGCTCGACCAAAAGGATGGTGACGCCGGCCTTGCGGATATCGGAAAGCATGGAAAACACCATGGAAACGAGCTTCGGCGAAAGCCCCGCAGAAGGCTCGTCCAGCACCAGCAGCTTCGGCTCGACGATCAGCGCGCGCGCCACCGCCAGCATCTGCCGCTGGCCGCCCGACAGGTTGCCGGCGGCGGTGCGGCGGAATGTCCTCAGGTCGGGAAAGGTGTCGTACATGCGCGCGATGCGCTCCGCCGCCTCTTTTGACTTGAGGATGCCGCCGGCGGTCTTCAAATTGTCGTCCACGCTCATCAGCGGGAAGATGTTTTCCGTCTGCGGCACGAAGGCCAGCCCCATGCGCACCATACGGTGCGCCGGCACGGCGGTGATGTCGGTCCCGTCGAGCAGCACCTTGCCCGCCGACACCGGCACCAACCCGGCGATGGCCTTGATGAAGCTCGATTTGCCGGCGCCGTTCGGGCCGAGCACGACGACGATCTCGCCGCGCTCGACGCGGATCGAGGCGCCGCGCACGATCGGTACGCCCGGCTCGTAGCCGGCGACGAGGCCGTCCACTTGAAGCACCGGGCCGCTCATGTTGCGTCTCCGGGTTGGGCGGCGCCGCCGAGATAGGCTTCGATGACGCGCGGGTCGCGCGCCACTTCCGCCGCCGTGCCTTCGCAGATGAGCTGGCCGGCGGCCATGACCAGAACGCGATGGCAAAGCCGGCTCACCATGTCGATGTTGTGCTCGATGAGCAGGAAGGTGACGCCGCGCTGGTTGATCTCGCGGATGCGGTCGATGATGACTTCGAGCAGCGTGGCGTTGACGCCGGCCGCGGGCTCGTCGAGCAGGATGATCGCCGGATCGGCCATCATCACCCGCGCCAGTTCGAGCAGCTTGCGCTGGCCGCCCGACAAGACCCGCGCCGGCTCGTGCGCCAGCCGCGACAGGGAAACGAGGTCGAGCAGGTCCATCGCCTTTTCCTCGGCGGCGCGCTCCTGCGCGGCGACACGGAACGGTTGCAGGAAATTGGCGAGCAGCCGCTCGCCCGCCTGCCCCTGCTCGGCCAGCATGACGTTCTCGACAAGGCTGAGATTGGCCAGCGGCCGCGGGATCTGGAAGGTGCGGCCGAGGCCACGACCGATGCGGCGATGCGCCGGCTCGCCCGAAACGGCGACACCGTTCAGCACGATCTCGCCGCTGCTCGGCGCGATGCTGCCGGCCAGCAGGTCGAACATGGTCGTCTTGCCGGCGCCGTTCGGCCCGATCAGCCCTAGGATTTCGCCCTTGCGGACGTCGAAGGACACGTCGTTGACGGCATAGAGGCCGCCGAAATGCCGAACGACATTGCGCGCGCCGAGCACGGAACTTCCCTGTGCCGGCCTGTCGGTCGAAGCCACGTTCGCCATTCCTCCCAAGAAGGCGCTCCTCTCGCGCAATTTTGATCTGTGATCACACTTGCTATGATCAAAATATTAGGCTTAAAATATTTCGCAAGCGGAAAATGGGATGGAGCATGCTGAAGAGCGCCGCTGAGAGGAACGACATCTTCGCCGCCCAGCTTGCGCCGGTGGGGCGCGAGACGGTGCAGGACCGCGTCTATGCGGAACTGCGCCGCGCGCTGATCGGCGGCCTGTTCGCGCCGAGCCAGGTGCTGACCATTCGCAGCCTCGCCAGCGCGCTGTCCACCAGCACCATGCCGGTGCGCGAATCGATCAGCCGGCTCATTACCGAAAAGGCGCTGGAGGCGCTGCCCAACCGCTCCGTGCGCGTGCCGCCGGTCACCATCGAGCGCATGGACGACCTGTTGCGCACCCGCATCCTGATCGAGGGCGAAGCGATCGCGCTGGCGGCGCCGCGCATGACGCCGCATGCCATCGCCTCCGTCGAGGCGCTGCTGGCCGAATGGGACGACATGCGCGCCCCGGCGCAGGAAAAGGACGTCGACCAGGAAGTCACGCTCAACCAGCGCTTCCATTTCGAAATCTACCGCGCCTGCGGCTCGGCCGTGCTGATGCCGATGATCGAGAGCCTGTGGCTGCAATCCGGCCCCTGCATCCGCGTGGCGATCTACGCCTTCTCCGACGCAGGCGAGGTCGATACGGCGCGCTACCACCGCGCCATCGTCGCGGCACTGGCCGCGCAGGACGCCGAGGCCGCGCGCGAGGCGCTGGTGGCCGACATCAGCCGGCCCTTCGCCTATCTGCGCAGCAAACTGGAATCCGACGCCGAAAACCGGGAAGGCTCATCATGACGAACCGCGCCATCGCCATCGCCGAGCCGAAATCCGGCCTCTCCGTCACGGCATTGCTGCTGGCGGACAAGGCGCCGGCGAACGCCGCCTTCCTGTGGGAATATCTCAGCGAACCGCGCGTGGTCGGCGGCATCCATGCCATGTGGACGGGGCCGGAAATCTCCTGCCCGATCCCGGCCTCCCATCTTGAAGGCGCGACGTACGCCGCCGCCCTGCCGGCGGAAAACGCCACGCTCAACCCGCAGCCGGGCGATATCGTGCTCTCCTACGTGCCGCCGCGCATGTGGGGCGGCAGCCCGAACGCGATCTTCGACATCGGCCTTTTCTACGGGCCGGGCGCGCGGCTTCTGTTCCCGATCGGCTGGCTGGCCGGCAGCGTCGTCGCCCAGGTCCGGCCGGAGGAACGCGAGGCGCTGGCGGCCGGCTGCGCGGCCATCCGCCGGGCCGGCGCCTGCGAGGTGACGTTCAGCCGGGCAAAGGTGTGACCATGACAACCAAGCACGACGACGGCTTCGAGCTTTACGACCTGCGCGTCGAGGCGGTCATCCCGCAAGGCAAGCCGATCTATTGCGGCGCCAAAGCGGGCGACCATTTCGAGCTGCGCGGCGAAATGCTCTCCCTGCCGCCCGGCCAGGGCTTTTCCATCTATTCCATCGCGGCGGTGCTGCCGCTGCTCGCCGCCAAGCAACGCGAAACGCATCCGAACGACTGGATGACCTCGGACGCCGAGATCGCCTGCCCCGACCCCAATTGCGGCAGCCGGCTCAGAATCGTGCGCCTCGGCAAGCGCCGCTTCAGCCATGCCGAGACGACGGCGGTGCCGCTGCCGCAGGAGAACGACTGACATGACCACGACCTTCGAACTCGCCCCGGGCTACGCCGTCCCGCGCGTCATCCGCGGCGGCTGGCAGCTTGCCGGCGGCCACGGCGGCGCCGCCATCGACCGCAAGAAGGCGGTGGACGACCTCGTCGCCGCCTTCGACGCCGGCATCACCACCTACGACTGCGCCGACATCTATACCGGCGTGGAGGAACTGATCGGCGCCGCGCGGCTGAAGCTCGCCTCCGAACGCGGGCTGGACGTCGCCGCGCGCATGAAGGTGCACACCAAGCTGGTGCCCGACCTCGAAGCGCTGTCGCGCATCAGTCGTCAATACATTCGCGGCATCGTCGAAACGTCATTGAAGCGGCTGAAAACCGAGCGGCTGGACCTCGTGCAGTTCCATTGGTGGGACTATGCGCTGCCCGGCTATGTCGAGGCGATGGGCTGGCTGGACGAGATGCGGGCCGAAGGCAAGATCCGCAACCTCGGCACCACCAATTTCGACGTGCCGCGCCTTGCCGAGATCGTCGCCGGCGGCGTTCGTCCCGTCAGCCAGCAGTTGCAGTATTCGGTGCTCGACCAGCGGCCGCTGAACGGCCTGACCGACTTCGCACGAGAGAACGGCATCAAGTTCCTCTGCTACGGCACGGTGGCCGGCGGCTTCCTCAGCGAGAAGTGGCTGGGCGCCCCCGAACCGGACATGCAGTTGGAGAACCGCTCGCTGGTGAAATACAAGCTCGTCATCGACGATTTCGGCGGCTGGGCGCTGTTCCAGGAACTGCTCGGCGCGCTGAAGGCGGTCGGCGACCGCCACGGCGTCGACATCGCCACCGTCGCCGGCGCCTGGGTGCTGCGCCAGCCGCTCGTCGCCGCCGTCATCGTCGGCGCCCGCAACCGGGACCATGCGCTCGCCAATGCCCGCATCATGGACGTCGTCCTGACCGACGCCGACCTCGCCGCCATCCAGGCCGTCATCGACAGGAGCAGCGGCCCCGAAGGCGACGTCTACACGCTGGAGCGCGACCGCACCGGCCGGCACGGCTCGATCATGCACTACAACCTGAACGCGGGGAAGAAATGAGCCGCCCCGCCACCCTGTTCGACCGCGCCGGCGCCGAGGTCGTCGCGCTGCACCGATTCTTCGTCCAATGATACAATCGCGCGACGGCGGACGGCGCCGACTTTTCCCTGTTCGAGCGCGCCATGGGACCGGGCATGCAGATGATCCCGCCCTCCGGCGCCGTTCTTACCCGCGATCAGGTCATCGGCCATGTCCGTGCCAACCGCGGTGCCTTCGACAACGATTTCGCCATCGAGATCGCCGACATCCGCCCGGCCTGGCAGGCCGGCAATGCGATCGTCGTCACCTATGTGGAAAAGCAGCGCCGCGCCGGCGAGGCGACGGCGCGACGGGCTTCCGCGCTTTTCACCGAGAATCCGTCGGCGCCGAACGGCGTCGAATGGCGCCACCTGCATGAAACCTGGATGCAGGCGGCAAGCGACTGACAGGCCAAGACAACCGCAACGACCAACCACGAACTGGGGAACTGCAATGAAGAAAACAATGCTTCAACTCACCGCCGCGCTGCTGCTTTGCGGCACCGCCGGCAGCGCCTTTGCCGCCGACTGCAAGGTCACGGTCGGCGTCGTCATGGAACTGACCGGCCCGGCCGGCGAATACGGCCAGGCCGGCGCCAAGTCGGTCGAAATGGCTTTCCACGACATCAACGACGCCGGCGGCGTCAACGGCTGCGACCTCGTCACCGACACGCGCGACAGCCAGAGCACCGGCAACGTCGCCGTCGATGCCGCGACCCAGCTCGTCCAGGTCAAGAAGGTGCCGGCCGTCATCGGCGGCATCATCTCGTCCGTGACGATCCCGATTCTGACCTCCGTCACCGCGCCGGCCAAGATCGTCCAGGTGTCGCCCGCCGCGTCCTCGCCGACGCTCACCCAGCTCGGCCGCGACGGCAAGACCAACGGCATCTTCTTCCGCACCATCACCTCGGACGCGCTGCAAGGCGTGGCCGCCGCCAAATACGCCATCGACAGCGGCTACAAGAAGCTCGCCGTCATCAACGTCAACAACGACTTCGGCGTCAACATGGAGGCCGAGTTCGCCAAGGCTTACAAGGCGCTCGGCGGCACCATCGTCTCGCAGACGCCCTACAACGAAAAGCAGTCGAGCTATGCCTCGGAAGTCACCGCCGCGATGGCCGGCGAGCCGGACGCGCTCTACCTCATCAGCACGCCGGTCGACGGCGCCACCATCGTCCGCACCTGGATCTCGCAGGGCGGCGTGCAGAAGTTCCTGCTCAACGACGGCATGAACAGCCCCGACTTCATCGATTCCGTCGGCGCGCAGTATCTGAACGAGGCGCGCGGCACCTCCTCGGGCACCAGCCCGACCAAATCGACCGAATACTTCATGAAGAACTACAAGGCCTTCTCTGGCGGCATCGAGCCGACCAACCCGGCCGCCGACCGCGCCTACGACGCCGGCGCCATCGTCGGGCTGGCGATCGCCGAGGCGGGCGGGCCGGACCCGGCCAAGATCCGCGACGCCATCTACAAGGTGGTCGATCCCAAGGGCGAACCGATCTTCGCCGGCAAGGACGAGTTCGCCAAGGCGCTCAAGCTGATCAAGGAAGGCAAGCCGATCCGCTACGAAGGCGTCATCGGCCCGGTCAACTTCGACCAGTACGGCGACATCACCGGCCCCTTCCGCCTGTGGCAGATCAAGGACGGCAAGGTTGAGACGACAGGCGAACTGAGCGCCGACGACGTCGCCGCGCTGAAGGAAAAGATCAAGTAAAGGCGCGGCTACGGATCGCGGCGGCGCCTCCGTCCGCGCCGCCGCGATCCGACCCTGTCTGGCAATTAGGGCATTTTGCAGCCAGACGGAATCGTCTGGCGTCGCACAAATGCGGCTAAAACAAAGAGCTGGATCGTTTCGCCGTTTC
>NZ_JAFKID010000025.1 GCF_017306545.1 Mesorhizobium sp.
TTTTCGCCCATCACCACGCTCGCCGGCGTCGGCGCGAAGGTGGCCGCCCTGATCGAACGGGTGCTGCCGCTGGACCTGGGCGGCCGCGGAGCGCGGGCAGCGGACCTGCTGTTCGTGCTGCCGAATTCTGTCATCGACCGCCGCAGCCGTCCCGGCATCGCCAACGCCATCGACGGCCAGATCGTTACGCTCGACCTCACCGTCGACCGCCATCAGCCGCCGCCGCGCGGCAACCGCTCTGTCCCCTACCGCGTCTACGCCCATGACGACACCGACGATATCGCCCTGACCTTCTTCCATGCCCATGCCGCCTATCTGGAAAAGCAGTTGCCTGAAGGCGAGCAGGTCATCGTCTCGGGCCGCATGGAGCGGTTCAACGGGCGGCCGTCCATGGTGCATCCCGACCATGTCGCGCTGGCCAGCGAAGCGGAAAACCTGCCGCTGGTCGAGCCGGTCTATCCGCTGACGGCGGGGCTTTCGGCCAAGGTGCTGCGCCGCGCCATCGGCCAGGCGGTCGAGCGCGTGCCGGTCCTGTCGGAATGGCTCGACGCCGCTTTCATGCGCAAGCACAGTTTTGCGTCCTTCAATGCCGCGCTCGCCCGCCTGCACAATCCTGAAAACCCGCTCGACGCGTCGCCGGAAAATCCGGCCTGGCGCCGGCTCGCCTACGATGAATTTCTGGCCGGGCAGGTCTCGCTGGCGCTGGTCAGGGCGCGGGTGCGGCGACTGTCGGGCCGCCCATTGACCGGCGGCGGCGCCATCATCGAAAAGCTGCGCGCGGCGCTCCCCTATTCTCTGACCGGCTCGCAGGAGGTGGCGCTTGCCGAAATCCTCGCCGACCTCGCCGAGCCTGAGCGCATGCTGCGGCTGCTGCAAGGCGACGTCGGCTCGGGCAAGACGGTGGTGGCGCTGCTTGCCATGGCGCGCGCGGTTGAGGCCGGCGGCCAGGCGGCCCTGATGGCGCCGACGGAAATCCTCGCCCGCCAGCATCTCGCCACCGTCGCGCCGCTGGCGGCGCAAGCCGGTTTGCGCACCGCCATCCTCACCGGCCGGGAAAAGGGCCGCGAGCGGGCCGAGACGCTGGCCGGGCTGGCGGATGGCACGATAGACATCGTCGTCGGCACCCACGCGCTGTTCCAGGAGGCGGTGACGTTCAGGAACCTTGTCTTCGCCGTGGTGGACGAGCAGCACCGCTTCGGCGTCCACCAGCGGCTCGCCATCACCGCTAAGGGCGATGCGCCCGACATGCTGGTGATGACGGCCACCCCCATCCCGCGCACGCTGGTGCTGACCGCCTTCGGCGACATGGACACCTCCAAGCTCACCGAAAAGCCCGCGGGCCGGCAGCCGATCCGCACCGTCACGCTGCCGATGGAGCGGCTTTCCGAACTCGTCGGCCGCATTCGCGACGCGGTGGCCGAAGGCCAGAAGATCTACTGGATCTGTCCGCTGGTCGAGGAATCCGAGGAGGTGAAGCTGATGTCGGCGGAAGAGCGCTTCGCCGCGCTCCAGCCCGTTTTCGGCGACCAACTCGGCCTTGTCCACGGTCGCATGAAAGGTGCCGAGAAGGACGAGGCGATGCGCGCCTTCAAGGACGGCGAGACGCGCGTCCTGGTCGCCACCACCGTCATCGAGGTCGGCGTCGACGTGCCCGACGCCACCATCATGGTGATCGAGCACGCCGAGCGGTTCGGGCTAGCGCAACTGCACCAGTTGCGCGGTCGCGTCGGGCGCGGCTCGAAGCCGAGTTCCTGCGTGCTGCTCTACAAGGAGCCGCTGGGCGAGACGGCGAAGCGCCGGCTTTCGGCGATGCGCGAGACGGAGGACGGCTTTGTCATCGCGGAGGAAGACCTGAAACTGCGCGGCGAAGGCGAGCTTCTAGGCACCCGCCAATCCGGCACGCCGGGTTTCCAGGTCGCGCGCATCGAATCCCACGCCGACCTTCTGGAAGCCGCCCGCGACGACGCAAGGCTCATCCTCTCGCGCGACCCGGACCTCCAATCCGAGCGCGGCGAAGCGATCCGTCTGCTGCTCTACCTGTTCGGCCGCGACGAGGCGGTGCGCCTGTTGCGGGCCGGCTGAGGCAAGGTGCCTTGCTCCGGATTGGCGATCTCGATCGGCAGGCCGTCCGGGCCGATCACCTTCTTCTTGACCGGCGGCGCCACCAGCCCGGCCGAGACGATCAGCTTGGCGCCGTCTTCTATGCTCATGTCGAGCATGACGATCTCGGACTTGCGCACATACATCAGGAATCCGGTTGTCGGGTTCGGCGTGCAGGGCATGAAGACGGCGATCAGTGGATCGCCGGGCTTATCCAGTTTCTCGCCGATCTCGGTTTCCTTTTCGCCGGCAACGAAGACCAGCGACCAGACGTCCTTGCGCGGATATTCGACCATGGCGACCTGGCTGAACATGTTGCCCTTGTCGGAGAACACCGTCTGGAAGATCTGTTTCAGCGAGCCGTAGATGCCGCGCACCAGCGGCATGCGGCCGAGCAGGCGCTCGCCGAAGCCGACGACGGCGCGACCGACGATGTTGGCGGTCAAAAAGCCGATCAGCGTGATGAGCACCAGCGCCACGATCAGGCCGAAGCCGGGAATGCGGAACGACAGGTAGGTATCGGGGCTGTAGCGGGCGGGAATATAGGGCTTCACCCACGAATCGACCCAGCCGATGAACGACCAGGCGATGTAGGCGGTGATCGCCAGCGGCGCGCAGACGATGAAGCCGGTGAGGAAATAGTTCCTCAGCCGCGTCATCGCAGAAGGTTTCAAACTGTCCGACATGCCCCGCCGTCTCGTTGCAATGCAACATAGGGGAGCGGGGCGAAATTTGGAACCGGGAAGTTGGTGTGGCGCCTTGCTCATATCCTGCGCGGGCTTTGGCTCCGAAACGTCGAGGCATGGATTCCCGACACTCTCTGGTCGCTTCGCTCCCTCACGAGGTCGGGAATGACGAGCTTCCTTGTCTCTGCGTCAATCTCCGACGCTGGAGATTAGCCACGGCACCAAACACAATCGTCATTCCCGGCCTCGTGAGCGACCGCAGGGAGCGCAGAGTGTCGGGAATCCATGCCTCGACGTTTCGGGAGCCAAAGCCTACGCAGAACCCGAAACCGCAATTGCGTAAAACCAAAACCGGGATAAGGTTCAAGTATGAGCCGCAGGGGCTACGTCTACATTCTGGCGTCGCAGAAGAACGGAACGCTCTACACGGGTGTCACTTCAGATATCTCCGGGCGGCTGCTTCAACACCAGACCGGTACCGGATCGAAATTTGCGGCGCGTTACGGCGTGGCCCGCCTAGTTTGGTTCGACGAATACGAGCTGATCGTTGATGCCATCGCGCGCGAAAAAGCTATCAAGAAGTGGCCGCGCCAGTGGAAGATAAAACTGATCGAGGAACGCAATCCTCACTGGCACGATATTTCATGGCATCTGCTTTGATGGCAGCGTCCGCCTACTCCACCGTCACGGACTTCGCCAGGTTGCGCGGCTGGTCGACGTCGGTGCCCATGAAGACGGCGGTGAAGTAGGCCAGCATCTGGATCGGCAGCGCGTAGATGATCGGCGCGATGATCTCCGGCACATCCGGCAAGACGATGGTTTCCAGCGTATTCACCGTCGAATGCGCCGCGCCCTTGGCGTCGGTGATGAGGATGATCTTGCCGCCGCGCGCGGCGACCTCCTGCATGTTGGAGACGGTCTTGTCGAAGATGCGGTCGTGCGGAGCGATGACGATGACCGGCATGTTCTCGTCGATCAGCGCGATCGGGCCGTGCTTCAGCTCCCCCGCCGCATAGCCCTCGGCGTGGATGTAGGAGATTTCCTTGAGCTTCAGCGCGCCTTCCATGGCGAGCGGGAAATTGGTGTCGCGGCCGAGATAGAGAACGTGCTTGTAGTGGGAAAGCTCGCGCGCCACTTTCTCGATCTGCGCGTCGAGCTTCAGCACCTGGCTGGCAAAGCGCGGCGCCTCGGCGAGCTGGCGCACCATCGCCTTTTCCTCTTCCGCCGAGACGGCGCCGCGCGCCTTGGCGGCGCGAACCGCAAGGGCAGCCAGCACCGAAAGCTGGCAGGTGAAGGCCTTCGTGGAAGCCACGCCGATCTCGGGGCCGGCAAGCGTCGGCAGCGTCACGTCGCTTTCGCGGGCGATGGTGGATTCGCGCACGTTGACGACGGCGCCGATCGGCAGGCCTTCGGAGCGGCAGTAGCGCAGCGAAGCCAGCGTGTCGGCCGTTTCGCCCGACTGCGAGATGAAGAGCGCGGCGGCGTTCTTCGACAGCGGCATCTCGCGGTAGCGGAACTCCGAGGCGATATCGATATCGACCGGCAGGCGCGCGTAGCGCTCGAACCAGTACTTGCCGATCAGGCCGCTCAGATAGGCGGTGCCGCAGGCCGAAATCGCCAGGCGGTCGATTTTGGCGAAGTCGAACGGCAGGTCGAGCGGCTTCGAGGTGCCGTTGGCGAAATCGAGGTAATGCGCCAGCGTGTGCGAGATCACCTCCGGCTGCTCGTGGATCTCCTTTTCCATGAAGTGCCGGTGGTTGCCCTTGTCGACCATGTAGCTGGTGCCGAGCGACTGCTGGCGCTTGCGCTCCACCTTGTTGCCGTCGATGTCGTAAATGGCAACTTCGTTGCGGCGCACCACCGCCCAGTCGCCGTCCTCCAGATAGGTTATGGCGTTGGTGAAAGGCGCGAGCGCGATGGCGTCGGAGCCCAGGAACATCTCGCCCTCGCCGTGGCCGACGGCCAGCGGCGGGCCATTGCGGGCGCCGACGATGAGGTCCTCGTCGCCCTTGAACATGATGGCCAGCGCAAAGGCGCCTTGCAGGCGCTTCAGCGCCCGGTGCGCGGCTTCCGTCGGAGACGCCCCGCGCGCCACTTCGCGCGACACCAGATGGGCGACCACCTCGGTGTCTGTCTGCGAGGCGAATTCGTAGCCGTCCTTCTGCAACTCGTTGCGCAGTTCGGCGAAATTCTCGATGATGCCGTTATGAACGATGGCGACGCCGTTGGAGAAATGCGGATGCGCGTTCGTCTCGTTCGGCACGCCATGGGTGGCCCAGCGGGTGTGGCCGATGCCGATGGTTCCGGCGAGCGGCTCGTCCTTGAGCCGGCGCTCCAGATTGACCAGCTTGCCCTCGGCGCGGCGGCGACCAAGCTCGCCGCGCTCTATGGTGGCGACGCCGGCCGAATCGTAGCCGCGGTATTCAAGCCGCTTCAGCGCATCGACGATAAGCGGTGCCACCGGCGTGTGGCCGACAATCGCTACAATTCCGCACATGGATAAACCCCCGATGAAAGAGACCCGCGGCGCCTATCTAGGCGGGGCGGGAGCGTCGTTGAAATCACATTGCATTTCGCTTCGTATCGGCAAGACGCACAGTCGCGGCGCACCTCGCAGGTTCAAATCCGGCCGGCGCATTACGCCTTCTTGGCGGAAGCCCGCCTTTCGCGCAGTTGCTTGCCTTTGCCGGGCAGCGTCGTCTGGCGCGACCGGCCGAAGGCCAGCGCGTCCGGCGGAACGCTTTCGGTGATGACGCTGCCGGTCGCGACATACGCCCCGGTTCCGATCGTAACGGGCGCCACCAGCGAGCTGTTGGAGCCGATGAAGACGTTCGCCTCGATGTCGGTGAAGAATTTCGAGTAGCCGTCGTAGTTGCAGAAGATCGTTCCCGCGCCGATGTTGGAGCCGGCGCCGACGCGCCCGTCGCCCAGATAGGCGAGATGATTGGCCTTGGCGCCGCGCTCGACGACGGTGTTCTTCACCTCGACGAAATTGCCGATATGTGCGTTTTCTTGCAGCTTCGCGCCGGGCCGCAGGCGCGCATACGGCCCGACCTGGCAGCCGTCGGCAATGTCCGCCTGCTCGAAATGCGAAAAGCCGCGCACCGTCACGTTCGAGCCGATCCTGACGCCGACGCCGAACACCACATTGGGTTCGACCAGCGTGTCGGGGCCGATTTCGGTATCGTGCGAAAAGAACACGGTTTCGGGCGCGATCAGGGTGACGCCGGAGAGCATGATCGCCTCGCGCCGGCGCTTCTGCCAGATCGCCTCCGCCTCGGCGAGCTGAACGCGGTTGTTGATGCCCAGAGCATCCTCGAAACCCGCTTCCGCCGCAACGACGGAAAGGCCCTTGCCGCCGGCGATCTCGACGATGTCGGTGAGGTAATATTCGCCCTTGGCGTTGGCGTTGCCGACCGCCTCCAGCAGCGCCAGCGCATGGGCGCCTGCAATCGCCATCAGCCCGCTGTTGCAGAAGGTGATCCGGCGTTCCTCTTCGGAGCAGTCTTTTTCCTCGCGGATGGCGAGCAGCCTGCCGTCTTTTTCGATCAGGCGGCCGTAGCCGGTCGGCTCGCCGGTGCGGAAGCCGAGAACGACGACGGCAGCGCCGCCGGCCAGTTTCTCGCGTGCGGCCGTCAAAGCGCCGGCATCGATCAGCGGCGTGTCGCCGAACATCACCAGAATGTCGTCGTAGCCCGTGGCGATGGCATCGCGCGCGGCGAGCACGGCATCGGCGGTGCCGAGCCGCTTTTCCTGCACGAACAGCTTCGCCGCCGGCGCGAATTTTCCGGCGGCCTTGCGCATTTCCTCGGCACCGTGGCCGATCACCAGCGCAAGATCTCCGGTGCCCGCCGCTTCCGCCGCCTTCACCACATGCGCCACCATCGGCAGGCCGGCGACCTTGTGCAGCACCTTGGGCGTCGCGCTTTTCATGCGAGTGCCCTCGCCGGCGGCGAGGACGATGGAGAGGCAGGAGCGACTATTCATGGAGATACCAGTCCGGCGAAATCAGGAATTGCAGATATTCACTAGCATTGGCGCTGTCATCCACCAATGCGGTTAAATTTCGATGAGATATGAAGGCAGGTCGTCAAGTCGATCCACCGGGGCCGGCAGTCATCCGAGCTGGCCGAGTTTCGGAAACGTTTCCAGCAGCCAGTAGGAGACGCTCTGCACGCCGCCGGTCAGGAAGAACACGCCGGCGACGACCAGAAGCGCCCCGATCGCCTTCTCGACACGGCCGAGATGGACGCGGAATTTTTGCAGGAAGCGCATGAAGGCGCCGGAAAACAGCGCTGCGACCAGGAAGGGAATGCCGAGGCCGAGCGAATAGGCGGCCAGAAGGGCCGCCCCCTCGCCCACCGTCTCGCGCCCGCCGGCGAGCGTCAGGATCGGCCCCAGCACCGGCCCGATGCAAGGCGTCCAGCCGAAGGCGAAGGCGAGGCCCATGACGTAGGCGGCGACCGCGCTCGCCGGCTTGCCTTGGCTCTGGAAGCGGGCTTCGCGCGACAGGAGTGGGATTTTCAGGATGCCGAGGAAATTCAGGCCCATGAGAATGATGAGGACGCCGGCGGCCATCGCCAGCGGCTCCTGCCAGACCCGCAGCAGGCGGCCGATGGTCGAGGCGCCGGCGCCGAGCGCCACGAAGACGGTGGAAAAGCCGAGCACGAAGGCGACCGAGGCCGACAGCAGCGCGCCGCGCGTGCCGGCCCTTGCCGTCATACCCGCGCCGCCGCGGAAATCGTCGACGGAGACGCCGGCCATATAGCACAGGTACGGCGGCACCAGCGGCAGCACGCAGGGCGACAGGAACGACAGCGCTCCCGCCCCGACCGCGCTCAAATATCCGACATCCAATGCCATGTGCCGCTCCTGCAATCGCCGGCCCGTATAAACAGGTGGCAGGCGCTTCTCCAATCACCAAATCGTGGCCGAAGCCGAATCGTGGCGCGATGACGCAACCGATGGATGGGATCGGCGTTTTCCGGGAAGAGGCCGCACATCCACGACGTTCACTTGACGATGGCCCGCCGGCGCGGGCGATCCAACCCAGGGAGAGAGTTCCATGAAACGTGCAATCTTGGCCTGCGCGGCGCTGCTTGCCGCAACGAGCCTGTCGTTCGCCGCAGAAGCGTGGAAGGAAGCCGAGGTCAACGGCGCCAAGATTTACACCGACGCCAACGGCATGACGCTCTACACTTACGACAAGGACAAGGCCGGCGAGTCCAACTGCACCGGCAAATGCGCGACCAACTGGCCGCCGCTGAAAGCCGAAGCCGGCGCCAAGAGCGAAGGCGAATGGACGGTAGTCAAGCGCAAGGACGGCACCCGCATGTGGTCCTATGACGGCCACCCGCTCTATACGTTCGCCAAAGACAAGAAGGCGGGCGACACCAGCGGCGACGGCGTCGGCGGCGTGTGGCACATCGCCAAGGCGGACTGATCCCGCTTCCTTGCCGATCCATGACCTGAGCCGGTGCGCGTGAAACCGCGCCGGCGTGGTTGCGTCCACCCGCAGGCCTGCTTTTCAAGGGAGTTCCGGCGCTGCCGAAACCAAAACGGCAGGCACGCCCGTCAGGCCACGTCGCGGCGGCCGCTTTGCTGGACACGCGCCGGCCGCTCGCCGCGAATGATGTCGGACACTTCCAGATAGGCCATCTCGACCAGGTAGGCGAGCATGTCGCATCGTTCGGCCTCGGCCATGGTGCGCAACTGGCCGAGCATGGACTGCATGTAATCGAGTGTTTCGGTCCGCCTTCTGGTGTAAGCTTGCCGCATTATAAGCCATCCTCGCCTGCAACCGCCGCTGCCGGCCTTGGCCGGACCCGTGGGTCCGAGGGTCATCCAGGCCAGTTTATGACCAATATCTAAAATTGCAATAATTTATATTTTTCAATTAAAAGTTGTATATCTATCGACCCCATTTCAAGCTGCCTCTTGACCAGATCGAAAAGCGCGGCCATTTGACGGGCGATCCGTTTGACAATCTGCCGCGCGGCTCGATCCTTACGCCGCAGCGCCTGCATCAAGAGAATCCATGGACGTCGTCGTCGTCGAATCGCCGGCCAAGGCGAAGACAATCAACAAATACCTCGGCCGCAACTACAAGGTTCTGGCCTCCTTCGGCCATGTCCGCGACCTGCCGGCCAAGGACGGCTCGGTCAAGCCCGACGAGGATTTTTCCATGTCCTGGTCGGTGGACACGGCCTCGGGCAAGCGGCTGGCCGACATCGCCAAGGCGGTGAAGGACGCCGACGGGCTGATCCTCGCCACCGACCCGGACCGCGAGGGCGAGGCGATTTCCTGGCATGTGCTGGAGGTGCTGAAGCAGAAGCGCGCGCTGAAGGACAAGAAGGTCAGCCGCGTCGTCTTCAACGCCATCACCAAGAATTCCGTGCTCGACGCCATGGCCAACCCGCGCGAGATCGACGCGCCGCTGGTCGACGCCTATCTGGCGCGGCGTGCGCTCGACTATCTGGTCGGCTTCACGCTGTCGCCGGTTCTGTGGCGCAAGCTGCCGGGCGCGAGGTCCGCCGGCCGCGTGCAGTCGGTGGCGCTGCGCCTCGTCTGCGACCGCGAGTCGGAGATCGAGCGCTTCGTCCGCGAGGAATACTGGAACATCGCCGCCATACTCGGCACGCCGCGCAAGGACACGTTCGAGGCGCGGCTGACGGCCTATGAGGGCAAGAAGCTCCAGAAGCTCGACATCAAGAACAAGGACCAGGCCGACGGCATCAAGGCGATGCTGGAGGGCGCTTCCTTCCGCGCGCTGTCGGTCGAGGCAAAGCCGACCAGGCGCAACCCGGCGCCGCCCTTCACCACCTCCACTTTGCAGCAAGCCGCCTCCTCGCGGCTCGGCTTCTCGGCCAACCGCACCATGCAGGTGGCGCAGCGGCTCTACGAAGGCATGGACATCGGCGGCGAGACGGCCGGCCTCATCACCTACATGCGTACCGACGGCGTGCAGATGGCGCCGGAGGCGATCGAGGCGGCCCGTGCCGCGATCGGCAAGGAATTCGGCGACAAGTACCTGCCGGAGAAACCGCGCCACTACACCGCCAAGGCCAAGAACGCGCAGGAAGCGCACGAGGCGATCCGCCCGACCGACTTCTTCCGCACACCGGCTTCGGTCCGCCAATATCTCGACGCCGACCAGGCGCGGCTCTACGAGCTGGTCTGGAAACGCGCCATCGCCAGCCAGATGAACGCCGCCGAGATCGAGCGCACGACGGTCGAAATCGAGGCGACGAACGGTGCCCGCACCGCCGGCCTGCGCGCTGTCGGCTCGGTCGTCCGCTTCGACGGCTTCATCGCCGCCTATACCGATCAGAAAGACGAGGATTCGGAAGACGAGGAAAACCGCCGCCTGCCGGAAATCCGCCAGGGCGAGGCACTCGACCGAGAGGCCATCAACGCCACGCAGCACACGACCGAACCGCCGCCGCGCTATTCCGAAGCCTCGCTGATCAAGAAGCTAGAGGAACTCGGCATCGGTCGCCCCTCCACCTATGCGGCGACGCTGAAGACGCTGGAAGACCGCGAATATGTGGTGATCGACAAGCGCCGGCTGATCCCCGAAGCCAAGGGCAGGCTGGTCACAGCCTTCCTCGAGAACTTCTTCGACAAATATGTCGAGTACGACTTCACCGCCTCGCTGGAAGAGAAGCTGGACGAGATTTCCGACGGCAAGCTCGCCTGGAAGGACGTGCTGCGCGACTTCTGGAAGGACTTTTCGGCGCATGTCGACGAGACCAAGGAACTGCGCGTCACCGACGTGCTCGACGCGCTGAACGAGGAACTGGCGCCGCTGGTGTTCCCCGCGCGGGAAGACGGTTCCGATCCGCGCATCTGCCCGAAATGCGGCACCGGCAACCTGTCCCTCAAGCTCGGCAAGTACGGCGCCTTCGTCGGCTGCTCGAACTATCCCGAATGCGGCTACACCCGCCAACTCGGCGGCGAGGCGGGCGGCAACGGCGAGAACGGCGGCGCGGTCGACGGCGCCAAGGCGCTGGGCAAGGACCCCTACACGGCCGAGGAGATCACGCTGCGCTCCGGCCGCTTCGGCCCCTATGTGCAGCGCGGCGAGGGCAAGGAAGCCAAGCGTTCCAGCCTGCCGAAAGGCTGGACGGCCGATTCCATCGACCACGAGAAGGCGCTGGCGCTGCTGTCGCTGCCGCGCGACGTCGGCAAGCATCCAGAAACCGGCAAGATGATCTCGGCCGGGCTCGGCCGCTACGGGCCGTTCGTGCTGCACGACGGCACCTACGCGAATGTCGAATCGATCGAGGACGTCTTCTCCATCGGCTTGAACCGCGCCGTCTCGGTGATCGCCGAGAAGCAGGCCAAGGGCAAGGGCGGCCGCAACGGCGGCACGCCGGCGGCGCTGAAGGAGCTCGGCGAGCATCCCGACGGCGGCAAGATCACCGTGCGCGACGGCAAATACGGCCCTTACGTCAACTGGGAAAAGGTCAACGCGACGCTGCCCAAGGGCAAGGACCCGCAGTCGGTGACGGTCGAGGAAGCGCTTGCGCTGATCGCCGAGAGGGCGGCCAAGAGCGGATCGGCCAAGAAGCCGGCGCGCAAGGCGGCGGCGAAGAAGCCCGCCGCAAAAAAGAAGAAAGGGTAGCGGCTTGGCACGCAGGATCTCCGGACGGCACCACGGCGATCCGCGCGCTACCGATACCCGTCGTGGCAAGGACGCCTACCGCCCCTCGCGCGACGAGATCCTGCGCTACATCGCGGAAAACCCTGACCGCTCCGGCAAGCGCGAGATCGCCAAGGCGTTTTCGCTGCGCGGCGACGACCGCATCTGGCTGAAGGACATGCTGCGCGACCTCGCCGACGAGGGGCTGCTTGAAAAAAGCCGGAAGCGCCACATCCGCCCCGGTGCGCTGCCGCATGTCACCGTGCTCGAAATCTTCGGCCGCGACAGCGAAGGCGGCCTGCTGGCGCGGCCAACGGAGTACGAGGGCAACGATCCGCCCACCGTCGCCATTCGTATGTCGCGCGGCAATGGCGGCCCGGCTCCCGGCATCGGCGACCGCGTGCTGGCGAAAACCTTCCCGACCGACGAGCCATCCGGCCCTGCCTATACGGGCCGGGTGATGAAGCTGTTCGAGAAGCGCTCGGAAGCCGTGCTCGGCATATTCCGCGTGCTCAAGGACGGCACGTTCCGCATCGAGCCGGTGGAACGGCGCCAGCCCGAACTGATCGTCGACAAGGAATTCCAGAACGGCGCCAGGAACGGCGATCTTGTCGAGGTCGAGCCGTCGAAGGCCGGCCGCTACGGCCTGCCGAAAGCCAAGGTGCTTTCGGTGCTGGGGTCGCTGACCAGCGAGAAGGCGGTCTCGATGATCGCCATCCACGCCCACGACATCCCGCATATCTTCCCGGCGGACGTGCTGGCGGAAGCCGAGGCGCTGAAGCCGGTCACGCTGGAGAAGCGCGAAGACTGGCGCGACCTGCCGCTGGTCACCATCGACCCCGCCGACGCCAAGGACCATGACGACGCCGTGTTCGCCGAACCAGACACGGACGAGAACAACGTCGGCGGTGTGGTGGTGACGGTCGCCATCGCCGACGTCGCCGCCTATGTGCGGCCGGGCACCCCGCTCGACCGCGAGGCGCTGAAGCGCGGCAATTCGGTCTATTTCCCCGACCGCGTCGTGCCGATGCTGCCCGAGCGCATCTCCAACAACCTGTGCTCGCTGCGCGAAGGCGAGGACAAGCCGGCCATGGCCGTGCGCATGACGTTTTCGGCCGAAGGGCGGAAAATCAGGCACTCTTTCCACCGCGTCATGATGAAGTCGGCGGCCAAGCTCGCCTACACCCAGGCTCAGGCGGCCATCGACGGCGTGCCGGACGACAAGACCGGGCCGATCCTCGACACGGTGCTGAAGCCGCTGTGGGCCGCCTACGCCGTGCTGAAGCGCGGCCGCGACGCGCGCCAGCCGCTGGAACTCGACCTGCCGGAGCGGAAAATCCTGCTCAAAGAGGACGGCACAGTGGACAAGGTCGTCGTGCCGGAGCGGCTCGACGCCCACAAGCTGATCGAAGAATTCATGATCCAGGCCAATGTCTCGGCTGCCGAGACGCTGGAGGGCAAAAAGCAGCCGCTGGTCTACCGCGTCCACGACGCGCCGTCGCTCGCCAAACAGGAATCGCTGCGCGAATTCCTGCACACGCTGAACCTTTCCCTGGCGCGCGGTGCACAGATGCGGCCGGCGCAGTTCAACGGCATTTTGGAGCGCGTGCGCGGCGCCGACAACGAAGCGCTGGTCAACGAGGTCGTGCTGCGCTCGCAAAGCCAGGCGGAATACTCGCCGGCCAATATCGGCCATTTCGGCCTGAACCTGCGCCGCTACGCGCATTTCACCTCACCCATCCGCCGCTATGCCGACCTGATCGTGCATCGCGCGCTGATCGCCTCGCTCGGCCTCGGCGCGGGCGGGCTGACGCGCGAGGAAGAAGCGCGGCTGGAGGAAACGGCGGTGCTGATTTCGGCGACGGAACGGCGGGCCATGGCGGCGGAGCGCGAGACCGTGGACCGGCTGACCGCCGCGTATCTCTCCGAACGCGTCGACGAGCGCTTCGACGCCCGTATTTCCGGCGTCACCAAGGCCGGGCTGTTTGTCACATTGCCGCAGTACGGCGCGGATGGCTTTATTCCGGTGTCATCCTTGGGCAGCGACTACTATATCTACGATGAAACGGCGCGATCGCTGTTCGGCGAACGCAGCGGGAAAGGCTACCAGCTTGCGGACCGTGTCGAGGTCCGTCTCGTGGACGTGGCGCCGATGGCCGGCGCGATGCGCTTCGAGATGCTGAGCGAACCCAAGCCCCTGCCCGGCTCGCGGCGGTCGTTCCACAAGGCAAAGGGCCGCGCCCGCGCTTCGCAAGGGCGTCCGCGCGGCAGGAGACGATGACGATGAACGCAGGCATGGAAGCGCAGGTTTTCGGCGGCGAGAACCATTCCGGGCGGCCGGCGCGGCCGATTTGGGAATCGATGAAGCGCGGCTTCTTCGGCCGTTGCCCGCATTGCGGCGAGGGCAAGCTGTTCCGCGCCTTCGTCAAGACGGTCGACAAGTGCGCCGTGTGCGGTGAGGACATCTCCCATCACCGCGCCGACGACCTGCCGGCCTATCTGGTCATCGTCATTGTCGGCCATATCGTGCTGGGCGGCTTCATGGCCGTCGAAATGACGTCCAACTGGGCGATGTGGCAGCACCTCGCCGTCTGGGCACCGCTGACGGTGCTGCTGTCGCTGGCGCTGCTGCAACCGGTCAAGGGCGCGGTCGTGGGCCTGCAATGGGCCTGCTACATGCACGGCTTCGGCGGCGAGCCGGACCAGTTGGAAACGCACCCGGAATTGTAGGCCGCGACTGGTGCAACCGGCAGCGGCACAACGCCTCTTTCGCATGCGCGAACTTTCCGCTAGGTCGGTCGCATGGACGGAATGAGCAAGGCCGAAGTCGATGCCGTCGAGCGCGCCGCGCTGGGTGCCGGACCCAAGCGTCCGCGCGACGCGGCGACCCTGATCCTGCTTGACCGGCAAGACGGCGCGCCGCGCGTGCTGATGGGACGGCGCCATATGCGCCACGCCTTCATGCCGGGAAAGTTCGTCTTCCCCGGTGGCCGCACCGACCCGGCCGACAGCCGAATCCCGGCTGCGACCCCGCTGCATCCCGAGGAAGAAGCCAGACTGACCGCGCACGCGGGAAAGGTCGGGCCGGCCAGGGCACGCGCCATCGCGCTTTCCGCCATCCGCGAAACCTACGAGGAAGCCGGCCTGCTCATCGGCCGGCAAACATCGTTTTCCACGGCCAAGCGCGACTGGCAGGGTTTTGCCGAACATGGCGTTGCGCCTTCGCTGGAAGCGATGCGCTTCATCGCCCGCGCCATCACCCCGCCCGGCCGGGTGCGCCGCTACGACACGCGTTTCCTCGCGGCGTGGCGCAGCGACGTGGCGCTGGAATTGCCCGAAGGCGGACCGACGAACGAGTTGGAGGAACTCGTCTGGCTGCCGCTGGCGGAGGCCCGACAGGCCGACATTGCGGCCATCACCCGCACGGTCCTGGTCGAACTGGAGCAGCGCCTTGCCCATGACCCCTTGCTCAGACCCGGCGGCGGCGAGGTGCCGTTCTATCGGATGATCGGCAAGACCTTCGTCCGCGAAACCCTCTAGATTTTCTTCCAATACCGGAACTTCAGCCTTGGTGCTCCAAGACACGCCAGTCCGGCCCGTCGGCCATCTTCCCTTCGAGGAAAGGGCCGCAGCGCATGGGGGCGCACCCGTTCATTCCGGCCCGCCGCTCAACGGGAGCGACAGCCGATGACTGCGGAGGTTTCGGCGCAGGACGTGGAGCGCGTGCACTGGCTGTCGATCATCGCGGCCGTGTCCTCCATCAGCGTGGTTGGCATCGCCATCGGGCTCGGCATGCCGCTTCTGTCCGTCATCCTGGAATCGCGCGGCCATTCGGCCTCGATGATCGGCCTCAACACAGCCGTGGCCGGCATCGCCTCCATCGTCGGCGCGCCGCTGGCCACGCCGCTGGCCTCGCGGATAGGCGTGGCAAGGGCCATGCTGCTGATGATCGCGGCCGGTGCGCTGGCCTTCATCGGGTTTCATTTCGCGCCGGCGTTCTGGATGTGGTTCCCGCTGCGCGTGGTGCTCCATATCTCGCTGACGATCCTGTTCATCCTGTCGGAATTCTGGATCAGCACCTCGGCGCCGGCATCGCGACGCGGACTGGTGCTCGGCGTCTACGCCACGGTGCTGTCGCTCGGCTTCGCCGCCGGCCCGTGGCTGTTCTCGCGGCTTGGCAGCACCGGCTTTCTGCCTTTCGGCGTGACGGTGGCGCTGGTCGCGGTGGCCGCGATCCCGGTGCTCGCGGCGCGCCGGGAAAGCCCGCCGATCCGCGCCGAAGGCGAGGAAACCAGCGGTTTCCTGCACTATATCTGGCTGGTGCCCACAGCGACGGCGGCGGTGCTCGTCTTCGGCGCGGTCGAGACGGGCGGTTTTGCGCTGTTTCCCGTCTATGGCAGCCGCATCGGCTATTCGGAGGCCGACGCGGCGCTGCTCTTGACCATGATCGGCCTCGGCAACGTTCTTCTCCAGATCCCCATCGGCATGATTTCCGACCGGGTCGGCGACCGCCGCTATCTGCTGCTCGTGTGCGCCATCGTCGGTCTGCTCGGCACCGCCTTCATGCCGCTGTTCGCGCAAAACTGGCACCTGATGGCGTCGCTGCTGTTCGTCTGGGGCGGCGTCGTGGCGGCCATGTATACGGTGGGGCTGGCGCATCTCGGCTCGCAGCTTTCCGGCCGCGAACTGGCTTCGGCCAACGCCGCCTTCGTGCTGTGCTACGGGGTCGGCATGGTGCTGGGGCCGCAAGCCATCGGCATCGGCATGGATGCCTTCGGGCCTTCCGGCTTCGGCTGGGCGCTGGCGCTGTTCTTCGGCGCCTATATGGTGCTGGCGGTCGGGCGGCTTGCCTTCAGGCGCCGCGCCGCCTGAACCTGCGGCCTTGCATTCGTCCGGTTTTGCTGTATACGCACCCGCAATCTGCCGGTCCCGACTGGGGGCTGAACGGAGGGCCGAAGGCCGTTTTCCCTGAAAACAAAGCTTTCGTTGCGACGCCACAAGGCGCCCGCCTCCCGTGTCTCCGCTCTCGACCGTCTCGTCATGCTCCTTTCTTCTCCGCATTCGCGGATCAGAGAAGTTGCAGAGGCTTTAGCCGCCGGGAACCGGGAGAGAAACGAAGAAAGGCAAAAGAACTATGGCTCTTTACGAACATGTGTTCCTTGCCCGGCAGGATCTGTCGCAGCAGCAGGTCGATGAGCTCGTTGAACGTTTCAAGGGCATCGTCACCGCTGGCGGCGGCTCGGTCGGCCGGGTCGAGAACTGGGGACTGAAGTCCCTCACCTACCGGATCAAGAAGAATCGGAAGGCTTACTACACGCTGATGGACCTGACCTGCCCGCCGGCCGCGCTTGCCGAGATGGAGCGCCAGCAGGGCATCTCCGAGGACGTGCTGCGCTTCATGAGCATCAAGGTCGAGAAGCACGAGGACGGCGTCTCGGCGATGATGCAGAAGCGCGAAGAGCGCTCGGACCGCGGCGACCGCGGTTTCGGCGACCGTGACCGTGGCCCGCGCTCGTTCGGCGACCGCGACAGGGGCGACCGTGGCGGCGACCGTGGGGATCGTGGCGACCGTGGCCCGCGCCCGCAGCGCAGCTTTGAAGGGAGCGCAGAATAATGGTCGACATCAACCAGATCCCGACCCGGCGCCCGTTCCATCGCCGCCGCAAGACCTGCCCGTTCTCCGGCGCCAACGCGCCGCGGATCGACTACAAGGACGTGCGTCTGTTGCAGCGCTACATTTCCGAGCGCGGCAAGATCGTGCCCTCGCGCATCACCGCCGTCAGCCAGAAGAAGCAGCGCGAACTCGCCCAGGCGATCAAGCGCGCCCGCTTCCTCGGCCTGCTGCCCTACGTGGTTCGCTAAATAACGACGCGGGCGGTTCGCCGCCCGCTCTCCTTTCCGGGTTCGGCCCGGTCGGGCACATGAAAATCCGAGTTGGGACGCCTCGCCGTCCCTAACTGCCCGGACGGGCAGGACAGCGAAACCGGCGCCGACGCGCCCTTTGCCTTCCTGCTTCGTCCTTTGATTCAAGGCCTTCGGGCCAGATAAGGACAAGACCATGGAAGTCATTCTTCTCGAACGCATTTCCCGCCTCGGCCAGATGGGCGAGACCGTCAAGGTCAAGGACGGCTTCGCCCGCAACTTCCTGTTGCCGAAGGGCAAGGCGCTGCGCGCCAACGAAGCCAACAAGAAGAAGTTCGAGGGCCAGCGCGCGCAGCTCGAAGCCCGTAACCTCGAGCGCAGGAGCGAAGCCCAGACGGTCGCCGACCAGCTCGACGGCAAGAGCTTCATCATCGTGCGCTCGGCCGGCGAGACCGGCCAGCTCTACGGTTCGGTTTCGACCCGCGACATCGCCGACATCCTCACCGCCGACGGTTTCAGCGTCGCCCGCAACCAGGTCGAGCTGAACCACCCGATCAAGACCATCGGCCTGACCAACGTGGCGATCGCGCTGCATCCGGAAGTCGAGGTGACGGTGACGCTCAACATCGCCCGCTCGACGGACGAGGCCGAGCGCCAGGCGCATGGCGAGACGCTGACGACGGCGGAAGCCATCTATGGCGACGACATCAACGACGCCGCCCGGCCGGAGAATTTCTTCGACCCGAACGCGGAGTTCGAGGGCGGCGAAGAGGAATAAGGCCGTAGGGGATTAAGGGAATAGGGCGATAAGGGAATATGTATTCCCTATTCCCATACTCCCCTATTCCCCCATTCCCTTCTGTTCACATGTGAACATCTGGACCAAAAAACCGGGCCTTCGTGCCCGGTTTTTTTGTGTGCATGGAACTTTTCAAGCCGTCAGGTTTTGAGGCAGGATTGTGGCAGCGGGGCTGTCACATCGCCTTTTCTCCCGAGGCTCGATCATGAATATCTTTCTGCAACGTATCGTCGAACGCACCGTGCGCGTGGGGAACCTCTCGATCACGGGGCCCAGCGGCACCACACGCCACTTCGGTGACGGCGAAGGCGAGAAGGTGCATCTGGTCATCCACTCGCACAGAGCCGAGCGGGCGATCATGCTGCATCCCTCGCTCGCCCTTCCCGAAATGTACATGGACCAGCAGATCGACTTCGCCGAAGGCGACGTGCTGTCCTTCCTGCACCTGATCTACCGCAACATCGGCATTTCCTGGACCGAATCGAGCTGGGGGCGCCTGCTGAACGCGGCACGCCTGAAGGCGCGGCCCTTGCAGCAATGGAACACGGAGCGGCGCTCCAAGCGCAACGTCGAGCGCCACTACGACCTGTCGGGCGAGCTCTACCGGCTCTTCCTCGACGACGACATGCAATATTCCTGCGCCTACTACGAGCGCCCGGACATGACGCTGGAGGAAGCGCAACTCGCCAAGAAGCGCCACATCGCCGCCAAGCTGAAGATCAAGCCCGGCCAGACGGTGCTCGACATCGGCTGCGGGTGGGGCGGGCTCGGCCTCTACATCGCCCGCACGTTCGAGGCCGACGTGCTGGGCGTGACGCTGTCGACCGAGCAGCACCAGGTCGCGACCGAGCGCGCCCACGCCGAAGGCCTTGAAAGCCATGTGCATTTCGAGCTGCGGGACTATCGCGACCTTTCCGAGCGCTTCGACCGCATCGTCTCGGTGGGCATGTTCGAGCATGTCGGCGTCAACCACTACAAGACCTATTTCGACAAGTGCGCCCAGTTGCTCAAGCCGGACGGCGTGATGCTCGTGCACACGATCGGCCGCGTCGGCCCGCCGACCACAACCAACGCCTTCATCCGCAAGCACATCTTCCCCGGCGGCTATATCCCGGCGCTGTCGGAGGTGATGCCGCATATCGAGCGGTCAGGGCTGATGGTGACGGACGTCGAAATCCTGCGCTTGCACTATGCCGAGACGCTGAAAGCCTGGCGTGAGCGTTTCCTCGCCAAGCGCGAGCAGGTGAAGGCCATCTACGACGAGCGCTTCTGCCGCATGTGGGACTTCTATCTCGCAGGCTCGGAAGCCTCGTTCCGCTGGCAGGACCTTGTCAATTTCCAGATCCAGCTCACCCGCCGCAACGACGTGCTGCCGATGACGCGCGACTATATCGGCAAGTGCGAAAAGGCGATCGCCATGCACGAGATGGGCCACAGCACGACCGAGCCGACGGCGACGCCGCCCGAGAAAACGGCGCGGCAGACGAGCGCCCAGCCTGCCGCGAAGCCGGTCCGCCGCCGGAAGGTGTCGGGCAAGGATTGATCCGCAAGGGCGGCCGCCACGACGGCCGCTCCCTCGCGGGGCTGCGGCAAGGGTTCTTGCCTTTGCCTGCCGGGAGACGAATAAGGGGATCGTTCTTCCGGCAGGGTTTCGATGGCCTATCTTTTCTACATCGCGGCGGCACTGGCCGAAATCGCCGGCTGCTTCGCGTTCTGGGCGTGGTGGCGGCTCGGCAAATCGGCGTTCTGGCTGCTGCCGGGAACGTTGTCCCTGCTCACCTTCGCCTGGCTGCTCGCGCTGACGCCAGCGGACGCGGCCGGCCGCTCCTTCGCCACGTATGGCGGCATCTACATCGCCGCCTCGCTCGCCTGGCTGTGGCTGGCCGAGGGCGTGCGCCCTGACCGCTGGGACCTGGCAGGCGCCGCCGTCTGCCTTTTCGGCGCCTCGATCATCCTGTTCGCCCCGCGCGGGGCCTGACCGGTGGAACTGCCGGCGCAACTCAGGCAGGGCGTGGACGCACTTTTGGAAGGCACTCCACTCGCCGCCCTGAAGGACGCGGGCAAGGCACTTTCGGGCCGCTACCGCGCCGAAGTGCGCGACGGGCGCTTGCACATGGCGGACGACCTGGCGGTCAAGGCCTATCTGGCGCAGCGGCTGCCGGCGACTTTCGCGGCGGTGCGCGCCGCAATGGGCGCGCTGGAGGAAGCGCGGCCCGGTTTTTCGCCGGCAACCCTGCTCGACATCGGTGCCGGCCCCGGCACCGCCCTGTGGGCCGCATCCGACACATGGCCGTCGCTCGGCCGCGCCACGCTCCTTGAGGCAAGCGCCCCGGTCCGCGCGGCCGGGCAGGCGCTCGCCAGGGAGATGCCGGTGCGTTGCGACTGGCTTTCCGGCGACGCGACGCTTGCCCTGCCCGCTATCGAGGCAGCCGATCTGGTGACGCTGGCCTATGTCCTCGACGAATTGCCGCCGGCATCGCTGCCGAAACTGGTGGACCGGCTGTGGGCGCTGACGGCCGGCACGCTGCTCGTCGTGGAACCCGGAACGCCCGCCGGCTGGCGGCGCATTCTCGATGTTCGCGCGCAACTCATAGCCGCCGGCGGCCATGTCACGGCCCCCTGCCCGCACCACGCCGCCTGCCCGCTTGCCGCGCCGGACTGGTGCCATTTTTCCCGCCGCGTCGCGCGCTCGCGCCTGCATCGGCTCGCCAAGGACGCCGACGTGCCGTGGGAGGACGAGAAATTCATCTATCTCGCCGTGTCACGCGAGCCGGCAACGGCGCCGAACGCAGCGCGCGTGCTTGCGCCGCCGAGAGCCGGTTCCGGCAAGGTGGCGCTGAAACTGTGCCGGCCTGACGGCACCGCCGTGGAACGCCTGTTCACCAAGCGCGACGGCGAGGCCTACAAGGCCGCCCGCCGGGCGGACTGGGGCGATGCGCTCTGATGGAGACGGCAGCTATTTCGCCGGCCCGCCTATCCGCATCGCCGATCTCCCAAAACACTCCATCGCTTGCAGCATCGCATACCGGCATGGATCGGAGAAGGGGCGGCGGCTTGCCGATGTTCCACCTTTGTTCTATACAAAGAACCGATGGCGCCGCCGTTGTCAATCGGGATTCTTTCCACGGAAAAATCCCGCCTGTGAATCCCGGTAAGGACGGCGCATAGACGCGCCGGTGATGCAGATAGATCAGCCCGAATCACCGCCGGTCTGCTATCGACGGATCGGGACCGGACGGGACGCGAGAAAACGATGGCGGAAGCAGCACGCAAATTCGGCACGGTGGCGGAAACGCCGCTCTATCGCGAGGCTCCGAACAACATCGAGGCCGAGCAGGCGCTGCTGGGAGCGCTCCTGGTCAACAACGACGCCTTCTACCGCGTCTCGGATTTCCTCAAGGGCAGCCATTTCTACGAGCCGCTGCACCGCCGGATCTTCGAGGTCGCGACCGATTTCGTGCGCATGGGCAAGGTCGCCAACCCGGTGACGCTGAAGAACTTCCTGCCGGCCGACGAGAAGGTCGGCGACATGACGGTGTCGCAGTATCTGGCCCGTCTCGCCGCCGAGGCCGTCACCGTCATCAACGCCGCCGACTACGGCCGCGCCATCTACGACCTCGCCACGCGCCGGGCGCTGATCACGGTCGGCGAGGACATGGTCAACATCGCCTACGACGCGCCGGTCGACATGGCGCCGGCCGAGCAGATCGAGGACGCCGAGCGGCGGCTGTTCGAGCTTGCCGAAACCGGCCGCTACGACGGCGGCTTCCAGAGCTTTTCCGACGCCATCAAGATCGCCATCGACATGGCGAGCGCCGCCTACATGCGCGACGGCCATCTTTCGGGCATCGCCACCGGCCTGCGCGACCTCGACAGCCGCATGGGCGGCCTGCAACCGTCCGACCTTGTCGTGCTCGCCGGCCGTCCCGGCATGGGCAAGACGTCGCTCGCCACCAACATCGCCTTCAATATCGCCCATGCCTACGAACCGGCGCAGCAGGCCGACGGCAGCTTCAAGGCGGCCAATGGCGGCGTGGTCGGCTTCTTCTCGCTGGAAATGTCGGCGGAGCAGCTCGCCACCCGCATCATCTCGGAGCAGGCGGAGGTGGCATCCTCCAAGATCCGGCGCGGCGACCTGACGGAAGCGGACTTCGAAAAGCTGGTGGGCTGCACGCAGATGCTGCAAAAAATCCCGCTGTTCATCGATTCGACCGGCGGCATCTCCATCGCCCAGCTGGCGGCGCGAGCGCGCCGGCTGAAGCGGCAGCGCGGCCTCGACCTGATCGTCATCGACTATATCCAGCTCATGACCGGCTCGTCGAAGCGCGCCAACGAGAACCGCGTCCAGGAAATCACCGAGATCACCACGGGCTTGAAGGCACTGGCCAAGGAACTCGGCGTGCCGATCGTCGCGCTGTCGCAATTGTCGCGTCAGGTCGAAAGCCGCGACGACAAGCGTCCGCAACTTTCGGACCTGCGCGAATCGGGCTCGATCGAGCAGGATGCCGACGTGGTGCTGTTCGTCTACCGCGACGAATATTACCTCAAGAACAAGGAACCCGAACGCGGCACGCCCGAACACGTTCAATGGGAAGACAAGTTCCGCGAGGTGCAGGGCAAGGCCGAAGTCATCATCGGCAAGCAGCGCCACGGCCCGACCGGCACCGTGCCGCTCGGCTTCCAGGGCGAGTTCACCCGCTTCTTCGACCTGGCCGAAGACAGCCACCTGCCGGAACGGTTCGAATAGTCTGTTGGCCAAATCCCGCACCCAGTTCATCTGCCAGGCCTGCGGCAACGTCTCTTCGCGCTGGGCCGGCAAGTGCGAGGCCTGCGGCGAGTGGAACACGCTGGTCGAGGAAGACACGGCCGGCGGCATCGGCTCCGGGCCGGGCGCGCTGAAAAGTTCGCGCAAGGGCCGCGCCGTGGCGCTCACCTCGCTCGACGGCGACATCGAGGACGCGCCGCGCATCGCCAGCGGGATAGGCGAGCTTGACCGCGCCACCGGCGGCGGTTTCGTCCGGGGCTCGGCCCTTTTGGTCGGCGGCGACCCCGGCATCGGCAAATCGACGCTGCTGACGCAGGCCGCTGCGGCTCTCGCCCGGCAAGGCCACCGCATCGTCTATGTCTCGGGCGAAGAGGCTGTCGCGCAGATCAGGCTCAGGGCGCAGAGACTTGGTGCTGCCGCATCTCCAGTCGAACTGGCGGCCGAAACCAATGTCGAAGACATCCTCGCCACCATCGGGGAAGGCCGGCGCCCGGACCTCGTGATCCTCGATTCGATCCAGACGCTGTGGACCGATCTTGCTGATTCGGCGCCCGGCACCGTCACCCAGGTGCGTGCGTCCGCCCAAGCGATGATCCGCTATGCCAAATCGACGGGCGCGGCCGTCGTTCTGGTCGGCCATGTCACGAAGGAGGGCCAGATCGCCGGCCCGCGCGTGGTCGAGCACATGGTCGACGGCGTGCTCTATTTCGAGGGCGAAGGCGGCCATCACTACCGCATCCTGCGCACGGTGAAGAACCGATTCGGCCCGACCGACGAGATCGGCGTGTTCGAAATGTCGGACAAGGGCCTGCGCGAAGTGGCTAACCCCTCGGAACTGTTCCTCGGCGAGCGCCACGCCAAGGCGCCCGGTGCGGCCGTCTTCGCCGGCATGGAAGGCACGCGCCCGGTGCTGGTCGAAATACAGGCGCTCGTCGCCCCCTCCCCGCTCGGCACGCCGCGCCGCGCCGTGGTCGGCTGGGACAGTGCGCGGCTCGCCATGATCCTCGCCGTGCTGGAAGCGCATTGCGGGGTGCGCTTCTCGCAACACGACGTCTATCTGAACGTCGCCGGCGGCTACCGCATCTCCGAGCCGGCGGCGGACCTGGCCGTAGCGGCCGCGCTGGTGTCGTCGCTGACCGGACTTGCCCTGCCCGCCGATTGCGTCTATTTCGGCGAAATCAGCCTTTCGGGCGCCGTGAGGCCGGTTGCGCATGCGCAGCAGAGGCTCAAGGAGGCCGAGAAGCTGGGTTTTGGAAGCGCGGTCCTGCCCGTGGGCAACCCCAAGGGCGGCGAGGAAATAGCCGGCGGAATCGGAGCCGGCGCTTTCCGACCCACCGAGCTTGCCGATCTGGTGGCGCGCATTGCCGGCTCCCGCCGCAGCCGCGACGCCGGGGACGACTGACGGCTCATGGAGTTGGGAACACATGCCGATTACGCTGCTTGACGGAATCCTCGTCGGCTTCACCCTGGTTTCGGCCATGCTCGCCATGGTGCGCGGATTTTCGCGCGAAGTCCTGTCCGTCGCCTCATGGGCGGCAGCGGCGGCGGCGGCCTTCTTCTTCTACAAGCCCGTCATTCCCTACGTGCAGCCCTATATCGACAACGAGAAGATCCAGATGGCGGCAGCGGCCGGCATCGTCTTCGTCATCGCGCTGATCGTCGTCACCGTCATCACCATGAAGATCGCCGACTGGATCATCGATTCCAGGGTCGGCGCGCTCGACCGCACGCTCGGCTTCCTCTATGGCGCCGCGCGCGGCATCCTGGTCGTCGCCGTCGCGCTGATGTTCTTCAACTGGCTGGCGGGCGATCATGCGCCGGGCTGGATCGCCAACGCCAAGTCGAAGCCGCTGCTGGAATCGATCGGCAACTGGATCGAAAGCAAACTGCCGGAAGATCCTGAAAACGCCATCCTGAAGAAACTTCATCCGGACGAGCCTGCGGCCTCCGGCGCCGACACCGCCAGCCCACCTGCGGCAGCACCTGCCGACCAGGGCAGTGCCCCGACGGACGGCGATGCCCCGGCCGACGCGCCCGACGACAGCGCCCCCGCCGACGCGCCGCCGGCAAACAACTGACGGCGAGAGGATGGCGACGCTGTCGCGTTGCTTTCCTGCCGTCATGCGCCTATATCGCGGCTTTAGCGGATCGAGAGGCTTTCGGCCCATGGCAGACGCAGGCGACGTGCCTTCCGGTGAAGGACTTTCGGCCGAAGCGGACGATCATTTCCACGACGAATGCGGCGTGTTCGGCATCTTCGGGCGGCAGGACGCCGCCGCCATCGTCACGCTGGGCCTGCATGCGCTGCAACATCGCGGTCAGGAAGCCGCCGGCATCGTCTCCTACGACGGCGCGCAATTCCACGTCGAGCGGCATGTCGGCCTGATCGGCGACACCTTCACCAAGCAGGCGGTGCTCGACCGGTTGCCCGGCAGCCGGGCCATCGGCCACACGCGCTATGCCACCACCGGCGGCGCCGGCCTGCGCAACATCCAGCCCTTCTTCGCCGAACTGGCTGACGGCGGCTTCGCCGTCGCCCACAACGGCAACCTGACCAACGCCATGACGGTGCAGCGCACGCTGCAAAAGCAGGGCGCGATCTTTTCCTCCACCTCCGACACCGAGACGCTGCTGCATCTCGTCGCCATGTCGAAGGAGCGCGACCTCAACGCCCGCTTCATCGACGCGGTGCGGCAGGTCGAGGGCGCCTTCTCGCTGGTGGCGATGTCGTCGAAGAAGATGATCGGCTGCCGCGACCCGCTGGGCATCCGCCCGCTGGTGCTGGGCGACCTCGACGGCGCCTGGATTCTCGCTTCCGAAACCTGCGCGCTCGACATCATCGGCGCCCGCTTCGTGCGCGACATCAAGCCGGGCGAGATGGTCGTCGTCACCGCGAAGGGCGTCGAAAGCCTGTTCCCGTTCGAGCCGCAGAAGACCCGTTTCTGCATTTTCGAATACGTTTATTTCGCGCGGCCGGATTCCACCATCGAGGGCCGCAACGTCTACGACGTGAGAAAGCGCATCGGCGCCGAACTGGCGCGCGAAAATCCCGTCGAGGCCGACATCGTCGTGCCCGTGCCGGATTCCGGCACGCCGGCGGCCATCGGCTTTTCGCAGGAAGCCCACATTCCCTTCGAGCTCGGCATCATCCGCAACCACTATGTCGGGCGCACCTTCATCTCGCCGGGCGATGCCATCCGCCACATGGGCGTGAAACTGAAGCACAACGCCAACCGCAAGATGATCGAGGGCAAGCGCGTGGTGCTGGTCGACGATTCCATCGTGCGCGGCACAACCAGCCAGAAGATCGTGCAGATGGTGCGCGATGCGGGTGCGAAGGAAGTGCACATGCGCATCGCCTCGCCGCCGACCAGGGCTTCCTGCTTCTACGGCGTCGATACGCCGGAGAAGTCCAAGCTGCTCGCCTCGCGCATGTCGGTGGAGGAAATGGCGGAGTTCATCCGCGTCGATTCGCTGGGCTTCCTCACCATCGACGGGCTCTACCGTGCCGTCGGCGAGGCCGCCCGCAACGAGGAATTCCCGCAGTTCTGCGACGCTTGCTTTACCGGCCAGTATCCCACCCGGCTCGCCGATTTCGAGCATTCCGACAATGTGCGCACGCTCTCGCTGCTGGCGGTGGGAGGGTCGTAAACTGTGGGCTTCGCTTCCAAATTAGAAGATGAGACGGAACGTCGAGGCGGCGAACAACCTCGTTACGATTTCGCGCGCATTTCCAGATTTTTCACAAGCATCGGATCCGACGGAAATTTCCCTGAACATAAGCTGGGGATAGTGCTCAACACCTATGAAGCACTAGAATTTGATGAACTACTGGTAGATATTGAGAAATATCGCAAGAGATGCGAAGATATTCTTATGCAGAAGAACAGCGATAAAAAATGGCCAAATAGATATTTAAAGACTCACTGTGCATATGAAAAACTCGTTCAAAATTTAATCGAGCTCTTAGCTCCAAAGATATTAAGGATGCCTTCGGGAGATAACAAACGAAATTGGCAACGACGTCTTAATCACATTAGAAAAGCGAAAGTAATATTTTCCAATGTGGTTATCTCTGTAGCTGGTAGGACTTAAAGATTTTTTCATGCCTCGTCCCCTCCCCGACCTCACCGGCCGTCTTGCCGTCGTCACCGGCGCCTCGCGCGGCATCGGCTATTTCATCGCCAGGCACATGGCGGCTGCCGGCGCGCACGTGATCGCGGTGGCGCGCACCGTTGGCGGGCTCGAAGACCTGGATGACGAGATCAAGGCCGAGCATGCCCGCACCGGCAAGGGCGAGGCGACGCTAGTGCCGCTCGACCTCGCCGACATGGAGGGCATCGACCGGTTGGGCGGCGCCATCCACGAGCGCTGGGGCAAGCTCGACATCCTGGTGGCGAATGCCGGCGTGCTCGGCACCATCTCGCCGCTCGGCCATGTCGAAGCAAAGACCTTCGAGAAGGTGATGACGATCAACGTCACCTCGACATGGCGGCTGATCCGCTCGATCGATCCGCTGCTGCGCCTGTCCGACGCCGGGCGCGCCATCATCCTGTCGTCCAACGCCGCGCATTCGGCGCGCGCCTTCTGGGGTCCCTACGCGGCCTCCAAGGCGGCGGTGGAGACGATGATGCGCTCCTGGGCGGACGAGACGAAGAACTACCCGCTGCGCGTCAACGCCGCCGATCCGGGCGCGACCCGCACCGCCATGCGCGCGCAAGCGATGCCCGGCGAAAATCCGGAAACACTGCCGCATCCTTCCGAAATCGCCGCCCGTATCCTGCCAATGGCGAGCCCCGACCTGACACGGACCGGGCAGATCTACCAGGCGAAGGGCGACCGCTGGGTGTCCTACCAGCAGCCGGCCTGAGCGCATCCGGCAAAGCAGCCGCCTCGGCCCCGGCTTTTGGCCATATCGGCTTGCAGCAAAATGTGAGGGCGCGGCGGCGGGACCCGCTTCCGCCGGAGAGCGGGAGTTGCTAGGGTCTTCACCGACTCTCCCTTTTCCGAAACGAGGATATGTTATGTCATCCACCATCGCGCTGGTTTGGTATCTGGTCGTGGCCGGCCCGCAAGGCGGCATGGTCGTGCTGCCCAGCACCTTCGACACCCGCGACCAGTGCTCGTCCGCCATCACCGAATACCAGAAGCAGCCGGCGCCGGCCGGCTGGTCGGTGTCCTGCATCCCGAGCGCGTCGCCTTATGCCGACGACATGAGCGAAGACGGCGGCGCGCAGCCACAGCCGCAGCAGTAGAGCGGTGTTGCCTGCGCCGGGCTTTACCGTCGCGCGGCGACGGAAAGCTCCGGCCTGGAGGCGAGCGTCTGGAACACGACGCAATAGCGCTCTGTCAGCTTGAGGAGCGTGTCGATGCGCTCCTGCGTTTCGTCCGTGTCGAGGCGGAAGGCCAGGCGGATGGAACGGAAGCCGACAGGCGCATCCTTCGCCACGCCCAGTGTGCCGCGAAAGTCGAGATCGCCTTCGGCCTCCACCTCGGCTGAGCCGAGACGGAATTCCAGCGCCGTCGCCACGGCCTTTCAGCGTCACGCCGGCACAGGCCACCAGCGCCTCCAGCAGCATGTCGCCGGAGCACAATTCCAGGCCCGTGCCGCCGGTCGCCGGATGCAATCCGGCGACGGCGAGCGCCCTGCCCGTTTCCACTTTGCAGGCAATAGACTTATCGTCGATCGATCCTTTCGCCCGCAGCGTGACCAGCGCGCGGGAAGCGTCGTCGCGATAGACGTCTTTCAAAGGCGCCTGCATCGCTTTCAAGCCAGCGGCATCCATGTTTGCGGCTCCCCTTTCGGCCGCTTCATTGTACTCCCCCGCGACGACAGGCGGCAACGGGGTGGCATCGCGCATTTTTTTGAAAGCGGTCCGGCCGTTCTTGCCACTGGGTTGACAGGAGCGGTCGGCTATAGTCGCGAAAGGATGGAGGCGGCGGTGGCGGACGACATGAATGCGGGGGCCGGACGCGCGCTTGGCATCGTGCTGGTCAGCGCCTCGGCTGCCGTCTTCGCCCATTCCGGCCACGATTGGCGCACCGCTCGGCAGGCTTTGGCGCACTGACGGATTTTTTTGCGGAGGCACGGAACCATCGCCGCGCCCACGCATTGTTGAGGCGACGGGTCATCCCCAAGTCCCCCCAAACCCCCTCGACCCGTCTCACTCAACAAGCCGGTCCGGCAAGGGCCGGCTTTTTCTTTGGCTGGCTTCCGCTTTGGTGGGCGGACTACATCTTGTCGATGACGGAGGCTTCGCCTTCGGTCGGCGCCCCGTCGGCGCCGGCGGCGGCCATGATCGCGGCGACCACCGCCTGCGGGTCCGTGACGACCAGCGGCTTCACCTTGTGCGCGGTGTGGATGAACCCCTCCGCCGCCATATGATCGATCAGCGCCAGCATCGGGTTCCAGAACCCGTTGACGTTGACGAAGACGGTCGGCTTGCGATGATGGCCGAGTTGCGCCCAGGTCATGATCTCGACGATCTCCTCGACCGTGCCGATGCCGCCGGGCAGCGCCACAAAGGCGTCGGATTCCTCGAACATCCTGTGCTTGCGCTCGTGCATGTTGTCGGTGATCACGAGTTCATTGAGGCGCTCCAGCGCCTTCTCCGTCGCTTCCTTGGTGAGAAGAAAGCGCGGGATGATGCCCATGACCGTGCCGCCGGCCCTGAGCGTGCCCTCGGCGACGGCGCCCATAATGCCCTTGGTGCCGCCGCCGTAGACGAGGCGAAGACCCGCCTTGGCGATGGAGCGTCCAAGCAGATGCCCGGCTTCAAGGTAGGTTTGATCGCGGCCCGGCGACGAGCCGCAATAAACGCAGACGGACCGAATCGTGTTCATGCCGATGATTGGTGATGGGAGCGCGGAGCGCGGTCAAGACCGGGCCGGGCTTTTTCTTGTCGATGCGGGAAAAACGGGCTAGTGATGAACGGGCTAGGGGACACAAGAAAAACATGGCAATCAATCCTTTGAAGGCTTTCCTGTTCGCTGGCGGCGGTGTCGTCGCCGTCGCGGGAACAGCCTATGTCGCGGGCGCCTTCGACCCGCTGCTGGCGCCGCAGCCTCCGGCGCAGGTCGCAGCGCTACCGGCCGCGCAACAACCCGCCGATACGGTGACGACGCCGGCGACGGGCAGCAGGCTTCCCGCCGCCTCCGCCACGACCCAGAACGCGGCCGAGCCACCCGCTGCCGCAGTTTCCCCCGCCCCGGCAGAAAAGACTCCGCCTCCGGCCGCCCCGGCGGCAACGCAGGCCGTGCTGCCGACCTTCGACGTGGTGCGCGTCGAAGGCGACGGATCGGTGGTCATCGCCGGCAATGCCGCGGCGAAGGCCAAGGTGGAGGCGCTCAACGGCGCGACGGTGCTGGGCGCGGCCGATGCCGGACCGGACGGCGCCTTCGCCATTGTTCCCGACACGCCGCTGAAGCCCGGCGACTATCAGATCACGCTGCGCGCCACCGCTCCCGACGGCACCGTAGCCGCCTCGACGCAGACCGCGGTCGTCTCCGTTCCTGAAAAGCCGGACGGACAGGTGCTGGCGATGGTCGAGGAGCCGGGCAAGCCGGCCGAACTGATGGCCGTGCCGAAGCCGGACGACAAGCCGGCATCCGCCGCAGCCCAGCCGTCCGGCGCAGCACCGGCCGAAACCAAGCCTGCCGAAACCAAGCCGGCTGAAACCGCTTCCGCGCCGGCATCCGCGGGCCAAACCGAAACGGCGGCCGCGCCGGTCCAATCTGCCGAATCTTCTGCACAGGCCGATGCCAAGCCCGCCGCGGCGGAGCCCGGAGCGGTCGCCGCGCCCGCCGCCAAGGTCGTCGTCGAGGCGGTCGAGATCGACGGGGCCAAGGTTTTCGTCGCGGGCATCGCCGATGCGGGGCGCAAGGTGCGGGCCTATGCCAACGAAATCCTGCTCGGCGACGCCATGACCTCGCCCGACGGCCATTTCCTTGTCGAAGCCAAGCGCGACCTGCCGGTCGGCACCTATACCGTGCGCGTCGACGCCCTCGATGCGGACGGGGCAAAGGTGGTGGCGCGCGCCACGGTGCCGTTCGAGCGCGAGCCCGGCCAGGCGATCGCCGCCGTCGCGCCGGCGCCGGCCAAGCCGGAAACCCAGTCTGCCGCGCAGCCTTCTACCGAGGCTTCCTCGACCGAGCCGGCGAAACAGCCGGCGGGAACCCCGCCTGCGGCATCCGAAAAACCGGCCGAGGTCGCCGCGGCGACGCCGCCGGCCGATGGCGTGCCGGAGACAGTCTCGCCCAAGCTCGAACACGCCGACAGCGCCGTCATCATCCGCCGCAAGGACACGCTTTGGCGGATTTCGCGGCGCGTCTACGGCCACGGCACCCGCTATTCCACCATCTATCTCGCCAACCAGGACCAGATCAGCGATCCGGACAAGATTTGGCCGGGCCAGGTCTTCAAGCTGCCGGAGAAGTCGCGGGAGGGCGAGGCCGCCGACATGACCGTGCTGGGCGACCAGATGACGACGGCGCCGGCGAAAACGGAATAGGATTTTTCCTGCCTGCCATCTTGCGGAAAATCCTTTCATCGTTTATCGGCGATATACGATGAATACCATTCTCAAAGACATCGCCTGCGTGGCGATCGATCCCGAGCGGCTGGCCGCCGGGCTGGCGGCGCTGGCGCATCCCACCCGCATCGAGATCGTGCGGCATCTGGCCGGCCAGCCGGCCTGCTGCTGCCGCGACGTGGTGGACCGGCTCGACCTTGCGCAATCGACCGTTTCGCAGCACCTGAAGGTGCTGGTGGACGCCGGGCTGGTGCGCTTTTCCCCCGACCGC
Source organism: Mesorhizobium sp. (assembly GCF_017306545.1). GTDB lineage: Bacteria > Pseudomonadota > Alphaproteobacteria > Rhizobiales > Rhizobiaceae > Mesorhizobium. The sequence continues at coordinate 31,659 of NZ_JAFKID010000025.1, forward strand.
CAGCGCTCGCGCTACGAACTCGACCGGGCGGCCCTGAAAGACCTTTCGTCTTCGCTCGCCCGGCTTACCGAAGATTGCTGCACCGGCTGCTGACCGGCGCGAACGAACCACAAGGCAGACCCCAGTGGCAGACAAGACCGTTTCCGCCGAATCCGGCACGCTGAAGACGCTGCGCAACCTTTGGCCCTACATGTATCCGTCCGACCGGCCGGACCTGCGCTGGCGCGTCACCTGGGCGACGCTGCTTTTGATCGTCGCCAAGCTGGTGCTGGTCGCCGGCCCCTATTTCTTCAAATGGGCGACCGACGCGCTGGCCGGCACCGGCAAGTACACCCCGCCGCTGCCCGCTTTCCTCACCGGCGCCATCGCGCTGGTCATCGCCTACAATTTCATGCGGCTGACCCAGGTCGGCTTCAACCAGCTTCGTGACGCGCTGTTCGCGCGCGTCGGCCAGCATGCGGTGCGTCAACTGGCCCGCCGCACCTTTATACACATGCATCAGCTTTCGCTGCGCTTCCATCTCGAGCGCCGCACCGGCGGCCTGTCGCGCATCATCGAGCGCGGCACCAAGGGCATCGAGACGATCGTGCGCTTCATCATGCTCAGCACTGCGCCGACGGTGCTGGAGTTCGCCCTGACAGCCGCCATCTTCGCCTTCACCTACGGCTGGAAATACGTGGCCGTCGTCGCCGTCACGGTCGTCGTCTATGTCTGGTTCACCGTCAAGGCGAGCGACTGGCGCATCGGCATCCGCCGCGACATGAACGAGAGCGACACCGACGCCAACACCAAGGCGATCGATTCGCTGCTCAATTTCGAGACGGTGAAATATTTCGGCAACGAGGCGATGGAAGCCGAGCGCTTCGACCGCTCCATGGCGCGCTACGAGATCGCCGCCACCCGCATCTGGACCTCGCTCGGCTGGCTGAACTTCGGACAGGGGCTGATCTTCGGCGTCGGCACCGCCACCGTCATGTGCATGTCGGCGTGGGAGGTGATGCACGGCAGCCAGACCGTCGGCGACTTCGTCTTCGTCAACGCCATGCTGATCCAGCTTTCCGTGCCGTTGAACTTCATCGGCTCCATCTACCGCGAAATCCGCCAGGGCCTGACCGACATCGAGCAGTTGTTCGATCTGCTCGACGCGCGCCAGGAAGTGACCGACAGGCCGGATGCGAAGCCCCTTGCGGTCGGCGTCGGCAGCGTCGCGTTCCGCGACGTGCATTTTGCCTACGACCCGAACCGGCCGATCCTGAAGGGCATTTCCTTCGACGTGCCGGCGGGCAAGACGGTCGCCATCGTCGGCCCGTCGGGCGCCGGAAAATCCACCATCTCGCGGCTGCTGTTCCGCTTCTACGATGTCCAATCGGGCGCCGTTCTGGTCGACGGGCAGGACGTGCGCGACGTGACGCAGGAAAGCCTGCGCGCGGTGATCGGCATGGTGCCGCAGGACACGGTGCTGTTCAATGACACGATTGCCTACAACATTCGCTACGGTCGGCCGGGCGCCAGCGAGGAAGAGGTGAAGCGGGCGGCCGAACTGGCGCAGATCGGCCCCTTCATCGAGCATCTGCCGGACGGCTATCGCGCCATGGTGGGCGAGCGCGGGCTGAAACTGTCAGGCGGCGAGAAGCAGCGCGTGGCGATCGCCCGCACCATTCTGAAGGCGCCGCCGATCCTGATCCTCGACGAGGCGACGTCGGCGCTGGACACGCACACCGAGCAGGAAATCCAGGCAGCCCTCGACCTCGTCAGCCGCGGCCGCACCACCATCGTCATCGCGCACCGGCTCTCCACCGTCATTTCCGCCGACGAGATCATCGTACTCAAGGACGGCCTGATCGCCGAGCGCGGCACCCATGCGGCGCTGTTGAAAGAGCACGGCCTCTATGCCTCCATGTGGGACCGCCAGCGCGAAGCGACCGAAGCCGAAGAGCGCCTGCGCATCGCGCGCGAAAGCGACAAGGAAGGCATTATCGTGCGCCGGCGGACAGCGGAAGTGTCCTGATCTGTCAGGAGGGCCGGCCGCGCCTCTGGCGCAGCGCTCTTCTCTTCGGAATAGTGGCACCCCGGAGCCAATGGAGGAACACCGGCTATGTTCTACGCCATTCTCGCCTACCACGCCGAAGGCGTCGTCGAATCATGGACCCCGCAAGAGGACGCCGCCTTGATGAGCGACCTGCTTGAGGTGCATCACCGGCTGATCGCGCAGGGCAGCATGGGACCGGCAGCGAGGCTGGGACCGACGTCCGAGGCCCGCACGCTACGCGGTCCCGACGCGGGAACCGTACTCGACGGCCCTTTCGCGGAAACCAAGGAACAGCTTCTCGGCCTCTACGTGGTGGATTGCGCCGATGACGAAGCAGCGGCTGAAATGGCGCGCCAGTTGCGCGGCGTCAACCCCACCGCCGTCTACGAGATCCGGCCGATCGCGCTCTACGTACCCGGCGCGCCGCTTTCGCCGTGACACCCCTGCCCGATTGCCGCGTTGCGGCGCGCGTGCGTTTCCGATAGACAGGCCGGACGCTGAAACGGAGCCGCCCCCAGCCCGATGTCGCTTGTCGATACGATCAAGAACACGCTCGTTCCGATCCACCGCGAGGGCTATCCCTTCATCGCCGGCTTCGCCGTGGTGACGCTGGTCCTCGGCTATTTTTCCTCCATCCTGTTCTGGATCGGCCTCATCCTCACCGCCTGGTGCATCTATTTCTTCCGCGATCCCGAGCGGGTGACGCCGGTGGACGACCGGCTGGTGGTCAGCCCCGCCGACGGCATCGTCTCGGCGGTGGGGCCGGCCGTGCCGCCGCGCGAACTCGGCCTCGGCAGTGCCGAGATGACGCGCATCTCGGTGTTCATGAACGTGTTCTCCTGCCATGTGAACCGCGCGCCGGCGCGCGGCCGCGTCAGCCGCATCGAGCATAGGCCCGGCGCCTTCCTCAACGCCGAACTCGACAAGGCCAGCAGCGAGAACGAACGCAACGGCCTTGTCATCGAGAGCCCCAACGGGACGATCGCGGCCGTGCAGATCGCCGGCCTGGTGGCGCGCCGCATCGTCTGCTGGGCGGAGGCCGGCGGCGCGCTGGCCATCGGCGAGCGCTTCGGCCTGATCCGCTTCGGCTCGCGCGTCGACGTCTATCTGCCGGCGGGCGCGGTGCCGCGCGTCGCCATCGGCCAGACGGCCGTCGGCGGCGAAACCGTCATTGCCGAGTTTGGCGGCGCCGAGGCCGCGCCGCTGGTGCGCATCTCCTGAGCCGACCGATGGACAAGCCGTTCAAACGATTCGAGCCGCATGGACAGGGCGGGCCGCGCATCCGCGAAATCCCGCTCAGGATGATGTTTCCCAACCTTGTGACGGTGCTGGCGATCTGCGCCGGCCTGTCCGGCATCCGCTTCGGCTTCGAGGGCCGCTTCGAGACGGCGACGGTGATGGTGCTGCTCGCCGCCTTCCTCGACGGCATCGACGGACGGCTGGCGCGGCTGCTCAAGGCCACCTCCAAGTTCGGCGCGCAGATGGATTCGCTGGCCGACATCGTCAATTTCGGCGTCGCGCCGGCGCTCGTGCTCTACGCCTATCTGCTCGACCGCGCCGGCTCCCCCGGCTGGATCGCGGCGCTTCTGTTTGCCATCGCCTGCGGCATGCGGCTTGCCCGCTTCAACGTGCTGGACGAGCAGAAGGACCGGCCGGCCTGGCAGAACGAATATTTCGTCGGCGTGCCGGCGCCCGCCGGCGCCATGCTGGTGATGCTGCCGCTTTATCTGTCCTTCCTCGGCATGCAGCCGACGCGGTCGATCGCTTTCGCCGCCACCGCCTTTACCGTTCTGGTCGCCTTCCTGCTGGTCAGCCGGCTGCCGGTCTATTCGGGCAAGAGCGTGAAGATACCGGGGGACCGCGTGCTCCTCGTCATCCTGGCGGTCGCCCTCTTCATCCTGCTGCTGATCAGCTATCCGTGGTACACGCTCACCGTCTCGGTGCTCGTCTATCTCGTCTTCCTGCCGTTCAGCGTCGCCGCCTATTCCCGCCGCGCCAAGAAGGAGGGCGAAGCCCTGCTGCCGCCCGACGTGGACGAAGGGTCTCCCCAGCCGCGCGAATAGGCTTTTTTGTTCAAGCGGCTTTGCCGAGACCGAGCTTGTCCAGCGCCAGGCCGCGCGCGGCGACGTAGTCGACCTTGCCGGAGCCGAGAACCGGAATCTCCGCAACCTTGACGATGTCGCCCGGCACCATCAGTTCTGCCGCGCCATGCGCCTTGCCGTATTTGCGCAACTGCTCGGGGTCGGCGCTGCCGGCGGTTGTCACCAGCACGATGCGCTCGCCGCGCTTTTTGTCCGGCACGGAGACGACGGCATGCCGCTCCTCCGGCCACAGCGCCTGCGCCAGCATCTCGACGGCGCCGAGCGACACCATCTCGCCGGCGATCTTGGCGAAGCGCTTGGCGCGGCCGCGAATGGTGACGAAGCCGTCGCGGTCGACCGAGACGATGTCGCCGGTGTCGTGCCAACCATCCGCGAGCGGCTGGATCTCGCCCGGCCGGTCGCTGCTCATATAGCCCATCATCATGTTGGGGCCGGTGAGCCACAGCCGCCCGCCTTCGGCGATGCCTTCCACCGGCTCCAGCCGCATACGCATGCCGGGCAGCAGGCGGCCCACCGTGCTGTCGCGGCCATGAATGGCGGTGTTGACGGCGACGACGGGCGCGGCTTCGGTCAGGCCGAAACCTTCGACGATCTCGGCTCCGAAGCGCTCGCGCCAAATCTTTCGCGTCTCGGACTTCACGGCTTCGGCGCCCGCCACCACGAAACGCAGGCTGGAGAAATCGCCGTCCTTGGCGGTGCGGGCATAGTTGGCGAGGAAGGTGTCGGTGCCGAACATAATGGTCGGCTTCGCCTTGCGCGCCACGTCCGGGATCAGCTTGTAGTGCAACGGCGAGGGATACAGGAACAGTTTTACGCCCGTCACCAGCGGCAGGATCGTGCCGCCGGTCAGGCCGAAGGAATGGAAGGCCGGCAGCACGTTGAGCAAGATATCGGCCGGCGAGATGGAAATGCGGGCCTCCGCCTGCATGGCGTTGGCGAGCAGGCTGCGCTGCGACAGCACCACCGCCTTGGGCGTTCCTTCCGAGCCGGAGGTGAACAGGATGACCGCTGGCTTTTCCGCATCCTGCCGCTGCAAGGGCCGGCGCCACAGAAGCGTGGCGGACAGTTTTTCCAGCGTCGTGACGCCAGCGCGCAGGTCCTCCAGCCACAGGAATTGCGCGCCGCCGGCCTCGACTGCCTTCACGATATCGCCGAGACCGGCCTTTTCGACAAAGGCGCGGGACGACACGACCTTGCGGATGACGGCGGTATGCACGGCGGCCGTGACGCTGGCGGAGCCGGCCGTGTAGTTGACCATCGCCGCCACGCGCCCGGCAGACCACAGGCCGAGCAGGGACAAGACAAGGCCGTTGGCGTTGGGCAGGAGCACGCCGACCGCCTCTCCGGGCGCCGTCGCCTTCTCGAAGCGCGCCCCCAGCACGCGCGCGCCGGTGAACAGCCGGCGATAGCTCAGCGCGCCGGAAACGACGTCTTCCACGATCGGATGCGACGGCCCTACCCGATCGGCGGCGTCGCGCATTGCCAGGAACAGGCCGCGGTCGAGATCGCTGGCGGCAAGGCGCGTCTCGGCAATGCGGTCGAAGACGGCGTTGGTGGTGCTGGCCGAGCCGCTGCCGTTCAGTGCCACCAGGTCCTGCACCGTCAGCGGTTCCAGCACGCTGATGGAAAGGCGCGGGAACCAGCGCCGGCGCAATCCGGCGGTCCGCGCCAAGGCGAAGGGCAAGGCGTTCGCCCCGCCGATGAAAATCGGCACGACGCGCGCGTCCGCCTGCATGGCGATGCGGGTGACGGCGCGGTAGAGCCGGAACGATTTCACGTCCGGCTCGACGGATTCGGGGAAATAGACGGCAAGCCGGCCCCTGCCCTTCAGCACGCGGACCAGCCGGCGGCTGACGAAGACATGCTTGGCGTTGAAGGCGATGGTGCGGGCGAGTTCCCGCCACGGTTCCAGCCAGGGCGAGCGGGCCGAGCGCTCGTCGAGGATGTGCAAGGTGTCGTTCGGCAGCAGCGACAGCATCAGCGCCGGATCGACGCGCGAACGGTGGACAACGGCGTAGATCACCGGGGCGGCCGTATTGCGGGCGACGGCAATGCGCCGGTCCGAAATGCGCCAAGCGAGCTTGAAAGGCACATAAAGCAGAGCCTGCGGCAGCGCGATGCCGAGGCGGACTTTCTCGACCAACCCGATCAGCAGCCAGGCGAACGCCAGGCCGGCGAGCAGCGATGCCGTCAGGATCATGCCGCGTCACTCCCAACCGTCGTTGCACGCGGCTCTTCGCGGCCGCCTCGAAAACGGGAGCCTAGACGATGTGGAGGCAAGGTCAATGCGTCGCGCGCAGCATCGATCAGCGTGGCGTGCCCATCAGCGCGCGCAGCATCGGCCAGGAATAGATGACGAGCGCCGCCCAGATGAGGGCGAAGGCGATAGCCTGGACCGTGCCGAACGGCTCCCGGAAGAGCAGCACGGCGATCAGGAACACCATGGTCGGCGCGATATACTGCATGATGCCGATGGTGGAGAGCCTGAGCAGCTTGGCGCCGAAGGCGAACATCAGCAGCGGCACCGCCGTGACCGGGCCGCAGCACAGCAGAAGCGCGGTGTCCTGCCAGGTGCCCGAAGCGAAATGGCTCTGCCCCGTCGCGGCGAGATAGAAGACGTAGGCGAGTGCCGGAATGGACAGAATCAGCACTTCGAGCAGGAACCCCTGGCTCGGACCGATCGGCAGGGTCTTGCGGAAGAAGCCGTAGGCCGCGAAGGAGAACGCCAGCGCCAGCGACACCCAGGGCAGCTTGCCGCCGTCCACCGTCAGCACCACCACCGCCACCACGGCAAGTCCGACAGCGACCATCTGCAACCGGCTCAGCCGCTCGCCGAGGAAGATGGCGCCGACCATGACGCTGACCAGCGGATTGATGTAATAACCGAGCGCCGTCTCGACCGTGCGGTCCACCGCGATCGCCCAGACGTAAATGCTCCAGTTGATGGTGATGAGCGCCGCCGTCAGCGCCGCCATTCCCAGCATGCGCGGCGAACCGAGCGCCGCCTTGAAATCGGCGGTGCGGCCGAGCCACACCAGAACGGCCGCGGCGATCGGCACGGACCAGATGATGCGGTGGGCGACCACTTCCGCCAGCGGCAGGTGCGCCACCGCCTTCATGAAGAAGGGCAGCAGCCCCCACAGGAAATAGGCCGCCAGCGCCAGCGCGAAGCCGCGGCGGGCGCCGTTGTCGGTGTCTGCGGAAATTGCTTGCGCGGTCATGGCCCAACGCTATGGCCCAGAGCCGGCACCGATACCATCGCAAATTTCTGATGGTTCAGTGGATTTCCGATGATGGGTGGCTTGAACCCCGCTTCCTCGAAAAATTCTTTCCCAAAATTTATCCCCCGTCTCCCGAACCCGCTTCATACTGGGTGCAGTTCCTTCCATGGGAACACCGGTCGCGACGGTGATTGCGTGGGAAGGGACCGGCGCCTCCGCTGGTCGTCAAACGTAGGCGATCAGCCGGGGAGGTTCCGTCCAAGGGTTCCCCTGGGGGTAATACGGCCCCCGCGCGCTGGACGAGCGCTGCAAGCCATCGGCCGGTGGCGGCGCAAACGCCGCCATCGTGAGCTGCGGTGAAGCGGAACGGACGGGAACGGAAATCGCCGGACGGCGGTCTTCGGATCGCAGTTTTATAGAATTCGGCAGCGTTCCGACGACCGCCGTCTTCCCGACCCCACCAACCGGGGTCAGCTCTTTGACAATAGCCAGGGCCGAAAGGCAGCGTGGCGAGGAAGAAGTGCGCCGGCATTCCCCTCCCCCTTGAGGGGAGGGTGCCGCCCGAAGGGCGGTGGGAGGGGTCGCTGGTCGTAGAACGAGGGCTTCATAGCGTCGGAGCGTTGGAAGTGACCCCTCCCGTCAGGCCTGCGGCCTGCCACCCTCCCCTCAAGGGGGAGGGGAAAGTCGGCGCTATTACCGATACCATGGCCCTACTCCGCCGCCACCAGCCCGGCCATTTCGCGGTTCTTCATCAATTTGTAGACGATGGAATCCATCAGCGCCTGGAAAGAGGCGTCGATGATGTTGTCGGAGACGCCCACCGTCCACCAGCGCGCGCCGGTGCCGTCATGCGATTCGATCAGCACGCGGGTAATCGCCCCGGTGCCGCCGTTGAGGATACGCACCTTGTAGTCGGCAAGTTCGAGATCGGCGATCTCGGCCTGGTAGCGGCCGAGGTCCTTGCGCAAGGCGATGTCGAGCGCATTGACCGGGCCGTGGCCTTCCGCCACCGACATCTTTTCCTCGCCGTCGACCAGCAGCTTCACGATGGCTTCCGAGACGGTTTTCACATGGCCGTTGGCGTCGAACCGTCGCTCGACCATGCAGCGGAAGGAGGTGACGGTGAAGAATTCGGGAATGCCGGACAGCATACGCCGCGCCAGCAATTCGAAGGAAGCGTCGGCGCCCTCGTAGGCGTAGCCTTCGGCCTCGCGCTCCTTGACGACGCTGATGAGCGCATCCAGCCGATGATCGTCCTTCGGCACGTCGATGCCCCGCCGTTTCAGTTCGGCGAGGAAATTGGCCTTGCCGCCTTGATCCGAAACCATGACCCGGCGGCGGTTGCCGACCGTCTCGGGCGGCACATGCTCGTAGGTCGCCGGGTCTTTCGCCAGCGCCGAGGCATGAATGCCGGCCTTGGTGGCGAAGGCGGAAACGCCGACGTACGGCGCCTGCGGTTCGGGCGCGCGGTTCAAGAGTTCGTCGAAGGCGCGGGAGAGACGAGAAATGCCGGCAAGCTGCTCGGCCGAAATGCCGAGTTCGAAGCGCTCGGCATAAGCGCCTTTCAACATCAGCGTCGGGATCAGGGTGATGAGGTTGGCGTTGCCGCAGCGTTCGCCGATGCCGTTCAGCGTGCCCTGAATCTGGCGCACGCCGGCCTCGACCGCGGCCAGCGAATTGGCGACCGCCTGGCCGGTGTCGTCATGAGCGTGGATGCCAAGATTCTCGCCGGGAATGCCGGCGGCGATCACGCGGCCGACGATTTCGCGCACTTCCGAAGGCTGGGTGCCCCCGTTGGTGTCGCACAACACCACCCAGCGCGCGCCGGCCTCAAAGGCCACTTTGGCGCAGGCCAGCGCATAGGCCGGATTGGCCTTGAAGCCGTCGAAGAAGTGCTCGCAATCGACCATCGGCTCCTTGCTCGCCGCGCGGGCCGCCTCGACGGAAGCGCGAATGGCGTCGAGGTTCTCCGCCTCCGTACAGCCCAGCGCCACGCGCACATGGTAGTCCCAGCTCTTGGCGACGTAGCAGACGGCATCCGACTTCGCCTGCATCAAGGCGGCGATGCCCGGATCGTTGGAGGCCGAGACGCCGACGCGCTTGGTCATGCCGAAGGCGACGAATTTTGCCCTGCGCGTACGCTTTTCGGAGAAAAACGCAGTGTCGGTGGGGTTGGCGCCCGGATAGCCGCCCTCGACATAGTCCATGCCGAAGTCGTCCAGCAGCCGGGCGATCGCCGTCTTGTCCTCGACGGAAAAGTCGATGCCCGGCGTCTGCTGGCCGTCGCGCAAGGTGGTGTCGAACAGGTAGAGGCGTTCTTTCATGGTCGTTGCGCCAGGCTGAAAGCCAAAGTCATTTCTTCCCCGCGAACTTGTCGGTGGCGTAGATCAGCCGGTCGAGGATGCCCGGCTCGGTAAAGGCGTGGCCGGCGCCTTCGATGAGGAAGAATTCCGCCTTCGGCCACGCCTTGTGCAGCGCCCAGGCGTATTTCGCGGGACACGGCATGTCGTAGCGGCCTTGCACGATGACGCCGGGAATATCCTTCAGTCTGCCGGCGTCGCGCAGGATCTGGCCTTCCTCGAACCAGCCGCCATGGACGAAATAGTGGTTTTCGATGCGCGCGAACGCCAGCGCGTAATCCGCCTCGGCAAAGCGGTCGCTGGTTTCGGGCTCCGGCAGCAGCGTGATGGTCTGGCCTTCCCAGCTCGCCCAGGCGACGGCCGCCTCGCTCTGCTTCTGCCGATCACTGCCGGTCAACAGCTTGCGGTAGGCGCCCATCATATCGCCGCGCTCAGCCTCCGGAATGGGAGCCTGGAAGCGCTCGAACTTGTCCGGGAACATTTCGGACACGCCGAACTGGTAATACCATTCGAGCTCGGCCCGCGTCAGCGTGTAGATGCCGCGCACGACCAGCTCGCTGACCCGCTCGGGATGCGTCTCGGCATAGGCGAGCGCCAGAGTGGAGCCCCACGAGCCGCCGAAGACCAGCCATTTGTCGAAGCCGCACAGGTCGCGCAGCCGCTCGATGTCGGCGACCAGGTGCCAGGTCGTGTTGTTCTCCAGCGAGGCATAGGGCGTGGACCGGCCGCAGCCGCGCTGATCGAACAGGACGACGTCGTAGAGCTTTGGATCGAACTGGCGGCGCTGTTTGGGCGAGATGCCGCCGCCCGGCCCGCCATGCAGGAAGACCGCCGGCTTGGCGCCTTTCGTTCCGACGCGCTCCCAGTAGATGGTGTGGCCGTCGCCGACGTCGAGCATGCCGGTCTCGAACGGCTCGATCTCGGGATAGAGGGTGCGCAAGCTCATTTCGATACGCCTTTCTTCGGCGGCCAGGTTTCGGTGTCGTGGTCGGGATGCTGGTAGGAGACGAGATCGGCGAGATAGGGCGCTTCGCCGAGATCGGCCATCGTCTCCTCCTGCGGGAGGCTGCCGATGGCATCGACATAGGGAAGCTTGGCTTCCGTGCCCCACTGGATCGCCGGCACGATCTCCTCCGGATGATCGAAGGCGCCGATGGCGAGTGCGGTGCCGTCCGGCGCGGTGAAGGCGAGCGGCGTGCCGCATTTGTTGCAGAAGCCGCGCTTCACATGGTTCGACGAGCGGAACGTGCTCATGCGGCCGCGCGTCCATTCCAGTCGTGCGCCGCGCACCGAAACCAGCGGCGCGTAGAAGGCGCCGAACGCCTTCTGGCACATGCGGCAATGGCAGACAGAGGCGTCGCCCAGCGCGCCCTCGACGCGGAAGCGAACCGCGCCGCACTGGCAGCCGCCGGAATAGGTGGGCCTGTTATCGAGGCTCATCGCATCTCACTCCGGATTATGACAGACGGCCTCGATGTTGTTGCCGTCGGGGTCGAAGACGAAGGCGCCGTAGTAGTTGGGATGGTAGTGCGCGCGGACGCCGGGCTTGCCGTTGTCGCGGCCGCCGGCTGCCATCGCCGCTTCGTAGAAGGCGTCGACCTCGGCTCGGGTGTCGGCGGTGAAGGCGTAGTGCCGGCCGGGACCGGCCTCGCCGGACTCGTGCAGCCAGAACTGCGGCCGGTCGTAGCCGTAGCCGCCGACCTTGACGCCGCCGGTGTATTCCTCCGGCACCATCATCACCAGCGAGGCACCGAGGGGGCCAAGCGCCGCATCGTAGAACTTTTTCGCGGCATCGAAATCCTTCACCGCAATGCCCGTATGGTCGATCATCGCTTTACCTCCCATGTGGTGATGCGTTCACCCGTTGCCGGGTCCTTGCCGTCCTTCAACTGGACGCCTTGAGCCAGCAGTTCGTCGCGGATGCGGTCGGCTTCGGCCCAATCCTTCGCCGCGATCACCGCCAGACGGCGGGCGATGGCGTCGGCGACGGCGTTCGCGTCGACCTCGGCCACACTGGTTTCAAAGCCGAGGAAAGCGAGCGCCGCCTTGACCGCCGCAGCGGCCGCCCCGTCTTCCCCGGCCTCGTTGGTGAGTTGCGTCAGCGCCTGGAAGGCGGTGTAGGTGGCGAGGTCGTCGGACAGGGCTTCGAGGACGGCAGCGGGAACGGCGGCCTCGCGACCGTCAGCGTGATCGGCGGCGCGCTTCCACTTGCGCAGCGTGTTTTCCGCCTCCTCAAGCTTGCGCACGGAAAAGTCGATCGGCTCGCGATAGTGCGTCATCAGCATGGCGAGCCTCAGCACCTCGCCCGGCCATTTGCGGCCGCCGAACGTGTCTTTCTCCAGAAGTTCGTGGATGGAATAGAAGTTGCCCAGGCTCTTGGACATTTTCTGGCCCTCCACCTGGAGAAACCCGTTGTGCATCCAGACATTCGCCATCGCGTGCGTGCCGTGGGCGCAGCGCGACTGGGCGATCTCGTTCTCATGGTGCGGAAAGATCAGGTCGAGCCCGCCGCCGTGGATGTCGAACACCTCGCCGAGATAGGCCGACGACATGGCCGAGCATTCGATGTGCCAGCCGGGACGCCCCCTGCCCCATGGGCTTTCCCAACCCGGCTCCTCCGGTGAGGAGAGCTTCCACAGGACGAAATCCTGCGGGTTCTTCTTGTGCGCGTCCACGGCGATGCGCGCGCCGGCCTGCTGCTCGTCCAACGGCCGCTTCGACAGTTGGCCGTAATCCGGCATCGAGGCCGTGTCGAACAGCACTTCGCCATTCGATTCATAGGCATGGCCGCGCTTGATGAGAGATTGAATCAAGCCGATCATGTCGGTCTTGCCGTCGGTACGCGGCTGCACGAACTCGGTGGCGCGCGGCTCGACGGTGGGCGGCAGGCAACCCAGCGCCGCAACGTCCTTGTGGAACTGGTCGGCGGTCTTCTCGGTAACGCGGCGGATCGCCTCGTTCAGCGAAAGAGCGCCGGCGCCGATCTCGCCACCGAAATCGCGCAGCGCGCGCGCGTTGATCTTGTCGTCCACGTCGGTGATGTTGCGCACATAGGTGACGTGGTCAGCGCCGTAGAGGTGGCGCAGCAGGCGGTAAAGCACGTCGAAGACGATGACGGGCCGCGCATTGCCGATATGGGCGAAGTCGTAGACCGTCGGCCCGCAGACATACATGCGCACGTTTTCGGTATCGATGGGGACGAAGTCCTCCTTCGCGCGGGTCAGCGTATTGTAAAGGCGGAGTCCCTTGAAACCGGACATAAAGCTCCCTCGGCCTGCTGGCCGGGGCGTTTGTCCTGTCAATCAAGATGAGGCGAAAACGTCCGGACCAGCGCGTGCGCTAGCCAATAATCGAAATGCCGCAAATGGCGAAAGACGTTTCCATGCGCGCGCTTTATCGCCTTGGCTTGGATTTCCGTCAAGTCGCAACTTCTGCCGAAACGACCGCCTGTCGCGCGGATGCCGGCCGCAGAAACAAAATGTTAAGCATGGCGCCACGGTGAGGAAACATTTCCCGGCTATCAGGGAAAACGTCACGATTTGGTCGGAATCGGCCAGCAATTGCGGCCCCAGAGGGGGACTGGTTTCCCCAGGGACATCAAGGGACAGAAAAATGCCTCGCAGCAACAAGGAAAAAAGCGCCAAGCAACCGGCGCTCGCCAGCCAGTACCGAGCCATCGGCCCGGCCGCGGTCGTCGCGGCACTTCTTCATACGGCCAAGAAGAAGAAGCCGGTGCAGAAGTTCATCGCCCCGCGCGCAGCCTGAGATCTTCGGGCTCCGTTGCGCACTCCGCCACGGCGGAGGCGGGTTCAAAACAGCGTCATCTGACCATCCGAGGCGCCAGGGTTCCGGCGCTTCGCTTTTTCAGGCTCAGCCGAAGCCGCAGGCGCGACATGGCGCTCCTGGATCGATGGTTCGCCGTTGGCGACCTTGTTGACGGCTTCGGAAACCGGGATCGCCTCGAAGAAATCCGGGTCGGCAGGCCGCATCAGGTCCGCCACGTCCCGCGGTTCCTGTGTACGGCAATCCAGCCAGCGCGAAAAATCCTGCGGTTCGATCACCACCGGCATGCGCTCGTGGATTCCGGCGAGATCGGCATTGGCGTTCGTCGTCAGGATGGCGCCGGTGTCCATTTCCGAGCCGCCGGGCTCGGCATAAGTTTCGACCAGCGCGGCGAAGGCGACCAGCCCGCCCCGCCTCGGCCGCACCCAATAGGGCTGGCCCTTGCGGCCGTTCGGCTGCTTTTTCCATTCGTAGAAGCCGGACGCCGGCACCAGCGCGCGGCGATGGCGCATGGCGGCCTTGAAGGACGCCTTGCCGGCCGCCTCCTCGGAACGGGCGTTGAACAGCAGCGGAAAATCGCGCGTGTCCTTCACCCAGGCGGGAATCAGGCCCCAGCGCACCAGCATGGCCAAGCGGTCCGGCTGGTTGGAGCCCGGCTCGCGCGGGCCGGCCGACAGGACGGCGAGGATCGGCTGCGTCGGCGCGATGTTGTAGCGCGCCGGAAAATCCTCGATCTCGCCGAGGCCGAGAAATGTCGCCGTCTGGTCCGGCGTCGCCGTCAGCGCGAAACGTCCGCACATGATTTTCGCCTTCAAATTCGCCGTCACAGACAAGGTGGCGATGGAAGTGCGGCGGCGCAACCGTTAAAGCTCGAGGCGTGAAGCCGATCCACAGGCCGCCGCAGGACATGACCGACCCACGCAAGGAAGTTCCGGCCGTTTCGGTCGCCGTGGTGCGTGGCGCCACGGTGCTGCTCGTCAAGCGCGCCTTGCCGCCGTCGCAGGGGCTCTTTGCCTTTCCGGGCGGCAAGGTCGAGGCCGGCGAAAGGCTGGAGCAGGCGGCGCGGCGCGAGCTTTTCGAGGAAACCGGCCTGTCGGCGCAAAACTTCCGGCCGCTGGAGACGATTTTCATCGCCGGCGCTGCGGAAGGGCATCCGGTAGATTACCGGCTCACCGTTTTCGGCGCCGACCACGCCGGCGGCGAAGCGCAGGCCGCCGACGACGCCGAGACGGCCGCCTTCTACACGCTGGCCGAGATGGCGGCGCTGCCGCTGGCGGATTCGGTCTTTACCATCGCAACCGAATTGCTGGCGCCCCGCGAAAATGCCGTTGATTGATGCCGTGCCCTGCCTTGCAGCCGACAAATTGTTTCGCCACAAAGACTTATGATGCGCGCTTCGCTTCCGCTCTGCGCCTGCCTTGCCGTCGCCCTCGGCGTGTCGACGGTGCACGCGCAGGCTGTCGAGGCGCCCTTCGAGCCCGGCCTGATGCGGCTCGCCGAAATCCTCGGCTCGCTGCATTTCCTGCGCAACCTGTGCGGCGAGAAGGGCGACCAGTGGCGCGTCGAGATGCAAAAGCTGCTGGAGACGGAAAATCCCGATCCGGACCGCCGCGCCCGCTTCGTCGCCTCCTTCAATCGCGGCTACCGGTCCTTCGGCTCCAGCTACAGCCGGTGTACCGCATCCGCCACGGAGGCGATCAATCGCTACATGAAAGAAGGCGAAGCCCTGTCGCGCGACATCGCTTCGCGCTATGGAAATTAATGGTTATGGCAATTAAGGGGCCGTTAACTTTTCCGGCAAACGCGACGTGCAGTCGCGCCAGCCTGTGCTAGAGTCTTAACGGGACATTAAAGGGACGCCTCAAGTTTGATCCGCATTTGAAGGATCGTTGCTTGAAACGGGTGGTAGTTGCGTATGGAACACAGTGTCAGCGACATCGACGCCCTGGTCAGGGAAGAAAAGCGCCTGACCGCGGTGGAAAGCCACAACGAGGCCTGGGCCGAAGGGCTTTCGGCCGGGATCGAGCCGGAAATCATCGCCGAGGCGGCGCTGGAGACGGCGTTCGGCGAGATGTTGCGTGCCAATGGCGAAACGGCAGCCCTTGCCCTGCTCGACCGGATGCGTGAAAAGGTGATTGCCGGCGCGTTCGGCCCCGCGCAACTGCGGCACTGAGCGGCGCAGGCTCGCGGCGGCGTCGCGACATGCAACGTTCGGGCCTTGCCCGGCACATGGAGATGCGGCCGTGCGATCGCCCCTATCCAGCAAACACCGCCTTGCCCTGCCCGCCCAGGTTGCCGGGCTCGCGCTCGGCATTCAGCTGGCGCTGGCATTGTCGGCAGGCCCGGCCTCGGCGCTGAGCGAGATCAAAAACGAAGAGCCGCCGGCCCAGACGCTGCCGGCGCCGACGGACAGAGACGGCACCCAGCCTGGCGCCGCGGTGCCGGCGCCCGGGCCCGTCGTCAACCCTTCGCCTTCCGGAAACGCGCCCGCATCGCCGGAAGACGGGCAGGCGCCGGCGCAGACCGAGCCGGCCAGGCCCGGCGACGGCGGCCTGGTCAATCCGCGCGTCGATCCCGACCAGCCGGCGCCGGAGGTGCTCTACGACCTTGGTAAACTTCCCGAGCCGGTGCGGCGCATGCACGACCTGATCGTCGAGGCCTGCAAGAGCGGCGATATCGAAAAACTCAGGCCCCTGATCGGAACCGGCAACTCGATGACGCAGCTTTCGCTGACCGAGGTCGACGGTGACGCCATCGCCTTCCTCAAGGGGCTGTCCGGCGACAGTGAGGGCCAGGAGATCCTCGCCATCATGGAGGAGGTGCTGAATGCCGGCTATGTGCATCTCGACGCCGGCACGCCGCAGGAACTCTACGTCTGGCCTTATTTCTTCGCTCTGCCGCTCGACAAGCTGGACGCACGGCAGCGGGTGGAACTGTTCAAGCTGGTGACGGCCGGCGACTACGACGACATGAAGCAGTTCGGCGCTTACATCTTCTATCGGCTGGGAATCACGCCGGACGGCCACTGGGCGTTTTTCGTCGCGGGGGATTGAGGAAAGCTAGCCCTTCTCCCTGTTTACGGGGAGAAGGTGGCCCGAAGGGTCGGATGAGGGGCGGCGCGGACAAGCCGCACAACCTGGCGCCGCCCCTCACCTGCCTGCCGGCATCTGCCCTACCGGGCGTTCATCATTCGAAAAGCCAAGCAATTGGCTTTTCGTGGCCTTCGGCCACCATTCTTCACCCCCGTGAACGGGGAGAGGAAAGCTATCCGGTGATCGCCTCGGAAAACGCCACTGCCCTGCCCTGCGAGGGCGTGACGATCTCGCCTTCCCACATGACGCGCCGGCCGCGAATGATGGTGCCGACCGGCCAGCCGGTGACGGCGCGGCCGTCATGCGGCGTCCAGCCAGCCTTGGAGCCCTGTTGCGCATTGGTGATGGTGCCGCGCCGCTTCAGGTCCACGACAGTGAAGTCGGCGTCATAGCCGGCGGCGATGCGGCCCTTGCGGGCCATGCCGAAGATGCGCTGCGGGCCGTGGCTGGAAAGATCGACGAAGCGTTCGATGGTAAGCCGGCCGGCATTCACATGGTCGAGCATCACCGGCACCAGCGTCTGCACGCCCGTCATGCCGGAGGGCGAGGACGGATAAGGCTTCTGCTTTTCCTCCAGCGTGTGCGGGGCATGATCGGAGCCCAGCACATCGACGATGCCTTGCGAGATCCCGCGCCATACGCCGTCGCGATGCCGGGCCGCCCGCACCGGCGGGTTCATCTGCAACAGCGTGCCGAGACGGGCGTAATCGTCGGCCGTGAAGGTCAGGTGATGCGGCGTCGCCTCGCAGGTAGCGACGTCCTTGTGCCGTTCGAGGAAGTCGATCTCCTCGGCGGTGGAGATGTGCAGCACATGGATGCGCGCGCGCGTCTGCCGGGCGATGCGCACCAGCCGCTCGGTGCAGGTGAGCGCCGCGATCTCGTCGCGCCAGACCGGGTGCGAGGCCGGATCGCCGGCGACGCGCTCGCCGAGCCGCTCGCGCAGGCGGAATTCGTCCTCGGAATGGAAGGCGGCGCGCCGGCGCGTGTTGCGCAGGATCGAGGCGACGCCCTCGTCGTCCTCGACCAGCAGATCGCCGGTGGACGAGCCCATGAAGACTTTTATGCCCGCAGCTCCCGGCAGGCGCTCCAGTTCTCCCACGTCCCTGGCGTTCTCGCGCGTGCCGCCGACCCAGAAGGCGAAGTCGCAATGCATGCGTCCGGTGCCGCGCCGCACCTTGTCGGCGAGCGCCGCCTCGCTGGTGGTCAGCGGGTTGGTGTTGGGCATCTCGAAGACGGCCGTGACGCCGCCCAGAACCGCAGCACGAGAACCCGTCTCCAGGTCTTCCTTGTGTTCCAACCCGGGCTCGCGGAAATGAACCTGGCTGTCGACGACGCCCGGCAGCACATGCAGGCCGGTGCAGGGAATCGTCTCGCCGGCGGACGCCTGGCTAAGATCGCCGATCGCGGCGATGCGGCCATCCTTGACGCCGACGTCGCGCACGCCCTTGCCGTCCTGGTTGACCACGGTGCCGCCTGTCAGGATGAGATCGAACGTGGTTGCCATGACGGGTCGGCTCTCTTGCGGGGAAGATGCCAGCGGCTTACGTAATGGCCGACATTTTTGCAAGTTCGGCCTGCCCATGCCTTCCGTACGCCTCAAGGACCGCACCGTCATCCCCGTCTCGGGGCCGGACGCGGAGCATTTTTTGCAAAATATCCTGACCACCGACCTCGACCGGCTTGCCGCCGGCGAGGCGAAGCCGGGGGCGTTGCTCACCCCGCAAGGCAAGATCCTGTTCGATTTCCTGATCTCACGCGCTGGCGACGACGCCTTCCGACTCGACTGCCGCACCGATGTCGCCGACGATTTCGTGCGTCGGCTGATGCTTTACCGGTTGCGCGCCAAGGCCGATATTTCAAAGCAGGAACAGGCGCTTGTCTCCGCTGAATGGGATACTGAATCAAGCGCTTCACAATCCGATTCAGGTTCGGTGATCGACGCGCGCTTCGCCAGTGAGGCCGTCAGGCGGCGCTATGGCGACCCGGCCGGCGGCGACAGGATCGCGGACTGGGACGCGCTGCGCATCGGCGCCGGCATTGCGGAGAGCGGCAGCGACTATCAGCTCGGCGACGCCTTCCCGCACGACGTGCTGCTCGACCAGACCGGCGGCGTCGGTTTCCGGAAGGGCTGCTATGTCGGCCAGGAGGTCGTCTCGCGCATGCAGCATCGCGGTACGGCGCGGCGGCGCGTGCTGCTGGTTTCGGCCGACAGACCGCTTCCCGCTCCCGGCACGGAGTTGACCGTGGACGGCCGTTCCGTCGGCGCGCTCGGCTCGAACGCGGGCATTCATGGCCTCGCTGTCGCCCGTATCGATCGGGTGAAGGCGGCGCTGGACGAAGGCAAGGCGATCCTTGCCGGCGAGGTTCCGGTTTCGCTGTCGATCCCGGCATGGGCGAGCTTCACCTTCCCCGAGCAGGCCGGCGCGGAGGAGGCCTGATGGCGGCCGACCGTGCCGGCGCGCCGCCGCGCGCCTGGCAGCGCATGCTGTCCGGCCGCCGGCTCGACCTGCTCGACCCCTCGCCGCTGGACATCGAGATATCCGACATCGCCCACGGCCTGGCGCGCGTGGCGCGCTGGAACGGCCAGACCAGCGGCGAACACGCCTTTTCGGTCGCGCAGCATTCGCTGCTGGTCGAGGCGATCTTTTGCGAGTTGATGCCCGAGGCGGCGCCCGGCCATAAGCTTGCCGCCCTGCTGCACGATGCGCCCGAATACGTCATCGGCGACATGATCTCGCCGTTCAAGGCGGTGATGGGCGGCAGTTACAAGGAGTGCGAACATCGCCTGCAACGCGCCATTCACCTGCGCTTCGCGCTGCCGGCCGAAACGCCCGCCCTGTTGAAGAAAGACATCAAGCGCGCCGACCAGATCGCCGCCTATTTCGAGGCGACCCGGCTCGCCGGCTTCTCGACGGCGGAAGCGACGCAGTTCTTCGGCCGGCCGCGCGGCTTTTCCGCCGACCGGCTTGACCTTGCCCCGCGCCCGGTGACATGGGCGCAAAAAGCGTTCATCGACCGCTTCACGGCGATCGAAAGCCAGCTCAAGGGCTAGATCTACCTGCCCTGCCGTTCCAGTCGGTCTAGGAACCATTGGGTCAGCCTCACCCACACCTCGTCCTTCTCGCCGGTATCTTCGCAGCCATGGTCGAGATTGGGGTTGTCGTTGACCTCGATGACGAAAATGCCCTCCTTCGTCTCCTTGAGATCGACGCCGTAAAGGCCTTCGCCGATGCAGCGCGCCGCCTTCACGGCCGTTTCCACCACCTGCGGCGGCGTCTCTTTCAGCGTGAAGGTCTTGAAGCCGCCCTGGTCCGGCTTGCCGCTCGCCTTGTGGTGGACGATCTGCCAGTGCTTCTTGGCCATCAGGTAGTGGACGGCGAACAGCGGCTGGCCGCCCAGCACGCCGACGCGCCAGTCGAACTCCGTCGGGATGAATTTCTGCGCGATCAGGAGGTCGGAATCCTCCATCCATTCGGTCGCAAGCTGCCTGAGTTCCTCGACATTGGCGCATTTCTTGACGCCGCGCGAAAAGGACGAATCCGGGATTTTCAGCACCAGCGGGAAGCCCAGCGTTTCGGCCGCCAGTTCGAAATCGGCCGGCCCGGCGATCATCACCGTCGGCGGCACCGGCACCTTGTGGGCCGTCATCAACTCGTTGAGATAGACCTTGTTGGTGCAGCGGATCATCGACAGCGGATCGTCGATCACCGGCATGCCCTCCTGCTGGGCGCGGCGGGCGAAGCGATAGGTGTGGTTGGATATCGACGTGGTCTCGCGGATGAACAGCGCGTCGTAGTTGGCGAGCCTGGCCAGATCCTTCTTGGTGATCGGCTCCACCTCGACGCCCATCTTCTCGGCGATGCGCGCCCAGTGGCGCAGGGAGGAGATTTCCGAGGGCGGCAATTCCTCCTGCGGATCGACCAGCGTGGCGAAAGTGTAGCGCGCCGGCGTGCGCGCTTTCGTGTCGCGCCATTCGCGCCCCGTATAGACGTCCATGCCGGCGAGGAAGCGTTTCTTTTCCTGCTCATCCATGCGGCCGAGCGGGCAAAAACCGATCCTGCGGATGGAGGTCCATTCTGGACCGTCGGCGATGGAAACCTCGAGCGCCGGGGCACGGAACCAGTCGAACAGCAGTTTCGCGAAGCGGTCCCAGGCCTTCGACGGCCCGATGCCGAAGAAGATGTGCACCTTGGTCGGGAACGAGCCGCCGAGATCCTTGCGGCATTTGTTCAATGCCAGTTCCAGTTCCGGCAGCGCGTGCTCGTAGAGCTTGCGTTCCGACAGGTCGATCATCGTCTCCACCGTCGGGATCACGCGGTGTCCGCGCGAGGAAGCGAGCAGCGAGGCGTAGTAGCCCCGGCTCTGGTAGGCATAGCTGTTCGACAGGTTGATGACCTTCGGCCGCTGGCCGCGGAACAATGCCGGATGGGCGAGATAGTCGCGGTTGGTGATGACCTTGTGCGGCGTCGCCGCCTGATCGAGATGGCTCTGTCTTCCGGTCAGGATGACCCAGGTCATGGTTCTCGTTTTCCAAGGATGATGGCGGCGCGCAGGCCGTCGCGGCCGAATTGCGCCATGGTCATGAAGATGGCGTGGGGAACGGGAATGTTGGCGGCGTCGAGCGTCGTCTCCTGCCGCTCGTCCTCCACCCATGGATCGTGGATGAGGATGTGGTCGCCGTCGTCGCCGATGGCCAGCACCCAATGCGGCACCTTCTTGCCGAACATCAGGAAGCCGCTGATGAGGACCAGGACAAGCTTGCCCGCACCGATCGCCGCGCGAATGTCGTCCAGCGCGAAGGGCCGATAGGTAACGGGGATGCCGTAGGCCTCGGCGCGGCGGCGGAAATCGACCTGCGCCAGTTCCATCACCCGGCGCTTTTCCTCGCTGCGCACCGATTGCAGGAACAGCGCACCGTAGAAAGAGACGTGGATTTCGGCCGACAGCCCGTTCTCATGCGCGGCGACAGCGAGGCCGAACGGTTCGCAGCCACCCGGTCCCGACATCATGAAAACGGTGGTCGCCTCGCGCCACAGACGGATTTCCATGACCGGATCGGGCGCGAAGGCGGGGGTAAAATACGCCATCGCCATCATCAGGCAGCAGGGGCCGCAGGTGAAATCGCAGGTCTGCTCGTAAAACGGCACGGCTGTCGAGGCCGGCACGCCGCCGCGCAACGTCTTTTCGTAGCGCAGCGCGGTGGCGCCATCCTCGTAATAATCGGCCTCGCGGCCGAAGCGGCGATAGCCGGCTTTCTCGTAGACGGAGATGGCCCGCTGGTTGTCCTCGCGCACTTCCAGCCGCAGCAGCATGCGGTCGTGACGGTAGGCCGTCTCCTCGGCCGCCTCCAGAAGCAAGCGGCCGATGCCCTGCCCGGCGAATCCGGGCGCGGCGGCGATCGAATAGAGGCGCGCGACGCCCGAACCGGTGCGCAGAAGCACGATCGCGTAGCCGGCGATTTCACTGTCCGCCTGGGCGACCAGCACCTCGGCC
This sequence comes from Mesorhizobium sp., assembly GCF_017306545.1. GTDB lineage: Bacteria > Pseudomonadota > Alphaproteobacteria > Rhizobiales > Rhizobiaceae > Mesorhizobium. Next base: position 53,739 of record NZ_JAFKID010000025.1, read on the forward strand.
GTCTCGCGTTCGATCAGGGCCCTGAAAGACCGGCGCGAGATGCGGTCGCCGGGAAAAACGGCCTTCTCGATGGCGGCGAGGGCGTCGACGTCGGATGCGCGGGCCTTGCGGATATCGACAGGCATGAAAGCGCGGGAAACCTCGGCTGGAACGACCGAAATGGGCTTGCCGAAACAACGGCGTACGCGGACCGGACAAGCCGTGGACGATCAGCGCTATCGCGCTTCGAATCGGGCCGAATTGTGGCAGATTCGGGCGGCGGCAAACGACGCTTCTTCAGGACTCCACGCCGGCCAGAAGCTGCTGCCAGGCGCTCCTGGCGACAGCGTTCAGGCGCCCTTCCGGCAGCGTTCCGACGACGGCGCAGCCATAGCCCTTGCCCAGCCAGTAGACGGCGCGCGGGCCGTCGCCGCCATGGGCATAGACGCCCTTGCCGCTGGCCGCCGGCTCGGCCGTCACGAACAGCGAAATGCGGTCGCCCCCGTCGTCCTGGTAGAGCAGCATGGCGGCGCTGCCGTTGCCTGCCGGCAGGAGCCTGCCGCCGACCAGGTCGAAGCCGTCGCCGGTCAGGTTCGGCGCCACCAGCTTCAGCCCGACGCGCTTCGACAGCCATGCTTCCATATGGTCCCGGTCGCTGGCCGGCACTTCGACGGCGTGGCGCTTTTCGGCGGCGTAGACAACATGGGCCGCGATCGCTTCTTCGGCCAACTGGTCGTCGGCTGCCTCGGCCGTGCCCGAGCCGGAAAGGCCGGCGACATAGCCGCCGGCGCCGCCGATCGCCAATAGAAGAACGGCGGCCGCCGCCAGCCACCAGCGGGAGGCGAACCGGCCAGGCCGCGCCGGGGCTTCGCCGAACACCGCGCGGGTCAGCCTCGCCGGGACCGGCTCGTCCGCCACGCCGGCAAAAGCGGTGCGCAGCGCCTCGACGTCGGCCGCATAGCGGAGGCTTCTCGCCTTCATTTCAGGATTGGCGTTCAGCCACGCCTCGTAGGCTGCCCGCTCCTCGCCCGGCAGTTCGCCGTCGAGCGCCATGTGAATGTCCCGTTCGGTGAAATCGCGCCCGCTCATGTCTCGACAACCCTGATGTTGCGGCGGCGCGTGGAATCATCGAGCAGCGCGCGCAGTTCCTCGCGGCCGCGGGCAATGCGCGACATCAGCGTCCCGGCCGGCACGCCCAGCATGTTGGCGGCCTCCGCGTAGGAAAAGCCTTCGATGGAAACCAGCACCAGCGCGGCCCGGCGGTCCGGGCTGATCGCCTGAAGCGCATCGACGATCTCGCGCGAGGCGGCGTTACCGAACTGCTCGGCGGGCGCCGCCAGCGCTTCGCCGGAATCGAGCGGCATCATCGCCGCCTCGCCGCGGCGCCCCGCCTTGCGCATCCGGTCGATGAAGAGATGATGCATGATCGTGAACAGCCATCTGCGGGGGCTTTCCCCCGTCTGCCAGTTGTCGATCCGGGTGAGCGCGCGTTCGAGGCAATCCTGGACGAGATCGTCGGCCGCGTCGCGCTCGCGCAGAAGGGCGCGCGCATAACGCCTGAGGCGCGGTATTTCGCCGACGATTGCTGCCTTCCTGTCGTCCATGCTGCCCGTTCTTGCCCGCCCGGCCTGCCGAGCGGCCCTCGGTCGACCCGTCCGCGAAGACGCCCGGCAAAGGCGCCTCGCGCGGATAAAAGGAAAACGAAATCGCCTGCCGGTTTATTCCCGGTTCACGGCGCCGCCTCGGCTCCCTTCTTCGCCGGAGTGAGCAGCCGCTGATAGAACAGGCCGATGCCGATCAGCACCGCGCCGAGGCCGATGAAGGAAAGCGCGCGCAGAACGCCTTCCAGTTCGGACATGTCGAACAGGAAGACCTTCAGCACGGCGACGGCGATCAGCGCCGCCGAAGCAATGCGCAGCACCTGCGAGCGCAGCCGCACGCCGACGACGAGCAGGACCACGCCGATAGCCAGCCAGAGCGCCGAATAGGTGTATGTTTCCACCTGCTCCATTCCACTCCACAGGCCGATGAACTGGCCTTTGAACAGGCGCCGCACCGACAGCGTCGCATAGGCGAAGGCGAGCAGCGCCGCCGTCAGCGCCAGCATAGCCGAATACCATCTCGGCCGTTTGCCGCGAACGTAAAGCGCCAGAAGCCCGGCCGCGACCGCCGGCAGCAGATAGGCGAGGAACAGGAGGTTGAAGACGGGAATCGAGCCGGTCGATTCGTCGGTGAACAGCGGATTCAGCCACAGGAAGTGATTACCGATGATCGACAACACCGATAGCACGCCGATGGCGAGCGAGCCGTAGCGCAGCACCGAACTCGGCGCGCGCTGATCGATGGAGACGAGGATCGCCGCGAAGCCAAGCGCGATCAGCGTATAGATCGCCTGCTCGGCCAACGTCGGCGCGCCGGCGTCGATGACGCCGCCGTGCATGGCGTGACGCACCAGCATGGCCAGCGTCAACAGCGCGAACAGGGCCGCCGAAGCCTCCATGGCGAGCCGCGGCCGGCCTGCCGTGGTGCGGGCGAGCTGCCAGGCCGAGGCCGCGAAGGCTAGCGCGGGAATGCCGTAGCCCGGCAGCAGCCAGTTGAAGACCGGGGTGAGCGACAGCGCGTCGGCGCCGACAATGGTCGGGTCGAAGGCGACGCGGGCGAGCACGGCCACCGCCGCACCAACCGAAAGCCAGCCGAGCACCGGATAGGAGCGTCGGCGCGTCGCCAGGGCAGGCACCAGCGCCGCGGCACCGGCCAGCACCGTCGTCAGGCCCGAGCCGAAGGCCATATGCAGGAAGGCGAGGCCGGCGATGCCGGCGCCGGCCAGGGCGAACGAGACGGCGCCGCCGCCCGACAATGGCGGCTGCTCGGCGCTGGCGATCCATTCACTGCCGGCGACGAAGACCGCCGCCAGCAGCACGGCAAAGGCGGCATAGCCGTAATCGCGGTCGATGTTGCCGTACGTCACCCACAGCGCCAGCATGACGACCAGCGGCACGGCAACGGCCCAGCCGGCCCAGGTCGCGGCCTGCAACGGCGCCGAGGCCACCAGGCGCCGGCCGCTGCGGAAGCCGGCGGCAATGAAGGCGGCCGCGAGCGCGATGCCCAGCCATCGCATCAGGCCGCCGCCGATCGCGGCCGAGCCGAACACCGGCGGCATGGCCTCGACGGGCGTGAGGAAATCGCGGACGCTGTCCGGAGACAGGGCGATGACCTGCACGATGCCGAGGAAGACGAGCACGGAAGTCGCGCCGGCGGCGTGGACGAGCGCCAGCGCGGCGCGCCGATAGAGCGCCACCGCCAGCATGGCGGCGACCAGCAGCGCGCCGGCAATACGGGCTGGCGTTCCCGACAGATAGGGTGCGTAGAATAGCGCTAGCACCGACAGGCCGACGAACAGGCCCGACACGGCGGCCGGCAGGTCCACACCGGCGTGCGCGCCCTGCTCCCGGCGGCCGCCGAGCCATGCGAAAGCCAGCACGGCCAGCGTCACCAGCCCGATGAAGAGCACGATGCGATAGTCCGGGCCCGGCGATTGGCCGATATAGAGCAGCGTCCAGAACCCGATGCCGAAGAAAGCCGCCGTCATCAGGAAGGCCCACGACCGGATGCGGGCGACGAAGCCGGCCGCCGCCAGCACGATGGCCAGATAGCCGAACAGCGCCCAGTCGTCGCGCGACTGCGTGGCGACCAGAAGCGGCGTCGCCAATGCGCCGAGCAGGCCGATCCCGGCCAGCGCCTGCCCATGCACCAGCGCAAGGCCGATCGTGCCGAGCGCGATCAGCCCCAGCAGGGCGAACGCCGTCGCCGGCCCGACAAATCCGTATACGGCGTGGGCGGCATAGACGGTGCCGAACAGGGTGAAAGCGCCGGCCGCCGTCAGGATCGCCGGTATGTAGGCGCCGGCCGCGCCCTCGACCGGCATCTTGAAGCCGGTGCGGCGGACGAACTCGCCGCCGCCGACCAGCACAAGCCCCAGCACCGCCGCCATGGCAATGCGCACTTCGGGGCCGAACACGCCCGCCTCGATGGTGTAGCGCACCAGGAACAGGCCGCCCAACGCCAGCGCCAGACCGCCGACCCAGACCGCCCAGCGCGTGCCCAGCGCCGTCTCGATGTCGCGCGTCTTCGCCTTTGGCGCGGATGTGCCGACCGCAGCCTCGGCCGCCTTGGTTTCGGGTGGCGAAGTCTCCAGCGCAACAGGCCCCTGCGCGGCGGCCGTCGCCATGGCCGGGGCCGCCGCCTCGACGCCCCAAGGACCGGAAGCCGGCGCGGAATCTGCCGATGCGGCTGCTTCAATATCCGGGGGAGCGCCGGAGCCAGGGCCTTCCGACACCGCAAGCGGCGGAGAGGCGGCCGCGTCCTTCACCGAAGCCGCGCCGGCAGCAGGCTCATTGCCGAGCACCAGCCCGCGCAAGGCGGCCAGTTCCCGCTCGACCAAGGCGAGGCGGGCTTGCTGCCGCGACAGAATGACGAACAGCGCGATGATGGCGGCAAGGCCGATCAGGCTCTCGAACATGGCGGTCCCCTCAAAAAGCATCGTCGGGCAATTGCGTGTGGAAAACCGAGGCGCTCAAGCGGCGCTTTCTCCCGCCGGTGCCCCGCCGTCCAGCCGCTTCGACACGGCATGATGGCGGGCGAGCGCGGCGAGAAAACCGGCGCGCGCGCCGGGCTCCTCCATGCCGCGCGGCTCATAGACATGGCGGTGCAGGAAGAAACCGGTGAGCCGGAAGGCGTCCGCCACCGAAGCCGGATCGCCGCGCAAACCGGCGCCGCGGCACAGGAAGGCAGGCAGCGCCAGCATCTTGTCGTGCCAGGGCGCGCCGGCATCGCGCGACACCGCACGGCCGGACTTCGGCGAGACGTAGACGAGGTCCTCGCGCACGCCCGTCGCCGCGCAGCATGTCAAGTCGAGGCCGAAGCCCAACTCGTCCAGCACCAGAAGCTCGAAACGCGCCAGCAGTTCGCCCGCCGCGTCGGCGTCGTCCAGATGAACGAGCATGACACCCAGCGTTTCATACAGAGCGTCGTGCGGATCGCGCTCGGGCAGAAGGCGCAGATGCGCGGCCAGAAGCTGAAGCCCGTAGACGGCGACCGCACTGTCCATCAGGCGCGCGGCGTTCATCTCCAGCGCCTCGGCCTGGAACAGCCCGAGATGCTCGTCGAGGCGCGCGCGCCAGACGAGATCGACGCGGTTTCCCGGTTGCAGGACCGGCTGGAGCTTTCGCGAACGGCCACCGCGCACCAACCCCATGTGGCGGCCGTGCGCGCGCGTCATCACCTCGAGGATGGCGCTGGTTTCGCCATGCCTGCGGGTGCCCAGGATGATTCCCTCGTCACGCCATTCCATGGCCGGAACTTCGACGGCTTCGGTGACGAAATCAAGGTGGAGGAATTCCTCCTTCGCCCCGTTTACGGGGAGAAGGTGCCGGCAGGCGGATGAGGGGCGGCGCCAAGTCCGGGCAAATTCGCGTTGCCCCTCACCTGCCTGCCGGCATCCTCTCCCCGTAAACGGGGCGAGGAAACCCACTCCCGCCTAATGCGGAAATTCCAGGCCCATTTCGCGGTAGCGCTCGGGGTCGTCGCCCCAGTTCTCGCGCACCTTGACGAACAGGAACAGGTGAACCTTCTGTTCCAGGATGTCGCCGATCTCCTTGCGCGAGGCTTCGCCGATGGCGCGGATCGTTTCGCCCTTGTGGCCGAGCACGATCTTTTTCTGGCTGTCGCGCTCGACATAGATGACCTGCTCGATGCGCACCGAGCCGTCCTTCTTCTCTTCCCACTTTTCCGTCTCGACATGGGAGGAATAGGGAAGCTCCTGATGCAGCCTGAGATAGAGCTTTTCGCGCGTGATCTCGGCGGCGAGCTGGCGCATCGGCAGATCGGAAATCTGGTCCTCCGGATAGTACCATGGCCCCGCCGGCAGGGCCTGCTCCAAATAATCCAGCAGGTCCTGGCAACCGGAACCGGTCAGCGCCGAAACCATGAAGGTGCGCTCGAAGGCGACGCGTTCGTTGGCCGCCTGCGTCAGCGCCAGCAGCGCCTCGCGTTTCACGCGGTCCACCTTGTTCAGCACCAGGACCTTGGGCTGGCGCACGTCCGCCAGCCGGTCGAGCAGCGCGTCGGCGTCGCCCTTGATGCCGCGCTCGGCATCGATCAGCACCAGCACCATGTCGGCGTCCTTGGCGCCGCCCCAGGCGGTCGTCACCATCGCGGTGTCGAGGCGCCGGCGCGGCCTGAAGATGCCGGGCGTGTCGATGAAGACGATCTGCGCCGCCCCATGGGTGGCGATGCCGCGCACCAGCGCGCGCGTCGTCTGCACCTTGTGGGTGACGATAGAGACTTTGGTGCCGACGAGTTGGTTGACCAGCGTCGACTTGCCGGCGTTCGGCGCGCCGATGAGCGCCACGAAACCCGAACGGGTTTGCGGCCCCTCGGCGGCGGGTTCCTCGATATCGGTCATCGGGCGTTTCCTTCCGCGGCCCACACGCCTTCGCGCACCAGAAGCGCCGCAGCGGCGGCTTCCTCGGCCGCCCGGCGCGAGCCGCCGATGCCGGTCGAAGGCTCAAGGCCGGCAACGCGGACCGAAACGGTGAAGACCGGCTGGTGGTCCGGCCCCTCCCGCCTGTCGATGACGTATTCGGGACGGGCGTCGCTCGTCCTGGCGATCCATTCCTGCAATTCGGATTTCGGGTTCGGCGGCTTGGCGACGACCGTATCGATGCGCGGCTCCCAGCAGCGCAGCACGAACAGGCGCGCCGCATCCAGCCCGCCGTCGAGGTAGATGGCCGCGATCAGCGCCTCGACCGCGTCGGCAAGATAATTGCCGCCGGCGCCGCGCGAGCGCGCCTTCAGCGCGGCGTCGGCGCGGATGTCACCTTCCAGGTCCAGTTCCAGCCCGATTTCGGAGCAGGTGCGCGCGTCCACCAGCGCGTTGAAGCGCGGCGCGATCTCCCCCTCCTGGGCTTCGGGGAACCGGGCGAACAGCATGTCGGCGACGAGGAGGCCGAGCACGCGGTCGCCCAGGAATTCGAGACGCTCGTTGTTGGCCTTCGCCCTGGCGGCGCTGGAATGGGTGAGCGCTGTTTCGAGCAGGCGCACATCCTTGAACGCATAGCCCGTCTTGCCGGCTATCGCTCGCGCCAACGTCTCGCCGGTCGGCCGCTTCAGACCCATCACCTGACGAAATGGAACAGGCGCGAGGCGCGCATGTCGGACGGCCACTTCCAGATTTCCAGCGGGCTCGCGCCGTCGGCGATGGAGAAGAAGATGATGTTGGCGCGGCCGACAAGGTTCTCGGCCGGCACATAGCCGACGGTGAAGCGGCTGTCGCTGGAATTGTCGCGGTTGTCGCCCATCATGAAATAATGGTCCGGCGGAACGACGAATTCGCGCGTGTTGTCGCCGATCGAATTGGGCGTCAGGTCGAGCGTGTCGTAGCTGACGCCGTTGGGCAGCGTCTCGCGGTAAACGTCCACCGGCCGGTCGACTTCGGTGATGTCGGGATTGTCGATCTGGCCGACCTTCTCGCGCGGCACGCCGACGCCGTTGATGAACAACTGCCCGTCCTTCATCTGGATATGATCGCCCGGCAGGCCGACGACGCGCTTGATGTAGTCGATCGAAGGATTGGGCGGGAACTTGAACACCACCACGTCGCCTCGTGTCGGCGCCGAACCCCAGATGCGGCCGGAAAACAAATCCAGCCCGAATGGCAGCGAATAGCGCGAATAGCCGTAGGCCCATTTGGTGACGAACAGATAGTCGCCCTCGAGCAGCGTCGGACGCATAGAGCCGGACGGAATCGAGAAAGGCTGGAAGAACAGCGTGCGGATGACCAGCGCCAGCAGCAGCGCCTGGACGATGACGGAAACCGTCTCGCCGAGCCCTCCGGATTTCTTCTCGGTCTTGCCAGCCGCGCTCATGTCGTCCTCATTCATGGTCTGGTTCTATAAGGGCTCGGCGTCCGGCCGGCAACGTCCATAAAGGCGGCCATGCACCGATCACTGTGGCGCTTGTGCGACCGGCAGCGCCTCGATGATCACAAAGGCTTGAGCGAGCGGATAATCGTCGGTCATGGTGAGGTGGACGGCCGCCCTGTGGCCGGGGGGCAGCAGGCGGGCAAGCCGCGCCGCCGCGCCACCGGAAAGCTCGAGGACCGGTCGGCCGCCCGCATCGTTGACGACCCCCATGTCGCGCCAGAAAACGCCGTCGGCGATGCCGCAGCCCAGCGCCTTGGCGCAGGCCTCCTTGGCGGCGAAGCGCTTGGCGTAGGACGAGGCGCGGGCCGCGCGGCCCTCGGCGCGCTTCTGCTCCACATCGGTGAAGATGCGCTGCACGAAGCGTTCTCCGTGCCGTTCGAGCGACTTTTCGATGCGGCGAATATCGATCAGGTCGGAACCGATGCCGATGATCATTGCGCGGGCGTGCCGATGCCGTGGACCGAGCCGGCGCTTTCCTCTTTCCGCCGCGCCTTCTCGGCGAGCCGGCGGCGCCTCTGCTCGCGGAACACCGCCATGCCCCAGCGCGTGAGCGCGTAGAACAGCAAGCCGAAGACCAGCCCGAGCAGAACGGCGCCGATGGTCAGCGGCTTCAGCACCGGGACCCAGAGCTGGGAAAAGCTCAGTTCGTGCATCATGGCGCTGAGATGCGCGGGCGGGCCGTGCGAGCCCAGATGATGATGCAGGATCAGCTTTCCCGTCTCCCAGGAAGCGCCCCACAGGATCGGCACGGTCAGCGGATTGCCGCCCACGGCGGCCCCGAGCAGAGCCGCCACGAGGTTGCCGGCGATCAGCCAGCAGATGGCGGCGGCGATGAGGAAATGCAGGCCGAGCGGAAAGAAGGAGGCGAACACGCCGGCGGCGACGCCCGCCGCCACCGCGTGCGGAGAGCCGTTCAGCCGCAAGATGCGCTTGGAGAAATATTGCAGCGAGCGCGAAAACGAGCGGCGCGGCCAAAGCCAGACGCGCACGCGCTCGCTAAAAGATTCCGTTTTCCTACGCCTGAACAGCATTCGCCCGACCGCCCTTGCCTTTCCTTATATATTGCGGCTACCGGGTTTAACCGCAGGGATGGCCGCAAGTTCCGGCGGCAGGCTGTCGGCAGGATATGCCGGAACCTCGTATTCGGCGAGCGCAATCAGCGGCACGCCGACATCGGTCTTGCCGGCCGAGCGGTCGATGATGCAAGCCGCAGCCAGCACTTCGGCGCCGAGCCCACGCAGGCACTCGATCGTCTCGCGGATCGACAGGCCGGTGGTGACGATATCCTCGACGATGACGACGCGCGCGCCCTTTTCCATCTCGAAGCGGCGCAGCCGGAAAACGCCCTGCTCGCGCTCGACCCAGATCGCCGGCGCGCCGAGATGGCGCGAGGTTTCATAGGCCGGGATCAGGCCGCCGATCGCCGGGCCGACGACGTAGTCGATGCGGCCAGGCACATTTGCCCGGATCTTCGCGGCAAGCGCCCTGCACAGCTTTTCCGTCTTGTCGGCGTGCATGAAGACACGCGCCTTTTGCAGAAAGACGGGGCTGCGCAGGCCGGAAGTGAGGATGAAATGCCCTTCCAGCACAGCGCCGGCGGAACGGAAGACATCGAGTACGTCCTCGGCGCTCATCCCGGCTTCTGCGCGAGCCGTCGCGCCATTCCCCATCGTGCCGTTCCTGTCAGTCATCCGTTCACCCGTTTGGCGTCGCTGACGCTGGCGTTTTCCTTGAGCTGCGACAACAGCCGGTTGAGATGCTTGAGATCCCACACTTCGAGGTCGATCAGCATCTCTGTGAAATCCGGCGCCGTGCGGATCATCGACAGCGTATGGATGTTGGCGTCGTTGGACGCAACCACCTGGGCGATATCGGCAAGCGAACCGGGCGCATTGATGGCGGTGACGGAGATGCGGGCCGGAAAACGCTCCTTGTTGTTTTCGTCGATATCCCAGCGCACGTCGATCCAGCGCTCCGGCTGGTCGTCGAAGGCGGTGAGCGAAGGCGACTGGATTGGATAGACGGTGATGCCCGAACCCGGCTGCATGATGCCGACGATGCGGTCGCCCGGCACCGCGCCCTCCGGCGCGAAGCGCACCGGCAGGTCGCCGCGCACGCCGCGGATCGGCACGGCCGAATCTTCCGGCCGCTGCGTCTTGTCGCGACGGGAACGGCCGGGAATCTGGAACAGCATGCCGGCGGCGTTGCGGATGCGCGACCAGCCTTCCTCGCGCTTGACCGGCGCCACCATCACGCGCTCGTCCTTGTAGTCGGGATAGACGGCCTTCATCACGTCCGAAGACGACAGTTCGCCGCGCCCGACCGAGGTCAGCACGTCGTCGATATCCTTGCGCGCCAGCCGATGCAGAACCTGCTTCAGGCTTTCCCTGGAAAAGCGCTTGCCGCCGCGCTCGAAGGCGCGTTCGAGGATGCGCGCGCCAAGGCCGGAATACTGCTTGCGGATGGCGTTTCGGGTGGCGCGGCGGATGGCGGCGCGCGCCTTGCCGGTGACGACGATGGATTCCCAGGCGGCCGGCGGCACCTGCGCCTTGGAGCGGATGATCTCGACCTCGTCGCCGTTTTTCAGTTCCGTCATCAGCGGCATGACGCGGCCGTTGACCTTGGCGCCGACGGTGGTGTCGCCGACATCGGTGTGGACGGCATAGGCGAAGTCGATCGGAGTCGCGCCCCTCGGCAGCGCGATCAGCATGCCCTTCGGCGTGAAGCAGAACACCTGGTCCTGGAACAGTTCCAGCTTGGTGTTTTCGAGGAAATCTTCCGGGTTGTCGCCTTCGACAAGCTGCTCGATGGTGCGGCGCAGCCAGGCATAGGCGTTGGTGTCCTTGGAGATGGTCGGCGCGGCGGCACTGGCCTTGCCGCTACCATCCTTCGAGCCGAAATCCTTGTAGATGGAATGCGCGGCGACGCCGTATTCGGCGACCTTGTTCATTTCCCGCGTGCGTATCTGCAACTCGACGCGCTGGCGCGACGGCCCGACGATGGTGGTGTGGATGGAGCGGTAATCGTTCTGCTTGGGCGTCGAGATGTAGTCCTTGAAGCGGCCGGGCACCATCGACCAGGTGGTGTGGATGGCGCCGAGCGCGCTGTAGCAATCCTCGACCGTTCCGACGACGACGCGGAAGCCGAAGATGTCGGACAGTTGCTCGAAGGACAGCGCCTTGGCTTCCATCTTGCGGAACACCGACCAGGCCTTCTTCTGGCGGCTGGTCACGGTCGCCTTGATGACGTGTTTCTCGAACAGGGCCGACAGGGCGACCTCGATCTCGCCCAGCACGCCCCTGTTGCGCTCGAAGATCTCGGCCAGCCGTGCCGTCACCATGCGGTAGGCTTCCGGATTGATGTAGCGGAAGGCGATGTCTTCCAGTTCCTCGCGCATGCCCTGCATGCCCATGCGGCCGGCCAGCGGCGCATAGATATCCATCGTCTCCTCGGCGATGCGCAGGCGCTTGACCTCCGGCATGTGGTCGAGCGTGCGCATGTTGTGCAGCCGGTCGGCGAGCTTGACCAGGAGCACGCGCACATCTTCGGAGATGGCCAGCAGCAGCTTGCGCAGGTTTTCCGCCTGCTCGGCCTTCTTGGAGACGAGATCGAGCTTCTTGAGCTTGGTCAGCCCCTCGACCAGCTTGCCCATTTCGGGGCCGAACAGTTCGTCGATTTCGGCGCGGGTGGCGGTGGTGTCCTCGATCGTGTCGTGCAGCAGGGCGGTGGCGATCGTCGCCTCGTCCATGTGCATGTCGGTGAGGATGGCCGCCACTTCCAGCGGATGCGAGAAATAGGGATCGCCCGAGGCACGCTTCTGGTGGCCATGCTTCTGCATGGCGTAGACATAGGCTTTGTTGAGCAGCGCTTCATTGACGTCGGGCTTGTAGCGCTGGACGCGCTCGACAAGCTCGTACTGTCGCATCATGGGCGGTAACTCGCTGGGCAGAAATAGAACATGCGCCGCAACACGTTACGGCGCATGTCATAAATAGTCGTGAACATTGCGGCACGAAAGTGCCGCAATGCCGCCGGCATCAATAATCGTCGCTCTTTTCCGGCGGCACGAGGCCTTCGATGCCGGCCAGCAGGTCCTCTTCCGTCATGCGGTCGAAGGCGATGTTCTCTTCCGGCTCGTCGGCGTCGGCGGTGGTGGCCGCAGTCTGGTCGGCGATCACCTCGCCCTCGGCTTCCGGCTCGTCCACCTCGACGTGCTTCTGGAGCGAATGGATCAAGTCTTCCTTGAGGTCGTCGGGCGAAAGCGTCTCGTCGGCGATTTCGCGCAGCGCCACCACGGGGTTCTTGTCGTTGTCGCGCGCCACGGTGATCGGCGCGCCCTGGCTGATCAGGCGGGCGCGATGACCGGCCAGCAGCACCAGCTCAAAGCGGTTGTCGACCTTGTCGATGCAATCTTCAACGGTTACGCGGGCCATTCAATGCCTCTTTCATGCGTTGGATGTAACGGAAAACTGGCGCGCTCCATAGCGCGGATGCCGCCCAAAGACAAGCGCGACGCTTCCCACCGCCATATAGGGTCCGAACTGCGCCATCACAATCGCTTGCGCACCGGTGCGGCGCCTGGGTTTGCCATCATCCCGACGTTATTTCGGGACTAGAAGAATTTCCGGGCCATAGACCCGCTTTCCGCGGGGAACCAGCGGCACCGGCCGGATATTATCGCATTGCCTATTTCGACAAAGGATATTTTCATGTTCGACCCTCGCGAGAAGATCGCCCTGTTCATCGACGGCGCCAATCTTTACGCCACATCGCGCTCGCTCGGCTTCGATATCGACTACCGCAAGCTGCTGGCCAGCTTCCAGAAGCGCGGCTACCTGCTGCGCGCCTATTATTACACCGCGCTGGTCGAGGACCAGGAATATTCCTCCATCCGCCCGCTGATCGACTGGCTGGACTACAACGGCTTCAAAGTCGTCACCAAGCCGGCCAAGGAATTCACCGACTCGACCGGACGGCGCAAGATCAAGGGCAATATGGACATCGAGCTGACGGTGGACGCACTGGAACTCGCCGACGTGGTTGACCACTACGTCATCTTCTCCGGCGACGGCGATTTCCGCACGCTGGTCGAGGCGCTGCAACGGCGCGGCCGCAAGGTGTCCATCGTCTCGACCATGGCCTCGCAGCCGCCGATGATTTCCGACGACCTGCGCCGGCAGGCCGACCATTTCGTCGACCTGATGACGCTGAAGGCCGAGATCGGCCGAGACCCATCCGAGCGGCCGGTGCGCAAGCCTGAGCCTGCCGAACCGCCGGAGGACGAGGACGAAGACTATTGAGGCCTTGGCGATGGCCTCTCCCGAACCGGGCCGCGCCGAACCGGACCGCGACTGCCCGCTCTGCCCGCGCCTGCATGATTTTATCGCCGCCTGGCGCGAGCGCGAGCCGACATGGCGCAACGCACCGGTGCCGGCCTTCCTGCCACGACAGGGCGAGGACGCCGTCCAGCTTCTGATCGTCGGCCTGGCGCCCGGCCTGCGCGGCGCCAACCGCACCGGCCGTCCGTTCACCGGCGACTATGCCGGCGCCCTGCTCTATTCGACGCTGACCCGCTTCGGCCTCGCGCGCGGCACGTTCGAGGCGCGGCCCGACGACAACCTTGAACTGGTCAACACGGCCATCGTCAACGCCGTGCGCTGCGTGCCGCCGGAGAACAAGCCGACCGGCAGCGAGATCAGCACCTGCCGGCAATTCCTCGTTCCAACGATCGGACGCTTTCCCAACCTCCGCGCAGTGCTGACGCTGGGCACGATCGCGCATCAATCCACGGTGCGGGCGCTGGGCGGCCGCGTGGCCGCAGCGCCGTTCAAACACGGCGGCCGCCACGACATCGGCGGAGTGGCGCTGTTTTCCAGCTACCACTGTTCTCGCTACAACACGAACACCGGCGTGCTGACGGAGGAGATGTTCGTCAACGTGTTCGGGGAGATAGCGGGGTTTTTAGGGCAGTAGGGCAGTAGGGCAGTAGGGCAGTAGGGCAGTAGGAAAGCGTCAGATAAGCGGAATTTGGTCAACAAATCCAAAATCTTACTTTCCAACCGGCATGCCGTCTTGCCGCCCTATCGCCTCACCCTCTTTCCTTCAACAGCCTGCCCTTTTCGCGGTTCCAGTCGCGCTGCTTCTCGCTCTCGCGCTTGTCGTGCAGTTTCTTGCCGCGGGCGACGGCGAGCAGCAGCTTGGCGCGGCCTCGGTCGTTGAAATAGATCTTCAGCGGCACCAGCGTCATGCCTTCGCGCTCGACGCCTTGCGCCAGACGGACCAGTTCGCGCTTCGACACCAGGAGTTTGCGGCGCCGGCGCGGCTCGTGGTTGAAGCGGTTGGCTTGCAAGTATTCCGGCAGATAGGAATTGATGAGCCAAAGCTCGCCGCCCTCGAAGGAAGCGTAGCTTTCCTGGATGTTGGCGTGGCCGCCGCGCAACGACTTCACCTCTGTGCCGCTCAGCACAAGGCCAGTCTCGAGCGTGTCGAGAACCTCATAGTTGAAGCGCGCCTTGCGGTTTTCCGCGGCGACCTTGCTGTTGGGATCGGATTTCCGGACCTGGTTCATGGTGGCCCGACGTAGGGCCTGCCGGTCAGTTAATCAAGCCGGCGTGTTTCATCGCCGCGTCGAGCCTCGCCGCCGTCGCCTCGTCCACCGGCACCAACGGCGAGCGCGTCACGTTCTCGATCTTGCCCAGCCTGGACAGCGCGTATTTGGCGCCGGAGACGCCGGGCTCCAGGAAAATCGCCTTATGCAGCGGCAGGAGACGATCCTGAAGTTCCAGCGCCTTGTCCTTGTCGTTGGCGAGCGTGGCGGCCTGGAATTCGGCGCACAGACGCGGCGCGACATTGGAGGTGACGGAAATGCAACCGACGCCGCCATGCGCGTTGAAGCCGAGCGCGGAAGCGTCCTCGCCCGAAAGCTGGATGAAATCCTTCCCACAGGTCATGCGCTGCTCCGACACGCGCTCGACCTTGCCGGTGGCGTCCTTGACGCCGACGATGTTCTTGAAGTCGTGCGCCAGCCGCCCCATCGTCTCCGGGCTCATGTCGATGACCGAACGCGGCGGGATGTTGTAGATGATGATCGGCAGGCTGGTGGCCTTCGCCACGGTGGCGAAATGCTCGTAGAGGCCGCGCTGAGTCGGCTTGTTGTAATAGGGCGTGACCACGAGAGCGGCCGTGGCGCCGGCCTTCTCCGCATATTGCGCAAGACCGACGGCTTCCACCGTGTTGTTGGAGCCGGCACCGGCAACCACCGGCACGCGCCCCGCGGCCACCTCGACGCAGACCTTCACCACATGGCGATGTTCCTCGTGCGACAGGGTCGGCGACTCGCCGGTGGTGCCGACCGGCACAAGGCCTTTGGTGCCTTCGTCGATCTGCCAGGCGATGAGATTGCGAAAGGCTTTCTCGTCGAAGCGCCCGCTCTGGTCGAACGGTGTTACGAGCGCGGTAAGCGAGCCTCTCAGCATTTTATCCTACTCCATGGAATCCCGCGGATTCCAACCTATCTGGTTGATGGCGGCCTTCTAGCGGAAAGCCGGGGCGCGCACCATAGTCTCGACACCGTTGCCGGGCAAGAAATGCCTTGCAGGTTGGAGTAGCGTTGCACCAGGTAACTTTTCCTTCACCATCCCTTCACCCGGCGGGCCTAGGGTTTCGTCGATGCCCGCCGCGCCGGCGGGTCCGTTGAAGGCGGGAAGAACGGCGTCATGACGGCCAGGCGGTCCCATCGTTCGGCGCTTTTCAGTGCCATCGCCGTCCTGCTGCCAGCCCTGGCGGCGGGTGCGAGCGTCGATGCGCGCCGGACGGCGGCCATTCCCGTCCCGACCGTCGGCCAACCCGATCCGGCGCAGGCTCCTGCCCCTACACAGCCTCCCTCTTCCGGGCAGGCGGATGTAACGGTCCTTAAGAGCGGCCTCGACGCGCTGGCGGCGAAGGACATTGCCACAGCGCGGACCATCCGCGACGGTCTGCCTTCTGCCTCGCTCGACCGCCATGTGCTCGCCTGGGCGATCGCGCTCTATGGCGGCGACCAGGTGCCGAGCGGCGAGATCGCCGCGACGGCGGAGACGCTGCCCGGCTGGCCCGGCCTCACAGCGCTGCGGCGCAACAGCGAGCGCTCGATCTACCGCGAAAACCCGGATGCGAAAACCGTGGTCAAGGCCTTCGGCGGCAGCCAGCCGCTGACCCGCGAAGGCGTCGTGCTCCTGGCGCGCGCCTATCGCGAACTCGGCGACACCCAAGCCGCACTGTCGGTGCTCTCGCCCTTCTGGCGCACGGAAAAGCTGGAAGCCAGGGACGAGCAGGCCATCATCGACGAGTTCGGCGCCCTCATCCCCGAGGCCGACCATCGCATGCGCATGGAGCGCATGTTCTATGCCGACCGGATCAATTCTGCCAACCGTGTCGCAGCGCTTGCCGGAGCGAAAGAACTGGCGCAGGCCTGGACTGCGGCCATACGCGGCGACAAGACGGCGCCGGCGCTGCTCAAGGCCGTGCCGGTCGGCCAGCGTTCCGCCGGCTACGTCTTCGCCGAGGCGGAGTATCTGCGCAGGCAGAAGAAGGACGAGGAAGCGGCCGCCGTGATGCTGACGGCACCCACCGATCCCGCCGCCCTTGTCGACCCTGACGCCTGGTGGGTGGAACGGCGCGTCCTGTCGCGCGAGCTTGCCGACCTGGGCGACATGAAGACGGCGTATCGCATCGTCGCCGCGCACGCAGCCGAAAGCCCGGCCAATGCGGCGGAAGCCGAGTTCCACGCCGGCTGGTACGCGCTGCGCGGCCTGAACGACCCGGCGACTGCGGCAAAGCACTTCGGCAGGATCGCCATTCTGGCGCAGGGGCCGATTTCGCTGTCGCGCGCTTATTATTGGCTCGGCCGCGCGGCGGAGGTCGGCGGGCCGGGCGACGCAAAGGATTATTTCGCCAAGGCCGCCGCCTACGGCACCACTTTCTACGGCCAGCTCGCCGGCGAACGCATCGGCCGGCATACGCTCAACATCGCCTATCCGCAGCCGAGCGACGCCGACCGGCAGAGCTTCGCCGGGCGCGAGGCGGCGGCGGCGATCCAACGGCTGCAACTGGCCGGTTACGAGCGCTATGCCGATACGCTCTATCTCGACCTGGCGAAGCAGTTGACCAGCCCCGGCGAGCTGGCGCTGCTCGCCGCCATGGCGGAAAAGCAGGGCAACCATTTCCTCGCGTTGAGGATCGGCAAGATCGCCGTCGCCAACGGCATCGACGTCGGCGCGCTGTCGCATCCGCTCGGCGTCATCCCCGACAGCGCCGATATTTCCGGCTCCGGCAAGGCGCTGGCCTATGCGATCGCCCGGCAGGAAAGCGAATTCAACGTCGGCGCCGTTTCCAGCGCCGGCGCGCGCGGGCTGCTGCAACTGATGCCGGCCACCGCCGAACAACTGGCAAAGAAGGCCGGCCTGCCCTTTTCGCAGACGCGGCTGACCAGCGATGCCGGCTACAACGCGACCCTGGGCGCGGCCTTTCTGGGCGAGCAACTCGCCCGCTTCGGCGGCTCCTACGTGCTCACCTTCGCCGGCTACAACGCCGGGCCGCGCCGCGCGCAGGAATGGGTGGCCAAATACGGCGACCCGCGCGGCAAGGACCTGGACGCCGTGGTCGACTGGATCGAGCGCATTCCCTATACGGAAACGCGGTCCTACGTGCAGCGCGTGATGGAGAACTACGAGGTCTACAAGATGCGCCTGTCCGGCACGTTCGACATCGCCGGCGATCTTGTCCAGGGACGGAAGTGACGGGCGGCGGGCCTCGGCGCGTTTTCAGCAGGCGGCGGACGTTTCCGTAATTCGCCGCCCCGGATGACCATGAATGATCGGTCGTCGCCGGCCCTCCGCCTGAACGGGGAGAACGACAGTCTTGTCTCGGAAAGCCGCTGTTTTACGGGCTCGCCAGCGGGAAGAATGGCCGCAGCGTTTCAGAATCCCCTCTCCCTGCTTGCGGGAAGAAGATAGAAGACGAAGGTGAGAGCGGCGGCGGCAAGTGGCCTTCGCAATTCAAACGCAGGAAAGTCCGCATGCCAGGCAGCGCAGAATTTTCCGATTTCTTCTATCCGTCGTCCGACGGACTGAGGCTGCATGCCCGCGTCTATGGCGATGCCGGCGCGGACCGCTGGCCGGTCGTATGCCTGCCGGGGCTGAGCCGCAACGCGCGGGATTTTCATGGGCTCGCCCTATACCTCGCCCATCGGGCTGCCAGACCGCGCCGGGTCGTGGCCTTCGACTATCGCGGGCGCGGGCAATCGCAGCACGACGCCGACATTGCAAACTATACGGTCGTCAAGGAAGCGGACGACGTGCTGACGGGGCTTGCCGCGCTGGGCATTGCCGAAGCGGCCTTCGTCGGCACCTCGCGCGGCGGGCTGATCGTGCATGTGCTGGGCGCGCTCAGGTCCTCGGTGCTGAAGGCGATCGTGCTCAACGACATCGGTCCGGCGATCGAGGCCGACGGCCTGCGCCACATCGCGGGCTATCTCGGCAGAACGCCGCGGCCGCAGACCAGGGCTGACGCAATCGCCGCGCAAAAATCCGCGCACGGCGCCGACTTTCCGGCGCTTGGCGAGACGGACTGGGCCAACATGGTGGATGCCATTTACCGCGAGGAAGGCGCCGGGCTGGTGCCCGATTTCGATCCGAAACTTGCCGAGACGTTGGCCGGCATCGATTTCTCGCGAGCCTTGCCGACGCTCTGGCCGCAATTCGATGCGCTGGCGGCGATCCCGATGCTGGCAATCCGCGGCGCCAAGTCCCGGCTGCTGTCGAAAGCGACACTCAAGGAAATGGCGGGCCGGCACCCGAAGCTGAAGACGATTACCGTCGACGGCCAGGGCCACGCGCCGTTCCTGGCAATCGGCGCCCTGCCCGGCACCATAGCGGAGTTCATCGACGAGGCGGAGGGTCCCGAAGCCGCGCGGTCTTGAGGAAGCGATTTCCGCCTTCCGCCAACCGGGAAAATTTCTCGACCGTCTGTCGTGTCGACCCGTTTATCCACAGGCGACGAAGCCGCCAAATCCGATTCGGACAGGGGCGCTTTCCAAGACCGGCATGCCGATCCGTGCCAGCCGCGGCAGCCGGCGTGGACACCGCCGCCCCTCTCCCGGATCCTCAGGCGGATCACCGGCAAGTATAGCTCAAGTTCCGGCAAGCATAGATAAGACGCCCGCGCGAGCCGGGACGACCGCCATGCAGAAAGCGGCCGGCATCGTATCCTACTTGCGGCCGGTTCCCGTCGCACGCGCCGGGACCGGCGCCGCTTCTACCGCCTTCTTCGCGGCCCGCGCCTTCCTGGGCTTGGCTGTTGCGGCGGGCTTGCGGGCGTCGCTTTGCGGCGCGACTTCCGCCGGCGCCTTCGTACCGCCGACTGCCGCAGCGGCATCGGTTGCCCGGTCCGACACACGGCGCGGTTCCAGCACCGTGACGCAGCCGTCCAGATCATGCGTGGCAAGATGCGCGTAACGCATGGTCATCGAGAGCGTCTGGTGACCGAGCCACATCTGAACGCGGCGGATATCGATGCCGCCCTGGACAAGTCGCGAGGCGCAGGTATGGCGCAGGATGTGCGGAACGACCTGATCGTCGCTGCCAAGGCCGACTTCGACCTTCGCCTCGTTCCAGATCGCCCGGAACTGCGGCTGCGTCAGCATGAAAAACGGCCCTTTGCCGCGCGGCCCTTCGCCTTGCGGAGCCAGCACCCGCTTGGCGCGGGCGGTGAGGGGAATGGTGCGGCTGCGGCCGGACTTGGTGATCCAGAAACTGACCCGGCTTTCCTGGATATCGTTCCAGATCAGGCCCAGGGCTTCGCCGAGGCGGCAGCCGGAATCGACAAGGAACACCGCCAGCCGGTAGGCATTCTCGTCGCGCGCGCGGATCGCCGAAAACAGCCGCTCTTCCTCGTCTCGTTCGAGGAAGCGGATCCGGCCAGATTTCTCCTTCTGGCGCCGGAATTCCGGCAGACTGTGAATATCCCCCATCTTGTATGCCTTGCGCAGCAACTTGCTAAGCGCGGCCATCTTGCGATTGATGGTCGCATTGCTGTTGCCGCGTTTGCGCAGGATAGCAATCAGTTCGTCCAACGTCTCCTGCGAAAAGGCACTGAAACGCTGCCCACACAGAATTTCATCTATTTCGCCGATAAATGAACTGACGTTGTACTTATGCCGGCCATCGTCCCACAGTATATCACGATAGGCCGCGAACAGTTCGCCGATCCTGTATGATTTAACCTCTCTAATTCCAAAGTCGTAACGGACCTTGGCACCGCCGGCCATATAGCCGGGAACATAACCAGAGAGAATCTCTCCCCGGATCGGATCATCGATCATCGGAATTCCACCCCCCAATGGATAGGAGTCCCCTACCCATTTGGCGGCGCCTTTTCAAGAGATCAGTTTGCGAGCAAACCGATCCTTGTGACGCGGGAGCATACAGGACCGTTGTGCAAACATGATGCCATCATAGCCCGACCCCCCTGGAATTTTCCGTCCGCACCAGACTCTGGCACGAACAAACCCGGGCACTTTCATGCCCGGGTTCGCTATTTTGACTAAGACGCCATGGCCTTAGAAGTTGCGCTGGAAGCGCAGGATGCCGCCGACGCCGTCATCCTTGGCGTGGAACACGCTGGTCGCCTGGTTGAAGTAGTCGACTTCGGCCGTGATCGTGAAGCCGGGGACGATCGCATAGGCAACGTTGGCAGCCAGGCCGAAGGTCTTGCCTTCGTCATACGAAGCCTGGAGGTTCAAGCTGGTCTTCTCGTTGACCTGATACGAACCGCCGCCCCAGATGGCCCAGTTGCCGTCCCACAGCTTGTAATAGTTGTGAGCGACGTTGTCGTCCGAGCCGTAGCCGCCCATCAAGAACAGCGACAGCTGCTGGGTGGCGTTGACGTCCAAGCGAACCTTGCCGGCCCACTCTTCGGTGTTGGACTCGTAGGCGACCACGCCGGTGACGGCGCCCCAGCCCTGCGTGTACTTCACACCGCCGACGACGCGCGGAACGTAGCTGTCGATCGAGTCGGAGCCCGAGCCGTCTTCCAGCGAAACCACGGCCGAGAAGCCGTTGCCGCCATCGAAGTAGTACTGGACGACGTTGGTGTCGAACGAGCCGTAAGGAACGATGGTGTCGTCGATGACGTTGCCGGCGTAGCCGATGAACGTATCGAAGGCCGACTCGTCCTTGCCGACGCGCAGGCCGCCGAGCTGAATCCAGGCGAAGTTCAGCGACCAGGCGCTACCGGCGCCGGCGCCATCCCAGTGATCACGATAGTTGAAGCGGGTTTCGGTGTAGGTCTTCAAGGTGCCGAGCTCGGTCTCCTGACCGGTCCAGGTCTTGAGCGTGAAGCGGCCCTGCTTGTGATAGGTGTCGTTCGTGCCCGCACCCAGCGTGTCCGGAACGTCGGTGTGACCTTCGCGGTCGCCGACGCCGATGTCGTAGCGGACGTAGCCGCCAACGCGCAGGCAGGTTTCGGTGCCGGGGATGTAGAAGTAGCCAGCGCCGTACACGTCGCAGATCTTGACGTATTCAGCCGGCTCCGGCTCGGCGACGACGACGGCGTCGGCGGCGCGCGCACCGGAGACTGCGACCAGAG
>NZ_JAFKID010000026.1 GCF_017306545.1 Mesorhizobium sp.
CTGGGTTATGGCCTCGCCGCCCTGGTCAAGCCGGTCTTTCCGCTGGCGTCCTCGCTCGACGGGCTGATCGCCGCACGCTTCATCGACCGGATCGGCAAGGGCATACGCGGCGCGCCGCGCGATGCCCTCGTCGCCGACATCGCACCGCCCGAACTGCGCGGCGCGAGCTTCGGCCTGCGTCAATCGCTCGACACAGTGGGCGCCTTCGTCGGGCCGTTGCTCGCCATCGGCCTGATGTGGCTGACGATGGATCACTTCAAGACGGTGTTCTGGATCGCCGTCATTCCGGCGTTCCTGTCGGTCGCCCTTCTCCTCGTCGCCGTGAAGGAGCCCGAGCGGCCGGCCACGTTGCGGAAAATCCGCCTGCCGCTGCACCGCGAGGAATTGCGGCGCCTCGACGCGCCGTACTGGTGGGTCGTGGCGATCGCCGCGATCTTCACGCTGGCGCGCTTCAGCGAGGCCTTCCTGATCCTGCGCGCGCAGTCGATCGGCCTGCCGATAGCGCTCGTCCCGGCGGTCATGGTGCTGATGAGCCTCGTCTATTCGCTGTCGGCCTATCCTGTCGGCATCCTGTCCGACCGCAGGAACAAGGTGACGATCCTGATTGTCGGGCTCGGATTGCTCGTCGCCGCCGACGTGGTGCTGGCGTTTGCCGGCGGCATCCTCGCGGTCGGTGTCGGCGTCGTGCTCTGGGGCCTCCACATGGGCTTCACCCAAGGGCTGCTTTCGACGCTCGTGGCCGAAACCGCGCCGGCGGAACTGCGCGGCACCGCTTTCGGCATGTTCAACCTGGTTTGCGGTCTGGCCATGCTCGCCGCCAGCGTCATCGCCGGTGCGCTGTGGGACGTGGCGGGACCGGAAGCGACTTTTCTCGCGGGCGCCGCCTTCGCGTTGCTGACGGTGCTGGTTCTTCTGCCTGTTCGAGGGAAGCTGGCGAAGCCGGCCGTGCCTGCGGCAAGACAGGACTATTGACGCGCCGCCGAAGCCGTTCGCGCGAATACGAGAGGGTATGCCGTTGCAACTCTATGATCTCGACGCCTCCATGATCCATGCCATCAACGGTCTCACAGGAGCAGGCGGCATCGCGGATTTCCCGATGATCTGGGTGTCGGCCATCGGCGTGCCGCTGCTCGTCCTCGCCGTTGCCGGCCAATGGTGGCAGGGGCGGGACCGGCCGCACAACAGGCATATCCTCGTCGCGGCAGGACTGACCTTCCTCCTCGGCCTGGCGCTCAACCAGTTGATCCTTTTGTTCGTCCATCGCATGCGGCCATACGATGCCGGCATCTCGCATCTGCTCGTCGCGCCCAGCGCCGATCCGTCCTTCCCCTCCGACCATGCGACCGCAAGCTTCGCCATCGCGGCCGCGTTCCTCGTGCATGGAATGCGGCGGATCGGCCTGTGGTTTCTAGCGGCGGCGGTGCTGGTGGCGTTTTCCAGGGTTTATATCGGCACGCATTATGTGAGCGACGTCCTCGGCGGCGCCGCGACCGGGCTCGCCGCGGCCTTGTTGGTTCGCGCGCTCTACCGCGAAGGAACGCGCATCGACCGGCTGGTCACAGGCATCTTGTGAGTTCCACGCCATGCTGGCGCACTTCTTCTCCGCAGTCACGGCGTTCATCGCCGAGCATCCGCACCTGGCCTACGCGGCCGTGTTGCTGCTCGCTCTGTCGGAATCGATCCCCATCATCGGCGTCTTTGTTCCGGGCACGGCCGCCATCCTGGCGGTTAGCGCTCTGGTTCCGAGTGGCATCGTCAAGCTCTGGCCGATGCTCGGCGCGGCCGCCGCTGGCGCCATCATCGGCGACGGCCTCTCGTTTTGGGTCGGCCATCGCTATCACCGCGAGATCCTGGAACGATGGCCGCTCAACCGGCATCCGGACCTCATAAGCCGCAGCGAGGCCTTCTTCGCACGGCATGGCGACAAAAGCGTCTTCATCGCCCGCTTCACGCCCGGCGTGCGCGCCTTCGTTCCCCTGATCGCCGGCATGTTGCGGATGTCGGTACGGCGCTTCTATGCCGCCAACATCCTGTCGGCGCTTGTGTGGGCACCGTCGCATATCCTGCCCGCGGTCTTCGTCGGCGCGGCCTTCTCCATGTTCGGCGCCGCCGCCAAACCGCTCGCCATTCTGGTCTTCCTTATTGTCATCGTCGTCTGGGTCGCAATCCGTCTCGTCAGGCTCGCCCTTCGTCACGGACCGCCGCTTGCATCGCGCGTGTCGGAACGGGTGCGGGCGCATATGGCGGGCAGCAATTCCCGCTGGGGGCGTTTCGTGATCGATCTCCTCGATCCGGTACGGCCCGACGCGCGAATCGTGGCACTGCTCGCTCTGCTATTGATCGGCTCTGCCTGGCTGTTCTTCGGGATATTGGAGGACGTCGTCAGCGGCGACCCGCTGGTTCGTGCCGACACCGCGATCTACCAGGCACTCCAGGACCTGCGCACCGGGCCGGGCGATGCTCTCATGCTCGTCGTGACCGAACTGGGCGATACCGCTGTCGTGCTTGCCGTAACGACAACCGTGCTTCTGTGGCTCGCTTGGAAACGCAATTGGCGCACTGCCACCTACTGGTTGGTTGCCATTGCAGGAGCGTCGTCACTCAACACAATCATCAAGGTGGCACTGCATCGGGCCCGCCCGAACGAACTGTTTTATACCGGCTGGGGCGCTTTCTCCTTCCCGAGCGGCCACAGCACGGTCAATCTCGTCCTCTACGGCTTTCTGGCCTTCCTGATAGGGCGCGAACTTCGACCGGCCTTGCGCCTGCCGGCGGCCTTCATCGCGCTTTCGCTTGCGCTGCCGATCGCGTTTTCGCGTCTTTATCTCGGAGCGCACTGGTTTTCCGACGTCATCGGCGGACTTGCATTCGGCACCGCCTGGCTGGCGACCCTCGCCTTCTTCTACCTGCGCAAACAGACAATGCCTGTCGGGGCTGTAGGACTGACCCTCGTTGCCGGCCTGACGCTCGGTCTTGCCGGGAGCTTGAATGTCTATCGTCATCATGGCCTCGACATGCAGCGCTATGCCCGCAAGACCGAAGCCGCAACTATGACGGCCGATGCCTGGCGGTCGGGCGGCTGGCAGCGGCTTCCCGCACAGCGGATCGACCTGACCGGCGAGATAGAGGAGCCGCTGACCGTGCAATGGGCGGGCGACCTGCCGTCCATCGAGCGACAACTTTTGGCCAGGGGTTGGCGCCAATCGGCGTCGTGGCTGTCACCCGCTGCATTTGGCTGGCTTACCGCCAACGCAGCGCCTGCCGACCTGCCGGCAGCGGCACGGCTTGCCAGCGGCCGTTTACCCGCGCTCACGCTCTTAGACGTGGATACCGCGGCGCCGGATCGATCACGCCTCGTATTGCGGTTGTGGCCAACCGACATCCAACTCGTCAGCGCGACGCAAATGCCGGTATGGATCGGCTCGGTCGTGGAGGAACGGCTTGGCCGGCACCTGTCCCTGTTCACCTCGGTCTCGACCAGTTCCAGCATGAACGTCGGACGCGACGCTCTGGCCAAGGAATTCCCCGAAGGGAAGCTTGTCGCAGGCTCCGACAACAACGAAGCGCATACGAATTGGGACGGCCAGGTGTTGCTCCTGCAAGTTCCGCAATAGCGCATCTTGCAGCCAGGCGGAATCGCCTGGCGTCCGCACAGATGCGGCCGGGAAATGTGAGCTGGGGGAGCGTAACTGCGTTCGTTAGAACGCCGCTGTTCTGGCGCGACGCGAACTTGCCCGGCGATTGATCCTGCAATCGCGTATCGCTGCCGCAATTCGTTCAAATTCCGGGCGTTGATTCAACCGATCCCGAGAAAGGAGAGAGGCCAATGAAGCTGTCAGTCCTTGTACTCTCCGGTGTTTTTTGCGCTTTGGGCTATGGTACCCATGCTGCTCCCATGTCGATACCGAAGGCGCCGATGCGGTCCGGCCTCTTGCAGGAGGCCCATGTCGTGTGTGCTTATCTGACCCGTGATGGCTACTGCGTGCGCCCGCGCCATGCCGAAAGAAGGCATGTTGAAAGACGGCGCCACTATCAGCGACAGGTCTATCGGCTATACGAGCCGGCGCCGGCCGACGATTATTACTGGCGCTATGAACGTCCGCGTCCCGTCATTCGTGTTGAGCCCGACTATCCGCCGCCATTCTATCGAAGCTGGAACGATGATGAAGATTGGGGCGATTGAAAGCTGACGTGCTCCCCGTTTTGTCCGCGCCTATAAGTTAGCCCTGTTCACGTTGTGGCCCGATCTGGACCGGTTTGCATCTAGAAAGACTGCGATATTCTCACCAGAAGGCACTATTTTTCGCTTCACCAAGAAAAGCGCCCCGCAGATGACTGCGGGGCGCTTTCAGTTCAGGGACTCAGCTTAAGTCGCCGGAGGACTCAAAAGGGTGCCCAAGGACATTCCTTAAGGTTCACCTCAGCCCTCGGTATACTATGAGCAGCCCGATGTACTTCCGCACGTGTCGCATTTCTCGCAGGTGCCGTTCCGCACCATCGTGAAGTTCTGGCATTCCGAGCACATGTTGCCGGTGTAGCCCTGCATGATCGCCTGGTTGCGGCGCGTTGCGGCCAAGGTCTTGGCCGAGGCGGCGTCGGCGGCGGCCTTGTCGGAGAACAGCGCCGTGGTGGCCGAGGGCGCGTCGCTCTCGAACAGATCCGGCGGGTTCTCGTCGGCGATCTCCTCGGCCAGTTCCTTCGCCCGCTCCTCATAGTCGCGCTTGTAGGCGACCACGTCCTCGGCCGCCGGCTTCAACGCCAGCACGTTGGAGCCGGAAAAGGCGGTCGGGGCGGCGCGGGCCGGGCCGGTGGAGGAGGGCGCGCCGCCGGCAAAACCCTTCGGCTCGCCGCTGCTCGACACCAGCTTCACCGGAGAGGCGCCGCGGTACAGGCCCTTGGAGAAGGGCGTCGCCTTGCCTTCGCTGATGCCGCGGCCGAGCGAGGTGTTGGAGAAGTCGGACGTGTCGACATGGGCGAGATCGGTGCGGTCGAGATAGCTCACCGCCAGTTCGCGGAACACGTAGTCGATGATCGAGGTCGAGCTCTTGATCGCGTCGTTGCCGACGACGACGCCCGCCGGCTCGAACTTGGTGAAGGTGAAGGCCTCGACATATTCCTCCAGCGGCACGCCGTATTGCAGGCCGAGCGAGATGGCGATGGCGAAGTTGTTCATCATCGCGCGGAAGGCGGCACCTTCCTTGTGCATGTCGATGAAGATTTCGCCGAGCCGCCCGTCGTCGAACTCGCCGGTGCGCAGGTAGACCTTGTGGCCGCCCACCAGCGCCTTTTGCGTGTAGCCCTTGCGCCGGTTCGGCAGCTTCTCGCGGTCGCGCACCACCTTCTCGATGATCCGCTCGACGATCTTCTCCGTCACCGCGACCGCCTTGGCCGCGGCGGGGGCCGCGACGAGCGCTTCCAGCGCCTCGTCCTCGTCGTCCTCGCCGTCGGAAATCAGCGAGGCGTTGAGCGGCTGGGAGAGCTTGGAGCCGTCGCGATAGAGGGCGTTGGCCTTCAGCGCCAGCTTCCAGGACAGCATGTAGGCGCCCTTGGCGTCCTCGACCGTCGCCTCGTTCGGCATGTTGATGGTCTTGGAAATGGCGCCCGAGATGAAGGGCTGGGCCGCAGCCATCATGCGGATGTGGCTTTCGACCGAGAGGTAACGCTTGCCGATCTTGCCGCACGGATTGGCGCAGTCGAACACCGGATAGTGCTCGGCCTTTAGAAATGGTGCTCCCTCGAGGGTCATCGCGCCGCAGACATGGATGTTGGCCGCCTCGATTTCCTTGCGGGTGAAACCGAGCGCCGGCAGCATCTCGAAGGAGAAGTCGTTGAGCTGCTCGTCGGTGAAGCCGAGCGTCGTCTTCACCCAGTCGGCGCCGAGCGTCCACTGGTTGAACACGAACTTGATGTCGAAGGCCGACTTCAGCGCCGTGTTGAGCGCCGCGATCTTCTCGTCCGTAAAGCCTTTTGCCTTGAGCGTTGAAGGATTTACGCCCGGTGCTTGATTCAGGTTGCCGTGGCCGACGGCATAGGCGTCGATCTCGGCGATCTGGCTTTCCGAATAGCCCAGCGTGCGCAGCGCCTCCGGCACCGCGGCGTTGATGATCTTGAAGTAGCCGCCGCCGGCCAGCTTCTTGAACTTCACCAGCGCGAAGTCGGGCTCGATGCCGGTGGTGTCGCAGTCCATGACCAGGCCGATCGTGCCGGTGGGCGCAATGACGGTGGCCTGGGCGTTGCGAAAACCGTGCTCCTCGCCGAGCTCGATGGCGCGGTCCCAGGCAGCGCGGGCATGGGTGACGAGATCCTTCTGCCAGACATGGTCGGCGTTGAGCGGCACCGGGTTGACCGAGAGCTTCTCGTAGCCGTCCTTGTCGCCATAGGCGGCGCGGCGATGATTGCGCATGACACGCAGCATGTTCTGCGCGTTGCGGTCGTAGTCCGGGAAAGCGCCCAACTCGGACGCCATCTCGGCCGAGGTGGCATAGGAAATGCCGGTCATCAGCGCGGTGAGCACGCCGCACAGCGCGCGGCCTTCGTCGGAATCGTAGGGGATGCCGGCGGTCATCAGCAGGCCGCCGATGTTGGCGTAGCCGAGGCCGAGCGTACGGTAGTCGTAGGAGAGTTTTGCGATCTCCTTCGAGGGGAACTGCGCCATCATCACCGAGATTTCGAGCACCATGGTCCACAGCCGCACCGTGTGCTCATAGGCGGCGATGTCGATGGTGCCGTCGGTGTTGCGGTACGGCAAGAGGTTGATCGAGGCGAGATTGCAGGCCGTGTCGTCGAGGAACATGTATTCCGAGCACGGGTTGGAGGCGCGGATGGCGCCGGCCGCGGCACAAGTGTGCCAGTCGTTCATCGTCGTGTTGAAATGCAGGCCCGGATCGGCCGAGGCC
This sequence comes from Mesorhizobium sp., assembly GCF_017306545.1. Classification (GTDB taxonomy): domain Bacteria; phylum Pseudomonadota; class Alphaproteobacteria; order Rhizobiales; family Rhizobiaceae; genus Mesorhizobium. Next base: position 6,897 of record NZ_JAFKID010000026.1, read on the forward strand.
CAGGCGGCGTAGCCGATCTTCTCCCACAACTCGCGTGCCGGGATAGTCTTGTGAACCTTTCCGTCTATGCGGCGGATAAGCTTCCACTCTTCGTCCTTCTCGACGGCACGCAGGAAGTCGTCCTTCAGCGAGACGGAGTTGTTCGAGTTCTGGCCGGAAACGGTGAGATAGGCCTCCGAGTCCCAGTCGGTGTCGTAGGTCGAGAACGCGATCGAGGTGTAACCCTGCTTGGCGAACTGGATGACGCGCTGCACGTAGTTTTCCGGCACGGCGTCCTTCTTGGCCGCCTTGATGGCGCGCTTGAGCGCGGTGTTGATGGCCGGGTCAAAGCAGTCGCCGTCCTGTCCTTCGCAGTTGATGCAGGCCTTCATCACCTCGCCGAGATGCTTCTTGACGATCTTGGAGCCCGTCACCAGCGAGGCGACCTTCTGCTCTTCCTTCACCTTCCAGTCGATGAAGGCCTCGATATCGGGATGGTCGGCGTCGACGATGACCATCTTGGCGGCGCGGCGCGTCGTGCCGCCCGACTTGATGGCGCCGGCCGCGCGGTCGCCGATCTTGAGGAAGCTCATCAGGCCCGACGACTTGCCGCCGCCCGAAAGCCGCTCGCCTTCGCCGCGCAGGTGCGAGAAGTTGGAGCCGGTGCCGGAGCCGTACTTGAACAGGCGCGCCTCGCGCACCCACAGGTCCATGATGCCGCCTTCGTTGACCAGGTCGTCGCCGACGGACTGGATGAAGCAGGCATGCGGCTGCGGATGCTCGTAGGCCGACTTCGACTTGGTCAGCTTGCCGGTGAAGGGGTCGACGTAGAAATGGCCCTGGCCGGGGCCGTCGATGCCGTAGGCCCAGTGCAGGCCGGTGTTGAACCACTGCGGCGAATTCGGCGCCACGCGCTGGGTGGCGAGCATGTAGGCAAGCTCGTCGCGGAAAGCGAGCGCATCGGCTTCGGACTTGAAATAGCCGCCCTTCCAACCCCAGTAGGTCCAGGTGCCGGACAGCCGGTCGAAGACCTGCCGCGCATCGGTTTCCGAGCCGTAACGTTCGGCCTCCGGCAACTTGGCGAGTTCGGCCTCGTCGGCCACCGAGCGCCACAGGAAGGAGGGAACGTCGTTCTCTTCGATCTTCTTGAGGCGAGCGGGCACGCCGGCCTTGCGGAAATACTTCTGCGCCAGAATGTCGGCGGCAACCTGGGAGAACTGCGCCGGCACGTCGATGTCGTCGAGCCGGAACACCACGGAGCCGTCGGGATTCTTGATCTCCGACAGGGCCTTGCGGAATTCGATCTCCGCATAGGGAGATTGACCCGCCTTGGTGAAGTGCCGCTCGATGCGCATCGTCCTATGTCCCTTTGTCTATATATAGCGCCTTTGCGGAGGATTCCCCGAATCCCGTATCGCCAGGCGCAAGTCCGCCGTCTGCCGGATGTGCGAAAGCCCACCCGACTCTCCATTTGTGCCGGTTCCCCGTCCTGGACGCTTCGGCGATCTTCCGCCTTGCCTATCCGGGAGAAGGACCCGGCGGGTCCCTCGAAACTGAAAACTGTGCCCGACGTCATGTCGAAGCCGACTTACATTATATAGCGTCGAACCATACCCGCAAACACTAAATATAGTGTTAACAGACAATTTATTCCAGTTCGACAATCCTCCCTTTCGACGTCTTCAAGGCACGAAACTCCCACGCTCTCGCCGGCCTCGTAAACGGGCGAAAATGCGGGAAGACGCATGGAAATCTTGAAAAAGGACCGGCCTCTGAACTTTCCGGTCGCGTCCTCAACAAGGGCGCATGGCCCATAAAAAGCGACTCGCCCCGGCTCGTCAAGGAGTCGTTTTTATCGAATTTGTGACCCCAACATATTGTGTGTCACATATGTGGATAACGGGGATGGATTTTCGGCTCGCCGGCCGGCGTCAGCGACGGGGTGTGGTGGATCAGGCGGCGAATCGCCGCGGATCGGCGCCGAAGAGCGCGATGATATGGCCGAGGTCCGGTTCCTTGACCATGCCGGAGGCTTCCGCCACCGGCACCCAGCGGCGCTCGCGCTCGCGCCATTCCTTCCACTTGTCGGCCATCGATTCGACCTGGAGCGGAAACACCAGCACCTCGCACGGCACTTCCTCGCCCGAGGCCAGCCCCTTGGCGTAAAAATAGCGTCCGGCCTCGATGTGGGAAATGGTGCCGGTCAGGCCGGCTTCCTCGACCGCCTCGCGGGCGGCCGCCACGCTCAAAGGTTCGCGCGCCTCCGGCCAGCCTTTTGGCAGCACCCAGCGGCCGGTGTCGCGGCTGGTGATCAGCAGGATCTCGGCGCCGGCGGCGCCCATGCGCCAAGGCAGAGCGGCGACTTGCAGCCGGCACGGCACCGTGCCGAACAGCTTGCGCACCCGTTCAGCCATCTGGCTGTGTGTCCGAGGTCCTTCCTGCATGCGAGCCGCCCGAGCCCGAAATGATTTGCCGTCTTACGAATCGTAGCTGCAATTATACGCAAGGAAAGTAAAAAATTGCACGAAACGCGCTCGGCACACAGCATGCGCGACGATTATCCCGGTTTTGCGACGCTTTATGATCTGCATCCGCCGCGAAAGCGACGGTGGCCGGGCGGGCGTTACCCGGCGTGGTCGTCGGCGATCGGCTTCTGGTAGGTGAAGCCCATGTCCCAGGGGAAATAGATCCAGGTGTCCTGGCTGACTTCGGTGACGAACGTGTCGACCAGTGGCCGGCCCTTCGGCTTGGCGTAGACTGTGGCGAAATGCGCCTTGGGCAGCATGGCGCGCACCACGCCGGCGGTCTTGCCGGTGTCGGTCAGGTCGTCGATGATGAGCACGTTGGCGCCCTCGTTGGTCAAAAGGGCAGGGGTGATCTCCTTCAGCACCTGCATCTGCCCCTGGCTGGTGTAGTCGTGGTAGGAGGCGACGGATACCGTCTCGATGACGCGGATGCCGAGTTCGCGCGAGATGATGGCCGCCGGCACCAGCCCGCCGCGGGTGATGCACACGATCGCCTTCCACTGGCCGTTGACGCCCGACAGCCGCCAGGCCAGCGCCCGCGCGTCGCGGTGGAACTGGTCCCAGGAAACGGGGAAGGCCTTTTCGGGAAGGGACATGGAGCACTCCCGCGCGGTCGCGCGATCAGGGTTGGGAATGCGGGCGGAATTAGCCGGAAAGACGCGCGGTTGGCAAGGGCCGTGCGCGAGCAACTGTGGATGGCGGTCTCCACCCGAAGATGCGGCCGATCCTTACCGATATTTAATCGCCAGGCCACAAACCCGCCGGAATTCGAAACATGTCTATGCCGGTTTCGGACGGGAGTTCCCGCATGGCCCGCATCGCCTATACGGCTTCGCAAAAATGGCTTCACTGGTCGCTCTTCGGCCTGGTCGTTTTGATGTATGCCCTCACCTTCGGGGAAGACATCTTTCCGAGGGGAGATCCGCGCGCCGACGCCGCGTGGAAGATCCACATCTCCTTCGGCATCCTGCTTGCCGTGCTGGTCGCCTGGCGGGTGGCGGTGCGTCTGGCGAACGGCGCTCCGCCGCTGCCGGCTGAAATGAAGTCGCCCGAACGCCTCGCGGCGCATGCCGGACACCTGCTGCTCTATGCCTTGCTGGTCGCCCTTCCGATCCTGGGCTTCCTGCTGACCTGGTATCGCGGCGACGCGCTGAGTTTCTTCGGCCTGTTCGCCATTCCCTCGCCGGTGACGCCCGACCGAGCGATCGCCCGCTCGATCAAGGGCCTGCATTCGCTCTACGCCAATGGCATCCTGATCGTTGCCGGGCTGCACGCCCTTGCTGCGCTCTGGCATCATTTCATCCGGCGCGACGCGGTGCTGCGCCGGATGTTGCCTTATGGGCAAAGTTGAGGTGCGGCGGCGGAATCAGGCTGCCGCCAGCATCGCCCTCGTCCGGCCGATGACCAGCGCCGCCTGAGCGGCTTCCCGCCCCTTCTGCACGAAATGCTCGCGGAAGATGCGCGTGTGATGCTCGGTTTCCTGGTAATGGTGCGGCGTCAGCGATACCGACAGCACCGGCACGCCGGTATCCATGCCGGCGCGCATCAGCCCGTCCACCACCGCCTGGGCGACGAAGTCGTGGCGATAGATGCCGCCGTCCACCACGAAGGCGGCTGCCGCGACCGCGGCATAGCGGCCGGAGGCGGCGAGGTCGCGCGCCAGAAGGGGCATTTCAAAGGCGCCGGGCACGTCGAACACGTCGACCTGCTCGCGCGGGATCAGTTCGAGGAAACCGTCCAACGCACGATCGACGATATCGGCGTGCCAGCCGGCTTTGATAAAGGCATAGCGGGTGTGTGTCATCGTAATCACCTTTCTCGTAACGGACACGTCACCCAAGGCGATCACGAACCGGCCGCCGGCCTGAGCCGCGCGAAACCGGTACGTTCTCTTTCATCCGGACTATACCGTCGGCCCAGGCATCGCACCTGGTCTGCTGACCCTTCGTTTTTAGAAGGCGCTCGCGGGCTCGCGGCTCCCGCCGCATACCGCCGGTGGGGAATTGCACCCCGCCCTGAGAACGTTGGAAAATTAGCCGGCCATCTCCAGGCAGGCAAGGGCCGACGATTGGTCCTGTCGTGTCTCAGCGCGACAGGAAAGCCGCCACCGTGCCGGAGCGCAGCACCGATTGGGTTACGCCGCCGAACAGCAGGCGCCGCAGCCAGGAATGGCTATAGGCGCCCAGCACCAGAAGATCGGCACCGGTGTCGGTCAGCCTCGCCTGGATGACATCCTCGATCGAGCCGCCGTCGGCCTTGCGCACCGAAACGCTGATATTGGCCCCGTGGCGCGCCAGCGAAGCGGCGATTTCGCCGCCGGCCGTGCCGTCGCCATCCCCGTCGCCCGACGGATCGACGACGAAGACCTCTGTCTTTTCGGCGGCGAGGATGAAGGGCAGCGCATCGAAGGCGGCGCGCGCCGCTTCGCGGGTGCCGTTCCAGGCGAGCAGCACGGTCTTGTAGCTGGTCACGACCGGCCCGGCATGCGGCACCACCAGAACCGGTCGCCCGGCGTCGTAGACCAGCGTGCCGACATCGGCGCTGGCGTCGCCGCCCGCCTCGCTCTGCGCGGCCACCACGAGGTCGGCGGCGCGCACGGTGGCGATGCCCGACAATGCGCTGTCGCCGGAAAACGTCTCCAGGCTGCGCCATTCGAAGGGCAGGCCCGAGCCCTCCATGCGCTTGAGGAACAGCGCTTGCAATTTCTCGGCGCGCTCCTCGTTCATTTCGGCCGAGACTTGCAGGAATTCGGTGTCGGGAAAGCCGGTGGCGGAAGTGTAGGGCACCGGCATCGCTTCGGCGTGGACGCCCACGAGATGGCCGCCGAAGCCCGCCGCGAGCGGGATGGCGCAGTCGAGCACGCGCCCGGCGTCCTGTTCGTTTTGCAGAATGGCGACGATGGTCTTGAACGGCATGACGGGTCCCTCGCTCGATCGCGGCCGCAGTCTAGCACGGCCGCTCCACAAAAACGCCGTCGCCGCCGCCGAGGTTCCCGGCCGTTCAGCCGGCGGTGAAGCGTTTCACCATCGCCTCGACGTCGGCGCGCGCGGCCTCCAGCGCGTCCTGGCTGCGGGCGCGCACCACCAGTTCGGTCCAGAACTTGCCCTCGCCATACTTCGGATAGGAGCCGATAATGGTGTCGGGATGCGCCTTCTGGATTTCGGCCAGTGGCCCGCCGATCGTGCCTTCGCCGACCGGGCAATGGACGGTGGCCGACAGCATTTTCGTTCCCGTCTTCAGCGTCGGCACGACATTGTCGAGCATCGCCTGGAAGATCGACGGCACGCCCGCCATGACATGCACGTTGCCGATGCGGAAACCGGGCGCGGTCGAAACGGGGTTGTCGATATGGTCGGCGCCGCGCGGCATGCGCGCCATGCGCTTGCGTGCCTCGGTAAACTCGATGCCGCGCTGGGCGTAGCTGTCGCCCAGCATCTTGTAGGCCTTGGCGTCGTATTCGCACGGCACGCCGAACGCTTTTGCCACCGAATCGGCGGTGATGTCGTCATGCGTGGGCCCGATGCCGCCGGTGGTGAAGACATAGGTGTAGCGGGCGCGCAGCGCATTGAGCGCGGCGACGATCTCGTCCTCCTCGTCGGGAACGATGCGCACTTCCTTCAGGTCGATGCCGACGGCCGTCATGACATCGGCGAGGTGGCCGATGTTGCGGTCTTTCGTGCGGCCCGAAAGGATCTCGTCGCCGATGACCATCATGGCGGCGGTGACGATCTCGGGCATGGCTTTCTCCGGAAGAAGGGCGGGCACAGACCCATACTCCCGCAGCTGAACCGGGGCAATGGCGCCGGATCGGTGAACAATCCGTGCTGCATAAGGCGGCTTCCGATGAACGACGGATCGCCTAGATACAGGGCGACGGCGCATCCGGCGCCGACCGGTTTGCACCTCAAGGAGACGACAATGGCAAAGGTTCTGGTTCTTTATTATTCGAGCTTCGGTCACATGGAGCAGATGGCCAAGGCCGCCGCCGAAGGCGCGCGCGCGGCTGGTGCCGACGTCACCTTGAAGCGCGTTCCCGAACTGGTCCCGGAAGCCGTCGCCAAAGCTTCGCACTACAAGCTGGACCAGCAGGCCGAGATCGCCACGCCGGCGGAACTGGAAAGCTACGACGCCATCATCATCGGCTCCGCCACCCGCTACGGCGCAGTCGCTTCGCAGATGAAGAACTTCCTCGACCAGACCGGTCCGCTGTGGGCGCGCGGCGCGCTGCTCGACAAGGTCGGCTCGGTGATGGTTTCGACCGCCACCCAGCACGGCGGCGCCGAGCTCGCGCTGCTTTCCACGCAGGCTACGCTCCAGCACCACGGCATGATCATCGTGCCGCTGTCCTATGCTTACCAGGGCCAGATGGGCAACGACGTCGTGCGCGGCGGTGCGCCCTACGGCATGACCACCACCGCCGACGGCGACGGCTCGCGCCAGCCCTCGGCGCAGGAACTGGAAGGCGCGCATTTCCAGGGCAAGCGTGTCGCCGAGATCGCCATCAAGCTGCACGGCTGAGGCCGGGCAGCACGCAAAAATGGAGGGAGGGGCGCTTCGGCGCCCTTTCCGCGTTTTGGGCGCGCGCCCTTCGTTCTTCGCGGTAATCTTCGCGTAACGCCGCCGGTGTAGCCAATCCGCGGCGGGCGGCATTCGACAGCGAGGCACCGATGAAAATCTGGCTTTGGGTGGCGTGCGCGGCAATGGCGGTTGCCGGGCAGACAAATGCCGCGCGGGCGGCGACCGTCTGCACCCTCCTCGCCGACGCGGCGACCGGCGGGAAACTGGTCAGCGAAGGCGATTGCGACCGGCGCGTCACGCCCGCATCCACCTTCAAGATCGCCATCGCCCTGATGGGCTACGACGCCGGTATCCTCAAGGACGAGCACACGCCGAAACTGCCCTTCAAGAAGGGTTATCCCTCATGGGTGCCGGCCTGGAAGGCGGATCAGGACCCGACGTCGTGGATCGCCAATTCCGTCGTCTGGTACTCGCAGCAGGTCACGCGGCGATTGAGCGCCGAAAAATTCGACCGCTATATCCGTGCTTTCGCCTACGGCAACCGAGACGGTTCGGGCGATCCCGGCAAGGGCAACGGCCTGACACGCGCCTGGCTGTCGTCGTCGCTGAAGATTTCGCCAGCCGAGCAGGTCGAATTCCTGCGCGCGCTGACGACCGGCAAGCTGCCGGTGTCGCGCCATGCCCTCGACATGACGGCGGCCATCACGTCCGTTGGCTCCTTGCCCGGCGGCTGGGACTTGCACGGCAAGACCGGCACCGGACCGTTCCGCAAGATCGACGGCGCGCTCGACCAGGATCACGCCTACGGCTGGTTCGTCGGCTGGGCGGTTCGCGACGGCCGCACCGTCGTCTTCGCCCGGCTTGTCGAGGAAAAGGGCAGGCGCGTCACCATGACCGCGGGCCGCGCGACGCGCGACGCCATGATCGCCGAACTGCCGGCCCTGCTGCCTGCCCGCTGATCGGTCCGGTCGGCGTCAGCCGCCTTTTGCGTCGTCGGAAATTTCCGTCTGCGGGCGGTCGCGGCCGTCCGCCAGCTCCTGGTGCCATTTTCCGGCGGAGTCCTCGTACTGGATGCCGTCGGTCGAACCTGCCACCTGTTGACCCGCCGAAGCCAGTTCGGCGGCGCGGCGCGCCTCGTCATGGGTGCGGAAGGTTTCCGAGAACGTCGAGCCGACCTTGTAGGCCCAGCCTCCGTCATGCTCAACGATCGTGTAGGTCAGCTTCGCCATGAGACGTCTCCGAGACAGCAGCATTGAGGCCGCGCCGCCGAACGGGGCGCGTTCCGTGCCTAACGCGAAACGGGGCAAATGGTTTCCCGTCGCCGCGACATCGGCGCGGACCGATCCGCGCAGTATGCCTCATTCTGCCGGTTTCATCCAATGCCGCATGGTGGTCACGGCGCGCTGCAACTGCGGCGCGGCATGGATCGGCTCGCCGAGCGCCGCCGCCGCCCGCCAGCCCCAGCGTGGATCGGCGAGGAAGGCGCGCCCCAGCGCCACCATGTCCGCGCGGCCGTCGGCGACGATCCTGTCGGCCTCCAGCGGATCGTCGATCAGCCCGACCGCGCGCACCGGGATGTCGGCGCCCTTGCGGACCGCTTCGGCCAGGTGCACCTGGTAGCCGGGTCCGGACGGCAGCTTCTGGTGCGGCGAGTTTCCGCCGGAGGAACAGCACAGATAGGCGACGCCTTCCGCCTTCAGCGCCTTGGCAACCTCGATGGCGTCCTCCACGTCGAAGCCGCCGTCCACCCACTCCTTCACCGAAAGCCGGGCGCCCAGCATCAGCTTCGGCGCCGCTTTGCGCACCGCCCGCGCGATTTCCACGACAAAGCGCATCCGGTTTTCCAGGCTGCCGCCCCAGCGGTCCGTGCGCCGGTTGGAGAGCGGCGACAGGAACTGGAAGATCAGGTAGCCGTGCGCGGCGTGCAGTTCGATGAAGTCGAAGCCGGCGCGTTCGGCCCGGCGGGCAGAATCGGCGAAGCGCCCGATCAGTTCAACGATCTCTTCCTCGTCCAGCGCATGCGGCACCGGCCAGCCTTCATCATAGGCGATCGCCGAGGCGGAAACGACCGGCCACGGGTCCTGGTCGGGCCGGAGCGGCCCGCCGCCTTCCCAGGGCCGCTGGTTGGAGGCTTTGCGGCCGGCATGAGCAAGCTGCGTTCCGAACCTGGTGCCCGGCTGTGCCACCCGTTTCGCGGCGTCGAGCGCGCGCCTGGCGGCGGCCTCGTTATGGTCGGAATAAAGGCCGAGACAGCCGTGGCTGATGCGGCCGCGCCGTTCCACGTCGGTCATCTCGACCGTGACCATGCCGGCGCCCGACAGCGCGTAGCTCATCCACTGTTGGACATGCCAGTCGGTGGCCGAGCCGTCGTCGGCCGAATACTGGCACATCGGCGCCACCGCGATGCGGTTGAGGATGGCCAGCCCGCCAAGCGTGATGGGCTGGAAAAGCGCTGCGGTCATGGAAAACTCCGGGAAGTTCTGCGAAGGCGGGGTCGTCGAGCCTATGTAGGCGCTGATGCGGCGGGACGCCAGCGATGCCGGAATGGCAGCGCAGGCCGGTCCGGCTTTCCGCCAGACGGTCAATTCCTGGCGTCGAGGAACACCTGCGCCGGCAGCGCGCCGCGGCCCGGCGCGGCGCCTGAACGGCACAGCCGCCGGGCAGGGCGGCGGATGCCTTGCCAGGGGCATGTCCGGCAAATGCGAAACGGCGCGACAGAGCCGTTCCGCAGGTTTTGCCGGAGCCGAAACAGCTTTAGCGGAGGAATTCGTCGACCCGGCGGATGGTGACGCGACGGTTGCGCCAATCCTCGTAAGGTGTGTCGACGAGAAGATAATCTTCGCCGTAGCCGACCGTCTCGAGCGTCCGCGGCGGAATGCCGAATTCCGAAACCAGCAGGCGTTTCAGCGATGCGGCGCGCTGTTCGGAAAGGATCTGGTTGGAGCCGCGCGACCCGACGGCGTCCGTATGCCCTTCGATGAGGAAGCGCGCCCGTCGCCGGCGGCGGACGATCTGCTCGAAGGCGCGCGCGATCTCGCGCACCTTGCGGAATTCGGAGCGCGGTATCTCGGCCGAGCCGAATTCGAAGTTGATGGCCTGGATGTCGATCGAGGGCGCGGCGCGGCGCAGATCCGGCCGACGGCGCAATTCCTGGATGGTGACGCGCTCTTCGGGGCGTATGCGCTTGCTGGGCTCGACGTCCAGCCGGCGCATGATCTGGTCGGAAGTCGGCGCCGCCCGGCTTTGCGCGTACGCAAGGCCGGGCGAGGCGAGCAACACGGCAATGCCGGTCAGGACATGGCGACGATCCATCGTGATCTCCTTTGTCGTTCGTTCCGGCCGCCTGTTTGCCTTCCGCAACCTGAAGATTGGCTGAACGGACCTGACAGACAAAACATCGATTGACGCAGAGGGCCAAAGCCTCGACAAGCAGGTCACGCGGACGTGGTGGAACTGGTAGACACAAGGGACTTAAAATCCCTCGGAGCGATCCGTACGGGTTCGAGTCCCGTCGTCCGCACCAGTTTCGCTCGCGATTTTCGGCATGAAAGCGGGGACACGAAACGGCAGGCGAGACTCACCCCTCTGAACCCTGGGCCTCGCGCGCCTTGAATGTCCCGCGCCCCCGCTGTCTCTTTACGGGACAACTCGGCAGGCTTCCAACGAAACGAACACTTAACCTTAGGAGCTAAGGTTAATGTGCGGCGGTGCCCGGTTCATGTCTGCCGAGTGTGGGTATCCGAACCGGTCAGTGCGGGAAACTCGAGCCGTAACCGTTCGGATAATAGCCGCCGTCGCCGCCGCCGCCGAAAGTCCATCCTTGGCCGGTCGCCACGCGCAGGTCTTGCGAAACCTGATCCAACTGGCCCAGCAATGCGCGGTCGTCGCCTCCGCGCATGGCCTGGGACTGGATGTTGCGCGCTTCGGCCGTCAGTTGGCTCGCCGTGGCGCCGTCGATCCGGTGCAGTTCGACTGCGTCCCTGATGCCTTGCTCGACGCCTTCGGTCTGATCCACCAGCGCACTGGCTTCGGGGTTGAGGGCCATCGCATGTTGCATGGGATGGTGACGGACTTGCGCGGCATACGCCCCACCGAAGGGAATTGCCGCCACGAGCGATGCGGCCAGCATCGTCTTGTACGTGATAGAGAACATGATCCACCTCGGTATCCGGAACCGGTGGTATGGTTTCGCCGCCGCTTCCTGCTTCGGATAGTCAGAACCCGTCGAGTCGCGACATAACCTCGTCGACGGCAGTTCCCGATCCGTGCGGAAGAAATTCGGTTCGAAGACGAAGGTTGCGCAGGTCGCGGGGAGTTGACCGGTCGCGACTCCGCGTGATCTTGGCGTGCAGGCCGGCCTGCCGCCGCAATAAATACCGCCCGTTGGGTCACTGGCGGGCGGGCCGGTGTTTTGCGAAAATGACGAAAACCGAAGGAATCGCCATGTCCCACCGCCAATCGTCCGTTCCCAACCGTCCAAGGCCATGGTCCGAGATGGCGACGGACCTTGTCGACGTGGCGACGGGCCGCAAGCCGGCCGACCTCGTCATCCGCAACGGCCGCTGGGTGAACGTTTATTCCGGCGAGGTCGTGCCGGGCACAGATATCGCCATTGTCGGTGGCCGCTTCGCCTATTGCGGGCCGAACGCCGGTCACACGATCGGCGAGAACACCAAGGTCGTCGATGCCGGCGGACGCTATCTGGTGCCGGGCCTGTGCGACGCGCACATGCATGTCGAGAGCGGCATGGTGACGGTGACGGAATTCTGCCGCGCGGTCATCCCGCACGGCACCACCTCCATGTTCATCGACCCGCACGAGATCGCCAACGTGCTCGGCCTGCCCGGCGTCAGGCTCATGCACGACGAAGCGCTGGCGATGCCGATCAACGTGCATGTGCAGATGCCGTCCTGCGTGCCGTCGGCGCCGGGGCTGGAAAATCCCGGCGCCGTGCTGACGGTCAAGGACGTCGAGGAGGCGATGGGCTGGGAAAACATCATCGGCCTTGGCGAAGTGATGAATTTTCCGGGCGTCGCCAGCAACGATCCGGTGATGGCCGGCGAGATCGCCGCCACCATGCGCGCCGGCCGCACCGTCGGCGGCCATTACGCCTCGCCCGATCTCGGTCCCGCCTTCCACGGCTATGTCGCCGGCGGACCCGAGGACGACCATGAAGGCACGCGCGCGGAGGACGCCATCGCCCGCGTCAGGCAAGGCATGCGCGCGATGCTGAGGCTCGGTTCCGCCTGGTATGACGTCGCGACCCAGATCAAGGCGGTGACGGAAAGCGGGCTCGATCCGCGCAATTTCATCCTGTGCACCGACGACAGCCATTCCGGTACGCTGGTCGAGGAAGGCCATATGGACCGTGTCGTGCGCCACGCCATCCGGCAGGGTCTGAAGCCGGTGACGGCGATCCAGATGGCGACGCTGAACACCGCCCAGCACTTCAAGTTGGAGCGCGAACTGGGTTCCATCGCGCCGGGCCGGCTGGCCGATTTCCTGATCGTCTCCGACCTCGCCGAAATGACGATCGACGCCGTTTATGCGCGCGGCGTACTGCTGGCGAGCAACGGCAGGCTGACGGCCGAGATCCCGGCTTACGACTATCCGGCGTCGGCGAAGAACACGGTGCGGCTGGGCAAGAAACTCGTCGCAACGGATTTCGATATCGCCGCACCCGCCGGCGCCAACGAGGCGCGCGTACGGGTGATCGGCGTCATCGAGAACCAGGCGCCGACGCGCGCGCTCGAAGCGGACCTGCCGGTCGAAAGCGGGCTGGTGGCGATGGATCACGAAAACGACGTCTGCCAGATCGCGCTGGTCGAGCGCCATCGCGGCACGGGCGGCGTCACCAACGCCTTCGTCTCAGGCTTCGGTTACAGCGAGGATTGCGCCATTGCATCGTCCGTGGCGCATGACAGCCACCACATCATCGTCGTCGGCACCAACAAGGCGGACATGGCGCTGGCCGCAAACCGGCTGGCCGAGACAGGCGGCGGCGTCGTGCTCTATTCCAAGGGCAGGGAACTGGCGCTGGTGGAAATGCCCATCGCCGGCCTGATGTCGGACGAACGCGCCGAGGTCGTCGCGGCCAAGGCGAAGAAGCTGGTCGAAGCCATGCGCTCGGTCGGCTGCACGCTGAACAACGCCTACATGCAGCATTCGCTGCTGGCGCTGGTCGTCATCCCCGAACTGCGCATCTCCGACGTCGGGCTGGTGGACGTGCGGACGTTCGAGAAAGTGGAACTGTTTGTGTAATGGAATAAGGGAGTAAGGCATTAGGGGAGTAAGATGGTAAGATAGGAAAAGAGAAGAATCGGTTTTCTTCCTATTCCCCTATTCCCCTATTCCCCTATTCCCCTATTCCCCTAACCTTTCACTCTCCCCCCGTCGCCACCGACAGCACCTTGAACGGCGTCGTGATGATGATCTGGGCGACGGAGCCGACCGCCTGGCCAAGCCCGTTGCCGATATCCTCGATCGGTCGGCCGGGCAGGGGGGCGCCCGAGGCCAGTGCGGCGGGCGTCTTCAACTGGTCGCCCAGCAATTGCACCAGCATCGGGTTGTCGGCGAACTTGGCGTGGTTCAGCCGGTCGTTGCCCTTGGTGTTGGTGAGGTCCACCACGGTGACGCCGTACTGGCTGAGGTCGGTGGCGTTGCCGTAGTCGCCGACGCGCGGCTTGTCGCCGGAGATGAAGCCGGACAGCTTCAGCGCCCGGTCGTCGCCGGAAAGCAGGACGACGAACGGCTTGTCGGGCTTGCCGTAGCGCATCATCTGCTTCTTGAAGACGTCGACGTCGATGTCGGGCGAAGCCAGCACCACATAGCCGAGCTTGTCGTTGAGGTCGCGGTTGCCTTCGATGGCGAGCTGGCGCAGCGCCTCCATCGTCACCCAGGTGCCCATGGAATGCGCCACGATGTCGATGCTTTTGGCCTTGGTGCGGGCGAGCATCTTCAGCGTGGCTTCGAGGTCGTCGCGCGCGGCGTTGGCGCTTTCCTTATCGTAGACATAGCCGGTCAGCTTGCCGGCGGAAGCCCACGAAAACAGCACCGGCGTACCCTTGTAGCCGGTGTCGTGGGCGATCTGGGTGATGCGGTAGACGCCGTCGTCGAAGCCGTTGTTGAAGCCGTGCACGAACACCAGCACGCGGTCGCCGCGGCGCGCGATGTCGGCGCCGACGGCCTTCTGGAACTGGCCGGCATCGCCGTAGAAGGTGACGCGCGAGGCGGAAAAATCCTTGGCCGGGTCGCTCGGGGCGGAACCCCTGGCGCGCTCGATGTTGCCCACCTTGTGCACTTTCGGCACGGTCATCTCGACCTCGGCGAAACTCGACGTCAGCGAACGCTCGCCGTCGAACACCTGGCGCGGTTCCTTGGTCGCCTTGCGGCGCGTGGTGACGACGAAGATATCGTGGGTGGCGGCGATCGCCGAAGACGGAGCCTCGACCGCGGTCTTGTTCAGAAGATCGTGCGCGCCCTGTCCGGCGCATCCGGAAACCAGCAGCATCAGCGCGACGGTGAACGCGGTTCTTCCTCGCACGACGCTACCTCGCTCGCGAACGCATGACACGGTTCCCGAATAAAGCCGTGCGTCGCGTCGGTCCAGCCCGGCGGGCTAAAGCAGGCCGGCTTTTATCTCATGGTTGACCTGGTTGATGCGGTCGGTCACGTCGCGGTCGCTGGCATAGCCGTCGTCCTCGCGCAGCCGCTTGCCGAGCAGCGCCACCAGTTCGGGGTTGTCGGCGAACTTGGTGTGGTTGAAGCTGTCGCCCGCCTTGACGCCGGACATGTCGACCACGGTGACGCCGTAGCTGGTGAGGTCTTGCGCTGCGTTCTTGTAGTCGCCGACGCGCGGCTGCGAGCCGGCGATCATGCTGGAAAGCCGGAGCGCCCGGTCGTCGTCGGAGAGCAGCACGATGAACGGCTTGTCCGGCTTGCCGTAGCGCTGCATCTGGCTCTTGAACACGTCGACGTCGATGTCGGGGGAGGCCAGCACCACGTCGCCCAGCTTGCCGCCGAGGGTGCGGTTGCCCTTGATGGCGAGTTGCCTGAGCGCTTCCATCGTCACCCATGTTCCCATGGAATGCGCGACGATGTCGATGCGCCGCGCGCTGCCTCGCGCCAGGAGCCGCAGCGTCTCTTCGAGCTGGTCGCGCGCGGCGGCGGCACTTTCCTTGTCGTAGACGTAGCCGGTGGTGCTGGCGCCGGACGCCCAGGAAAACAGCAGCGGCGTGCCGGGATAGCCGGAATCGTGGACGATCTGGGTCAACCGGTAGACCGCGTCGTCGAAGCCGGTGTTGTAGCCATGCACGAACACCATGACGCGGCCGCCGCGCGCGGCCGTGTCGGTGTTCAGCGCCAGCAGGAATTTGGTTTCGCTGTCGTAGCCGGCGATTTCGGAGGCCATGAAATATTTCGACGGGTCGTTCGAGTTGCCGCGGCTCTTGCGCTCGATCTTGCCGCTTTCGTGGCTTTTCGGCACGGTGACGTTGACGCGCGCGAAGCTCAGCGCCGCCGAGCGTTCGCCGTCGAACACCTTGTTGGGGTCGTCGGAACGCTTGCGCGTGGTGGCGACGAAGATGGCGTGGTTGCCGGAAATGTCGCCGATGGAAGCCGCCATCAGGGCGCTGCCCAGCAATTCCTCCGGCTTGTGCGCGGCGCAGCCGGCGGCGAGCGCGGCAGGCAAAAGGGTGAGAAACGTTCTGCGCAGCACTTTTTAGTCCAGTCCAAAGCGGCCGCGGCGCCCGCCGCGGCTGAAACCCGTTGTTTTCGTGGTGGCTTTCCCGACAGCGCAAGTGCGGCCAAAGTAAGTCATCGCGCCGACAAAGCGCCGCGAGGCGTGCGCGCCGGCGCGTCCCTGTTGCACCGGTGCCGAAATGGCGTCAGGAACGGGAACCGTTCAGGAGAGAGCGACCACCCATGACCAGTTTCACCGACAGGGTTGCCAGTGCCGCGGCCGCCGTGCGCGAGCTTTTCCCCGAAACGCCGTTGCAGGAAAACCCGTACCTGTCGCGCAAATACGGCGCGCGGGTGTTCTTGAAGCGCGAGGACCTGACGCCGGTGCGCTCCTACAAGATCAGGGGCGCCTTCAATTTCTTCCGCAAGGCGCTGGCCGCCGGCAACAGGGCCGAACTCTTCGTCTGCGCCTCTGCCGGCAACCACGCGCAGGGTTTTGCCTATGTCTGCCGTCATTTCGGCAGGAAGGGCGTGGTGTTCATGCCCGTCACCACGCCGCAGCAGAAGATCGACAAGACGCGCCTGTTCGGCGGCGAGTTCGTCGAGATCCGGCTGGTCGGCGACTTCTTCGACGACTGCTACCGCGCCGCCTTCGAGTTCACCGCCGAGAGCGGCGCCCATATGGTGCCGCCCTTCGATCACAAGGACATTATCGAGGGGCAGGCGACGGTGGCCTACGAGATCGCCGAACAGGTGGGGGCGCTTATGCCGGATATCCTGATGCTGCCGGTCGGCGGCGGCGGGCTGGCGGCCGGCATCTCGCATTATTTCGCCGAGCAGGGCAGGCAATGCCGATACGTCTTTTGCGAGCCCGCCGGCGCGCCGAGCCTCAAGGAAAGTCTTGGTGCCGGCAAGCGCGTAAAACTCGCCAGGGTGGACAATTTCGTCGACGGCGCGGCGGTGGCCGAGATCGGCCGCGAGCCGTTGCGCCACCTGAAGGATTTTCCCGCCGACGCCGTGCGGCTGGTGCCGGAAAACCGGCTGTGCGCCACGATGATCGAGATGCTCAACGTCGAGGGCGTGGTGCTGGAGCCCGCCGGGGCGCTGGCCATCGATGCGCTGAAGGATTTCCCGAGGAAGGAGATCAGGGGCAAGGCGATCGTCTGCGTCGTCTCCGGCGGCAATTTCGATTTCGAGCGCCTGCCGGACGTGAAGGAGCGGGCGCTGCGCTTCGAGGGTCTGAAAAAATACTTCGTCATCCGCTTTCCGCAGCGGCCCGGCGCGCTGCGCGATTTCCTCGAAATGCTGGGGCCGGACGACGACATCGCCCGCTTCGAGTATCTCAAGAAGTCGGCGCGCAATTTCGGCTCGGTGCTGATCGGCATCGAGACGAAGGACCGGCGCAACTTCGAACTGCTGACCGCGCGCTTCGACGCCAACGGCGTGCAGTATCAGGACATCACCGACAACGAGACGCTGGCAGGGTTCATCGTATGACCATGGAGGGAAAGATTTTCGTCGCGCTGTTTTCCGGCATCAATGTCGGCGGTAATCGCATCGTCAAAATGGCCGAATTGCGCGCCTTCTTCGAAGCGCTCGGCTTCACTGACGGGCAAAGCTATGTGCAGAGCGGCAACGTCGTCTTTCGGGCGGATGAGAGTGATGCTGCCGTGTTGGGCGCGACGATCGAGGACGCTTTCGAGGCGAAATGGGGCTTCCATTCGCGCATCATGGTGCGCGATGCCGACTGGTTCGCGCGCCGTGTCGCGGAAAATCCGTATCCCGAAATCGCCGGCGAGCCGACGAAACTGCACCTCTATGTGCTGGAGCGGCAGCCGACCGAAGAGGAAGAGAAGCGACTGGTGGACAAATGCACCGGGCCGGAGCATTTTACCGTCAAGGGCGACGCCTTTTATCTGAAAGCGCCGAACGGGCTCGGCCGTTCCGATTTCGCCAACCTGATCCCGCGCACGTTGAAAGTGCCTTGCACCGCGCGCAACTGGCGCACCGTGCTGACGCTGCTGGAAATGACGAGGGCGGCGGGATAGGCGTGCTCAGCCGGCGTCGCGCTTCCAGTCGAAGACCAGCTCTTCGCGGAAGGCGAAGCGCTTGATGTGATCGGCCACCACCGTCTCCAGCCGCTCCAGCGCCTCGGCATCCGGCGTTTCCACAACGACATGCAGCGCGGCCGCATCGGCGTCCATGATCGTCTTGCCGTGCGACAGCTCGATCGTTCCGTGGTCCGGGTCGAACTCGACCGGAAATCTGTGCGCCCAGTGCTTGCAGAGCTGCTGGAGATATTTGCTCGCCTGTTGCGTGGCGACGGCGGCGCGGCTTGTCGGCATGGTCTTCTCCTCGCGGTGGCCGAGCTACCAGGCGCCGGTGTTCGCCATCGACGCCCACGGCTCCGCCGGCGCCTTGGCCGCGCCCTTCTGGAGCAGTTCGATGGAAATGCCATCCGGCGAGCGCACGAAGGCCATATGGCCGTCGCGCGGCGGCCGGTTGATGGTGACGCCGCCGTCCATCAGCCGCTGGCACAGCGCGTAGATATCGTCCACCTCGTAGGCGAGATGGCCGAAATTGCGCCCGCCCCGGTACTCTTCTGGGTCCCAGTTGTAGGTCAGTTCCACCAGCGGAGCCTGGTTCGCGCGGCCGCTCTCTTCGTCCTCCGGCGCGGCGAGGAAGATCAGCGTGAAGCGCCCTTTCTCGTTCTCCATGCGCCGGACTTCCTTGAGGCCGAGCTTGTTGCAGTAGAAATCGAGCGAGGCGTCGACGTCGGCGACGCGGACCATGGTGTGCAGGTAGCGCATGGCGTTCTCCCTGAAATGCGGGCTCTTGGATCGCGGCGCACCATAGGGGTGGACCCGCGAGGCGGCAACCGGCAAAAGCACTGGACCAAGCAACGCGCAGCAAACAGGCAATTGTCGAGGACAAGCGAAAAAAGCGGCGGCAGGTCTTGCACACACCGGAAGACGAAGTGTTAATCTTGCGTCAAGAATCAGTTCGCGGCACTGAAAACGAAAGGGGGCGTTCTATGGGGGAAAAGGCCTCTTCGATGGCATGGGATGGGGCAGCGGCCGCAAGGCGGGACGAGGCCGGCGACGGGGCCGATCTCCAGGAGGTTTCCGGCGCCATCAAATGGTTCGACGTCGCCAAGGGATACGGCTTCATCCTGCCGGATGACGGGTCCGTCGGCGATGTCCTTCTTCATGTCACCTGCCTCAGGCGCGACGGGTTCCAGACCGCTCTGGAGGGGGCCCGCGTCGCTTGCCTCGTCAAGCGGGGCGAGCGCGGCATGCAGGCCTTCCGCGTCTTGTCGATGGATATCTCGACGGCTGTCCATCCGGCCGAGATGCAGGAGCAGCGCACGCATGTCACCGTAACGCCCGAAAGCGGGCTGGAGCGGGCGCTGGTCAAGTGGTTCAACCGCACCAAGGGCTTCGGCTTCCTGACGCGCGGCGAGGGGACGGAAGATATTTTCGTCCATATGGAAACGCTGCGCCGCTACGGTGTCACGGAGTTGCGGCCCGGCCAGGTCGTGCTGGTGCGCTTCGGCCGCGGCGACAAGGGCCTGATGGCCGCCGAGATTCATCCCGACGTCGGAACCCTGCCGATCGCCCACTGAGCGGGTAGGCGGCAGGGCAGGATGGCCGCGCTTGCGCGGCCTTTTTTGTTGGCCGGCTGCGCAATCTTGCCGCCATCGGCCACCGGCGTGGCGTTGGTCATGTAGGGATAGTCGCCGGAGTCCGGACCAGCGCGAAGTCGGCTGTCTCCCGCGCCGTCGCCACGCGACCCCGGCAGGCACGTTGGACTTCGTCAGCGTCGCGGATCGGGGACGGGAGAGGCTGAGCTTGGCTTCGCCGGCATGGCATGCTTGAAGGACTACGCCACGATTCTGGCTCCTTTCGGTGCCGATAACCGGTGGCTGGTGCTGGAACAGGGAATCGCGATGGCTCGTCTCGACTGGCTGAAGGCGCTTTGCCTGGGCGTGGGCCTGCTGGCGGCCGGCATGCTGTGGTCCGTCCGGACCGATGCGGCCGAAGGCCGGCCGATGATCCTGCCGACCGATCCCGCCCCGCTCGTCGCCGTGACGAGGGGCGGCGAACGGTCCTTCACCGTCGAGATCGCCGACGGTCCGGCCGAGCGCCAGGCCGGGCTGATGTTTCGCAAGGACATGGCCGACGACCACGGCATGCTGTTCGTCTTCGAGGCGACGCAGCCGCTCGGTTTCTGGATGAAGAACACCGTGATGCCGCTGGACCTGATCTTCATCAGCCAGGACGGCCGCGTCAGCGCCATCAGGAAGGGCGAGCCTTTCTCAGAGGCGGTGATCTCGCCGGACGAACCGGTGCGCTTCGTGCTGGAACTGAAAGCCGGCACGGCGGCCAGAGAGGGCATCGAGGACGGCGACCTGATCCGGCATCCGAAGATCGCCGCGGCGCCCGTGCCCGGCGAACGGTCGGACGGCGACGACGGGCAGGATACGAAATGACGACGCTGGACTTCTTCCGCCACGACGGCTTCGACCTCGGCTATCTCGACCGTCAGCCGGCCTCGGGGCAGGGCGATCCCGTCCTGATGATCCACGGCTTTGCCTCCAGTCACTATGTGAACTGGGTGGCGCCCGGCTGGTTCAAGACGCTCAACGAGGCGGGCTACCGCGCCATCGCGCTGGACAATCGCGGCCACGGCGTCTCGTCCAAAAGCTATGAGGGCGCCGACTATACGCCGGCCAAAATGGCCTCGGATGCAGCGGCGCTTCTCGATCATCTCGGCATCGAGCGCGCTCATGTCATGGGCTATTCCATGGGCGCGCGCGTTTCTTCCTTTCTCGCCCTCTCCGATCCGGACAAGGTGGCGACGCTGGTGCTGGGCGGCCTGGGCATCGGCCTTGTCGACGGCGTCGGCGACTGGGACCCGATCGCCGATGCGCTGCTGGCCGAGGACGCCGCCGCCGTCACCCATGCGCGCGGAAAGACTTTCCGCGCTTTCGCCGACCAGACCCGCAGCGACAAGCGCGCGCTGGCGGCCTGCATCATCGGCTCGCGCGACGAGTTGCCGGAGGATCGGGTGGCGATGATCGCCCAGCCGACATTGATCGCCGTCGGCACCAGGGACGACATCGCCGGTTCGCCCGACGATCTCGCCGCGCTGATGCCGAACGCGGTGGCTTTCCACATCGAGGGCCGCGATCACATGCTGTCGGTCGGCGACCGGACCTTCAAGCAGCGCGTGCTGGAGTTTTACCAGGAACATCCGCTGTAAGTCCGCTTCCGGCAGCGGTGCCGCAAATCCCCCTGATCGGCGCCGCCCCTCAACCGGCCAGCCTCTCTACGGACCGCGCCATGTTCTCCCGCGCCTGCGTTTCGAAGCGCTGGCGGAATTGCGGCGTATGGAAAATATGCGGGCGCGCAAGGAAGCCTCTGAGCACCATCCCGCGCCCGGCCTTCCATGCCGCTTCCTCCACCCAGTCATATTCCCGCCTCACAGCCTGCTCGTATGCGTCGAAGACGTCCGGCGTGGCGCCGAGGATCGACAGGTCCATGTCGAGGAACAGGGCCGCGTCTCTTTCCGCGTCCGCATCGTCGAAAGACGGAACCTCGTGCGTGGCGGTCGCCTCGATCGTCGCGGCGATCCTCCCGATCCGGCCTTCGTCCGTCCGCCCAGTGAGCTTTGCGCGGGCGAGCGCCGCGCTCCGCGCCTCGTTGTCCTTGGCACGGCTGTCGTAGACGGCGTCGTGAAACCAAATCGCCGCCTCGACGGCTTCCGGGTCGGTGACGGCAGGGCGGTAGGCTTGCACCAGCGCCAGCAGCGCCTCGATATGGGAAAGGCCGTGATAGTGGCGCTCAGGCGCGCGGTAGAGGGCAGCGAGTTCGCCCTTCAGCGCGGCATCGAGCAGCGGCGCGCTCATCGGCCGGAAAACCGTGGCTGGCGCTTCTCGCCGAAGGCGGCCCGCCCTTCCGCATAGTCGGCGCTCTCGAAGGTCAGCGCACCGGCGGTCCGGGCCGCTTCCCCGTCAGCGGCAGCGCCACTCAGCTCGGCCCGGATGGCAAGCTTGGAGGCGTGCACGGAAAGCGGCGCGTTGGCGGCGATTGCGGCGGCGATGGCGGCCGCGCGGGCGTCCAGTTCGGCAGCCGGCACGATCTCCAGCACGAACCCGGCGGCAAGCGCCGCCTCGGCGCCGATGCGTGCGCCGGTGAAGGTGAGGTAGCGCGCCATCTGCGGTCCGGCCGCGGCGACGATGTCCTGCATGGCGTCCTGTGGATAGGCGAGGCCGAGCCGCGCCGCCGGAACCGAAAACAGCGCGTCGGGCGCGGCGATCCTGAGGTCTGCCGCCGCCGCGAGCCCGAAACCGCCGCCGAAGCAGACGCCGCGGATTGCCGCGATCACCGGCACGCGCGCCTCGCGCACCGCCGCGAAGGCGGCTGAATTGGCCGCCTCATAGGCTTCGGCGTTGCCCGATCCGCGCAGCGTGTCGAATTCGGCGATATCGGCGCCGGCGGAAAAATCGCCGCCGGCGCCGGCAAGCACGATGGCATGCACGGCCGGGTCCGCCGACAGGGCAGTGAACCGGCGGGCAAGCTCCAGCCACAGCGCATGGGCGATGGCGTTCTTGCGGCGCGGCCGGTTGATCGTCACCGTGGCGACGCCGTCCGCGCTGCGCACGATCAAGGCTTCCTGTTCCACGGCCGGTTGATTTTGCGTCATCACGAACCACTTGAAGAATGGATAAGGAAAATTCAGTTCACGCCTGTCATGATCTGGCTTATATCAGCGGCCGGATAAGGCAAGTCGGCGGAGAAGACCGATGAACAGCATCACCCTGGCCCGCCCGAGCGGATTGCAGCAAGCAGATCCGATCTGGCGCTCGATCCGCGACGAGGCGCTGGCCGCCGTCGACCGCGACCCGTTGCTCGCCGCGTTTCTCTATTCCACCATTCTCAATCAGGACAGTCTGGAGGAGGCGGTCATCCACCGCCTTGCCGAGCGGCTGGCGCACCAGGACGTCTGCGCCGACCTGATTCGCCAGACCTTCAAGGCGATGCTGGTCGACGATCCGAGCTGGTCCTCGGTCGTGCGCGTCGACATCCAGGCCTATTATGACCGCGACCCGGCCTGCGACCGCTTCATCATGCCGGTGCTTTATTTCAAGGGTTTCCACGCCATCCAGACGCACCGGCTGGCGCATTGGCTGTGGAATCACGGCCGGCAGGATTTCGCGCTCTACCTGCAAAGCCGCTCCTCCTCCATTTTCCAGACCGACATCAACCCGGCCGCGCGG
The DNA here is from genome assembly GCF_017306545.1 of Mesorhizobium sp. Classification (GTDB taxonomy): domain Bacteria; phylum Pseudomonadota; class Alphaproteobacteria; order Rhizobiales; family Rhizobiaceae; genus Mesorhizobium. The sequence continues at coordinate 29,880 of NZ_JAFKID010000026.1, forward strand.
ATCGGCAAGGGCGTCTTCCTCGACCACGCCACCGGCCTCGTCGTCGGCCAGACGGCGGTGATCGAGGACGACGTCTCGATCCTGCATGGGGTGACGCTGGGCGGCACCGGCAAGGCCGGCGGCGACCGCCATCCGAAGATCCGCCACGGCGTGCTGATCGGCGCGGGAGCGAAAATCCTCGGCAACATCGAGATCGGCCATTGCTCGAAGATCGCCGCGGGCTCCGTGGTGCTGTCGGCGGTGCCGCACAACAAGACCGTGGCCGGCGTGCCGGCGCGCGTCGTCGGCGAAACCGGCTGCGACCAGCCGTCGCGCCAGATGGACCAGCTTCTGCCGTCGCAGTCGATGGACCAGGTCGTTTCGTTCGATATCTGACCGGGCGGCGGGACAGCCCTCCTTGTCTGGGCCGGCGTCTCCGTCGGGACAAGTTGTGATCCCCGCGTCCTTTGCCTTTACATGGCCGTTATTGACGTGCCAGAAGCCGGCCAAGCCAAGACTGCGGCGGCGGTTCCGCCGCCAGCCGTCCAACCGGAGAAAACCGTTGAAGCCTGACGAAATCCGAAAGCTCGACGCCTATTTCAAGCGCGTGTTCCAGAACCCCAAGCTGGAAGTGAAGGCGCGCCCGCGCAAGGAAGATTCGGCCGAGCTCTATATCGGCGACGAGTTCCTCGGCCTCGTCTACAAGGACGAGGAGGAAGGCGACTACAATTTCTCGATGGCGATCCTCGACATCGATCTCGGCTAAAGCATGATGCCGAAAAGTTGCAGACTTTTCGGAAGACATCATGCTTTAGAAACAAGACGTTGGAGCGGAATGCCGATTCAAGGAATCGGCATTCCGTTCTGAAAGCGTCGGCGCGCGGTCAGCGCGCCGTCTTGAGGATGCTGCCCGTCTCTGCGGTGATCGCAGCGTCCAGCGCCTGCCAGTTCGCCAGCAACTCGCGGGGAAAGCGGTAGCTCAGGCTGAGATTGGCGCCGACATGGACGTCCCGCTCGCAGGGCGCGAGCGAGTCCCGCGCGCTCGGCCCGCTCAGGCAGCGGGCCACGAACGGGGTCTGGCCCGGCCTCGGCGCCACCGCCAGCACCTCGTTGAGATAGCCGGATTTTTCGGTGAAATCGTAGAGCGTCGTGCCGTCGGGGCCGGGTTTGCCGGGCTGCTGGATGAGGCTCTTGTAGATCGGCTCGAAGCGGCCGCTCATGTCGCGCGACATCATGCGCTCCTCGAACGACAGGAAGACGATGTTGCGGCGCCCGCCGGCGTCGTTGAAGTCGTCGCGGGTGGCCGGGCTGTAGCCGTCCATCTCGGGATAGCGGAAATAGAGGTCGAGCCGCGAGGCGATGCCGTCGCGCCGCGCCCGGTCGAAGCGGATGACGTTGGCCGGCACGGTGATGACGTCGTTGCCGATGACGATTTCGTGCTGCGTGGTGTCGTCGGTGTAGCCGGCCATGGCGATGGAGCGCCCCAGCCATTTGCCGCCGAGGCTGATGGCCACCGACAACAGCGCCAGTGCCGCGAAGACGTAGAACACCTTCATCATCAGCGACGAATCGACGACCCGTAGGGTCTGGCCGTCGGCTGCGGCTTCGTTGGCGGCCATTCCCATTCGACCTGTCTCTAACCGGCACGGACAAGGCGGCACGGCTCTTGCAGCCGCCGCTTGGATCGTGACAGTGCGGTCTTATGGTAAACGGACGGTAAAGATGGACCTCGTCAGCCTGATCGCCTTCGCCTTTCCGGTCGGCCTCACCGCCTGCGGGCTGGTCGGCACCGCCATGGAAATGGCGGGCGGGCGCCGGCTTGCCTTTGTCGAGCCCTATGTTTCGCCGCGGCATGTCCTGCGCTCGCTGGCGGCGGTCGCGGTCGGCGGGCCGTTCATGCTGATGAACGATGCCCTTGCTGCCCGCCGTGCCCGGCGCATATCTTTAGGCCTGCTGGTTTCGTGCGGATGCACGGCGCTGGCCTGGGCGCTGGCGCTTGGCGTCACCGTCCTGTCTGGCCTGCTGCGGGCAAGCGGCATTGCCTGAGGTCGGGGAACGGGATACCGGTGCCGCGAGTTTGCTACGGGGAGAAGGCATGCCGCTCTATGAACTGGATGGCAAGGCGCCGCATTTTGACGATGCCGCGAGCAACTGGATCGCTCCCGACGCGGTGCTGATCGGCGATGTGCGGCTTGGCCGCGATGCCGGCATCTGGTTCGGCACGGTGATCCGCGGCGATAACGAGCCCATCGTCATCGGTGCCGACACCAATGTGCAGGAACACACGGTCATGCACACGGACCCCGGCTTTCCGCTGACGATCGGCGCCGGCTGCACCATCGGCCACCGGGCCATGCTGCATGGCTGCACGATCGGCGACAACAGCCTGATCGGCATGGGCGCCATCGTGCTGAATGGCGCAAGGATCGGCAGGAACTCCCTTGTCGGCGCCGGCGCGCTGGTTACGGAAGGCAAGGAATTTCCTGATAACTCGCTGATCGTCGGCTCGCCCGCCAAGGCGATCCGCACGCTGGACGAGGCGGCGGTAAAGCGCCTGCGCGCTTCGGCAGCACACTATGTGGCGAACGGGCGCCGCTTCAAGGCGGGATTGAAGCCGGCCTGAAGGGCGCTGGCAAGCAACCTCACAGGCGAATCGGCAGCGACGTCGTGCCGGCCAGCAGTTGCAGCAATTCGGTCTGGCGCGAGGTCGCCGTCTTGGCGAAGATGTTCTTCAACTGCGCCCGCACGGTTTCCTGCGAGACGCCGAAGGTGCGGGCGCAATCCTGAACGCTCATGCCCCCCATCAGGGCGCGCGCCACGCGGTCCTCGGCCGGCGAAAGGTCGAACAGTCCGCCCAGAAGGTCGGCATGCGGCATCGGCGCCGGCGTCAGCGGCGTAACGACCGCCAGCGCCACGGTGCTGGTGAAGATGTCGTGCGCATGGCGCCTGATCGGAATGAGGTGGAGAACGGCGGGCTTGCCCTGTCCGCTGGACGGCACGGCGATCGAGGCGACACCGTCGATATCCTTGCGCGCGATGCGTTCGAGGCCTTCTGTGAGCAGCGCGTCGGCCGCGGGGCTGGCGAGGTGGAAGCCGTCGCGCGCGCGGATTTCCACCTGTTCGCCCAGTGTGTCGAGCAGATCGTTCTTGGCGACGACGCGGCCGGTGGCCGCAAGGGCCGCGGCAGGCAGGCCGAGCCGCCCGAGCGTGTCGGTAGTGCTGCGCGCCTCCTCCAGCCGAAGCCGCGCCGCAAGCAGCCCGGCACGCGCCAGATGCGGCCGGAATCCGTCCAGCAGGGACAGCGTCTCGTGCTCGTAAGGGCCCCGCACGGCCAGTCGGTCGAAGATAATGGCGACCAGGTCGCCGGACGGAACGGGAATATAGGTGCTGGCCGTCCAGCCGACCCCAGCGGGGCGCAGGATCTCCAGGTTGATGGGGTCGGCCGCGATCTCGGCCTCGCTCATCAGGTCCAGATCGGTCATGAAACCGGCATACCGCTTGGTCAGGCCGCGTTGCGGCAGGAGGTTATCCTTCTCGTAGCCGCCTTCGATGTAGCGCTCCATCAGCCGTGCGGCGAAAGGGGAGGCGACCCAGTTTCCGGTGCGGTTTCCGTCGATCAGGGTCAGGAGCCCGCCCGCGCCGGCGGATAGGCCGGCGAGTTTGTCAAGCACGAGAGGCCAACGCTCGGGCAGGAACGGAGCCTCATAGATTTCGTCGATGATCGAAGCCGTGTCGTCGTTGTCTGGTGCCATCGATCCTGTGACGGAGGCCGTCCGGCGCCGTCAAATCCCATCCCGCTACCCCGCCGCGAGTTTAGGACATCGGCGTACGAATGGAACCTGCCTTGTTGAGCAGATCGATCATTTTTTAGGCAAATGCTCACGGCAACCGAAAAAGGCGGAGCCGGCCCGGGGACGGGGCCGGCTCCTGAACCCGGTCGTTGGGGACGGGGAGTGGGGGACTCGACCGGGTTTTCCCGTGCGTCCTGCTAGCGGACGCTGGCGACCGCGTCGGAGCGGCCGTCGTTGATCGTTACCCAGACGCCGGAGTTCTGCGTCGACTGGCGCTTGAGGTAGGTGTAGGGGGTGTCGGTCCAGGCAAGCACGCGCTGCTCGAGATTGTCGAGGATGAACTCGCCCAGGCTGGTCCGTACCGTCAGGACGGCATGGCCGTCGCCATTGGGCTGGCGCGCCACCGTCATCAGCAGGTCGCCGGCCGGTACGCCGGCCTGCATCAGTTCCCGCCGCTTTTCCAGCGCATAGTCCTCGCAGTCGCCGTAGCCGTTGTCGGGATAGGCCCAGTATTCCTCGACGCCGTAGTTTTCCAGGTCGGTGCGCGGCTGGATGCGAGTGTTGACGGTGCTATTGACGGCCACGATCGTCGCCCACAGCTTGCGCGTCAGTTCGACCGGACGCTGGTCGTCCGTGATCTGCTTGCATTCTTGCGGGATGCGCTGGCAGAACTGATAGTGACCCACCGGCTGGGTGGTGCGGCCTCCGGTGTGCATGAAGCTGACGCCTGCCTGGGCCGCCCCCCAGCCGAAGAATTGCAGCGCTATTGCCAGCAGCAACAGCTTGCCCCTCGTACCGTTCATTGTTGTCGTCTCCCCGTTTGAGGAGACAATGACACGGCCCGATTTATTTGACGCAAAAGCACGAAGAAGATATTGAGTAAAACGAATTCGTATTTAGAATATAAATAGAATAAAATAAGAATATAATTTATCTAAAATTTGAACGAAGCGCTCTCCATGACGATATAGGGGCGGCTCGCTATTCGAGCGCGTCCTATAGTCGTTACTGCTGCTGGAAGGAAGCGTTGCGTCTGGCGCGATTATTCGCGGCTGTGCGCCGCTGCGCCGACCGTCGCGATGGTGTGCTTGCGAATGAAACGGCACGGGCAGCGCCGGCGCCCGGCGACTTGCCGGCCCGCGCCGGCGTATGTTCGCTCAGGAGCGCGGGCGGTTGAATTCCGAATCGAGCGTTTCGGGCCGCTGGACGACGGCGAACTCGATGGCGATGCCGTCTTCGAAATGGCGAACCACTTGCCCGCGCATGGTGCCGAGCACGACCTGGACGCCGATCGCCGGTTTGACGTCGATCTCGATGGCCGCGCCCGAAAGCGACAGGTCGATGATGCGGCACTGGTATTGCCGGCCGTCCATGAGTTGCAGCACGCTCATCGGGTTGCGCGGCGCGACGCGCTCATGGCGGCGGTCTTCGGGCAGATCCAGCTCATGCTTGTTGGCGAGCCAGGTGAGCTGGGCGGCGAGCTTGTCGCGCTTGCGCTCGGAGGCGATCACCGTCATGGCGAAGCCGTCCTGGAGGCGGCGTGTGACGATCCCCTCGATGCGGCCGATATGGTCGATGTAGGCGATGACCTTTTCGCCCGGCTCGCCGATCCGCTCGGCGCGCAGGGCCACGTTGCCGGGCGACATGTCGACCACCTGGCAGGGGTGTTCGGTGCGATCCTCCAGCATGAAGCGTCCGTAGATCTTGACCCGGACACGTTGAAAGTTGCGTCTTTCAACCCTGGACGGCGTATAATCGACCGCCGTTGACCTCATCCTGCCTACACCCCGTTGGCGTTCCCGGCGGGCAGCCAGGAATTCTCCCCCGAAAACTAAGGTGAACAGGTTAATAAAGGGGTAAATCCGACCGTAAAACGCGCCGGATCGGCGGTGCCGGAAAGCGGTGCGACGACGCTCCGCCGATGTCGCGGTGCTACTCTTCGCGCCCGCCGTCGAGCACCACGAGATGACGGATGCGCCGTGCCCGACCGAACTCCGAAATGGTCTGCGGGCCGTCCAGTTCGGACGGCGCCAGCGCCGGGACAGTGATGGCGGGACGGTTGGCCAGGAAGACCGGCTCGCGGTCCGGATCGATGACGCGAATCGAATCGATCAGCGCGTCGACGATCGGGTCGGCGCCCAACCAGAAGGGCTTTTCCGCGGCGCTGACGATGCCGAGGCAGCGCGGATGCGCAGCGCCGCCGTCGAGCGGCAGGGCGAGAAGTTCGAACTTGTTGGAGCGGCCGTTCCGGCTGAAGCCTTCATAGCCGATCGACACGACCGACCGCTGCCGGAAAGCGCCATGGACCAGCCGCGCCACCAGGCGCTGGTCCTTGTCGCGCCACAGGGAAGGGAAGGAGAAGCCTTTCAGTTCCCGCCCGTAGATGGCGCACAGCCGCGTGCCGGCGAGACGAAAGACCGCTTCGCCGCGCGTGTCTTTTTCCAGAATGAAGGTGTCGGCCAGCAGGGTCTTGATGTCGGCCGGCTCGACTTCCGTGCGGCGCGGCGCCGGCCGACCGTCGCGCAGCCGATTCCAATATTGGAACAGGGCGATCGTTCCGCTGAGTTTCATGTCGTTCCGCTCCCTGAATCCGGTCGCTGGTTGTCCCATCGATGAACAGAAGGGCGCATATCCGGCTCCCTTCATGGGTCGCGGAGCATGAGCCGTGCCAGCATCGTTAATTTTTGTTCACGGGTCGGGGCCGTTAAGGTTAACGAATGGTTTCCGTTGCGCGTTCAGCCTGCACGTGACAGGCTCAAAACCACTCCAGGCCGCATCTGTGGCCGTCCAGTCAAAGACTTTCAGGGGAGCATGGGGGCTCGACCGGCCGTTCAGGGGAAATCCCTGGACGGCTTTCTTTTTGGACGCCGCCCGGTGATTCGTCGCATGGTTCGCCGCTCGCTGCGCGAGATCCGGGCGCAATCCGCCGGCCGTTCGGCATTTGTGATTCCGCCGCGCCTGTTCTACAGGATCGCCTCAGCCGGCCATCGGGCCCGCCTGTTTATGAACCGGACCCCATGAGCCAACCGGATAGCGAACCGTCCCGTCTTCCAGACTCTGGCGATGAGCCCGTCCCGCCGCGTCGCGAACCGGTCTTCAACCTGCCGCCCGTTGTGCTGGCGCTCATCGTGCTGTGCGTCGGCATTCATGTGCTGCGGGTCTACTGGCTGACCCCCGATCAGGATTTTGCCGTGCTATTGCGGGCGGCCTTCATCCCGATCCGCTACTCCGGACAGTTCGACCTCGATTTCTGGGCGTTCTCCAGCCCCTTCACCTACACGCTGCTGCACGGCAGCTTCCTGCATGTCGGGGTGAACATGATCTGGCTGGCGGCGTTCGGCTCCCCTTTGGCCAATCGTCTGGGCACGCTGCGCTTTGCCGCCTTCTTCTTCATCACCGGGCTCGCCGCCGCCTTTTTCTTCTGGGCCATCCACCCGCTCGGCCAAGCGCCGCTCGTCGGCGCCTCAGGGTCCATATCCGGCATGATGGGGGCGGCCGCGCGCTTCGCCTTCCGCATCGACCGCTCATCCGGCAAGGCCGCTTTCGCCGGCGCCCCGCTGCCCTTCGGCGCGGTGCTGCGCTCGCGCGCCGCCGTCACCTTTCTGGCGGTGTGGATGGTCATCAATCTCGTGACCGGCGTGGTCGGCTTCGTGCCGGGCAACGAAGGCCAGATCGCCTGGGAAGCCCACATAGGCGGCTTCCTGGCCGGCTTCCTCGGGCTGCGCTTCTTCGACCGACGGGAACCTCGCCAGGCCTGAGCGCAGGAGCGCCGCGACGCTCTTGCATTGCGGCTGAACGCGGCGCACCATGTTCACCGGAATGTGAAGGCCGGTGACGGCTGGCGCCGGCCCGTCGAAGAGGAGGACGCCATGACTGTTAAGGCAATTCTTGAGGCGAAGGGCCACGACGTCGTCACGCTCGGACCGAACGAGAAGCTTTCGGAAGCGATCCGCATCCTTGCCGAACACAGAATAGGCGCGCTCGTCGTCACCAACGGCGACCGCAAGATCGTCGGCATCCTTTCGGAGCGCGACATCGTGCGTATGGTCGCCAAGGAAGGCGCGGCGGCGCTCGACACGTCGGTGCGCTCGGCGATGACCCCGAAAGTGAAGATCTGCAACGAAGGCCATACTGTCAACGAGGTCATGGAGATCATGACGGTCGGCCGCTTCCGCCACCTGCCGGTCGAGAAGGACGGCCAGCTTTACGGCATCGTCTCCATCGGCGACGTGGTCAAGAAGCGCATCGAGGACGTCGAGCGCGAAGCGGAGGAAATCAGGGCCTATATCGCCACGGCTTGAGGCGCGGCGCATGCCTTTCCTGTTTTCCTACGGCACGCTGCGCTACCCGCAGGTGCAGCGCGCCACCTTCGGGCGCGAGCTTGAAGGACGGCCGGATGCGCTGCCGGGCTTTGCCCGCACCATGGTCGCTATCACCGACCCGGAGGTGATCGCCAAAAGCGGCGAGGCCAGTCATCCGATCGTGCGCCATACCGGCAGGCCCGCGGACGAGATCGACGGCGTCGTTTTCGAGATCACCGACGACGAGCTCGCCGCCGCCGATCGCTACGAGGTGGCGGATTACAAGCGCGTGGCCGTGCGGCTTCGCTCCGGCGTCGAGGCGTTCGTCTATGTCGATGCCGCCGGCTGAGCCGCATTGGCCATATAGTCCGGCGAAGGTGTCCCATCGGCTGACGGCCGGCTTTGCGCTTGCCTCGCTTCTACCTTTGCACTAGCGAAGGGCCGAGCAAAATTGCGAAAATCGCGACTTCCGGATAGCCACCCATGACCATCGTCGACACCCGCACGCCCGACCCCAAGCGACTGATTCCCGGCGCCACCGGCGACTGGGAGGTGATTATCGGCATGGAGGTGCATGCGCAGGTCACGTCCGAATCGAAGCTGTTTTCGGGCGCCTCGACCGCCTTCGGCGCCGCGCCCAACGCGCATGTGTCGCTGGTCGACGCGGCCATGCCCGGCATGCTGCCCGTCATCAACGAGGAATGCGTCAAGCAGGCGATCCGCACCGGGCTCGGCCTCAAGGCGGAGATCAATCTGAAGTCGGTCTTCGACCGCAAGAACTATTTCTATCCGGACCTGCCGCAAGGCTACCAGATTTCCCAGTACAAGCAGCCGATCGTCGGCGAAGGCATCGTCATCGTTTCGGTCGGCCCCGACAGCAAGGGCCAGTACGAGGACATCGAGGTCGGCGTCGAGCGCCTGCATCTGGAGCAGGACGCCGGCAAGTCCATGCACGACCAGCATCCGACCATGTCCTATGTCGACCTGAACCGCTCGGGCGTGGCGCTGATGGAGATCGTCTCCAAGCCGGACATGCGTTCGGCCGACGAGGCCAAGGCCTACCTGACCAAGCTTCGCACCATCGTGCGCTATCTCGGCACTTGCGACGGCAACATGGACGAGGGTTCGATGCGCGCCGACGTCAACGTCTCGGTGCGCCGGCCGGGCGGCGAATTCGGCACCCGCTGCGAGATCAAGAACGTCAACTCCATCCGCTTCGTCGGCCAGGCCATCGAGGTGGAAGCGCGCCGCCAGATCGCCATCCTGGAGGACGGCGGCTCGATCGACCAGGAGACGCGCCTGTTCGATCCCAACAAGGGCGAGACGCGCTCCATGCGCTCGAAGGAAGAAGCGCACGACTATCGCTATTTCCCCGACCCGGACCTGCTGCCGCTGGAATTCGACCAGGCCTATGTCGAGGCACTGGCGAAAGACCTGCCTGAATTGCCGGACGACAAGAGGGCGCGCCTGATCGACAAGCTCGGCCTGTCGGCCTACGACGCCTCGGTGCTGGTGTCGGAAAAGGCGATCGCCGACTATTTCGAGCAGACGGCGGCCGGTCGCGACGGCAAGCTCGCCGCCAACTGGGTCATCAACGACCTGCTTGGCGCCTTGAACAAATCCGGCAAGGCCATTGAAGAGACTCCGGTTTCGCCCGCCCAACTCGGCGCCGTCATCGATCTCATCAAGGAAGGCACCATTTCCGGCAAGATCGCCAAGGACCTGTTCGAGATCGTCTGGAACGAGGGCGGCGATCCGAAGGAGATCGTCGAAAAGCGCGGCATGAAACAGGTGACGGACACCGGCGCCATCGAGAGGGCGGTGGACGAGGTGATCGCCGCCAATCCCGACAAGGCCGAGCAGGCCCGCGCCAAGCCCACCATGGCCGGCTGGTTCGTCGGCCAGGTGATGAAGGCGACCGGCGGCAAGGCCAATCCGCAGGCCGTCAACGATCTGGTCAAGGCCAGGCTCGGCATCGAGTGATGTTCATCCGCACCGCCGGCGAGCGCGATCTTGAAGCGGTCCGCGCTTTGCTGGTGGAGACGTGGCACGCCACCTACGACGGCATCTACGGCGCCGAGGGCGTCGCCGCGATTTCCGACCGCTGGCATTCCGTCGCATGGCTGCGCCAATCGATGCGCAGGCCCCGGTCCGAGTTCATCGTCGCCGATACCGGTTCGCAACTGGCGGGCATGGCCTACGCCGCCATTCTGGCCAACGATGCCGGGGTGGTCGAACTCCAGGAGATGAACGTTCGTCCCGCCATGCAGGGCGCAGGCGTCGGCGGCCTGCTGCTGGACGAGGTCCAGTCCAGCTTTTTCGAATGCCGGCTGATACGCCTGGAGGTGGAGGAGAAGAACCGTCGCGCCGTGCGCTTCTATGAGGCGGCCGGCTTCAGCCGTACGGGCAGCAAAAAAGCCACCCAATGGGTGGATGCGACGCTGGCGACGATGGAAAAGCGCCTTTCCTGATCTGCGGCACCGGCGTTCCGCGGTTGCGCATAGTTCCGCCGCAATGTTAAGAGAGAGGCCCTGGGCAGGGCGATATGGCCCCGTTTTTTGAGGGTTTGCCGTGATCTGGCGTTTGCGGATTCGTCAATTGGCGGTGGTCGTCGGTTCGATAGCGGCCATCACGCTCGCCATCCTGGCGTTTCAGCAGATCCTGCGCATCAACGGCAATTTCCACACGGTTGTCGAAGGCCAGTTCTACCGCTCTTCCCAGCTTTCTCCGGCAGCCCTCGAAACCTATATCCGCGAATACGGCATCAAGACCGTTCTCAACCTGCGCGGCGCGGCGCCCGGCCGTAAATGGTACGATGACGAGCAGGAGACGACCAAGTCGCTCGGCGTCGCCATGGTCGATTTCGGCATGTCGGCGACCAAGCCGCTGACGACGGACAGGGCAACCGAACTGGTGGCCGTGCTCAAGAACGCGCAGAAGCCCATCCTCGTCCATTGCCTGGACGGGGCCGACCGCACCGGCCTTGTCTCCGTCATCTATGCCAGCCAGATTGCCGGCGAGAACGAGAAGACGGCGGAGGGGCAACTGACGCCGCTTTACGGCCATTTCGGCATTCCGCTGGTTTCGCCCACCTTCGCCATGGACTCGAGCTGGGAAAACCTCGAGACGTTTTTCGGCATACAGGGATCGTAGCCCTTGCCTTCGCTGCCGCCGGACGCCATAAGCGGGCAAGTGGCGGCCGCCCCGCGAGGATGACGATGAAGACGCTGATCGTGCAGTTCTTTACCTGGTGGAACAGCCAGACCTGGGGCACGCGCTTCCACACCTGGCGCTTCGGCAAGAAGGTCGGCGAGGACCAGTTCGGCAACGTCTATTACGAAGGCGGCATCAATTCCGACGGGCAGACCCGGCGCTGGGTGATTTTCAGCGGCTATTCGGAAGCTTCGGCCGTACCGCCCGGCTGGCACGGCTGGATTCATCATCGCACCGATACGCCGCCGTCGGCCGAGAATTACAAGCCGCGCGATTGGCAAAAGCCGCACCAGCCCAATCTCACCGGCACCGCCGGCGCCTATCGGCCGAAGGGCTCCATCCTTGGCGCCGGCCATCGTCCGCAGGTCACTGGCGATTACGATGCGTGGACGCCGGGCTCCTGAGCCGGCCACGGTTCGGGTTCTCGCCACATTTGCCGGGTAGCTGGTTCGCTTTCCGGGAACGCTCTACCTTCGGGCGTCGAGAATCACCGCATGCCCAAAGACGGGTCGTCCGCATGATGTCTTCCAGCCGCCTTTCGACCGCCGCTCTGGCCGTGATGCTGGCGGCCTCGTGCCCGCTCGCGGCCGGCGCGCAGCAGATGCCCTGGGACCCGCCGGCAAACGAGACCCCGTCCGAGATACCGTTCCAGATTCAGCCGGACCCCACCCAGGACCAGCCGATGGGCGAGCCGGCCCCGGAGCAGCCCGCGCCGGACCAGCCAGCCCAGGATCAACCTGCACAGGACCAGCCTGCCCAGGACGGGGCCGCGCCGGACCAGCCGCCGACGCAAGGCCAGCCGGCGCAGGACCAGCCGGCGCCCGCTCCCAAGGTGCAGCGCGTCGCCAACCCGGTGGCCGAATTCACCGGCATCGACAAGATCACCGGCCGAATCATCACTTTCGACGTTTATATCGACGAGACGGTGCAGTTCGGCGCCTTGCAGGTGACGCCGCGCGTCTGCTATTCGCGCCCCGGCGCCGAGGAGCCGAAGACCGATTCCTTCGTCGAGGTGGACGAGATCACCCTGGATCGCAAGATCCGCCGCATCTTCACCGGCTGGATGTTCGCCGAAAGCCCCGGCCTGAACGCCGTCGAGCATCCCGTCTATGACGTGTGGCTGAAGGCGTGCAAGCAGAAGTCCGACGTGCCGCCACCGGAAACCGCCAAGGCGCCGGCCACGCCCGCCCCGGTAAGCGTCCCCGATTCAGCGGACGCCTCGGCCAAGCCCGCCAAACCGGCGAAGACCACCAACTGATCCGGCCGGAATCGTCGCCCGCGCGTCTGTATCCCGAAAGTGGTCCCGGTTTCGGGACAAAGACATGCGTAAAATCAAAACCCTAAAGCGTCGGAGCGAATCTGGAAGATCGCGACACGCTCAGTCTCGACCGGCCATGTCCGCCGGGCCAACGGCTGGAAGACGATGTTTCACAGCCGGACGCCGCTCGACGACGGCGATGCTTCCTGAGGCCGGCGGCTCGCGAAACGGTCCGATTCAGGAAAACGAAACCGCTGTCGTGTTGCCGCCGCAAACCAGTACGGCGATGCGCTCACCGGCAGCCGGCCGGTATTTTCCCGACAGAAGTGCGGCGAAGGCCGCCGCCCCGCCCGGTTCGGCGACGATGCGCAGGCCGTCCCACAGCGCCTGCTGCGCGGCGCGGATATCGTCGTCCGACACCAGCACCGGTTTTTGCACATAGGCCTGCGCCAGCGGGAACATCAGCTCCCCGACTCGCTTCGGCGCCAGCGAATCCGCCGCGATGCCGTCCGTCGGGCTGTCCACCGGCCGGCCGGCGGCAAAGGCGTTGAACAGGGTCGGCGAGCCTTCCGGCTCGACCGCGACGATCCTGACGCGGCCGGCGTACCAGGCGGCGATGCCGCCGATCAGCCCGCCGCCGCCGACGGCCACGAACAGCGTGTCGATGTCAGGACAGTCCTGCTCGATTTCGCGGCCCAGCGTGCCTTGGCCGAGCAGCGTCTCGATCTGCTCGAAGGCATGCACCGGCAGGGCGCCGCTTGCCGAAGCGAACTTTTCGCTTTCGGCCAGGGCGTCCGCGTAGCGCTCGCCGACGACGTGGACGTGCGCCCCGTAGCTGCGGATGCGTTCCAGCTTGGCGGGCGAGGATATGGTCGGGACGAAGATGTTGGCCGGCATGCCCAGCCGCCGCGCGGCATAGGCCACCGCCGCGCCATGGTTGCCGCCGGAAGCGGCGACGACGCCGGTCGGCGGCACGGTGCGCGTCAAGAGGTTGGAGAAGGCCCCGCGCGTCTTGAACGACCCGGCATACTGAAGGAGTTCGAGCTTCAGCCGGATGGGCAGCGCCGGTAGCCCGAAGTCGGCAAGATCGGCGGCAACGACAGGCGTATGCCGGATGTAGGGGCCTATGGTCTCGGCGACACCGGCGATGGCGGTGGCAGACAGGGCAGGGTGCATGGGCGATGATCCGGTGGAGCGGTAATTTCTTATCCCAGGTCAGGGATGGAAAACAGCCTCGCCCTTCAGCGCCTCGGCCAGCATCGCCTCGTATTTGGCCCGCGGCACGTCGATGGCGCCGAAGCGCTTCAGGTGTTCGGTGGTGAACTGGGTATCCAGAAGCGCGAAGCCGCGCGCTTTCAGCCGCTCGACCAGATGGGCGAGGCAGACCTTGGAAGCGTCGGTTTCGCGCGAGAACATGCTCTCGCCGAAGAAGACGCGGCCGAGCGACACGCCGTAAAGCCCGCCGGCCAGCCGGTCGTCGCGCCAGGCCTCGACCGAATGGGTATGGCCCATGCGATGAAGCCGCACATAGGCTTCGCGGATCGGCGCGTTGATCCAGGTCGAGGCGCGTTCCTCTCGCTTTTCCGCGCAGGCGTCGATGGTCGCCTCGAAGTCGTAGTCGAAGCGGATGTCGAAGATGCCCTTGCGCATCGTCTTGGCGAGGCTTTTCGGCACATGGAAACCGTCGAGCGGGATGATGCCGCGCGTCTCCGGCCTGACCCAGAAGACCTCCGGGTCCGCCGCGCTTTCCGCCATCGGAAAGACGCCCGAGGCATAGGCCTTGAGCAGCAAGTCGGTCGGGATGTTGAAGCCGGGCGCGTAGGGACGGGTCATGAAGGTTCGTTGATATTCAGGCCACATCGGCCTGCAAATGTCGGCTTACTGCGCTTCCGGTGCTCACGTACCCGAATGTACGCTCCGCTCCGGTTCTCGCAACCCGGCATTTTCGGCGCGCTCTGACCTGAATTTGAACGAACCCTATCCCTCCTTGGCCAGGTACTTTTCCAGCCAGTGGATGTCGTAGTCGCCGTCGGCGATGTCGTGGTTGCCGACAAGATCGCGGAACAAGGGCAGCGTCGTGTTGATGCCGTCGACAACGAATTCGTCCAGCGCCCGGCGCAACCGCATCATGCACTCGACCCGGTTGCGGCCGTGCACGATCAGCTTGCCGATCAGCGAGTCGTAGTAGGGCGGGATCTTGTAGCCCGAGTAAACGCCCGAATCGACACGGATGCCGAGGCCGCCCGGCGTGTGGAAATGCGTGATCGTGCCGGGCGAAGGCGTGAAGGTGCGCGGGTCCTCGGCATTGATGCGGCATTCGATGGCGTGGCCGTTGAACTTGATGTCTTCCTGCCTGACCGAAAGCCCGCCGCCGGAAGCGACGCGGATCTGCTCGTGCACGAGGTCGATGCCGGTGATCGCTTCCGTCACCGGATGCTCGACCTGAAGGCGCGTGTTCATCTCGATGAAATAGAACTCGCCGTCTTCGTAGAGGAATTCGATGGTGCCGGCCCCCGAATAGCCGAGGTCGGCCACCGCCTTGGCGCAGATGCCGCCGATGCGGGCACGCTCCTCGGCGTTGAGGGCGGGGGAGTTCGCCTCCTCCCAAACCTTCTGGTGGCGGCGCTGCAAGGAGCAGTCGCGCTCGCCGAAATGGACGCCGTTGCCGAAGCCGTCGCCGAACACCTGCAATTCGATGTGACGCGGTTTTTCCAGGTACTTCTCGATGTAGACGGCGTCGTCGCCGAAGGCCGCGCCGGCTTCAGAACGCGCGGTGGCGAGCGCCACTTCGAGATCGTCCTCGGTGCGCGCCACCTTCATGCCGCGCCCGCCGCCGCCGGCCGACGCCTTGATGATGACCGGATAGCCGATCTCGGCGGCGATGCGCTTGGCCTCGCTCTCTTCCGAGACGGCGCCGTCCGAGCCCGGAACGACGGGAATGCCGAGGCGCTTGGCGGTGCGCTTGGCCTCGATCTTGTCGCCCATGATGCGGATATGGTCGCCGGTCGGGCCGATGAAGGTGATGTTATGGGCCGCCAGTATGTCGGCGAACTTGGCGTTTTCCGACAGGAAGCCGTAGCCCGGATGAACGGCGTCCGCCCCGGTGATCTCGCAGGCGGCGACGATCTGGTGAATGTTGAGATAGCTGTCGCGCGACGGCGGCGGGCCGATGCACACGCTCTCGTCGGCGAGCCGGACATGCATGGCGTCCGCGTCGGCGGTGGAGTGCACCACAACCGTCTGGATGCCGAGCTCCTTGCAGGCGCGCAGAACTCTCAGCGCGATTTCGCCGCGGTTGGCGATAAGGATTTTCTGGAACATTCCGCCCTCGCGCCTATTCGATCACGACGAGCGGCATTCCGTATTCGACCGGCTGGGCGTCCTCGATAAGGATGGCCGTCACCGTGCCGGCGCGCGGCGACGGAATCTGGTTCATCGTCTTCATCGCTTCGATGATGAGCAGGGTCTGGCCCTCCTTCACCTTCTGGCCGACCTCGATAAATGCCTTCGCGTCGGGCGACGGCGCCAGGTAGGCGGTGCCGACCATCGGCGAGGGAACGGCGTTCTTGCCCGGATCGGCGGCCGATGCCGCGGCCGCCGCGGCAACCGGCGCTGCGGCTGCGACCGGGGCGGCGTAGGCGGGCGCCGGCGCGGCGATCGCGTGGACGGCCGGCGCATGGCGCGACACGCGCACCTTGAGGTCGCCGCGCTCCACTTCGATTTCGGTGAGGTTGGTGTCGTTCAGGATACCCGCGAGATCGCGGATCAGCTGCTGGTCAACACCGGTCGTTTTTGTCGACATGATCGATCCTTCTTCTTGTCCGCGCTCAGGCGCGCGCCGCCAGCGCTTGCAGCGCCAACCGGTAGCCGAGAGGCCCGAAGCCGCAGATCATGCCCAGGGCATGCGGCGCGACCATCGAGACATGGCGGAACGGCTCCCGCGCGTGGATGTTCGACAGATGCACTTCCACCACCGGCACGGGGGCCGTGGAACGGATGGCGTCGTGGATGGCAATGGAGGTGTGGGTGTAGGCGCCGGCATTGAGCACGACGCCGGCGGCGGCCCCGCCCGCTTCCTGTATCCAGGAAACGAGGTCGCCTTCGTGGTTGGATTGGCGGAAGTCGATGGTCAGTCCCAGTTCGGCGCCGGCCTTGCGGCAGTCGGCGGCGATGTCGTCCAGCGTCTGCGTGCCATAGATGGACGGCTCGCGCTTGCCGAGCATGTTGAGATTGGGACCGTTGAGGACGAAAATCGTTTTCAAAAACACAGACCTTTCGCGGCGCCGCCGCAGGCGGGCGCCGGACCCTCTATAATCGGCATAATCCGTGGCGGAAAGAGCGCAAGTGCGTTCTTTGCCTGTCCACAGCGCCGGCAGGCGGCGATGCGGCGCCGCGGCCGGGAGACGATCGGTCAGAGCGCAGCCTTGGCGTCCTTGATCTTCTCGGCCAGCACTTCCTGGCCGAGCGCGCCGAAGATGACTTCGTTGCCGACGACATAGGACGGCGTGCCGGTGATCGTCAGCTTGTTGGCGAGATCGTAGGTCTTTGCCAGCGCCGCCGGAATGTCCGGGTCCTGCATGTGCTTGCGCAGCGTCGCCTCGTCGGCGCCCAGCGACAGCGCGATCTTGATCGCCCTCGCCTCGGTGGCGCGGCCTTCGCCGCCCAGCAACGCCGTGTGGAATTCGGCGTATTTCTCCGGCATCATCTTGTGGAAGGCCATGGAGACGATGCTGGCCTTGTGCGAATCCGGGCTGAGGATGGGGAATTCCTTCAGCACGAAGCGCAGGTCCGGATCGGCCTTGGTCAGCGCCTGCATGTCCTCGATGGCGCGTTTGCAGAAGCCGCAATTGTAGTCGTAGAATTCAACGATCGTGACCTTGCCCTTCGGGTTGCCGACCACGCCGTCGAAGGCGGAGTTGAAGAGTTCGTCCTTCTGGCTCTTGATGACGCCTTCGCTGGCGAGCTTCTGCTCTTCCTTCTGCTTGGTTTCCAGCGCGTCCTGCACTTCCAGCAAAAGTTCGGGATTTTTCAGCAGATAGTCGCGCACGATGGCTTCGACCGCGGCGCGGTCGAGCTGGCCGGCCGGGGCGTCGGCCTCCGACGCCACCTTGACGATATCGGGCGCGGCCTGCGTGGCCGGCTTGTTGCCAGCCGCATAGCCGACGCCGAGCATGGCGAGCGCCGCAACAGCGGCGGTGGCGCCGAGAAGAACTGCCTTTTTCATCGTTCCTTGTCCTTTCGCTCGTCCGGGGCGGCGACGGCGCCTGCCGGCCTATATGCCTTACTTGGCCTTGGCGGGCCCGTAGTTGATGATGTCCTGCGCGCGTAGCCAGGCCGGCTCGCCGCGCTTGAAGTTCTGCTGCGCCCGCATCGCAAAAATCTTCGCGTCGCGATAGGCGCCCGAATAGAAATACCCTTCCGCGGTTGCCAGTTCGGCCTTGGCGACCTCGCCCTGTTCACCGTAGGCCTGCGCCAGATAGCGATAGGCGGGGCCGTTTTCGCGGTCGCGCTCCAAGCCGATTTCGATCTGCGCCACCGCCTTCTTGAGCGAGTCCGGCGTGCCGACGGCCATCAGCGCCTGCCCGTAGGACACCGGCAGCAGGCCGGACTTCGCCGGGTCCAGGCTGACCGCCTTGGCATAGGCCGTGGCCGCATCCTTCGGCTTGTTGGCTTTCATCAGGATATCGCCGCGCAATTCCTGGAAATAGGGGTTTTTCGGCTGGGCTTTTATCAGGGCGTCCGCCTTGCCCAGCGCCGACGACAGGTTCCCGTAGAGATACGTGACCTGTGCGTCGCCGTATTTCACCGCCAGCGGATCGGTGATCTTGCGCATCAGGCGCGAGACGGCCGACTGGCCGTCCGTATAGGCGGCGATCTTGACGCGCATCATGTCATGGCGCTGCTGGAGGGCCGGCGGGTCGACCTTGTCACGATAGGGGCTGGCCTTGACCAGTTCCTCCAGGTTGGCGATGCGCTCCTGCGGCATCGGATGGCTGATGCGGTAGGGATCGACCTGCGCGCCGGAGAGCGAAAGCGCGCTCTGGAAACGCTCGAACGTCTTCAGCATGCCCATGCCGGACTGGCCGGTGGCGTTGAGATAGGTGATGGCCGAGCGGTCGGCTGTGATTTCCTCGCCGCGCTGGTAGCTGAGCAGCGAGCGCTGCGCCACCTCGCCGCCGCCGGTGGCGATCCCCATGCCGGCGCCGGCCAGGCCCTTGTTGTTGGTGGCGGCGCCCGCCGCGATGGCGCCGACGCCCAGCAGGCTCGCCACGATCGCCATGGTCTTGGCGCGCTCTAGCTGCTCGCGCAGCTTTTCCTGGTGGCCGCCGGCCAGGTGTCCCGCCTCGTGCGCGATGACGCCGATGATCTCGTTCGGCGTTTCCGACTGCATCAGCGCGCCGGTGTTGATGAACAGGCGCCGGCCGGCGACGAAGGCGTTGAAGGTCTTGTCGTTGACCAGCACGATCTGGATGTTGGAACTGGACAGGCCGGCCGCCTTGAAGATCGGCCGGGCATAGTCGCGCACCAGCGCCTCGATCTCCGCGTCGCGCACCACCGGAACGCCCTGGGCATAGGCGCTGACGGTGCCGGCGAATGCCACGGCGGCGCCCAGCGATAACGTTGCCGCCGCGCGCGCGGCCCTGGCGATGGTCGAGGCGGGTCGTGACAGGCTAAGCATGGTGCGTCCACTGGTAGACGAGGCGGCGGCCGATGAAAAGTCGCCGCCCGCAACATCGTGAACTTGTGATGGTCATGCCAATCGGGCATTTGTGCGGCGCGCCGGCCTCGAAACCAGAGCGGCCGGCCGGTATGGAACACACGGGAAGGGGATAAAATGGCCGTTTCACTGTCGCGCCGGGGTGCCGTCGAGCCGTTCCACGCCATGGACGTGCTGGCCGAGGCGAACAGGCTGGCGGCGAACGGCGCAGACGTCATCTCCATGGCCGTCGGCCAGCCGTCCGATCCGGCCCCCGCAGCGGTGCGCGCGGCGGCTGCCGAAGCGCTGAAGCGCGGCCGCATCGGCTACACCGATACGCTCGGCCTGCCTGCGCTGAGGGCCGCCGTTTCTGCCCACTATGCGCAGCATTATGGCCTCGATGTGCCGGCCAGCCGCATCGCCGTCACCACCGGCTCGTCGGCCGCCTTCAACCTTGCCTTCCTGGCCATGTTCGATGCCGGCGACCGCGTCGCCATCGCCGCGCCCGGCTATCCGGCCTATCGCAACATCATGACGGCGCTGGGCATCGAGGTGGTCGAGATCGAACTGGAAGGGGAGGCCTGGCTGCATGCCGGCCATCTGGAGGCGGCGCACGCGCAAAAGCCGCTGGCCGGCGTGCTGTTCGCCAGCCCCGCCAACCCGACCGGCGCGGTCGTTCCTCCGGATGAGCTGAGGAAACTGGTGGAGACGGCGCAGGCGCTCGGCATTTCCGTCATTTCCGACGAAATCTATCACCGCCTTGCCTATGGCGCGCCGGACGCCACCGCACTGGCCTTCGGGCCGGACGTGACGGTCATCAACTCGTTCTCGAAATACTACTGCATGACCGGCTGGCGGATCGGCTGGATGGTGCTTCCCGAAGCGCTTGTGCGGCCGGTCGAACGCATTTCCCAAAGCCTCTACATCTCCGCGCCGGAACTGTCGCAGATTGCCGCCATCGAGGCCTTCGGCGCGACGGCCGAACTGGAAACCGTGAAGGCCCGCTACGCGGCCAATCGCGAACTGCTGGCCCGTCGCCTGCCGGAGCTTGGCTTCGCGCTGGCCGCCCCGATGGACGGCGCCTTCTACGCCTTCTGCGACGTCACGCGGCTGACCAACGACAGCATGGAGTTCGCCCGCCGCATGCTGGCCGAGGCGCATGTCGCGGCGACGCCCGGCCGCGACTTCGACCCGCTGCGCGGCCATCGCACCATGCGCTTTTCCTATGCCGGCCGCGGCGAGGACATGGCCGAGGCGATGGACCGGATCGAGCGCTGGCTGGCTTGAGGATCTGCGGTGATCATAGCGTATTGTTAACGCTTTTCACAATTGCGCGACTGTCGTGGCAAAGGGCGAAAAAGCTCTTACTTCTCAGACAGGTCATTAATTCGCGGAGGCAATCATGCGCGCGATCAATCTTGTTACCCTTGTCCTGATCATCATCGGCGGTCTGAACTTGCTGTCGATGGGCCTGGCCAGCTTTGACGTTCTCTCTGCCGTGTTCGGTGGTGCCGGGGCGGCGATGACCCGCGTCGCCTATGTGATCATCGGCCTGTCGGCGATCTGGCAGCTGATGCCGTTCGTCCAGAGTTTCACTGAGGGCGAAGTGTCGGCGGAGCGCCACGCTCACCATTGAACCGATCAGGCCTGACGAAATGCGCGGGGCGGCGGCATTTGATGCCGCCGCCCCGTTGTTTCAGCATTTCGGCGCATGTCTCCGAAGATGGGAGCCGGTTCGGGAGACATACATAAAATCAAAAGCTTAAAGCGCGGCCACGAACCTGAAAGATCGCGCCGCGCTTTCGCTTGGCCTCAGAAGAAACCCTTGCGCTGCCACCATCCGGCGCGCTTGGGCTTGTCTTCGACAGGCGCGCTGTCCGTGCTCGCCGGCGTCGAGGAAACGACGACCGCCGGCTCGGCGGTTGCGACTTCCGCCGCTGCTTTCGCCGGCTTGCTGCGCGACCGGCGGGCCTTCGGCGCATCGGCAACGGCTTCCGCCTCGGCAGCGACGGCGGTCGCCGTGCTTTCCTCCTTGACGGGCGCCGTCTCGGCGGTTTCGGAACCGGCTTCCGCCGGAGCCGCGTCGGCCTTCTTGGCGCGGGTCCGGCGCGGCTTCTTCGGCTTGGCGTCGGCAGCTTCCGTCGCCGGAGCTTCCTCGGTCACGGCCGCAGGAACGTCCGCGACCGCTTCGACGGGAGCAGGCGTGTCGGCAGGAATTGCCGCCGGTTCCGCCTCCGCCGCGTCGGCTGTGACCTCATCGCCTGATGCCTCGGCGTCCTCGTCGCGCTTGTTGCGCTTGCCGCCGCGCTTGCCGCGCCTGCGCTTCCGGGCCTGCGCGTCGTCCTCGTCAGCCGGGGCTTCCGCGACGACAGCGGCTTCTTTCACATTCGCCTCGGCGTTCTCGCCTTCTGCCGTGGCGTCGGAGAGATCGTCGCCCTCGTCGTCGGACTCGTCCGAAACCGCATCGCCCGGCTGGGCGGCGCCGTGTTCGCGGTCGCGCCCGCCGCGGCGCCTGCGGCGGCGGCGCTTCTTGCGCTGGCCGTCGCCGTTCTCGCCATTCTGGTGCGGCTGCTGGGCGCTTGCCTCGCGCGGCTGCTCATCCTCGTTCTCTTCCTCCGCCTCGACGACGACATCGTCCTCGTCTTCCTCGACGGCGATGGCCGGCTGCGCGGCCTTCGCTTCGACGAAGCCCTCGGGCTTTTCGGCCACCGCGCCACGCACAATGACATAGTGCTGGGCACCGACCGTGTCGTCGGCCTCGATGGTGATGGCGAGGCCGAAGCGCTGCTCCAGGTCCACCAGCGTCGAGCGCTTGTGGTTGAGCACGTAAAGCGCGGTCGCCACCGGCGTGCGCACGGTGATGTGGCTGCGCGAGTCTTTGAGCAGGAATTCCTCGATGGCCCGCACGACCAGCAGCGCGACGGAAGAATCGGAGCGCACATGGCCGGTGCCGCCGCAATGCGGGCAGGGCTTCATGGTCGATTCCAGAACCGAAGCGCGGATGCGCTGGCGGCTCATCTCCAGCAGGCCGAAATGCGAGATGCGGCCGACCTGGATACGCGCGCGGTCGTTCTTCAGCGCATCCTTCATGCGCTTCTCGACGGCCCGGTTGTTGCGGTTCTCCTCCATGTCGATGAAGTCGACCACGATCAGCCCCGCGAGGTCGCGCAGCCGCAGTTGCCTCGCCACTTCGTCCGCCGCTTCCAGGTTGGTCTGGAGCGCGGTGTCCTCGATGTTGTGCTCCTTGGTGGAGCGGCCGGAGTTGACGTCGATCGAAACCAGCGCCTCGGTCTGGTTGATGATGAGATAGCCGCCGCTCTTCAGCGTCACCTGCGGCTGCACCATCTTGTCGAGCTGCGCCTCGATGCCGGAGCGCGCGAAGATCGGCGACGTCTCGCGGTAGGGCTGCACCACCTTGGCGTGGCTCGGCATCAGCATGCGCATGAAGTCTTTCGCTTCACGGTAGCCGTCGTCGCCGGAAACCAGGATCTCGTCGATGTCCTTGTTGTAGAGGTCGCGCACCGAACGCTTGATGAGCGAGCCTTCCTCGTAGACGAGGGCGGGGGCCGTCGATTCCAGCGTCAGGTTGCGCACGTTCTCCCACAGCCGCATCAGATATTCGTAGTCGCGCTTGATCTCGGCCTTGGTGCGGCTTTCGCCGGCGGTGCGCAGGATGACGCCCATGCCCTGCGGCACTTCGAGGTCGGAGACCACTTCCTTCAGGCGCTTGCGGTCCTGCGCGTTGGTGATCTTGCGCGAAATGCCGCCGCCGCGCGCGGTGTTGGGCATCAGTACGGAATAACGGCCGGCGAGCGACAGATAGGTGGTCAGAGCAGCGCCCTTGTTGCCGCGCTCTTCCTTGACGACCTGGACGAGCAGGATCTGCCGGCGCTTGATGACTTCCTGGATCTTGTACTGGCGGCGCGGCGGCTTGCGGCGGTTGCGCACCTCTTCCAGTGCGTCCTCGGCGCCGACCGATTCGACCTCGTGGTCGTCGCCGTGGGCGTCGTGATGCACTTCCTCGACCGTGCCGCGGTCCTCGGAGCTTTCCGGCGCTTCCTCGGCAGCCGTCTCCTCGGGAGCGATCTCTTCGGAAATCACATGCGCATCGGCGCTGGCGGCGATGGAGGTGTTGGTTTCCTCGTCCAGGACGGCCGTCTCCGAAACCGCGACGGTTTCCTCGTCGGCGTCACCCGCCGCTCCGGCGTCGCCTTCGCCGGCTTCTGCCGCATCGTGCGTCTCGCCGTCGTTTTCGACGTCAGCCGCGGCATGGCCCTCGGAGGCCGCCTTATGGTCGTCGCCGTTACGGCTGCGATGGCGCCCGCGCCGACGACCGCGCCGGCCGCGGCCATGACGCTCGTCGCCGTCGCCGTTCTCCTCGTCTTCCTCTTCGTCCTCGGCCTCCTGCGCCTCGGCGCGCAGCAGCGCCTGACGGTCGGCGACCGGGATCTGGTAGTAGTCGGGATGGATTTCGCTGAAGGCGAGGAAGCCGTGCCGGTTCCCGCCATATTCGACAAAGGCAGCCTGAAGGGACGGTTCGACCCGCGTCACGCGGGCGAGGTAGATGTTTCCTTTGAGCTGCTTCTTGTCCTGGGATTCGAAATCGAATTCTTCGATGCGATTACCGCGAACGACAACGACGCGGGTTTCCTCCGGGTGGGAGGCGTCTATCAGCATTTTGTTGGGCATTATGATGTTTCCTCCCGGCAGCCCGCAGTCCGGGCGCGCGGGGAAAGACCTGCCGCCTTGCGACTGTATCGATGTGCATGCCGGATAATTGATCGTCCGCTCCGCGAGGCCGGAACGCAACAACGGTGCCGCCCGCAGCCGACATGGCGCGGTTCGATGCGGACCCTTGCATGGTTGCGCCTGAAGCCATCGTGACCAAGCGGACCTTTTTTTGAACCACAGCCCGGACGAGCCGGACCAGCTTGTTGCTCCCTGCGGAGCCGGCGCGGGACGAAACCGTTGCCGTTTTCCTTCACCGCAGGCGATTCCCCCGCCACGGGCGCACGCCTGCGAAAATCATCGCGATTACCTGAGGCCTTTTCGCCCGGTTGCCCTGGCGAGGGAGCCGCCTGTCCTCCGGTTCGCAGCCGAAAGCTGCACGGAAGGCGGTTCCAGGATTGCGGTAATCCACTGTCGCTTTTATGATTTGGCAAGGTGGAAGGCAACCCCGATTCCACGCCGGCAAAACGGCCGGCGATACTGGAATTCGATGCCGAAAAGGCTTGGTTAACCTTCTCTGGATACCAATCGTTAATCGAGTTCGCGGCCTGACGGGCAGAAGTCTGCAATTGCCGTGCGCGGCGCGCCAACCGGAAGCGACTGGAATGGAAATGGTGTCGAAGGCGACAGCACACAAGGGGGCCGTGCGCTTCCGCACTCTCCTGGCTGGGTTCGCGCTCGTGCTGGCTTGCCTCGGCATGCCCGGCCTTTCGTACGCTCAGGACGAGACGCCGCCGGTGGCCGCCGAGACTGCGGCGCCGGTTCATGACCCCGCGCAAGCTCTTACGGCCGCGGCCGCGCCGATGACCGCCACCGGCTTCAAGATGACCGGCGACGGCGCGCATATGCGCATCACCGTCGATTTCGACCGCGAGCCGGAGCCGAAGTGGTTCCTGCTGCGTGGGCCGGACCGGCTGGTGATCGATCTGCCCGATACGAAATTGGCGCTCGAACCGCGCGATCTGAAGGCGCATGGCCTCGTCCGCAACGTGCGCTGCGGCAACATCGAGAATGGCGCCGCGCGCCTGGTGGTGGCGGGCAAAGGGCCGTTCCTGGTCGATAAGCTCGATGTGCTGAAGAACCAGGACGGCACCGGCTGGCAACTGACGATCGACCTGTCCGCCGCCTCGGCGAGCGCATTCGACGCTGCGCTGGCGGACCAGGCGCTGTCCACCGGCGCGACGGCCGCCAACAAGGGCGAGCGCGTCGGCACCGGGCCGACTTCCGTTCCCGCGCACCGTTTCACCGTCGTCATCGATCCCGGCCATGGCGGCATCGACGGCGGCGCCGAAGGCGTGACCGGCGCGGTCGAGAAGGACGTGACGCTGGCTTTCGCCAAGTTGCTGCGCGACAAACTCGCCGCGACGGGCGCCTATGACGTGTTCATGACGCGCGACAGCGACGTCTATCTGCGCCTCGACGAGCGCGTGCATATTGCCCGCCAGCACGAAGCGGACCTGTTCATCTCGATTCATGCCGACACCATCGCCGTCAAGAGCCTGCGCGGCGCCACCGTCTACACCGTGTCCGACAAGGCTTCGGACGCCGAGGCGCAGGCGCTGGCCGACCGCGAAAACCTGTCGGACCGCTTTGCCGGGCTGGAGATCAAGGGCGACGCGCCCGAAGTGACCGACATCCTGATCGACCTGATCCGGCGTGAGACGCATTCCTTCTCCCTGCGCTTCGCCCGTACGCTGGTCGGCCAGCTTTCCACCACCGTCGGCCTCATCAACAACCCGCACCGCGAGGCCGGCTTCCGGGTGCTGAAGGCGCCGGACGTGCCTTCCGTGCTGGTCGAACTGGGCTATCTTTCCAATCCAAAGGACGAGGCGCAGCTTCTCAGTTCCGACTGGCGCGACAAGGCCGCCGACAGCATCGCCAAGGCGGTCGCGACGTTCGCGCAGGCAAGGGCGCAGACGGGCGGGTAAGGCGGATTCGCCGGCCGCTCCGCAACCATAGGAGGCGTTGCGTGGGAACAACACCAGTCGATTTTATTCCCGCGGCCCGCTATGGAAATCCGGGCCTGCCGCATTTTGCCCACATCATGACGACATGGGGATGGGATTGCGGATCGGGGCCGGCGCGGAAGCTTGCGCTGCGGCACGGCGCGTCTAGGACAAACCCCGACCTCGGACTGGAGCGGGCATGATTCGGCTCATCGGCTATTTCTTCGGCGTCGCCACGACGCTCGGGCTGCTCGTCGCGGCGGCCGTGGCGGTCTATGTCGGCCATCTGGCCAAAGACCTGCCCGACTATGAAGTGCTGGCCAAGTACGAGCCTCCGGTAACGACCCGCATCCATGCCGCGGACGGTTCTCTGATGGCCGAATATGCGCGCGAGCGCCGCCTGTATCTGCCCATCCAGGCGATTCCGGACCGCGTCAAGGCGGCTTTCCTGTCGGCCGAGGACAAGAATTTCTACAATCACCCCGGCATCGACATCACCGGTCTCGGCCGCGCCGCGCTGCGCTTCGTCACCGGCGGCCCGACGCAGGGCGGCTCGACCATCACCCAGCAGGTGGCCAAGAACTTCCTGCTCACCAACGAGCAGACGATCGATCGCAAGATCAAGGAAGCGATCCTGTCCTTCCGCATCGAGCAGGCCTATCCGAAGGACCGTATCCTCGAACTCTACCTCAACGAGATTTATTTCGGCCTCGGCGCCTACGGCATCGCGGGGGCCGCGCTCACCTATTTCGACAAGTCGGTCAACGAACTGACGATTGACGAGGTCGCCTATCTCGCCGCCTTGCCCAAGGGGCCGTCCAACTATCACCCGTTCCGCCATGCCGACCGCGCCATCCAGCGCCGCAACTGGGTGATCGACCAGATGGTCGACAACGGCTACGTCACCAAGGAGGAGGGCGCCAAGGCGAAGGCCGCGCCGCTCGGCGTGACGCCGCGCCGCAACGGCACCTATCTGTTCGCCGGCGAATATTTCACCGAGGAAGTGCGCCGCCAGATCATCGCCCGCTATGGCGAGAACGCGCTCTATGAGGGCGGTCTTTCGGTGCGCACCACGCTGGAGCCGACGCTCCAGCGCCTCGCCCGCAAGGTCATGCAGCGCGGCCTGATCAAGTACGACACGCTGCGCGGTTATCGCGGCCCCGTCACCACCATCGACATGTCCGGCGACTGGGGCAAGCCGCTGGGCGATGTGAAGGGCTTGAGCGACGTTCCCGAATGGGCGCTCGCCGTCGTCCTCGACAGTTCCGACAAGGGCCTCACGATCGGCCTCCAGCCGGCCCGCAAGCCGTCGGGCGCGCTGGTCGACGACCGCGTCGAGGCGACCGTCTCCAAGGCCGACATGAGCTGGGCGCTGCGCTACAAGAAGGACGGCAAGACCCTGAAGGCCAAGTCGCCCGCCGACGTGCTCAAGGCCGGCGACGTCGTCTTCGTCGAAAAGAAGGACGACGGCGACGGCTACCTGCTGCGCCAGGTGCCGGAAGTGGAGGGCGGCCTTGTCGCTATGGACCCGCACACCGGCCGTGTGCTCGCCATGGTCGGCGGCTTCTCCTACGCCGCCTCCGAATTCAACCGCGCCACCCAGGCGATGCGCCAGCCCGGTTCCTCCTTCAAGCCGATCGTCTATTCGGCGGCGCTGGACAACGGCTACACGCCGGCTTCCGTCATCATGGACGGCCCGATCACCATCCAGACCGGCAACACCACCTGGACCCCGAAGAACTACGACGGCCGCACCGCCGGCCCCGCCACGCTGCGCTCCGGCATCGAGCGCTCGCGCAACCTGATGACGGTGCGCCTCGCCAACGACATGGGCATGAAGCTGGTGGCCGAATATGCCGAGCGCTTCGGCGTCTACGACCACCTCGCGCCCTATTTGCCGATGGCGCTGGGCGCCGGCGAAACCACGGTCATGCGCATGGTGTCGGCCTATTCGATCATGGCCAACGGCGGCAAATCGATCAAGCCGTCGCTGATCGACCGCATCCAGGACCGCTACGGCAAGACGGTTTACAAGCAGGACGACCGCAGCTGCGAAGGCTGCAACGCGACCGAGTGGAAGAACCAGCCGGAGCCGGAACTGATCGACAATTCCGAGCAGGTGCTCGATCCGATGACCGCCTACCAGATCACCTCGATGATGGAGGGCGTGGTCCAGCGCGGTACGGCCGTCACTGTTTCGGAACTCGGCTACCCGATCGCCGGCAAGACCGGCACCACCAACGACGAGAAGGACGCCTGGTTCATCGGCTTCACGCCCAACATCGTCGTCGGGCTCTACATGGGCTACGATACGCCGAGGGGTCTGGGCCATGGCGCCACCGGCGGCGGCCTGGCGGCGCCGATCTTCAAGGACTTCATGAAGACCTATCTGGTCGGTCAGCCGAAGATCGACTTCAAGGTGCCGGAAGGCATGAAGCTGATCGCCATCAACCGCAAGACCGGCATGCGCGCCAATCCCGGCGATCCGGGCGCCTTCATCGAGGCCTTCAAGCCCGGCACCGGCCCGGCCGACAGCTACTGGGTGATCGGCATGGGCACCGACGGCTCCAACGGACCCGGCGGCAACCTTTCGCCCGGCGCCTCGCAGGCGATACAGGGCGGCGGCGGCGGGCTTTACTGACGCACCCTTCGGATCGACGTGGGCCGCGTGACCGCGGCCTATGTGGCTCGGCCGGCCCATTTTCCTTTACACGCTCCGACGCGCTGCCTATGTAACGCGCCGACCGTTCAATTCACTTGTCAGGACAGCATCGTGCGCGCGGAAACGCAGAACATCATCGACGAAATCAGGCAGGCCATAACCCTGCTGAGGAGGCATCTTTGACTGGGATCAGGCGGTAAAGCGGCTTGAATACCTGAACGTCCGTGCCGAGGATTCCAGCCTCTGGAACGATCCGGCCGAAGCGCAGAAGCTGATGCGCGAGCGCCAGGGCCTCGAGGAAGGCATCGGCGCGGTCAACAGCCTGACGCGCGCGCTCGAAGACAATATCGGCCTGATCGAGCTTGGCGAGGAAGAGGGCGACGAGGGCGTCGTCACCGAGGCGGAAGCAGCGCTTCGCTCCATGCAGGGCGAGGTCAAGGCGCGCCAGGTCGAGACGCTCCTGTCGGGCGAGGCGGACGCCAACGACACCTATCTGGAAATCCATGCCGGCGCCGGCGGCACCGAGAGCCAGGACTGGGCCTCGATGCTGTTGCGCATGTATACGCGCTGGGCCGAGCGCCGCCGCTTCAAGGTCGAGGTGCTGGAAGTCCATGACGGCGAAGAGGCCGGCATCAAGTCCGCCACCATTCTCATCAAGGGCCACAACGCCTATGGCTGGCTGAAGACGGAATCGGGCGTGCACCGGCTGGTCCGCATCTCGCCTTACGATTCCAACGCGCGCCGCCACACCTCCTTCGCCTCCGCCTGGGTCTATCCGGTGATCGACGACTCGATCCAGATCGACGTGTCGGAATCCGACGTCCGCATCGATACGTATCGGTCGTCCGGCTCCGGCGGCCAGCACGTCAACACCACCGATTCGGCCGTGCGCATCACCCATCTGGCGACCGGCATCGCCGTTGCCTGCCAGGCCGAGCGCTCGCAGCACAAGAACCGCGCCAAGGCGTGGGAGATGCTGCGCTCGCGCCTCTACGAAGAGGAGCTGAAGAAGCGCGAGGCCGCTGCCAACGCCACCGAGGCCTCCAAGAGCGATATCGGCTGGGGCCATCAGATCCGCTCCTACGTGCTCCAGCCCTATCAACTGGTGAAGGACCTGCGCACCGGCGTCGAATCGACCAGCCCCTCCAGCGTGCTCGACGGCGACCTCGACGACTTCATGGAGGCCTCGCTGTCGCACCGCATCGAAGGCGGTGCGGGCGAGGCGATCGCCGACATCGACTGAGGCGGTTCACCCGATGGATCGAAAGCCGTGGATCACGGCTTTCGGCCGGTCGGCTTTTCGCCGCATTTCATGCTACAAGCCGAAAGGGAAGGGTGACGGCGCGCGCCTGCGCGCCCGCAATTTGAGAGGGAATTCCATGAAGAAGGCCGTGCTCGCCGTGATGGCGACGTCGTTCCTGGTCGCTGCCTGCACGACCGACCCCTATACCGGCGAGCAGAAGGTGTCCAACACCGCCGGCGGCGCCGTGCTCGGCGGTCTGGCGGGTGCCGCCCTCGGCACGCTGGCCGGCGGCAACGACCGCCGCAACGCGCTGATCGGCGCCGGCATCGGCGCGCTGGCCGGCGGCGCCATCGGCTCGGTCATGGACCAGAACGAAAACGCGTTGCGCGCCCAGTTGCAGGGCACCGGCGTCAGCGTCACCCGCACCGGCAACCAGATCATCCTGAACATGCCGTCCGACATCACCTTCGCCACCGACCAGGATTCGGTGAAGCCGGAGTTCTATTCGGTGCTCAATTCGGTGGCGCTGGTGCTGAAGAAGTACAACCAGACGGTCATCGACGTCTTCGGCCACACCGATTCGACCGGCTCCGAGCAGCACAATTTCGACCTGTCGCAGCGCCGGGCGCTGTCTGTCGCCAACTACCTGTCGGCGCAGGGCGTCGATTCGCGGCGTTTCGCCGTCACCGGCTTCGGCGAGTCGCGGCCGATCGCCTCGAACGCGACCGCACAGGGCCGCGCCCAGAACCGCCGCGTCGAGATTCAGCTTTCGCCGCTGACCTGAGGCTGTCGTCATTGCGGATAGCAAAACGGCCCCGTGCGGGGCCGTTTTTGTTTCCTGGTGGTCCTCCGGTCGGGCTTGGCGCCGCCGGAGCTGACGAAGAAGGCCGAATAGCCTGCGCAAAAACCGACTGCGGCGGATCAGACCTTCGCGACGATCTTCATGAAAGCAGGCACGTCGTCGCCGAAACCGACCGTCTTGTCGTCGTCTTCGGCGTGGCGGTGGCGGCCGCCGCGATGGTCGCGCTGCGGCCGGTTGTCGTCATGCGCCTTGCGCGCGGCGTTTTCGCCGCGGATCGCGTCCTTGCGGCTGCGCCGCTCTTCGCTTTCGGCGGGAGCCGCGTCTGCGGCCGGGTTGCCGGGCAGGGCGCTTTCGGTTTCTTCGTCCGAGTGCTTCGGATGCGAACGTTTGTCGCTCGTACGGCCGCGACCCCGGCCGCCTTCGTCCTTGCGGCCGGCGCGCCGGGGCGCGCCACGGCCGCGACGCGGGGCATCGTCCTCGCTGTCGCTCACCGGCACCGTGGACAGATCGCCGTCGTGCCATTCGATCTTCTGGCCGATCAGCTTTTCGATGGCGTCGATGTACTTGGTGTCGCTCTTGGTGGCGATGGTGAAGGACTTGCCCGAGCGGCCGGCACGACCGGT
Source organism: Mesorhizobium sp. (assembly GCF_017306545.1). Lineage (GTDB taxonomy): Bacteria > Pseudomonadota > Alphaproteobacteria > Rhizobiales > Rhizobiaceae > Mesorhizobium. The sequence continues at coordinate 61,123 of NZ_JAFKID010000026.1, forward strand.
CCGGCCGATGCGGTGGACATAGTCTTCCGAATGGATCGGCACGTCGTAATTGAAGACGTGGCTGACATCGGGAATGTCGAGCCCGCGCGCTGCGACGTCAGAGGCGACCAGCAACTGCAACTTGCCGTCGCGGAAATTGGCCAGCATCGTCATGCGGGCGCGCTGGTCCATGTCGCCGTGCAGGGCGCCGGCGTTGAAGTCGTGCTTGACCAGCGAACGGAACAGTTCGGAGACTTCCACCTTGCGGTTGCAGAAGATGATGGCGTTCTTCAGCCCGTCCTCTTCCTCGCGGATCAGCCGGCGCAGCGTCTCGCGCTTGTCCCACGGCTTCGAGCCGGACTTGACCAGCCGCTGCGTCACGGTGGAAGCGGTGGAGGCGGCGCGCGCCACTTCCACGCGCACCGGCGCATGCAGGAACTGTTCGGTCAGCTTGGTGATCTCCGGCGGCATGGTGGCCGAGAAGAACAGCGTCTGGCGGGTGAAAGGGATCAGCTTGCAGATGCGCTCGATGTCGGGGATGAAGCCCATGTCGAGCATGCGGTCCGCCTCGTCGATGACGAGGATGTCGACGCCGGTCAGCAGCAACTTGCCGCGCTCGAAGTGGTCGAGCAGGCGGCCGGGCGTGGCGATCAGCACGTCGGCGCCGCGCTCCAGCTTGCGTTCCTGGTCGTCGAAGGAAACGCCGCCGATCAGCAGCGCGACGTTGAGTTTGTGGTTCTTGCCGTAGCGGGTGAAGTTTTCCTCGACCTGGGCGGCCAGTTCGCGCGTCGGCTCGAGGATGAGCGTGCGCGGCATGCGTGCCCGCGCGCGGCCCTTTTCCAGACGGGTGATCATCGGCAGCACGAAGGCGGCGGTCTTGCCGGTGCCGGTCTGGGCGATGCCCAGCACGTCCTTGCCCTGCAAGGCGTGCGGGATGGCGCCGGCCTGGATCGGCGTCGGCTGCGTATAGCCCGCATCGGTAACGGCGGAGAGCACCTTCGGCGACAGGCCAAGGTCGGAAAAATGCAACGCTTCTTGAACGGTCTGGCTGTCTGAGGACAAAATCTGTCTGTCTTTGGCTGGGGGGAGCGCGGCGGCTTCCGTCGCGGCGGGCGCCTCGCGCCTGCGTCATGTTGCATCGCGATAGGCGCAAGTCCGCGATTTGTCAACTTAAACGGCCGTCATGAAGCCGCTTACGATAACCTAACCTTAACCATCAGCGTTAATGCGCCGCCTGAATCAGTAGCGGAACTGCTCGGCAAGGATGCGCTCGTTCCAGGAATGGCTGGGATCGAACAGCAGCGTCGCCGTCCGCGTCGGCGATTCGCGCACCGTTATCGTCGTCGCCGCCTTGACCTCCGTATGGTCTGCGGCGGCGTTCACCGGCCGCTTGCCGGCCTCCAGAATATCGAAGCGGACGGTCGAGCGGTTGGACAGCAGCGCGCCGCGCCAGTTACGCGGCCGGAACGGGCTGACCGGCGTCAGCGCCAGCAGCGGCGCGTCCAGCGGCAGGATAGGGCCGTGGGCTGAAAGGTTGTAGGCGGTCGAGCCGGCGGGCGTCGCCACCATCACGCCGTCGCAGGACAGTTCCTCCAGCCGCACATGGCCGTCGACGGTGATGCGGATCTTCGCCGTCTGGTAGGATTGCCGCCACAGCGCGACTTCGTTGATGGCGAACGCCGACACCGTCTCGCCCTCACGCGTCACCGCCTCCATCTCCAGCGGGCGGAGGGTCTCGGGCAGGGCTGCGGCGATGCGCTCGGGCAGGCCGCCGACACGGTATTCGTTCATCAGGAAGCCGATCGTGCCGCGATTCATGCCGTAGACCTTGCGGCCGCTGCTCATCGTCTCGCGCAGCGTTTGCAGCAAAAACCCGTCGCCGCCGAGCGCCACGACGATTTCGGCGTCATCCACCGGCACTTCGCCATAGCGGGCAGCCAGCGCATCGCGGGCCGCACTGGCGTCCGGAGTGCCGGACGAAACAAAGGCAAAGCGGCTGCTGTTCCTGCTCATGGCTCCGGCGGTCGCTGTCTTGCTGGCATGGTGGTTAGGTCAGCTAGCACGGCGTGTCCCGCCTGCAAAGCAGCAAGGCGGCTGCCCGGCTGCCCGTTTCGTGCTCATTGGACCGAATCATGGTTAACCTCCCGCTTAAGCCCTCGTAAAGCCGCAATCCTCATTCTTGAGGCCACATACGGGTGGCGGGGGCCAGTCGGTCGGGACACGCCTTGCCACTTTTGCGCCTGCTGCTTCTTTTTCTGGTCCTGTCCGGTTTCGCCGCCGGCTTTGCCGAACTGGTCCATCATTCCGAACGGACGGGCGCCCGGCAGTCGGCCGCGGTCCGATGCGGCGAGGCCATCGGCGTGCCGTGCCCGTCGCGCGCCGACGTCGATTGACGACCTCCGGTTCGTTTTCGGCCGATTGCCGGCAGGCGCACCAGTGTCGCCGACGGCCTCTTTCCAAAGAAGCTGCCCGCCCTAAATGTCACATTGATAATCTATCTTTATTCGGATACCGATACTCCGACACTGTCAGGGGAACGGCGATGGCCGAGAAGAATGAAGAGAGCACCCTCCTGCCGATGCTGATCGCTGGCCTCGTGCTGATAGTCATCGGCGCGATCGTCGTGATGACATTCGTGTGAACGGCGAGGCGCGCGCGATGCCTGCCGACTGGCCGTCCATGACGGGGTCGCCTTGACCGCGTTCACGCTGCCGCCGGTCCGGGCGGGGAAAACCCGATAGCCGGTTGCATAGGCCTCGTTTAAGGCGCGGCGAAAGCATCCAGCGCCTATTTGCGATTGTCGCCGCCGACCCTCGCGCCGAGGGCGTCGAGGTAGGGGGATTGCCGAGGCGTCAGGCCTGCCGGACAGGGCGTGCAGCGTCGTCCTGTTACGGGCGATCGGGTCCGGCGGTTCCTACCCGATCTATTTCGAAATCCGGCCTTCGCCGCCGCGATCGGCGCTGGGATGCCGCTGCTCACGAGCGTATCGGCATGGCACGGTGATGTCTGGAAGGCCTTCGTGCCGGACGCTCATCGCATCGAGGCGGATCTGTCCGCTGTGAAAAGCTGGCGGCGCAGGGCTGCGGCATAACCGGTCGCTCCTGCCGCCCATGTCTGGGTGCGGCATCCAGTCCCAGGAAGCAACTGGCATCCCTTGCCCTTGTTTGCGTTCGCTCAAGGAGCGGCCCTCCGCCATCGCATAGGTATCCGGCCATCGATCAGGCAACAACGGAGCCACCTCCATGGAAAACAAGAGCAGAGCCAGCCCCTTGCGGCATCAAGTGCGTGACTTGAACCGGACGCTGCTGCGCGTTTCGGCAGGCGCCGTCGCCTTGCTGGCGGCGCTGGGCCTCGATCCGGCTCTGGCCCAGACCCACGACCACCAGGGGATGCAGACCGCGCAGGATACGACGGCCGCACCGCCGCCCCAGACACCGGCCGACGCATCCGCTCCCGCGGTCAGCTACCACAGCGCCACCATCTTCACCCTGCGCACCGGCATCGCCGAAGGGCGCATGGTCTATATCGGCGTCGGCGGCGACATTGACGGCAAGGTCAATCCGACGCTGATGGTCCACGAAGGCGAACTGGTTCAGATCAACCTCATCAACGGCGAGGGCGCCGAGCATGACGTCGTGCTCGACCAGTATGCCGCCCGCTCGGCGGTCGTCGTCGGCAAGAACGCCTCTTCCACCTTTTCCTTCCTGGCCAACAAGGTCGGCAACTTCGCCTATTTCTGTTCCATCCCCGGACACCGCGCCGCCGGCATGGAGGGGGTGATCCAGGTCATGCCCGGCCCGCGCTCCGGCATGGCGACCGATGCCGCCGACATCGTGCGCGATCCGGCGGACCTGCCGGGTCCGATCGGCCAGCGGCCGCCGCAGGTGGTGCGCGTCGATCTCGAGACGGTGGAACTCAAGGGCCGGCTCGATGACGGCACCACCTATGTCTACTGGACCTTCAACAAGAAGGTTCCGGGACCGATGCTGCGCGTGCGGGTCGGCGACACGGTCGAACTTCACATCAAGAACGCGGCCGACAGCGTCATGATGCACTCGATCGACCTGCATGCCGCGACCGGCCCCGGCGGCGGCGCCGACTTTACCCAGATCGCGCCCGGCGAGGAGGCGGTGGTGACGTTCAAGGCGCTGAAACCCGGCGTCTTCGTCTATCACTGCGCCACGCCCAGCGTCGCCCACCACATCGCCAGCGGCATGTACGGGCTGATCGTGGTGGAACCGGAAGGCGGGCTGCCGCAGGTCGACCGCGAGTTCTACGTCATGCAGGGCGAGCTTTACACGGTCGAGCCGTTCGGCACGAAGGGCGAGATGGAGATGGACTACGACAAGCTGATCTCCGAGCGCCCGGAATACTTCCTGTTCAACGGCTCGGTCGGCGCGCTCACCAAGGCACATCCGCTCTATGCCAATGCGGGTGAGACGGTGCGTATCTTCTTCGGCGTCGGCGGGCCGAACTACACCTCGTCCTTCCATGTCATCGGCGAGATATTCGACCATGTCTACGACATGGGCAGCGTGACGTCGCCGCCGCTGACCGGGGTGCAGACGGTGAGCGTGCCGCCGGGCGGCGCCACGGTCGTCGATTTCAAGATCGAGCGCGGCGGCCACTACGTGCTGGTCGACCACGCGTTGTCGCGCGCCGAACGGGGGCTAGCCGGCTACCTGATCGTCGACGGCCCGAAGGACGACGCCATCATGCATGGGGGACCGGCCAAACAATAATCGGCCGGTTCGCGGGGAGACGGGCGTGCCACCGCACGCCCGTCGTCCGTTTGGGTAATGCCTTGGCAGTAGAACGCTAACCTTGCCGGGCACAACCGGTTGATCTTCGGCCTCGCCTTGGCAAACTCCGAGTCATCTGATGGGAGAGGGCATCATGAGCAAGACATTCCTGACGGTCGCCATTATCGGTTTGCTGGCAAGTTCCGGCGCGTACGCCGCCGACAAATGCGACGCCGCGAGGACGACCGACGAAATCTCCAAATGCGCCGACGGCGATCTCAAGGTTCTGGACGGCGCGCTCAACAAGGCCTATCGCGATATCGAACGGCGGCTTGCCGATAATCACGACGCGAAAGGCGCGCTGGTTGCGGCCGAGCGGGCCTGGGTCCATTTCCGCGACAGCGAATGCAAATTCTCTGCGGCCGGCGTCGACGGCGGTTCGGTCTACGCCTCGGTGGTCATGCAGTGCACGGCCGACATGACGGCGAAACGGATCGCCGATTTGCGGACCTATCTTCATTGCGAAGAAGGCGACCTCGCCTGCCCGGTGCCCGCCGCGGACTGAGGACGCCGCCGCACACGCCGGCTCGCACGGCAACCCATGAGCGAACGGATCGACCTGCGGTGCAGAAACTGGTGCCCCCGGACGGGATCGAACCGCCGACCTTCGGTTTACAAAACCGCTGCTCTACCAGCTGAGCTACAAGGGCTTGGCCCCCGGTTAGCACATCTGCCACGGCAGTAAAGACAATTGTCCGCACCCCGTCGGCGTGCCTCTCAAAAACGCCCGCATCCTTCCTAGATACAGGGAAGGAACGTCGTGCGAGGAGGTCGCTCCATGATCCGGCTCGTTGCCGTGGCCCTGCTGGCCGTTTTCGTCTGGGCGCTGCTGGCCAGGCTCGTCGCCTTTGTCCGGCGCAGGGACATCGATTGGACCGGCGTCACCGCTTTCGCCGGCTTCGTCGTGCTCGCCTTCTGGCTGCGGCATGTGACCGGTATCGGCTGATCGCAGCCAGTACCGTCAAGGGCGCTTGCCGCCGATCATGGCGGTGATTTCAGCGGCCGCCGCCGCCACGCGCGGCCCGATCTCGCCGAGCCGCTCGGGCGTGACGCGCACCGTCGGTCCGGAGACGGAGACGCCGCCCACCGGTTCGCCGAACTCGTTGAAGATGGCGGCCGCCACGCAGCGCATGCCCTCGTTTCGCTCCTCGTCGTCGACCGACCAGCCGCGGCCGCGGATCTCGGCGAGATTGCCGGACAGCGCGGGCAGGGTAGCGAGCGTCTTCGTCGTAAAAGCCTCCAGCCCGGCCTTGCGGGCGATCGCCGCCACACGTTCCGGCTCCAGATGCGCCAGCACCGCCTTGCCGATGCCCGACGCATGGAAGGGGCTGCGCGTGCCCGGCCGGAAGAAGGCGCGGATCGCCTGATGCGTTTCCACCTGGCTGACGAAGACGACGCAGTCGTCCTCGGCGACGCCGAGATTGGCCGTCTCGCCGGTCTTTTCCATCAGGTCCTGCATGACGATACGGGCGCGGTCCACCAGCTTGCGGCTGCGCAGGAAAGCGGAGCCCATGCGGTAGGTCTCGACGCCGATGGACCAGAGCTGGCCGGTCTTGTCGAACTCGACCATGCCGTGCGCTTCCAGCGTGGTCAGCATCCGATAGGCGGTCGGGGCAGGGACGCCGGACGCATTGGCGATCTCGCTGAGCGACAGGCCGGCGCCCTCCGCGACGATGGCGAGGATGCGCAGCGCCCGGTCGAGCGATTGCACGGAAGCCGTTTCCTGCGGGGCATTGAAGGCGCGCGGGCGTCCGCGCTGGCGCTTTTCGGTCTGGTCCATGGCGGCAGTGTCGCCGAACGGTCGCAAAAGGCAATGAAAAAATTTTCCGTAATTTTTCCGAGGTGTAAATTGAAAAACAGAAAATCGAAGAAAATCAAGGCATAATGAGAAAAATACAATAATGGAAAAATATTTTGAAAAAATTGAAAAATAACCTGTCTGCTGGCACATTGCCGGTATCAACAGACAACCGGCAGGAGGCTGGATCATGGCCAGGATGCGCGCCGTCGACGCGGCAGTTCTCGTTCTCGAAAAGGAAGGCATCACCTGCGGCTTCGGCGTGCCGGGTGCCGCGATCAACGGCCTCTATTCGGCGCTGAAGGCGAGGGGCACCATCCGCCACGTTCTCGCCCGCCACGTCGAGGCCGCCTCGCACATGGCCGAGGGCTATACCCGCGCCAGGCCGGGCAATATCGGCCTGTGCATCGGCACGTCCGGTCCCGCCGGCACCGACATGATAACCGGGCTCTATTCGGCCGCCGCCGATTCCATTCCGATCCTGTGCATCACCGGGCAGGCGCCGCGCGCGCGTCTGAACAAGGAGGATTTCCAGGCGGTCGACATCGCGGCCATCGCCTCGCCGGTCGCCAAGTGGGCAGTCACCGTCATGGAGCCCTATCTGGTGCCGATGGCCTTGCAGAAGGCTTTCCACCTGATGCGCTCCTCGCGTCCCGGCCCGGTGCTGATCGACCTGCCGGTCGACGTCCAGCTTGCCGAGATCGAGTTCGATATCGACGCCTATGAACCGCTTCCCGCCTTCAAGCCGGCGATGACCCGCGCCCAGGCCGAAAAAACGCTCGCCATGCTGAACGCCGCCGAAAAGCCGCTCATCGTCGCCGGCGGCGGCATCATCAACGCGGACGCTTCCGACCTTTTGATCGAGTTCGCCGAGATCACCGGCGTTCCGGTCATCCCGACGCTGATGGGCTGGGGCACCATTCCCGACGACCACCGCCTGATGGCCGGCATGTGCGGCTTGCAGACCTCGCACCGCTACGGCAACGCCACCATGCTGGCCTCCGATTTCGTGCTCGGCATCGGCAACCGCTGGGCCAACCGCCACACCGGTTCCGTCGACACCTACACCAAGGGGAAAAAGTTCGTCCATGTCGACATCGAGCCGACGCAGATCGGCCGCGTCTTCGCGCCGGACCTCGGCGTCGTCTCCGACGCGGGCGCCGCGCTGAAGATGCTGCTCGACGTCGCCACCGAATGGAAGACGGAAGGCAAGCTGCGCGACTGGTCCGGCTGGGCGAAGGAGTGCGCCGCGCGCAAGAAGACGATGAAGCGCAAGACGCATTTCGACAACGTTCCGATGAAGCCGCAGCGCGTCTACGAGGAGATGAACAAGGCCTTCCCGCGCGACACCACCTATGTCTCGACCATCGGACTCAGCCAGATCGCCGGCGCGCAGTTCCTGCACGTCTACAAGCCGCGCAACTGGATCAACTGCGGCCAGGCCGGTCCGCTCGGCTGGACGCTGCCGGCAGCGCTCGGCGTGCGCGCCGCGCGACCCGACGCCAACATCGTGGCACTTTCGGGCGACTACGACTTCCAGTTCATGATCGAGGAACTGGCGGCCGGCGCGCAGCACAAGCTGCCCTACATCCACGTCGTCGTGAACAACGCCTATCTCGGCCTCATCCGCCAGTCGCAGCGCGGCTTCTCGATGGATTACGAGGTCTCATTGGCTTTCGAGAACGTCAACACGGTCGGCCATTCGGAGGTCGGATACGGCGTCGATCACGTCGCCGTCGCCGAGGCGATGGGCTGCAAGGCGGTGCGCGTGCGCCGTCCGGAAGATTGCGCGGCAGGGCTCGCCGAAGCCAAGCGGCTGATGGAGGAACATCAGGTTCCGGTCGTCGTCGAGTTCATCCTGGAGCGCGTCACCAACATCTCCATGGGGACCGAGATCGACAATATCACCGAGTTCGAGGATCTTGCCGAAAAGAACGAGGACGCGCCGACGGCCATCGTGCTGCTCGATTGAGCACATTTTGAAATCGTTGATTCATCGCTTGAACGAGCGGATTCATTTTCTCAACGGATGACACTTATGCCACAGTTTTCAGCCAATCTTTCCATGCTGTTCCAGGAACACGATTTCCTTGATCGCTTCGATGCGGCGGCCCGCGCCGGCTTCAAGGGCGTCGAATATCTCGGCCCGTACGACCATACGCCCGACGAGGTTGCCGCGCGGCTGAAGACAAACGGGCTCAAGCAGGTGCTGTTCAACGTGCCGTCCGGCAACTGGGCCGGCGGCGAGCGCGGCATCGCCGTGTTGCCGGACCGGGTGGACGAATTCCGCGCCGGCGTCGACAAGGCGATCACCTACGCCAAGACGCTGGGCTGCGGCCAGATCAACTGCCTCGCCGGCATCGCGCCGGCCGGCGCCGACCGCGCCAGGCTGGAGGAAACTTTCGTCGCGAACCTGAAGTTTGCCGCCGAAAAGCTCGGGCAGGCAGGGGTAAAGCTGCTGGTCGAGCCGATCAACACGCGCGACATTCCGGGCTTCTTCCTGACGAACACGAAGCAGGGGCTCGATATTCTGGAAAAGGTCGGCTCGCCGAACCTCTACCTGCAATACGACATCTACCACATGCAGATCATGGAGGGGGATCTCGCCCGCACAATCGAGGCAAACCTGAGCCGCATCGCGCACATCCAGCTTGCGGACAATCCCGGCCGTCACGAGCCGGGGACGGGCGAGATCAACTATCCGTTCCTGTATGATTTCATCGACGGCCTTGGCTATACGGGCTGGATCGGTGCGGAATACAAACCGAAGGCCGGCACCGAGGCGGGGCTCGGCTGGTTCAGGGAATTCGCGGGCAAGGCCGCGGCGTAAGGTTCTGCCCCTCACCCTTACCCTCTCCCCGTGAGAACGGGGAGAGGGGGGCGCCGACGCAACAGCCTCTCTCCTCTCCCCGTTCTCACGGGGAGAGGATGCCGGCAGGCAGGTGAGGGGCGGCATCAACATACGAGAACAGGGATATTGCAATGGACACCATCGGCTTCATCGGACTGGGCATCATGGGGGCGCCGATGGCGGGGCACCTGCTGGATGCCGGTTACAGCGTCGTCACCAGCGACCATCGCTCCAAGCCGCCGGCGAACCTCGTCGCCAAGGGCCTGAAGGCGGTGACAGGCTCGGATGCCGTCGCCAAGGCGGCCGACATCGTCATCACCATGGTGCCGGACACGCCGCAGGTGGCCGAAGTGCTGTTCGGCGAGAACGGCGTGGCGTCCGGCCTGTCGAAAGGCAAGCTGGTCATCGACATGTCGTCGATCTCGCCCATCGCCACCAAGGAATTTGCGAAAAAGATCAACGACCTCGGCTGCGACTATCTCGACGCCCCGGTTTCCGGCGGCGAAGTCGGCGCCAAGGCGGCTTCGCTGACCATCATGGTCGGCGGCGAGCAGGCCGCGTTCGACCGCGCCAGGCCGGTGTTCGACAAGATGGGCAAGAACGTCAACCTCGTCGGTCCCAACAGCGTCGGCCAGACCACCAAGGTCGCCAACCAGATTGTCGTGGCACTGACCATCGAGGCCGTCGCCGAGGCGCTGGTGTTCGCCTCCAAGGCGGGCGCCGATCCGGCCAAGGTGCGCCAGGCGCTGATGGGCGGGCTGGCCTCGTCGCGCATCCTGGAGGTGCATGGCGAGCGCATGATCAAGCGCACCTTCGCGCCCGGCTTCCGCATCGAACTGCACCAGAAGGACCTCAATCTGGCACTGGAGGGCGCAAGGTCACTTGGCGTCGCCCTGCCCAACACCTCGACCACGCAGCAGCTCTTCAACGCCTGTGCGGCCAACGGCGGCGGCAAGGACGACCACTCAGGGCTGGTCAAGGCGCTGGAGATCATGGCGGGGCATGAGGTGGCTTAGCACCGCTTTCCCTCCCCCTTGAGGGGAGGGTGGCCCGAAGGGCCGGGAGGGGTCGCCGGTCGTAGAGCGAGGGATATTTTTTGAGTTGGAGCGGTTGAGGTTACCCCTCCCGTCAGGCCTGCGGCCTGCCACCCTCCCCTCAAGGAGGAGGGGAATCGCCGAGCCATTTCCCTGCCGCATAAAGCGCCACCGCCGCCGCATTGCTGACATTGAGCGACCGGATCGCGCCCGGCATGTCGAGCCGGGCGAGCGCCGTCACCGTCTCGCGCGTCTTCTGGCGCAGGCCTTTGCCCTCGGCCCCCAACACGAGGGCGATTTTTTTGCCCGAAAACGTCTTTTCCACCACCAAAGGCCCGTCCGAATCGAGGCCGACGGTCTGGAAGCCGGCGTCGTGCAGCGTGCCCAGCGCTTCGGCGAGATTGCGCACCTCGATATGGTCGATGTGTTCCAGTGCGCCCGAGGCCGATTTCGCCAGCACACCGCTCTCGGTCGGGCTGTGGCGGGTCGTGGTGATCAGCGCGCCGGCGCCGAAGGCGACCGCCGAGCGCAGGATGGCGCCGACATTGTGCGGGTCCGTCACCTGGTCGAGCACCAGCACCAGGTTCGTGTCGCCGAGCGCGTCGAGGCGCTTGGATTTCAGCGGCTCTGCCTCGATCAGCACGCCTTGGTGCACGGCGTCCGAGCCGGTGATCCTGTCGATATCGCGTGGTTCGGCAAGTTCTGCCCCGAAGGGCAGGGCGGCGAGGTCGGCAATGCCGAGCCGCTCGGCGGCGTTGCGCGTCACCAGCATGTGGCGGATCTTTCGCGCCGGGTTGTCGAGCGCCGCGCGCACTGTATGCAGGCCGTAAAGCCGCACCAGCCCGTCGGCGGGACCTTCGCCGGCTGCGATCTTCGGCTTCGGCCGGAACGCGGGCGGGCCGCCCGCCTTCTGGTCACGATGCGCCCGCCGCAGCTTGGCGTAATGCGTGTCTTTCGGGGTTCCCGGCGGGGTTGCGGGCTTTTTCGTGTCGCTCATGCAAGCCTCTATAGGGCCGGTGCGCCGCTTTGGAAACGGCCGGCTCGGCGGGCGCGCTAATTAGTCCGCGAAATCCTGCCCGGCGCGGTTGACAGCGTATGGCCCAGTCGCCATAAGGCCATCGCTGATTTCGGGCGGGCTCCGGCCTTCGCGAGATCGCGAAAATGCCTCGTTGCATGGCTCCGTCGGCAGAACGGAGGGGTGTCCGAGTGGTTAAAGGAGACGGACTGTAAATCCGTTCGCTATGCGTACGCTGGTTCGAATCCAGCCCCCTCCACCACTGCCCGATGAGCCAGCCGCGATGGTCGCTCCGCAAAGGGCGATCGCGAAAGCAGGCAAGGCCGCAAAAGCGCTGTCGCTTTCGGCTCGGCCGTGCCACAACAGCGCGGCGCGGGTGTAGCTCAATGGTAGAGCAGCAGCCTTCCAAGCTGAATACGAGGGTTCGATTCCCTTCACCCGCTCCATCCTGCCCATAAAATAACGCGCGACCGGCAAGGCCGCTGCGAACGGTTGGCGCCCGGCGCCGCCGCCGGCAAAGCGCCGTCTATCTTACGTCAAGGTCTTTGGCCCTGCCGACGATGTCGCCGCGACAGACGGCCGGCGAGATTCGTGGTCATTCGCGCTGGCGCAGCGCGTCCAGTTCATGAGGCCAGCTTCATCTTTTCGTGATTTGCCCGCGATCCGGGGCAGGCATACGGTCCCCGACGCTGCAAGACCCCCCAAGAGTTAGCGCAGCAGGCCCGGCCGCCTTGGCGTCAGCCAACACGACCGGGCTTCTATTTTCCGAAGAAAATTTCCTGGCATTTCCGGTAAAATCAAAGCGGTTCCGCGGATTCCGATGGAAGCGGGAACGCTTGGAATCCGGCGGCCGGATCGGCCCCGGCCGGCCGTATCGTCGCCTCAGCCGTTGAAGGCGGACGCCACCTGGTGATTCTGCGGCATCTGGCCACCCGGCGTCAGCTTGTCGACCACGCCGGGCAGCGCGGTGGAGAGCTGCTTGAGCAGTTCCTGTTCGTCCATGCCGGTGCGCTGGGCGATTTCGCGGATGACGGCGGGCCCGAGCGCGCGGCCGAGATCGTTGGCATTGATGGGCTGGTTCTGGCCGGTGCCCACCCATGAATCGGCGGCGTTGCCGTGTCCCGCTTCCTTCAGCCGGTCGAGCAGGCCGCCGAGGCCGCCGAGCAGGCCGCCGTCGGCGGACGCGCCGCCCGTCGGGGCGGGAGCGGCCTGCGGTTCGGCGGGCTCCTGTTCGGCGCTCTTGCCGGACAGCATCTTGCCGACCAGCAGCGCGCCGAGCGCGATGAGCAACGGCTTGGTGACGTTACCGCCGGGCACGGCGTTGTCGAACAATCCCATGGCAGACCTCCAGTTGGATTAGAAATACCCTGGCCCATCGGCAACAATTGGCTCATTGCGGCCGGATTTCAAGCCGGCTTGAGCTTCGGGCAATCCTGTGGAAATGATTGCCGGTCGGGGGCGACGGAGGAGAAGTGCCATGTCTATCGTCAGCTGGGTCATTCTCGGCGTCATTGCCGGTTTCCTTGGCAGCAAGATCGTCAACAAGAGCGGCCAGGGTTTCATCATGGATATCGTGCTGGGCATCGTCGGCGCCATCGTCGGCGGCCTGATCTTCAGCGCCTTCGGCGCCCAGGGCGTCACCGGGCTCAACATCTACAGCCTGATTGTGGCGGTGATCGGCGCCATCGTCGTTCTCTGGGGCTACCACGCCATCGCCGGCCGGCGGGCTTAGCGGCCGGCGCCGACCCTTGCGGGGCCGGTGAAAAATCCTACATGGGTGGCAACTCACCTAACTGACGCCGAGCCGTGTTCGGAGTTCGGGTCCGGGCCTTGCGAGACGGGTTCGGCCACAAGACACTTGTGTTTTGGGGCCGTAGTCGTTAATCGCCCCCGCATCCGACTGAAAGGTCACGCCGTCCCAGGGAAGCCTCAAGGAAAGAGACTATGGCAAAAGGTAAATTCGAGCGTAATAAGCCTCATGTGAACATTGGCACGATCGGCCACGTTGACCATGGCAAGACGTCGCTGACGGCTGCGATCACGAAGTATTTTGGCGAGTACAAGCCGTACGACCAGATCGATGCGGCGCCGGA
>NZ_JAFKID010000027.1 GCF_017306545.1 Mesorhizobium sp.
ACGCCGATCATCCGCAAGGCGGACGAGAAGTCGCTGTCGGCGATCTCCAACGAGATGAAGGACCTGGCGGCGCGTGCCCGGTCGCGGAAACTGAAGCCGGAGGAATACCAGGGCGGCACCACCGCCGTGTCCAATCTCGGCATGTTCGGCATCAAGGATTTCGCCGCCGTCATCAACCCGCCGCATGCGACGATCCTGGCGGTCGGCGCCGGCGAGCAGCGGGCGGTGGTGAAGGGTGGCGAGATCAAGATTGCCACCGTCATGTCGGTGACGCTGTCGACCGACCACCGCGCCGTCGACGGCGCGCTCGGCGCCGAACTGCTCGGCGCCTTCAAGGCGCTCGTCGAAAACCCGATGGCGATGCTGGTGTAGGCTGCGGCGTCCCGGCGCTTGCCGCCGGGCGCGGACTGCTCCATTGTCATGGCACCCAATGCGCGTGTGACGGAGGAAAAGATGCCAGCACCCGGCCCTTCCGATGTAAGAAGCCTCATCACCAAGGTGATGGGCGCCTCGCCGGCCGACATCAGGCTGATGGCGCAGCGCCTGCACGACCATGCTTTCGAACAGCGCCTGTCGCCGGAAGCGACGAAGGACTTCGTCAGCCATCTCGGCTATGAGAGCCTCGACGCTTTCTGCGCCGACATCGGCCTGCCGCCGCACATCGCCGAGCGCTGGAGCCGGTTCGGCGTTTCGGGCGAGATGAAACAGGTGTTTTCGCTACTCGTTGCCCAGCGCCGTCGTATGGCCGAGGCCATCGAGGAATTCGAGGCGATGACCCATGTCGGCATCGACGATTTTTTGCGCGAGCGCGGCCTGATCTGAAGCCGGCTGATCAGGCTTCGACCAGCGAGGCGGCGGTATCGCTGTCGGTGATCAGCACATTGGCCTTGACCGCCTTCAGCGCCGCGCGGATCGGCGCGATCTTGTGCGGCCCGCCCGCCGCCAACACGACGTTGGGCACGGCGCCGACGACATCGAGGCCGATCGCCATCACCTGGTGGTTGACCTCGTGGTCCACCAGCCGCCCCTCGGCATCGACGAAGGAACACAGGAGATTGGCGACCGCGCCCTGCGCCTTGAGCGGCGCCAGCGTGTCGGCGGGAACGATGCCGTAGCGGAACACGGTAGCGTCCGCCGACATCTCGCCGACCGTCAGCAGCGCAATGTCGGCCGCCGCCGCCCGCTCGCGCACCGCCTTCAAGGCGGGCTGGCGCCACAGCAGTTCGCGCAACGCCGGATCGTTCACCATCACAGGCGCGGTGATCTGGTAGCTGTCGACGCCGAACGCTTCCGCCACCCTGGCCGCCACGATCGAGGGATTGATCCATTGCGAATGCGGCAGGCTGCCGACCAGCGCCACCACCGAGGCGTCCTTCAGCGTGCGCCGCGCCAGGAAACCCAGGCTGGCATGTAGCGTGGCGCCGCCGCCGATGGCGAGCGTCATGCCGTCCTGCATCTGTTCGGCCAGATAGAGTGCGACCGCATGACCGATCGAGCGTTCGAGATGGTCCTTGTCCGACGGCGTCGGCACCACCACGGCCGCGTCCAGGCTCCAGCGGACCTCCAGTGCCCGCTCCAATTCCACCTGCCGCGCCGTCGGCGCCGTGATAGTGGTGACGACGATGCCGTCGGCGATGCAGGACGCCAGCGTTCGCGCCACCTTCATGCGGTTGAGACCAAGCTTGTCGGCGATCTGCTCCTGCGTCAGTCCCTCGACATAGTAGAGCCAGGCCGTCTTGACCGCGAGATCGGAGGAGGCTGCCGCCGCACGGGCTCGGGACGAACCGGATGTCTTGTCGTGCATGGGCTTTCCTCCCGCTGCCTTTGCCTGCGGCTATCCGTTCTCTCGGGCTGTCCGCCTAGGACGGCTTTGCAGTATAATTTTGTTCATTTGTATTTGACAACGAACAAATGAACATATCTTATGAGCTCAGGCGTCATGTCATCCACCGGTCACATGCGCCGTGCAGGGAGGAAGAGACGGCCGTGGCCAAATGCCGGGCGGTCTTGCACAACAGGAGGTTCCAATGAAAACCGCACTCGTCAGGCTGCTTGCCGGTCCGCTCGCGCTTGCTGCGACGCTCTTCGCCAGCGCGTCTTTTGCCGGCTCACTGACGCTCTACACCTCGCAGCCGGAGGCCGACGCCGCCAAGACCGTCGAGGCCTTCAAGAAGGCCTATCCCGATGTCGAGGTGAACATCTATCGTTCCGGCACATCGGACATACTGACCAAGATGGCGGCCGAGTTCGCCGCCGGCAGCCCGCAGGCCGACGTGCTGCTCATCGCCGACGCGGTGTCGATGGAATTGCTGAAGAAAGATGACCGGCTGATGGCCTATCCGGAGGCCAAGCTGGACGGTTTCGACGCCACCGCCTACGACAAGGACAAGACCTATTTCGGTTCCAAGCTGATCACCACCGGCATCGCCTACAACACCGCGGCCGCTCACAAGCCCGAGCACTGGGCCGACCTCGCCAAGCCGGAATACAAGGACGGGCTGGTGATGCCGAGCCCGCTCTATTCTGGCGCCGCCGCCTACATGCTTTCCGGTTTCGCCGCCGATTCCAACTATGGCTGGGATTACTTCCAGAAGCTCAAGGCCAACAACACGATTGCCGTGCGTGGCAACGGCGCGGTGCTGAAGTCGGTGGCCAGCGGCGAGAAGCCCTACGGCATCCTGGTCGATTTCATGGCCATGAACGCCAAGAAGAAGGGCTCGCCGATCGACTTCGTCTTCCCGTCGGAAGGCGTGCCGGCGGTAACCGAGCCGGTCGCCATCATGAAGACCACCAAGAACGCCGAGGACGCCAAGCACTTCGTCGATTTCATTCTGTCGGACGACGGCCAGAAGCTGGCGCTGTCGATGGGCTACCTGCCGGCCAAGGCGTCCGTCGGCCGTCCCGGCTGGCTGCCGGAAGGGGTCGAGGTGAAGGTCATGCCGTTCGACACCAAAGCCGTCGTCGAGCGCACGGACGCCGACAAGAAGAAGTTCTCCGAGTTGTTCGGCGGTTGACGCTGATGACGGCGGCGCAGCCTGCCATGGGCTGCGCCGGCCAGGGAGTTCCTTTCGGACAAGAATGAGATGACGGGCATTGCAAGGCAAAGCCGGGGCCAGGAAAGGGCCCTGACGGCAGGGGTGGTGTTTGCCATCGTCGTCCTGTCGATCCTGCCCATGCTCAGGCTGGTCAGGGAACTGGTGCTGCCGGGCGGCACCTTCTCGACGGCCGCCATCGATGCCGGCCTCGCCAGTTCCGCGACCTGGGTGGCCACCGGCCACACCATCGTCGTCGGGCTCGGCGGCACGCTTCTGGCGGTGGTCCTGGGCACCGTCGTGGCGCTGGTCGTGACCTTGACGGACATGCGCGGGCGCAGCCCCTTCATCCTCTTCTACGTCATGCCGCTGATGATCGCCCCGCAGGTGACGGCACTGGCCTGGCTCCAGCTTTTCGGCCCGGCGAGCCCGGTGCTCAAGCTGCTCGGCATCGCCCCGCCGCTCGGCACCCGCAACCCGCTTTACTCGACAGAAGGCATCATCCTGCTGCTCGGCGTGCAATACGGGCCGCTGGTGTTCCTTCTGGTCAGGGCCGGCCTGCGCAAGCTGCCGCGCGAACTGATCGAGGCCGCGCGCGCCGGCGGCGCCCGGCCTTTCACGGTCCTGCGCACGGTCGTGCTGCCGCTGATGACCCCCTCCATCATGGCAGCCGCCGCGCTCGCCTTCGTCTCCTGCGTCGGCAATTTCGGCATCCCGGCCTTCCTCGGCATTCCGGCCAACTATCTCGTCCTGCCGACGCTGATCTACCAGCGCCTTGCCGGCGGCGGTCCGGCCGTGCTCGGCGAAACAGCCTTCCTGTCCGTGCTGATCGGCATCATCGCCATGGCCGGCATCGTCACCCAGGAAATGATGAGCCGCCGCCGCGACTATCGCATCTCCTCGACCTCGCTGCCCGCCGAGCCCTACGAGCTTGGCCGCTGGCGCCTGCCGGTGCAGGCGCTGCTGTGGCTGGCGGTGGTGCTGCTGCTGTTCCTGCCGCTGTTCGGCCTGCTGCTCACTTCGCTGGTGCCGGGCTACGGCATCCCGCTCACCGCCGCCACGGCGACGCTGGACAACTACCGTTTTGTGCTCTTCGAGCACGAGGCCGCCGGCCGCGCCTTCTTCAACAGTTTCTGGCTGTCGATCGCCGCCGCCGTCTTCGCCGTCGTCGTCGCCATTCCGATCGGCTATCTGATTGCCTGGGGCGGACAGCGCTGGGTGCGGCTGGTCAACCTGTGCGTCGAACTGCCCTACGCGCTGCCCGGCGTGGTGCTGGCGATCGCCTCGCTGCTGCTGTTCCTCAAGCCGATCCCCTTCACCGGCATCCAGCTCTACAACACCGTCTGGATCATCCTTTACGCCTATCTCGCCCGCTTCCTTGTGCTGGCGCTGCGCCCCACCGTCAGCGGCTACCACCAGATCGACCGCGCGTTGGAGGAGGCTGCGCAGGTCGCCGGCGCCGGCCTGTTCCGGCGCATGCGCACCATCGTTTTTCCGCTGGTGGCGCCGGCCGCCATGGCCGGCGGCCTGCTGATCTTCATGACGGCGCTGTCGGAACTGACCGTCTCGGCGCTTTTGTGGTCCTCCGGCTCCGAGACGATCGGCGTCGTCATGTTCTCCTTCGAGCAGGGCGGCGATTCCAGCTACGCGGCGGCGATGTCGGCCATCACCGTCGCCGCCACCTTCGTGCTGATGCTCGGCGCCAACCTGTTTTCCTCCTACCTTCCGAACGGAGTTCTGCCATGGCGGGATTGAGCCTTGCCGGCGTGACAAAATCCTTCGGCGACTACGACGCCGTGAAGGACGTTTCCATCGACGTGAAGGACGGAGAGTTCCTGGCCGTGCTCGGCCCGTCCGGCTGCGGCAAGACGACCCTGCTCAGGCTGGTGGCCGGCTTCGAGAAGCCGACCGGGGGCGAGATTCGCATCGGCGGCGAGACGGTTTCCAGTGCCGCCGCCAGCCTCGCGCCCGAAAGGCGCCGCGTCGGCATCGTCTTCCAGAACTACGCGCTGTGGCCTCATATGACCGTGGCGGAGAACGTCGGTTATCCGCTCAAGGTGGCCAAAGTCGACCGCGCGGCAGCGAAAAAGCGCGTCGAGGACGCGCTGGCGCTCGTCAACCTGACAGGGCTGGGCGACCGCCGTCCGGCCAATCTCTCCGGCGGCCAGCGCCAGCGCGTCGCGCTCGCCCGCTGCCTGGTGGCCGCGCCTTCGCTGGTGCTGTTCGACGAGCCGCTCGCCAATCTCGACGTGCATCTGCGCGCCGCCATGGAGGACGAGTTCGCCGCCTTCCACAAGCGCACCGGCACCACCATCGTCTACATCACCCACGACCAGGCCGAGGCGATGGCGCTGGCTGACCGCATCGCGGTGATGGACAAGGGTCGGCTGGCGCAGCTTGCCACGCCGCGCGACCTCTATCGTGAGCCGGCGAACGAGATGGTCGCCTCCTTCATCGCAGCGGGCATCGTCCTGCCGGCCACCGTGCTTTCCGCCGAGGCGGACGGCCGGTGCCGCGTCGAGGTTCTGGGACAGGAGGCGCTGGTGCGCTGCCGCCCCGGCGAGAAGCCGCGCGGCAAGGCCAACATCTGCGTGCGCGGCTCCGAGATCGAGGCTGTCGAAGCGGGTCGGCCCGGCATCGACGGCACGGTGCGGCGGGCCGTCTACAAGGGCGGCTCGGCCCGCCTCGAATTCATGCCGTCAACCGCTCCCGACCGCGTCCTGCATTTCGACCAGCCCGATCCCGGTCCCTTCGCCGAAGGGGTGGCGGCGCGGCTGGCGATCCGGTCCGGCTGGCTGATCCCGGTGGCGTCGGCGTCATGAGCATGCAGGTCGAGCTTCTGGGCGGCTTCGGCGAGAAGGGCCGCACCTCCATCGCCGTGCGCCTCGACGGCGGCCCGCGCGTTCTGTTCGACCTCGGCATCAAGGTCGGCGCGAGCGGCGCGGACTACTATCCGGCGCTTGAAGGACCGGTGGACGACATCGAGGCCGTGTTCATCTCGCACGCCCACGAGGACCATGTCGGCGCGCTGGCCTGGCTGCTGGCGAAAGGCTGGCGCGGCCGTATCCTGATGACGCGCGAGACGCTGGCCGAGGCACCGGCGACGCTGGCCGGCTATGCCGACCCGGCCGATCTGGCGAAGAATGCGCTCCCCCGCGAGCGCATCGAGCTGTTCGCGCCGGGGGATACGCTCACCGCCGGCGGCCTTTCCGTCGCCACGGGTCGCTCCGGCCATGTCGTCGGCGGCGTCTGGTTCGCGATCGAGGGCGGTGGGGGCCGGCTGGTCTATACCGCCGACGTGGTGCCGGAGAGCGCCGTCTTCGTCATGGACCCGGTGCCGGCCTGCGACCTTCTGATCTTCGACGCCTCCTACGGCGCCGATCCCGTTCCGGGTGCCGAGCGTGCCGCCGCTATCGCGGATTGGATCGGCTCGCATCCGCAAGGCTGCCTTCTGCCGACGCCGCTGTCCGGCCGCTCGCTGGAACTGATCGCCGCGCTGGCAACGCCCTTCGCCATCCACGCCGCCATGCGCCCGGCACTCGCGGCCCAGATCGAAGCAGGCGCCGCGCTGGCGCCGGGCATCGCCGACGTTCTGCGCAGGCGCCTGTCGGCCGCCGCAGACTGGCGCGATGGCGATCCTTTGCCCCGCCGTCCGCTGCTGTGCGACGACGGCATGGGCAAGGCCGGCCCGTCGGCGCGCTTGCTGCCGCTCGCGGCCGCGCGGGCCTGGCCGGTTCTTCTTACCGGCCACCTTCCGTCCGGCTCGCCGGGCGAGCGCCTGCATGCCGAAGGTCGGGCCGACTGGATCAGGATGCCGACGCATCCGACGCTCGCCGGCAACCTCGCCATCTGGGAGGGGGCGGACCGCCCCGCCGCGCTCGGCCATTCCTGCGGTCCGAGCGATCTGGAGGCGCTGAAGCCGCATATCCCGGCGCTGCGTACCGTATATCGCACCGGCGACCGGCTCATCGTGCCGCAGGGAAGAAACGCATGAGAATCCTGCTTTCCAACGACGATGGCATCGAAGCGCCGGGCCTGGCGCGGCTGGCGGCGGCTGCCGCCATGGTCAGCGACGACGTCTGGACGGTCGCGCCGGAGGTCAAACACACCGCCGCCGGCGCCTCGCTCACCATGGCGAAACCGGTGACGATGACCCGGCTGGGCGCCCAACGGTATTCCTGTTCCGGCCGCCCCGCTGACTGCGTCGTCGCCGCCTTCGCCTGGCTGTTCGAGGGGCAAACGAAGCCGGATCTGGTACTGGCCGGCGTCAACGACGGCCGCAACGTGGCGGAGGACCTTGCCTATTCCGGCACGCTGGGCATCGCCCGCGAAGCCTCGTTCTGGGGTGTGCCGGCGGTCGGCTTTTCGCGGGTCAAGAACGCTGCCATTGCGGCGTCGGACGACGCCTGGCTGGCCGCCTTCATTCGCGGCCTGTGGCAACGGCGCGCCGAATGGGCGGCGGAAGGCCACTGGCTTTCCGTCAACCTGCCATCGACGCTGCCGGCCGCTGTCCGCCAGCCGTCGATCGGCCGCGACAAGATTGCCCGCAAGGCCGAGGTGGTGGAGCAGGACGGCGACCGCACCGTCATCACCTTCCCGCGCGGCCGCGCGCATGGCACCGCGCCGGGCGACGAAAACGAGGCCATCGATTCCGGTTTCGTCACCGTCAACCGGTTGAACTGGTTCGGCCAGACGCGGCTGGACGATGCTTTCGTGACGGCGCTGCGGCCAGCCTGAGCCAACCGCGCCGAAGGGTCAGGCCGCCATGCCGAGCGTGCCGAGACAGGCTTCGACCTCGGCCCAGCTTGCGCATGTCGTCCTTGCGCCCTTGGCGACAAGCTGCTGCCCATGGCCGGCATGGCTATGGCCGCCGCCGGTGTAGCCGATTGCGGCCATGCCGGCCGCCACCGCCCCCTCGACGCCGAAGGGCGAATCCTCGATCACCACGCAACGCGCCGGGTCCGCGCCCATCCTGTCGGCGGCGTAGAGGAAAATGTCGGGCGCCGGCTTGCCGCGCTTGACCATCGAGGAGGAGAAGATCGCCTCGCCGAAGAAGCCGGCCAGCCCCGTCACCGCGAGGCTGTGATGGATGCGCTCGAGCGACGAGGAGGAGGCGACGCAGCGTTTCAGCGCAAGCCGTTCGAGGAAAGGCACCAGGCCTTCGGTCGGCACCAGTGCTTCGGTGAACAGCGCTTTGGTCTCGGCCCAGATGTCGTCCTGCGCGTGGTCGGGGAAATGATGGCCGGTCAGGTCGCGGATTTTCGCGATGATGTCGGCCTGCTTCATGCCGATGCATTGCGCGATGACGTCGGTCCCGACGCCCGGCATGCCGTGCTTTTCGTAGACGCGCTCATAGGCCTTTGCCGCCAGCGGCTCGCTGTCGACCAGCACGCCGTCGCAGTCGAAGATGATCAGGTCCGTGTCGGCCACGCCGCCCGCTCCTTTGCCCGCTTCCCGGATGGTATGCACATCGCTATCGGCAAAGATGCAGATGTTCAATAGCCGGCGATGCCGTCCGCATCCGCCGCCGCCAGCGCGCGCTGCATGGCCTGGCGGCCGCGCGCATTGTCGGGAAGCACCCAGTTGGGCTCGGCGCCGAGGAAGCGGTCGAGGAAGGCGACCGCATAGGCCGGCATCTCGGTGGCATTCTCGCGGTAGGACCACCAGGTGCGCAGATCGTCGGCGCAGGCGCTGATCGCCGGCGTCGTGCCGAACTCCTGCTCGTGGACGGCGGCGGTCGCGGCCACGCAAAAGTTGGTGTAGAGGAAGCCTTCCGGCCAGAAGCGCACGATCTCGGCCAGCGCGGCCTCGGGTGCCGGTCGTTCCGCTGCCGGAGGCGAGGCCTCGGCAGGGTTCTGGCGGATCAGTTCGCGCAGCGCCAGCCCGGCGGCGAAGACGATGAAATCCGCGCGGTCGAGAGCGGCGAAGCGCTTCTGCCTGTCCATCACCTCGGCCCAGTCGAAGAAGGCGCGGGCGAGCCTGGCGTCGTCGATGCGGAAGCGGTAGCCGTAGGCCGCCGCCACCGACCGGGCGCTAGCGCGGAAGGTCGCACGGAACCAGCGCAGCCGCCGCAATTGCCGGCCGGGGTCGGGCATCGCCGCCATCTCGTCCTTGAGCCTCAAATCCATCTGCGTCCGTTCTCGTTGCCGGCGTCTGCGGCCTTGGTCTAGCATACCCGCTTTGACAACCAAACCGGTGGATAGCAGCGCCGTTTCATTATTCAAAAATCATACATATTGACATTGAAGAAAACAAATGTTCTCTAATTCGCATGCCTGCCGGCTGCGGTTCCGGCGAGCCTGGGAGGAGGCGAAATGGCGATCTGGCAATGGGGATTGCTCCTGCTCGCGGTCGTCTGGGCGCTCCAGTCGCTCGGCGTCTGGTTGCAGATGCGGCACTATTCCGACATCTTCCGCGGCATCACGGACAAGTACAAGGACGGCTTCGTTGGTGCCGGCAATGCCAAGGGCCGGCTGCGCAAGGGCACCATCGTTCTGATCGTCGTGACGCCCGACCTCACCGTACGGCGGCTGCTGGTCATGAGCGGCCGCTCGGTCTTCACTAAGTTCAAGAGGCATGAGCAATTCGAGGGCCAGTCCCTCGACCGGATCCGGTCCAATCCTGCGATCATGGGAGAGGGGGAAGCCGGTGTGGCCGAGGCCGTCAAGCGGGCGATCGAGCAGATCGACCGGGCGCGGTCGGAGCCAGGGAGGCAGCCGGGCTTGTCCGGCTTGAGCGCCGCCAGCGCATAGAGCAACGCCGCTCGTCGGACGGGACCCGCCGAGCGCCGCAAGGAGGAGAAATGTCCGCATTTTCATTGTTGGCGCAGCATGCCGACATGGCCGTCCAGCACCTGCACGTCGCAGGGACGATGGTCTCGGATGCTGCTTGGCACGGCAAGGTCGCCATCGGCCACGCCACCGACCATCTCTTGGTCCTGGCGCAGGCTGATAGCGCGCCGATCACGGTCGACCAGTTCAGGGAAAAGCTGAAGGAAGTGCCGAAGGAGGAACAGCTCGGCTGGCTTGCCGACGCCGGCAAATACTTCATCGGCATCTTCCAGAAGGGCGGCGAGGTCTTTGCCGGCTTCGTCACCGGCATCATTCCGACGCTCGTCGTGCTGATGACGGCCTTCTACGCCCTCACCGAACTGATCGGCGAGGAGCGCGTGCACGGCGTGGCGCGCGGCGCCGGCAAATGGGCGCTGACCCGCTACACGGTGCTGCCGCTGATCGCGGTGTTCTTCCTGACCAACCCGATGGCCTACACCTTCGGCTCGTTCCTAGAGGAAAAGCACAAGCCTGCCTTCTACGACGCGGCCGTCTCCTATGTGCATCCGCCGCTCGGCCTGTTCCCGCACATCAACCCCGGCGAATACTTCGTCTGGGGCGGCATTCTGGTGGCGTTGATGGAGCTTGAGAAGAAGGGCGTGGTCGGCAGCGGCTACCATATCCGGGTCGCCATCTGGTACGCCATCGTGGGCCTGATCGTCATCCTGCTCAAAGGCATGCTCACCGAACGCATCACCGCCTTCATGGCACGCCGCCAGGGCGTCGAGCTGTAGGCGGGGAGACGGATCATGGCCAACTATAAAGCAGTCAAGATTTCCCGCGGTTCCGGCGGCTGGGGCGGCCCGCTCGTCATCGAGCCGACCGCACAGCGAAACAAGGTCGTCTCCGTCACCGGCGGCGGCATCCATCCGGTAGCCGCCCTCATCGCGGAGATGACCGGCGCCGAAGCCGTCGACGGCTTCAAGGCGCCGCCGATCGAAAGCGAGATGGCGGTCGTGGTGGTCGATTGCGGCGGCACCGCCCGCTGCGGCGTCTATCCGCGCAAGCGCATCCCGACCGTCAACCTGACGCCGGTCGGGCAGTCCGGGCCGCTGGCCCAGTTCATCACCGAGGACATCTACGTCTCGGGCGTCAAGCCGGCCAACGTCACGATGGCCGACGGCTCCGAGCCGGTAACGACCGCTGGGGGGGCGGCCAACATGAGCGCGAGACCTACGGATTCGGCGGCAACCAGGGCCGCTGCCGCGGCCCCGGTCAACGAAGGCGGCTTCGTCGGCCTGATCAGTTCGATCGGCCGCGTCATGGGTCGCGTCGTCGGCATCTTCTTCAATGCCGGCCGCCGCACCATCGACCAGGTGGTGCGCAACGTACTGCCCTTCATGGCCTTCGTGACCATGCTGATCGGCCTGATCCTCTACACCGGCATCGGCGACGTCCTCGCCCAGCCGATGGGGCCGCTGGCCAACAACATCGTCGGCCTGGTCATCATCTCGGCCATCTGCGGCCTGCCGTTCCTGTCGCCTATCCTGGGACCGGGCGCGGTCATCGCGCAGGTGATCGGGGTGGCCATCATCGGGCCGCAGATCGCCAACGGCACCATCGCGCCCGCGATGGCGCTGCCGGCGCTGTTCGCCTACAACACCCAGGTCGGCTGCGATTTCGTGCCGGTCGGCCTGGCGCTCGGCGAGGCCAAGCCCAAGACGATCGAGATCGGCGTTCCGGCGGTGCTCATCAGCCGCCAGATCATGGGTCCCGTCTCGGTGGTGATCGCCTGGGTGTTCAGCCTGCTGGTCCTGTAACGAGAAGAAGGAGGTTCGCCGCATGACGGTTCTGTTGGAAACGCGGATAACCGCAATCGGACCCGAAGTGGCGGACCTCGCCGAAGGCGGCGTCGTCATCCTGTTCGCGGATGGCTCGCCGCCGGAACTGGCCGAGGTTTCGGTGCTGCACACGGTCCTGCAAGGGCCGAGCGAGGACGCGCCGCCGGTCGGCGCGTCGATCGCCATCGGCCCCATCAGGGCCGATGTCACGGCGGTCGGCGCCACCGCCTGGGCCAAGGTGCGCGAGATCGGCCATGTGGTGATTTCCTTCAATGGCGCGGCCGAGGCCGAGCGGCCGGGCGAGATTTGCGCCGGCGAGGTCGATGGCACCGCCCTCGTGGCGGCGCTGGAGACAGGCGCCGCCATCACCATCGCCGCCTGACGGCCTGTCGCCGCCGCTGACGTCTGATAGGATAGGAACTATGGAACGCTCGACGATCGTCAGAGTGCATGAGGGCCTGCATGCCCGCCCCGCGACCCGCTTCGTCAAGCTCGCCAAGAGCTTCGAATCGGACGTCGAGATCCTCAAGGGCGGCAAGGCCGTCAGCGCCAAGAGCCCGGTCAAGCTGATGCTGCTGGCGGTCAAGGAAAACGACGAGGTCACTGTCCGCGCCGACGGCGCCGACGCTATCGAGGCAGTCGAGGCGCTGATCGGCTACCTCGAAAATCCCCGCTCCGGCCTGGAGGAAGACGGGTCTGCCGGCGTGCCCGCGGGCCG
Organism: Mesorhizobium sp.; assembly: GCF_017306545.1. Classification (GTDB taxonomy): domain Bacteria; phylum Pseudomonadota; class Alphaproteobacteria; order Rhizobiales; family Rhizobiaceae; genus Mesorhizobium. The sequence continues at coordinate 12,362 of NZ_JAFKID010000027.1, forward strand.
GGTCGCCCCGCCGGCGGCGGCTCAAGCCTCTGCCGCAAGCCCGGCCTCGACGGTCGCCGGCGTCCCGACCGATGAGGGCCTGCGCGGCGTCGCCGCCAGCGAAGGCGTCCATCTCGGCCCGGCCTTCGCACATTTCCCGCCGCAGATCATGCCCCGCTCGCAGATGCTTGCACCGGAGGAGATCGGGCCGGAGATCGAGCGGCTGCATGCGGCCGTCGCCGCCGTGCAGGCCCGCATGGATGCCGCTCTTGCCAACCGCGACCTTGCCGACGGCGATCGCGGCATCGTGGCGGCGCTGCGCGACATCGCCGCCGACGAAACGCTGCTTGGCGAGGCGGAAGCCTCCATCCGCAAGGGTTTCGACGCCGTCGCCGCGATGATCGCGGCGGCTGCCAGGACGGCCGCCGATTTCAGCCGTGTCGAGGACGCCTATCTCAATGCCCGCGCCGACGACGTCGAGGCGGTCGGCCGGCAGGTCTGCCTTGCCCTGCTCGGCCAGGATGAGACGGACCTGGCCGCGATCCCGAAGGGCGCGGTGCTGATCGCCGAGGACATCGGCGCCTGGGATCTCGCCCGTGCGCCGCTGGAACGCATCGGCGCCGTCGTCTGCGGCAAGGGCGGCGCCACCTCCCACGTGGCCATCATCGCCCGCTCGCACGGCATTCCGGCCGTGCTCGGCCTCGGCGAGCGCATCGCCGAATTGAGGGACGCGCGCGAGGTCGCCGTCGACGGCCAGTCCGGCCGCGTCGTCGCCGATCCGGAAGAAACGGTCCGCGCCGATTACGAACGGCGCATCGCGGCCGCCGGCAGGGAGCGCGAGGCCCTGGATGCCTATCGCACGCTCACGCCCCGGTTGGCCGACGGCACGATCATCGAGGTCGCCGCCAATCTCGGCTCCCTCGAAGAGGTCGAGGCGGCGAAGGCGGCGGGGGCCATGGGCGTCGGCCTCTTCCGCACCGAACTCCTTTTCATGCGGCACATGCACCTGCCCTCGGAGGCCATGCAGGCCGAGACCTATTCGGCGCTGGCGAAGGCCTTCGCACCGCATCCGGTGATCGTGCGCACGCTCGACATCGGCGGCGACAAGCCGGTCGCCGGCATCGATTTCCCGGACGAGGAAAACCCGTTCCTCGGCTGGCGGGGCATCCGCATGTGCCTCGACCGACCGGATGTCTTCAAGCGCCAATTGCGGGCGCTGCTGCGCGCCGCCGTCCACGGCAACGTCAAGGTGATGCTGCCGATGGTGTCGGATATCGGGGAAGTGCGGCGCGCGAAGACGCTGATCGACGAATGCGCCGCCGAACTCGACCTCGACGGCACACCTCACGCCCGCTTCGACCTCGGTGTGATGATCGAGACGCCGGCGGCGGTGCTGATCGCGCCGGCGCTGGCGAAGGAAGTCGCCTTCTTCTCCATCGGCACCAACGACCTGACGCAATACGTCATGGCCGCCGATCGGCTCAATCCCACCGTCGCGGCCCTCAACGACGTCGCCAATCCCGCCGTCATGGCGGCGATTGGAATGACGGCGAAGGCTGGTGTCGAAGCCGGCATCTTGGTCGGCATGTGCGGCGAGGCGGCCGGCCGCCCCGATCTCATTCCGCGCTTCATTGCCATGGGGCTGACCGAGCTGTCGATGAGCCCGGCCTCGATCCCGCGCGCCAAGAAGGCGATCGCCGACTTGGCCGCCGCTAAGTCCAGACCTTAGGGCAGGTGCGCCAGAAGCGCCGCCAGGATCGCCGTCAACTCGCCGCGCGGGTCGGCTCCGGAGAAGGCGTCGAGCACCCGGTCCATCCGGGCGTCCGTGGCCAGCATGGCGATTTCCAGCAGATCGGCTTCCGGCCGGGCGTCGCTTTCCATGGTTGCCAGGCCGCAGGCGAGCGCGACGGGCGCCAGGCAGCCGATGGCGGCCGGCCGGTCGAGCGGATGCGCCTGCGCCGTCTCGCCGGCGCGCAGCGGATCGTGCCGCACGAGTTCCGCCAGCAGCGCCGCGGCAAGGCCGGCGACGAGCGCGACGCGCTCCGTCCAGGCGCTCTCGTGCGCCAGCCGGCCGAGCGCTTCGGCTTCTTCCGCGGCGAGCGCGGCATGAACGGCCGCAAAAGTCGTCTCGCGGATGCGGGCGCCCTCGATCCCGCGCGCCGCCAGCGCTGCTTTGGCCAGGGCGTAGAGGTCGCGCCGGAAGGCGCGCTCGCCCGCCAGCGGATCGCGCGCCGAAAAATAGCGGCCGAGCGGCAGCGGCGCGGCGATTGCCGGCCGGCCGCCGATGCGGTCGCGCGGCACCAGCGTCTCGGCCATCGTCATGGCGTCGTCGAAGGCGCTGACCGCATGGCCCAGCAGGCCCTCGATCCCGGCGCGCGGAAACGAGGCGCCGGCCTGATCGCGTCCGCCGGCGCTGTCATGGCGATGACGGCGGATGGCCTGGCGCACCTGGCGCAACCGGTCCTTCATGTTGACGCGGACTTCTTCGGAAATTTCCCGCAACATCGTTTCGTCTCGCCTTCCTGTGCGGCAGGGTCTATCCGCTGCCGACCGCTCAATTGTTTCAGGGCGGGCTTTCCGGTCAAGTCCGGATATTGCCTTGCCAGGCGGAATCATCGACGTTCATCCAGTCGGGAGGGATTGCATTGCCACGAAAGCCGCAGCGTAGCGACGCCGGGGAGAACGGCCTGACCGCCGGCGAAAGCAAGGCCGACAGGCTGCGCGTGCGGGCCGCCTGGATGTATTTCATCGAGCAGATGACGCAGAACGACATCGCCGACGTCCTCGGCGTCGGCCGGGTCACGGTGGTACGCATGCTGGCCGAGGCGCGCGCCCGCAACGAGGTGAAGATCGCCATCGAAGGCGAGCTTGCCGAGATCGTCCGGCTGGAACGCGAACTGGAGCGGACCTTCGGCTTGCAGCAGGCTTTCGTCGCGCCGCTGTCCCAGCCCGACGCCGACCCGATTCCGGCAATCGCCAGCCGCACCGGCGCCTATCTATCGGAGGCGATGAAATCGGGCATGCGCGTCGGCGTCGGCTGGGGCCGCACGCTGTTCAGCACGCTCTCTTTCATCACGCCGAAGTCCCTGTCCGATTTCAAGGTGATATCGCTGCTCGGCGGCGTCGGCGTGGCGCGGCAGATCAACCCGGCCGAGTTCGCCTGGCGCTTTGCCCAGACGTTCCAGGGCGAAGGCTACCTCATTCCCGCGCCGGCGGTGGTGGACAGCGTGGAAACGAAGGTCGCGCTGATCGAGCGCTGCGGCCTGCGCGACATCTTCCGCATGACCGACGCCCTCGATGCCGTGCTGCTCTCCATCGGCGGCATCCGCTCGGCCACGACCTTTTACCGCGGCGGCTATCTCAGCGAAATCCAGCGGGAGGAACTCGTCGCGCTCGGCGCCGTCGGCGACCTGCTTTTTCATCCGTTCGACGTGGATGGCCGCATCGTCGATCATCCACTCAACGGCGTTGTGATGTCGGTGGACGTCGACCGGCTGCGCCGCGCGCCGCTGCGCATCCTCACCTCCGGCGGCCCGGAGAAGATCGAAGCGCTGCTCGGCGCGATGAAGCTGGTCGCCCCGACCGTGCTGATCACCGACGAGGAGAGCGCCCGCCGGGTGCTCGAACGGCGCAACGGCGGCGCATCGTCCTGACCCGGAGTTTGGCGGCCGTCAGTCGCCGTAGCCGATGATGCCCTTGACCTCGAGGAAGTCGTGGATCGCCCAGTCGGCATATTCGCGGCCGTTGCCGGATTGCTTGTAGCCGCCGAACGGCGCGAACGTGTCCCAGTCCGGGTAGTTGATCGACACCTGTCCGGCGCGCATGCGGGCGGCCACCTTGCGGGCGTGGTCGATGTCCTTCGACTGCACGTAGGCGGCCAATCCGTAGACCGTGTCGTTGGCGATCCTCACCGCCTCGTCCTCGCCGTCATAAGCGATGATCGACAGCACCGGGCCGAAGATTTCCTCGCGCTCGATCGTCATGCCGGGCTTCACGTTGCCGAACACGGTCGGCCGCACATAGTAACCGCGGTTGAGGTGTTCCGGCCGGCCGGGCCCGCCGGTGACGAGCGTGGCGCCTTCCTTGATGCCGGCCTCGATCAGCCGCTGGATCTTGTCGTATTGAAGCTGGCTCACCACCGGGCCGAGCTGCGTGTCTTCGTTGCGCGGATCGCCGACCTTGTGGGCTTCCGCCGCCTTCTTTGCCACCGCCAGCGCCTCGTCGTGGCGGGCCGCCGGCACCAGCATGCGCGTCGGCGCGTCGCAGGACTGGCCGGAATTGCCGAAGCAGCCCTCGACGCCTTTCCTCACCGCCCGTTCGAAATCGGCGTCCGGCAAAACGATGTTGGCCGACTTGCCGCCGAGCTCCTGCGCCACGCGCTTGACGGTCTTCGCCGCCGTCTCGGCGACGATGATGCCGGCGCGCGTCGAGCCGGTGAACGACACCATGTCGACGTCCGGGTGGCCGGCCATCACCTGACCGACGTCCGGCCCGGTGCCGTTGACCATGTTGTAGACGCCTTTCGGCGTGCCGGCGGCTTCCATCACCTCGGAGAAGACGATGCCGCTGATCGGTGCGATCTCGGAGGGTTTCAGCACCACCGTGCAGCCGGCGGCGATGGCCGGCGCCACCTTGCAGACGATCTGGTTGAGCGGCCAGTTCCACGGCGTGATCAGCGCGGCCACGCCGATCGGTTCCTTCACCACCATGGTGCCGCCGCGCTTTTCGGAGAACTCGTAGTCTTCCAGCGCCTTGATGGTGGCTTCCATATGCGCGCGGCCGGCCCAGGCCTGCGCCTCGCGCGCCCAGGTGATGGGCGAACCGTTTTCCTGGCTCACCGCCTGCGCGATGTCCTCGTAGCGCTCGTTGTAGACTTCGAGGATGCGGCGCAGCAGCTTCAGCCGCTCCTCCTTGGTCGTCTGCGAGAAGGCTGGAAACGCCGCCTTGGCCGCCGCCACCGCGCGGTCCACATCGGCCTTCGAGCCAACCGATATCTTGGTATAGGCTTCCTCCGTCGAGGGATCGATCACGTCGAGGGTGGTCGGCACGGCGGGCGCGACCCATTTGCCGTCGATGAAGAAGTCCAGGTGATGATTGCTCATGGCGCTTGTCCGCTCCCTTGCCGATCGGTCGATGCGGGCACGACCATAAAGCATCCGCCGCGTCGCCGCCAAGCGAGGCGATGAAGCTTCGGTTGTTCCAGCGGGCGCTTCCTCGGCTCCGGTTTGACTTTTGTCAGCGCTCGTGAATAATGTCTAAAACGGACTCTCGATCATGCCGATCCGGGCTGCGGACCAGATCATACACAAGGCCGCGTGGCTGTACTACACGCATGGGCTTCGCCAGGACGAAGTGGCGAAGCGGCTCGATATTTCGCGCGCCTCGGTGGCCATGTATCTGCGCAAGGCGCGCGAGACGGGCATCGTCAACATTTCCACCTCGACCCAGCTTTTCACCGAGGACGTGCTGGCGCGCGAGCTGGAGGACGCTTTCGGCCTGACAGCCGTGTGGGTGGTGCCGCAGGAGCGCCACGCGCTCGACCCGACGGCGGAGGTGCCGGCGCTGGCCGCGAGCGTCTTCGTCGGCCTCGTCAACCGCGGCGACCGCATCGGCGTCGCCTGGGGGCGCACGGTCTATGCCATGGCCGATGTCATGTCCTTCGCCGATTTGCAGGACGTCACCGTCGTCCAGATGTGTGGCAACCTCGGCGCGCCCTACGCCTACCGGCCGGACCAGTGCACGATGGAGATCGCCCGCCGGCTGAACGCCAGGGGCTTGAACTTCTATGCGCCGCTGGTGCTGACCACCGAGGGGCTGGCCGAAGCGCTGCGCGCCGAGCCGGTGATCCGCGAGCAGCTTCTCGGCATCGCCGCTTGCCATCTTTCGCTGTTTTCGGTCGGCACCGTCGACGGCGACAGCCACATCGTCAAATGCGGCGCGCTGGCCGTTGCCGAGATGGACGAACTGCGCCGGGCGGGCGCGGCCGGCGTCATCGCCGGCCAGGTCATCGACGCGCGGGGCGAACTGCTCGACTGCGGCTACAACCGCCGCGTCATTTCCGCCGACATCGCCTCCATCCGGGCCATCCCGCGCCGCATGATGGTGGTGCAGGAAGAGGCCAAGCTGAAGCCGCTTCTGGCTTCGCTTGCCGGGCGCCTGTGCACGCATCTGGTGGTGACGTCGACCATGGCCCGCGCGCTTCTGAAAGCGCGCAAGACGGCGACTTCCTAGCGGCGGACACGACTGCGGCCGCCGATCTCCAACCGAACCGAATGGACTGTCCGATGAAGAATCTGTGGAACGATGCCGAAGCCGAAGCGATGGTGGCCGCCTATGCCAGGAAGGGCGTCGGCCGCGATCTGGCGCTGCGCGTCTACACCACGCGCCTGCTCGGCGGCGAGCCGCGGCTGGTTCTGCACGGCGGCGGCAACACTTCGGTGAAGACCAGGGTCGCCGACCTGCTCGGCGATGAGTGGGAGGTGCTGTGCGTCAAGGGCAGCGGTTGGGATATGGCCGTCATCGAGCCCGCCGGCCTGCCGGCGGTGAAGCTCGCCACGCTCCTCAAGGCGCGCCGGCTAAAGACGCTGTCCGACGAGGACATGGTGGCGCTGCAACGCGCCAACCTGATTGATCCGTCCTCGCCCAATCCCTCCGTCGAGACGCTGCTGCACGCCTTCCTGCCGCACAAGTTCGTCGACCACACCCATTCCACCGCCGTCCTCGCCATCGTCGACCAGGGCGAGGAAGCGGAAGCGCTATCGAAAAAGGTGTTCGGCCCGAAGATGGGCTTCGTGCCCTACATCAAGCCGGGATTCGATCTCGCCAAGGTGGCGGCCGACGTCTACGACGCCGATCCCTCGGTCGAGGGCCTGATCCTCGACAAGCACGGCATCTTCACTTTCGCCGATACGGCCAAAGAAGCCTATGACCGAATGATCCACTATGTCTCGATGGCCGAGGACTACGTGGCGAAGACCGGCAAGGACCCGCTGAAGCCCGCCGCGCTGCCGGCGAAGCTGGCGAAACCGGCAGAGATTGCCTCCATGCTGCGCGGCGCCGTCGCCGTCGACAAGGACGAAGGCCGGTTCGACCGCATGGTGAGCGACTTCCGCACCTCGCCGGCCATTCTCGAATTCGTCAATGCCGCAGCACTTGAAGATTTCGCCGCTGCCGGCGTCTCGACGCCGGACCTCTCCATCCGCATCAAGACGGGGCCGATGGTGCTGCCGGCGCCGGCTGCGGAAAACCTCAAGGCCTACAAGGCGGAAATCGAAAAGCGCGTCGCCGCCTATGCCGATGCCTACCGGCGCTACTTCGAGGAAAACGACGCACTGGATGCCGTCAAGCGCACCATGCTCGATCCGATGCCGCGTCTGTCGTTGGTTCCCGGCCTCGGCCTGTTCGGCCACGGCCGCACGCTGAAGGACGCGAAGATCGCCGCTGATGTTGGTGAGATGTGGATCGAGGCGGTGAGGGGCGCGGCGAGCATCGGCACCTTCCGGCCGCTGTCGAAGGCCGATCTCTTTCCGCTCGAATACTGGTCGCTGGAACAGGCCAAGCTCGCCTCCAACAAGCCGAAGCCGCTCACCGGACAGGTGGCGCTGGTGACCGGCGGCGCCGGCGCCATCGGCGCGGCGACGGCAAAGCTGTTCGCGCGCGAAGGCGCCCATGTCGTTGTCGTTGACCTCGACGGCGTCAGGGCGGCGGAGGTGGCGAAAGCCGCCGGCAACGCCTCCATCGGCGTCGCCGCTGACGTCACAGATCCGGCCGCGATCCGCGCCGCTTTCGACAAGGCCGTGGAAACCTATGGCGGCGTCGATATCGTTGTCTCCAATGCCGGTGCGGCCTTCGAGGGCGCTATCGGCGACATCGACGACGCGCTGCTGCGCGAGAGCTTCGAGCTGAACTTCTTCTCGCACCAGAACGTCGCGCAGAACGCCGTGCGCATCATGAAGGAGCAGGGCACCGGTGGTGCGCTGTTGTTCAACACCTCCAAGCAGGCGGTCAATCCCGGCCCGAAGTTCGGTGCCTACGGCCTGCCCAAAGCGGCGACGCTGTTCCTGTCGCGCCAGTACGCGCTGGACTACGGCGCTCTCGGCATCCGCTCCAACGCCGTCAACGCCGACCGTATCCGCTCCGGCCTGCTGACCGACGCAATGATCGCCAGCCGCTCGAAGGCGCGCGGCCTGTCGGAAAAGGATTATATGTCCGGCAACCTGCTCGGTCAGGAGGTGACGGCCGAGGACGTGGCGCAGGCCTTCCTGCACCACGCGCTCGCCGAGCGCACCACCGCCGACGTCACCACCGTCGACGGCGGCAACATCGCGGCGGCGTTGAGGTGATTAGGCGAGATCGGTCAAGGCAAAATCGCCGCCCTTGTAAGCAAGGGGAACACCGAGCGTCTTCGCACAGGCATAGGCGAAGCAGTCGCCGAAGTTGAGGTCGGCCGGGTGGCCGACCGCCTTACCATAGCGCGCGCTGGCCGCGACGGCGAGGGTGCCGATCTCGGATGTTATAGCTACCTCCTCGGCCCCAAGACCGAGGATGAAGGATTGGACGGCCTGTCCGGCAAGCTCGACTTCCTCGCGCGTTGGCTTCCTCGGCGCGCTCTTGCCATGCGGCTGCGCGATTTTCTTGCGGGCGAGAGCTTGCGCGGCCTCGTAACGCACCAGCGGCGAAACGAAGAACCCGTCCCTGTGCCGCTCGAGGCGCTCGATCAGGTCCAGCCGATCCGGCTCGCGGCCGAGAATGGCGACGATGACTGAGGCGTCGACGAACATCAGATGTCGCCCCACATCTCGTCGGTGAATTTCTTCATGTCGAAGTCGGGATCGCCCGGCCCCAGGGCGTCGATCATGGCCTGTGCCTCGGCGATGAATTCCGCCAGAGGCTTCCGTCCCTTCGCCCGCTCCAACTCGTTCTGCAACGCGCGGCGCACGGCTTCCTTCTTTGTCGGCGTCTTCAATGCCTTCTGGACTTCGGCCGCCAGCCTGTCGACGGCATCGTCGCGAATGAACAGCGCCATGGATATCTCCTTCGGATATCCAAATATATGACCTGGATATCCGGCGGGCAACAAAAAGGGCGGCACGCGGCCGCCCTTCCTGCATATGCCTTTCGGCGTAGCGATTACTTCGCGTTCGGGTTGGGCATCCAGGCCGGCATGGCGACGTCGGCGTGGGCGAACTGCGGCAGCTTCTCGCCGAGCTCCTCCATATTCTTGATGTCCTTCTCGATGAGGTCCTTCTGCGTGATCAGCGTCGGCGGCACGACGACGCTGTGGCCGGGGTCCTCGCCGGCGAGCAACATGGCCAGCGCGCGCACCGAAACCTGGCCGACCACGGCCGGGTTGGTGGCGGCGGTGGCGGCCCAGGCGCTGTCCTTCTCGCGCATGGCGGAGATGTCGGCGGTGGAGATGTCGGCCGAATAGATCTTGATGTCCTTGTTCTTGCCGGCCTCGTCGACGGCGATCTTCACGCCCTTGGCGAACTCGTCGTACGGCGCGAACATCACCTTGATGTCGGGGTTGGCCGACAGCACCGAGCGCGCCTGGTTGGCGACCGAGTTGGCGATCGGATTGTCCAGCGTGCCGAACTGCGCCACCTCGTCGATGCCGGAATACTTCTTCTTGAACTCCACCCAGGTCTCGTTGCGGCGGTCGAGCGGGGCGATGCCGGCGACGTAGACGTAGCCTGCCTTCCACGCCTCGCCGTTGTCCTTGATCGCCTGCTCCAGAGCGAGCCGGGCCAGATCCTTGTCGGACTGCTCGATCTGCGGGATCTTGGCGTTCTCGACGTTGACGTCGAAGGCGACGACCTTGATGCCGGCGTCGACGGCGCGCTGGGCGGCGTCCTTCATCGATTCGGTCAGGCCGTGCTGGATGATGATGCCCTGCACGCCGAGCGCGATCGCCTGGTCCACCATGTCGGACTGGAGGGCGGCGTCCTGCTGGCTGTCGAAGACGCGCAGGTCGACGCCGAGCGCCTTGGCCTGCGCCTGCACGCCGGCGAGATAGGCCTGGAAGAAGTCGCCGGTGGAGAGATAGCGCACCAGTGCGATCTTGACGCTCTCCGGCTTGTCGAACGGAGCCGGCCGGTCGGCGGCCAGTGCCGGCAGGCCGCCGAGCGCGGTGGCGCCCATCAGGCCCAAGGTCAGCAATGCGAAAGTCCTGCGTGTGATGTTCATGTCGGTTCCTCCACGGGTTGCCTGTCAGTCCAAAATCGAAATCAGCGTTTGGCCTTCGCCGACAGGGCGAAGGTGAAGACGAGGGCGACGACCAGCACCGCGCCCTTGACGAAGTCCTGCGTGTAGTAGGGCGCGTTCATCATCGTCAGTCCCTGCAAAAGCACGCCGACGAACAGCGCGCCGATGGCCGTGCCGAAGGCATTCGGCTTCGAGGCGCCGAGCACGGCGAAGCCGATCAGCGCCGCCGCCACCGCGTCCAGCAGCAGATTGTTACCCGAGGCGATGTCGCCGCGTCCAAGCCGGGCGGCCAGAAGAATGCCGCCGATGGAGGCGAATATGCCCGAAATGACGTAGGCCCAGATCTTGTATGCCTTGACCGGCGCGCCGGCGAGTTCGGCCGCCCGCTCGTTCGAGCCGACGGCATACATCATCCGGCCGAAGCGCGTGTATTCCAGGAAGAACCAGATCAGCACGGCCAGCACGATCAGCACCACCACCGACACCGGCACGAGATTCGGCGTGAAGAAATCGAAGCGATGGCGGCCGAGCGTGAGGAAGGCCTCGGAGAATTTGCCGGGCGCCACCGAGCCGTCGGGCATCGTCATGCCGGCGGCGATCGAGCGGCCCTCGGTCGGGATGCGCTGCAAGCCGACCAGCAGGAACATCATGCCGAGCGTGGCGAGCAGGTCCGGCACACGCATGTAGACGATCAGGAAGCCGTTGATCAGCCCGACGATGATGCCGATCGCCAGGCAGGCGGCGACGGCGACGAAGACGCCCTGGTCGAGCACCACCATGGCGTAGGCGGCCGCCATCATCGAACTGGTCGCTACCGAGCCGATCGACAGGTCGAAGCCGCCGACCACCAGCGTGGCCGTGACGCCGAGCGCCAGCACGCCGGTGATCGCCACGGACTGGAAGACGAACACCGCGCTCTGCGGCGACACGAAGCCGGGTGCGGCGAGCGCGAAATAAATCACCAGCGCCGCGAACAGCACCAGGAATCCGTAGCGCACGGCAAGCTCACGCGGGCTCATCTTGCTGAAATACCTTTCACGCCGCCCTCCGCTTCTGCCCGGCCACTTCGGCCAGCAGCCGGTCCATGTCGATGGCGCCGTTGCGGTGCTCGCCGACGATCGTGTGTTCCGACATGACCAGGATGCGGTCGGCCGTCTCCAGCGCCTCGTCCAGTTCGGTGACGAAGATCAGCGTCGCGCGGCCGGCGGCCTCGGCGCGCAGTTTGGCAGCGATGTCGCGGCGGGCGGCGATGTCGACGCCCTGGAACGGCTCGTCCAGCATCATCAGCCGCGCCGGCTGCGCCAGCCAGCGCGCCACCATCACCTTCTGCTGGTTGCCGCCCGACAGTGTGGCCAATTCGTCCTTTTCGGAGCGGCAGACGATGCCGAGATCCTTGATCTGGCCGCGCGCCAGCGCACGCTCGGCGCCGCGCCGCGACACCCCGAAAGCGGAGATGCGCCTGAGAAAAGGCAGGCTCATGTTCTCATAGACGTTGAAGTCGCCGACGATACCGTTCTCCGCCCTGTCCTTGGCGACGAGAAAGACACCGGCTTCGATGGCGTCGCGCGGCGATTGCGGGGCGTAGGCCTTGCCGTCCAGCGTCATCGTGCCGGCGCGCGGCGCGCGCAGGCCGAACAGCGTCTCCGCCAGCGCCGTCTTGCCGACTCCGACGAGGCCGGTGACGGCGACCAGTTCGCCGGCGCCGAGCGTCAGCGAAATCGGCAGCACGCCCTCGGCGATCGCCAGTCGGTCGGCCGTGAACACCGTTTCTCCCGCGGCGCGCGCCTCGACCGTGCCGTGTTGCACGGTCCGGCCGAGCATCGCGTTGACGGCGCCCTCGTAGTCGAGCGGCCTGGCCTCGAAGGTGCCGGCGATGGCGCCGTCGCGCAGCGACACGATACGGTCGGCCAGCCGGCGGATATCCGACATGCGGTGCGAGATGTAGAGGATGGCGACGCCGTGCTCCTTCAGCCGCTCGATCAGCGAAAACAGCCGGTTCGCCTCGGCGCTGGACAGCGAGGACGTCGGCTCGTCGAGGATCAGCACCTTGGGTTCGTGCGCCATGGCGCGCGCGATCGCCACCATCTGCCGGTCCGCCAGCGACAGGTCGGCGATCGATGCCTTGAGGTCGACGTCGAGGCCCATGCGCTCGGCCACCGCCCGCGCTTCGCGCTGTACGCGACGCGGGTTGAACAGCGCTGCGGCGCCCTTGCCGCTCAGCCGGTCGAGGGTGAGGTTGGTGGCGACGTCGAGCGCCGCCACGACGCCGTCATTGATGTTCTGGTGGACGGTGACGACACCGGCGCGGATCGCTTCGGCCGGCGATTTCGGCGAAAAGACGCGGCCGCCGAGCATCATGGCGCCGCCGTCAGGTGCGTGAACGCCGCTCATGACCTTGACCAGCGTGGATTTGCCGGCGCCGTTGGCGCCCATCAGGACGGCGACTTCTCCCGAACGCAGCTCAAGGCCGACGCCGGAAAGCACCTGGTTAGGTCCGAAGGACTTTTTCAGGCCCGCGATGCGGAACACGGCGTCTGCGGCCATTTCTCTCTCCCTGATGCCGACGCTATGGACAACTTCGGCAATTGTCAACACGATTGACAATTGCTAGCGCTGCCCCTAGCGTCCGCCCGTCGTGCCAGTTCCGACGACGGAACGGAAAGCGGATCGGGAGGCCGGACATGACGAAATCCGATTCTTTCGAGGCCTTGACGCCCGAGACCCTGCCGGCGCGGCTGGGCGGGCTGCCGGTGCTGACAGCGCGGCTGGGCGCCGACCCCGGCGCATGGGCGGTGCGCGAGGTGGGCGACGGCAACCTGAACCTCGTCTTCGTCGTCGAGGGGCCGAAGGGCTCTGCCGTCGTCAAGCAGGCGCTGCCCTATGTCCGTCTCGTCGGCGAAAGCTGGCCGCTGCCGCTCAAGCGCTCCTTCTTCGAATATCATGCGCTGACCCGGCAGCAGGCGCGCGCCGGCAAGGGCACGGTGCCGGAAATCTATCATTTCGACGAGGCGCAGGCGCTGATCGTCATGGAATACCTCACCCCGCACGTCATCCTGCGCCGTGCGCTGATCGACGGCCGGAAACTGCCGCGCATCGGCCGCGACCTCGGCCTGTTCGCCGCCCGCACACTGTTTCGAGGCTCCGATCTCGCCATGACGGCGCGTGAGCGCAAGCAGGACCTGGCGCTGTTCGCCGACAATGTCGAACTGTGCGACATTACCGAGAACCTCGTCTTCACCGATCCCTATTTCGAGGCGGAGCTGAACCGGCATACGCCCGGCCTCGAACCGCTGGTGGCGGAACTGCGCGCCGACCGCGACCTGAAGGTCGAGGCGCAGCGCCTCAAGCACCTGTTCGCCGCGAAAGCCGAGACGCTGCTGCACGGCGACCTCCACACCGGCTCCATCATGGCGACGGAGGGCGACACCCGCGTCATCGACCCCGAATTCGCCTGTTACGGACCGATGGCCTTCGACGTCGGCATGCTGCTCGCCAATTTCTGGATGTCCTTGTTCTCGCAGGCCGGTCACGAGGAGGACAACTCCCGCGAACCCATGCGCGCCTATCTGCTCGCCACCGTCACCGAGATCTGGGCGGTGTTCCGCGCCGAGTTCTCGGCGCTTTGGCGCAGCGAGCGCAACGGCATGCTTTATGCGAGAAGCGTGTTCGAGGAACGCGGCGATGCGCTCGGCGCCGAACAGGCGCTCGACCGTGTGCTGCATGAATTGTGGGACGATCTCCTCGGCTTCGCCGGCGTCGAAATCCACCGCCGTATCCTCGGCCTCGCCCACAACGCCGATTTCGAGACCATTGCCGATGAGGGACTGCGGGCGAAGTGCGAGGCGCCGGCCCTGCGCTTCGGCCGCCATCTCGCGGTCAACCGGCACCGCATCCACAGCATCGAGGAAGTCAACGCGCTGGCGGCGCGGATCGACAGGGAGGCGCGCGCGTGAACGTCGGCGACCGGCACTACCGCACCATCTGGCTGAACGAGGACGGCGTCTCGGTCGATGTCATCGATCAGCGCTGGCTGCCGCATGAATTCCGCACCGTCACGCTGAAGACGGTGGAGGGCGTGGCGACCGCCATCCGCGATATGTGGGTGCGCGGCGCGCCGCTGATCGGCGTGACGGCCGCCTACGGCATGGCGATCGCCATGCGCGCCGACGCCTCCGACGCAGGGCTCGACGCAGCCTGGGAAAAACTGCACGAAACCCGCCCGACCGCCATCAACCTGCGCTGGGCGCTCGACGCCATGCGCGCGCTGTTGAAGCCGCTGCCGCCGGCCGAACGCGCCGAAGCAGCCTACAAGCGCGCCGCCGAGATCGCCGACGAGGACGTGGAACTCAACCGCGCCATCGGCGAGAACGGGCTGGCCATCCTCAGGAAGATCGCGGCGACGAAGAAGCCGGGCGAACCGGTCAATATCCTCACTCATTGCAACGCCGGCTGGCTGGCGACGGTGGACTACGGCACGGCGACGGCGCCGATCTATCTCGCCGTCGAAGCCGGCATTCCCGTCCACGTCTATGTCGACGAAACGCGGCCGCGCAACCAGGGAGCGCAGCTGACCGCCTGGGAGATGGCCGGCCACGGCGTGCCGCACACGCTGATCGTCGACAATGCCGGCGGCCATCTGATGCAGCACGGCGCCGTCGACATGGTCATCGTCGGCACCGACCGCACCACCGCCAATGGCGACGTCGCCAACAAGATCGGCACCTACCTGAAGGCGCTGGCGGCGAAGGACAACGGCGTGCCCTTCTATGTCGCGCTGCCGTCGCCGACCATCGACTGGACGGTGTCGGACGGGGTGAAGGAAATTCCCATCGAGGAGCGCTCCGGCGACGAGGTGTCGCTGGTCTGGGGCAAGACGGCGGACGGCACGGTCACGCAGGTGCGCATCTCGCCGGACGCCTCGCCGGCCGGCAATCCGGCCTTCGACGTGACGCCCGCGCGTCTCGTCACCGGGCTGATCACCGAGCGCGGCGTCGCCGAGGCCTCTCGCGAAGGCCTGCAAAAGCTGTTTCCCGAACGCTGAGAGCGTGGAACGGGGCCTTTCGCCATCTTACTCGGCCGCCGTGCGGAATTCCTATTCCGGGTCGAGCTGGAAGACGGTGAAGCTGTCGCCGCGCTCCCGCTCGCGAAAGCCCAGGACGCGGAACCATTTCGCGACTTCGGGCCGGTTCGACCAACTGTAGGAATCGATCGGCAGGTTGCCGCAGAGCGCTTGGACGCGCCTGATATGCTGCTTGCAGAAGCGCACCGTCGAGCCGCTGAAAAAGGTGTCGTGGGCCGCGAAGGCGGTTTGCGCCGCGTGCCCCACCTCTCGCCATGCGATGATGGCGACGGGCTTGCCCTCTTGAAGCAGGGTGTGGGCACGACCTTCCTTCAGGCTCATCAGGAACTCGTCCTTGGCCTCCTCGATGTTCAGCCCGGCGGCCGAATACTGGTCGGCGATTCGAAGGGAGAGATCCCGGAAGATCGCGGCGAGGTCGAGTGAAGTGGCTGTGCGGTAATCCATATCTCGCTCCTGATATCAAGACGCCGGCATGACCGGCCTTCGCGGCTGTCCTCCCTTACCCGAGCCGGCATGCGGTGCGCCGAGCCATCCTTCGCGTTCGATGTCGCCGCCGCCGCCGTTGCGGCGCCGATACTACAGGCATCCGCCCCGATGGTCGATGCACGTCCCCGGCCGCTGGCTTGTCCACCGGAGCGTGCATATTTCTCTTTTCCTTTCCCGGTTTCGTTCCGATACGATAAGTCTGTCTTCGAGTATCGACCGCCGCCGCGGCTGGCCTGGGGCGGAATGGGAGCGTTTGCCATGAACCAAGCAACACATCCGACGCTTTCGGGGGCGGCTCGCCGGGGCGAGGCCAACCGGCCGCAGCCGTGGAATCCGGGCGTGCCGTTCTCGCTCGATCCGGTCGAGGCGGTGCGCGTCAACCTCTCCGCCGCCGAGCGCCGCACGGCCGCCCTTGCCGGCCGCCGTACCGTCAAGAAGGAGTGGCAGGCGGCGTGGCTGGTGCGCGCCATCCAGTGCATCGACCTCACCACGCTGAGCGGCGACGACACCGCCGGCCGCGTGCGGCGGTTGTGCGCCAAGGCGCGCCATCCCTTGCGCGCGGATTTGCAGGAAGCGCTGGGGCTGGCTGGCCGCAGCATCACCACCGGCGCGGTATGCGTCTACCACCGCTTCGTCGCTGTCGCCATCGAAGCGCTCGAAGGATCGGGCGTTCCGGTCGCCGCCGTCTCCACCGGCTTTCCGGCAGGCCTGTCTCCGCTTGAGACGCGACTGAAGGAGATCGAGGCATCCGTGGCGGACGGTGCGGAAGAGATCGATATCGTGATTACCCGCGAGCATGTGCTGACCGGCAACTGGCAGGCGCTCTATGACGAGGTGAAGACCTGCAAGGCGGCCTGCGGCGGCGCCCACATGAAGACGATCCTCGCCACCGGCGATTTGCAGACGCTGCGCAACGTCGCGCGCGCCTCGTGGGTGGCGATGATGGCCGGCTCCGACTTCATCAAGACTTCGACCGGCAAGGAAGGCATAAACGCCACGCTCCCGGTGACGCTGGTGATGCTGCGCGCCATCCGCGACTATCGCGAAATGACCGGCCACGTCGTCGGCTACAAGCCGGCCGGCGGCATTTCCACCGCCAAGGACGCGCTCGCCTATCTGGCGCTGGTCAAGGAGGAACTCGGCAACGACTGGCTGCAACCGAACCTGTTCCGCTTCGGCGCCTCCTCGCTGCTGGCCGATATCGAGCGGCAGCTGGAACACCACGTCACCGGCCGCTACGCGGCGTTCAGCCATCACGCCATGGCATGATCCCAAAAAGCGGGAACCGGTTTTTGGACAAGATCATGCCAAATCGAAGAATCGCCTGAGAGAGAAAAGATGTCGATTGCTCAGATTCTGGACACGATGGACTACGGCCCGGCACCGGAAAGCGACAAGGAAGCGCGCGCCTGGATCGCCGCACTCGGCGGCGAGACGAAACTGTTCATCGGCGGCCAGTGGAAGAAGGCGAAGTCCGGCGAGAGTTTCGAGACGGCATCGCCCGCCACCGGCGAGGTGCTGGTGAAGATCGCGCAGGCAGGTGCCGCCGATATTGATGCGGCGGTGAAGGCCGCTGCCAAGGCGCAACCGGCGTGGGCGGCGCTTTCCGGCCACCAGCGCGCCCGCTATCTTTACGCGCTCGCCCGCCTCGTCCAGCGCCACAGCCGGCTGTTTTCGGTGCTGGAATCGCTCGACAACGGCAAGCCGATCCGCGAGACGCGCGACATCGACATTCCGCTGGTCGCCCGTCACTTCTATCATCACGCCGGCTGGGCGCAGCTGATGGACACCGAGCTGGCCGACCGCGAGGCGCTCGGCGTCTGCGGCCAGATCATTCCGTGGAATTTTCCGCTGCTGATGCTGTCGTGGAAGATCGCGCCGGCCATCGCGCTCGGCAACACGGTGGTGCTGAAGCCGGCCGAATACACCTCGCTGACGGCGCTCCTGTTCGCCGAGATGTGCCGGACGGCCGGCCTTCCCGAAGGCGTCGTCAACATCGTCACCGGCGACGGCGCGACGGGCGAAGCCATCGTCAATCATCCCGGCGTCGCCAAGATCGCCTTCACCGGCTCGACCGAGGTAGGCCGAAAAATCCGTGAGGCGACGGCGGGCACAGGCAAGAGCCTGACGCTGGAACTCGGCGGCAAGTCGCCCTTCATCGTCTTCGACGACGCCGATCTCGATGCGGCGGTGGAAGGCGTCGTCGACGCCATCTGGTTCAACCAGGGCCAGGTGTGCTGCGCCGGCTCGCGGCTTCTGGTGCAGGAGAGCATCCACAACCGCTTCGTCTCCAAGCTGACGGCGCGCATGGAGACGCTCCGCGTCGGCGATCCGCTCGACAAGGCCATCGACATCGGCGCCATCGTCCACCCCGTGCAACTCGCCCGCATTCGCGAACTGGTCGACGTCGGCGTGAAGGAAGGCGCCGAGTTGCATCAGCCTAAGGGCGGCCTGCCGGCCAAGGGCTGCTTCTATCCGCCGACGCTTTTGACCAACGTGCATCCGGCCTCAACCGTGTCGCGCGTGGAAATCTTCGGGCCCGTCCTTGTTTCGACCACCTTCCGCACGCCGGCCGAAGCGGTCGAGCTTGCCAACAACACCGAATACGGCCTTGCCGCCTCGGTCTGGTCTGAAACCCTTTCTCTCGCCCTCGACGTCGCTCCGAAGCTGAAATGCGGCGTGGTGTGGGTCAACGGCACCAACATGTTCGACGCCGGCGTCGGCTTCGGCGGCTACAAGGAGTCCGGCTTCGGCCGCGAGGGCGGCCGCGAGGGCCTTGCCGCCTATTCGAAGCCGAAATGGTTGGCAAAAGCGAAGCCGATCATGGAAAAGCCGGCGCCGCAGGTGAGCGGCGACCTCGTCTCCACTTCCTTTATCGATCGCACGGCAAAACTCTACGTCGGCGGCAAACAGGCGCGGCCGGACGGCGGCTATTCCCGGCCGGTCGTCTCGCCCTCCGGCGCGCTGGTCGGCGAGGTCGGCGAGGGCAACCGCAAGGATATCCGCAACGCCGTGGACGCCGCGCGCAAGGCATCAGGCTGGGCGACGGCCACCGAACACAACCGCGCGCAAATCCTCTATTATATCGCCGAGAATCTGGAGGCTCGCGCGGGCGAGTTCGCCGAACGGCTGGCGGCGATGACCGGCAGGCGAAAGACCGAAACCGCGAAGGAAGTCGCCGCGTCCGTCTCGCGCCTGTTCTCCTACGGCGCATGGGCCGACAAGTTCGAGGGCGCCGTGCACAAGCCGCCGTTGCGCGGGGTGGCGCTGGCCATGAACGAGCCGCTCGGCGTCGTCGGCATCGCCTGCCCGGAGGATTTTGGCCTGCTCGGTTTCGTCTCCGCCTTTGCGCCGGCCATCGCCATGGGCAACCGCGTCGTCGTTGTTCCGTCCGCTTCGCAGGCCCTGGCGGCGACGGATTTCTATCAGGTTCTGGAAACCTCCGACGTGCCGGCCGGCGTCGTCAACATCGTCACCGGCGACCGGGCGGCGCTGGCGCTGGAACTGGCCAAGCACGAGGAAGTCGACGGCCTCTGGTGGTTCGGCAATGCCGCCGCTGCCGGCCGCATCGAGAAGGCGTCGGCTGGCAATCTCAAGCAGGTCTGGGCCGAGACGATGCAGCGCGATTGGTTCTCTGCCGTTCAGGGCGAGGGCCGGGAGTTCCTCACCCGCGCTACGCAGGTCAAGAACATCTGGGTGCCGTACGGCGAGTGAGACGGAAAGGGGCGACATGCCAGCCGCGATCGGTTAGGTCTCCGTCGACCCCGCATCAAGGAGCATCCCTTGCCCGTCACCATTTACGGCATCCCGAACTGCGACACGATGAAGAAGGCGCGTACCTGGCTGGAAAGCCACGGCGTCGCCTATGCCTTTCACGACTACCGGGCTTCCGGTCTTCCGCCGCAAACGCTGGACGGCTGGGTGAAAGAACTCGGCTGGCAGGTGCTTCTCAACAAGGCGAGCACCAGCTTTCGGGCCCTGCCGGAAGGCGACAGGCAGGATATCGACGAGAAAAAGGCCAAGGCGCTGATGCTGGCCAACCCGACGATGATCAAGCGCCCGGTGCTCGATCTCGGCGATCGCCTGCTGGTCGGCTTCAAGCCGGACATTTATGAACGGGAAGTGGATCGAAAGTAGGGGCTGGGCCGCTCGAAAGGTTCGGCCTACTCCCTGTCCTTCAGGTACTGCGCCAGCGCCACGGCGTTGTTGAGGCGTTCTTCATGCGAGCTGAAGAGCAGCGTCACCCTGCCGTGCTCCAGAAGGGCGCCGAGTTCCCTGAGCGGCTCGGGATTGCCGTCCAGTTCCTTCGCATAGAGCTTGCGGAACTCGTCCCAGCGCTCGGGCATATGGTTGTACCAATGGCGCAGTTCGTTGCTTGGCGCGATCTCCTTCAGCCACAGGGTCAGCGCCGCCTTCTCCTTGGAGACACCGCGCGGCCATAGCCTGTCGACCAGCACGCGCTGGCCGTCGGAGGTTTCCGCCGGTTCGTAGACGCGCTTTATGCGGATGTCGAAAGCCATGGCCGTTCCCTCACGCCGCCCATTCGCCCTTGCGCATCACCGGCACCGCTTTGCCGTCCTTGTCGAGCCCGTCGATATCGACCTTGCCCGAGCCGATCATCCAGTCGATGTGGATGAAGCTCCTGTTGCCGCCGCGCGCCGCGATCTCGTCCTGGCTGAGCTTGGCGCCGCCGACGAAGCACTTGGAATAGCATTGGCCGAGCGCGATGTGGCAGGAGGCGTTTTCGTCGAACAGGGTGTTGTAGAACAGGATGCCGCTGGCCGAGATCGGCGAGGAGTTTGGCACCAGCGCCACTTCGCCCAGCCGGCGCGACCCCTCGTCGGTGTCGAGCACCTTGTTGAGCACGCTCTCGCCCTTCGATGCCCTGGCCTCGACGATGCGGCCTTCCTCGAAGCGCACCTGGATGTTGTCGATCAGCGTGCCCTGATAGGACAGCGGCTTGGTGCTCGACACATGGCCGGAGACGCGCCGCGCATGCGGCGTGGTGAACACTTCCTCGGTCGGGATATTGGGGTTGCAGGTGATGCCGTTCTTCGCGGTCGAGGCGCCGCCCATCCACTCATGCCCGTCGGCCAGCCCGACGGTCAGGTCGGTGCCTGGCCCCGTGAAATGCAGCGCATGGAAAGCGTGGCCGTTCAGCCAGTCGCTGCGCTTCTTCAGTTCGGCATTGTGCGTCTTCCAGGCGCCGATCGGGTCGTCGCCGTTGACCCGGCTGGCGGAAAAGATGGCGCTGGCGAGCTTGGCGACCGCCACGTCGTCGGTGTCGTCCGGGAAAACCTGCTTGGCCCAGGCCAGTTCGGGATAGGCGAGGATGGTCCAGTTGGTGTCGAAATTGGTGATCTTTTCCATCGCCGGCTTGGAGGCGACGGAGGCCGCCTTGTT
This sequence comes from Mesorhizobium sp., assembly GCF_017306545.1. Taxonomy (GTDB): domain Bacteria; phylum Pseudomonadota; class Alphaproteobacteria; order Rhizobiales; family Rhizobiaceae; genus Mesorhizobium. Next base: position 33,513 of record NZ_JAFKID010000027.1, read on the forward strand.
GGCGCGCGCCACCTTTTCCGGGTCCTGCGCCGAGAGCAGCGACGGATCGTCGCCGCGCACGGCGAGCCGCGCCGCGCCCGCGCCGTAGGCTTCGGCCATGCCCTTGTAGAGCCAGTCGGCGGCGCGGTCGAAACCGTCGCCCTGCCCGTAGCGGAAGCGCGCCAGCGTGATCTCGTCGTCGGAGAAGATCGGCGTCACCAGCCCGGCGCCCGCCTTGTAGGCCTGCTCGATGATGCGGCGCGTCAAGGGCAGGGCGGCGATCGATGAGGTCAGCACGAGATCCTGCCCCGGCTGCAATTGCAACCCGACCTTGATGGCCACTTCGGCCATGCGGTCCAGCTTCACCGGGTCGATCGAGGCGGAAAAGTCGCGCGTGTGGGTGGTCATCAATGCCTGTCCGTGATCAAGGAAACGATAAGGCCAACATAGACCCGCCGACGCGCGGTTTCCATACTTTGGCCCAATGCAAGGTTGCTTGCGTGACGCACCGGCACTTCTATTGTGCGCTGCAATGAAGAACGCCCCAGCCAGTCCCTTGCGCTTCGCTCTCGCCGGCATGGTCGGCATGGCCGCCGCCATGGGCATAGGCCGCTTCGTCTATACGCCGATTCTGCCCGGCATGATGGAAGCGCTGCACCTTTCGGCCGCCGATGCCGGGCTGATCGCCTCTGCCAATTTTCTTGGCTACCTTGTCGGCGCCTTCTTGGCGGCGGGCGGCTGGGCGCATGGGCGGGAACGGACGGTCATGCTGGGCGGGCTCGCCGCCAGCACCGTGCTTGCGGCGGCGATGGGGCTGACGGGCGACCTTGTCGCTTTCCTCGTCATCCGTTTCCTGGCCGGTGTCGCCAGCGCCTTCGTGATGGTGTTCCTGACGGCCATCGTTTTCAGCCGCCTCGAATCGGCCGGCCGCGCCGGCTTGCAGGCGCTGCATTTCGGCGGCGTCGGCTTCGGCATCGCCGCCTCCTCGCTGCTGATGGCGATCCTGGTCGATTGGCATGCCGACTGGCAGGCCGGCTGGTTCTGGTCGGCCGGGCTTTCGGCCGTCGCCTTCGTGGTCGTAATGTTGATGGTCGATCGCGGCCGGTTGGGCAACGGCGCGGCGAACCGCGAATCGCGCCTGCCGAAAAGCCCGGCGCTGGCGCGCATGATCCTGTCCTACGGCCTGTTCGGCTTCGGCTATGTGGTGACGGCCACCTTTCTGGTCGCCATCGTGCGCGCCGGCGGCGCCGGCCGCGTGTTCGAGGCTATCGTGTGGATGGTAGCCGGTCTGGTCGCCTTCCCGTCGATCTGGCTGTGGCAGGCCGTTGCGGCGCGCGCCGGCATTTACGCCGCCTATGCGGGCGCCTGTCTCGTCGAGGTCGTCGGGGTCGTCGCCAGCGTGACTGTCGGCGGCTATGTCGGCCCGCTGCTGGCCAGCGCCCTGCTCGGCGCCACCTTCATGGCCATCAGCGCGCTCGGGCTTCAGGTCAGCCGCGTGCTGGCGCCGCAAGCGCCCCGCCGGGTGCTGGCGCTGATGACGACGTCTTTCGGCATCGGCCAGATCATCGGGCCCGTCGTTGCCGGCGTGCTGGCCGAGCGCTCCGGCAGCTTCGTGCTGCCGTCGCTGCTGGCGGCGCTGGTTCTCGTCGGCTCCGGACTCGCGGCTTGGGATGCAGGCCGGCAAGTGCCCGCATGACGAGAAAGTAATGTGCGCCGGCCTTTGCGCACCATTTCTTTGCCGCAAAAACTGTGACTTTATGCGGGTTGGGGCAGCGGGCTTGCGGTGACGCCATTTCGCTTCTCCAGCTCGTGATTGTCCGTGTCGCATCCGTGCGACGCCAGACGACGCCGCCCGGCTGCAAATGCCGGCAACAGCCTCGCGCCGAAAGGACCAGCCCCGCGTGTTCGTATCCTTCTTCCCCAGGCCGAAGCTGTTTTTCCTGAGCGCCGCCGGCTGGAGTCTGGTCCTGATCCTGTTCTGGTTCTTCGGCGGCGCCGAACTCGGCGCGCTGGTCGGCCTGCCGCCGGCCGCGCCCGGCGCGCCGCCGATCATCGGCATCACCGTGCTGTGGTCGAAGCCGTTCCTGTGGTTCTACATCTATTACGCACTCGGCGTGCTGCTGTTCTACGGCTTCTGGCGCTGGTTTTCGCCGCATCCCTGGCAGGAATGGTCGATCCTCGTCGCCGCGGTGATCTTCTTCCTGATCTATTTCAACGTCCAGATCAGCGTTGCGGTCAACAACTGGTACGGGCCCTTCATGGACTACGTACAGGGGCTGATGTCGGGCACCACCAATTCGACGCCCGGCGAGTTTTATCTGGGCTCGGCCAGCTTTGCCTGGCTGGCGCTGGTCGGCATGAACGTCTCGGTCATCAACGCCTTCATCGTCAGCCACTGGATCTTCCGCTGGCGCACGGCGATGAACGATTATTTCATGACCTATTGGGAACGGCTGCGTCACATCGAGGGCGCCTCGCAGCGTATCCAGGAAGACACGATGCGCTTCTCGCAGATCATGGAGGATCTCGGAACCTCCTTCGTCCAGTCGATCATGACGCTGATCGCCTTCCTGCCGGTGCTGATCGCCTTGCAGAAGCACATCACCGAACTGCCGATCATCGGCGCGGTGCCGCAGCCGCTCGTCGTCGCCGCGCTGGGCTGGTGTCTGTTCGGCACGCTGGCGATCATGGTCGCCGGCGTCAGGCTGCCCGGCCTGCAATTCCGCAACCAGCGCGTCGAGGCGGCCTACCGCAAGGAACTCGTCTATGGCGAGGACCATGACGACCGTGCACAACCGCTAACCACCGCCCAGCTGTTCGAGAACGTGCGCAAGAACTACTTCCGGCTCTACGGCCACTACGTCTATTTCAACATCGTGCGCTATACCTACCTTCAGGCCGACAACATCTTCTCCTTCATCATCCTCGGCCCGTCGCTGGTCGCCCACAAGATCACCTACGGCGCGCTCAGCCAGATCTCCAACGCCTTCGGCCGGGTGACGAACTCGTTGCAGTTCCTGCTCAATTCGTGGTCGACGATCGTCGAACTGCAATCGGTGCACAAGCGCCTGCGCGCCTTCGAGGCGACGCTGGAAGGTGCGCCGCTGCCGGAGGTCGACCGGCACTACCTCGATCGCAAGGCGGCCGGCGTGGCCGAGAAGGACCAGCCGGCGATCTGATAATCGCCGCGTGCGGATCAGGAGTTCTTGCCGCCGCCAATGGCGCTGACGGATGCCGGATCGTGCCGCTCGGTCCAGTCGCGGAAGGAGATGCACTCGACGTCTTTCTTCACGCAGACCTCGCCGGCGAAGCGCTCCAGCGCATCCCAGTAGGCGCCGCCGTTCATCAGCGTGAAGTGAAAGCCGAGTTCCAGCGGCAGGCGCTTGCCCTCGTATTGCCGTTCGAAGGCGGCATGGAACGCCTGATAGGCGCGTTCCGCGAACTCTTTCTTCTCTTCCGGCTTTTCGACGGCGCCGGAATGGCGGGCGTAGAGATTGTAGTCCATGGCGATGACCGGGCGGCCCTTCGGCCCTTCCGGGATCAGCGGCAGGGAAAAGCGGACGATGCCGCCGGCCGCCTCGGGCTCGGCCGGTCCCTTGGAGACGCCGCTGGCGTCGTAGCGGTAGCCGGCCTCGGCGAGTGCTGCATACATGGCCTTGCCGGTCGAAAGATAAGGCGCGCGGAAACCGATCACCGCGCTGTCGGCGAAGGCGCGCCAGTCCGGCGGCTCGGGGGTGATGCCGTTCAGCGCATAGGCGTTTTCCAGCACATGGCGGAACGCGGAAAATTCGGCCAGCCAGTCGGCCTTGGTCCAGGCCTTGCCGTCGAAATGGCCGCAGGCATGGCTGCCGATGTCGTGCCCTTCCGCCGCCGCCAGCCTGATCTGCTCCAGCCGCTCGGCGACTTCTTCCTTGGAGGCGGCGAAGCCGATGTTGGAGTGGCCGGCGCCCTTGTGCGGCCCGACATAGGCCTTGCGCGTCTCGGGCGTCAAAAGGAACACGCAGGAGAGAAAGTAGGTGAAATGCGCGCCGGTGCGCTTGGCCAGCGCCCGGCTGCGCTGCCATTGCGAAATGTCGCGGGCGCTGTCGAAGGAGATGATGACGGCCTGTTTCGGCTTTGCCGCCCTCCATGCCGAGGGCGGATCGGCGAAAGCGGAGGTGGCGGCAAGGCAGGCCGAGACGGCGGCGCCGATGCGGAACGTCAGGGATTTGACGGGGAATTGTGACTTGGCGGGAAACATGGCAGGCACTTCGGAACGCGGACGGAACAGGTCGAAACGGCCCGGTTAGCCGCCGAATGTGGCGCCGATGCGATGGCTCGCCGGTCGCCGTCCGCGCGCCGTAAAGCCGATTTTGCCGTCGCCCCCTTCCATGCGCACGAAATTCCGCTAAAACGCGGGCTCATTCAAACACCCGGCGAAGGTTCCGGGCGGGACGGATTCATCCATGTCGGACGACAGCTTCATCCGCGAAGTCAACGAGGAGTTCCGCAGCGACCAGTTGAAGGCGCTGTGGCACCGCTACGGCGTGGCGATCGTCGCCGTCGCCGCCCTGATCGTGCTCGGCACCGCCGGCTATGCCGGCTACCGCTACTGGGATGAAGGCCGCGCCAACGTTTCCGGCGACGCTTTTTCCGCGGCGCTCAAGCTCGCGCAGGACGGCAAGAACGACGAGGCGCTGGCCGCGCTCGACCAACTGGAGAAGGACGGCTACGGCGCCTATCCGGTGCTGGCCCGCATGCGCGCCGCCACCGTCAAGGCGGACAAGGGCGACGCTGCCGGCGCGGTGAAGGATTTCGACGACGTCGCCGCCGACACCGCCATTCCCGCCAGCCTGCGCGATATGGCGCGCCTGCGGGCCGGCCTGCTTCTGGTCGATCACGGCTCCTTCGATGACGTGTCCAAGCGCGTCGAGGCGCTGAGCGCCGACACCAACCCGCTGCGCCACACCGCGCGTGAGGCGCTGGGGCTCGCCGCCTGGAAGGCGGGCAAGGCGCAGGATGCGCTGAAACTGTTCGACCAGATCGCCGCCGACGACGCCGCGCCGCGCAACGCCCGCCAGCGCGCCAATCTGATGGCTGAACTCATCCGCGGTTCCGGCGTCGCGCCGGCCGGCGGCGCTTCCTGAAGCGATGGCCGATGAGCTTCAAAGTCGCCATCATCGGCCGGCCTAACGTCGGCAAGTCGACGCTGTTCAACCGGCTTGCCGGCCGCAAGCTGGCGCTGGTGGACGACACGCCGGGTGTCACCCGCGACCGCCGCATCCATCCCGCGAAACTCTACGATCTCGCCTTCGAGGTGATCGACACCGCCGGTTTCGAGGATGCGCCGGCGGCCTCCTTGCCCGGCCGCATGCGCGCGCAGACCGAGATCGCCATCGGCGAGGCCGACCTGATTTTCTTCCTGGTCGACGCCAAGGCCGGCCTGATGCCCGACGACCGCACCTTCGCCGAGGTGGTGCGCCGCTCCGGCAAGCCGGTGGTGCTGGTCGCCAACAAGGCCGAGGCCCGCGGCTCGCAGGGTGGTTTCCTGGAATCCTGGGAACTCGGGCTGGGCGAGCCGGTGCCGATCTCGGCCGAGCATGGCCAGGGCCTGCCGGATCTGCGCGAGGCGGTCATCGCCACGCTCGGCGAGGCGCGCGCGCTGGGCGAGGACGATGAGGCCGAAGGCGAGGCCGCTTCCGAGGTGCTGATCGGCGAGGACGTCGTCGATCCCGACGCCGAGCCGGCCTATGACGAGACCAAGCCGCTGCGCATCGCCGTGGTCGGCCGCCCGAACGCCGGCAAGTCGACGCTCATCAATGCGCTGATCGGCGAGGAGCGGCTGCTGACCGGCCCGGAAGCCGGCATCACCCGCGATTCCATTTCCGTCGACTGGGACTGGAAGGGTCGTCGCATAAAACTGTTCGACACCGCCGGCATGCGCCGCAAGGCCAAGGTGCAGGAGAAGCTGGAAAAGCTCTCCGTCGCCGACGGCCTGCGCGCCATCCGCTTTGCCGAGATCGTCGTCATCGTGCTCGACGCCACCATCCCCTTCGAAAAGCAGGATCTCCAGATCGCCGACCTGATCGTGCGCGAAGGCAGGGCGCCGGTCATCGCCTTCAACAAGTGGGACCTGATCGACGAGCCGCAGCGCGTGCTGGCCGAGCTGCGCGAGAAGACCGAGCGGCTTTTGCCGCAGGTGCGCGGCATCCAGGCCGTGCCGGTGTCGGCCGAGACGGGCCGCGGGCTGGACAGGCTGATGGAAGCGATCGTCCGTACCCATCGCGTCTGGAACAGCCGTGTCTCGACGGGAAAACTCAACCGCTGGCTGGAAGGCATTCTGGCGCATCATCCGCCGCCCGCCGTCGCCGGCCGCCGGCTGAAGATCAAGTACGTCACCCAGGCCAAGACCCGGCCGCCGGGTTTCGTCGTCTCCTGCTCGCGCCCCGACGCCGTGCCGCAATCCTACCTGCGCTACCTGACGAACAATCTGCGCGACGCCTTCGACATGCCGGGCGTGCCGATCCGCATGGCGCTGCGCACGTCCGAAAACCCGTTTGCCGGCCGCGCGAAGAAGCGCACCTGAATCGGACGCAATGCTCCAGGCGAAGCTGCGCGGGGCCTCGTTCCCGGTCGCATTCCCGTTCCTGTTCCGGCGCCCCGGCACTCACGGCATTATGCCGCATCCGGCCTGCCGCGATGCCGCCGCAGCCGCATCGTTAACGCTCCATCAAGGTTAACACGGCATTGTCCCTCTCCAGTGGGGTTCAGTTGCGTCCTGGAGAGTTTCCGTGCATCGACGTCTCTTGAAGCGGCTTTCGACGACCGCCGCCGGCGAGAAACGGTCCGTTCTTTCGCCTCTGGTCATCGGCCTCGGCATCTGGATCGGCTTTCCCACCGTCGCCGCCTACCAGGACATGACCAGTCTCATCAGCGGGCTGGAAACGCCGAAGGAGCGCTGGAACGCCGTCATCGAGAAGGCGGTCGCCGGCTCCGTCCACAGCGCCGAGATGCCTTTCGTCGATTCGGACGCCGTCACCGGCTCCGTCGCACGCCAGATGTCGGGTTCCGGGGTCGAATTGCCGGGGGTCGGCACCGTCGCCTTCACCAACAAGAGCGGCATCGCCGGCGAGACGCCCGACGAGGACCGCATCGTGCGTTCCGGCAAGCAGGACCGCATCCTGCAAGTCGCCCCGGTGGCGCCGCCGAAGAACTTCTCCGCCGGCTCGATCTTCGAGCGCACCTCCTCGCTTCTCAGACCCTCCATGGACAGCGGCCTGAAGCTCGCTTTCGCCAAGCCGGGCATCAAGGGCAAGGAAGTTGAGATCGCCTCGGCTTTCCATGCCAGGGAGGACAAGAAAGCCGAGCCCGGCGTGCCGTCGATGCTGGCCGCGCTCGTCACCAACGACAAGGCCGACGTGCTCGCCACCGCCTACGCGCCGGCCGAGCCCGATTATGCTTCCGTCTCGCCTTTCGAGGCGCTGCTCAAGGATCAAGCCCCCGACGACGGCCGTTTCATCCCGCCCATGGGCAAGGGCGACCATGCCTGGATGCAGACCGCGCTGCCGGCCTCTGTCTTTTCCAAGCCGGAGCAGACCTGCCTTGCCAACGCCATCTATTTCGAGGCCCGCTCGGAATCGCTGCGCGGCCAGGCGGCCGTCGCCCAGGTGGTGCTGAACCGCGTCCGAAACCCCGCCTATCCGGGTTCGATCTGCGGCGTCGTCTACCAGAACGACAACTGGCTCAACGCCTGCCAGTTCTCCTTCGCCTGCGACGGCAAGAAGAAGCGCATCACCGAGCCGGCGCGCTATAAGACCGCCAAGGACATCGCCATGGCCGTTACGGCGGGCAAGATCTTCTTGCCAGAAGTCGGCTCCTCGACCCACTACTATGCCAGCTACGTCAATCCAGGCTGGGCGCGCTCCATGCACAAAATGGTCAAGATCGGCCTGCATATCTTCTACCGCACCTATGGCGGCGGCTGGAGCTGAGCGCTCCTGCCGCTTGCAAAACCTTGTCCTTCGCGGCGCCATTTCCGGGAGCCGCAGGGGGAAGATCGGGCGGGCAGGATGTCGCACCTCGATAATCCATTGATTTAATTACGGGAAATACTTTAGAATGAGAGGTCGCCCCTGGCTTGACGGGGGCAGGCCCTGAAACTATGTTGCCCGCGAATTTGAAGCGGGCAGGCGGTCGCCGTCTGGCCGGGCGCGGAGGTTGCGATGGCCAGTGACAAGCGGCCAGCCGGAGCCGGAAAGACCGGGCCTGGAAGCAAGGGCGATACCGACCCGCGCGACGACGATCTTGAGCGCCGCCGGCGCGAGCTTGAAGCAAAGCTTGCGACAAGACGCCCGGGCCGGCTCGAGGGGGAAGACAAGGGCCAGACGCGGAGTGTCTCGGGCTATGCCCAGGCATTCAGGTTGTCCAGCGAGTTCATCGCCGCGATCGCGGTCGGCATCGGCATCGGCTGGGTGCTCGATCGCTGGGCGGGAACCTCGCCCTGGGGGCTGATCGTCTTCCTGCTGCTGGGCTTTTGTGCGGGCATTCTCAATGTCCTGCGCGCAGCCGGGCTGGTTGGCGAATTCGGCCGGGGCGGCAAGCGCTCCGACGGATAGGATTGAAGAAGGCGTCCGAGCGGCGCGACGAGGTAAAGCAAGTGGCTGCAGCCGACAAGGTCGATCCGATCCACCAGTTCCATATCAACCCGATCGTTCCGATTCACGTCGGCGGGTATGATGTGTCCTTTACCAACTCCGCGCTGTTCATGGTCGTCATCGTCGTCGTGACGGGCCTCTTCCTGTATTTCTCGACCGCCGGCCGTTCGCTGGTGCCGTCGCGTCTCCAGTCGATCTCGGAGATGTCCTACGAATTCGTCGCCTCCATGCTGCGCGACGCCGCCGGCACGCACGGCATGAAGTTCTTCCCCTTCGTCTTCTCGATCTTCATGTTCGTGATGGTCGCCAACCTGATCGGCCTGTTCCCTTATTTCTTCAGCGTCACCAGCCACATCATCGTCACCTTCGCGCTGGCGATGCTGGTGATCGGCACCGTCGTCATCTACGGCTTCGCCAAGCATGGCTTCGGCTTCCTCAAGCTGTTCGTGCCGAGCGGCGTGCCGGTGGCGCTGCTGCCGCTGGTGGTGTCGATCGAGGTCGTCTCCTTCCTGTCCCGCCCGGTCAGCCTTTCCATCCGTCTTTTCGCCAACATGCTGGCGGGTCACATCACGCTGAAAGTGTTCGCGGGCTTCGTCGTCTCGCTCGGCGCCATGGGCGTGGCAGGCATGGCGGGTGCCGTCCTGCCGCTGGCCATGGTCGTGGCGTTGACGGCGCTGGAGCTTCTGGTGGCGGCACTGCAAGCGTATGTCTTCGCGGTGCTGACCTGCATGTACCTGGCGGACGCCTTGCATCCGTCTCACTAAAACCGGCGAAATCTCGCCACGAAATTGCAGCCTTTCCAATTCAAGGAGTGATCAAATGGAAGCTGAAGCAGCAAAGTACATCGGCGCCGGCATCGCCTGCCTCGGCATGGGTGGCGCGGGCATCGGCCTCGGCCACATCTTCGGCAACTACCTGGCGGGCGCGCTGCGCAACCCGTCGGCCGCCGACGGCCAGTTCGGCCGCCTGATTTTCGGCTTCGCCGTGACCGAGGCCATGGGCATCTTCTCGCTGCTGATCGCGCTGCTGGCGCTGTTCGGCTGATCGGGATCAACAAGGCTTGAGGCCCGGCCGTCGCGCGCGCCGGGCCGGGCCGGGAATTTGGGAATACCGTCATGTTCGTGACACCTGCCTATGGGCAAGAGGCGGCGCCGGCCAGTGCCGGAGCCGACACGCATGCCGGCACGCAAGTGCCCGGCAATGCCGCGCATGAAGGTGGCGGCTTCCCGCCGTTCGACCCCGCGACGTTCGCTTCCCAACTTGTCTGGCTGGCCATCACTTTCGGCCTGTTCTACGTCTTCCTGAAGCGGGTCATCGTGCCGCGTCTGGGTACCATCCTCGACACGCGCGCCGGCCGCATTCAGCAGGATCTCGACCAGGCGGCGAAACTGAAGGGCGAGGCGGACGCCGCCGTCGCCGCCTACGAGCAGGAACTGTCCGAGGCCAAGGCGCGCGCCAACGCCATCGGCCAGCAGTCGCGCGACGAGGCCAAGGCCGAGGCCGAAACCGCCCGCAAGGCGGTCGAAGCCGAGCTTGAAAAGAAGCTGGGCGCCGCCGAGAGCCGCATCGCCACCATCAAGGCCGGTGCGATGAAGGACGTCGGCGCCATTGCCGAAAGCACCGCTTCGGCAATCGTCGAACAACTCGTCGGCAAGGCGGACAAGACTGCAATCGCCGCCGCCGTGAAATCGGCCGGCTGAGGAGGACGAGATGGACGCAACCGCTTGGGCATCTGTCTGGGTGCTGGTCGGCCTGGTGATTTTCATCGCCATCTGCCTCTACATCAAGGTGCCGGGGATGATCACCAAGGCGCTGGACGAGCGTGCCGGCCGCATCCGTGGTGAACTCGACGACGCGCAGCGCCTGCGTGAAGAAGCGCAAGCCCTGCTCGCCGACTACCAGAAGAAGCGCAAGGAAGCCGAGCAGGAGGCCGCCGCGATCGTCGAGGCGGCGAAGAACGAGGCCTCAGTCCTGGCTGAAGAGGCCAAGAAGCGCACGGAAGACTATGTGACGCGCCGCACGGCGCTGGCCGAACAGAAGATCGGCCAGGCTGAGCGCGAGGCCATCGCCGAAGTGCGTTCCAGCGCCGTCGATCTCGCCGTCGAGGCCGCCCGCAAGGTGCTCGGCGCCTCGGTGGACGGCAAGGTCGGCGCCGACCTGTTCAAGTCGTCGTTGGCCGAGGTCAAGGCCAAGCTGAACTGAGGGCTGCACACGCCGGCTGTGGCTGGCGTTGGCCGCGGCTTGTGCCGCTTGTCGAATTGAAGCCGCCGGTTTTCCGGCGGCTTTTTGCTGTTCGGGCCCAGATGGAAAATTCCACCGCCTGATACGCTTGTCGTGATGTTCCGGCGAAGCCGAATCAGAGGATTCCTGTAGCCAGCAGCAACGCCGGCAGGCTCGCTCAAATGCGGCTGATCTATCGTCCCTTCCACACCGGGTCGCGTTTCTCGGCGAAGGCCTTGAACCCTTCGAGATTGTCTTCGGAGCCGTAAAGCACATCGACCGTGGCGAGCTGGCGGCGGGTAACGCGGTTCATGATGTCCTGGAACTTTTGTCCTTCAGCTTCCCGCGCCGTCTCCTTGATGGCGGCGAAGACCAGCGGCGGGCCGCCTGCGAGCAGCCGGGCGATCTCCCACACCCGGTCCTCCAGCTTCTCCTTCGGCAGCACCTCGTTGACGAGGCCCCAGCGATGCGCCTCGGTTGCGTCCATCCAGCGGCCGGTCAGAAGCAAGTCCATGGCGACATGGTAGGGAATGCGCTTCGGCAGCTTGATGGTTGCGGCATCGGCCAGCGTGCCGGCCTTGATCTCGGGCAATGCGAAGGAGGAGTGGTCGGAGGCGTAGATGAGGTCGCAGGACAGCGCCAGCTCGAAGCCGCCACCGACCGCCATGCCGTTGACGCAGGCGATGACCGGCTTGTTGAGGTCGCGCAGTTCCTGCAATCCGGCGAAACCGCCGACGCCGTAGTCGCCGTCCACCGCGTCGCCGCTGGCCGCACCCTTGAGGTCCCAGCCGGCGCAGAAGAATTTGTCGCCGGCCGTCTTGACGATGGCGACGCGGAGTTCCGGATCGTCGCGGAACGCCTTGAACGTCTGGCCCATCAGCCGCGACGTTTCCATGTTGATGGCGTTGGCCTTCGGCCGGTCGAGCGTGACTTCGAGGATCGCGCCCTCGCGGCGGGTGGTGATGACGTCGGTCATGGCAAAGCTCCTGCGTTCCCCTTCCGTTTGAGGGGAGGATGGCCGGACGAAGTCCGGTCGGGTGGGGTCGTCGCGGCCAAATGAGGGGCCGATCCATTTTCGGAAGTCGGCGCGCTGTCGCCGCCGACCCCTTCCGGCCGCTTCGCCGCCACCTCCCCCTCAAGGGGGGAGGAAAGAACGAGCAACGCATCCGCGATCCAGGCGCCCTCGCCCTGTTTGCAGACGATCAGCGGGTTGACGTCCAGTTCCTCGATCGCATGGCTCTGGGCGACGACGAAATCCGCGATGCCGGCGATGGCGTCGACGGCTGCCGCCAGATCGGCCCTGGCGCGGCCGCGATAGCCGTCCAGCAGCGGGAACAGTTTCAGGCCGCGCAGCGCCGTCTCGATCTCGACACGGGAAGCTGGCAGCAGCAGCGTGGCGCTGTCCTTCAGCAGTTCGACCAGCACGCCGCCCGAGCCCAGCGTCATGACCGGACCGAACACGGCGTCGCAGGTGAAGCCGACGATGAGTTCGGCCACCCCGCCCTGCACCATGCGCTCGACATAGAGGCCGGTGCCGAGCGGCAGGAGCGCGGTGGCTGCGGCTTTCACATCCTCTGCGGTTTTGAGGTTGAGCCGCACCGCGCCGGCTTCCGACTTGTGGGCGACGCCCAGCGCCTTCAGCGCGACGGGAAAGCCGAGCTTTTCGGCAGCCAGGGCGGCTTCCTGCACGCTGCCCGAACGTAGGCCCGGAGGAACGGGCAGGCTGCCGGCAGCGAGCATGGACTTGGCGGCGGCTTCGTCGGGATGCGACCAGTCCCCCTCCCCCTTGTGGGGAGGGGTTAGGGGTGGGGGTGTGCCGGCACCGTCGCTACCCCCACCCGCGCCTTCGGCGCGACCTCCCCTCAAGGGGGAGGTGGGGGCGCGCTGCCAAACCTCGCCCACGAACGCCGCCGCTTCGGCCGCATCGAAGGCTTCGGCGATGCCGTGGATCGGCACGATGCCGCGCCGCAACAGCTCGGTCGAATGGCCTTCCGGCAGGTTCTCGCCGATCGAGGCGACGATGGCGCCCTTGGCGCCGTTTTCCTTCAGCGCCTTCTCGAACGCGTTGACCGTGATCCACCAGTCGGCGTCGGAACAGCGGTCGATGCGCGGGAAATCCAGCACCAACAAATTCAGGCCGAAGCCACCCGAGGCCATGGCGCCGAAGGTCGCCGTCAGCGCGTCTTCCTTGGCCCAGATATAGGTGTTGTAGTCGAGCGGATTGGCGACGGCCACCAGCGGCCCGAGCGTGTCCTGCACGCGCGCCTTGTGCGCCGGCGCGAGCGGCGGGAAATGCACGGTGCGCCCGACGGCGGTGTCAGCCATCACCGAAGCTTCGCCGCCAGAACAGCTCATGGATGAGAGCGTGCGCGATTCCAGCGGCCCGACCGCATGCAGCAGCTTCAACGCTTCGAGGAAGGACGGGATGGTATCCAGCCGCGGAATGCCGAGCCGGCGCAGGAAGGCATCGGAGGCGGCATCGGACCCGGCTAGCGAAGCGGTGTGCGAGATGGTGGCGGCGCGCGCCTGCTCTGAGCGGCCGACCTTCATCGCGACGATCGGCTTTTTCAATTCGCGCGCCCGCGCCGCCAGCCGCTCGAAGCCGGCGACGGAATCGAACCCCTCAATGTGCAGGCCGAGCGCGGTGACGCGGTCGTCCTCGATGAGCCCCAGCGCCATCTCCGACAGGCCGGTCTGCGCCTGGTTGCCCGCCGTCATCAGGAAGGCGACGGGCATGCCGCGCGTCTGCATGGTGAGGTTGCAGGCGATGTTGGAGGACTGGGTGATGATGCCGACGCCGCGCTCGCCCGCGCCAAGCCGGCGGCCGCCATGCTGGTCGGGCCACAGAAGCGCGCCGTCGGCGTAGTTGATCAGGCCATAGCAATTCGGGCCGATGATCGGCATCGAACCGGCGGCATCGATCAACTCTGCCTGAAGGCGCTCGCCGTCGGCGTCGTAGCTGCCCGTCTCGCGAAAACCGGCGGCAAAGCAGATGGCGCCGCCGGCGCCCATGCTTGAAAGCTGGCGGATGATGTCGATGGTGAGGTTGCGGTTGACGGCCACGAAGGCGGCGTCCGGCGCGCCCGGCAGGTCGGCGACCGACTTGAAGGCCGGCACGCCGTGCACCTCGGCGCGGCTGGGATGCACCGGCCAGATCGCGCCGGCGTAATTCATCTTCAGGCACTGCTCGACGACGTTGGTGCCGAAGGCGCCGCCGCCAATGATGGCGACGGACTTGGGGCGCAGAAGGCGGGAAAGGTCGCGGATGTGCGTCATGGCTTGGCGATCACCGAAGGGTTGCTTGCGTCGGCTGTCGACGCGCGGAGTTTTTCGAGTTCCGGCAGATATTGGGCGGTCGCCTCCACACCTTGCGGGCTCAGGGCGTAGATGCCGACGCCGATCCTCTCGAACCAGCCGTAGTGATTGTCTGCCATCAGGCGCCGTGCGTGGCCGATGCTGGTCCGGCGAGCGACCTCGGCGGCTTTCGTCGGGCCGCGTTCGCCGAGCAGGTTGAGGCAGCGCAACGCTTCCTGGCGATAGCCGGTCACCAGATTGCGCCGCGTCGCGCCGCCGAGGTTAGGATCGCCGACCAGCCGTTCGAATTCACGCAAAAGCCGCGCCTTGCGGGGCTTCGATTGCCGCGGCTTGTAGGGCGTGGGATCACAATGAATTTCGGTGAACCCGTCGGCGAGCCGAACCGTGATCAGGCCGAGACCGAGGCGCCGGCACAGCTTCCTGTTCTCGATCAGCGCCTTCAGCCAAGCACGTCCCGCTCCGCGCGGCACGGCGACATAGACCGCATCGCTGATCGCCTGACGCTGGATCGCCTGATGGAACAGCGACAGCGAGAAGCCGGCCTTCAACTCGACGATCACCGGATCATCGCCTTCGCGGACGGCCACGACGTCGGCAGCGCCGACCTCGCCCTTGACCGTATAGCCCTGCTTTTCCAGCAGACGCTTCACGGGCAGGTAGAGGTCGGTTTCCCTGATGCCGGTCTTCGCCATTTCGCCGGACTATCCCCCGACAGCCCTGAGCAGCGCACGGCTGATGATGTGCCGCTGGATTTCGCTGGTCCCTTCCCAGATGCGCTCGACGCGGGCGTCGCGCCAGATGCGTTCCAGCGGCAGGTCGTCCATCAGGCCCATGCCGCCATGGATCTGGATCGCCTCGTCGGCGATGAAGGCCAGAACCTCCGTCGCCTTCAGCTTGGCCATCGCCATGTCCTCGTCGGTGACGGTGCCCTGGTCGTACTTCCAACCGGCCTCGCGGGTGAGCAGCTCGGCGCCTTTCAGTTCCATCGCCATGTCGGCCAGCTTGAACGACACGCCCTGGAACTTGCCGATCTGCTGGCCGAACTGCTGGCGTTGCGCGGCGTATTCGATGGCGTGGGCAAGCGCGCGCTCGGCGCGGCCAAGGCAGGTGGACGCGACTTGCAGGCGGGTGGCGCCGAGCCACGAATTGGCGACCTCGAAACCCTTGTGGACTTCGCCCAGCACCTGTTCCTTCGGCAGCCGGCAATCGTCGAATTCCAGCACGGCGTTGGTGTAGCCGCGATGCGAGACGTTGCGGTAGCCGTCGCGAACCGCAAACCCCTTTGTGCCCTTGTCGACGAAGAAGGCGGTTATTTTTTTCCTCTTGCCGCGCGGGCTGTCTTCCTCACCCGAGGCCATGAAGACGATGGCGAAACCGGCGATATCGGCGTGGCTGATAAAATGCTTGGTGCCGTTGAGGACGAAATCGTCGCCGTCCTGCATGGCGGTCGCCTTCATGCCGCGCAGGTCCGAGCCGGCTCCGGGCTCGGTCATGGCCAGGCAGTCCCACGTCTCGCCGCGGATGCAAGGGTAAAGGTATTTTTCCTTCTGCTCGTCGGTGCCGGCGAGCAGAATGTTGGAGGGCCGCGCCACGCAGGTCCAGTGCAGCGCGTAGTTGGCCTTGCCCAGTTCCTTCTCGTAGAGCAGCCAGGACAGCGTATCCAAGCCCGCCCCGCCGACCTCGGCCGGCATGTTGGCGGCGTAGAGCCCGGCGGCCATCGCCTTCTGCTGGAGTTCCTTGATCAGGTCCATTTCGAGCCTGCCGGTGCGCTCCACCTCGCGCTCGTGCGGGTAAAGCTCGTTCTCGACGAAGGCGCGCGTGGTGTCGACGATGGCGCGCTGTTCTTCCGAAAGGCCGAAGTTCATTTCATTTCTCCGTCATCCCGGCCGTTGCCGAACGGCCGAAGGGCGTGAGGCGAGAGCCGGGATCCATTCCGTACCCGACAATGTTCCGGAATGGGTCCCGGTTAGCCGGTCTTTCGTTGCGCTCAGCCCGGCTTCCGGGATGACGCGCAACCATGGCAATCACTTCCTCTTTGCTACCTTCGCCTTCTTCACCGGCTTTGCCGCCTTGGCCTTCTCGGCGGCCTTGGAAACCGGCTTCTTCGCCGCCGCCAGCTTGCCGAGGCGCTTGACGTAGTCCTTGTGCAGCGCGCCGGCGCCCCAGCCCTTGCCCTTGTTGGACTTCGACAGCACGTCCATGATGCCGACGAGGTTCTCGTCGCGGATCTTTTCCAGTTCCCGGATCGACCATTGCGCCGACTGGTCGTCCGACTGCCTGGCGATCAGGTCGACCAGTTCGTCGTTGAATTCCGGCACGTCCATCAGCTTGGTCCACGGCCATTTCAGGCAGGGGCCGAACTGCGCCATGAAGTGGCGCATGCCGGCCTCGCCGCCGGCGACGCGGTAGACCTGGAACATGCCCATCTGCGCCCAGCGCAGGCCGAAGCCGTAGCGCATGATGTCGTCAAGTTCCTCGACCGAGCAGATGCCGTCCTTGATGAGCCACAGCGCCTCGCGCCACGCCGCTTCCAGCAGGCGGTCGCCGACGAAGGCCTCGATCTCCTTGCGGATCACCACCGGCTTCATGCCGATGGAGGCATAGATCTCCTTGGCGACCTCGATCGCCTCCGGGAAGGTCTGGGCGCCGCCGACGATCTCGACGATCGGCAGGAGATAGACCGGGTTGAACGGATGGGCGACGACCAGCCGCTCCGGATGCTTCTTCATCGCCACCTGCATGTCGGACGGTTTTATCCCCGAGGTGGAGGAGCCGACGATGGCGTTGGCCGGCGCGTGCAGGTCGATCTCGGCCAGAACCCTGTGCTTGAGGTCGAGCCTTTCCGGCACGCTTTCCTGGATCAGGTCGGCGTCGGCCACCGCCTCGGCGATGGTCTTGGCAAAAGTGAGCTTGCCCTCCTTCGGCAGGCCCTCGGGAAGCATCTGCTTGTAGGCGCGGCGCGCGCCCTTCATCACTTCCGAAACCTTTCGCGAGGCTTCCGGATCGGGATCGAAGATCGCCACGTCGATGCCGTTGAGCAAGAGGCGCGCGACCCAGCCGGCGCCGATAACCCCGCCGCCGATGGCGGCTGCCTTGGTGATGGTCATAGTCCTGTCCCCCTATGCCGCCAGCGGCGCGCGCTTGGTGAGGCCGAGCTTCTTGCGCACCTCTTCCGGCCCGATCACGCGCGCGCCCATATTGGAAACGACGGTGACGGCGCGCTCCACCAGTTGCGCGTTGGTGGCGAGCACGCCCTTGTCGAGCCACAGATTGTCTTCCAGCCCGACGCGGACATTGCCGCCGGCAAGCACGGCGGCGGCGGCATAGGCCATCTGGTTGCGGCCGAGCGAGAAGGCCGACCAGGTCCAGTCGGACGGCACGTTGTTGACCATGGCCATGAAGGTGTTGAGGTCGTCCGGCGCGCCCCACGGAACGCCCATACACAGTTGCACCAGCGCGTCCGCCTTGAGGACCTTTTCCTCGACCAGTTGCTTGGCGAACCAGAGATGCCCGGTGTCGAAGGCCTCGATCTCCGGCTTGACGCCCATCGCCGTCATCATGGAGCCCATGGCGCGCAGCATGCCGGGCGTGTTGGTCATCACGTAATCGGCTTCGTTGAAGTTCATGGTGCCGCAGTCGAGCGTACAGATCTCCGGCAGGCACTGGCGCACATGCTCGACGCGGTTTGAGGCGCCGCCCATGTCGGTGCCCTGCTGCTTGAGCGGCAGCGGGCTCTCGACGTCGCCGAACACCATGTCGCCGCCCATGCCGGCTGTGAGGTTCAGCACCACGTCGACGTTTGCGGCGCGGATGCGCTCGGTCACTTCGCGGTAGAGCGAGACGTCGCGGCGCGGCTTGCCGGTCTCGGGATCGCGCACATGGCAGTGGACGATGGCCGCACCCGCCTTGGCCGCCTCGATGGCCGAATCAGCGATCTGCTTGGGCGAACGCGGCACATGCGGGCTGCGGTCCTGCGTGCCGCCCGATCCGGTCACGGCACAGGTGATGAAAACCTCCCGGTTCATGGCAAGCGGCATCGTCGTCCTCCCGGCTGCTGCATCCTGGTCTCAATCATCGCCCCGCTTGCAGAACCATGCTTTGCGTTTTACGAAGGCAACATGTCACAAACCGCAAGATCGACGGTCTTCCGCACCGAACATGCGCCGCTGAAGGTGACGTTCCTGGTGTTCTCCGGCGCGTCCATCATGTGCGTGGCGTCGGCCGTCGATCCGCTGCGCGCCGCCAACCGCATCGCCGGCGAGACGCTGTTCGATTTCCGGCTGGTGTCGGTGACGGGCGAGGCACCGATGACCACCTGCGGCCTGCCGGTCGCCGTTTCCGGCCGATTCGATCCGGCCGACAAGACCGACCTGCTGGCGGTGGTGGCCGGCTTCGGCACGCAGAACTATGCCACCGCCGCGCTGCTTTCGGGCCTGCGCCGGGCGGCCCGTTCGGCCCGCGCCTATGGCGGTATCGAGGCCGGCACCTGGCTGGTCGGACGCGCCGGCCTGCTGGACGGCCGCGCGGCGACGACGCACTGGGAGGATATGGAGGATTTCTCCGCCGCTTTCCCCAACACCGACGTCAGGCCCGACCGCTACGTCATCGACGGTCCGGCCTTCACCAGCGGCGGGGCGGCGCCGACCTTCGACCTGATGCTGCACCTGATCCGCTCGCGGCTCGGCATGGCCGTCGCCCTCGATGTCGCCAGCGTCTTCATCTACGACCAGACGCGGGCTGCAACAGACGCGCAGCCGCTGGTGTCGCTCGGCCGCCTCGACGGCTACGATCCCCGGCTGGCGCAGGCGATTCGGCTGATGGAGGCGCATGTCGAGGCGCCGGTGACGGTGGAAGCCATCGCGCGGCGGGCGGGCGTGACGCCGCGCACGCTGGAGACGATCTTCTCCCGGTCGATCGGCGAGACGCCGGGCGCCTACTACCTGCGGCTCAGGCTGACGGCCGCGCGCAAGCTGGTGACGGATACGCGCATTCCGATGGCCGAAATCGCCGGGCGGACGGGCTTTTCGTCCGCCTCGGCATTCTCAAGGGCGTTTTCGAGGGCTTTCGGGCAGGCGCCGGTCAAGTCGCGGCGCGGGTGAAAACAAGTCAGGCGGCGGCCTTGCCGCCGTTGTCTGTGCCGTCGAGCATATCGCGCATGCGCCGCGCGAGATGGGCTTCCAACCGGCCGATGACGGCGCGGTCCCATTCGTTGGCGGCATCGGCGGCAGGGCGCGGCATGGCCATAAGCCGGTCGAAGATCGACCCGGCTTCGCCGCGCGCGAGAAGGGCGTCGATCTGATAGTCTGTGTGCATGACGTTCGCCTCCTTTCCAGTTGCTTGGGCCGGTTTCATGACCGGCTCATCTGGGAGCAGACTATACGAGGCACATGACGACTTGTTGAAGGCTGGATGAAGGCGATTGCTGGGCGATATGGGGCACGGATTTTCCGCCATGCCCCCTATCGTGAAAAAAGTGCCGTGCCCGCGCGTCACACGTAGCGGTTGACGACATTCTCCAGGAATTCCTGCCGGCCCGAACGCGGCTCGGGCTCGATTCCGTCCCTGACCACGCGGGCGGCGACGTCCTCCAGCGTGCGCTTGCCCGACAGCATCGCCTGCGCCTCCGCGCTTTTCCAACCGGCGTAGCGCTCGGCCAGCGGGCCGGACAGCGCCTTGTCCTCGACCATGCGGGCGGCGGCCTTCAGGCCGCGCGCGCAGCAATCCATGCCGCCGATATGGGCGATCAGAAGATCCTGCGGATCGAGGGACTGGCGGCGCAGCTTGGCGTCGAAGTTGGTGCCGCCGGTGGTGAAGCCGCCGGCCTGCAGCACCTGATAGTAGGCGAGCGCCATTTCCGGCACGTTGTTGGGGAACTGGTCCGTGTCCCAGCCGGACTGGGTGTCGTTGCGGTTCATGTCGATGGAGCCGAAGATGCCGAGCGCGTTGGCCAGCGCCAGTTCGTGCTCGAAGGAGTGGCCGGCCAGGATCGCATGGCCCTGCTCGATGTTGACCTTGACCTCGCCCTCCAGCCCGAACTTCTTCAGGAAGCCGTAGACGGTCGCCACGTCGTAGTCGTACTGGTGTTTGGTCGGTTCCTGCGGCTTCGGCTCGATCAGGATCGTGCCCTTGAAGCCGATGCGGTGCTTGTAGTCCACCACCATGGAGAGGAAGCGGCCGGCCTGCTCCTGCTCTTGGCGCAGGTCGGTATTGAGCAGCGTCTCGTAGCCTTCGCGGCCGCCCCACAGCACGTAATTCTCGCCGCCGAGCTTTTTGGTCACGTCGATGCAGTTCTTCACCGTCGCGGCGGCGTAGGCGAACACGTCGGGATCGGGATTGGTGGCGGCGCCCGCCATGAAGCGCCGGTGCGAGAACAGGTTCGCCGTGCCCCACAAGAGCCTGACGCCGGTCTCCTTCTGCTTGGCGGCGAAGATGTCGGCGATCTCGTCGAGGCGCGCGGCGCTTTCGGCAAAGTTTTTGCCTTCCGGCCGCACGTCGGCGTCGTGGAAGCAATAGAAGGGCACGCCGAGCAGCGAGAACATCTCGAAGGCGACGTCGGCCTTCAGTTTCGCCTTGTCCATGCTGTCGCCGAACCAAGGCCTGTCAAAAGTCTGGCCGCCGAACGGATCGCCGCCCGGCCATGCGAAGGAATGCCAGTAGGCGACGGAAAAGCGCAGGTGGTCCTCCATGCGCTTGCCGGCGACCATCTCGTCGGGATCGTAGAAGCGGTAGGCGAGCGGGTTGGTCGAATCCGGACCTTCGTAACGGATCGGCTTGATGTCGCCGAAAAAGCCGGTGGTCATGCTTGAACTCCCTTGATCGCCGGATAAAGAGCGCGATAGCGCCGGTAGGCATCTTCGTAGGCGCCGGCCAGTTCGGCATCCGGCGCGATGGTCGCCTCGGTCGCCGGCGCCGTACATGTGGACAGCGGGTCCGCCCCGGTGGCGGCGATGAGGCCGAGCCGCGCGGCCCCGAAAGCCGCGCCGAAATCGCCGTCGGCCGGGATATCGACCGGAATGCCGAGCGCGGTGGCGATGGCGCCGAGCCAATAGCGCGAACGCGAACCGCCGCCGATGGCGGTCACGCGGGTCAGCGTCGTGCCGGCTGTCCGCAAGGCCTCGAGACTGTCGCGGAAGGCGAAAGCGACACCTTCCAGCACCGCCTGCGTCAGCACGGCGCGATGCGATTCGTGCGCCAGGCCGGTGAACGCGCCGCGTATGGCGGAATCGTTGTACGGCGTGCGTTCGCCGGAAAGATAGGGCAGGAAGGTGACGCCGCCTGGCGCCTTCAGTTTCCCGCCGAGTTCGCCCGTCAGCGCCGCCGCGTCCTTGCCGGTGATCTCGCACAGCCAGTTCAGCGAATCCGTCGCCGACAGGATGACGCCCATCTGATGCCATGTCTGCGGCAAGGCATGACAGAAGGTGTGCACCGCGCTTGCCGGATTGGGCAGATAGGCGCGGTTGGCGGCGAACAGCACGCCCGATGTGCCGAGCGAGACGAAGGCATGGCCCTCGCCCACCGTGCCCATGCCGCAGGCCGACGCCGCGTTGTCGCCGGCGCCGCCGGCAACCGGGATGCCGGCTGCCATGCCCCAGCGCGCCGCCAGTTCGGCGCGCAGGGCGCCGGCCTTCCGCGTGCCCTCGACCAAGGCCGGCATATGGCTTTCGTCGAGGCCGGTGGCGGCCAGCAATTCGGGCGCCCAGCGGCGCTTGCCGGTATCGAGCCAGGCCGTGCCGGCCGCATCCGACATTTCGGAAATGTGTTCGCCGGTCAGCCAGAGCCTCAGATAGTCCTTCGGCAGAAGCACCTTCGCCACCCTGGCGAAGGTGGCGGGCTCGTTGGTCTTCACCCAGGCCAGCTTGGGTGCGGTGAAACCGGGGAAGACGATGTTGCCGGTGATTTTCCGAAAGCGCGGATCGGCATCGAGCGCGGCCGCCTCGGCATGGCTGCGGGTGTCGTTCCACAGGATACAGGGCCGCAGCACCTTGTCCGCCTTGTCGAGCAGGGTGGCGCCGTGCATCTGGCCGGACAGGCCGATGCCCTTGACCGCCGCCAGTTCCTTTCCGTGCGATGTCTTGAGGTCGGCAATCGCTTCCTCGCAAGCACGCACCCAGGCGGCCGGTTCCTGCTCGGACCAGCCGGGATGCGGACGCGAAACGTCCAGCGCGCCATGGCCTGAACCAACGACCTTCTGGTCGCCGCCGATCAGCAGCGCCTTGACACCGGACGTTCCCAGATCGAGCCCGAGATACATCGCGCTCCTCCTCCTTGCCGAAGCCGCCGCGCACCGGCTTCAAACGCCGCGGCCACCGTCGATGGGGTGGCTACGATCTTCGCCGCGATATTTTTCGAAGCTCGCAAAAATGATCCGACCCTCGTAGGGCAAGACGGACCGGACGTCAATTATCAGACGATTGGCCCGGACTTGCCCGAAATCAGCTGCCTGAGCGCATTGCCACGGTGGCGATGCCGGCGCCCACCAGCAGCGTGCCGCCGGCGCGGTTGAAGGCACGGATCGCCCGCTCGCTGCGCACGGCGGTGCGGGCGCGCGTCGCAACAAGTGCGTAACCGAAGGCGTTGGCGAAGGCGAGCGTCACGAAGGTTGCCTCCAGAATGGCCATCTGCGGCAGGAAGGTGGCGTGCCGGTCGATGAACTGCGGCAGGAAGGCGACGAAGAAGGTGATGGCCTTGGGGTTGAGCGCCGTCACCAGCCAGGCATGCGCGACCATCTTCGCCGTCGAGGCGCCGCTGCTGCGCGGCTCGGCCTTCAGTGTCCCGCCGGCGCGGAACAGCTTGACGCCGAGATAGACGAGATAGGCGGCGCCGAGCATCTTGACGGCAGTGAAGACCGTGGCGGAGGCCGCGAGCAGCGCGCCGATGCCGAGCATCGACAGCGTCATGGCGGTGAAGTCGCCGAGCGCCACGCCGACGGCCATCGGCAGCGCCGTGCGCCAGCCCTGGCCGAGCGCATAGGAGACGACCAGCAGCACGGTCGGTCCGGGAATGACGAGCAGGATCATGGAGGCGACGGTAAAGGCTGCCCAACTCTCGAACGGCATCGGTATCTCCTCGCGCAAGGAAAAGGATAAATCCTCGCTCCCGCGCGGATGTAAAGGGAGAAAATCCGAAGTCCGGCCTTTGCGTATAGGCCCGCTTCCTGCGTGCCCCGCCGTCAAGGTTACTGCGGTTTGGCCATGATTCACGCTTTTTCAACCATGAATGCACAAAATGCGCTTCATTCGGTCGCGGCGATCCCGTGGCCTGTTTCGGAGTGAGCGTGCATGCGTTGGATCGAGCATGAGGCGGCGCCGTCGCCAGATGGCCGGGAAGAGGGCAGGGAGGCACCGTCGCGGCGGACGATTCTCGGCGGCATGGGTGCGGCGGCCCTGTTGGGATTGGCCGGATGCTCCCGCTCCGTCGATATGCCCGGCATGATGGGCCTGGACAATATCACCACCGGTTCTATCCGGGCGGACCGGCCGGTTCCGCCCATCAGCGTGGACAGCCACATCACCTCGCCGGACGTCATGTATGCCGGACTGACCGACGGCGGCTTCGCTGTCCCGGCCGTACCCTATCAGAAGGTCAAGTCGGAATTCCGCCGCCAGATCGTCGTCGATCCGACCGGCGAGGCGCCCGGCACCATCGTCGTCCACACGCAGGAGCGGATGCTCTATCTCGTGCAGCCGGGCGGCGAGGCGATCCGCTACGGCGTCGGCGTCGGCAAGGACGGCTTCCGCTGGTCCGGCCGCGCCAACATCCAGTACGGCCGCGAATGGCCGACCTGGACACCGCCGCCCGAAATGATCCAGCGCAAGCCCGAATTGGTGAAATGGCAGAACGGCCAGCCCGGCGGCCTGATGAACCCGCTCGGCGCGCGCGCGCTCTACATCTACCAGAACGGCCGCGACACCGGCTATCGCATCCACGGTTCGCCCGAATGGTGGTCGATCGGCCAGGCTATGTCTTCGGGTTGCGTGCGGCTGATCAACCAGGACATCATCGATCTCTACAGCCGCGCCTCGAAGCGGAATCCTGTCCTGGTGGTCTGACGGCCGCTCCCTGCAAACCGATTGAATTGCCGTTGCATGCCGGCCCGAGAAGGGCGAATGTGGGCAATTCCAGTCGTCGGGAGGATGAGATGCCGGCAACCTTCGTGATCGCGCAGGGCGGCGGCCCGACCGCCGTCATCAACCAGACGATGGCGGGCGCGGCGCTTGAGGTCCGCAAGCGGCATCCGGGCGCGCGCGTGCTGGGTGCCCGCCATGGCGTGCGCGGCATCCGCGACGGCGACTATGTCGATCTCGGCGCGGTTCCCGAAGAGCAACTGCGGTTGATCGGCAATACGCCGGGGGCAGCCCTCGGCTCGACGCGCGACAAGCCGGACGCCGCCTATTGCGAGGTGGTCCTGAAAGGCCTGCAAAAAGCCGGCGCCGATGCCTTCATCTATATCGGCGGCAACGACACCTCCGGCACGCAGCAGATTCTCACCGACGCCGCCGGCGGCAGGATGGCTTTCGTGCATGCGCCGAAGACCATCGACAACGACCTGGAAGAAAACGACCATGTGCCGGGCTTCATGTCGGCGGCCGAGTTCGTCGCCGGCGCCTTCCTGTCGGTCGATCTCGATTTCCGCGCGCTGCCGGGCATTTATGTCGGCATCGTCATGGGCCGGCATGCCGGCTTCCTCACCGCCGCGTCCGCCGCGTGGCGGCTGGACGCGGAGAGCGGCCCGCACCTGATCTATGTGCCGGAGCGCGCTTTTTCGACGGAACGCTTCATCGACGACGTGAAAGCCTCGCTCGCCCGCCACGGCCGTTGCGTCGTCGCCGTCTCCGAAGGCGTCTCGACCGCCGACGGCAAGGCGCTGGTCGAAAGCCTGGTGCCGGCGGACCGGCTGGAGCGCGACCAGCACGGCAACGTCAAGCTTTCGGGCAGCGACCTGACGGCAGCGCTGGAACGCGCGTTGGCGACCGGCCTGCCCGGCAAGCGGGCGCGCGTGGACGCGCTGGGCTATATGCCGCGCGGCGCCGTCGCCGCCGTCAACGCCGTCGATGCGAAGGAAGCCTTCGACGCCGGCGCCTTCGCCGTCCAGGTGGCAGGGGAGGGCGGCGGCTCGGTGGCGTTGCAATATGACGGCGCCAGCACCGTGCTGAAGAAAGTGCCGCTGGTGAACGTCGCCGGCAAGACCCGCCACATGCCGCACGATTTCCTGGAACCGGACGCCAATGCGCTTTCCGAAACGGGTCTTGCCTATTTCAAGCGGCTGGTTCCGGAAAAATACAAGGTCGGCAAGCCCTTTGTGTAAAGCGGTGCGATGCCGATGAACGGCTGGTTCTCGCGAACCGTCGTCGATGCCGCGACGACGATGCTGACCGAACCGTTCGTGCACGACTATATGCGCGCCAACATCTGGCACCTGAAGGGCCGCGATGCCGACCTTCTGGTCGATACCGGCATGGGCATCTGTCCGCTGGCGCCCGAGATCGAAACGCAGCCCGGCAAACCGCTGATTGTCGTTGCAACCCACATTCATCTCGACCATGTCGGCTCGCTGCACGAATTCGCCGACCGCGCCGGACCGGCGCAAAGCGCCGCGGCCTTCGCCTCAATGCCCGATGAGGCGACCTATGCCGACGAATTCCGCACCATGGAAAAGCCTGTCTCGCGCCTGCCATATGCCGGCTGGACCGCCGCCGGTTATCGCATCGAACCGGCGCCGCTGACGCGCGCTCTGGCACAGGGCGACATGATCGATCTGGGCGACCGGCTGTTCAAGGTGCTCCACCTGCCTGGCCATTCGCCCGATTCGATCGGCCTGTTCGACGAGCGGGACGGCACCTTCTTCAGCGGCGACGCGATCTACGACGACACGCTGCTCGACGACCTGCCGGATTCCGACCGGCAAGCCTATCGGCGCACCATGCTGCGGCTCATGGATCTGCCGGTCCGCCTCGGTCACGGAGGCCATGGCCCGAGTTTCGACGGCAACCGCATGCGCGCCATCGCGCGGGGCTATCTTTCCCGTCTGGACGCATTCTGACGATACGGTCTTGTCCACGAAACGGGTTCCCGAAGCCGCTGTTCAAGGCCAGTTATCGGGCCAGCGATCGGGCCGGCAACTGGTTGGTCGGCTCACATCCGATAGGTAAATCGAACCGAACGGTTCGGTTTTAGTTGACGCTGTGTCCATCCCGTTGTGAACGACCACGCCGGTCTGCTTTCGCATATCGGCCACGTCTCTTCTCGCAATCAATTGATATTGAACAGGAAAAATATGACGAGGGGAGGTCGTCGCGGCATTTCAAGCGGTCGATTCATGGTCCAGCCGGAACATTTTCGTGATTGGAAACCAGCCCCTCTAGCACCCAAATCGGGGCTGTCCGAACGACGCGAGATCCTCCCAAGACACGCCGCTAGACGGACAGAAAATTGAAATCTGGAGTACCTAAAAATGAACAAGATCGTTCTTACTGCCGCCGCCGCCCTGCTGGTTTCCGCCGGCGCCGCTTTTGCGGGAAGCGACCATTTCGGTTCCAACGGCGCCAACCAATCCGCCGTCACCAGCGTTGATAGCTCCTACACCGCTTCGATCCACTCGACGGCGGCGCAGGACAACGGCAACCATGCGCAGAAGCAGGTCACCGATGGCGCTCCGCGTCTCGGCGGCAACAGCTAAGACTGCTTGCCGATACCAAAGAGCGGCGGGCTTGCCCGCCGCTCTTTTTGTTTGTCCGAAAGGGCGTGATCAGGCGGCTTCGGCCGCCTGATCCCTATGCAGGAAGGAGCGGCCGTCCTTGTCGAAGAGATGCAGATCGGCGGCATCGGCGTCGAGCCTGACGGTCGTGCCACGCTTGACCTCGACATTGCCGGGCAGCTTGGCGGTCAGCGGCTGGTCGCCGCGACCGATGTCGACATAGACCAATTGCACCTCGCCCAACTGCTCGATGTAGTCCACCTTGCCCTCGAACAGGCAGGCCTTGCCCGTGGCGAGGAAAAGGTCCTCAGGCCGCACGCCGAAGCTCACCGTCTCGCCCTTGACCGAGGCCGGTGTGGCGATCGGCACGGTTGCCTTGTGGCCGCCGTTGAAGCTGACCGCCGTCGAAGGTCCGGCCTTGTCCACCGTCGCCGGCAGCACGTTCATGGCCGGCGAGCCGATGAACTGCGCCACGAACAGGTTGCCGGGCTTCTTGTAGAGGTCCATCGGCGTGCCGACCTGCTCGACATGCCCGTCCTTCAAGACGACGATGCGGTCCGCCAGCGTCATCGCCTCGACCTGGTCGTGGGTGACGTAGATCATCGTTGTCTCGGGCATGGACTCCTTCAGCTTGGCGATCTCGATGCGTGTCGCCACGCGCAGCGCTGCGTCGAGGTTCGACAGCGGCTCGTCGAACAGGAAGACCTTTGGATTGCGCACGATGGCGCGGCCGATGGCGACGCGCTGGCGCTGGCCGCCGGACATGGCGCGCGGCAGCCGGTCGAGATACTTGGTCAGTTGCAGGATCTCGGCGGCCTGCTTCACGCGGCGGTCGATCTCGGCCTTGTCCTCCCTGGCGATCTTCATGCCGAAGGCCATGTTGTCGTAGACGCTCATGTGCGGATAGAGCGCGTAGGACTGGAACACCATGGCGATGCCGCGCTTCGAGGGAGGCACGTCGTTGACCACCTGACCGTCGATCTTCAATTCGCCGGACGTGATTTCCTCCAGCCCGGCGATGGTGCGCAGCAAGGTCGACTTGCCGCAGCCGGACGGGCCGACGAAGACGATGAACTCGCCCGACTGGATGTCGAGGTCGATGCCGTGAAGGACATGCACGTTGCCGTAGGATTTCTTCACCTGCCTGAGCGTCAGATCGGCCATGATTTCCCTCCCTCTTGATCTTTTGTCCGTTCAGGCGAGACGCCCGAACCACGCGCCGTAGCCGCCGAACTTCACGCGCCCCGAAGCGGCCTCGCCGGCAAAGCCATGGCCCGAAAGCGGCTGCGCCGTCAGGCTGGCGCCGAGATCGACCTCGGCCGCCTTGCTGCCGAGATTGAAGACGCAGACCAACCGTTCGTTGCCTTCGCCACGCGTGAAGGCGACCGTGTCGCCATCGCTGGACAGGAACTCGATGTCTCCCTTCACCAGCGCCGGGTGGAAGCGGCGGAAAGCAAGGAAGCGGCGATAATGCTCCAGCAGCGATTTTTCATCGCCCTGTTGCGCATCGACCGCCTTGGCCAGATGCTCGGCCGGCACCGGCAGCCAGGGCTTTGCGGCCGAGAAGCCGCCGTTCTTCGTTCGGCTTTGCCACACCATCGGCGTGCGGCAGCCGTCGCGGCCCTTGAATTCCGGCCAGAAACGGATGCCGTAGGGATCTTGAAGGTCCTCGAAGGCGAGGTCGGCCTCGGTCAGCCCCAGTTCCTCGCCCTGGTAGAGGCAGACCGAGCCGCGCAACGACATCAGAAGCGCCGAGACAACCTTGAGATAGGCGGTGGGATCGGGCTCACTGGCGGCCCAGCGCGAGGCATGACGCTTGACGTCGTGGTTGGAAAAGGCCCAGCACGACCAGCCGTCGGCGGCGACGCGACCGAACTCCTGCAACACTTGCCTGACCTTCGGCGCGGAAATCTTCTCCGGCGCCAGGAAATCGAAGGCGTAGCACATCTGCACGCGCCTGCCGCCTTCGGTGTAGGCGGCGACCACCTCCAGCCCGCGCTGCGAATCGCCGACCTCGCCGACGGCGGCGGCGGCCGGATATTCGTCCAGCAGGGCGCGGAAGCGTTCGAGAAAGCCGAGGTTTTCCGGCCGGCTCTTGTCGTAGAGATGGTCCTGATAGTTGTAGGGATTGACCGCTGGCGCCGTCTGGTCGTTGCGCTCTTGAGGCGGCAGGGCCGGATTGTCCTCCAGCCCCTGCGAGTGGAAATAGAAGTTGATGGTGTCAAGGCGGAAGCCGTCCACCCCGCGCTCCAGCCAGAAGCGGGTCACGTCCAGCAAAGCGTCCTGCACCTGCCGGTTGTGGAAATTCAGGTCCGGCTGCTCGGACAGGAAATTGTGCAGGTAGTATTGCTGGCGCCGCGTGTCCCACTGCCAGGCGGAGCCGCCGAAGATCGACAGCCAGTTGTTGGGCGGCGTGCCGTCCGGCTTCGCGTCGGCCCAGACGTACCAGTCCGCCTTGGGATTGTCGCGGCTTGCCCGGCTTTCCTGGAACCAGGGATGGTTGTCGGCGGTATGCGACAGCACCTCGTCGATCATCACCTTCAGGCCCAGCCTATGCGCCTCGGCCACCAGCGCGTCGAAGTCGGCGAGCGTCCCGAACATCGGGTCGACGTCGCAATAGTCGCTGACGTCGTAGCCGAAATCCTTCATCGGCGACTTGAAGAAGGGCGATATCCAGATGGCGTCGGCACCGAGGGCGGCGATGTAGCCGAGCCTCTGCGTGATGCCTTTCAGGTCGCCGACGCCGTCGCCGTCCGTGTCCTGGAAGCTGCGTGGATAGACCTGGTAGATGACGCAGCCGCGCCACCAGTCGCGGTCGACTGCCGGCATCGGGTTCTCGGCCTTGCGCAGGGCGGTTTGCATGATCAGCCTCCTTTGACCGAGCCGGCCAAAAGGCCGCGCACGAAATAGCGTTGCAGCGAGAAGAAGACGACCAGCGGCACGATGATGGTGACGAAGGCCGAGGTCGTCAGGATCTCCCAGTCGCCGCCGCGCGAGCCCAGCAACGCGTTGAGCTTGGCGGTGAGCACGATCTGGTCCGCTTCGGTTCCGAGGAAAACCATCGCCACCAGCAGATCGTTCCATACCCACAGGAACTGGAAGATGGCGAAGGAGGCGAGCACCGGGAAGGACAGCGGCAGCACGATCTTGACGAAAATCTCGAAGTCGCTGGCGCCGTCGATGCGGGCCGACTCCATGATCTCGCGCGGCAGGCCGGCGATATAGGAGCGCAGTAGGTAGATGGCGAAGGGCAGGCCGAAGCCGGTATGCGCCAGCCAGATGCCGAGATAGGTCTTCGACGGCACGCCGAAGAAGGTGCCGACGCCGTTGTAGAGTTTCAGGAGCGGGATCAGCGACATTTGCAGCGGCACGACGAGCAGGCCGATGATGACGGCGATGAGCAGCGCGCGGCCGGGAAAGCGCATCCAGGCCAGCGCATAGGCGGCGAAGGCGGCGATCAGGATCGGAATGACGGTCGCCGGGATCGTCACCGTCAGCGAGTTCAGGAAGGAGCGGCCGATGCCTTCGGAAAACAACACCGTGCGATAGTTCTGCGTGGTGAATTTCGGCGGCGAGGAGGCCGAATAATAGACGCGGCGGCCGCGCTCGCCCTCGAACGTCTTGGGCGAGGACTGCACATAGGTGCCGTCCTCGTTGACCTGCAACGTCTCGCCGTCGCCGAGGTCGGCGACTTCGCCGGCCTTGTATTTGGTCGGCTCCTGCGAGCGCGTGCCGAAGGCGACGATTTTGCGCGATCCGTCGCCTTCCAGCACGGTGCCGGCGATCTCGTATTTGCCGTCCTTCTCGACCTGGTCGGCGGCGGTGCCGAGGCGGCCGGCCTCGGTGCGCGTCGATGAGGTCAGCGCCGTCCACCAGCCGGAGGCGACGATCTGGTCCTTGTCGCGCAGAGAGGAAATCAGGATACCGAGCGTCGGCACGGTCCACAGGGCGACGAAGAACAGCACGGCGAGATGGACGCCGAAGCGGCCGACCACGGACTTTCCGGAAGAACCGGCCATCTCAGTGCCCTCCCGTTTCCTTGTTGGCCTGGCGGATGTTCCAGACCATGATGGGAATGACGGCGATCATGATGACGATGGCGATGGTGGCGCCGCGGCCGAAGTCGCCGCCGCCGCGGAACATCCAGTCGAACATCAGGTTGGCCAGCACCTGGCTGTTCCACTGGCCGTTGGTCATGGTGAGCACGATGTCGAAGACCTTCAGCACCAGGATGGTGATGGTGGTCCACACCACCGCGATGGTGCCCCAGATCTGCGGCACCATGATCTTCCAGAAGATCTGGAAGGGATTGGCGCCGTCGATCACCGCCGCCTCGATCGTCTCCTCGGGAATGCCGCGCAGCGCCGAGGACAGGATCACCATGGCGAAGCCGGTCTGGATCCAGATCAGGATGATCATCAGGAAGAAGTTGTTCCAGAAGGGGATCGATATCCATACATGCGGGTCGCCGCCGAGGCCGGTGACGATGGCGTTCAAAATGCCGATCTGCGTCTGGCCCTCGCCCTTGTACTCGTAGATGAACTTCCAGATCACCGAAGCGCCGACGAAGGAGATGGCGAGCGGCAGGAAGATCAGGCTCTTGGCGATGGTGCCCCACCAGATGCGGTCGGTGAGCACGGCGATGATCAGGCCGAGGAAGGTGCAGGCGGCAGGCACGACGGCGAGCCACAGCACGTTGTTGAGGATGGAGTTGCGGAACTCGCGGTCGCCAAAGGCCCATTCGTAGTTGGCGAAGCCGACGAAGTTCTGGCCGCCGCGGTCGTGGAAGGACAGCCAAAGCGTGTCGATCACAGGATAGATCAGATAGACGGTCAGGATCAGCAGGGCCGGGCCGACGAACAGCCAGGGCCGGATCAACCCCTGCCGGCGCAGATTGTCGACCGCCGCGGCGCCGCTGACGCCGTGCGCCGGAAAGACCAGGTCGAGCAGCTTGTTGGCGCCCCAGAAATAGGCGACGCAGCCGCCCACCCCGATGACGATGACGAGAACGGCAGAAAAAATCTGAGCCGCCATCATTCCCTCCCCTCATTCGGACCGATATGCGGGTCCTCCGCTCAATTCCTGCTCTCCATGCCGGCGCCGCCCCTCACCTGCCTGCCGGCATCCTCTCCCCGTGAACGGGGAGAGGAAGGACTGCCGTGACCTTGCCGCCAAATCTCCGCCGTCGAGGATTGGCGAAAGCGGCGATGACAGCGCGCCTCTCCCCGTTTACGGGGAGAGGATGCCGGCAGGCAGGTGAGGGGCGGCGCCGGCTTGGGAGGACGCGCCCTTTGTTGCTACTTGATGGCGTCCCAGCTCTTCTGGATATCGGTGGCGACGTCCTTGGCCGGCTTGCCGCCGACGAGATCGACCATGCCGGTCCAGAAGGCGCCGGCGCCGATCTTGCCCGGCATCAGGTCCGAGCCGTCGAAGCGGAAGGTGGTGGCGGTGGTGAGGATTTCGCCTTCCTTCTTCATGGTCGGGTTGGCGTAGGCGTCCTGGTTGACTGTCTTCAGCGGCGTCAGCAAACCGGATTGCGCCATCCAGATCTCGTGCGCGAGCGGCATTTCGAGGAACTTGATGAACTCGCGCGCCGCCTTGGAGTCCTTGGTGATCATGGCGAAGGTGCCCGCGCCCTCGACCGGCTTGCCAAGTTCGGGTTTGGAGGCGAAGGGCGGCAGGTAGAAGAAATCGGCGTCCTGGCCGAGCTTGGTGCCTTCCGGGAAGAAGGACGGGATGAAGGACGCCTGCCGGTGCATGTAGCACTTCGGCGGTACGGTGAAGAGGCCCTTCGGGCTGTCGCGGAAATCGGTCGCGGCGACGGCCGCATGGCCGCCGTCGACATATTTGTCGTTGGTGGCGATGTCGGCGAAGATCTGCAAGGCGTTGACGACGGCCGGGTCGTTGAAGGGAATTTCGTTCTTCACCCACTTGTCGTAGACTTCCGGCGGCTGGGTGCGCAGCATGATGTCCTCGACCCAGTCGGTACCCGGCCAGCCGGTGGCGCCGCCGGAGCCCAGGCCGATGCACCAGGGCGTGCCGCCATCGGCGACGATCTTGTCCGACAGCTTCATCATGTCTTCCCAGGTGGTGGGAACCTTGTAGCCGCCCTCCTCGAAATTATCGGGCGAATACCAGACCAGCGATTTCAGGTCCGCCTTGTAGGGGAAAGCGTAGAAGGCCTTCTTGCCGTCCTTGCCGGTATAGGTGCCGAGATCGACCCAGGACTGGCCGGCGCCGTAGTTGTCCTTGACGTAGGCTGCGACGTCGTCGCCGAGCGGCGTCAACAGGCCCTTGGACGCAAGGTCTTGGATCAGGCCGGGCTGCGGCAGGATCGCGACATTGGGCGGGCTGCCGGCCTGCGTGTCGATGACGATCTGCTGCTCGTAATTTTCAGATGAGGAATATTTCAGCGTCACGCCGGTGGCTTCGGTGAAATAGGCAAGCACGGAGCGCACCAGCGTCTCGTCCTCGCCGCGCCACGGCCCGAAGATGGTGAGCGTCTCGCCCTTGAGGTCGACTTTCTTCAGCGCCTCGTAATTGTCCCAGTGGAAGCGGGCATCCTCGCCCGGCTTGAATTTCAGGTCCGCATGCGCGGGCGCGCTGAGAGCGAGGGCGGCAAAAGCCGCGCCTGCCAAAAGCATCTTTCTCATTCGCAGTCCTCCCTTGAAAGAAATGCCGGCGGAACCTCCATTCCGCCGCCGATGCGCTCCGACTGTGCGCCCGACCGACAGGAGCGGCAAGCTTTCGATCGGATATTCAAAGCGCTTTGGCTTATCGGCATCTCGCCACCGAACATGCGGAGAGTCAAGAGGTAGTGATATAAATCGATTTAAAGATCTCATTCGGTGTCGAACAACGCGACAATCCGAGATTTCGACGATGAAATCATCATTCTTGTAACGAAAATCGCCGCCGGGTCTTTATTGTCCGACAAACGTGGGCGATGATCCTGGAGGAAACGGCAATGCCGATTTAAAGCGCTTTGAGATCGAAGGCTCTCATGAACCTCAAACAGCTCTCCCATATGCTGGAGCTTTCGCAGACGACGGTCAGCCGCGCGCTGAACGGCTATCCGGAAGTCAGCGAGGAAACGCGACGGCGCGTCATGGACGCAGCCAAGCGGCACGGCTACCGGCCCAATCCGAGCGCCCGGCGGCTGGCGACCGGCAAGAGCGGCATGATCGGTTACGTTCTGCCGACGGGCGCCGCCGTCAGCATCGACCCGCATTTCGTCGAGTTCCTGTCCGGCCTCGGCGACTACGCGCGCGCGCACGACCTCGACCTCGTTCTGTCGCCGGCCGACGCCGACGACGAGGAGACGACCTACCGGCGCATCGCCGCCAACCGGCAGGTCGATGCCGTCTACGTGTCATCGCCGCGCCCGAAGGATCGGCGGGTGGCGCTGCTTTCCAGCCTTGTACTGCCGTTCATCGTTCACGGCCGCAGCGAGGGACTCGATATCGACTATCCCTTCATCGACATCGACAACGAGGGCGCCTTCCATGAGGCGACGCGGCTGTTGATGCAACTCGGCCACCGCCGCGTCGGCCTCGTCAACGGCGATGTGCGCGAAACCTTCGCGATCCACCGCGAGCGCGGCGTGCGCCGGGCGCTGGCCGGCAGCGGGCTCGTTCTGGAGGACCGCGCCATCGCCTCCGTCGCGATGACGGAAGAAAACGGCTACCGCGCCGCTAGGCGGCTGCTCGAAAGCGGCGAGGCTCCGACCGCGATCCTGTGCTCCAGTCTCATCATGGCGCTCGGCGTGGTGCGGGCGGTGCGCGATCTCGACCTTTCCATCCCCGGCGACCTCTCG
>NZ_JAFKID010000065.1 GCF_017306545.1 Mesorhizobium sp.
GGTGTTGGCGACCATGCCCGGCCCGCCATGGCCGGGCCCGCAGATGTAGATCATGTCGAGATCGCGGGCGCGGATGACGCGGTTGAGGTGCACGTAGACGAAATTGAGGCCCGGCGTGGTGCCCCAGTGGCCGAGCAGGCGCGGCTTGATGTGCTCCGGCCGAAGCGACTCCTTCAGCAACGGATTGTCGAGAAGGTAGATCTGTCCGACCGAGAGATAGTTCGCCGCCCGCCAGTAGCAGTCGATGAGGTCGAGTTCCTTGCGGCTGTCGGTATCTGTCACGATCCTTCTCCTCGATTGTCCCGCCACGGAGCAGAGACAGATAAACTAGAACGTCCAGTCAGCCGCACCACCCTGACGGCCCACAACGAATATGTGGCCGGCATGCGGCGACCGCGGTGGGTCAGCCGACCCCGGTCCGTTCTTGACGAATGCCGTAATCTCATGCGCGCCCGGCTATTCCCTTGCCTCGCGCCCCGAAATCTGGTCGATCGAGACACGGAAAAACACGTGCGACATTTCGTTCGAGACCGGCGGCAGGAGCGGCTTCAAAGCGCCTGGTTCCCACCAGTCGTTGTACTTGCTCAATATCGACCAGGCGTGGTCCCTGTCGCGCTTGTGGCCTATCTCGTCGGGCAGTTCTTCG
The DNA here is from genome assembly GCF_017306545.1 of Mesorhizobium sp. Taxonomy (GTDB): domain Bacteria; phylum Pseudomonadota; class Alphaproteobacteria; order Rhizobiales; family Rhizobiaceae; genus Mesorhizobium. The sequence goes on from NZ_JAFKID010000065.1 coordinate 647, forward strand.
TATCGGCCGTCGACAATGACGCTCTTCCACTCCCGATGTTTGCCGTGTTCTTCGACAAGCACAGACACCCGCGGATTCGCCCGCATGAATTCGATTTTCTTGCCCAACATCGAGAACATGAAGAGGTGGTTCTCGGCATGGACGAAATAGGCAGGCACGACGTAGGGTTGATCGTCCTTGGCGCAGGCGATGTGGCACAGCCGGTTGCTGTCCAGTAGCTTCGCGCATTCGAGCGTCGTCATAGTCCTGACCAACATAACCAACTCCTTTCCTACGGCTTCTTTTCCGCTTCTGCCGTATTTGGATTTCCCATAGCCGCTTTTGGGCGCTTGCCCGTCGCGGCGTCGCGGCCCCCTTGGCCGCGGCTCAATGCCGCGAGGACGTCCGCATCGTCGAGCTGTTCGAAATTGCGGTAATAATAGCTGAGAGCGCGAAAACGCGGCGGTTGCGCCAGACAGACGACACGATCCGCCTCCTGGCTGAGTTCGGCCACGGTCTCCTGCGGGGCAATCGGCAGCGCCACCACGATCGCCATCGGCGATCTTCGCTTTAGCGCGCGTATGGCTACTTTCATCGTGGTGCCGGTGGCCGCGCCGTCATCGACCAGTATTACGGTTTTTCCGCCGACCGAAAGCAGTGATCGGCTGCCCCTATAAAGGGTTCGGCGGCGCTCGAGTTCCGGTCGCTCGTCTCTGATTAGCGTTGCCAGCGCCGCATCGTCGAGATTGTAGGCTTCCACGATTTCACGGTTGAGGACGACGTCCGGCGGATTACCATCGACGATCGCGGCGACCGCAAGTTCGGGATTACCTGGAGCGCCGACCTTGCGGACGATCATCAGGTCGAGGGGCGCGTTCAGCGTGGCGGCGATCTCGACAGCGACGGGTACGCCGCCACGAGGGAGAGCAAGAACAACTGGTGCAGGAAGCGACAGCCCCGCGAGTTCGTTCGCGAGCATTCGTCCTGCCTCCTGCCGATCGCAAAACATGGCTCAGTCCGCCGGCCAAAGCTGCCGAAGCGCCTTTCTCATGGAGTTACGAATCTGGTCGACCTCTCCGGCCGAGATGTGGCGGTCGAGAAGATGAAAGACAGCCCCGATGGCGCGATCGAAATCGATCTCCTCCTCGAAGCTGAACTCCCTCCTCACCGCAATGACGAAATCGCTCTTGCGGCGGTCGTGACCAACGCCGTTGAGGGGATGCCAGCCTTCGAAGAAAACGCCACGGATCAGCGTAGGCAATTGCGCCGCCAGATCGCTCATTTCTTCCTGTGGCAGCCAGTCCCTGAGCGCGTGCAAGACCGCCTTCAGCAGTCGATAGGCGCGCGGGACATCCCAGTCCAATTCGCCGGCGACTTCATTGACCCAATGTTGCGCCTGTTGCGCTGACTGCGAAAAGTTCGAGATTGCTGTCGTCGTCACGGCTGCGGTCCTCCGTGGGCTTGGTTTGCCGCTCGCCCGGCTGTTCCGGCCGAGGTAGCGGCAGGTAAATAAAGGAGATCAACTTTAACGAGGTGTCGCGTTGACCCGGATCAAAAGCCCGAATTTTCTCGTGCCGGCTTATGATAGCCACGCGCCCTTGATCCGCGTCGTGACCTGCAGCTAGTTCACCTCAATCTCCGAGGCGGTATCCTTCCAGGTCCGCCAATGTGTCGGTGATACATCAAGCCTTTCGTGGGTCTTTGACGCGACCCATCCGGTCAGGGCACGTTGACAGGGAAACACCAGCGCATGGGTGCCGTCCTGATCCTGTACCGCCAGTTCGAGATCGCGATTAAAAGGCGCGGTCGCTATTGAATGCCATTTGCATTTCGCCGACGGTTCCCGCATGTCCGGTCCCAATCTTGCCCGCTCGTGCAGACTGCTCATGCGGCCAAGTCCTGGAGCATCTGCAACTTGACGATTTCCACACACCGCAGGCTAGGCAAGCCGATGACTCCCTTGCTCTTGAGCCTGGAAAAGACCCGCGAGACGGTTTCGATCGTCAGGCCGAGATAGTCCGCAATATCCAATCGGGACATTGGAAGCTCGACTTGGCGCAGCCCACCTTGACGCTCCGACATTTCGAGGAAGAAAGCCGCGACGCGTTCTACTGCATTCTGGCGACCAAGCACCAGAAGCTGCTCCTGCGCCCGCACGAGGCTCTGGAGCGCGATGGGCAGTAGTTCGGCAACGGCGTGGGAAGCCGAAGGGCTGAGGACGCGAATACCGGTGCCGCAGATTGCTTCAGCGAAGAAGTGATGACGCTTGTCTGCTTCGAAGCCGAACACCTCGCCGGTAAGATGAAATGCCGATATCTGGCGCCGGCCGTCCGACAGAAGACGGTAGATGCGAACGGCACCGAACTCCACCTGGTAGAGGTTCGCACACTTCTCGCCCTGAGCGTAAATTTCTGAGCCTGCCGGGAAAAATGTGGCGGGTCGGCTGCTTCCCAACGGCATGCTGGGTTCGTCGCGATCAAGTAGGATACCGCCAAGCTGGCGGGCATAGCGCGATTGCTCAAAGTTCGTCATGGATCGTCCCTCGATACCGATGGCGAAACAATCCACTCGATTCCGATGGACCGAAATTCGGTTGTATCCGTACGGGATTCTACGTAGCGGACTCAGGATTCGCCGGCGATAGCGTCCTGGACGGCCTGAAGGAGCGGTTCTCCGAGGAATGGCTTTGCCAGACATCTCGCGTACGATACATCCTGTGGTCGGTGGCATTGGTCAATCAGCAGAATAACGGGATGGCTGAAGCTCCTGAACAGCTCCTGCGCGTATTGCCAGTCATGGATGGCTTCGTCGTCGACAACCGCGCAACCGGCATGATTAGCTTGCGGCGTTCCGAACGCCGGACCGAGGGCGCCGTAGGACAATACTGCGACGCCGCCGCTTTCAAGAATGAAAGTGAGCGAGTGCCTGAAAGCCACGTCTGGGGTCACCACGATTACCTGAGCCATCCTTCCGCACCCACCGATCGGATCCAGCGCAGATCATGCCTACTGGATCACGCCGCCTGCGATCAGCGCATTGCGGTGGATCAAACGATGTGCCCCGCCAGGCCTCCGAGAGCGAAATTACGCCGAGAGGCCCATGGCTATGCTCATGCGGACCAGTTCCGGAAGGTTCCTTGCCTGCATCTTCGACATGATGTTGGCGCGATGGACCTCGACCGTGCGAGGGCTGATACCAAGATCGAAGCCGATGGTCTTGTTCGGCAGTCCCGCCACCACTGCGGACAACACTTGGCGCTCGCGCTCCGAAAGGCTGTTGAGCCTCGCACGTAGCGTCGCTGCGTCCACTGTGGACACAGGGCTTTCTTCCAGCTGGCTTGCGGCTCGCTTGATCGCCTCGACCAGCGTTTCGTCCTCAAACGGCTTCTCGATGAAATCGACGGCACCCGCCTTCATTGCCGCAACCGCCATCGGAACATCCCCATGGCCTGTGATGACTACGGCGGGAATCGAGGTTCCTGTCTCCTTCAGTTTCTCCAGCAGTTCCACACCGCTCATATCAGGCATTCTCAGATCGGTGATGAGGCAAGCCTTGGTGATTGTCTTTGCCGCTGCAAGGAAGCCGCTTGCGGAATCGTGCACCCGGACCGTGAAGCCCGCCATCGTCAGAAGAAAGGCGAGCGATTTACGGACAGGCTCTTCGTCGTCGACGATGTGAACCACGTAGCTGTCAATTTGCATCCGGCACGTCCTTTCCCGCCAAAGGAAGGGTGAACCTGAACGTCGCCCCTCCGCCGTCGTTTCGACTGGCCGAGATATCGCCGCCATGCGCTTCAATGATCCGTCTGGATATGGAAAGCCCGATCCCCATGCCGCTCGCTTTGCTGGTGACGAAAGGCTGGAACAGGCGCGTGGCCACCTCCTCGGAGATACCTGGGCCTGTATCCGCCACCTCGACCACGACATAGCCGTCTTCGATGGTCGTGCGAACGACCAGTTCACGTTTTTCACTATCGCGCATGGCTTCCATGGCATTGCGCATGAGATTGATCAGCACCTGCTGTATCTGGATGCGGTCGACCAGGACATCCGCGCCCTTCGGCGTAAAGTCGAATATCGAGCGGACGCCCTGTTCACGCGATCCGACGAGGGCAAGAGCACCCGCTTCCTCGATCAGCTTGCGCATCGTCTCGCGCGTAACGTCCGCCTCGCCACGTGTGACGAATTCCCTCAGGTGTCGGATTATGCCGCCCGCCCGCAACGATTGTTTTGCCGTCTCCTCGAGAGCGTCGCGGATGCGGTTGGCGGCGGCGTCATCCAGAGTATTGAGGAAGCGGACGCAACCCTGCGCGTAATTTGCGATCGCGGCCAGCGGCTGGTTCAATTCGTGCGCCAGCGTCGAAGCCATTTCGCCAAGCTCGTTAAGACGGGCGAGCCTGGCGAGCTCGCTCTGGACTTCCTGTAGGCGTGCCGCGGATTCCTCGCGCTCGGTGAGATCCCGGATGAACCCGGTGAAGAACCGGCCGGTCGCCGACCTCATTTCGCCAACTGCCAGTTTCATGGGAAAGGTGGAGCCATCCTTCCTGCGGCCGACCACGACACGGTCGATACCGATGATCCGCTTCTCGCCGGTCGCGATATAGCGGTGGATATAACCGTCATGCTCACTGCCATAAGGTTCGGGCATCAGGATGCGGACGTTGCGGCCAAGCGCCTCGGCTTCCGTGTATCCGAATTGTCGGACGGCAGCCGCGCTGAAGGAAGTGATATGGCCCCGTTCGTCGATCACCACGGTCGCATCGGGCACCGTATCGAGGATCGAACGCAAATGATCCTGCTGAGCCCTGAGAGTCTCTTCCGTCTTGTCGAGAGCGCGACGCGCGTGATGGAGCATCTCGCCCATCCAGGCGATTGCAAGCCCAACCGCGGCAAAGACGGAACTCTGCACCCAGGACGAAGCATCGACACCCGCAAGGTAGAGCGCACCCAGAAGGGAAAGGGCGAGAGCGAAAAGCCCTGGACGGATACCGCCCGCGATAGCTGCGAGAAGGATTGCAGGAACAAAGAATAGAAAGGTTACGGCACTCCCCAGGATGCCCTGCAGAGCCAACCGGACGACAAACATTGCCGCCACGGCTCCCGCGGCAAGCAAATAGCCGCCGTTACCCTCAAAACGAGAAGAGAAGACCGCCTGCAGTAAACGGCCTTGCGGCCCTGGAATGTCTCTCGCCGGCACCGGAATTTCCTCGACGCACCATCTTGAAAGTGGGCTACCACAAGATCTTGACTTATCCGAGCGGCGCCGAGCTTGATACGTTTGGGCTAAGTCAAGAATATAGGCCGACAGTTGGGAGGGGAAGAGAGGAAACTGCCGCACTCTTCGTAACGGGATCCGTTACCGGCAGGCATACGTTCGATATCCGCTCTTGGGTCTTTCGCCCGCCCTGTCATGCCTCTCTAGATGCCGCAGGAATGTACTCTGACGCCAAGCGAGTTGACGTCCATCAAAGCCCGACCGCGCCGAATATGTTCGGCTGGCTAAAAGCTCTGGTCGAGCGCTCATGGAGGTTCAAATGCGGAGGTCATGGATTGGAGCAGCGCTCGCGACCGTGGCTGCCATCACATTGATCAGCGGTCCGACCGCCGGCGATGAACGCGGCTGGTGGCCCCACTGGGACTGGCGGCGCATGATGGGCGACGATTGGGCCTCGGGGATGATGGGATTGTGGTGGCGCCCGGACGGCGTGGTCGAGCGCGTGGACGGGCAACTTGTCTATATAAAGACCGAGCTCAAGATCGCCCCCGAACAGACAGCGGCATGGGATGAGTTCGCCGCCGTCGTTCGAACATCCGTAAAAGTGCACAACGACATGATGCAATCGGGGGCCGAAGCATTCGACGACGGAGCGGTATTCGACAAGCCCCTGCCTGAACGACTGGCATTCCAAATCACACGGATGGAGGCGCGTCTGACGCAGATGAAAGCGGTCAAGGCAGCCGTCGACGGTCTTTACGCCGTTCTCACGGGCGAGCAGACGGCTGTCGCCAATGATGTCGTCCTTCCCTTGACGGGTCTCGAGATAGGTCGCAGCCAAGGCCGACATATGATGCACTGGTGAAGACCGTGTAGAGTCGAGCACATCCGCATTGTTCTTGCTGGCTCCGGATAGACGACAGCGCCGATGAATGCGTAGGCTCACTGCCATGTGGACGTTGATCGTCACCCATTGGCCGCATATCCTCGCGGCCGTCTCGACGCTGATCGCCGCGGTTGCCGCCGCGCATGCCGCGATGACGAAAGACGAGGTGCGTGCGGCCATCGGCTGGGTCGGCGTCATTATCCTGTCGCCGTTCATCGGCGCG
>NZ_JAFKID010000028.1 GCF_017306545.1 Mesorhizobium sp.
AACGATCGCTCCGCCCTCAAAACATTCGACGCCGCGTTCGGTCCGCTGCCGGCTGCGGTTCCCAGTTTCCCCTCCCGATTGCCCCTCCTGGCCCTCGATCGCATGATCGCAAACCGCGGGAACATCCTCTCGCCGATCATGGCCCATGATACGCCGCTGGCTCGTGTGGCGTCCGATCACCTGCCGATCAAGGCATATGTCAGCCTCGCATCCGCGCGCCGAACGTCCACAGGAGCTGAACTGGAGGCAGCCTGAGGGGGCTCGACCTCCGTTCTCTGTTGCGTGCGACGAACGTGGAGAACGATCAGCGTCAGGATGGCCTTTGCCATTTCTTCTCATTTGCAAGGACGAACCTGGCCTCGAAACCATCCTGCTGCCCTTCCCGCGGAGAGATCAGTTCGATCCGTCCGCCGACACCGGAAGCAATCGCCTTGGCAATGGCGAGCCCGAGGCCGGCGCCCTCCCCCTGCGCGCCACCGCGCTCGAATGGCTCCGCCAGGCGAGCAAGAACGTCCGGTGGCACTATGCTTCCCGCGTTCAGAACCCGCAGCGCGCCATCCGCCGACAAGGCGACGCGCACCGGTTCCTGCCGCGCCCCGTGCTTCAGCGCATTCTCGATCAGGTTCCGCGCCAAGATCGCGAATGCGTCGGCGTCGATGCCGGCAAGTACCGGAATGTCGGGTAGAGACAGTTCGATACGCCTGGGGTGGTCCATCGCCATTTCGTGAACCAGCACTCGCAGCACGGCTGCGACATCCACTGGGTGGGCCGCTTGAAGCCGGCCGCCTTCGGCCCGTGCAAGCTGCATCAGCTTCTCCGACAATCTGGAAAGCCGCCGCAACGCCGTCTCGATGTGTTGCGCCCTTTTGCTGATGGCCTCGCTCGGCGCCTCGGCGATCAGTCGCTGCGTCTGCGCCAGCGCGGCGGCGACGGGCGTACGCAGCTCATGCGCGGAATTGGCCGTGAAACTTCGCTCTGCTTCAAGGGTGCGCCTGAGCCGCTCCAGCAGGTGGTTCACCGCCATGGCGATCGGCCGGATTTCGGATGGCAGTCCGTCGGCGGGGATCGCCGTCAGGTCGCCGCCGCCGCGAGCCTCTATACCGGAACGAAAACTTCTGATCGGCGCCATCGAAAGCCGCACGACGACCCAGACGCCAAGCAAGCTGAGAGGAATGACCAGACCGAGTGGCAGTGCCAACCCCAGCAGAACCTCCTCGGCGACCGCGCGTCGATGGGCGAGCGGCTCGGCTACGGCGATCGTCACCGTCCCACGCAAGGCGGCATCGAAATAGATGCGGTGCGTCGCCGTGTTGGCGAAGCCCATGCCGGCGAACGACGGGAACACGGCAAGGTCGGCATTATGCGACCGCAACAGGACCTTGCCCTCGGAATCCCGCACGATGTAGGTGAAATATTCGTCGTGCTGGCGCAACGTCGCGACGCGCTGCTCCGCATCGTCGTCGCCGTCATGATCGCGGCCGATGATGTCGAGAACGGCCAACGGCAGAATGCGCTGCGCCGTTTCCTCCAGCGCGCTGTCGAACACCTCGTTCATCTCATGGCGCAGTTTATGCGCCGTCGCCGCGGCCGCGATCGCCCACAGCAGCGCCACCCCTAACCCGAGCCACAGCGAAAGACGCCCTTGCAGACTTCTGGGGAACATCATCTGGCATTTCCAAGCCGGTACCCGATGCCGCGCACAGTATTGACGACCGAATGCCCCAGCTTCTTGCGCAAGCGGCTGACGTGGACTTCGATGGTATTGCTTTCAACCTCGGCGCCGAAGGCATAGAGGCGCTCCTCCAATTGCGCCTTGGACATAACTTGGCCAGGACGCTGGATGAAAGCCTCCAGGAGCGCCCATTCGCGTGCGGTGAGATCGACCGGCCGCCGGCCCCGCGCGACTGTCCTGGCCGCAAGGTCGATTTGCAGATCACCAATCTCGACGATCGGGTTCGGATTGCCGCTGTAGCGCCGCGCCACGGCGTTCAGACGCGCCGAAAGTTCCGAAAGGTCGAAAGGCTTGGTCATGTAGTCGTCCGCCCCCGCGTTGAGCCCCTGGATGCGATCGGAAATCTGGTCCAGCGCTGTCAGGATGATCACCGGAGTGGCGCAGCCCTTCATGCGCAGATTGCGCAGGAAGCCGACGCCATGTCCGTCCGGGAGCATCACGTCCAGCAGGATAAGGTCATAGGCCGCGCTGCCGAGGTGGTCCGTGGCTACGTCGAGCCGCGTCACCCAGTCGACCGAATGATTTGAGGCTGCAATTTGATCGCGCACGGCGGCGCCCAGGATGGCGTCGTCTTCGATCAGAAGGATTCTCATGGAAGGACCACCCCGTTCTGCCCTGCCCGATTGCCACCGAATCCTGTCAACAAGCTGACGAGTGCATCCTCTCCGCTTCAGGTATTCGTCAGGCAAGATTGCCATCGTTACAGCGACCGAACGTCGAGCAAGGACAAACAAATATGAGGAAGCATACACTGGCGACGGCGGCATTTCTCGTGTTCGCTGGATCAGGCGCCGCGATGGCGGACGACGACTGTCACCTCCCGATGGACCAGTGGCAGCCGCGCGAGGCGGTGCAGAAGATGGCTGAGGCTCGCGGCTGGACTGTGCGCAAGATCAAAGCCGACGATGGCTGCTATCAGATAAAGGGTACTGACGGGAACGGCCGCGACATCAAGGTCAAGGTGGACCCCGGCTCGTTGGAGGTCATCAAGATGAAACGCGAAGGCCAGGACGACAACGGCGACGAGATTGGTCGTGCAGGCCAGCGGGGGCCTGCGTCCGCCGCAACGCCTTCCAACGGGCTCTTCACCGACCAAGGCACGCCTCCAAAGGTGGAGGTGAAATGATGAACAATGTCGTTTCAGTCCCGACGATGAATTTCCAAAGGTGAGCAAGATGCAGGAAGAACGCGTGATAGCCCGCAATTTCGCCCGCTATTCGAAAAGCATGATCGTCATTCACTGGATGACCGCACTGGCCGTGCTTGGCGCGTGGCTGACATCGGAAGGCGGCCGGCACATAGCCGAGAATCCGCCGCTGCTGCATTTCTCGCTTGGGCTGGCGGTGCTCGTGCTGGTCGTGCCCCGCCTGATCCTGCGCCTCGCGGGTGGGACGCCCGATGTGGAGCCGCAGGGCGGCTGGCTCGGTGCGGCCGCCAAAGCCGGTCATACCGTACTCTATCTGTTTCTGATCGCCCTGCCGCTGACAGGTTGGTACGCCGCCTCGCGCCTCGGCGTGCCGGTCTCCTTCTTTGGTCTGCACCTTCCCGCCATCGCCGACAAGGTACAAGGTTCGCCTGGCCTGATCGCCGACCTGCATGAGAACGCCGGCACCGTGATCCTCTATCTCGCCGGCCTGCACGCGCTGATGGCGATCTGGCATCAGTTCGTCCTGCGCGACGGAACGCTCCAGCGCATGAGCCTGCGCTGAGGCTTTTTCTCACGTCAGGCAGCGTGATCTACTTGTCTGCGGCCCCGGCGCGATGAAACTTGCGCCGGGGCCGCAATGTATCAAGCTACGCAAGCTTCCTCGAAAACCTTGCCGACGGTGACCTGGCTGAGGCTGTCACCCGACCTGAGCACGAACAGCGCATGGAGTCCGTTGTGCCGTGCCAATTCCCGCCCCTTCTCTGGCCCGAGAGCCAGAAGAGCTGTCGCCCAGGCATCGGCTTCCATACAGCTCGGGCAGACCACGGAGACCGACGCGACATTGTTGGCCACTGGCCCTCCGTGCACTCGATCCATCGTATGGGAAAGGCGGGTCCGCCCGATCTCGATCCAGTGCCGATAGTCCCCCGATGTGGCGATGGCCGCGTTATGCAGCGCAACCAGCCCGAGTGGCTCACGCGTTTCGTAATCTGGCTTTTCCACCGCGACGATCCACGGCGCTCCGTCCGGCCTGACTCCCGTCGCCTTCAGTTCTCCGTCCAGGGCGACGAGGGCGCTGCCGACACCGAAGCCCCGCACGACCTCCGCCATCGCATCCACGGCAAAACCCTTGGCGATACCTGACAGGTCGAGCTTTACTGGAGCGTGCTTGCGTGCCCGCCTTCCCGAACGGTCCAACTCCAGCAACTCATGGGTAGGAGGCCGCACCTTGCCCAGTCTGCACCGGACGGCCTCCCCGTCTGCGACCTTGCCGGAGGGGCCGAAGCCCCAGGCATTCACAAGGTCCCCCAAGCCGATGTCGAAGGCTCCGTCCGAAGCCCTGCCGATCTCAACGCCTTTTTCGAGGACGAGCATCAGTTCGGCGGGTACCGGAACCCAAATCCCCGGCGCCGCCGCATTCAAACGCATGAGGTCGCTATCGGGCTTCCACGTCGACATCTGACGATCGACATTGGCCACCGCACAGGCGAGCTCAGCTTCCAATGCAGTCAGATCAAAGGTTTCGGGAGCGTAGAGCAGCGCCGACCACCTGGTGCCCATGACAGGGCCGCTCAGGGCGCGGCGAGCCGGCTTAATAGATATCTTCAACATACCTTCCTTGCGCCTTGAGGGTCTGCGGGGTCAGGCCGAGAGGTGAAATTATCTGCACCAATGCCTCCATAACGCCGAGGGCCATCTCGCGGCCGCCGCACACCATGATCTGGGCGCCGCCGGCAATCAGAGCACGCAGGCGTTCGGCGTCATCATGCAGGAGATCCTGCACGTAACCGCCGCCCGCGATGCGCGAAAAGACAGCGCTGACGCAGGTAAGCCGCCCGTCGCCCAGCCAGCCGGCGATCTCGTCCCGGTAGAGGAAATCGGATGCCGGATGGCGTCCGCCGAAATAGAGATGCATGGGGCGGGCCTTCCCGTTCGCCCGGATGAAGCCCGCCAAAGGACCAACTCCGGCGCCGGCTCCGACCAGGATGACCGGCCTGTGGCCAGGCAAGGGACGGAAGCCGGGATTGCGCTTGACGAAGGCCTGGATGCCGTCGCCCGGACGAAGGGCGTGGAGAAGGGTCGAGCACGCGCCGCCCGGTTGTTTGCGCACGCAGATCTCGACTGCCCCGTCTCGGCTCGAACTCGCCAGCGAATAGTATCGTGGCGTAGCACAGCCGGGCACCATGACGCCGATCAGGTCGCCCGCCTCGAACCGCTGCCAGGCGCGCCCGGAAAGACGGGGCGCCAGTCCCGCGTCCGGTAAGGAAAAGCGCAGGATGGCGGTCGGCGCCTGCACTTCTGCGCCATAGTCGGCGCGCTCGAGCAGCGTCAGCCTCTGCGTGCGCGGAAGCTCCGCCACGTGCGTCAGCCTGACGGCCTTGCCCATGACGGCGGACAAAGCGTCCCCCCAGCGGGAAAATTCCTGCGCGGACTGGCGGTCGATCCCCGCCAGCGGCATCAGCCGCTTCCAACCCCTGTCCCTCAAGGTCACCTCGACGTCGCGGGCGAATCGGCAGAACGTCGGGAACTGCCGGTCGCCGAAGCCGAGCACTGCCACTGGGAAACGGGGTGCCGCCATCCGATCGATCCGCTTCAGGAAGGAGGCGGCGCTCGCCGGGGCCTCCCCGTCGCCATAGGTCGCAGCAAGCACGAACATGCGCCTGGCGACCGGATAGCGGTCGGCGATGCTGTTCATGGGCGCAGTGTGTACGCGATGTCCGAGAGCGACGAGCGCATCGTGCAAGGTGCGGGCGAAGCTCCAGGTGCTGCCGCCTTCGCTGCCCACCAGGATCACCGTGTCCGCGCTGGTCGCGGCGGCGTTACGGGTGATACGGGGGCGGCCCCGGCCTTGGCTCCACCAGATTGCCGCTCCCGCGCCGCCGAGTATCGGCACGCAGAGGGCACTGGCGCCTAGCATCAATCCGAGCCACCACAGCCCTTGGCCGGTATGAAGCATGTAAATGAATTCATAAACCCGTTTGGCGACGCTGTTGTCCTGCCACGCCAGTATTTGTCCCGTCGCTGGATCGACGAATCCTTCTCCTGACGCGGTCGTGAGGCTATAAGCGTCGGACGGATCGGACGGGTCGGGAAAGGTGAGTTCGCGAAGTTGGTCGAGTTCGATGCCTTGCAATGCAGGGAGCCGCTCAACTGGCAGTGCAGGTCCCGCGCTCGCCGCAACCGGCACGGCAGAAGCCGCCTGCGAGCCGTCAGGGATCAATCCGAACGTGGCAAGCGACATGTAGAGCGCCGTCACGGTAGACAAGACAGCGCCCAGGGCCGCCAACTTCCCCAGTCCGACATGCAGACGTTGGGCGCCGGTGCCGCGGGTACGGCCGACCAGGCGCCGCCAGCCCCCTGCGCGCCGGGCGGTCATTTGCAGGCCGGACAGGGTCAGTACCAAAAGGGCAAGCGCGCCAATGCCCGACGCCACCCGCCCGCCGTCGCCAAGGAAAAGCGATCGATGCAGGTCCTTCACCCAGATCTCGGCGGAGGAAGGCGCAGCTTGGTCGACGGCCCTGCCGGAGGCGGGATCGATAACGCTGGAGACGGCACGGCCGTTTTCCAGATAGGAGGCGACGACCTCGCCGGATGGCGTACGCGTGATTTGCTCGACGGTCGGATAGATCCTTTCGATCCGGCCGGCGACCTCGGCAACGCTGAGCCGGCCGGAAGCGGTGACCGTTCCGGCCCTATCCAGCGTGGGCAGAACCGACAAATACGCTCCACTGAGCGCCAGGACGGTGATCAGGATCGCGGCGAAAAGGCCGAAGAGCCTGTGGAACAGACGCATTTCGCGGAATCCAACCAACCTGGCCTACATGTCGTAGGTGAAGGCGCTGACATAGCGACGGCCAGCCACGGCCTTCCCCGCGCCGGCCGATGTGAGCGGGACCACCACGTCGGAGGGGCTGTCGCGCATATCCTCGACGGCCGCGTCCACGTGAATTTTGTAACCGGCGTCGAAGAGGGCATCTGCGAGATCGAGGGATATCTTCAAGGACCGTCCGGATCCGACGCTGGCGCCGGTGATGCCGTCGATCTCGCTTGGATTGCCGCCTGATTCCCGTAGCCAGCCACCGAGGTGGCGGTAATATTTTGATCGGCCTCCAGCAACCCAAAGCGTGCCCTTGTAGGCTCCGGCCGCATCGGTGACATAAAGCGCCAGATAGGCGCCGTTGCCGCCATAGTCGTTGAGGGTCGTGGTCAGGGTGACGGGACGAGCCAGCGCCAACCCGGGGAACGTCAGCGCCGTGGTCAGCGCCAACACGGCGACAAGCGATTTCATCGGCGAACTCCGCAGAGGATTTTCACTGTGATGAAATTGCTCGCCCAGCCTGACGCATTCCTGAAGGTCCGAGAAAAAGCTCTTAAGGCAGCCGTCAGCTTGCAACGCTACAGGCGCTGGCACTACAGATACGGTGGCCGCCGCCCTTCTGCTTCATCATGCCACCAGCCGTAACCGAGAGCGAAACCTGCAAGGAGATGTTGCGCCGTGCCTCCCCATACGCACCCCGAAAATCATCTCGTGAAACGTATCGGCTGGCTGCGCGCGGCTGTATTGGGCGCCAATGACGGGATCGTCTCGACCGCGAGCCTGATCGTGGGCGTCGCAGCCGCCGCGTCGTCGACGTCCGCCATACTCGTCGCGGGAACCGCCGGGCTGGTCGCAGGCGCGATGTCGATGGCTGCCGGCGAATATGTGTCGGTCAGTTCCCAATCCGATACCGAGCAGGCCGACCTCGATCGCGAACGGGCGGAACTTGCCAGCCAGCCGGATTTCGAACGCGAAGAACTCGCGCAGATTTACGTGCAACGCGGCCTCGATCCGAAGCTCGCCTATCAGGTCGCGGATCAACTCATGGCCAAGGATGCGCTTGGCACGCACGCACGCGACGAACTCGGCATGTCCGAAGTGACGGCGGCCAGGCCGGTCCAGGCGGCATTCACATCGGCGGCGACGTTCGCCGCCGGAGCGGCCCTGCCGTTGTTGGCGGCTCTTCTGCTGCCGCGATCGGTCCTCGTCGTCGGCGTATCTGCCGCTTCCCTCCTTTTCCTGGCCCTTCTGGGCGCGATTGGCGCGCGGGCCGGCGGGGCAACCGTAGGCAAGGCAATGTTGCGCGTGACCTTTTGGGGCGCGATCGCAATGGCGCTGACTGCCGGAATCGGGGCTCTCTTCGGAACGGCAGCCTGAAAAGCAGACAGCTCGGCGGGCGAGAGGATGAGTTATTGCGAAGCCGAGTATCTAATTTCGTGAGCGGCTTGCCACGGTGTCGAGAGCAAGGGGGACGAGCCGCCGCGTGACTTGCTCGTCAAACGTGACGCCGGAGGCGTACGCCACGTTGCGAACATCGCCAATCACATCAGGCTTTCGCGGACCGGAAGCCGCGATAAAGAAAAGCATCGCTCTGGCGGGCAATGACGCCTGTCCCGAAAGTCGATGGCCGCTATCGCCCAGTCAACTCGCACCGAGATAGCGGCCGGGGCGATGGTTGAGCGCAAGGATGAGGTTGAGAACCGTGGCACTCAGGACTGACAGCAAGGCTCGGTCGGGTGCCAGAACCAGGAACGACGCGGACAGGATCACGAGATCCACGGAGAGTTGAAAGTAGCCTGCGCGCAGCCCGAAATTTTCCTGGAGGAAAAGGGCGAGAATGTTGTTGCCGCCCAAGCTGGTACGATGTCGGAACAGCATGAGCATGCCTGTCCCGCACAACGTTCCGGCCATGATCGCGGCATAGACGGCGTTCAACTGCGAAAAAACCACCCATTCGGCCGTAAGGCGTGAAAAAAGCGAGACGAGGCTGACGGCAACGAACGTCCGCAACACGAACGCACCACCCAGCCGTTTCCAGCCGAGCAGATAGAAAGGCAGGTTGATCAACGAGAATCCGACCCAAAAACTGATACCGCTTGTGTACTGGAGCAGGAGCGCCACTCCCGCCACGCCGCCGACCACCAACTTCGCCTGGGCGTAGATGGTCATGCCCAGCGCCAACATCAGGCTGCCCAGGATCAGCGCAAGCGCGTCTTCATGCAAGCCATGCCTCATCACCATCGTATTTCCGACTTCGCGTTGAGACATGTGCACCTTTCCCACTCGCCGAAGTTCTGCCCCGTTAGCGATGAGCAATCTTTGTCCGAACGCAAACCCCGCCGCGAAAACGCCTGCGGGATCTGCGATGCGTGCCGGTCGGCGCGCGGGCGATCACAAAGCCGCCATGGCTTGACGTCGATCAAGGTATGGCGCGCACAAGCCTGTTTTGGGAAAAGAAAGCTCGGCACCGTGCTCGCTGCGAAGTCCTTCACCGCACCTGGGCCGCAGACTTGAAGGACCATTAGCTGGGAGAGGCGCACGATTCTCAACCGCGACAGTCCTAACTGGTATTCGGAGATCGCGAATGCACAAACACATCCTCGTCCCGACGGACGGCTCCGAAACCGCCCAGAGGGGAGTCGACTATGCCTTGGCACTCGCCAGGGACCTTGGCGCCAAGGTCACCGTCCTCACCATAACCGATCCCTATTCTCGCGTCGGAATGACCGCTGGAAAAAGTTGGAGACGTTCCGACCTGGATACGGACGAATTCAACAGGAGGCAGAAAGGAGCAGCCGACAAAGTCTTGAATAAGGTGAAGGGCGACGCCGTCAAGATGGGCGTCGACGTTGCGCTCGTGCATGTTTCCGAGGCTCGGCCGGCCGAAGCCATACTTCACACGGCAGGGGCGAGAGGCGCCCACCTGATCGTCATTGGCTCCCACGGCCGACGTGGCGTCAACAGGTTGCTGCTCGGCAGCCAAACGGCGGAAGTGCTGGCGCATGCAGCCATCCCGGCCCTTGTCGTCAAATAAGATGGTCTGGATGCCAGGCGCCGCTACGGGCCGTCGTTCGGATAGTTGACCAGGATCAATGACGCGGCGGCTGGTGGCCGATAAGTGAAAAAGACAAAGAAGCTGCTCGAAACCGCAGGACGAGAAAATGCTACTGCCGAACGGGACCACAGTTGCCGTCGTCGATGGCGAGAGGTTGCGTCTGTTCCGCAACAAAGGCATCGAACCGCGCATCCAATTAGTTGAGGAAACAGTAGCCAGCGTCCAGCCAGCCAATCAGGGCTCGGGCGCACGGCACCGCAGCACGTCCGCCAATCCCGACCGGTGGCGCCTGGAGGAAGACGACTTTGCGGCGAGCGCGGCAGTATGCCTGAACCGGCTGATGCTCGACGGGGAGATCGTCTCGCTGTTCGTCATCGCCGATCCACGGACGCTGGGGGAATTGCGACGCCACTTCCATGACGTGGCCAGAGAAAAGCTGATCGGCGACCTGGCCAAGGACTTCACCGGCGACAGCGTCGAGACGATCGAGGCTGCGCTCGCCAGGGCTTGACCTCATCCGGCCGCTAAGGAACGGCGCGAACCTCGCCCGACGGGAATATTCCCCCATGTACACGCATTTCCTTCTTCCCACCGATGGTTCCGAGCTTGCCCAGGCCGGCGTCAAGCATGGCCTGTCGCTTGCTAGACAGTACGGGGCACGGGTCACTGCAGTGATGGCGACGGAAGCGCCCGGCGGGCAATTTGCCTACTCAAGCGATTTATGGACTCCAGGCAAGGCGGAGATGGCGGAATATGAACGGGACCAACACCGAGAGGCAGAAGCGATCCTCGCGCCTGTGAAGGCCAACGCCGAGCAACTGGGGCTCGAGATCGAGACCGTTCACGTACCCGACCGTCGAGCAGCACCAGCCATTCTTGACACCGCGCATAAATGCGGCTGCGACGTCATCGTGATGGCCTCGCATGGCCGTACCGGCATGAGCCGGGTCATGCTGGGCAGTCATACCGCCGAAGTCTTGGCCCGCGCCGATATTCCGGTGATCGTGTTCCGCTAAAGGCGCGAGCGAAGACGCGGCGGTTGCGTTCAAGTCTGCGGCGCCTGCGAAGGCGGGATTACCCATCTTTGCTCCGGCGCAAAGACGAGAACCGGAAATCGGCGATTCATGGACAGCGGTCGATATTCGACGGTTAGCCCGGTCGTATTCCTATTGAACATGCATGGAGCTTTGTCATGAACACGCATATCCCCGGCCCGGAGCTTTGGGAGCGCACCGTCGGCGATATTGCCGCTACGGTTCCCGGCGCCACAGCGGTTTTCCGCAAGTACAAGATCGATTTTTGCTGCAACGGCGATCTCACCCTCGACAGCGCCGCCCAACGTCGCGGCGTCGATCCCGACGCGCTCGAACACGCATTGGAGGCTCTCGGCTCCGGCGACGCTGGAACAGCCGCCGCGACCGAGATGAGCAGCGATGAACTGATCGATCATATCCAGTCCGGGTACCACGAGGCACACCGTCGCGCTCTTCCCGAGCTCATCACGCTGTCCCGGAAGGTCGAGGCCGTGCACCGCGAGCATCCGAAGGTACCTGCCGGGCTCTCCGACGCGCTGCGGCAGATACAGAGCGAGCTGGAGCAGCATATGGCAAAGGAGGAGGCCATCCTGTTTCCAGCCATGCGCCAGTGGGCCAAGGGTAGTGTCGACATCCAGACCGCGGAGTTCCGGCACGAGCACGACGACCAGGGCACGCAACTTCGCCTGCTCGAAAGCCTCACCGACGACTTCACCCTTCCCGAAGGCGCCTGTCGCTCGTGGCAGGCGCTCTATCTCGGCACGGCGCAGCTTGCCGAGGACCTGATGGAGCACATCCACCTGGAGAACAATGTCCTGTTCCCGAGGTTCGCGGCAACGGAAAGCCCTGTTTAGCCGCGCGGAGGGGAGTTGCCGGGAACGACGGTATGCGGATCGTGTGGGTGATCGTCGGCTTGGCCAGCTTGATGCTGGCAGGATTGGGCGTGGCGCTGCCGCTGCTGCCGACGACACCCTTCGTCATCCTGGCGGCCTCCTGCTTCGCGCGCTCGTCGCCGGCCTTGCATGACCGGCTCCTCGGCAGTCGTGTGTTTGGCAAGGCGATCCGCGACTGGCGTGCACATCGCGCCATCAGCCGCAAGGGCAAGGCGGCCGGCGTGCTCGCCATGGCGTTGTCGCTGGCCGCTTCGTTCGTTCTCGCGGCAGATCTTATCATTATCGGTCTGCAAGCGTTGACGGTATCCGCCGCTGCCGCCTTCATCTTGACCCGTAACACCGCAGCATAAGCAGATGTTCTCGCGCCGTAATCCGCAACGGCGGACTGTCACCGCCCTCTGCTTGCATTCACGGTATCTGCGTCTACCAGGTGATATAGAACATCGCCTTGGCCAGGAGGACGATCAGCACCACGTGGCAGAACACGCTCAGATGGATGAGCTTGAAGTGGCGGGACTTGAGCCTGCCACGGGCGGTCAAGGTTATCGCGGTGATGAACTGCGCGAGTACGCTGAGCGCCAGAACGATCTTGATCGAAAGCAGCGTCGCGAAGCTGCTTTCAAAAGGATGCGCCAGGTCTTCTCGGTATTGCCAAGCCATCGCGATGCCCGCGCCGTACAGGATCGCCATGACGAACGGCATCAGCCGGCGGGCGCGCCGGCCGATCGCGGTTTCCACCGTGCGCATCGTCTCGCGCCCCACCGGTTTGCGGATGCCTTCGAGGATGAGAACCTCGAAGAAGACGGTGCCGACGAACATGATTGCAGCAAACAGATGCAGCGTGACAAGAACGAAATGGCTCATGATCGGCGCTGCCTTCAGCCGGTTACGGCTCCCTCGTTGGCCGGCCGGGCGAGCGCCGCGAACTTCGCCAGCACGCCGTGCCGGTAGCGCGGTTCGGGCTGCTTCCAAGCGGCGCGGCGGCGGGCGATCTCGGCGTCGTCGACATTGAGTTGCAGGAGCAGCCGGTGCGCGTCGATGGTGATGGTGTCGCCCTCCTCGACCAGCGCGATGGTTCCGCCGGCATAGGCTTCCGGCGCGACATGGCCGACCACCATGCCCCAGGTGCCGCCGGAAAACCGCCCGTCGGTGATGAGGCCGACGCTTTCGCCGAGGCCGCGCCCGACCAGCGCCGAGGTCGGCGCCAGCATTTCCGGCATGCCCGGCCCGCCCTTCGGGCCGAGATAGCGCAGCACCACCACGTCGCCCGGCCTGATCCTGTCGGCAAGGATCGCATCCATCGCCGACTGCTCGTCGTCGAAGACGCGGGCGGGACCGGTGATCGCCGGGCTTTTCAGGCCGGTGATCTTGGCCACGGCGCCGTCTTCGGCGAGGTTGCCTTTCAGGATGGCGAGATGGCCCTCGCGGTAGAGCGCCTTGTCGATCGGCCTGATGACATGCTGGTCGGCGCGGGGCTTGTCGGCGACGGTCGCCAGTTCTTCGGCCAGCGTGCGGCCGGTAATCGTCAGGCAATCGCCGTGCAGGAGGCCGGCGTTGAGCAGGAGCTTCAGCACCTGCGGGATGCCCCCGGCCTGGTGTAGATCGACCGCCATGTATTTTCCGGACGGTTTCAAGTCGCACAGCACCGGCACCTTGCGCCGCACGCGCTCGAAATCGTCCAGCTTCCACTCGATGCCGGCGGCATGGGCGATGGCGAGATAATGCAGCACCGCGTTGGTGGAACCGCCGATCGCCATGATCAGCGCCACCGCGTTCTCGATCGATTTGCGGGTGACGATGTCGAGCGGCCTGATGTTCTTCTTCACCGCCTCGACCAGCACCCGGCCGGATTCGGCGGCACTGTCGATTTTCTCGTGGTCGGGGCTCGCCATGGTCGAGGAATAGAGCAGCGACATACCGAGCGCCTCGAACGAGGAACTCATGGTGTTGGCCGTATACATGCCGCCGCAGGAGCCGGTCGAAGGGCAGGCGTGGCGCTCGATGCCCTCGAAATCCTCTTCGCTCATCGTTCCGGCCATGACGGCGCCGACTGCCTCGAAAGCCGACACGATGGACAGGTCCTGCCCTTTCCAGCAACCGGGCTTGATGGTGCCGCCGTAAACGTAGATCGCCGGCGCGTTGGCGCGCAAAATGCCGATCATGCCGCCTGGCATGTTCTTGTCGCAGCCGCCGAGAACCAGCACTCCGTCCATCCACTGACCCTGCACGCAGGTTTCCACGCAATCGGCGATCACCTCGCGCGACACCAGCGAGTATTTCATGCCCTCCGTACCCATCGACATGCCGTCCGAAATGGTCGGCGTGCCGAACACCTGCGGGTTGGCGCCGGCCTCCCTGATGGCCGCGACCGCCGCATTGGCGAGCGGTTGCAGGCCGGCGTTGCACGGCGTGATGGTGGAGTGGCCGTTGGCGACGCCGATCATCGGCTTGTCGAAATCGGCCTTCTCGTAACCCAGCGCGTAATACATGGCCCGGTTCGGGGAGCGTGCCACGCCCTGCGTGATATGTCTGGAGCGTTCGTTGAAAGGCATGGTGAAAACCTGTTTGTGAAAGGTCGCAAACCGCCGCCGCGGCCTGCTTGCAGCAAGATCGCGCCGTTATGCGCCGGCGCGATGCAATTGGCGTGGCAAGGCGGTTTGCCCGAAGTCGATCACCGACCGCTTCGTCACATTTCCCGCGACATCGACGCTTAGACGCGCACGCCGGTTGCCATGGAAGAAACTCAACCGATATTCGCCCTCGTGCTCATCGATTCCGCGCTCGCAGAAGGACGTGATCTCCTGAGTCCTCATCAGCGAATGCACCGCCGCCGGATCGAGGCACAGCAAGTCGGCCAGCAGTTTTGCGTCGACGACAATGCCGTCAGTACCGATTTCAATCTGCATCGCATTCGTCATCCTATGTCTGTACTCGCGGTCACGACCCATCGCAGGATCGTCTGTACAGCCGTGAGGCCAGGGTTCTCCGATTTCCGGATCAGGGTCAGGAGCTGGAACCAGAGATCGTCGTCGGCCTCGTCGAGAAACGACCGCACGGCCCCGGCTGAAAAGTCACCAACCGACATCGAGGCGCGCGCCGCGCGTTCGGCAAGCTTTGTCGCAAGTTCGGGATGGAGGCCGGACAGGACGTCGGCAACCACCTCTGGCCGCTCCAGCGCGGCGATCAGATCTCCGAGCATATCGCGTCCGTATTCC
Organism: Mesorhizobium sp.; assembly: GCF_017306545.1. Lineage (GTDB taxonomy): Bacteria > Pseudomonadota > Alphaproteobacteria > Rhizobiales > Rhizobiaceae > Mesorhizobium. The sequence goes on from NZ_JAFKID010000028.1 coordinate 14,894, forward strand.
TTTGCGTTCGAGGCCCCGGCACCCTTTTGGGAACTGTAGCCCTGTTTGACCGAAACCAGAAGATTTCATCACTCGTCCCAGTGTACGTGCCTGCTCAGTCGGTGCAGCAGCGCGTTGAATTTCCGCCATTGGACCGGATCGGCCCCACGCAGCACCGCGCAGGCTTTGCCTGCGTCCCGGCACGCGGCTTCGGCTTGCCCGGCCGTCGCCAGGGCTTCGAGACTGCCAAGCAGAATGGCGGCGAGACCAGACACTGGATCGCCACCACCGGAAGGCTCGACAGGGGCCTGAGCCTGGCCGTGAACGCCTTCCATCTCACCAATCACCGCTGTCCGCGATACCCAGATGTGTCTTGGCGGCCGCGCTCATGCGTTCCGGAGACCATGAGGGGTCGTAAGTCAGGACGACGTCGACGGATTCGACGCCGGGCACGCTCCAAGCCGCGTCACGGGCTCCTTCCTTGAGGTAGTTGGTGGCGGGGCAGCCACGCGTCGTCGTGGTCATCACGATGTTAACGACGCCGGCGTTGACCAGCACGGCATAGACCAGCCCAAGGTCGACGATGTTGTAGCCGAGTTCCGGGTCGATCACGAGGCGAAGCGCCTCCTCGACCTTCTTGTCGTCCAGTTGCGTGTCCGCTTCAGCAATCATGTCACAGGCCCTGCCCTTGCCGCCCGCATGGTGTGGCGGGCGGCCGGTTGCGTTGCAATGCGTACTTCAAGCCGCCTTCAGAAGGCGGCCGATCTCGACGCGCCAAACGTCCGGCCCCCGTTCGAGGTAAGTCCAGGAGAACTGGCGCGGATGTTCCGCCTCGAGCTGGTAGTAGAGCGGCTTGGGGTCGTGATCGTTGACGAGGACGAATTTCCCACCCGGCGCGAGCTGGTCGACAAGTTCGAAGATCTTCTGATGCCTCTGCATCGGCACCAGGGTACGGACGTCTATTTCGTTCGTTTCTGCGTGTGTGGCCTGCGCCATGGATCTCTTCCTTCGATTACGAGATGGACGGTGGATGCGGTCCCTTCGCGGATCGCCGCCGTAGCGGGCAAACTTGCGTTGCGCCGACGATCACGGATAGTCGACGCCAAAAGATATATTGTCAATATATGTTTTAGCGATCCTCTCGTGCTGGATTCCGGTCACCTTGCAAAAGATACATTTTCAGCGCATCTTTGATGCTCGGCCGTCTAGCCGACATCTGAGATTCCACGCGAGGACCTTGAATGAGACTGACGGATTTCTCCGACTATTCGCTGCGGCTACTCATGTACGCGGCGGTTCGGGCCGATCAGTTGATTACCATCGAGGAAACTGCCCAGGTCTACGGAATCTCGCGCGCGCATCTCATGAAAGTGGCCAACCAGTTGACCCGAGCAGGTTTCCTGAAGGCGGTGCGAGGCCGCTCCGGCGGGCTGGCTCTCGCCATGCGACCCGAGCGCATCGGGTTGGGCGATGTATTGCGAGTGACCGAGCCGGACTTCGCCCTGGTCGAATGCTTCCGAAGCGACAACCATTGCCTTATCACTCCGCGCTGTCGCCTGCGCGGCATGTTAAAGGAAGCGCTCGCCGCCTTCTCGGGGACGCTCGACCGCTACACTCTGGCCGATCTCCTACTCAGTCCCGAGGATTTCGGGATGCAGCCGGCAGCATAACGGCCGCCAACGTCCCCTTTCCCGCTTCACGACGCCGCATCGTTACCCTCTTGTCAGATCGTATCCTAAAAGATACATATAAAATATATCTTTTAACGAACCTCGTGGCTCCGCCATGCCCCTCGACTTCAATCATGCATTGCGCGCCGCCCGTACCTTGCAGCCCGCCCTTGGCTTAGGGCCTTCGGTCCGCGGCCTGTCGCAGCAGGAGCGGCTCGGCCCAATCTTCTCGGCCGTCGACCGCTATGGCGCCGATTGCCAGGCCTTGCGCGATATGGGCGCGGGAGCAGGACGGATACCAGACATCGTCGGATACGGAACCAACAGAAAGGAGATTGCCATGCTGAGCAATTCACATGAGTTCGTCCGACCCACGGACGAAATCGAACGCGCCTACCTCGAATCCTTGGTGCGCGCCGACTACGACAGGAGCCATCCAGGGGAAACCTTCGAGGACATGAAGCGGCGCCGCTCTTTTTCAAAGGAAGACAACGGCCTTTACCGCGACTGGATGGCAATCGCCGCGGCGCGAGCCGAAGCCGCGCATGCGGCAAGCCCAAGCCTGCTGGCCGCCTGACCTCCAGAGACTTTCGACATGGCCTACGTCGTCACCGACAACTGCATCAAATGCAAATACATGGACTGCGTCGAAGTCTGCCCCGTGGACTGCTTCTACGAGGGCGAGAACATGCTGGTCATTCATCCCGACGAGTGCATCGACTGCGGCGTCTGTGTCCCCGAATGCCCGGCGGAAGCGATCTATCCTGACACCGATCCGTCCGCAACGGCGGCATGGCTGTCGCTCAATCATCAATACGCGTCGGCTTGGCCCAACATAACGCGCAAGAAGATACCGCCCGCCGATGCGGACGCCTGGAACGGCGTACCCGGAAAGTTCGACGCACATTTCAGCGGCAAGCCCGGCGAGGGGGATTGAGGCGACACCTCCTCGTCGCCTGTGCCCTACTCCGGTGCGGACAAAAAGATCACTGCCATCCCAACGGACAGCGGCAGCTGGAGCCGCTTTACACCGGCAAGTCGTTTGGCATTCCGCAAAGAAGGCGGACGGGATCGCTGGTAGGTTTCGGCGCTTCATCGGAGGCGACCAAAACCGTGCAACCGTCCGTTCTACAGAAATATGGCGAGGCGCGCCTGCCGCGCTACACGAGCTACCCGCCCTCACCCGAGTTCTCGCCGACCGTCGGCTTCGCGACTTATGGCGACTGGCTGTCGCGCCTGCCGCCTGACGATCCTGCCTCGCTCTATCTGCATGTCCCGTTCTGCCGGTCGATGTGCTGGTATTGCGGCTGCCATACCACCATAACCGCCAAGGACCAGCCGGTCGTCGAGTATCTCGACCTGTTGCGCAGGGAGATCGACCTGGTCGCGGCGCGGGCGCCGCAGCCGCTTCGGGTGGACAAGATACATTTCGGCGGCGGCACGCCGACCATCGTGGCACCGATGGATTTCGTCGCGTTGATGGATCTCTTGCGTGACCGCTTCGGCTTCACCGCAACTGCGGAAATCGCGATCGAGATAGACCCACGGACATTGACGATCGAGATGGCGGGCGCCTTGGGCGGCGCAGGCGTCGGTCGCGCTAGCCTAGGCGTCCAGAGCTTCGACCCGGTCGTCCAGCGGGCGGTGAACCGGATCCAGAGCGAGGAGACGACGATCGAAGCGGTCGACCGACTGCGCCAGTCGGGCGTGGGCAACATCAATTTCGACCTGATCTACGGCCTTCCGCACCAGACGGTGCGTTCCTGCATCGATACCGCTAGCAGCGCGGCGGCTATGCGCCCCGACCGGTTCGCCGTGTTCGGCTACGCGCATGTTCCCTCTTTCAAGAAGCACCAGCGCATGATCGAGGAGGCTGCCCTACCGGACAGCGCAGCGCGCATGGAGCAAGCATTGGCGATAGCTAAAGCGCTCGTCGCCGCCGGCTACGTGCAGATCGGGCTGGACCATTTTGCGCTTCCCGACGACGAACTCGCGCAGGCGCAGGCGGCGGGAAAACTGCGGCGCAACTTCCAAGGCTACACCACCGACACATGCGAAACGCTGATCGGTTTCGGCGCGTCTGCCATAGGTCGGACGCGGCAGGGCTACGTCCAAAATCAGGTGGGGCTCGGCTTCTACTCCGGATCGATTTCAGACGGGCAGCTCGCGACGGCTAGAGGCTATCGCCTGACCGCCGAAGACCGCCTGCGCGCGGAAATCATCGAGCGCCTTATGTGCGATTTCGAGGTCGACGTGCCGGCGGCCTGTGCTCGGCACGGATTTGATGCGGCTGAACTGATCACCGGCAACCAGAAGCTTCGCGAACTCGCCGAGGATGGAGTGATCGATCTTGTCGGCGCTGTCATTCGCGTTCGGCGTGACCATCGCTTTCTGGTTCGTGCAGCGGCAGCGGCTTTCGACGCTTATCTTTACAAATCAGGCCGTAGCCACAGCCAAGCAGCCTGACCAAGCAAGCACTTCGGGATGCGGCCAGGAAGGCGGAACGGACTCTCCGGAGCAGCCTCTATTCCTTTCGCGTTCGATGCCTCGGACGTACCTGCCGAAAGCCGTCCCTGAGCGGAAAAGCCACCGCGTTTCGTGAGAACGGCGGGAAAGGAAACATTTGCGCCAGAGCAAACTTACGGCGGGATAAATCGCTAAGCTGCCGTCCTAGGCAAATAGGCGGTACGCTTCCAGTCGATGGTGTCGTTAGTTCGGACGCGCCCGAGGTAATTGGAAAGAAGCGGGTTTACGATGAAGATTCTCGTGTCAGAGACAATGGCGCCGAGCCATAGGGCCGGCACGGAAAGGGATATTGTCGCGAGACTGACGGCGGTCGTGAAGAATGCGCGGCTCGACTGCGAGTGCCGTTCCCAACTTGACGAGGCACTAGACCGGTTTGCAGCGATGGAGCGACGGCGTACGATCCGCAGCGATCTTTCCAAGGCCGGCAGCCAACGCCGGAAGATCGAGGCGATCCTGCTTTTTCTCCAAGACCTGGATGATCTGAAAACGACGGAGCAGGACTACAGCGTGTTCAAGGACGTCGCGCTTCTCTTCGATGACATCGCCATCGCCGCCAAGGAAGGAGCGGAGGCGATGCGACGACTCTATTCGGCGAGCGAGGGATAGAGGCGGACCAGAGGTGACCTGAACCGAACGAAGTCCTCATTCGCATCCGCATTCGGGAAGCGTCGATGATTTGCCTATCTCGATCTGCCAGTCCGGCGGCCCGCTCTGCAGGCACGTCCATTCGTATCCTTCGGCGAAGAAGGCCCTGAACTTGCGCTCGAGGCGCGAGGGATCGAAGTCGCAGACCACCCGCACCGCCTCGCCGGCGTGCAAACCGTCGAACATCGACAGGATAGCGGCATCCTTGTTGGCTGAAGCCAGTCTGCGCACGTCATAGATCATCGTCTTCGTCCTCGCTGGCCACTTCCAAGATACTGCAGTCTTGTGACTTCCGGCGGTCGGTTCTTTGCGAATCCGCAAAGACGATTGCTGCGGGCCTCGGGCTATCCGGCTTCGCAGCCGATTGTGCGCTGTCCGTGGGCGGCACCAATTGTCAGCAATCTATTCATAGGGTCCCGCTCCAACGCGTCATCCGGTCTCCGGGATCGACGCCCGCCCAATTGACGAGCCGTGCCGCGATCTCGCGTATGATGTCGTCCATAGATAGGGGACGGGCGTAGAACGGCGGCACAGGCGGCGCCACGACGGCACCCATACGCGCGAGGCGCAACATGGCCTCGATATGCCCTTCGTGTAGCGGCGCCTCGCGCGGAGCGATCACCAATCGTCGTTTCTCTTTCAACACCACGTCGGCCGCCCGCACCAGCAGGTTGTCGCCGAGCCCGTATGCCATGGCGGCGAGGCTGCGCATCGAACACGGCACCACGATCATGCCGTCGGTGCGGAAGGATCCACTGGCGATGGGCGCTCCCAGATTGCCGGCTTGATGCACATGCTCAGCAATAGCCGTAAACTGAACGATGCCGTCAGCGCCGAGCTCATGCGCGATTGTCGCTCGAGCGCCGTCAGAAATGACCAGGTGCGTCTCGATATCTGCGGCAGCCAGCTGCCTGAGCGTTTCGAGCGCGAGTGCTGAACCGGAGGCGCCAGCCACGCCGACAATCAAGCGTTTTCGCATTGGGCTTCGCGCTTCGCACGGTTCGGAAACAATTCCCGCCAGCGCTCATCGACGCGCCGCTCCACAGCGGCATCCATGCCGAGTTCGACGCCCCATTCGCGTGAGGTCTCGGCGCCGATCTTGCGGGTGGCGTCAAAGCCTATCTTGCCGCCGAGTCCCTCAAGCGGCGAGGCGAAGTCGAGCTGGTCGATGGGCATGCGGTCCACCTGCATGACGTCGCGGCCGGGATCCATGCGTGTAGCGAGCGCCCACATCACATCGTCCCAGGAGCGGATATCTATATCGTCGTCGACGACGACGACCATCTTGGTCATGGAGAATTGAGGCAGCGTCGACCAGAAGCCCATCATGACGCGCCGGGCCTGACCCGCATATCTCTTGGCGATCGAGATCACCGCGATCCGGTAGGAACAGGCTTCCGGCGGGAGCCAGATATCCAGAATCTCCGGCATCTGCTTTCGCAGCAGCGGCTTGAAAACCTCCAGCAATGCGCTTCCAAGCACAGACGGCTCATCGGGCGCGCGCCCGGTGAAGGTCGTCAGATAACTGGCCCCGTCGCGGATTTGCATGCGCTTAAGCTTGAACACGGGATAGCGCTCAGGGGCGTTGTAATAGCCCGTATGATCGCCGAACGGACCTTCGATCGCGGTCTCCGTGGGCGAAACGGTGCCTTCTAGGACGATCTCGGCGCTTGCTGGCACATGCAGCATGATGTCCCTGCAAGGCGCCATCCGCACACGCCGGTCGTTGATCATACCTGACAGCGCGAGCTCCGACACTCCTTCCGGTGCTGGCATTACCGCGGCAAGCATTGTCGCAGGATCCGCCCCGATCATCACCGCAACCGGCATCTCAAGACCCCTAGCCTGCCAGGCTCGATGATGCGCCGCACCGCCGCGCATGGGTAGCCAGCGCAGGATGGCGCGGTCGCGGCCGATCACCTGCATGCGGTAGATTCCCAGATTGTAGGCGCTGAAGTCGTCGTCGCCCGGCGGCCGGGTGACGACAATCGGCCAGGTGATCAGAGGTCCGGCGTCGCCAGGCCAGCAGGTCTGGACTGGCAGAAACGAGAAGTCCGGCTCAGCCTCTTTCCACTCCTTCGTCGCGGAAACGATCTTCGGCCGCGTCTGGAACGCTCTGCGGGCGGCTGGCAGCATTGTGCTGAACTGCTTCAGATTCTGCGGCGGTTGCGGCGACCGCATCCAGGCCAGCAGTTCGCCTAGCCTGGCGAGTCCCTCGACGTCCGTGCCGAGCCCCCACGCGACCCGTTCGACAGTACCGAAAAGGTTGGTGACCACCGGCAGGTTCGACACGAGGCCGCTTTGGTCCAGCGGCTGCGTCAGCCGCAGCGCCGGCCCGCCGGTAGCGACCACCCTGCGGTGAATCTCGGTAATCTCCAGCCGCATCGAGACCGGCACCCGGATCGTATCCAGGCGCCCCATACTTTCCAGATGAAAAAGGTAGGCGCCAAGAGTATGAAACCGGGGAAGATTGCGCTCGTGCATTGGAAGATATCCGGCGCCAGCAACTCACCGGCGCCGTTCCGATGCCATGGACTCCCGAACCGGTCGTTGACATTCCGCAAACAGGACGCCGAGACGGCTACGGTTCGAGCCACTGCCGCCGTTGCACACGCAGCCGGGCGCGTCATCTGTCTGGCTGGATGCACTCCTTGAGAAACTCGGCGTTCGGGCAGAATTCGAGGATAGTGAAGACCTGCTGCTCCCCTTGCAGCCGTTGGCTGCACTCGCGTTGAACGATACACGCCAAGCAGACGTTGCGTGCCGTCGCCATCGCTGTCCCGCCGGATTTGCGGGCAGCAAGCATAGGATCGATCTCCAGCCGCTCCAGGACAATGTCCAATCGCGCAAACTGCCGCCACACCCGTTCGGTCTGCGGCCAATGTTCAACAGACCGCATGACGACCTCCATGCGTCGCACTGAACTTCACGAAGAAAATCTACTCCAAAGCCGCGTCCCGAATCCATGTGTCCAGTCGCCGCGCCATCTTGCTACGAGGGCGGCCGGCAGTGTGGTCCTTCGCACCCGTCTTTGATCCTGCGCAAACTTCTTTCGCGCAACTCGACCTATCGTCACCCGTCCAAAATGGACCGGAGGGCAGAATGGCGGCAGGAAACGAAGAAATCAGTTTGCCGGCTTCGGCCCGGCGCCTTCTGCCGCCATTTGCCGCCGCTCCATTCGGCCCACTGCTAACCCTTTCGTTGCGATCGCTTGCCCGGCGTCGCCCGGGTCTGTTCGAACGGCTCGGCGAACATAGTACCGCCCGCTTCTTGATCGATCCGACAGACCTGTCCTTTGCCTTCAGCGTCGTGCCTGACGGTGCATCAGCTGTCGTCCGCGTCACCGGCAAGAGCGGCTCCGCTCCATCCGACGTGGTGATACGCGGTCCGCTGCTGACGCTGCTGGGCGTTCTCGACGGTACGCTGGACGGCGACGCAATGTTCTTCCACCGCGCCATCGCGGTCACCGGTAAGACCGAAGCCGTGGTGGCGCTGCGCAATGCCATCGAGGACGCAGAACTTCGCCCCTCCGACCTGCTCGGGCTGCGCGGCGTGCTCGCGCGGCTCGCCGACGCCGGCATCCTGGGCGGCCTCAGCGCGGCACGACACTTCGCAGCGGACGCGCCTGTCGCCAAGGCGGGGCAGGCATGAGCGGCCGCATGGAACTGGTTTGCCCGGCGGGAACACCGGCCACGCTCAGGGCCGCCGTGCTGGCGGGCGCGGACGCCGTCTATTGCGGCTTCCGTGACGAGACCAACGCCCGCAATTTCCCCGGCCTCAACTTCTCGCCGCAGGAGATGGCCGAAGGCATCCGTTTCGCACACGGCAACGGCAGCAAGGCCTTGGTCGCCATCAACACCTTCGCGCGGGCGGAGAACACGGACCTTTGGCGCAAGGCGGCGGACACGGCGGCGGTCTGCGGCGCGGACGCCGTCATCGCCGCCGACATCGCCGTGCTCGACCACATGGCGAACAACCACCCGCGCACGCGCTTGCACCTTTCCGTACAGGCCGCCGCGGCGACGCCGGAAGCGATCAGTTTCTACGCGCAAGCATTCGGCGTGCGCCGCGTCGTACTGCCGCGCGTGCTTTCGGTGCAGGAGATCGCCGTGCTCAACCGGGCGATAGACGTGGAAACGGAAGCCTTCGTCTTCGGCGGCCTGTGCGTGATGATGGAAGGCCGCTGCCATCTGTCGTCCTACGCGACGGGCAAATCGCCCAATCTCAACGGCGTCTGCTCACCCCCCGAAGCGGTCAGCTACGTGGAGGACGCCGAAGGGACCACGGCGCGGCTGGCCGGCTTCACCATCGACCGCTTCGGCGCCGGGGAACCTGCGGGTTACCCAACGCTGTGCAAAGGCAGGTTCACGGCCGGGGACAAGACCGGCTACCTGTTCGAGGATCCAGTCAGCCTGAATGCCGGCAGCATGATCGTGGCGCTGAAGAGCGCCGGCGTCACCGCCCTCAAGATCGAGGGCCGCCAGCGCGGCAAGGGTTATGTCACCGAGGTGGTGCGCGCCTTCCGACGGGCGGTCGACGCAGCCGAGAGCGGCGGCGACCCGGTCGAGATTGACGGCATCCTGGCTGGCTTGTCCGAAGGCGGCCGGCAGACCACCGGCGCCTACCGCAAGACGTGGAGGTAGGCCGTGCCATCGCTGAAGCTCACTTTGGGGCCGCTGTTCTTCCATTGGCCGGCAGACCGGCTGTCGTCCTTCTACAACCGCGTCGCCGACGAAGCGCCGGTGGACCGCGTCCATGTCGGCGAGGTCGTCTGCGGCAAGCGCATGCCCTTCTCCGACCCGGCTTGGCCGGACATCATCGAACGGCTCGAGCGCGGCGGCAAGGAAGTCGTGCTCTCGACGCTGGCGGCGCCCGCCACGGTGCGGGAACGCCGCGCCGTCGAGGAGTTGTGCGCCGATGGCCGGCTGGTGGAGATCAACGACATCACCGCCCTGCCCCTCCGCTCCGGCAAGCCGTTTGTGACGGGACCGTTCCTGAACGTCTACAACGAGGCTACGGCACGGTTCCTGGTCCGGCATGGCGCGCGCACCATCTGTCCGCCGGTCGAGATCTCGCTGGCGACGATCGGAGCGATCGCGACGGCATGTCCCGAAGCCGAATTCGAGATCTTCGCCTTCGGCCGGCTGCCATTGGCGCTGTCGGGGCGCTGCTACCATGCGCGGCTGCACGGCCTCCACAAGGATTCATGCCAGTTCACCTGCGAACAGGACCCCGACGGGCTCGCCGTCGATACGCTCGACGGGCAGTCGTTCCTGGCGATCAACGGCGTGCAGACGCTTTCGGCACAGGTGCAGGCGGTCGTTCTCGATCCAGCAGAATTCGCCGCTTATGGCGTCCGCCGGCTGCGGCTGTCGCCGCACGGCTGCGACATGGTCGAGATAGCCCGCACCTACAGGGAACTTGTCGAGCAGCGGCTTGACCCGGACGGCGCGCGTTTCCTGCTGTCCTGTCTCGACCTGCCGGGTCCGATGGTCGATGGCTATGCCTGGGGCGAGGCCGGATCGCGGCCGCCGGTGGCGGTTTGAGGAGGGATAGGTGACGCGGATCGCCATCCTCACCGTCTCGGATCGCGCCAGCCGCGGCGAATATGAGGACCTCGGCGGCCCCACGGTCGAAAGCTGGCTGCGCGCCGCAGTGACCGGCCCGTGCGACTATCTGCGCCGCATCGTGCCGGACGGACTGGAAAGCGTGCGGGACGCCTTGATCGAGCTTTGCGACCGCGACGGCGCCGACCTCGTGCTGACGACCGGAGGAACCGGCCCCGCGCCCCGGGACTTGACGCCCGAAGCGATGGAGCAGGTCTTCAGCAAGGGGCTGCCCGGCTTCGGGGAACTGATGCGCCGGGCAAGCCTCATGCAGGTGCCCACGGCCATCCTTTCGCGCCAGACCGCCGGCATCAGGGGCCGCTCGCTCATCGTCAACCTGCCCGGCAAGCCGTCCGCCATCGCGATCTGCCTGGCCGCCGTCTTCCCCGCCGTGCCCTATTGCCTCGAACTGATCGGTGCGGGACGGATCGAGCTATCGGCGGAGTTCGCTGTCACCGGTCGCGCCCTCCAGATGGCCGCCTCCTAGAGGCGTCGATTATCTCAGGACGTGAACTTCGTCCATTCGCCTTGCAAGGATAGGACATGCGCTTCGACGCCGATCTTAGTGCGGACGGCGGCGGCGATCGTGTCCGTGTCCATCAGATTGAAGGCGGTCGACAGTGCGTCCGCCAGCGCAGCCTTGTCGGCGACCACGGTGACGATGGCATGGCGCTGGGGCGTCGCGCCGCTGCGCGGGTCGATGATGTGGCTGAATTTTCCCTCTTGGTCGAATCGGAATCCGAACGGGCTGGACGTGGCGACCGCGCGATCCTCGACCTCGATCACCTTGAGGACGCGGGCCACTTCGAGCGGATCGGAAATCCCGACGCGCCACGGCCGGTTTCCCGGCGCCGAACCGAGCGCACGGCTTTCTCCCATGTCGACCATGGAGCGTTCGATGCCCCCGGCCTTCAGAAGCTCCACCACCTTGTCGGTGACATAGCCTTGCGCGATGCCGTTGAGCGTCAGTGCCGATCCGGGCACCGAAAGGTCTATCCGGTCGGGCGAGCAGGCGATCCGGTCGAGGCCGACGCGAGCCACGCTTTCGGCGACCGCTTCGGCCGCAGGGCCGGCTTCGGAAGCACCCGGCATGGAGAAATGGCGCCGGTACAACTCCCATAGCGGCTGCACTGTAGGATCGAAGGCGCCGCCGGTGAGTTCCCACGCCGCCCAGCTCTGCCGCAGGATGTCGACCATCTCCGGCGGCGGCATGACGAGAAGGCCCTGCCGGTTGAGCAGCGTGAGGTCGGAATCCTCGCGGTAGAGGCTGAAGATGCGTTCCAGCCGGCGCACTTCGGCGACGGTCGCCTGCGCCAGCCTTTCCGCCCTGGCGCGGTCGGGGTGATGGATGATGAGGGAGGCCTGCGCGCCCATCGCCTCGCCCTGCCAGGTGACGGTTTCCGGAGCCGCCTTGCCGTGCGGCGGCAGCAGCGCCATGCCGGCGGCAGCGGCGCTGATGCCGATCACGCGGCGGCGGGTCATCTTGACGGTCATCATGTCAGTCGACCTCTCCGGAGGGCGTTTGCGCATCGCTTCCGGCCTGTTGCTCGAGAATGTAGTCGCGTGGGATGGCGTCGAAGCGCACGACCCCTCCGCCATGATCCTTGACGAAGGCCGCAGCGGCCGCCTCGGTGGAGAACGGCACTGCCTCGGCCGTGCCCATGCCGCCCCTGACGTCGCTCTCGATGACGAAGAAAGCCTGCCGGGCGTCCACCCAGTTGTCGGCGCCAGGCTTGTCCCAGTTCGGTGCCTTGGCCATGTCGGAGACGTAGATCGCGCGGATATCCTTCGGCTCCTCCGGCAGCATGGTGAAGGCGATGGCGTCGCGCACCGAGGAGAACCAGACCGGCTCGTCGTATTTGGCGAGGATGATCTGGCCCTTCGGCCCGGCATGTTCGAGAATGTTCATGCCGCAATAGCGGCCCATCGCCTCCTCGGTCATGGCGAAGGGCGCGGGCGGAGCTTCCGCCTCGCGTTGGCAGGCGCCCAGGGCCGGAAGAAACAGGAGCAGGCCAGCGAGCAGCGTCACGATCATGCGCACCCTCACAGTTCCCTCCTCGAAAAGGCCAGTGCGGCGAGTGCCATCGGCGCGACGACCCATGCCGCGAGCGCCGCAAGCAGCGCGGCCGGTGCCAGCGCCGCAGTCTGTATCGTTCCGGCCATGCCCGAGGCGGTCGCAATGTCGCCGGAGCCGGCAAGGTTGAGCAACCGGTAGGCGTCCGTCGGGTTGAACAGAAGCAACGCGTCGAGCGTGCCGCCGCTGACTGCGCGGCCCTGATCGGCGACCAGCAGCCCTAGTAGCGCCATGTCGTAGAGGACGACGAAAACCAGCCAGATGCCGATGGCGATGCCGCCGGCCGTGGCGCGGTCGGCGACCAGCGCGCTCACCAGATAGCCGATCGCCACGAACACGGCGCCGAGCAGAACGGAGGAGGCCGTCATCGTCATGAAGGCCGCCCAGCTTCCGGCGCCGATCATCGCCTTGCCGGTGACCAGAAGCGCGATCGCCGCCAGCCCGTAGCCGACGCAGGTGGCGAAGGCCAGTATGGCGAGATGGCCGAGGAACTTGCCGAGCAGCACCTGCCGCCGCCGCACAGGATAGGAGAGCAGCAGCGTCATGGTCCCGCGCTCGATCTCGCCGACGATGGCGTCGTGCGAGATGAGCAGTGCGATCAGCGGCACGATGAAGATGGTGAGGCTGGCAAGGCTGATGACCACCACGTCGAGCGCGCCGGCGCCGACCGTGCCCGTGGGGGCGCTGCCGAGAAAGGTGAGCGTCAGCGCCAGCGCCGCCAGTAGTCCAGTGGCGGCGACGACCCATCGGTTGCGCAGCCCCTCGCGCATTTCCTTCGTCGAAAGCAGCAAGATCGTCTTCATCGCGAGGCTCTCCCGGAGAGGAAATGAGCGTAAAGTTCATCGAGCCCGGGCGGCACCATGTCGAGATCCTCGAAGGGGGCTCCTTCGCCTGCCGCCCTGCGCAGGAAGGCGGCCTTGTCCTCCGGCGTGGCATCGATCTCGACGATGTGGCCGTTGATCTGCCTCAGCCCCGCCGGCTCGCCCATCCATTCGCGCAGGCGCCCGGCACCACCTTCGGTCGTCTTCAGCCGGATTCTTGTCGGCAGTTGCGCGATATGGCGCAACTCGTCCAGCGTTCCGTCGGCGATCTTGCATCCCTCGTTCAGGATGACGACGCGCGAGGCGTTGCCTTCCAATTCGTTGAGCGCATGGGAGGAAAGCAGCACCGTCGTCCCCGCCGCCTGCATCTCGCGCACGATGGCGTAGAATTGCTGGCGTAGTTCCGGGTCGAGCCCGGTCGTGGGCTCGTCCAGAAGCAGTACTGCCGGCGTTCCGATCATCGCCTGCGCCAAGCCTAGCCGCTGGCGCATGCCCTTGGAGTAAGTGCCGATCCGCCGGTCGGCGGCGTGCGCGAGGCCGATGCGCTCCAGCAGCGCGTTTTCCTCGCCTTTCCGGCCACCCTTGAGCCGGACATAGAACCACAGCGTCTCGCGGCCGGTCAGCGCCGGATTGAAGGAGACCGTCTCAGGCAGGTAGCCGAGCCGCCGGCGTACGGCGGCGTCGCCCGCCGCCGGGTCCTGCCCCAGTACAGCGACCGAGCCGGCGGTCGGCCGTGCAAGGCCCAGCATCAGCTTGATGAGCGTGGTCTTGCCGGCGCCATTATGGCCGACCAGCGCGATCACCTCGCCGGGCGCCCCCGAGAAGGAAACGCCGTCTACCGCCTTGACCCGGCCGTAGTGCCGGGCGACCGATTTGAGTTCGACGTTGAGGCTCATGGCCGCTCCGTTTGTTTCGTGCCGTCCGGCTTCATGAGGGGGCGGCTGTCGACCACGCCACCGGGGAAGACCGCCGGGAAGCGTGCCTGCGCCCAGCGGATCACCTGCACAGCCGGGCTGTTGACCAGCACCTTGGCCGCGGGCGCCTCCCACAGGACCTTGTCGATGACGTCGTTTGGCCGATACGGATTGTCGGCGATGCCATCGCCGTCGAGGTCGAAAGCGGGGTTATCGCTCCAGTAGTTGCCAAGCCCACCGCGCGACCAGTCCAGCGAGCGGGTGCCGACATATTTGACCTGGTTGCGGTTGCGGATAAAGGCGTTGCCGCTCATGGTATTGCCCTCGGAGCCGGCGGTGAAATGCACGCCGATCTCGCAACCCTCGAAAGTATTGCCGCTGAAGCGATTCTTGTTGGCGTTGTAGATGAACACGCATTTCTCCGGGCCGATGCGCGACCCCGTGTGCGGCGTCGCCGATGTAACCTCGCCTGATGCCGGCATGCCGGCATCCGCCGAAAACCGCTCGCCGTTGCTGGTCCAGCGGCCGGCCGGCTGCGGGCCGCCGCGCACAATGTTGCCGCTGATCTCGGAGCCGTTGGCGTAGTTGAACAGGAGGCCGTTGTCGCGATCGCCGTCAGAGACGTTGCCGGTCACCGTCAGGCCATTGGAATACATGATCGCATAGCCGACGACATTGCCGGTCGAGACGTTGTCGGCGATCACGCTGTCATTGGTGTACATATAGTGGACCGCGAAGCGCAGGTGGCTGAATGTGTTGCCCCTGAATTCGTTCTTCTTGCTGGCATTGGCGAAGATGCCGTCGCGGCCGAAGCTGACGGCGTTGCCGATCACCTTCGCACCGGGCGCATTCCACACCGAAACGCCGCTGCCGGAGCGGCTGGTGCGCCCCTCGCGCAGACCTTCGATGCGGTTGTTGCGGGCAATCGCGCCGCGCGAGCCGTGCAGGTAGATGCCGTAGAGATTCCCGAGGATCGCATTGTCCTCGACCACCGCGCCGGTTGCCGCCTCGGTCGCGAACACGCCGGCATTCATGGCGTCGAGGTCCATGCCCGAACCCTCGATGGTAAGGCCGCGCACGACGGTGCCGGGCGCTTCGAGGGTGACGACGCTGCCCTGCCCGCCGCCGTTCAGTACCGCGCCCGGCTCGCCAGCCAGCGTCACGGCCTTGGAGACGACGACGGGGCCGCGGTGCGATCCCGGAGCCAGTAGAAGCACGTCGCCAGGTGCGGCGGCATCCACCGCGGCCTGGAGCGATGCTGCGCCGGCCGGCACGACGATCTCCGCCGCGCCAGCCGAGCAGCCGGAAACGGCGGCGGCAAGAACCGCCGTTCCCATTGCTGCGATGTGGAGAAAACGGCCCACGCCCTACGCGCCTTGCGGCTCGACGAACATGCGGCCCTGCATCTCCATATGCATGGCGTGGCAGAACCATGAGCAGTAGTACCAGTACACGCCTGGCTTGCTCGCCGTGAACGTCACCGACGCCGTGGCGTGCGGCGCCACCTCCATATTGATGCCGTAGTTGATGATGGCGAAGCCGTGGGTCAGGTCCTCCACCTCGTCGATATTGGTGACATAGACGGTGACCTCGTCGCCCTGTTTGACGTTAAAGCTCTCCAGCCCGAACGCCGGTGCCGACGAGGTCATGTAGACGCGCACCTTATTGCCGTCGCGGATCACCTCGCTGTCGACCATCAGGTCGATGCCGTCGGCCTTGGCCTGCTTGACCGCGTCCGCGAAGAACGGGTCGTCGCGGTCCCAGATCGAGATCGGGTTGATTTTTGAGCGGTGGACAAGGGTGGCGTCGTGCGGCTCGGCGAAACTCGGACCGTCATGCACCAGCACCATCTGGTCGCCGGAGATGTCGATCAGCTGGTCGTTCTCCGGCTTCAGCGGACCAACATTGAGGTAGCGATCCTTAGAGAACTTGTTGAGCGAGATCAGCCATTTGCCATCCGCTTCCTTGGTCTGGCCCATGGAGGTGTGGTTGTGGCCGGGCTGGTAGTGGACGTCTAGCTTCTGGCGAATCGGGTCAACCTTCTCCCCGGCGTAGGAGCGCTTGGCGTCGTCGATGTTCCACTTGCAGACCTGACTGTCGATGAACAGCGTGGTGTAGGCGTTGCCACGGCCGTCATAGGCGGTGTGGAGCGGCCCGAGCCCCAGTTCCGGCTCGGCCACCACCGTGTCCCGCGGCTTGATCTTGTCGTCGAAGAGGTCGTCGAACTTGCGCACGTCGAAAACGGTCACCGTCGGCGACAGCTTGCCGTTGGCGACGACATGGATGCCGTCCGGCGCAGTGTTGATGCCGTGCGGGCTGTTGGCCACCGGCACGTAGCGGGTGTAGGGCGAGCCGTGGCGCCCGTCGATGACCGGTACGCCGCCCATCTCCTTGAAGTCGCCCTTCTTCACGGCATCCTCGATGCGCTTCAGGTTGAAGATGACGATCCAGTCCTGCTCTTTGGACATCATCTGCTCGAGGTTGACGCCCTCCTCGGAATTGTAGCAGGTGGCGAAGGCGTACTTGCCTTGGTAGTCGGCATCGACGTTGTCGAGGTTGCCATCGACCATCACCTGCCAGGCCACCTTCATCGTCTCGCCGTCCACGGCGGTGAAGATCGCATGATACTGCTTGGGATCATCGAGGATCTTACCGTCGTTCGGGATCGGAACGCGATCCTCGCCGTTGGCGAACACATACCCGGTCTTCGGGTACTTCTGCACGCGCAGCCCGTGCACCGTATGCTGGTTGGGCAACTGGATGATCTTGTCGCACTTCATCACGTCGAGTCGGATGCGTGCCACGCGCGTGTTGGCCTTGTCGTTGACGTAGAGGTAGCGGCCGTCATAGGTCCCATCCGTCTGGGAGGGATGCGGATGGTGCAGATCGCCATTGAGATAGATGCCGCCCCTGTCCTTCAGGAACTCGACCGTCTCCGGCAACAACCCTTCGGTCAGGATCTTGCGGCTCTCGTTGGTCAGGCCCCAGCCGGTAGCGCTGCAGCGGTTGAAGACGGGGATGCGCATCATCTCGCGCATCGACGGCGCGCCGATGATGCGAACCTCGCCGGTCTGACCGCTGGAGAAGAAGACGTAGTATTCGTCCAGTTCGCCGGGCTTCACCTCGGCTTCCTGTGCCCCCTTCTCGTCCGCAGCAGCCGACGAAATCACGCCGCCGTTCAACGCCAGCCCGCCGCCGACACCGGCAGCACCGGCAGCTGCCATCATGGCGCTCGTGCCCAGCAATTGGCGCCTGCTTAAGATTGCTTTGCGTTCCTGTTCGTCCTGCGACATGGTCATTCTCCTTGTTGTGGCCTGTCAGCCGGTTGAAGTGGTTTCTTGCCCGGAGGCCGCGACCGGCGCGCCTTTGTGCGTGATGATTGGCGGCTTCGGCGGGCCCTTGCCCGGGTTTGTCGGGCCTCGCGTGGCGGGCGAGGACAGCGCCTCGAACTTCTCGCGCTTCAGCCGCACCTGAATCATGTGCGGGCAGCGGTGGTCGTCGTGGTAGAGTTCCTGGCAGTGCATGCAGTAGATGCACTCGTTGACGTTGATCTCCCCTTCGGGATGGATGGCCTGAACCGGGCATTCCTTGGCGCAGCGCTGACAGGGCGAACCGCATTCGGGATAGCGCTTGAGCCACTCGAACATGCGGATGCGGCCGGGAATTGCGAGCGCGGCGCCCAAGGGGCACAGATACCGGCAATAGAAGCGCTCAATGAAGAGACCGGCCCCGAGCAATGCAAGTGCGAAGACGACAAAGGGCCAGCCGCGCGCGAACTTCAGGATGATCGCCGTCTTGAACGGCTCGACCTCGGCATAAGTCTCAGCCAGAGCGACGGAATAGAGCGACAGACCGAACAGGCCGAGGAAGATCATATATTTGATCGGCCACAGCCGTTCGTGCAGGCCGAAGGGCAGCTTGACCTGAGGGATCTTCAGCCACTGGGCAAGGTTGTTGGTGAGTTCCTGCAGGGCGCCGAACGGGCACAGCCAGCCGCAGAAAGGTCCCCTGCCCCAGAACAACAGCCCCGCGGCCACGGCTGCCCACAGGATGAAGATCAGCGGTGCGGCAAGGAAGAACTCCCAGCTAAAGCCCGTGACCAGCGAATTGACGAAGGTCAGAACATTGACCACGGAAAGCTGGGCGTTGGCATACCAGCCGAGCCAAACCAGCGTGAACAGCAGGTAGCCGCGCCGTACCCAGGCGAACAGGCGCGGCCGGCTTACCAGCCAGTTCTGGAAGAAGAAGATGGCTGTCAGCA
This sequence comes from Mesorhizobium sp., assembly GCF_017306545.1. Taxonomy (GTDB): domain Bacteria; phylum Pseudomonadota; class Alphaproteobacteria; order Rhizobiales; family Rhizobiaceae; genus Mesorhizobium. Next base: position 33,390 of record NZ_JAFKID010000028.1, read on the forward strand.
CCAGCAGAGCGGCGACGGTGACGCCGATCTTGACGGTGTTCATCTTCCAGATCTTCACCCAGAGGGGTTCCTGGTCTGGAGAGCCCTGCTCCGACAGCCCTGCCGCTGCGGGCTGAGCCGCAGGCGTGGCCTTTGTAAACGCGGGTTCCACCGCCTTGACTGGAGCAGCCTTCAGATAGCGCGCGGGCAAGGTATAGCTGAGATCGAAAGGCAGGGTCGCTTTGTCGCGCGCGCCGAAGCTGCGCTGCACCAGCAACTGCAATTCCCACGGCTCGGAAAGGTCGAGCGAAAACTCGTCCGGCACCGTGAACAGCGCGATCTCGCGCAGGTGCGGCGCGCCCTCGGCGGCGAGATCGCCGAGCCGCGTATGGTTGCGGTCGCGGAAGCGCACGCCCTGGCCGTCCTGCATCAGTTCGATGCGGTCGAAGATACCGCCGCGCACATAACCCGAGCCCTTGAAGGAATAGGCACCGTCGCCGGCCACGACGATCGCCTGCTGACCGGGCTTCAGCTTCTTCTGCAACCGGTCGTAGACGACGTCGCCCAGCAGGCTGCGGCCGATGGCGGGCACGCTGACCGGCGCAACGTAGAGATCGATGAAACGGTCTTCTGGATTGCCGGTTTCCGGCCTCTCTGCCGCCTGTTGCTGGCCGGCATCTGCGAAAGCCTTGGTCACCTCGCCAACGGTCAGCCTGAGGCTACGCACGGAGCCGTCACCGACCAGCGTGTTCCAATCACTTGTCCCCGATATAGCCGTGTCCACGACCTTGGCCGGCGCGACAGAAGCCCCGGCAGCACCGACGCCCGTCTGGCCTAGACGGCCGCTTCGGATCAGCTTCACCGCCGAGCGAACAACGCTGTCGCTCATCACCAGCACGGTGACAGTGGCGCCGCTGACGATGTCCACCTGCGGAAGCTGCTCCTCCCCGACCGCGACCCGGCCGAGGTCCTTGCCGATCAGCGAATTCAGCGCGGCGACGACCTTTTCCTGCGGGATGCCGATCAGCACGATCGGCTCCTTGTGCTCGACCAGCTTGATGCCGCGGATGACCCCCTTCGGGTCGATGCCGACCAGGATGCGGATCGGCTTGCCGGAATAGCCGACCGCGCTTGAGAAGTCCGTGTTGAGATAGGCGTAGCCGACCGCCTTGCCGCCGGACAGGACAGGGACGAGCGGCGGGGTGCCCTCGGCCGCGCCGTAGGCGTCGGCACCCTGGATCAGCTCATTCGGCTGCGTGCCGGAAAGAAAGTGCTGCAGGCTCTCGTCGGCCAGCCCCTGAATTGCCGATAGGAAAAGCGACGTCAACGCGACGAGGACGAGCACCACGATGCGCAGCGATCCCCGGCCGACACTGTGCGATGCGACGGCATCGGTCCCAAGCGTGAACGTGTATGTCGGCATGCGCCCCCTTCCGCCGGCCGCTTCTGGCGTGACCGGCCTCGGGGCGCACATGTCGACGGTTTTGCGGGACGTTTCTTTGATCCAACGCAAACGTTCGTGGGGGAAGTACTTCTATGTTGCATTCAATCTGGAGAACCGCCCGATGACCCGCCTGACATCCGAACCGACGGCGTCAATTCGCTCGATGGACGAGCTCCTGGCCGTCGCCATGGCAATGGAGAAAGAATCGGCTGAACGATATGCTGCCTTGGCCGAGCGCATGCGCGCGGCCGGCCGCCAGGAGCTAGCCGACGTATTCGACCGCCTCCTGCGTGAGGAGACGGGTCATATGGAGATGGTCGCCGGCTGGTCGCAGCAGGCCTTGCACCACGCCCCGGACCTCCTTCCGCCCGAGGACGTACCCCAAGGCGTGTTCGACGACGAGAATCTGAAGCTCGTATCGCCGGAACTGATGGACGCCTATCGCTCATGGGCCGTAGCCGTGCGCAACGAGGAGCGCGCCTTCGCCTTCTGGTCCTATGTCGCGGCTAATGGCGAGACGACGGAAATCCGGGAAGCCGCTGAAGGAATGGCGCGCGAGGAACTCGAGCACGCGAAGACGCTGCGGCGCGAACGGCGGAAAGCCTTTTTCAGAGAACGACGCCTCAGGCGGCCGGTCCAGGAACCCTACGACCTGTCCAGCCTGGAAATGGAGGTCTGCATGCGCCTCGAGGAATATGCCGACATGAACGGGAAAAAGACGGAGTATCGCAACCTCGCCCTCGAAGCTCGCACGCTCTCGCTTGATCTTGCATCGGCCCCCCTCCAGGATCCCGCGCCTATTGGACCGCCACCGCCGCGATCCCTGGATGCGCTCTGTGAATGGCTCGCCGACTACTACATCGACGCCGGCGAGCACCTGCTTTCGCAGGCAGCCCGAGACAGGGCACAGGCCTTGGCCACAGTCGCAGTCAAGCGCCTCGCCATCGTTCGGAATCTCGAGAAGAAATAGCCCCCAAACCACAGGCTTTCCGGGGTCGACATCTTCTTCGTCGTCCCAGTTTGCGCTGCATCAAAGTTGACCGCGGAAGTCCGCTCTAGAAGGCGGTGCAACAAATGATTGCTGCACCGCAGAAAGGCAAGAGAATGAGACACGCAACCATTATCGCGACGGCTCTGGCGGCCATGATGGCAACCGGCACCGCCTACGCGGCCGACCATCAGGTTCAGTTGCTCAACAAGGGCGAACAAGGCGTGATGGTCTTCCAACCGAACTACATCGAAGCCGCCCCGGGCGACACGGTGACGTTCGTACCGACCGATAAGGGTCATGACGCCGCCAGCATCGACGGGATGATCCCGGATGGCGCGCAGCCCTTCAAGGGCGAGATCAGCAAGCCGATAACCGTCACCGTCGACAAGGAAGGCGTCTACGGCGTCAAATGCGTGCCGCACTACGGCATGGGCATGGTTGCACTGATCGTCGTCGGCAAGCCGGTCAATTTGGAACAGGCCAAGACGGTCAAGCAACCCGGCAAGGCGAAGAAGGTGTTCGCCGAACTGTTGGAGAAGGTGTCAGCAGGCAAGTGAGCCGCGATCAAGCCCAAGATACCAGGCCGCCTCCGGCTCGTCCGGCGGCGGCCTTTCGCGTTAGTCGTTCGTCATCAGATACAACGTTCGAGATCAACCAGGTCGCGACGGAGGTCGCATATGCATCTACCTGCGAATGTGGTGGACCTGGCGCATCGGCTCGGCGCCGGCACCGATGCCTACAACGCGGTCCGACTGACACAAACAGGAACCATGCAAGACCGGCCCGGAGCACGCGCAATGCGTTTTTCCGCAACGCAGACGATTTATCTGCAAAGACCGGAATTCGAATGGAACGCCCGAACCGGTCCTCTCGGCCTCATTTCCGTGACTGACGCTTTGAAATCGGGGGAGCCCCGGTTGGAGGTCAAAGCCTTGAGATGGCTTCGTATCGCGAGCGCTCCGCCGAGCCGGCAAGCGGCGAAGGGCGAAATGCTGCGGTATCTGGCGGAGCTTGCCTGGGCGCCAGATGCCATTCTGCGGAATCCGCATCTGGTTTGGCGCGTTCTTAGCCGGGAAAGACTTTCCGTGTCGCTCGATTCCAACATAGTACATGCCGAGATTGAAATCGGCCTTGATCAGGAAGGCAGGATCTTTTCGATCTTCGCGCGGGATCGGCCCCGCAAAGAAGGCCTCACCTTCGTCGAACGGCCTTGGGCCGGCCGATTTTCCAACTATCGAAGACATGAAGGGCGGTGGTTGCCTTTCTCCGGCGAGGTGGGCTGGGAGTTGGACGGTGGAGAGTTCATCGCCTGGCGTGGGGAGCTGACGAACTGGTCCCTCGAATCCATAAGCTAGCCAACGTGCTCCGTGGAATTGGACTTAAACTTGCCAGGATATTGCAACATCGGGCGCGGATTGTCGGGGGCAGACCTACTCGTTGTTTGCCTGTGGCCTTCGCTCATAGCCACCCAAGCAAGGCAACCAACGCGGGCTCATCGCGTACCAGCCGGATACCGAGATTGTCGGGGGCCAGCCCGGCGGCGCAGCCACCGCTCCTGCCGTCGCGAATAAAGGTCGACATATAGCCGCGGTGCCGGCCGTCGACGACCCGCACGCCGCAATTCTCGACGCTCCGCTCGACGGCCGCGTTGGGCGCCAAGGTGGCGTTCACGTAGCAGGTCGACGTCCACTCCCAGACGTTGCCGGCGATGTCGAACACGCCCCTGCTGTTGGCGCCGAAATGGCCTCGCGGCTTCGGCTGCGGGTCGCGCTCGGCCTGGCCGGCGGCCTCGCTGCGGTAACGTGCCAGCCAGCGGGTGGCCGGATTGCCGTCGTCGGCGAGGCCGAGCGCATCGTCGTGCAGACGTTCGGCGGCGGCGAAGCTCCATTCCTCGTCGGTCGGCAGACGCCACGATTCGCCGGACCGACCGGAGAACCACGCGGCGTAGGCTTCAGCGTCGCGATAGCTGACGCCGGTCACCGGCATATCGCCGGCGGCATTGCCGTCCGCCGCTTCGCAGGCGCCGTCAACGACGCAGCGCGCATAGTCGCCCGCGGTGACCTGATATTTCATGACGTCGAAGCCGGCCTGGAAGCTGACGGTGCGCGTCGGCGCGTCGACCGGCTTTCCGTTCCGGAGATATTCACCCGGCAACCGGAAAGTGAACGCTCCCGGCAGGATGGTGACGGTCTCGATCGGAGCAAGCCTCGCCGCAGTCCGTGCGCGGCCGGAATGCTGCGCGATCGAAAGGCCGGATGCGGCCGCGGCGAGTGCCGCCGCAATGACGGCGATGGTCGCCGGAACACGGGCTTTCATGATGATGTCCTTTCCAAGAAAAAGGCGGCCTGCCGATCACTCGACAGGCCGCCCCGCTTCCCTGCAGATCCTGTCAGTAGGCGGCGATCGGCGCCGGCGCCTTGACCTGGGTCATAAGATCGTCGTTCCACTTGCCTTCCACCATGATGTGGGCGGTGGCGCCGAGTTCGGCGGCCTCGATGAGGTTGTGGTTCACGTAGGCGTAGATGCCGGGCTGTAGGAAGGTGTAGAGCGCCGCTCCCGCCGATCCGCCGCGCACGAACCAGGTCTCCAGATCTTTTGCCGGCGGGTTGGCGAACTTGCCCTGTTCCCACACATGGTCACCGTGCCCGCCGATAATGTGGGGGCGCGTGTCGCGGTTAGCCTGCGAATGGACGAACAGCACCGTTTCGCCGACATTGGCCTTCATCGCGTTGTCGCCGGTGAGCGCCCCCACCTTGCCGTTGAAGACGACGTGGGTGGGGATCAGCCCGCGCATCGCCTTCAGCGTCTCGTCGTAGCTGTCGCCGAGGGAGTCGAACTTCTTGAACTTGCCGTTCTCGTCGCGCGGAATGTAGAACTCGTTCTCGCCGATATAATAGATGCGGTCGTACTTGAGCGGCTTGCCCGCCTCGTCCTTCAGGCCGTCGCGCGGCAGCACCATAACCGTGCCGCTCATGCCCGACACCACGTGCCATGGGATCATGCCTGCCGGCGCGCAGTGATAGACGAAAGTGCCGGCCCGTGTCGCCTTGAAGCGGATCGTCGCGTGTTCACCGGGATTGACGTCCAGCAGCTTGGCTCCGCCAAGCGCGCCGGTGGCGGCATGGAAGTCGACGTTATGCGGCATCTCGTTGGTCTCGGGGTTTACCAGCGTTAACTCGACGTAGTCGCCCTCATGCACGACCATCATCGGCGCGGGGATCGAGCCGTTGTAGGTCATGGCCTGCATGGTCGTGCCGTCGTCGTCGATGACCATCGGCTGTTCCTTGACCGTCAACTGGAACTCGACGACCTTCGGACCACCGGTTGCGACCTGCTGATGGTCATGGACAAAGGGCGGCGCGACGAGCGTGACCTTCTCGCGCGGCAGGGTCGATATGTCAGCCGCCTGCACCTCCGCCAAGGCAGGCGTGGCGGCCGTGGCGGCCAGCAAGGCGGCAGCCGCTGCACCCGCGGCGGTACCCAAGAGAGCTTCGCGTCTGGTCAACATCTCAAATCTCCTTCGTGAAGTTGTCCGTTTCTATGGCTCAGAGAATAATTGTTGCGCCGCACCCTTCTTTGATGCGGCGCAAAATACTTGCTCGATTCAATCGAAGAAACAGATGCGACGAGGAACCGCGCGGAAAACGCCGTAGCCCAGGCCGCTTGCGGCAACCGGCGTGCACATGACATGCTAGGCTGCACTCGCAGACCAAATTGCGGAAGAATCGGAACGCATAATGAGCCGCCTCGATCGCTCACTGATCGCCCATATGGCGCCATTCGAGGGCTTGAACCCGGCGGAACTCGACCGCATGATCGGCCAGGCACGCGCGTTGCGCATTACCAAAGACCACGCGGTCTTCGAGCAGGAGCAGAACGCCCATTCCTTTTTTCTTTTGCTGGACGGATATGTGCGCGTCATCAAGACCACACCTGACGGTGAAGAAGTCATCGTGCGCTATATCAGTCCTGGCGAACTGATGGGCATCGCGAGCGCGCTCGGGCGCACCACCTATCCAGCCAGCGCCATCGCCGTCGTTGATTGCGTGGTGCTTGCGTGGCCGAGTGGCATGTGGTCCGAATTTGCTTCGGCTTTCCCGAATTTCGGCGCCAACACTTACCGGACCGTCGGCAACAGGCTGCAGGATGCCCACGCGCGCGTGGTCGAGATGTCAACGGAGCAGGTCGATCAGCGGGTTGCCCACGCCTTGCTCAAACTCGTGCGCCAGTCAGGCAAACGGACGGACGAGGGCCTTCTGATCGACTTTCCGCTTTCGCGGCAAGATATTGCGGAAATGACCGGCACGACCTTGCATACGGTCAGCCGCCTTCTCACGGCCTGGGAGGAACAGGGCCTGGTAAGAAGCGGACGTCAGAAGGTGACTGTCGTCGAGCCGCATCGCCTGCTCATGCTCGCTGAAGGCCGGACGGAGAAGACATAACCGTCCTCGATTTCGTTTTGGAAGAGACCGCTGCTTCCAGCGCACGGCGTAACACCACCTCATCCAGTTCGTGCTCGCGCGCGGCCTCTGCAAGCGTATGAAAGGGGGCGATTGGACAGCCAACACACAGCATGCCGTTGCGAAGGACCACACGGATGGTTGCCGGCCATCTGCGCATGATCTCGTCCATCGTCATATCTCGGTCAAAGAGGCTTCCCATTTTCGCTATCCTGGTCAAAGCAATGCACACTTTAGCGAAGGGACGCAGAAGATCGTTGCGTATCGACAAACTCCGCCGGGAGATCCCGGTCAGCCTCGCCGTATCACAATTCGATAGTGCCCTTCGGGATCGAAAGAGCCACGCCACAGATGACCACGCGACTCAAGTTCCTTGAACAAAAACAGCGGCTCGCGCGGTAGGAGCGCCGCCAACGTTTGCCCAGGCAAAAGCGCCTCGATCCCTTCCAGCGTCCGCACCATGGGGTCCGGGGGCTCCAGGTCGCGGTTGTCCAATTCGGTGAGCGGCGCGGGCCAAGTTTCCTCTGCATTATCGACGCTTTTAATTACTGGTTCGGATTGCGGAATCTTGTCCTCGGGCTGGCTATTGCCGGGCGTGAAGATCACCTCCCAGTCGCCGTTGCCGATCTCGCGTGCCGTAGGCTCGAAGCCGCGGCTGCCGAGAACATGAAACAGCGGAATCGGCTTGAAAGTGGCCAGCAATCGCAAGCTCTGGCCGGGAGCAAGCGCGTCCACCGCCTGCATGACGGCGAGGAAAGGCTCCCCGCCTGCCCGAAGGATCGGCCGGACGTCGAGTTTGTAGTGTGGTTGGGTCATTGCTGTCTCCGGTTCGTCTGTCGTCACTATAGACTGGGAAGGAAAAGGCGCGGCCGGGACGTCCCCTCGGGCAGGCGCTTGCCGTCCTCCACATTGTAGAGGCGGCGCGCCAGAACAAGCTCGACGACAATGGCCAGCGTCGCGAGCAGTGTCGCGCCGGCTGCGAAACGGAATACGTCAGGCTGGTTGACGAGCAGGGCTCCCGTGCCGCTCAGCACACCGAGGAAATAAAGCGCGAACCAGACGCGGTCGCGCCCCTCTACCACCAGATCCTGCACGCGCGGTGTCGGCTTTTTGCCCATGACCGGACCGTAGCATTCCAGCCAGGTCAGGAACGGCACGATCTTGTAAAGCTGCGAAAGACCAAGCCCAGTCAGCCAGCCGAACGCGACGAGGTAGAGAAGCGCACCGATGTGCTGCCCCAACGTCCCGGTCGCAAGAAGCGCAAGCAGCAATAGTGCCGACAATATCAGAGCAAGGAAGGCGCCTTGGGCGGCACGGCTGTTCAATTCGATGACACGGCGCTTGCGATGACGATAGAAGAAGGCGAGATCGACGCCATAGAGGATAAGGGAGACCAATCCCAGCGCCGCGGCTAACCCGGTCGCCGTGTCGGGTGTCGCCATGAAGCCTGTCCTTTCCACCATGGCGACGATCGGCGAGGCCAAGGCGATCAGGACCAGCGCGGCGATCCCGCTCCACCAGACCACCCGGCTGCTGGCGCGCTCTCCGTCCGGCGACAGCATGAACATGGGCAGCAGGCGATAGGAGACGCCGATCGCGGTGAATGTCAGCCATCCGCCAAGCCCGACCGCGATATGGACGGGGAGCGCGTGGGCCCGAAAGTCGAGTCCCGCCAGCGCAGGCAGGAAGCCCGAAAGCAGCAACGCAAAGAGCGCACCGAGTGTCACGGTGACGAGCACGCAAGCCAGACCCGCGGCGACGAAACGCGCCGGAAGCGTCAGGTTCGCGCGCAGGAGCGTGCCGACGAGCACGCCGACGACGAGCAGGAAACCCACCGGCAGGAGCATGCCCGCAATGGCGAGCAGCGGAAGGTCGGTGTCGATCGTGCCCGCCAGCTGCAGGAACCCGGCCAGAAGGAAGGCGAGCCCGCTCAAAAGGCATATCAGCGCCGGCAGCACCAGCCGTCCCCCGCGTAGCGGCTGTGCGATCAGCACCGGTACGAACTGGAACAGCGCCCCGCACATCAAAAGACTGAGCCAGCCGATCGTGACCATGTGGACGAGGATCAGCGTCTCGGGCGCCTCAGCCGGCACCGCGGGAAAGCCGTATCCGGCGATCATCAGCACCTGGGCGCCGACAAGGAAGGCCAGGGCTGCTGTGAAATACGACATTGTCCAGCGCGATAGCGCGGTGCCCATCATGGCCGTTTCCTCGCATCGCCTTCCATGATGGACGGCGCGTCAAAACCATCGAGACGTCGCCATGGACGTTTCGGCGACCGGCCTGGGCGACGCCATTAGGCACCGGCCTTTACCCGACGAACGCCCGCGCTGAAGGATATTCGTTGAAGATATCCCGTCGGGCTGGCTTGGCCCGAACTCTAGCCGCCTCACCTCGCTCGACTTTGTTTAAGCGCAAACTTCTTCACCAGCGAAGTGGTTTTCGTTCGCCGGTTTGCGGGCCTTACTGCACCAGCGGCGATTCGCTCGCCTCGAGCTGAACCCCCTCGATCTCGGCCTGTCCGGCGAGAACGCTGACATACTGGCGCAGCGCTTTTTCCTCTACGCGGGATCGAAGCCGCGCGGCGATCTGTTCCTGGACGACGTCGAACGGCAGCCTGTGGCCCGGAATGCGCTGGTCGACGGCGACGATGTGGAAACCGTAGCGCGTCTTGACCAGTTCGCGCAGGATTCCCGAGGCGCCGAACTTGAACACGGCCCTCTCGAATTCCGGCAGCATGTCGCCGCGCCCGATCTGTCCGAGATTGCCGCCCTGTTGGCCGGACGGGCAGTTGGACAGCTCCGCCGCGAGCGCCGTGAAACGGTCCGGCTTGGCCAACAACTCGTTCAGCGCCTGCTCGGCGCGCGCTCGCATCTGTGGCACGTTCACCTGCGGCGTCACCTGGAACAGGATGTGGCGAGCATAGACGAGATCGCCGCTCTCGAACTCGGTTGGATTCTGCTCGTAGTAGCGGCGGCACTCGGCCTCGGTGGGAACCGGCGTCGCCACTTCCTTCTCCAGCAGCGCCTCAATCGCACCGTCGATCTCTGCTTTGCCCTCGACAGCCGCGTCAAGCAGGCCGACCTCCACCGCCCGTTGCCGCAGCAATTCGTGCGCGGCGGCGAATTCCGCCGGGGCATCGGCCTCGACCGCCACCGCCATGCCGTTCACCGACAGGATCATGGCCGCGTCGGCTCTTCGGCGCGGGTCTTCGGCGTACGCACGATCTGGTAGGGCCGGAACAGATAAGAGAGCGCCCCTGCCCCGCTCCAGATATGGATCATGCGCGTGAACGGCGAGACCAGGAACAGCGTGAAGCCGAGCAGGATGTGCAGCTTGTAGGTGAGCGGCACGCCGATCATCAGCGCCGCCGCGCCGCCGTCGAGCGTGACGATGCCCTTGACGTAGCCGGTCAGCGTCTCGAACAGCTCACCGTCCATGTGGAAGGCTGATAGCGGCACTGTCAGCAGGCCGAGCAGAAGCTGAAGCCACAGCATAAAGGTGATGGCGATGTCCCATTTGCGGCTGTTGAGGCGGATGCGCGGGTCGGAGAGCCGCCGGTGGATGAGGATCGTCAGGCCGGCGATGGCGGTCAGCCCGGCAATGCCGCCCACCACCATGGCCAGTAACTGGTGGGCGACCGGCGACAATGCCCAGTCCACTGCCCAGTGCGGCGCGAGGAAGCCCGCGAAATGGCCGAGGATGACGATGATGACACCGTAGTGGAAGAGGTTTGAGCCGAGGCGCAGTTCGCGCTTGCGCAGCATCTGCGAGGAATCGCTTTTCCAGGTGTAGGGCTCACGATCGAAGCGGATGAGGCTACCGATCAGCAGCACGACGAGGCATATATAGGGGTAGACCCCAAACAGCAGCGTGTTGACGTAGGAATTGGCGAGCATGAGGAGCCTCCTTCCCTATCGGGCCGTGGAACCGCCGCCGGATGGGCCGGCGTCGGCAAAGGCGGGCCGTTCGGCCCAGTCGCGGTCGAGCATATCCGCCGGTTCCCGGACCGGCTTCACGTCCACTGCCTCCAGCGGCTTCTCGCCGGCGATGACGAGAAGCGCCTGCGGCACGGCCGCATAGCGGCTCTGCCGCGCCAACAGCGAACGGGCGATGGAGGCAAGGATCTTCGCGCAGTCGGCAAGCATGTCGCGGGCCTCCGCCATGTCGCGCTGACTCAGATATTCCAGCACCACCGGCAGGTAGTCGGGCAATTCCGAAGCGGTCAGCTCGAAACCGGCGGCGGCGTAGAGCGCCTTCAGTTCGACCATCGCGGCGCCACGGTCTCGGCCGTCGCCGTGTAGGTGTTCGAACAGATGGAGGGAAAGCGCTCGGCCGCGGTCGAACAAATTGACGTAGCGCTCCTCCGCCGCCAGCAGGTCGCCCTCGCCAATTTCGCCGACAAGGGCAATCAGGCCCTCGCGTTGATGCGTACCGACGAGCTTCGAGGCGCGCACTACCTCCGCGATCTCGGGCAGGGCCTGTCGCATCTCGGCGCTCGGGTAGGAAAGCAGCGCACTGAACGCCTTGAAGATCAGCATCATGCTGCCCTCACGTATCCAGTGGCCGGAACGGGGTCAGCTTGCGCCGCCCCATCTTGCCACCGAACAGCGAGGAATGCGGCGGACCGTAGTCGCAGCCGTTGCCGAAGGTGAAACCGCAGGAACCCTTCAGCCCGTAGGCGTCCTCCGCCTCCTCGCGGTGGCTGGTGGGGATGACGAAGCGGTCCTCGTAGTTGGCGATGGCGAGGTAGCGGTGCATGTCCTCAACCTGCGCCTTCGTCAGCCCGGCCTGCTCCAGCACGGCCGCGCCGTCGCCTTCGCCCAATTGCCGCTGGCGGAAGTAGATGCGCATGGCCAGCATCCGCTCAAGCGCCGAAACGATCGGGGCCTCCGCGCCGGCGGTGAGCAGGTTGGCGAGATAGCGCACCGGGATGCGCAGCGAGCGCACATCGGGGATGTCGCCGACCGTATCAATCGCGCCAGCATTGGCGTGCGACTGGATCGGCGACAGCGGCGGCACGTACCAGACCATCGGCAGCGTGCGGTATTCGGGATGGAGCGGGAAGGCGATCTTCCACTCCACCGCCATCTTATAGGCAGGCGAGCGCTTGGCCGCCTCGATCCAGTTGTCGGCGATGCCGTCGGCGCGGGCCTGTTCCACCACCGCCGGATCGTTAGGGTCGAGGAACAGCTTCAACTGCGCCTCGTAAAGGTCCTGTTCGTCCTCGACGGACGCGGCCTTCTCGATGCCGTCGGCGTCGTAGAGAAGCACGCCGAGATAACGGATGCGGCCAACGCAGGTTTCAGAGCACACCGTCGGCTGGCCCGCCTCGATGCGCGGATAGCAGAAGATGCACTTCTCCGCTTTTCCCGAGGTCCAGTTGTAATAGATTTTCTTGTAGGGGCAGCCCGACACGCACATGCGCCAACCCCGGCACTTGTCCTGGTCGATGAGGACGATGCCGTCCTCCTCACGCTTGTAGATCGAGCCGGACGGGCAGGAGGCGACGCAGCTCGGGTTGAGGCAGTGCTCGCACAGCCGCGGCAGGTACATCATGAAGGTATTCTCGAACTGCCCGTAAATGTCCTTCTGCACCGCCTCGAAATTGTAGTCCTGGCTGCGCTTGTCGAACTCGCCGCCGAGAATCTCCTCCCAGTTCGGGCCCCACTCGATCTTCTCCATCGGCCTGCCGGTGACGAGCGACAACGGCCGCGCGACCGGCGCGGTCGGCAGTTCGGGCGCCTTCTGCAGGTGCTCGTAGTCGAAGGTGAAGGGCTCGTAATAGTCGTCGATCTCGGGCAGGTTCGGATTGGCGAAGATGTTGGCGAGCACGGCCAGCTTGCCGCCCTGCTTCGGCACGATCTTACCGTTCTTCCTGCGCTTCCAGCCGCCCTTCCAGCGCTCCTGGTTCTCCCAGTCCTTGGGATAACCGATGCCGGGCTTGGTCTCGACATTGTTGAACCAGGCGTATTCCATGCCCTGCCGCGAGGTCCACACCTGCTTGCAGGTGACGGAGCAGGTATGGCAGCCGATGCACTTGTCGAGGTTGAGCACCATCGCGATCTGCGCGCGGATCTTCATGATGCGGCCTCCTCGGCAACCGGATCGACGGGATTGGAATGGTCGAGCCACTCGACCTTGACGAGCTTGCGCACCACGACGAATTCGTCGCGGTTGGAGCCGACCGTTCCGTAGTAGTTGAAGCCGTAGGAAAGCTGCGCGTAGCCGCCGACCATGTGTGTGGGTTTCAGGACCGTGCGGGTCACCGAATTGTGGATGCCGCCGCGCTGGCCGGTGATCTGCGATCCCGGCACGTTCACGATCTTCTCCTGCGCATGGTACATCATGCACATGCCTTCCTGCACACGCTGGCTGACCACGGCGCGCGCCGCGATCGCGCCGTTCAGGTTGAAGAGCTCGATCCAGTCGTTGTCGATGATGCCGGCCTTCTTCGCATCCGTCTCCGATATCCAGACGATCGGCCCGCCGCGCGAGAGCGTCAGCATGATGAGGTTGTCAGTATAGGTGGAGTGGATGCCCCATTTCTGGTGCGGGGTGATGAAGTTGAGGATGATCTCGGTTTCGCCGTTCGCCTTCTTGCCGAGCATGGCGGCGGCCGTGCGCGTGTCGATCGGCGGCCGATAGACGGCAAAGCTCTCGCCGAAGTCGCGGAACCAGCGGTGGTCCTGGTAGAACTGCTGGCGGCCGCTGATCGTGCGCCAGGGAATCAGCTCGTTCACGTTGGTGTAGCCGGCCGTGTAAGAGACGTGCTCGCTCTCGATGCCTGACCATGTCGGCGAAGAAATGATCTTGCGCGGCTGTGCCTGGATATCCCGGAACCGGATTTTCTCGTCCTCACGCGTCTCGGCGAGATGCGCGTGGTCGCGCCCGGTGATTTTCCCCAGCGCTTCCCAGGCCTTCACCGCCACTTCGCCGTTCGTTTCCGGCGCGAGGTACATAATGGTTTCCGCAGCATCGATGTCGGTGTCGATGCGCGGCCGCCCGTCCGTCGGGCCACCGTCATTCACGCGGTGGTTCAGTGCGCCGAGTCCTTTCACCTCGGCCTCGGTGTTCCACGCTATGCCCTTGCCGCCATTGCCGAGCTTGTCGGCAAGCGGTCCAAGCGCAGTGTAGCGGCGGTACGTGTTTGGATAGTCTCGCTCGACGACCGCGATCTGCGGCGCGGTGACGCCTGGCACGAGATCGCATTCGCCTTTCTTCCAATCCTGCACCTCGAAGGGCTGGGCGATCTCGGCCGGAGTGTCGTGCTGGATCGGGGTGAGCACCACGTCGCGCTCGACGCCGAGATGGCCCTCGGCCAGTTCGGAGAAGCGTTTGGCGATGGCCTTGTAGGTTTCCCAGTCGCTTTTCGCCTCCCATACCGGGTCCACCGCCGCCGACAGCGGATGGATGAAGGGATGCATGTCGGAGGTGTTGAGGTCGTTCTTCTCGTACCAGGTGGCGGTCGGCAGCACGATGTCGGAATAGAGGCAGCTCGTCGACATGCGGAAGTCGAGCGTGACGACGAGGTCGAGCTTGCCTTCAGGCGCCGGGTCGCGCCACTCGACCTCGGTCGGCTTCTCGCGCCCTTCCTCGCCCAAATCCTTCCCTTGCAAGCCGTGCCGCGTGCCGAGAAAATGGCGCAGGAAATATTCGTGTCCCTTGCCCGACGAGCCGAACAGGTTCGAGCGCCAGATGAACAGGTTGCGCGGGAAGTTGACCGGATTATCCGGGTCCTCGCAAGCCATGGCGAGCTTGCGCGATTTGAGGCCGGCGACGACATGGTCCCTGACCTCGGCGCCCGCCTTGTCGGCATCCCCCGCCAGCGTCAACGGGTTGACGTTGAGCTGCGGTGCCGAGGGCAGCCAGCCCATGCGCTCGGCCCGGACGTTGAGGTCGATCATCGAGCCGCGATAGGGCGCGGGATCCGCGAGCGGCGACAGGAGTTCCGAGACGTCCAGCTTCTCGTAGCGCCATTGGTCGGAGTGGGCGTAGAAGAAGGAGGTTCCGCACATATGGCGCGGCGGCCGAACCCAGTCGAGCGCAAAGGCGAGCATCGTCCAACCGGTTTGTGGCCTGAGCTTCTCCTGCCCGACATAATGCGCCCAGCCGCCACCGGACACGCCGACCGTGCCGCATAGCATCAGCATATTGATGATCGAGCGGTAGCCCATGTCCTGGTGGTACCAGTGGTTCATGCCTGCCCCGATGATGACCATCGAGCGGCCTTTGGTCTTTTCGGCGTTCTTCGCGAAGCCGCGCGCGACCTCTATCGCATGGGCGGCCGAAACGCCGGTGATCTTCTCCTGCCAGGCGGGTGTGTAGGGCACGTTGTCATCAAAACCCTTGGCGCAATCGCCGCCGAGGCCGCGGTCGAGCCCGTAGTTGGCGCACAAAAGGTCGAAGACGGTGGCGACGTAGCTCTCGCCGTCCGCC
Source organism: Mesorhizobium sp. (assembly GCF_017306545.1). Lineage (GTDB taxonomy): Bacteria > Pseudomonadota > Alphaproteobacteria > Rhizobiales > Rhizobiaceae > Mesorhizobium. The sequence continues at coordinate 48,703 of NZ_JAFKID010000028.1, forward strand.
AGCTTGACGCGCCGCACCGGCACGTTGCGCTGAAGCACGTCGCCGCCCTGGTCGTTGCCGACAAAGTGCGGGTGCGGCATGCCGCCGAAATACGGAAATGCCACCGGCAGCACGTCGTCTCGCCGGTCGATCAGGCTGAGACCGAGACGCACGTCAGTGCCCGTCTCGCCGTCCTTCTCTTCCAGATTCCAGCGGCCCTTAGGTTCGCCGTCCGCCGGCCAGCGATAACCCATCGATCCCTGCGGCACGACGAGGTCGCCGCTCTCCTCCGCCACAGCCACTGTCTTCCACGCGGCCCGGTCCGATTTCGGCGCCTTGCCGCGCGACTTCTTCTCGCCGGCAAGGTCGCTCTGGCGAACGTAGCGGTCAGGTATGAAACGGTCGCCGTCTTTCCTCAGCCGAACCAGCATCGGCAAGTCGGTCAGACGGCGGCAGTAGTCCTCGAAATAGGGCGTCTTGCGGTCGAGGAAGAATTCCTTGAGCACGACGTGGCCCATGGCCATGGCAAGTGCGGCGTCCGTGCCCTGCTTGGGGTGCAGCCACAGATCCGAAAGCTTCGCCACCTCGGAATAGTCGGGCGTGACGGCCACGACATTGGTGCCGTTGTAGCGCGCCTCGACGAAGAAATGCGCGTCGGGCGTGCGCGTCTGCGGCACGTTCGAGCCCCAGGCGATGATGTAGCCGGAATTATACCAGTCGGCCGATTCCGGCACGTCGGTCTGCTCGCCCCAGGTCTGCGGCGAGGACGGCGGCAGGTCGCAATACCAGTCGTAGAAGGAAAGAAGCGTGCCTCCGATGAGGCTCAGATAGCGCGCGCCGGAAGCGTATGACACCATCGACATGGCTGGGATCGGCGAGAAGCCGACGACACGGTCCGGACCGAATGTCTTCACCGTGTGCACGTTGGCGGCGGCGATGATCTCGGTCGCTTCGGCCCAGGTCGAGCGCACGAAGCCGCCACGCCCGCGGATCGCCTTGTAGGCTTTCGCCGTCTTCTCGTCGGCGGTGATGGCGGCCCACGCTTCGACGGGTCCAAGCGTCTTGCGCGCCTCGCGCCACGCCTTGACCAGGCGCCCGCGCACCATCGGATACTTGATACGGCTGGCGCTGTAGAGATACCAGCTATAGGACGCGCCGCGCGAGCAGCCGCGCGGCTCGTGGTTGGGCATACCCGGCCGCGTGCGCGGATAGTCCGTCTGCTGCGTTTCCCAGGTGACGACGCCGCTCTTGACGTAGATCTTCCACGAACAGGAGCCGGTGCAGTTCACGCCATGGGTGGAGCGCACGATCTTGTCGTGCTGCCAGCGTTGCCGGTAGCCCTCCTCCCATAGCCGATCCTCGTCGCGCAACTCGCCATGGCCGTCGGCAAAGGGTTCGCGTCGCCGGGAAAGGTAGGTCAGGCGTTCGAGGAAGTGGCTCATCTGGCTATTCCTTTCCCATGCGTATCAGGCTTGCGAGGCTGTCGGCGGTGCCGCCTCCCCGCCTATGACGGTCTCACCCATCACCGGGGCGCGTCGCACCTCGGTCAGGTAGTTCAGGATGAGCGACACCCAGACGATGCCATAGAGCAGCATGAAGCAGCTCGAATTGACGCCCAGCCGGTCGAGGATGGCGCCGAACATGATCGGCAGCAAGAAACCGCCGAGGCCGCCAGCCATGCCGACAATGCCGGACACTGCGCCCATGTTTTCGGGAAAGTCGTCGCCGATGTATTTGAAGGTCGAGGCCATGCCGCAGGCAAACGCGATGCCGAGCACGAACAGGAGCACGGTGAAAAACCAAGCCGGCAGCGCAATACCGAAGCTGGCCGGGCCGTTGACCGTATGGATGGTCAGTTCCGTCTTCGGGTAGGACAGCAGGAACAGGCAAATCCAGGCGATCCACAGCACCCACCAGGTGACGTTATGTGCACCGAAACGGTCGGATAGCCAGCCACCGAAGGCGCGGAAAACACCAGCCGGCAGCGCGAAAGCGACCGCGAGAAGCGAGGCCTGCGCGATGGAAAGCCCATATTCGGACTTGAAATATTGCGGCATCCAGATCGACAGCGCCGTGAAGCCGCCGAAGACGATGGAGTAGTACTGGCAATATTTCCACACCCGCGGATCGCGCAGGACCGCGAGTTGCGAGAGCATCGACGGCGAGGTCGCCGCCCGCGCCGGATCGGGCGCGGAGAATATCCAGAAGGTCGCGGCGGTGATCACAAGCGCGACGGCATAGACCTTTGGTACCGTCTGCCAGCCGTAGGCGCCGATCAGCCATGGTGCCACGAACATGTTGAGTGCCGCGCCCACCGTACCGGCACCGAAGAAGCCCATGGCAAAACCGCGCTTCTCCTTCGGAAAGAAACGCGCCACATACGGCGTACCGACCGAGAAGGACGCGCCGACCAGCCCGAGCGCCAGCCCAAGCAGGATGAAATGCCATAGCGTCGTGGCATATGACGAAATCCACACCGGCACGGCGCAGCATAGAAGCAGTGCCAACATCAGGCGGCGTCCGCCGAGGCGGTCGGTCCAGATACCCAAGGGAAGTCGGAACAGTGCGCCGGTCAAGACGGGCGTTGCGGTGAGAAGGCCGAATTCCATCGAGCTCAGTCCAAGCTGCTCGCGGATCGGGATGCCGGTGACGCCGAACATCATCCACACGGCGAAGCAGATGGTGAACGCCCAGGTGGTGGCGAGCAGAACGATGAAGCTTCGCACTCCCGACATCACACCCCTGCAGCAGCCAGTGGACCGTAATGGTGAGCTGTCGGCTGAATCCACGACAGTGGATGACCGACTTGGAGACCACTCTATCGGGAAGCGATATGCAATGACAAGTTTGGTTTCTTTGCGTTTTCGCAAACGCTATTCACACGGATGCTTGAAGCGCCTTCCCATCTCGCTTTTCTGTTCGGAACGTTGCGGCGCGCCGATGTGTCTTGGCATCCGAGGTACCGCAGCGTCAGGCGAGCAAGGCATCATTTAGGCGTATCCGGCATACAGGTCATGCGGTTTCCGCCAAACCGGGAGCAAGGGAGGTTGAATTGGCAGGGGAACTCATCAGCAAAGTTCGCAGCATATGGAATGACGTCGCCGCATATACGCGGGACCGACGCAGGTGCGCGCAGATCAGGCGCGACCTCGAGTCGCTCGGACCTGACGAACATCGCCGCATACTCGATGAATATGACATGACGCCGGAGGAATTCGAGAAGGCCCTGCGTATCCCGTTCGCCTCAGAAGACATGTCGTCCTGGGCGCTGCGCTCGGTAGGCGTGGACCCGCAACTTTTCCACCGTCGGCATGGTGTCCGCAGCCGCGTCATGCGACGCACGTGCACGCTGTGCCAAGCCAAGGCGCAATGCCGTCAGGACCTGCTGGCAGGCAGCTTTGAGCGAAACCATCGGGACTATTGTCCAAACAGGCAACATTTCGCAGTTCTGCTTGCTAGGCGGGCATATCCGTCAACAAAGTCCGTACAGAACCATATGGGTTGAAAGCAGACGCAGCTCCGCCAATCTACACCATCGCCCCGCCAATGAATGACAGGTATCCTCGATATAGTCGTCTGAATCTATATTGCGCAGCGAGCGCGATATCCGAACTGAGAACGCGAATATAGGTTTATATTTCATCCAAAAATTGTCTTTTCAGTCTGGTCTCCAGCGGCCAGGCAAAGTTTGCCCAAAGTTTCCTCCGGCTTTGTCCGCGACCATGTGGGTTGCAGATTGGGCGCTTGACGTCTTCGTCGGATCTGGGCACAGAAGTGATGCACAAATTTTGGCGAGGCCACCCCGGCAGGCTGAATTTCGCAGCAGGATCAATGATCTAGCTGGGAGGTAGTGTTTTACTGGCTGCGAATCCAGGTTCCCCAGCCAGCTTGTTGTTTCTTTTCAATGACTTAGCGTGAATTTGCCCTTGCTGGAAATCCCCCCACTGGGCTGCCGCGAGATATACCGGAGCTTAAAGACCTCTGTGCCACGACAAACACGGCAGCGTGCTCCTTCTGTTTCTGGCATCCGAGAGGCTGTTTGCTTTGGCTGCATATGACGAGATAACGGACGAGGACATGCGGGCTGCTGCGCGGCTATCTATATATCGGCCGTCTGACGCCCGGCAGTAGCCAACGGCGCTTGCGGTGGACAAGTTCCTGCAAGCGGGCACTTCGGAGACATCCACCGGTCTCTAAACTTGCGGCTCTATTCCAAGGCGCTCCCCAAGGCCGTTGTTCCGGTTCGGGCGCCGAATCGGACGGAAATCGATACTCGCTTTGCTCGCGACGAGATCATCTGCTCGACCTCGACAATAGCGGTGGATTTCTGCCCGACCGCTTCTGGGGCGCGAAGTTGGTTTCCCTCGCCGCCTCGAGTTTTTCCTGCTCGGCGCCTGTCAGGCGGCGTTGGTTGTCGATATGGTGGCCTGGCGCCGTTTGAGATGTCTGCCACTACGGCCCGCCGCGGGTGCGGCGGAGCGGTTGTCGGCCAGCTCCTTTTCCGAAAACAACCAGTCGATGAATACCTGCACGATGGGGACGGTCCTCATCTCGTTGCGGCACACGACATAAAAATCGTCAACCGCCGGCACCGACAGGCCGAACGGCGCGACGAGTTGGCCCCTGGCCAGCAATTCGCTGGCGGTCACCGTATCGCCCAGCGCGACACCGTGGCCGTGGGTGGCGGCCTCGATCGACAGCCGCGCATCGACCATATAGTGGCGTTTGCCGCGTTCGAGGTCGAGCGCGTCGGCGGCCGCCAGCCAGGTGCGCCATTCGCGCCCGTCGTCGCCATGCAGCAGCGTGTGGTCGGCAAGGTCGCGCACGCTGCGGATCGGGCGGTTGTTGATCAGCGTCGGGCTGACCACGGGAAACAGTTCGAGGCTCGACCATTTGCGCACGAAGCAGTCGGCCCAGCTGCCGTCGCCGTAATGCAGGCACAGGTCGATGTCAGGCGAGCGGATGTCCTGCGCGTCGTTGGAACCGATCAGGGTCAACCTGATGTCAGGGTACCGCGCGGTGAAGCTGCCGAGCCTGGGGATCATCCATAGCGACAGCAGCGCCGGCACGCACGAGACCGAAAGCGCGCCCGTGCTGGCCGGGCGTGTCAGCCGCTGGGTGGCCGCGGCAATGCCGTCGAAGGCATCAGATACGGCCGGCAGCAACTCGGCCCCGTGCGGCGTGAGCTTCAGTCGCCGGCCCCGTGCGGCGTGAGCTTCAGTCGCCGGCCCGCGCGCTCGAACAGCTTTACGCCAAGCGCGCCCTCCAGCGCCCTGACCTGATGGCTGATCGCGCAGTGGGTGACGTTCAGTTCCGCAGCCGCCTTGGTCAGCGAGGCATGGCGCGCCGTCGCCTCGAAGGCGCGCAGCGGATTGAGCGGCGGCAATCGCTTGGACATGTCCCTCACCTACTGTGAGTTTTCCTCACATTGTCGCCTATAACAATATCAATTGATTTTCCACTCGGCGTCTTCGACAATTCTTCGAGGCATTCAGGATAAGACAGGATTTGAAGCGGGAGGAGCCCTTCGTGCGCCGGCATTCCGGCGCGGGGTCGTCCCGCGTGAGGAGGCACGACAATGGGTTTCGACAGCAGCAAACTGGACGCGTTGCGCAGCAAATACGGCGAGAGCCATGGCGGCCAACTGTTCGACCCGAAATTCCGCCGCGTCGCCGACAAGATTTTCTCCAAAAGCGGCACGCGCGTCGCGCCCTATGCGGGAATGCCAACGCTCCTTGACGCCCCCTACCGGGAAATCTCGGTGGAGAATCCGGATTTCGGCGATCTCCAGGTGGCGATGATCGGCATTCCGATGGACCTTGGCGTCACCAACCGCACAGGTTCGCGCTTCGGCCCGCGCGCGCTGCGCGCCATCGAACGGATCGGCCCTTACAACCATGTGCTCGACTGCGCGCCGACCTATGAGTTGAAGGTCGCCGATATCGGCGACGTGCCGTTCCAGAGCCGCTACCGGCTGGAACTCAGCCATGACGACATCGAAAAGCGCATCAACCAGATCGTCGATGCGGGCGTTATCCCCTTGTCTGTGGGCGGCGATCACTCGGTCACCCATCCGATCATGAAGGCGGTGGGCAAAAAGCGGCCGGTCGGCATGATCCATATCGACGCCCATTGCGACACCGGGGGCGCCTACGACCTGACCAAGTTCCACCACGGCGGCCCGTTCCGCAACGCGGTGCTGGACGGCGTGCTCGACCCGACCCGCACCATCCAGATCGGTATTCGCGGCTCGTCGGAATATCTGTGGGAGTTCTCCTACGAATCCGGCATGACCGTCATCCATGCCGAGGAAGTGACCGGACTCGGCATTCCCGCCATCATCGAGCGGGCGAAGAAGGTCGTCGGCGACGGCCCGACCTACGTTTCCTTCGACGTGGACAGCCTCGACCCGTCCTTCGCTCCGGGAACCGGAACACCCGAAATCGGCGGGCTGACGACGCGCGAAGTGCTGGAACTCCTGCGCGGCCTGAAGGGCCTCAACATCGTCGGCGGTGATGTCGTCGAAGTAGCGCCCCAATACGACACAACCACCAACACGGCTCATGCCGGCGCCCAGATGCTGTTCGAGATTCTCAGTCTGATGGTGTTCAGCCCGGCGCTCCGCAAGGGCGCCTGATTTCAGACGCAATCTCCCAAAGTCGGGCCACCGACCTGGAAACGATGGCCGCCGCTTCAACAACAATCATTCCAGAAGGGAACACGAAAAATGAAACCGTACCGGAAACTTGCATCGTCCGCCGCGCTGCTGCTGACCCTCGGCTTCGGCTTCGGCTCGCCGGCCAATGCCGACGCGCTCGCCGATATCACCAAGGCCGGCGTCATCAATGTCGGTGTGTTCGCCGATTTCCCGCCCTTCTCCTCGGCCAGCGCCGACATGAGCCTCAAGGGCTACGATATCGACGTTGCGCAATACATCGCCGACACGCTCAAAGTTAAGCTGAACCCGGTCGCCGTCACCGGTCAGAACCGCATTCCCTACCTTGGCGACCACCGCGCCGACATCCTTATGAGCGTCGGCTACTCGAAGGAGCGCGCCGAGGTCATCGATTTCGCCGCCGCCTATGCGCCCTACTACATCGCCGTGATCGGCCCGGCCGCGATGAGCGTCAAAGGCAAGGAAGACCTTTCCGGCAAGACCATCGCCGTCAATCGCGGCACGCTGGAAGACACCTCGCTGACCGAGGCGGCACCGGCAGACGCCGACATCAAGCGCTTCGACAACTACAACGCCGTCATCCAGGCCTTCATCTCCGGGCAGACGCAGTTGATGGTCGTCGGCAACGACGTCGGCGCGCAGGTGCTGGCTCGCCAGGAAGCGCTGAAGCCGGAGCAGAAGTTCCAGCTTTTGACCTCGCCCTCCCATATCGGCCTCAACAAGAACGAGGGGGCGCTGAAGAAGGCGGTCAACGACGCGGTCGCCAAGATGCTGGCCGACGGCAAGCTGGACGAAAGCTCGAAGACATGGCTGAAGACTCCGCTCAATCCAGCCAATCTCAAGGACTGAGATCTTGTCCTACAGCCTTGATTTTGGCTGGCTCTACGGCGCTTTAGGCGCCATCGGACGCGGTGCCGCCATGACGGTCTTCCTGATCGTCGTGACGACGCTGGCCGGCATCCTCATCAGCGTGTTGGCCGCAGCCGGTCGCCGCAGCGGCACCAGATGGCTGCGGCAGGCGATCGGCGTCTATGTCGAAGTCATCCGAAACACGCCGTTTCTGGTGCAGTTGTTCTTCATCTTCTTCGGCCTGCCCAGCATGGGCATCCGGCTCGACCCGGTCATGGCCGCCATCGTCGCCATGACGCTGAACATGGCCGCCTACACCACCGAGATCGTCGGCGCGGGGCTGGACGCGGTGCCGCTCGGGCAGCGCGAAGCCGCCAGTGCGCTGGGCTTGCGTCCGCGTCTGGTGTTCGTCAAGATCGTGCTGCCGCAGGCGTTGAAGGTGATTTTTCCGGCGCTCACCAGCCAGGTGGTGATCATGATGCTCGAATCCGCCGTCGTCTCGCAGATCGCCGTGCGCGACCTCACCTACGAAGCAGACATGCTGCAGGCGCGGACGTTTCGCGCCTTCGAAACCTATCTCGTCGTCACGCTGGTCTATCTCGGCCTGTCGGTGGTTGTGCGCCGCGTGCTGGTTGCGGTCGGTCGCCGTACGCTTTCGGCGGGTGTGACATGATCGAGTTCACCTTCTGGGATATCCTGCGCAATCTCCTGTTCGCCACGCGCTGGACAGTCCTGCTTTCGGCCGCCGCCTTCATCGGCGGTACCGTGGTCGGCATCGCCATCCTGATGCTGCGCATCTCAAAGCGATCCTGGGCGCGGCGCTTTGCCAGCGGCTATATCGCGCTGTTCCAGGGCACGCCGCTTCTGATGCAGCTTTTCCTGATGTTCTTCGGCCTGCCGATGCTGGGTTTCCGCATCGAGCCGTGGACGGCGGCGGTGCTGGCGCTGACCTTCTTCGCCAGCGCCTATCTGGCCGAAATCTGGCGAAGCGGCGTCGAAGCGCTGCCGCTCGGCCAGTGGGATGCGGGCGCCAGCCTTGGGCTGCACCGGGTACAGGAACTGCGCCTCGTCATCTTGCCGCAGGCCTTCGCCATTACGCGCGCGCCGGTCGTCGGCTTTCTGGTGCAGCTCATCAAGGGAACCGCGCTGACTTCGATCATCGGCTTCGACGAGCTGTTGAGAACATCCAACGCCATTACCAACGCGACATTCCAGCCGTTCACCGTCTACGGCCTGGTGGCGGTGATCTTCTTCGTGCTTTGCTACCCGCTGACACAATATGCACGCACCCTGGAAAAACGCGAGTTCGCACATTGAGGAAGCTGGCGAGAGCCAGCCATCATAGGAAATCCGGCGACATGCCGGACCAAGGAGGAGAAGACTCATGAAAGCCATCCTGACTGGAAATCTCAGCCGGCGCACCGTGCTCGGCGCCGGCATCGCCGCCGCCGGCACGCTCGCCATGCCGGCCGTCCTGCGCGCCCAGGACAAGTCGCTCAAGGTCGGCGTCTACGGCGGCTATTTCAAGAAATCGTTCGACAGCCACATCTTCCCCGACTTCACCAAGGCGACCGGCATCGCGGTGGAATCGGTGGCCGAGCCGACCGGCGAAGCGTGGCTGGTCCAGCTCGAGCAGGCCGCCAAGGCGGGACAGGCGCCGGCCGACCTTTCCATGATGTCGCAGACGACGACGCTGAAGGGCCAGGCCACGGAATTGTGGACGCCGCTCGACACCTCGAAGTTCAAGCATTACGGCGACCTGCTGCCGCGCTTCGTCAACAAATATCCGGACGGGCGTGTCGCCGGCATCGGCGCGGTGGCCTGGTGGATCACGCTGGTTTCCAACACCGACGCCTTCAAGGAGGCGCCGACGTCCTGGGAAGCTTTCTGGGAAGCCGACAAGAAGGACAAGCTCGGCCTTCTGGCGCTCGCCTCCAACTCCTTCCTGCTGGAAGTGACGGCCAAGACCTTCTTCGGCGGCACCGACATGCTGAGCACCGACGAAGGGCTGGACAAGGCCTTTGCCAAACTCGCCGAAGTGAAGCCGAACGTTCGGCTCTGGTATCGCGACGAGGCGCAGTTCGAGCAGGCGCTGAAGTCGGGCGAGATCCCGATGGGCCAGTACTATCACGACGTGACCGGTCTCGCCATCGCCGACGGCTTCCATGTCCGCTCGACCTTCCCGAAGGAAGGCGGCATTCAGGACTCCGGCAACTGGGTATTGGTGAAAACCTCGAAGAAGGTCGACGAGGCGCACGCCTTCATCGACTATATGAGCCAGCCGTCGATCCAGGGCCTGATGTCGCGCAAGGTCGGCACGCAGCCGACGCTGAAGAAGGACGTGCTCGACCTCACGCCGGCGGAATTCGCGGCGGTGTCATCGGACATCGAGCCGATCATCCCGCGCTACGACCTCTACACCTCCAAGGCCGACGAGATTAACCAGAAGTGGACCGAACTGATCGTCGGGTGAAGTTCTTCCTTCTCCCCGCAAACGGGGAGAAGGTGGCCCGAAGGACCGGATGAGGTGCGGCGCCAAGGTTCGACAATTTCATGCCGCCCCTCACCTGCCTGCCGGCATCTGCCCTTTCGGGCGTTCGTCACTTGAAAAGCCAAGCAATTGGCTTTTCATAGCCTTCGGCCACCGTTCCTCACCCCCGTAAACGGGGAGAGGAAAGTGTTTCACCCACCCGCTCAACGAACCGGCATACGGAGAAGAATCCTTGATGTCCGGCCTGTCCATCAACGCCATAACAAAACGCTTCGGTGACTTCGCGGCCGTCGACGATGTCACGCTTGCCGTCCCGCACGGTTCGTTCGTGTGCCTGCTCGGACCGTCCGGCTGCGGCAAGACCACGCTGCTTCGCATGATCGCCGGACTGGAGGAGCCGAGCGCCGGCGCCATCGTGCTCGACGGCGAGGACATCACGACGCTGCCGACCCACAAGCGCAGCCTTGGCATGGTGTTTCAGTCGCTGGCGCTGTTCCCGCATCTGACCGTCGGCGACAACATCGCCTATGCGTTGCGCATCCGCGGTGCTCCGAAGCAGGACCAGCGCAAGCGCGTCGAGGAACTGCTTTCCATGATCCACCTGTCGGGCTTCGCCGACCGGCCGGTGACGAAGCTTTCCGGCGGGCAGCGGCAGCGCGTGGCGATCGCGCGGGCGCTGGCGCTGTCGCCAAAGCTCTTCCTGCTGGACGAGCCGCTGTCGGCGCTTGACGCCAAGCTGCGCGAGGCCATGCAGGTGGAGCTCAGACAGCTCCAGCAAAGGCTCGGCATCACCACCATCGTCGTCACCCACGACCAGCGCGAGGCCATGACCATGGCCGACCTCGTCGTCGTCATGGGGAAGGGAAAAATCCTGCAGGCGGCGCCGCCGATCGAGATCTACCGCAAGCCGGCGGACGCCTTCGTCGCCGACTTTATCGGCATCACCAACCTGCTTCCGGTCGAGACGGACGGCGCCGGCCGTTCGAGCGTGCTGGGCGCGGCCGTCCCGGAACTGGCCTGTCCATCGGGCACGACGAAGGCGACGATTTCGATCAGACCGGAAGACGTGCGGCTGACGACGCCCGGCAGGGGAACGCTCGACGGCACGGTGACGTTCGTGCGCGACCTCGGCGGCACGATCGAAACCTTCGTCGAGGCCGGCGGCATGACGATCACCGCGGTCGCCACGCCGCGTGAAAGGCCGGACGTGCAGGTCGGACAGACGGTCGGCGTTCTCCTGCCGGCCGAAAACTGCGTGGTGGTGAAATCATGAGGGGCGGAGGTGGAGCTCTTCCTTCGCCCCGTTTACGGGGACAAGATGCCGGCAGGCAGATGAGGGGCGGCATGGACTGTCAAAGGCTGGCGCTGCCCCTCATCCGGCCCTTCGGGCCACCTTATCCCCGTGAACGGGGCGAAGGAAAGGGAAGACCATGAGACGCGAGCCGCCGAAAACCGCCGCCGACTACGCGCCGCTGGCATTCCCGGCGCTGATGCTCATCGTCTTCTTCGTCGTTCCGTTCTCGATCATGATCGCGGTGTCGTTCTTCAAGCGCGACCCGGCAGGCTTCTACAAGCCGGCTTTCGTCTTCGACAATTATGCCCGCTTTCTCTCTGCCTTCTTCGGCGAAGTGCTCGGCTTCTCGCTGATGCTGGCGGTGACGGTGGCGGCGTGCTGCATCGTCATCGCTTTTCCCTTCACCTACCTGCTCACCAGGCGGCCTCGGAGGGTGCAAACGCTGTGGTTGGTCGGGTTGCTTTCGGTGCTGTCGCTGTCCGAGGTCATCATCGGCTTTGCCTGGTCGACGCTGCTCTCGCGCACGGCCGGCATCACCAATCTTCTGGTCGCGATCGGGCTGATGGACCAGCCGGTGGCGCTGCTGCCGACTTTCGGCGCGGTGCTGACCGGCATGGTCTACCAGGCGCTGCCCTATACGATCCTGGTGCTCTATCCGGCGCTGGTGCGGCTCGACCCGACGCTGACAGAGGCCGCGCGCACGCTCGGCGCCTCGCCGGTGCGCGCCTTCTTCAACGTGACGGTGCCGGCCTTGCGCAACACCATCGTGGCGACGCTGATCATGGTGTTCGTCTTCGCGCTCGGCTCCTATCTGTTGCCGCAGATTCTCGGCCGGCCGCGGCACTGGACGCTGTCGGTGCTGATCACCGACCAGGCGATCTACCAGTCCAACATGCCCTTTGCCGCGGCGATGGCGGTGTTCCTCGTGCTGATCTCGCTGTCGCTTGTCGGCCTGACCCTGCTCGTCGGGCGCAGGGAGAACGCCGCATGAACATGCTCCGCCGCCTCTACTTCATCGCCGTCGCACTGTTCCTTGCGGCGCCGCTGATCGTCGTCGCTGGCGTCTCGGTCAACGAGAAGCAGGACCTGACCTTCCCGCCGCGCGGCTTTTCTCTCGCTTGGTACGCGCAAATCTTCACCGATCCGGAATGGCGGGCCGCGCTGTTTCATTCGCTGATATTGGCCGTCTGCTCGGCGGCGCTCGCCGTGCTGATCGCGCTGCCGCTCGCCTGGTTCCTGTGGCGGCGCATCGCGCCGTGGGCGAATATCTTCCAGGTGCTGGGGCTGGCGCCCTTCATCCTGCCGCCGGTCATCACCGCCCTCGGCTTCCTGTCCTTCTGGGCGACGCTCGGCGTGTTCGGCCAGTTCTTCACGGCCATCGTCAGCCACGCGATCTTTTTCGTCACGCTGCCGCTGGTGACGCTGTCGCTGGGTTTTGCCTCCATCGACCGGTCGCTGGTCGAGGCCGCCGCCACCATGGGCGCCGACGACCGCACGGTCGCGCGCACCGTGGTGCTGCCGCTGATCCTGCCCTATCTGATCTCCGGCTACGCGTTCGCCTTCGTCTTGTCCCTCAACGAATACATCATCGCCTACATGACCATCGGTTTCACCACCGAGACGCTGCCGATCAAGATCTTCAACGCGCTGCGCTACGGTTACACGCCTACGATGGCTTCGGTCTCGGTGTTTTTCGTCGCGGTAGCCGCGCTGGTTTTCGGCAGCATCGCCCGTTTCGGCGATATCCGGCGTCTGCTAGGCGCAATGGCATCGGAAGACAATTGATGGGCATCGACGTCGCTGCGCCGATCCTTATTATGAATTGCTGATGGGCAGGCAAGATTACAACTGTTGAAACGGTCCTGGCGCGTCGAATTTGGTCTTTTGCCGGGGCCAGACAGCGCCCAAATATTGAGAAGAACGGGCCGCTGTGTGACGATCTCCGGAGCAACCCGGAAGATGTCCTTGAGGTCCGATCGCTTGGTGTACCGGCCGGGGTCGCAGGGATAGACATCTACAGTCAACTGTCAGGAACCATAAGCCGCCACGACATTGAAGTCCGAGCGTTTCAAACCTCGCAACGTGCCTCCCGTGCCTGAAAACAGTTCGACTGCCCGCGCCTGAAAACGCCCCCTCGTCCGTAGCCCATTAATCGATTGCAGGTTCGAGGATTGAGTTTTGATCAGAAACAAGCTCCGCGAGGCTCAAACCGCCAGTGGGTTTAGATTGTCTTCAAAACCACAACCGCAGCGCCGCGCAGGCCAGCGCGCCGATGAAAACCACGACCAGGAACGGCAGGCGCATCCACAAGGCGAAAGCTGCGGCGACCAGCGCGCCTAGCCGCGCATCAATGGCGAGATGCGGGCCGGCAGCCACAGTGTTCATCACCGTCAGCGCGGTAAGGAGTGCCACCGTAAGACTGCCGGCTATACTGTCCATGTATGGACTGGTCAGCCATCGCTCCGGCAGGCTGTAGCCGATCAGCTTGGTAGCGTAAGCCATGGCGCAGGCGAGCGCGATCCAATTCCACAATGTCATCGCGCGCTCCGGCTATGCCACGCGCCCCAGGCCGCGCCAACAGCAGCGGCCAGCAAGATGGGAAGGCCGGCGGGCAGACACGGAATGCTGACGGCAGTGGCAAGCCCGCAGACCAGTGCCAACGCCACTGGCTCGCGTGCCCGCAGGCGCGGCCACAACAGGCCCAGGAAAGCAGCGACCGCCGCGCCATCCAATCCGAAGCGGCGCGGATCGCCCAATGTATCGCCGAGTAGCGCCCCGACCAGCGTGAAAACGTTCCACAACAGGAACACACCACCCCCGGCAACCCAAAAGCCGCGCCGCTGCTCGCTCGCATCGCTCTGGCTCGAGGCCGTGGCGGTCGATTCGTCAATCGTCCAGTGCGCGGCCAGCCAGCGCCACACACCGCGCGGCGCGAGCAAGCGCCCCATTTGCAGGCCATAGACGGCATTGCGCACACCCAACAGGCTGGCTGCCCCCAGCGCCGCCGCCCCTGTGCCACCACCTGCGACGACGCCAATGAATGCGAACTGTGACCCGCCTGTGAACATCAACAGGCTCAACGCCGCCGTCTGCGCCACGCTCAAGCCCGCTGCCACGCTCAGCGCGCCGAAAGAAATGCCGTAAAGACCCGTGGCGACGGCGATCGACAGGCCCATGCGCGTAGCGGGCGTCAGGCGATCCCGCCACGCGAGAGCATCGGAACGGCTCATCGAAACGACTCCATGCCCTTAAATTCCTTACCTCCTTTGCAGGTAAAGGAGACGGGTCATCAAGTCATTCTTTGTCGTGTTGCCAAGCAGGAGGCTGAGGCTGCGCGGCGGCAATGCTTCCAGTCAACTGCGACGAGCCTCTGCACCGATCAGCGCGGCCTGATTTTTCCGTGACCTCCCACCCACAGCAACCCGAAATCTCGCTTGAGTGATCCTTTTAAGGGCCGATGGCAAAGTGGGCGGGTGAAGTTGATTTCAACGCCGTTGCTCGCATTATTCCGAATCGGGTGGAGGAGAAACGGATGCAGGCAATTGCGTTGTTTCAACATGCCGTAAGCAGATGGGAGAACTACAAACCCATAGGTCGGCAGCAGTTGTTTGCATTGGCGCAGGAACTCCGCCCAAGGTGCGATGAAAGTACGAACCTTTACGTCATCGACCTGCTGCCGGATGACCCGTTGGAATTCGGGACCGATGCCCTCGTTGAAAACGTTGACATGCGAGGGTTGCGGTCAACGATCGGCGGCTATGCCGATCAGGAATATGTTAAACGCGACGTCGTCCCGCACTACCTCGATGTCAAAGAAACCGGGCGAACAAGCTGGCTTCGGATGACATCGCGAATCCAGGACCAGATCGCCGTCTATGATCGCCTCATACTGCCTGTAGCTGAGCACAAGAGCACTCGCTGGGCGGTTGCGATCTCGAAAACGCGGATGCTTCTCCCTGCGACGCCAAAGGCCCGACCGCTCACGCAACGCCAGGAAGACATCCTCTTTTTGCTATCGCAGGGCTTGGCGTCGAAAGAAATCGCAAGGCGACTCGGTACTTCGCACCGGACTGTCGAACACCAGATTGAAACTCTCAAAAAACGGCTCGGTGCAAGGAACGTATCACATGCCGTTGCGATCGCCGTAGCTCAGGCGATCATCGGCTAGGGTAGTTCTACCCTGTCGCAATCTCGTCCGCTTAGGACAATTCTGCGCCGGACTTACGACTACGCGCAGGCATAGAATGATCCCCTCCGTTCTTGTTTCAGAGCTTCTCGCAAATGGCTGCATGGCGGCCCGAGGCAACAAAGAAGATCTTCGCCCCGTCGTCAGGATTTTCGAGCCTGGCGGCTCCTCCGCGTGGCTCCTGACGGAAGTTTCGCCGACGAACCCGAAAATCGCGTTTGGCCTTTGCGACACCGGGGACGGCAACCCTAGACTTGGCCATGTAGACCTTTCCGAACTCGCCTATTTTCGGTCGCTAAGGGGGCACAGGCTGGAGGTCGACAAGCGGTTCCGGGCGACAAAGACGCTGTCCGAATATGCCTACGATGCCCGCCGTCAGGGCCGGATCAACGTTTGAAGTGACCGACCCCCGTTTCGTCCGCGCCTATAAGTTAGCCCTGTCCACGTTGTGGTCCGATCTGGACCGATTTGCAAATTCGTTTGGGGTGAGCCCGTCGAGGCTCGTGTGTGGTCGATCCTCCATTCTTCGATGATCTCGCGGGCATGCCGATAGCAGGTGAAGATCTGCTCGTTGGGACACTCGTCGCGCAGCCTTCCGCTGAAGCTTTCCACGAAGCCGTTCTGCACCGGCTTGCCTGACGCGATGTCGTGCGGCTCGACATGTCGGTCTTCCTGCCACGCCAGAATGGCACTCGAAGTCAATTCGGTGCCGTAGCACCTACGGAAGGAATGACGAGAGGCAACCGAGCCATCGGTGCGCGCAGCTTTTCGCTGCAGGCGCGCACCGATCGAGGTGGCCATGGCCAGTCGAAGAATCTCTAGAATGTGAATGTTCACAACCCATTCCGAAGAGACCGACCATGACCAGCCCAGATGTTATACCCGCCAATGCGGTGTTGGTAGCGATCGATATCGCCAAGGTGCGCAATGAAGTCCTGATCGAAGCCCCCGGCCATAAACGCCGCCGCCGGCTGCCGGTTCTCAACACCCGCGCCGAG
>NZ_JAFKID010000066.1 GCF_017306545.1 Mesorhizobium sp.
TCAATGACGGCATCCGGCAGCAGCGGACGGTAGGACGGTTTCGGTGGCGCAACCGCAGCCATCGCCGCGGACTGCACCAGCGGCGTCGGATGCGGTTTGGCGCTCGGGATGTGGATCGACTGGAGCGCATAGGGCTCGTAGATCGTGTCGGTAAGCCGGCCGCCCTCCTCCGGCATCCAGTCGCGCAGTTCATAGGCGAGCGGGACGGCAGGCGTGCTGGCGGCAGCGGTCGGACGGATAGGCTTCGCCCGGGCAACCCGATGGGCCGGGCGCACAATTTTCGGCTTTGTCGCCGATGTTGCGGCGGGGGCGCATCTTCCTCCCGATCGAGAAGCGGCCATCCGCTCGGCGGCATTGCGCAGGATCCCGTGCGACAGGGCGCCGATCGAATCCGGAAAACCGCCCGGTGTGCGGGGCGGAAGACCGGAAATCCAGGCAAGCAGTGTCTCGACATCCGGGGCCTTGCCCGGCGACGCTACGAACGCGGACGGATCGGAGGCAGCGATCTTGTCGATGATGGTCAGGCGGGTTTCGGCCGTGGTGCCATGGCGCGCATAGACGCGGCCGTCGATCGCCGCGGTGAAGACCACCCTGCCCTGCTGCTGCAGCCGCTCGAAGGCGGGCCGCCATTTGGGGTTTTCCGGGGAAAGGCCGGTGCCTGTGATGGCGACCAGCCGTCCCCCGGCGCGCAGGCGGGCGAATGCCGAAGAAAGATGCCGCCATGCCGCGTCGGCGACGTGGCCATCGACATAAGCGCCGACGCTGAAGGGCGGGTTCATCAACACCACCGATGGCCCGATCCCGGCATCGAGATGATCGTCGATATGGGCCGCGTCATGCCGGGAAACGGAAACGCGGGGGAACAATAGGCTGAGCAGAGCAGCTCGTTTGGCTGCAAGCTCGTTGAGCGCAAGCGACGCCCGGCCAATCCCGGCATGGACGGCGAGAAGGCCGGTCCCGGCCGAGGGTTCGAGAACGAGGTCCGACGATGAGATCGCGGCGGCGTGTGCGGTAACGAAGGCGAGCGGCAGCGGCGTCGACAGCTGCTGCATGGCCTGGCTCTCGTCGGAGCGCCGCGTATGGGCGGGAACGAGGTCGGCGATGCGTCTCATCATCGCCAGCGCGGCCCGCGGCGAAGATGACTGGGACATAATCGCCGGGCCAACGCGGCGGAGAAACAGGATTTGGGCGGCTTCGAGCGCCTCGTATGCGTCCTTCCAGACCCAGAAGCCCTGCGCGTCCGTGCCGCCGAAGCTGTCGGCCATGGCTGTGCGCAGTGCCGCAGTGGTGATGGATTTGCCTCGTTTGAGGAAGGGAAGAAGCTGGGTCGCTGCCTGATAAATCGCTTGAGCGTTGTCGATGCAGTGCGAGACTGGGGCGGCAACGGCAGCTGCCGTCCGGGCGGCGGACGACGGGGTCGTGACGATGTTCATGGAGATGTCCTTCGAGCGAGAGTGTCCGCCCAGCCGGCGCACTCTCTACGCCCGGCAAGGCCGAACTCCTCCCGGCCCCGCTCTCCCTTCAGCGACCTGGACGAAAAAAGCCGGCGATGGCACCTTCAATGATGGGCCTGATCGACAGGACGGTGATGCAGGTGTTCGGGAGAGCTGATCCTGACGATTGCCGGCTCGGTCGCCGGTGCTTCGATTGGCGTTACCGGACTGACGCAGTTCCGCGGCGCGCGAGGAAACGAGCGCGATCGGCGTCGCCACGGCGGATGCGAAATGGCAGGGTCGTCGGCCGCGGGATTGCGGAACCTACTTTAAGATGCGTCGCTCGACCTTGGCGATGACGGTACGCGCCAGGTCGCGCGCCGCGAGTTCGGCAAGAGACCAAGATTTGTTGACGGGCAAGGCTTCGAGGGCTTTCAGCGCCGTCAGCATTTCGTCATTGGCGTCGAGCATGGCGAGACCGCGAACGATCTTGTCGCAGTCTTCGTCGAAGCGCTGGAGCTTGGTCCGCGACCCGTTGACCAGCGTACCGATATGGTGTTCGTTTCCCGGTTCCAGCGAGAACAGGTTGCGGCGCCCGGTAAAGACGGTCCCGGTCGCAGCGTAGTGGCCGGCCACGAGGTCTCCGGAAAGATCAGCCATTGTTCCGACACTCCGCCTCTGCAATGATCCGCTCGGCATTGAGGAGAAATGCGCTCAGCATGTTAATCGCCTCGTTGCCGACCCGCAGATGCGGCGCGCGCCTGTAGGCGTCGTCCCTGAAACCGATCGCTGCCGAGCGCAGTTCCTTCAGGGCATCGAGCAGAACAGGTCGGAGCCGCTCGCGACGGATCGCTGCGCGAAGACCCGCAAGAATGTCGGGAATCCCATCCTGAGTCTCTTCGTCTTCGAAGCCGGTGACGAAGCGTTCCGCCATCATGAGCGCATCGACGGTGTCGTTGGGATTGTCTGGAGGAACAACAGCACTGTCGATATCTGGCCGGGGAGCGCCATCGCCATTCGACGTCCAAGATGCGAGTGCCTGGTCGCGCTTGCGGAAATCCGCCAGCAGGTCCTCGCTCGTGGCGTGGAAAACGCCGTTTTCGGTGACCAGCGACACACTGGCGCCGAACGTATCGGGACGTTGGCTGGGATCGCTGATCCATTGAATGACGACAAGCTCCCGTAGCGTCGGCGATCGCGTCACGATGTCCTGTACGACAAATTGCCAGGGGAATTCGCTTAGATCGATGAAGACAATGCTTTCGGGATCAATATCCTCCGTAGGAAGAATGGAAAGAACGTGCTCCCGCGTGAACCTCTTCAGCAGGCTCTCGTTTGCTTGATCGGATGTGTCCAGCGCCTCTATCAGCTCGCGCCGCGAGACGACGATCGGGTTCATGGGTCCTGTATCGGTGTAGAGTTCCAGGCCGCCATCGACTTCCGCACAATCGAGCACCTTGGACAGGATCAGCTTTTCGAGCGGTGTGATGTCGGCGATCGGAAGTGCGGGATAGGTGGCGATCTTGGTCTGGAGACAGGTCATGGATTTGCCTTTCTGGAACGCAAAGAGCCCGACGCTAGGCCGGGCTCCGGGTGAGGATGATGCCGTTGGCGGCTGGACGAGAATGTGCGGGCATGTGGGGCGTGCGCTATCCGGACCATCGATCCGCTTGCTGCTCGAACCACGCGTCGAATTCGGCCTTCTGGCGCGCGCGGGTCTGCCGTGCGATCTCCGGCAGCTTTCGGGTGGGAACATCGGCGAGCCGTTCTGCAGCGGCCTCGATGGAGGCGAGGCTGAGATAGCGAAGCAGATTGGCGGCCAAACGGGGGTTCTTTTTCGAGCGGCGCAGGATCGCGGCCGCGACTTCGTCACCGTCATAGTTCTCGAAGCAATTGTCGAAAGCCCGCGTCGGGCGGTGGCCGTAGGCAATGACCTTGGCCGCATAGTTGACGCGACCGCGGAAGTTCTCGGGATCGTTCAGGCGTGACATAGTGTTTCTCCCTGGTTGAAGGGCCGCTCGGGCGGCCCTGGAGATGCGAAAGCCCGACGATGCCGGTTTGCGGAACACCGGTTCTACGTGATCACGATGGTCCTGGAGCGCCGAGGCTCGGCTGCATGCGCGCGGTCAACGACGGAGACCTCGTCCGTGTTGGCCTCGAACAACTTGAGGATGCGGTCGCCGATAGCGACGCATTCGTTGATCCAGCACCGGTCGGTATCGCGGTATTTTGAGGCGCGGTCCGGCGGTACGTAGACGATGGTGAAGTGCGACAGCGTCTCGCCCGTCGGTGCGGCGTAAAAGTATTCCTTCACCTCGATCACGACGCCGCCGGTGTTATAGGAGGTGGAGATTGTGTCTCCGGGCCGTACGAGATCGGCTACCGTTGGCGCCCCGGGCGGCGTGCGCCGATATTGGCAACGATCGAGAGCGCCAAGGGCCGCCGCATAGGTCGAATGCGCCTCGTAGGTCTGCGTGGCTGTCGACGACGTCTGCTTACGATGGGTCCGCATCGGTGGGCCCTCCCGTGTTGCCGCTATGCGCCCTGATCGCCGCCATGCGAATGTCGATCTCTTCGTCAGACAGGTCTTCGAGCAGCTTCAGAACCCTGTCTGGTCCGCCGCGGACAAGGACAAAGCGTTTGCCATGGTGCTCCGCAGGCCAGTCGCCAAGATCGGATTTGCCGGCGATCCCCTTGAGGTCAGGATGCGTCGCACTCCAGATCGCTTCGAGCATTTCCTCGTGGGTCATGCTGTCGGTCGCGCCGGTTTCGTGCGCGATGATGGCGGCGCGCATCTTGTCAGGGGACTGTCTGTCGCCAAGATCGCAGAAGCCGTGAAAAAACCGTTCGCGGCCACGAATCCTGATCGCGAAAAAGACGCTGGTGACGTTGCCGGCCTTGTATTCGGACAGGCCGAACATGCCGGATCTCTGGAAAAGCGGCGGCAGCAGTCCGAGCATAAAATGGTATTGGGCCGGCTCGATCTCAAACCATTCGCCGGCATATGGTTTGCCGGAGAGGGGATCGACGTCGGGATCATCGCGGTGGCGATTGAACAGCCGGAACATCTCTTCGCGCGTGGCGACGCCGTCGAAGACCTTCCTGAAGGGTGGATGTATGGTCATGGAGCTTCTCCTGGGCGCAGGTCGACGCCGCGCGGCGTGAACCGCGTCGTCGCAACTGCCGGGTGGTGTCGTTGGAGGGCGGTCGGGCTCGCCGGCCGCGGTGGATGAGGGGATCAGTCGAGCCCGAGCTTGCGCGGCGAGGTCGCCTGCAGCATCCAGCGCTCGCCCTTGATGCGCCTGAGGAAATCGGTGGCGGACGGAACGCGGCCGAGAACTGTCTGTACGTGGCGCTCGGCTACCACCCGTGTTGGCACGGCCTTGTCGTCATCCAAAACGATAACCGGACCGAAACGCGCTTCGGCCTCGAAGACGCCGAAGGCATGATGCCTGAACAGAAGGTGTTCCGGACCGTCGGACCAGTTCCGTGTCTCCAGGAACCAGGCGTGCAAGGCGAGATAGGCGCTCGGCTCGCCACCGAACCGGGTGGCGCTGGCATTGGCGAGTTCGCCGCTGTCCTGTTCCGAGATCGGCAACCAGTCAGGCGCATCGAAATCGATAAGCCAGACCGTCGCTTCAGGCGGATGCATGCAGTCCTCCTCAAGGTGCTGCATGCCGAGTCGCTCGGTTGCGACCGTCACGCCGTCGCGATTGACGATGGAGGGTCCGAAAATCGAGACGGCCTCTGCCACGCCCTCGATATGATGACGAAGGGCCCGGTGTGTGAATCGGCATTGGATGACCTTGGTGGCGTCGAACCAGGCATGGATGGGAAAGTAGTCGTGCCAGCAGCCGCCATGGATTTTCGCGGACGAGCGCGCGTGGTCGTACGGATGCATCGTACGGTCCTCCTTGTCGGGATGAGGTTGGAATGGCTCGGATCAGGCCGAGCGTGAAAGGAGCGCCGCAGCGCGATCAAGGGCGGCAGTGAGGCCGGTCTGCTTGCACCAGCCATCGAGGTCGGCGGGCGTGCCGCGCGGCAATAGCGGCAGATAGAGCGGGAACACTTCGCGGGCATGGGCGATCGGGAGCGCACCGGCACTCCAGAGATAATCGCCCTCCTGCTCCATGCGCTTGCGATGCGCGGCAAGCCGTGTCCGGAAAATCGGATGGGTGCCCCTATTCAAAGCAGCGACGAAGGCCCGCAGGACGTCATGCAACTCGTCGTCCGGCCGCCTGTTGCGACGTGCCTTGAACTGCCCGACCTGGAAAGACAGCGTGTCGGCTGTCATACCGGAGAGATTGAGTTCGATCGTCGCGACGTGCATTCCGTCGCGCCTCAGCGAGAGGATTTGCACGGCCCCGGAGCGGCATTGCTGGTAGTAGCCGCCGACGCAATGGTCGAGGCGGTTGCCCTCCTCGACCAGCCCCGCCGCCGAAGT
>NZ_JAFKID010000029.1 GCF_017306545.1 Mesorhizobium sp.
GCCCGGGGAGGTTCCGTCCAAGGGTTCCCCTGGGGGTAATACGGCCCCCGCGCGCTGGACGAGCGCTGCAAGCCATCGGCCGGTGTCGGCGCAAATGCCGGCATCGTGAGCTGCGGTGAAGCGGAACGGACGGGAACGGAAATCGCCGGACGGCGGTCTTCGGATCGCAGTTTTATGAAATTCGGCAGCGTTCCGACGACCGCTGTCTTCCCGCCCCCACCAACCGGGGTCAGCTCTTTGACAATAGCCAGGGCCGAAAGGCAGCGTGGCGAGGAAGAAGTGCGCCGGCATTCCCCTCCCCCCTTGAGGGGAGGGTGCCGCCCGAAGGGCGGTGGGAGGGGTCGCTGCGGCCGTGCGCCGACATTCTTCGCGTCGGAGCGTTGGAGGTTACCCCTCCCGTCAGGCCTGCGGCCTGCCACCCTCCCCTCGAGGGGGAGGGAGCGCCTCCCCGTCAAGCCAGAGAAATCCACGCCGTTTTCAGGTCCGTATACTTGTCGAAGGCATGCAGCGATTTGTCCCGGCCGAAGCCGGACTGGCCGAAGCCGCCGAGCGGCACGGTGAGGTCGGCGCCGCCATAGGTGTTGACATGGACGACGCCGGCGCGGATTGCCCGCACCATGCGGTGCGCGGTGGCAAGGTTGGACGTCCACACCGCCGCGGCAAGGCCGTAAACGGTGGCGTTGGCGAGCCGCGCCGCCTCCGCCTCGTCCTCGAAACGCGACACCGCCAGCACCGGGCCGAACACCTCCTCCCGCGCCAAGCGCATCGAAGGCGCCACGCCGTCGAAGATGGTCGGCTCCATGTAAAAGCCGCCCGTCTCCTCCAGCACGCGCCGGCCGCCGGCGACGAGGCGCGCGCCCTCGCGTTCGGCGTCCGCGACGTGGCCGAGGTCCTTGGCGAGTTGGTCCGCGCTGGTGACGGCACCCGCATCGGTGCCGAGGTCGAGTGGGTCGCCGACCTTCATCTTTTTCGTCACCGCCACGAGCCTCTCCATGAAGGCGTCGTAGACGGACGCCTGCACCAGGAGCCGCGAGCCGGCCACGCAGACCTGGCCGGAATTGCGAAAAATGCCGAAGGCCGAGACCTTCGCCGCCTTGTCGAGGTCGGGCGCATCGGCGAAGACGATGTTGGGCGACTTGCCGCCGAGTTCCAGATGCACGCGCTTGAGGTTCGAGCGGGCGGAATATTCGAGCAGCCGCCGGCCGACAAGTCCCGAGCCGGTGAAGGCCAGCGCGTCCACGTCCATATGCAGGCCGAGCGCTTCGCCGGTGACGGCACCCCGCCCGGTGACGATGTTGAAGACGCCTTCCGGCACGCCCGCCTCGGCCGCCAGTTCGCCGAGCCTGAGCAGCGTCAGCGACGCGGCCTCGGCCGGCTTCAGCACCACCGAATTGCCGGCGGCGAGCGCCGGCGCCACCTTCCAGGCGCCGATCATCATCGGGAAGTTCCACGGCACGATGGCCGCCACCACGCCGAGCGGTTCGCGGTGGACGAGGCCGAGAACGTCCGGCGCGGTCGGCGCGATCTCGCCATAGACCTTGTCGATGGCCTCGGCGTAGTAGCGGAAGGTGGCGGCGGCCGACAGCGGCTCGGCCTTGTAGGCCATGCCGATCTCGGTGCCGTTGTCGCGGACCCCGAGGACCGCGAGTTCCAGCGCGTTCTTCTCGATCAGGTCAGCGAGCTTGAGCAGCACCTTCTTGCGCTGGGCGGGGGCGGCGCGCGACCACGCACCCTTTTCGAATGCCGCCCGCGCCGCCTTCACGGCGCGGGCGACGTCCTCGGTACCGGCATCGGCGATGCTGCCGATACGGCTGCCGTCGATCGGCGAGACGACGTCGAGTTCCGCACCGGCGGCCGGCTCCGTCCATTTGCCGCCGATCCACAATTGCTGGTCGCCGACAGGCAGGGTGCGCAGGCGGTCGATAGCGGACTGGTCCAAGATGATCTCCGTCAGAATTGCTGGCTGCCGAGGCGGGCGAAGGCTGCCGCATCGCGCCCCTTCAACGCAACCGCCAGCAGATAGCCGACCACCGCCGCGATCAGCACCAGCGATGGCAGGAACCAGCCGAGCACGCCCGACGCGCCCGACAGGTTGCCGAAATTGGTGACGATCTGGAAGATGATGAACAGAAGCGCAAGCCCCGCCACGGTCGGCAACACCTTGGCCTTCAGCGCATTGGGCTCCAGCGACGGATTGCGCGTGAAGAACGCCACCACCGAGGCCGAGGTAAGCGCCATCAGGACGATGATGCCCAGCGTGCCGACATTGGTCAGCCAGGAAAACAGCGCCAGCACCGGGTCCTGCCCGGTCGCCGCGAACAGCGCGATCACCAGCACGGCGATGGCGGTCTGCACCAGCGAGCCGACATGCGGGCTCTGGAAGCGGGGATGAGTGACGCCGAGCGCTTCCGGCAACAGCCTCTCGCGGCCGGCGACGTAGAAGTAGCGGGCGACGCCGTTGTGGAAGGCGGTGACGCCGGCAAACAGAGAGGACACGAACAGGATGTTCATAAGCTGGGTGAGCAGCGGCCCGACATAGCGGTCGGACAGGCCGAACAGGAAGGTCGTCGGGTCCTTCAATCCCTGCAACGTCGGCACCAGTTTGTCGACGCCGGCGCCGTTCGCCATCAGCCAGCTCGTGAACATATAGAACAGGCCGATGATGAGGACGGAAATGTAGGTGGCGCGCGGCACCGTGCGGGCGGGCTCGCGCGCTTCCTCCGAATAGATGGTCGTCGCCTCGAAACCGATGAAGGCGGCGAAGCAGAACAGCAGCCCGATGGCCGGCGAGCCGGACAGCATCTGCGTCGGCGTGAAAGGCGCGAGGCTCAGGCCCGCATCGCCGCCTTTGAACAGGATGGCAGCGTCTACGACCAGCACCACCAGATATTCGAGCAGCACCAGAACGGTCAGGATCTTCGCCGACAGGTCGACGCGGCGGTAGCCGAGCACGCCGACCAGCGCGATGCCGACGAAGCACCACACCCACCACGGCAGGTCGAGGCCCCAGCCGGCGAACAGACCCGACGTCGCCGCGCCGAACAGGCCGAACACGCCGATCTGCATGCAGTTGTAGCTGAGGATGGCGATCAGCGCCGCAGCCCCGCCGAGATTTCCGCCCAGGCCTCGCGCCGTATAGGCGTAGAAAGCGCCGGCGTTCGCTACATGCCGCGCCATCGCCACATAGCCGACGGCGAAGACGAGCAGCAGCGCGGTGACGACGAGGAAGGTGCCGGGAATGCCGGCGCCGTTGCCCATCAGCATGGAAAGCGGCACGCCGCCGGCCACCGCCGTCAGCGGCGCCGCCGCCGACACCACCAGGAACGTCACCGCGCCGACGCCGAGGCTGTTGCGGCGCAAACGGTTGGCTTCGCCGGCTGGTCCGCCGGTATCTCCGGTATCGATTGTCGCTGTCATGGAAAGCCCTCCTCCAGGCCGTGGCGCGAACTGCGCCGGAAACAGACGTTTCGGAATGCCGTGGAACGGATCGACCGTCGTTTCATTATTTTCAACGGCATTTCGAATATAGACTTGCAAAGGAAGATTGGACCTGTCAAGTTATTTCGCGCGTTAAGTATCGGGAGGAACGCAGGCGATGAGCACGGTGCACAAAGCCGTCTCGCTGTTGGACGTGCTGGGCAGCGGCGAGGCCGAGATGGCGCTGGCCGACATCGCGCGCGCGGCTGATTTCGACAAGGCGACGACGCGCCGCCTGCTGGTGGCCCTTATCGATCACAGCCTGGTCGAGCAGGACGGCGAAAGCCGCCTCTACCGGCTGGGCGCCGGCATCGCCCGGCTGGCGCTGATGCGCGAGGCGCATTTCCCCTTCCTGCGCACGGCCGCACCGGTCGTCGACAGTCTCGCCGCCGCGACGGGCGAAACCGCGCACCTGTCCGAACATTCAAGGCGCGGCCTGATTTCCGTGCATGTGGTGGAATCGGCCAAGGCCAATCGCATCTTCGTGCCGTTGGGCGGACAATTGCCGCTGCACGCCACCGCCTCGGGCATCGCCTTCCTCGCCTTTGCCCGGCCGGACGTGCGCACCGCCGCGCTGGCCGGCGGGTTCGAGCCCTATACGGCGCACACCATCGTCGATCCCGCCGCGCTGGCTAGTCATGTCGAGGACGCCCGCCGGCGCGGCTACTCGATCGGCACGCAGGGCTTCGAGGAAGGCGTCGACAGCGTCGCCGCCCCCATCCTCGACACGGCGGGCCTGTCGATCGGCGCCGTCGCGCTGGCCGCCCCGTGCTCGCGCGTCTCGGGCGGCGACCTCGACCGTTACGGCGCGCTGGTGGCGGCGGCCAGCCGCGAGATCGGCGAACGGCTCTACGGCCGCGCCACGACGCCTCAGCGCAAGCGGGCATGATGATGAGGGAGGCTACGGGCTTGACGAACGACCCGCGGATCCTGGTGATCGGCACCGGCGACACCAAGGCCGATGAACTGCTGTTCATGCGCGAGCGCATCGAGGCCGTCGGCGGCCGCGCCGTCATGATGGACGTCAGCGTGCTGGGCGATCCGCCCTACCGGCCCGAACACGACAAGCACGAGGTGGCCGCCGCCGCCGGCACCACCATCGAGGCGGTCGCCGAAAGCGGCGACGAGAATTCCGCCATGACGCTGATGGCGGAGGGTGCGGCCGGCCTTGCCCGTACGCTCTACGGGCGCGGCGAGATCGACGGCATGATCGCGCTGGGCGGCACGATGGGCACGGACCTCGCGCTCGACGTCGCCCTTGCCCTGCCGCTCGGCGTGCCGAAATTCGTCGTCTCGACAATCGCCTATTCGCATCTGGTGCCGCCGGACCGCATCGCCACCGACCTGATGATGATCCTGTGGGCCGGAGGGCTTTATGGACTCAACAGCACCTGCAAGGCCGCGCTGTCGCAGGCCTGCGGCGCCGTCGTCGGCGCCGCCCGCGCCGCCGTCCGGCCGCAGACGGAGCGGCCGATCGTCGCCATGAGTTCGCTCGGCAAAAGCTGCCTCGCCTACATGGTCACGCTGAAGCCGGAACTGGAGCGGCGCGGCTACGAGGTCGTCGTCTTCCACACCACCGGCATGGGCGGCCGCGCCCTGGAGGCGATAGCCGCCCAGCGCGGCTTCGTCGCCGTCATGGACTTCAGCCTCCAGGAAGTCGCCAACCAGCTCATGGGTTCTGTCGTCAATTCCGGCGCCGACCGGCTGGAAAATGCCGGCCGCGCAGCCATCCCGCAGATCGTCGCGCCCGGCGCCGCCGACATGGTCGATTTCCCGACCTGGCAACCGGTTCCGCCGCGCTTCGCTGAGCGCCCCTACCATGCCCACAACCGCCTCCTCGCTTCGGTCACGTCCGACGGCCCGACGCGGCGCGAGATCGCCCGCGCCATCGCCGGCAAGCTGGCGGGCGCCGCCGCGCCGACCGCCTTCATCCTGCCCGCCGGCGGCATCCAGCAGTGGGATCAGCAGGGCGAACCGCTCTACGAGCCCGATGCGCTCGCCGCCTTCGTGGACGAGATGCGCGCCGCTGTGCCCGCTTCCGTCGAGATGCACGAGGTCGCAGGCCACATCAACGATCCCGCCTTTGCCGCAAAGGCGCTGGAGATCTTCGACCGCTGGGTAGCCGAAGGCATCGTTGCGCCGGGTGTTCGCAAGGGCGAGGCGGCTGCATGAGCACGCATCCCAAAGCCCTCGTCCTCGACTTCGGCGGCGTGGTGACGAAGACGCTGTTCGAGACGCATGCGCTGACCGAGCGCGCACTCGGCCTGAAAGCCGGAACGCTTGCATGGCGCGGGCCGTTCGACCCCGCCGCCGATCCGCTGTGGCGCTCCATGCAGGCCGACGAAATCAGCGAGCGCGACTACTGGAAGGCGCGCACGCGCGAAGTCGGCGCGCTGGTCGGCGAAGACTGGACGGACATGTCCACCTTTGTGCGCCGGGCCCGCGGCGCCGAACCGCAAGCCGTGGTGCGACCGCAAGCGGACCGCGCCATCCGCGCCGCCCATGCCGCCGGCGTCGGTCTCGCCATCCTGTCCAACGAGCTCGACCTGTTCTACGGCGCCGATTTCCGCACTCGCCTGCCGCTGCTGTCCCTGTTCGAGACGATCGTCGACGCCACCTATACCGGCGTCCTCAAGCCCGACGCCCGCGCCTACCAGTCGGTCGGCGACGCGCTCGGCCTGCCGCTGGAAGCCTGCGTCTTCGTCGACGACCAGAAACGCAACGTCGACGGCGCATTGGCCGCCGGCATGATCGCGGTATGGTTCGACGTGGCGCAACCCGCGAAATCCTATGCCGAAGCGCTCGACCATTTCGGCATCGCTTTTTCCTGACCCCTGGAGTGCCCTGACATGCGCGACACCAATTTCCTTATCGAAAACAACGCCAAGCCGATCTGGCACCCGATGGCGCATCCGGCGGAGATGCGCGGCAATCCGCCGAAGGTCATCATGAAAGGCGAAGGCGCGCATGTGACCGACATCGAAGGCCGCACCGTGCTGGACGCCGTCGGCGGGCTGTGGAACGTCAACCTCGGCTACAGCTGCGACCCGATCAAGAGGGCCATCGCCGACCAGCTGTCCGCCCTGCCCTACTATTCCGGCTTTCGCGGCACCTCGACCGGCCCCTCCATCGAACTCGCCTACGAACTGACGCAATGGTTCGAGCCGGAAGGCATGGTGCGCGCCTTCTTCACCTCGGGCGGCTCCGATTCGGTGGAAACCGCGCTCAGGCTCTCGCGCCAGTACTGGAAGATCCGCGGCCAGGCCGACCGAACGAAGTTCCTGGCTTTGAAGAAGGGCTACCACGGCACCCATTTCGGCGGCGCCTCCGTAAACGGCAACGCCAATTTCCGCCGCAACTACGAGCCGTTGCTGCCCGGTGTCTTCCACACGCCGGCGCCGTGGACCTACCGCAACCCCTTCGATGAATCCGATCCGGTCAGGCTGGCGCAGCTTTGCGCCCGTGCCATCGAGGAGGAAATCGCTTTCCAGGGCGCCGACACCATCGCCGCCTTCATCATGGAACCGGTGCTGGGCGCCGGTGGCGTGATCGTGCCGCCGGAAACCTTCATGCCGCTGGTGCGCGCCATCTGCGACCGTCACGACATCCTCCTGATCGCCGACGAGGTGGTGACCGCCTTCGGCCGCACCGGCGCATGGTCGGGCTCCAGGCTTTGGGGCGTGAAGCCGGATTTCATGACCATCGCCAAGGCGATCACCTCCGGCTATTTCCCGCTCGGCGCGACACTGATCTCTCAGAAGGTCGCCGACGTCTTCGAGAGCGACAAGACCAGCTTCGGCGCCATCGGCCACGGCTACACCTATTCCGGCCATCCGGTCGGCTGCGCGGCCGGTGTCGCAGCCCTTGCCGAGACGAAACGGCTGAAGCTCAACGAGAACGCCGCCGCGCGTGGCGTGGAACTGGCGAAGGCGCTGGAAGACCTGAAGGCGAGGCACGCCCTCGTCGGCGACGTGCGCAGCAAGGGCCTGATGGCGGGGATCGAACTGGTGTCCGACCGCGCGACCAAGAAGCCGGCCGACAAGAAGACGATGGGCAAGGTCGCCGACGCCGCCTACGAAGCCGGCATCATGCTGCGCGTGTCGGGTAACATGATCATCCTGTCGCCGCCGCTGGTCATCACGGCAAAGGACGTGGCCAGGATCGCCGAAGGCCTGGACGCGGGGTTGAAGGCGGCAGGATAAGAAGCACCCCATATCTGACCGTCAGCACCGCCCCTCACCTGGCTGCCGCCATCGCTGCTAATCGCGCACCGGCAGCGCCAGATGCTCCCGTCTCCACACCGCCGGCGACTGGCCGGTGGCCTGCCGGAAGAAGCGCGAGAAATAGGCGGGATCGTTGAAGCCGCAATCGTAGGCTATGTCTTCCACCGCGCGCACGGTGAACAGCAGAAGCCGTTTGGCCTCAACCAGCCGGCGCTCGCCGACGGCCTGTCTGACGCCAAGTCCGAGAACATCCCGCGCGGCCTTGTCGACCAGGTGGCGCGTGCTGCCGAGTTCGGCGACGTAGCGCTCGACCGGCCAGTCGTCGCGGAAATGCCGGTCGACCAGTCGCCGCAGCCGTCCCGCCAGCGCCACCGGCGCCGGCAGCGCGATCGTCTGCCGTTCCGAGGCCAGCCGCGCAATGCCCGACAGCGCCACGGCGATCATCGGCGGCAGCGTCGTCTCCATGCCGGGCAGCGCGTCGCGATATTCCGCCTGGATGGCGAGAATCGCCTGTTCGAGCTTTCGCCACAGCATCGGCTCGCCATGGCCGGAAACGAAGACGGGCTGGTCCAGCGCCAGCAGCGACTGGCCGGAGATCGCCGCCAGCGCGTCTTCCGCTACCGAGACGACGATGGCGTCGGTGCCGGGTTCAATGGTGAAGCCATGGACGATGCCGGCCGGCACGAAGCTCACCGTGGGCGCCGAAAAAGTCCATGTCTCATCCTCGATGGCATAGACGCCGGACCCGCTCGTCCAGAACGTGACCTGCGCCATCTGCGGATGCCGGTGCGCCGCCACCTGCCCGCGGTGGATGCTCTCGCGCTGGCGCACCGTCTCGACATGGACGAAGCCGACGGCGAGCCGGCGCGCGGGCACGCCGTAGACGAAGAACTCGGGAATGGCGTCGCGGTCCATGGCGCCCGAAAAAGTCCAAGCGGTTTTGTCCTTTCCTCCATAACCCCGCGCTCGGTTCGACGCTACTCTTAACGCGTTAAGGGAGGAACACGATGCGATCCGAAGATTTCCGCGCCGACACAAGGCGCCCGTTTACCGGCGCCGAATATCTGGAGAGCCTGCGCGACGGCCGCGAGGTCTATATCAACGGCGAGCGCATCGCCGACGTCACCGCCCACCCCGCCATGCGCAACGCCGCGCGCTCGCTGGCCCGTCTCTACGACGCGCTGCACGACCCTGCCCGGCAAGACGTCCTGACCGCGCCGACCGACACCGGTTCCGGTGGCTACACACACAAATATTTCCGCGTCGCCCATTCGGCGGATGACCTCGTCGCTCAGCAGGGCGCCATCGCCCACTGGTCGCGCATGACCTATGGCTGGATGGGCCGCACCGCCGACTACAAGGCGGCGCTGATGAACACGCTCGGCGCGAATGCCGAATGGTACGGCCCGTTCAAGGACAACGCCCGCGCCTGGCACAAACGGGCGCAGGAAGCTGCGCTGTTCATGAATCACGCCATCGTCAATCCGCCCATCGACCGCCACAAGCCGGCCGAGCAGGTGAAGGACGTGTTCGTCCACATCACCAAGGAGAACGACGCCGGCATCTGGGTGTCCGGCGCCAAGGTGGTGGCGACATCGTCGGCGCTCACCCACTACAATTTCCTGGCGCAAAGCTCGGCCACCGTGACGGAAGACCCGTCCCTGTCGGTGATGTTCATCGTGCCGATGAACGCGCCGGGCATAAAGATGTTCTGTCGCGTCTCCTACGAGCAGACGGCCAACACGGTCGGCCATCCCTTCGACTATCCGCTGTCGTCGCGCTTCGACGAGAACGATGCCATCCTGGTGCTCGACAACGTCTTCATCCCCTGGGAGGACGTACTGGTGCTGCGCGATGCGCAAAAAATCCTGTCGTTCCACCCGGCCTCGGGCTTCATGCACGGCTACTGCTTCCAGGGCTGCACGCGCTTTGCGGTGAAGCTAGACTTCCTCGCCGGCCTGCTCGCCAAGGCGCTGCGCGCCACCGGCGGCGACGCTTTTCGCGGCAACCAGGCGGCGCTCGGCGA
This sequence comes from Mesorhizobium sp., assembly GCF_017306545.1. Lineage (GTDB taxonomy): Bacteria > Pseudomonadota > Alphaproteobacteria > Rhizobiales > Rhizobiaceae > Mesorhizobium. Next base: position 9,727 of record NZ_JAFKID010000029.1, read on the forward strand.
GATCGTCGCGCTGCGCCACATGTTCTGGAGCTTCTCGCACGCCATGGCGCGCAACCCGATCCCGTGGGCGAACGGCGCGGTGCTGCCTAACCTGGAATCGGCGCTCGCCTACCGCACCTTCATGTCGGAAGCCTATCCGCGCGTCATCGACACGGTGCGCAAGGTGGTCGCCTCGGGACTGATCTACCTGCCCTCGTCGGCGAAGGATTTCTCCAACCCGGACGTCGACCGCTATCTGGCGCAATATGTGCGCGGCTCCAACGACATGGGCCATGTCGAGCGCATCAAGACCATGAAGCTTTTGTGGGATGCCACCGGCACCGAGTTCGGCGGCCGCCACGCGCTCTACGAACTGAACTACGCCGGTGCGCCGGAGGAAGTTCGCCTGCAGGTATTGAAAGGTGCCGAGCGCGGCGGCCGCATGAAGGAGATGGAGGCGCTGGTCGACACCTGCATGGCCGACTACGACGAGAACGGCTGGACCGGCGACACCTGGCTGCCGCCGCTCTCCGACGACAGAAGCTGAAGGAGGCCGCCATGCAGGCGCAGGTCTCCAGGCTGGAATTCCGGGACGCCATGGCAAGGGTCTGTGCCCCGGTCAACATCGTCACCACCGACGGCCCGTCCGGGCGTGGCGGCTTCACGGCGACCGCCATGTGCTCCGTCTCGGACGATCCGCCGTCATTGCTTGTATGCATGAACGAACGCTCGGCGCAGACCGGCCTGTTCCTGACCAACCGCCGCTTCTGCGTCAACGTGCTGACCCAGGCGCACCAGCATCTCGCGGCCAAGTTCGCCGGCGCGATCAAGGATATGGGCGAGCGCTACGACGCCGCCCGCTGGCAGGTGATGGCCTCCGGCCAGCCGGCGCTGTCCGACGCCATCGTCTCCTTCGACTGCGTGACGGAGACGGTGAACAGGGTCGGCACCCATAACGTCATGTTCGGCCGGGTGGTGGATATCCGCCACGGCTCGGAAGAGGCGGCGCTGCTTTACGTCGGCCGCAACTACATGCAGCCGACCGCGCTAGGCAGCTTCGGCGGCTGAGGCGGCGCGGGCGGCCGAACCGGGGGCGCCGCGAGCCTCGTCGCCGCAACCGACCGTTTCAGCGATATCCGTCAGCGGCTGCGGGCGGCCGAACAGGAAGCCCTGCATCTCCGCGCAACCTTCGGCTTGCAGGAAATCCACCTGTTCCTGCCGTTCCACGCCTTCGGCGAGCACGGCGATCTTGAGGCTGGAGGCCAGAAGGATGGTCGCCTTCACGATGGCCGTCGAGGTTTCGTTGGTCATCAGGCCGTCGACAAAGGAGCGGTCGATCTTGACCTTGTCGAAGGGAAAGACTTGCAGCGTCGACAGCGACGAATAGCCTGTCCCGTAATCGTCCATGGCGATGGTGACGCCCAGCGCCTTCAGCTGTCGAATGACATGGAGCGTGCGGTCGCGGTCCTCGATGACGCTGGCTTCCGTGATTTCGAGTTCGAGCCGCCCGGCCGGCAGCCCGGTCCTCAACAGGATCTCATGGACCATGCGCGGCAGGTCCACCTGGGTAAGCTGCGCCGACGCGACGTTGACGGCGACCCGATAAGGCTTGCTCCAGCGCGCGACCTCCGCGCAAACCGTCTTCAGCACCCATTCCCCGATCGGAATGATAAGCCCGGTTTCCTCGGCGATCGGGATGAATTCGGTCGGCGAGACGACGCCGCGCGTGCGGTGATGCCACCTGAGCAGCGCCTCGTAGCCGCTGACCTGGCCGGTGCGGACGTCGAGCTGCGGCTGGTAGTAGAGTTCAAGTTCGTTGCGCTCGATCGCATGGCGCAGTTCCATGGCAAGCGCGCTGCGGGCGCGCCGCCCTTCATCCATCGACGATTCGTAATAGCAGACCTTGTCGCCGAGCGAGCGCTTGGCCCGGTACATCGCAAGATCCGCCGCCCCGACCAGTTCTTCCGCGTCGTTGAAGTCGCCCGGATAGAGACTGACGCCGACGCTGGCGCCGACACCCAGCGTGTTGGCCTCGTGCTGCATCGGTTCGAGCACGCAGGCGACCAGCCGGCGGGCGAAATCGTCCACCTGCGCCTGCGCCCGCACATGCTGCTTGACGGCGATGAACTCGTCGCCGCCGACGCGGGCGACGAGTTCGCCGGACCCGAGACAATCGGTGAACCGCTCGGCCAGCGTCTGCAACAGGAAATCGCCGCAATGGTGTCCATGGACGTCGTTGACTTCCTTGAAACGGTCGAGATCGACGACGAGCACCGCCGTTTCCGTCGCCGCGGCGCGGCCCTGCTCGAGCATCTGCGGCAGGTGGGCCGACAGGAAGGCCCGGTTCGGCAGACCCGTCAGCGCATCGTGGGTGGCGGCATGGCGGAAACTGTCGATCAACTCGCGCTGCGTGCGCGTATCCAGGACATAGAGGGCAAGGCCGGCGACCACCGCCATCGCGGCCAGCACCAGCACGGCCAGGAATTCGCTCGAAATGGCGCGTGCCGGGACGAACACCGAGGGATCGGGCACCAGCGTCGCCGCGCCCATGGCGGTGAAATGCATCGAACAGATGGCGAGCACCAGCGTCAGCATCGCCAGCGGCCGGCTCCAGGCGAACGAATGCCTCGCCAGGAGGTGGGTGGTCAGCGCACCGAGAACGAGCGCGAAGACGACCGAAAGGGCGGCCAGGCTCCAGTCCCACTGGATATGGCCTGCCACTTCCAGCCCCGCCATGCCGGTAAAATGCATGGCGACGATGCCGACGCCGATGATCAGCCCGCCGCCTTCGCTCGAAAACCTGTCGGCGCCGGTGACGGCCACGTGAAGCCCCTTGGCCGTGAACACGATGGCGATCAGGAGGGACGCCAAGGTCAGGAACGGATTGAAGGCGTGGTCCATCGGGATGCGAAAGCCGAGCATGGCGACGAAATGCGTCGTCCAGATCGCCGCGCCACCCGCCATGCCGGACAGGATGGTCCATGACAGCGGAGATTCGGTCGGCAGACGTTTGGCCCGGTCGAACAGGCGCACCGTCATGATGGAACTCATGACGCAAACGATCGCCGCAATCACCACATAGGAATAATCGTGTTCATACGTCAGGCACGTAACGACTTTGAACAAAACCCGCCCCTTCCCGAATGTTGCCCGCTGGCAAGGTAGTCAGGAAACGGGAAAGAAATAGCTAATCGCCGCTTGATCGAAAATTTACTGTATTGATCGACTTACGACTGACTGCCGCGCTCGGATCGGATCAATTCTTCCAGCATGTCGAGCAGTTGTTCGTGCTGGTCGCGACCGAAGCGTTTTTCGATCGCCTCGTAGATGGCGAGGCGCTCCGGCGACAGTTCCTCGATCAGCGTCAGGCCCGCCGGGCTGATGGACAGCCGCGTGCGGCGGCCGTCGTCCTTGACGCGGTTGCGGGTGATGAAGCGGCGCTCCTCCATCGCCTTGATGATGCGGGTCAGGCTCGGCGGCAGGATCGAGGCATGATTGGCGAGTTCGGTGGCTTCCAGCGGCCCCGCTTCGGCCAGCACCCGAAGCACCCGCCATTGCTGCTCGGTGATGTCGTGTCGCGCCAGCATCGGCCGGAAATGGCTCATGATGATTTCGCGCGCCCTCAGAAGCGCCATGGGCAGAGATCGGCGTGTGCTGGGCGGTAGCAAGCTTCGACCTCCGAATGACGTCTCGCAAAGACCCTTATGCTCAAACGCTATAACCGACATCCATTAGAGGCGGCAATCCTACGTATGTGGCACGCTTAACAAGAGAAGTATCTTGACAGAAGACGGTCAAGATGTAATTCACACGTTAACTAAGAACGGCTGGAACGCTGGCGAGGAGGAAACCATGCCGCATATGGTGGTCGAATACTCGGCCAATCTCGACGCTTCCGTCGACATAGCGCAACTGTGCACGCTGCTGTCGCGCACCATTTTCGACACCGGCCTGTTCGAACTCGGCGCCATCCGCGTGCGCGCCTTCCGCGCCGAGGCCTACGCGGTGGCAGACCGCCTGCCCGAAAACGGCTTCATCGACCTGAACCTCCGCATCGGCAAGGGCCGTAGCGCGGAGGAAAAGAAGCGTGCCGGCGAAGCCATCTTCGCCGCCGTGACGGCGCACCTGGCCGGCCTGTTCGCCACGCCGCATTTCGCCCTTTCGCTGGAGATCCGCGAGATCGACGCGGACCTATCCTGGAAGAAGAACGCCATCCACCCGCGGCTGCGGGGCAAATGACGGGGACCGACCCATGACCACACTGGACGACAACCTGAAAAAAGCCGAGGCTTTTCTGGAGCGCTTCCGCAAGGACGGCGTGCTCAACCAGATCGGCGGCTCGGCGGTGCCGGCGGCCGACGGCGCGACCTTCGAGACGATTTCCCCCGTCGACCTGAAGCCGCTGGCGAAGATCGCGCACGGCAAGGCCGCCGACATCGACCGTGCCGCCAAGGCCGCCAAGGCCGCCTTCCGCGACTGGGCTGCGATGCCCGGCGCCCAGCGCAAGAAGCTGCTGCATAAAATAGCCGACGCCATCGTCGCGCGCGCCGAGGAAATCGCGTTCGTCGAGTGCATGGACACAGGCCAATCGCTGAAGTTCATGGCCAAGGCGGCGCTGCGCGGCGCCGAGAACTTCCGCTTCTACGGCGACCGCGCCCCCGAGGCGCGCGACGGCCGCACCCTGCACGCGCCGAACCAACTCAACGTGACGACCCGCGTGCCGATCGGCCCGGTCGGTGTCATCACGCCGTGGAACACCCCCTTCATGCTCTCCACCTGGAAGATCGCGCCGGCGCTCGCCGCCGGCTGCACGGTGGTCCATAAACCGGCCGAATTCTCGCCGCTGACGGCGCGCCTGCTGGTCGAGATCGCCGAGGAGGCCGGCTTGCCCAAGGGCGTGTGGAACCTCGTCAACGGCATGGGCGAGGACGCCGGCAAGGCGCTGACCGAGCATCCCGACATCAAGGCCATCGGCTTCGTCGGCGAGAGCCGCACCGGCTCGATGATCATGAAGCAGGGCGCCGACACATTGAAGCGCGTGCATTTCGAACTCGGCGGCAAGAACCCCGTCATCGTCTTCGCCGACGCCGATCTGGAGCGCGCCGCCGACGCCGCCGTCTTCATGATCTATTCGCTGAACGGCGAGCGCTGCACCTCGTCTTCACGCCTGCTGGTCGAGGCCTCGATCCACGACAAGTTCACCGCCCTGGTGTCAGAGAAGGCCAAGCGCATCAAGATCGGCCACCCGCTCGATCCCGAAACCGTCATCGGCCCGCTGATCCATCCGGTGCACGAAAAGAAGGTGCTGGAATACATCGCCATCGGCAAGGCCGAGGGCGCCACCATCGCCGCCGGCGGCGAGAAAGTTCAGGGACCGGGCGGCGGCGGCTACATCGCGCCGACCCTGTTTACCGGCGCCAACAACGGCATGCGCATCGCCCGCGAGGAAATCTTCGGCCCGGTGCTGACCGCCATCCCCTTCAAGGACGAGGCGGAAGCGCTGGCCATCGCCAACGACACCACCTATGGCCTCACCGGCTATGTCTGGACGGCCGACGTGACGCGGGCGCTGCGCTTCACGGAGGCGCTGGAAGCGGGCATGATCTGGGTCAACTCGGAGAACGTGCGCCACTTGCCGACGCCCTTCGGCGGCGTGAAGAATTCCGGTATCGGCCGCGACGGCGGCGACTGGTCCTTCGACTTCTACATGGAGACGAAGAACATCGCCTTCGCCACCGGGGCGCATGCCATCACCAAGCTCGGCGGCTGACGCCGCCTTCGGCCCGCGCCTGCGCGCCGCCACGACCGCCTGAGGGAGTTACCCATGCCGCTGCCCAAACCCAACCTTTACCCGCCTTTCAACATCGTGCGGCTCTCCCATGTCGAACTCGTCGTCACCGACCTGCCGAAGAGCCGCGCCTTCTACGTCGACATGCTCGGCCTGCAAGTGACGGACGAGACGGAGGACGCGGTCTACCTGCGCGCGCTGGAAGAACGCGGCCATCACTGCATCGTGCTCCGGAAAGGCGAGAAGGCCGAAGCCCGCGACCTCGGCTTCAAGGTCTATTCGGAAGAGGATCTCGACAAGGCGGAGCACTTCTTCAAAGGCAAGGGCCTGCCGGTGGAATGGGTGGAGCGGCCCTATCAGTCGCGCACCTTCCGCACCCACGATCCACACGGCATCCCGCTGGAATTCTATTCGAGGATGGACCGCCTGCCGCCGATCCACCAGAAGTACGCGCTCTATCACGGCGTCAAGCCGCTGCGCATCGACCACTTCAACTGCTATTCGCCGAATGTCGATGAATCGGCGGCCTTCTATTCCGAGATAGGTTTCCGCTTGACGGAGTACACCGAGGACGAGGCGACGAAGCGGCTGTGGGCGGCCTGGCTGCACCGCAAGGGCGGGGTGCACGACATGGCCTTCACCAACGGCAAGGGTCCGCGCCTGCACCATGTCGCCTTCTGGGTGCCGACGCCGCTCAACATCATCGACCTGCTCGACCTGATGGCGACGACAGGCTACATTTCCAACATCGAGCGCGGCCCCGGTCGCCACGGCATCTCCAACGCCTTCTTCCTGTACATCCGCGATCCCGACAACCATCGCGTCGAGATCTACTGCTCGGACTACCAGACCGTCGATCCCGACCTCGAACCGATCCGTTGGGACCTGAAGGACCCGCAGCGCCAGACGCTGTGGGGCGCGCCGGCGCCGCGAAGCTGGTTCGAGGAAGGCAGCGTCTTCGCAGGCGTCGAGCCCCGCGAGTCCGACCTCGCCGCCTCGCCCATCATCGCGCCGTAAGCGGAGTGGCAGCATGACCCTACGCCTCGCCACATTCACCGCCGCCGGCCGGACCCGCTACGGAGCGATCACCGACAAAGGCATGGTCGATCTTTCGATCCGCCACGGCGCGAAATGGCCTAGCTTGCGCGAGGTGATCGAGGCCGGCGCGCTCACCCGGCTCGGCGAAGAAGCCGCCGCTCTGATCCCGGACTTTGCCGAGGCCGACATCGCCTACCAAATTCCCGTTCCGGCACCGGAGAAGATCATCTGCGTCGGCGTCAACTTCCCCGACCGCAACGAGGAATACAAGGACGGACAGGCGGCGCAGTCCAACCCGTCGCTGTTTATCCGCTTCCCGCGCTCCTTCGTCGGCCATGGGCGAAACCTCGTGCGCCCGCCGGAATCGCCGCAACTCGACTACGAGGGCGAAATCGTCATCGTCATCGGCAGGGCCGGCCGCCGCATCGCCGAGAAGGACGCGCTCGGCCATATCGCGGCGCTTTCGCTGTGCAACGAAGGCACCATCCGCGACTGGGTGCGGCACGCCAAGTTCAACGTCACCCAGGGCAAGAACTTCGACCGTACCGGCTCGATCGGTCCCTGGCTGGTCCCGTTCGCCGACGAGGCGCAGATCGCCGACATCCAGCTCGTCACCCGCGTCAACAGCGAGGTCCGCCAGCAGGACCGCACCAGCCGCATGATCTTCTCCTTCCGGAAAATCATCGCCTATGTCTCCACCTTCACCACGCTGGTACCGGGCGACGTCATCGTCACCGGCACGCCGACCGGCGCCGGCGCCCGGCACGATCCGCCAATTTGGCTGAAACCTGGCGACGTCATCGAGGTCGAGGCCGACGGGATCGGCGTGTTGAGGAATGGCGTTGCGGATGAGGTGGTGTAATGACAGGCACTGCGACACCGGACAGGCTCCTCCCATGCTGACTCCCGCCCAGATCGAAGACGCCGCGCAGCGCCTATTTGAAGCCGAGCGCGCCTGCAAGCAGATCCGCCTGCTCAGCCTCGACTTTCCGGGCGCCACGATGGATGACGCCTATGCGGTGCAGGCAGCACTTGTGAAGCGCAAGCAGGCGGGCGGACTGAAGCGCATCGGCTGGAAGATCGGGCTGACCTCGAAAGCCATGCAGTCGGCGCTCAACATAACCATCCCCGATTCCGGCATCCTGTTCGACGACATGGTGTTTGCCGACGACGGCACGGTGCCGGCCGGCCGCTTCATCCAGCCGCGCGTCGAGGCGGAGATCGCCTTCGTCATGAAGGCGCCGCTGAAGGGGCGGGAAATTTCGATCGACGACGTGCTCGACGCCACCGACTATGTGACGCCGTCATTGGAAATCCTCGACACCCGCATCGAGCGGACGAACAAGGAAACGGGGAAAATCCGCACCTTCTTCGACACCATTGCCGACAACGCGGCCAATGCCGGCATCGTCACCGGCGGCCGCAGGCTGGGCCCCCGTGAGGCGGACCTGCGCTGGATGGGCGCCATCGTCACCCGCAACGGCGAGGTGGAAGAAACCGGCCTCGGCGCCGGCGTGCTCGACCATCCGGCCCGCGGCATCGTCTGGCTGGTGGAGCGCCTGCATACCTACGGCATGGAGATCGGCGCCGGTGAAGTGGTGCTGTCCGGTTCCTTCGTGCGTCCGGTCGAGACACGCTCCGGCGACAGGATCGCCGCCGATTTCGGCCCTTACGGCAAGGTGTCCGTCAACTTCGCGTAGATCCAATGTCGCCGCCGTGGCGGAACGCCGCGCGACATAAGGGGCGTGCGGCGCATCTTGCCCCCGCCAGCCGTAGCGCTATCTTGGTCGCCGACAATCCGACGCACTAAAGGGTGTCGCGCTCTTCCTGATTCGCTCGGCACGCTTTAGTTTCGATTTCACGCATGTCTTTGTCCCGAAACCAGGACCACTTTCGGGAGGCATGCTCTATCGGGGCCAGGGCACATGGAACTCGATCCGCTCATTCTGTCGCGCCTGCAATTCGCCTGGGTGATCGCCTGGCATATATTGCTGCCGGCCTTCACCGTCGGCCTCGCCTCCTACATCGCCGTGCTGGAAGGCCTGAGCTTCTTCACCGGGCGCGATATCTACCTGCGCATCTCCGCCTTCTGGATCAAGATCTTCTCCGTCTCCTTCGGCATGGGCGTCGTTTCCGGCATCGTCATGCCGTTCCAGTTCGGCACCAACTGGAGCCGCTATTCCGACGCCACCGCCAACGTGCTGTCGCCGCTGTTCGCCTACGAGGGCCTGACCGCCTTTTTCCTCGAGGCCGCCTTCCTCGGCGTGCTCCTGTTCGGCCGCACGCTGGTGCCGCGCTGGGCGCATTTCGTCGCCGCCTTGATGGTGGCCTTCGGCACGCTGCTTTCCTCCTTCTGGATTCTGTCAGCCAACAGCTGGATGCAGACGCCGGCCGGCTATGAGATGGTCGACGGCCGTTTCTTCCCGAAGAACTGGCTGGAGATCATCTTCAACCCCTCCTTCCCCTATCGGCTCGGCCACACCGTCGTCGGCTTCTACGTCACCACCGCCTTCGTCGTCGTCGGCGTCGCCGCCTGGCTGATCCGTCGCGGCCGTTTCGTCGCGGAAGGCTCGCGCATGCTGTCGATGACGCTGTGGCTGCTCACTGTCCTGGTGCCGCTGCAAATCCTGCTCGGAGACATGCACGGCCTGAACACGCTCCACTACCAGCCGGCCAAGCTGGCCGCCATCGAAGCGCATTGGGACACCGAAAGCCGCGCGCCGCTCAACCTCTTCGCCATTCCCGACGAGCAGAACGAGACGAACCGTTACGTCATCCAGGTGCCGCTGCTCGGCAGCCTGATCCTGGCGCATGACGTGAATGGCGAAATCAAGGGCCTGAAGGATTTCCCGCGCGACCAGCGCCCGCCGGTGGCCATTCCCTTCTTCTCCTTCCGCATCATGGTGGGCATCGGCATCCTGATGCTGGCGATGGTGGCGACAAGCTGGTGGCTGCGCTGGAAGGGCACGCTGTTCACCAGCGGCTGGTATCTGCGCGCCTGCCAGTGGATCGCCCCGCTCGGCTTCATCGCCGTGGTCGCCGGCTGGACGACGACCGAAGTGGGACGCCAGCCATGGACCGTCTACGGGCTGCTGCGCACCGCCGATTCCGTTTCGCCGTCACTCACCGGCACCGACGTGCTGATCTCCTTCGCCGGCTACATGATCGCCTACCTGGTGATCTTCCCCGCCGGCCTCTACATGATGGCGCGCTTCGTAAAGAAGGGGCCCGACGAGGCGGACGACGAAATCGAGGAGATCGAGGGCGGGCGGCCCGGCTTGCCGGTCAGGGCGCTGCCGCATGGAGAAGGAGCGAACCGGTCATGACTGCGTTGGCTCTCGATTTCGTGCCGCTGTGGACGCTGATCCTCGGTCTCGGCGTCTGCTTCTATGTCGTGCTCGACGGCTTCGACCTCGGCGTCGGCATCCTGTTCGGCTTCGCTCCGGACACGGATTCGCGCAACATGGTCATGAACTCCATCGCGCCAATCTGGGACGGCAACGAGACATGGCTGGTACTGGGCGGGCTGGCGCTGCTGGCGGCCTTCCCGCTCGCTTACGCCATCATCATCCCCGCCGTCTATTTCCCGATCCTCGTCATGCTGCTGGCGCTGATCTTCCGCGGCGTCTCCTTCGAGTTCCGCTTCCGCGACACCGCCCACAAGACCTTCTGGGACCACGGCTTCACCTGGGGCTCGACCATCGCCACCTTCGCGCAGGGCGTGGTGCTCGGCGCCTTCATCCAGGGCTTCAAGGTGGACGGCCGCCATTTCGCCGGCTCGTCCTGGGACTTCCTCACCCCCTTCTCGATCTTGACGGGGCTGGCGCTGATCGCGGGCTACGGCCTGCTCGGCGCCGGCTGGCTGATCCTCAAGACCGAAGGCGACTTGCAGGACTGGGCGAGGCGACTGGGCAAGCGGTGCTTCCTCGGCGTGCTGGTTGCCGTCGCCGTCGTCAGCATCTGGACGCCGCTGATGGACGCCGACATCGCCGCGCGCTGGTTCACCTGGCCGAACATTCTTTATCTCGCGCCGGTGCCGATCATCACCGCGATCCTGGCGCTGGTGGAATGGCGCGCGCTGAGCGGCAAGGCCGAAGCCCTGCCCTTCATCGCCGCCATCGGCCTGTTCCTGCTCTCCTATCTCGGCATCGCCATCAGCCTGTGGCCGATGATCGTACCGCACCGCTATACGCTGTGGGAGGCGGCATCCTCCGACAGCACGCAGGCCTTCCTCGCCGTCGGCACGCTGTTCCTGCTGCCGGTCATCCTGATGTATACGGGCTGGTCCTATTGGGTGTTCCGCGGCAAGGTGCGCAGCGACATCGGTTATCACTAGAGCATTTTGCAGCCGGACGGAATCGTCTGGCGTCGCACAAATGCGGCCAAAACAAAGAGATAGATCGTTTCACGGTTTCCATGAAACGGTGAAACGATCTAACGCATGTCTCCCGAAAGTGGGAACCGGTTTTGGGACTGCGTAAGCAAAAAGCCTAAGGTTGCGGGCCGAACCCGTCTGCCTTGATACCTGCCACGACGCCCGCCTTGGCACGCGCGAAGGCGAGCCACTGGCGCAACAGGCCGCCGTCTTCCTTCGAGAATTGCGAACGCTGCTTCAGCGCGTCGAACGTATCGTCCGGATGGCAACGGTCATAGGCATCACGCGCGACGGCCTCGATGGCGTTTTCGTCAAGCTGGTACGAGGTCATCGTCCGATCTCCACCGTTTGAACCGGTCAGGCAGGCGCGCGGTTCGGCTGCCTAGCCTTCAGCTTCGGACTGACCAACATGCCGCCGTAAAGCGCAGCGTAGCCGAGGAATGCCGCGGCCCAAAGCCCCGCCGAAGCATGAATGAGCATATCCCGTCCGGGGTCGAAGGCGGCAAGGATGCGCAGCAGCGCGGCAAGCGTCACGCAGACATAAATCGCCACCGTACCGCCGCTCGCCTTCAGGTCGCGGCCGGTATGGCCGAGCGTGGCGCGCGTCATCACCGCCAGCGTCATCGAGCCGATGGCGCCGACGCCGAAGGCATGAACGGCCGCTGCCTCCGGCACGCTGTCCGGTGCCAGCGCGGCGCAGCCGGCCAGCATCAGACCGATTGGCACGAAGGCATAGGCGACATGCAGCACCAGCACCAATGGATCGCGCATGGTGCGGTATCCGGCCCAGCGGACAAGCCGGATGATATTGAACAAGGCCGCAACGACCAGCGCGACGCCAGTGCCGGTGCGGTCCGGGACGAAAGCCCATGCCGCCAGCGCCAGCGCCGAGACGGCGATCGCCGCCGCGTCGAAGCGGCCGAAGGGCGCCGGCAGCCGGCCCGGATTCTCGCGCGCCAGCCAGTTGCGCGTGAAGCTCGGGATGATGCGCCCGCCGATCACCATGATGAGCACGACGGCCGCGCCGATGCCGAGACGGCGGGCGAGATCGGACGCGCCGAGCACATGCGCCTCGACATGGAAGACGACGTTGGCGGCAAACAGCACGCTGACCGGTGCCAGCACCTTGAGGTTGCGCCAGTTGCGCCCGGCGACGATCTCGGTCGCCGCCGCCCCGGCCACCGCCAGCAGGAAGGCGCAGTCGATCACCGCCGCCGGCAGCCAGCCGAGGGAACCGGAAAAGAACACCGCCACGCGCCCCGCCAGCCACAGCAGCACCAGCAGAAGCAGCGGCGTGCCCTGCACCGGCAGGCGGCCGGTCCAGTTCGGGATGGCGGTGAGCAGGAAGCCGGTGACGACCGCCGCGAGATAGCCGAACAGCATTTCGTGGATATGCCAGTCCACCGGCGCGAAGGCGCTTTGCGTGGCGAGGTCGCCATAGAACAACGGCAGCCAGAACAGGATGGCGCCGCCGGCCTGCAACGAAGCGAACAGGAAGAACGGCCGGAAGCCGTAGGAAAGGATGGCCGGATACTTGCCGGGCCGGGTACGTGGAATTGCCATGACCGTCAGTCGCCTGTGATTTCGAAGCCCGTCGCCAAAGGCCAATCATGACCTTCGGCGCGCGCCGGAACGTTGCGCCGGATCAAACGGCGGCGGCCGCGCCGGTCGGCCGATAAGTCGCGATGCCCACGCCTTGCGGCACAGCCGCGCCGCATGACATTGTAGGCGCCGCCGGATCGGCCCGGCACAATGCCGCTCGCCAAGCAGGGAGAACCGTATTGAGCCGTCTCGACCGCTCGCTGATTGCCGGGCTGCCGCCGTTCGAAGGCATGGCGCCGGCGGACCTCGACCGCATGCTCGCCCAGGCCCGCTCCCAGCGGATCGCCAAGGACGAGGCCGTCTTCGAGCAGGAAGACGCCGCACACGCCTTCTTCCTCCTGCTCGACGGCCATGTCCGCGTCATCAAGACCACGCCGGACGGGCAGCAGGTCATCGTGCGCTACATCAGCCCCGGCGAATTGCTCGGCATCGCCCATGCGCTCGGCCGCACCACCTATCCGGCGAGCGCCGTCGCCGCGGTCGACTGCGTCGTGCTGGCCTGGCCAGGGCACCTGTGGCCGGAATTCGCCGCCGCCTTTCCGAACTTCGGCGCTAACACCTACAAGACCGTCGGCAGCCGCTTGCAGGACACCCAGACGCGCGTCGTGGAGATGGCGACTGAGCAGGTGGAGCGGCGCGTCGCCCACGCCCTGCTGCGACTGATCGACCAGACCGGCCGCAAGACCGAGGACGGCATCCTCATCGACTTCCCCATCTCGCGCCAGGACATCGCCGAAATGACCGGCACCACCCTGCATACGGTGAGCCGCCTGCTGACGGCCTGGGAAGACCAGGGCCTGGTGAAGAGCGGACGGCAGAAGGTCGCCGTCACCGAACCGCATCACCTGCAACTGCTCGCCGAAGGACGCCTGCCGAAAAGCTGAACTCGCCGAGGCGCGCCGCCCGAAAACGGAAGCCGGTTTCGGGGCAGCGAAACGCCTATTGAAAACCTGAAGCGCGTCGCGCGATCCGGATCGGACGCGAAGCAGCCCGGGGCGTGTCACGATGCCGCCTGCTCCAGATGCCGCTGCGGCACGCGCGGGCCGAAATCGCGCGGCATCAGCGCGATATCGGCCAGCGTGTAGCGGTCGAGCGTGGCATGGAAGGAAGCCATGGCGTCGTTCAGCATGCGCGGCAGTTTGCAGCGCTGGGTAATCACGCACTGGTTGCCGCTGGCGAAGCATTCGACCAGCGCGAAATCCGGCTCGGTCAGCCGGATCACGTCGCCAATGCAGATATCCGCGGGAGCCATCCCGAGGGTCAGCCCGCCGGAACGGCCGCGAACCGACCTCAGATAGCCGGCGCGCGTCAGCGTGTTGGCAACCTTGTTGAGATGCGTCTTCGACACGCCGAAGACGCGCGCCGCCTCCTCGATGGTGATGAGCCGCTCGCCGGCCGAGGCCGCATACATCAGCATGCGCAACGCATAGTCGGAAAAATTCGTCAGCCGCATGGCGGTTCCTGCTCGATGGTGCGTGGTTCCCCGCTCAAAGGGTTTCCGCCAGGATGGGTTGAATGTCCATCGTATTCTCGCCCCGGCTGAAGGCGATGGCGAGACGGAAGCTGTGGGCGATGCGGAGCGCCCGATCGAAGAACAGCGCCGCCACCTGCGGCGGACAGCGATGTTCGACGGTCGCCCGAAACAGTGTCAGCCAGCGCCGGAAATGCGCCTCGCCGACATCCGGCAAGGCAAGATGCGGCGGCAGCGGCCGACCCTGATAGCGCGACGTGCGCAACAGCACGCTCGACCAGAAGTCGCACATCTTGGCCAGATGATGCGGCCATTCCTCCGCCGCGATGACCCGGTCGAAGACCGGGCCGAGCAGATCGTCGGCGCGGATCTTGTCGTAGAAACCATGCACGACGTCGTGGATCATCCGTTCGTCCAGCACGCTGGGCAGCGGCACGCCGTCGATGACGATCATCCGCTTGTCGACCACGTTCATGCAGTTCTCCTGTCGATAAGCCCGAGACGGCGCCGCGCCTCGTCATTCATCTTGTCGGGCGTCCATTTCGGCTCGTAGGTCATGAACACCTCGGCACGGCCGATACCAGGCACGGAGCCCGCGGCCGCGCGCACCGCGTCCTCGAGATAGGCCGAGGCAGGACAGCCTCGCGTGGTGGTCGTCATCTGCACCAGCGCAACTGCGCCCTCGGCGATCGCGATATCGTAGATCAGCCCGAGATCGACGACGTTCTCGCCGAGTTCCGGGTCGATCACCAGGCCGAGCGCCCGGCGGATCGCGTCGGCCAGCGCTTTGGTATCCTGCGTGCTCATGACGGTGCCTGCCCGCGCCGGATGACGATGCGATAATGGCCTTCCGGCGCGAAGCCGCCGCGCCAGGCATGGCCCCGCGCCCGCAACTCATTGAACAGGAACAGCGGCTCGCGCGGCAGCAGCGCTGCAAGCGTCTGGCCCGGCGCCAGCGCCTCGATGCCTTCCAGCGTCCGCGTCATCGGCTCCGGCGGATCGAGGTCGCGATTGTCGAGTTCCGACACCGGCTCCGGCCAGTCCTGCGGATCGGCGGGCCGCGCGGCCGGCGGTTCCGGCGCGGCGGCCCCCTGCGGGGTGAAGATCACCTCCCAGTCGCCGCCGCCGATCTCGCGCGCCGCCGCGCCGAAACCGCGCGCGCCGAGTACCTGGAACAGCGGCAGCGGCTTGAAGGTGGCGAGCAGGCGCAGGCTCTGGCCCGGCGCCAGCGCGCCCACCGCCTCCATGATGGCGCTGAACGGTTCGCCGCCGTCGCGCAGGATCGGTCGCACGTCGAGATCGAGATGAGAGGAAGTCATGTCCGTCTCCAATTGCATTCAGCGCGGCGTCGCCAGGAACAGGCGCGGGCGCACCGTGCCCTCCGGTAGCCGCTTGTCTTCGGCCACGTTGAACAGCCGCCGCGCCAGCACCAGTTCGAGGCCGATGGCGGCGGTTGCGGTAAGCATCAGCCCCGCCGCCAGCCGGAAGAAGTCCGGCCTGTCCGCAAGCAGCATCACGGTGCCGGCCACCACCGCTGCGAAATAGAGGATGAACCACGGCCCGTCGCGGCGCTCGGCGACGAGGTCCTGGACGCGCGGCGTCGGCTTGCGGCCCATCACCGGCCCATAGCATTCGAGCCAGGTCAGGAACGGCACGATCTTGTAAAGCTGCGACAGGCCGAGGCCGCTCAGCCAGCCGAAGGCGGCGAGGAAGACGAGCGCGCCGGCATACCTGCCGAGGTCGCCGAAGGCGAGCAGGCCGAGCGCAAGCAGAACCGTCAGGCAAAGGCAGGCGAAGGCCGCCACGGCCGAGCGGCTGTTCAGCTCGATCGCCTTGCGCCGGCGGTTGCGATAGAAAAAGACCAGGTCGGCGCCGTAGCAGGACAGGGCCACGCAGCCGCAAAGTCCGGCCAGCGCCGCCGCCAGCCACGAATCGGAAACGGCCTGCTCCAGCGGCACCGCCACGACAGCCAGCAGCAGCGCCGCGCTGCCGCACCACCACGCAAGATGCGTGGTCCGCCGCGCCCCGTCAGGCGCCAGCATGAACATCGGCAGCAGGCGATAGCTGACGCCGATGGCCGTGAAGGTGAGCCAGCCGGCAAGGCCCGCCGCCGCATGAGCGGGCAGGCCGTGCGCCAGCACGCCCGCCGCCTGCGGCAGCAGACCGGAAAGCACGAGCACGAAGGTCACGCCGAGCGCGGCCGTTGCCAACAGGCAGGCCAGCCCGACAGCGACGAAACGAGCCGGCATGGGCAGGCCGCCGCTTCGGGCGCTCCACAGGGTGCGCCCGACGATCCACGCCATCAGCCCGAAACCGGCCGCAAGCAGGACACCGGCGATGGGGAAAGCGGGAAGATGCGGCGCGACGGTTCCCGCCAACGCTAAGAAACCGGCAAGCAGACAGGCCAACCCGGCGAGCAGGCAGGCCAGCGCCGGCAGGACGAGACGGCCGCCTTGCAGCGGCTGCGCCACCAGCACCGGCACGAACTGGAACAGCGCCCCGCACATCAGAAGGCTCAGCCAGCCGATCGCCGCGACATGGACCAGCACCAGCGTTTCCGGCGCCTCTATCGCCACGGCGGGAAAGCCGTAGCCGCAGGCCATCAGCGCCTCAGCCAGCAGCAGGAAACCGAATGCGGCGGCGAAATAGGCCATCGTCCAGCGGGAAAGCGCGGCGCCGATCATGATCGCCCTTCATGCCCCGGCATGGCCCTCTTCCTCGCACGCCCGTTCAAATCCTGGTTGGACTTTTTCAGTCGAAACATATATTGTCAATGTATGTTTTGACGCACCATCGTCGCGCCACGCAGGAACCGCGAGGAAATGCCGATGCCCCTTGAATGCGACGAGCGCGGTGACTTTGTTCTCGATCCCGCCCTGCTGTGCGCACGGCTCTCGCTGACCGAGGCGGAACTGCGCCGCCGCATGAGGCTCGGCCAAGTGACGAGCCAGGTCGAAATCGGCATCGGCGACGACGAAGGGCTAAGCCGGCTCACGGTGCGCTCGGGCAGCGCCGTCTGGCGCGCGGTCGTTGATCGCACCAACGAAGTGGTCGAGGAGGAGCGGATCGACCTTTAATCGGCTCACGGCCTGTCTACGGGCCGTCCTTCCGCTTCGTCGTCATCGATCAGGATTCGCTCGGCCGCGCCGTCGAGATCCTCGTACTGGCCGCTTTTCAGCGACCACAGGAAGGTGCCGAGCGCCGCCGCCCCGAGCAGCAGCGCGATCGGAATCAGGAAAACGAGGCTGCTCACGCCGGCGCCCGATGGGCGCCGCCGAGCATCGCGACAGGGCTCACTTGATCGCCTTGTAGCTGTGCCATGTGGCATGGCCGAGCAGCGGGAACACGACGATCAGGCCGAGCAGCCCGGTGGCTACGCTGACAAGGAAGAGCGCCAGCACGATGACGCCCCAGGTGAACATCACCGGCAGGTTGCGGAACACCATCGAGATCGACGTACCCATGGCGGTGAAGGCGTCGACGTCCTGGTCGAGCAGCATCGGCACCGAAAACGTGCTGATGGCGAAGGAGAAGGCGGCGAACAGCCCGCCGACGACCGAGCCGACCAGAAGCATCGCCCAGCCGGTCGGCGTGGTGAACAGCATTTCCGCCACATGATCGAGTCCCGGAAACGGCCGCAAGCCGAAGAACAGCGCATAGACGATGACGGCCGCGCGCATCCACAAGAGCATCAAAAGCGTCAGGATGACGCCGATGAACAGCACCTGCCCGCCGGCCTTCGCCTTGACGAACAGCATGCTGGAAAGGCTGAACGGCCTGCCCGCCTCTATGGCCTGGCTCTTGGCGTAGAGGCCGATGGCGATCAGCGGTCCCATCACCATGAAGCCGGCCAATGCGGGAAACAGGATGTAATCCAGTTCGAGCGCGAACAGCCCCCACACGATCGCCAGCGAGATGACGAACACCGCGAAGCCGTAGGCGAGGCTTGGAGCCGGCCGGTTGAGAAGATCGCGCCAGCCGGCGCCGAGCCAGCCGAAGGCGGCGGTCCACGGCAGGTAGCGCCGGCGCTGCTCGGCCAACGGGACGATCGTATCGCCATGTCCGACATGCGTCATGGTCGTCTCCTCCTCAACACGACGATTCGGCCGCGCGCAACGCGCCGCCGTCCGTCGCCTCCTTCGCATGCGCCACGCAATCCGGCTGCGAGGAAAAGGCGACGTAGATGAAATGCGCGTTGGCGGCGATGAAAACGGCGAGCACGGCCGCCGCGATCGCCGCCGAAATCAGCCGCCAGTTGCGCCGGCCGGCAACGCCCTGCTCGCCGGACGCCGCGCTCATGGCGCCACTTTCTTCAGGCTGTGCACATAGAGCGTCAGGATTTTGATATCGAGCGGCGGCAGCTTGGCGCCCCAGTTCGGCATATGGCCCTGCCGGCCCGAATAGACGGTGGTGAAGACGGCCTGCACGTCGCTGCCGTAAAGCCAGTTGGCGTCGGTCAGGTCCGGCGCGCCGACGTCCTTGTTGCCCTTCGCGTCCTCGCCGTGGCAGGCCGTGCAATTGTCCGCGAACACCTGCTTGCCGGCCTCGATGCGCGCCGCGTCGCCCTCGGCGGGCGCCAATCCGGAGAGCGAGCGCACATAGGCGACCACGTCGGCGATCTGCCCGCTTTGCAGCATGCCGTCGCGGCCGAAGGCCAGCATCTGCGAGGTGCGGGTATCGGCGTTCGTCGAATTGATGCCGATGCGGATCGTCTCCTCGATCGTCTCCGGCTCGCCTCCCCACAGCCACGCCTTGGCGGCGAGATCCGGGAAACCCGTGCCGCCGGTGGCGTTGACGCCGTGGCAGGCGGCGCATTTGTCGATGAACAGCGTGCGCCCGGTTTCCGTCACCAGGTGCATCAGCGCCGGATCGGCCTCGATCTCGGTATAGGACTTGTCCATCACCTGCGTCGTCCAGACGGAGCGGTCGGCCGCCGCCTGTTCCACCTGCCGGGTGACGGTAGCGCGCTGGTCGAAGCCGAGCAGACCCTTGCTGTAGGTCCAGATCAGCGGCCAGGTCGGATAGAGCACCCAGCAGATCAGCGCGAAGACGAACGCCGCGCCGAGGAAAAGGAACACCACGCGCGGGATCGGCGTCTCCAACTCCTCGATGCCGTTCCATTCATGGCCGGTGGTGATCCGGCCGGTCACGGTATCCTGCTTGCCAACGTCCATCGTCACGCCTCCGGCCCGAGCGGCCTGTCCCCGAGCGGCCGGTCGTCAGTGTCGAGCACGCTCATCTTGGCTCGGGTAAAAGCCTTGCGGTTGCCCGGCCAATAGGCATAGGCGACCACGCACAGCGAAAAGCCGACGAGATAGAATAGCCCCCAGCTCTTGGAAAAGGCGACGACGACGTCGTGGGCGATCTCCATGACGCTACTCCCCTGCCGCCGTGGACTGCTGCTTATAAGGGGCCTCGGTCAACCGGCCGAGGATTTGCAGGTAGGCGACCAGCGCATCCATCTCCGTCACCCGCGAGGGATCGCCGTCGAAGGCGCGCACCTGGGTCGCAGCGCCGTAGCGCTCGCTGACGCCGGCTGCCGCGTCGCTGTCGGGCGTCGCCTGGCCGTAGGCGTCGCGTGTGGCGTTGTCGACCATCGCCTGCGTGTAGGGAACCCCGACGTCGCGCTGCGCCGCCAGATGCTCGCCGAGATCGTCGACGCGCAGTTCGTTGCGCGCCAACCAGCCGTAGCGCGGCATGATCGATTCCGGCACCACGTCGCGCGGATTGATCATGTGGCGCACATGCCAGGCGTCGGAATATTTGTCGCCGATGCGGGCAAGATCCGGCCCGGTGCGCTTGGAGCCCCACAGCATCGGGTGGTCGTATTTCGATTCGACCGCCAGCGAATACGGCCCGTAGCGCTCGACCTCGTCGCGCAGCGTGCGGATCATCTGCGAATGGCAGGCATAGCAGCCCTCGCGGATGTAGATGTTGCGGCCGGCCAGTTCCAGCGGCGTGTAGAGCCGCATGTCGGGCGCGTCCTCGACCGTCTGGTGGATGGTGAACAGCGGCGCGATCTCGACGAAGCCGCCGATCGAGGCGACGCCGACGATGGCCAGCACGAAGCCGATGGCGTTGCGCTCGATCTTGCGGTGGAAGAATTCCGGCATGGCTATTCTCCCGCCTGCATGGCGCCTGCGACGATCGGTACGTCCGTGCCCGTCTCGCCCCTCCGCTCCCGCTGCGCGGCGCGGATCGTCAGCCACACGTTCGAGGCGCAGACCACAGCGCCCGACAGGAACAGCAGCCCGCCGAAGGCGCGCGCGATGTAATAGGGGTGCATCGCTTCCACCGAGTCGAGGAAGGAATAGGCGAGCGTGCCGCCGTCATTGTAGGTGCGCCACATCAGGCCCTGGATGATGCCCGAGTTCCACATGGCGAAGACGTAGACGATGGTGCCGGCCAGAGCCAACCAGAAATGGACCTCGATCAGCTTCGGCGAATACATCGTCTCGCGCTTCCACATCCAGGGCACCAGCGCATAGAGCGAGCCGAAGGTGATCATCGCCACCCAGCCGAGCGCGCCGGCGTGGACGTGGCCGACGGTCCAGTCGGTGTAGTGCGACAGCGAGTTCACCGGCCGGATCGCCATGAACGAGCCCTCGAAAGTGGAGAGCCCGTAGAACACCGCCGCCACCATCATAAAGCGCAGCACCGCGTCGTCGCGCACCTTGTGCCAGGCGCCGTTCAGCGTCGCCAGCGCGTTGCCGGCCGACGCCCAGGACGGCACCAGGAGCATGATCGAGAAGCTCATGCCCAGCGTCTGCACCCATTGCGGCAGCGCCGTATAGTGCAGGTGGTGCGAGCCGGCCCACATATAGAAGAAGGTAATGCCCCAGAACGAGATGATCGACAGCCGGTAGGAAAAGATCGGCCGGCCGGCCCGCTTCGGCAGGTAGTAGTACATCATGCCGAGGAAGCCGGAGGTGAGGAAGAAGGCCACGGCGTTGTGGCCGTACCACCATTCCGTCATCGCGTCCTGCACGCCGGAAAACAGCGAATAGCTCTTGGCATGGCCCCAGGAAACCGGCACCGCCAGGTTGTTGACGATGTGCAGCACCGCCACCACCAGGATGAAGGCCATGTAATACCAGTTGGCGACGTAGATGTGGGGTTCCTTGCGGCGTGCCAGCGTGCGCAGGTAGAGCAGGAAATAGACCACCCACACGATGACCAGCCAGATGTCGGCGTACCATTCCGGCTCGGCGTATTCCTTCGACTGGGTGATGCCCATCAGGTAGCCGCTGGCCGCCACGATGCAGAACAGGTTGTAGCCGATCAGCACGAACCACGGCGTGAACTGGTCCGGCAGGCGCGCGCGCGACGTGCGTTGCAGGACGTGGAAGGAGGTGGCGATCAGCGCATTGCCGCCGAAGCCAAAGATGACGCCCGAGGTGTGGACAGGCCGCAGCCGGCCGAAGCTCGCCCAGGCCTGGTCGACGAAGGTCAGTTCCGGCCAGGCGAGCAATGACGCGACCCACACGCCGACGGCCATGCCGACAACCGCCCAGATCACGGTGAGCACGATGCCGACCTTGGTCGGATCGTCGTAATAGCGGGTAAGCCTGCTCTCGTCCGGCTCCGGCGCGTAGTAGCCCGCCATCACCGCGAAGGCGAGGCCGACGGAGAAAACCAGGACGACGAAGCCTTGGGCGCCCATCGGATCGCCGCGGCCGCCGGCCGCCATCGCCAGCCCGATCAGGCTGAGCGCCAGCAACACCACCAGAGCGATCTGCCGCTCCGTAACCGTCATTCCCGAAACCAGTCTGACCATTGGCGTCCCCTCAGGCGTCAGGCAGCTTGCATTTCGATGCCGCTCACAGGCATCGGCGCCGGCACAGTGACAACGATATTCACGAACGCCGATTTGTCCAGCCACGCGCCTGTCGGCAAGGTTGCTGTTCGTCCGCTGCGGGTCAGTCCCGGATATCTCGGCATCACTCTCACGATCATAAAAGATATATCCTCAATACCATTTTTAGCGGCGACAGTGTCAACCGCGCCCCACGCTGACATTCGGCCGCAGGCGTGTCTCCTCGCCGTCGGGCCGAGCACAAAGCGATATCCTCGCCGATCGGCGATAGGGCATCTGGACGCACCCCAGCCCGGTTGGACAGCCGCTCGACCGCCCGATACGCTAGACGGCATGGAGAGGGCGGTCTTTGATCCGGATCAAGGAACTTCGCCGTCCCGCGCGACCTTTCGCCGCCGCAACCGGAGATAGCCATGCCCAAGCACATCCTCATTCCGACCGACGGATCGGAAACGGCGCAGCGAGGCGTCGAT
The DNA here is from genome assembly GCF_017306545.1 of Mesorhizobium sp. Lineage (GTDB taxonomy): Bacteria > Pseudomonadota > Alphaproteobacteria > Rhizobiales > Rhizobiaceae > Mesorhizobium. Next base: position 32,269 of record NZ_JAFKID010000029.1, read on the forward strand.
TACGGCCTCGCGCTGGCAAGGAATCTCGGCGCCAAGGCGACGATTCTCACCTGCACCGATCCCTATCCGCTGTCGGGCCTTGCCGTCGGCGCTGGCTGGATTCCGTCCGAGGATGAACTGAACGCCTTCAACAAGAGCCAGGCGGAGGCGGCCGGAAAGGTCTTGCAGGCGGTGAGGACCGCAGCCGCCAGTCACAATGTCGAAACCGCCCTCCTCCATGCGTCTGACGCCCGGCCGGCCACCGCCATCCTGCAAACGGCCGAGGCGTGCGGCGCCGATCTGATCGTCATGGGTTCGCACGGCCGGCGCGGCGTCGACCGTCTGCTGCTCGGCAGCCAGACGGCAGAGGTGCTGGCGCGCGCGACGATCCCTGTGCTTGTGGTCAAGTAATGGCCGGACGGGCAGCGCCACGCCGGCCTGCGGCGATCACGGCGGTTGCCGATCGGCGGGGTCGTTTCTAAAACGGTGCCGTCCGTGAAATGAGGAGCGCTCCATGTCCGTCCTGACGCGCCGAACCATGCTCAAGGCGTCCGCCGCCAGCGCCTGTGCGTTCGGACTGGGCGCCGCCGGCAACATGGTGAGCACAGCGTTCGCGGTGCCGGAACCGCGCATCCTCAAAACGGTGAAGACGGCGGCGAACCTGACCGGCAACACCTCTACCCAGGATGTGCTGACCTACGGCGACGCCGGCATGCCGCCGGTACTGCGCATGACGAAGGGCAAGCCCTTCGCGGCGCGGCTGGTCAACGGCCTCGACGAGCCGACGACGATCCACTGGCACGGCGTGCGCGTGCCCAACAGGATGGACGGCGTGCCTTACATGGTGCAGCCCTACGTCTATACCGGCAACCACTTCGACTATGCCTTCACGCCGCCCGACGCCGGCACCTTCTGGTATCATCCGCACTGTAACACGCTGACCCAGATGGGCCACGGCATGACCGGCGTGATCGTGGTGGAGAACCCGCGCGATCCGCAGTTCGACGCCGAACTGGTCGTCAACCTGCGCGACTGGCGGCTCGGCGGCGACGGCCAGTTCATCCAGCAGTTCCGCCCGCGCGATGCCGCCCGCTCCGGCACCTACGGCACGGTGCGCACCGCCAACTGGCACGAGGAGCCGCAATACGACACGCCCGCCGGCGGGCTGGTGCGGCTCAGGCTGGCGATCACCGACGTCACCCGCATCTACGCCTTCCAGATGGAGGACGCACAGGCCGACGTCATCGCCATCGACGGCAATCCTGTGCCGGACCGTTTCCGCCTCGACGTGCTGCAACTCGGTCCGGGCCAGCGCCTCGATCTCGCCGTGCGCATGCCCGACGACGAAGGCACGGTCGTCGCCCTCAAGGATATACGCGGCACGAAGAAGAAGGTGCTGGTGAGCCTGCGCGCCGTCGGCGCTTCGCTGAAGCGCGACCTGCGCGACCTGGCCGCGTTGGAGCCAAACCCCGTCGCCATGCCGGATATAGCTGCGGCCGAGCGCATTCCGCTAGCGCTCAGCGCAACGGCCGAGAACGCTCCTGCCGGGAGTATCTGCGGCTCGCTCGGCTACAGTTTCTGGGCGATCAACAAGGTGCCGTGGCCGGGCGACACGCCGGACCCGACCGCGCCGCTGGCGGAGCTGAAACTGGGCAAAAGCTACGTCATCGACATGCAGAACCTGACGCCGCACGCCCACCCGATTCATTTGCACGGCATGAGCTTCACCGTGTTGTCGTCCTCGGCCGGGCCGGTCAGGCGGCTCGTCACCGACACCTACCTCATCCAGCCTGATGAGAAGGTGCAACTCGGCTTCGTCGCCGACAACCCCGGCGACTGGCTGCTGCACTGTCACATCATCGAGCACCAGAAGAGCGGCATGACGAGCTATCTGCGCGTCGCCTGAGGGCTCGCCATTTCCTACCGCACCATAGCCTTGGTCGAGATGCGCGACAGGCCGATCAGCACCAGCAGCGTCGCCGCGCCGAGGATTGTCGCCATGGTCGCCGCATCGAAGATGGCGCCGCGGTCGGACAGCGAGAAGATGCGCACCGGCAGCGTCACCCAGCCCGGCGGGTAGACCATGACGGTGGCGCCGAGTTCGCCCATCGACAGCGCGAAACTCAGGCTGAAGGCGGCGATCAGGTAAGGCGCCAACAACGGCAGCGTCACCCGCCGCAGCCGGTAGAACGGCCGCGCGCCGAGGCTTTCGGCCACCTGCTCGCAATCGATCGGCAAGCGCGACAGGCCGGCCGTGACGTTGCCGTAGGTAAAGGCCGAGATCAGCACGAAATGCGCGATCAACACGATCATCTTGGTGCCGTTGAGCAAAAGCGGCGGCTGGCTGAAAGCGACCAGCAGGCCGAGGCCGATCGACACGGAAGGCACGGCGCTGGGGATGAAGAAGAACAGGTCGAGGATGCGGCGCGGCACAGGCTTCATCTTGCGCAGCGCCAGCGCCGCCCAGGTGCCGCAGACGAGCGCGGCGCCACTTGCGACGACGCCGGTGACGAGGCTTCCCTTCAGCGCATCGAAAGAGTCCGCACGAAAGGCGTCGCTGTAATGCGCCAGCGTCAGCTTGGTCGGCAGGATGTCGTTCCACTGGCCGCTGACGCTGGCAAGCACGATCACGCCGATCGGCAGGCCGTAGATCAGCAGGAACAACGGCACCGCCACCGCCCAGGTGGCGATGCGCCCGGACTTAGACCACACCAGCACTTTTGCCTCCGAAGTGAGCGACGACGATGCGGTAGAGCGTATAGAGGCCGAGCGACAGCACCACGTTCACCACCGCGATCACGCAGGCCGTCGTGTAGTCGAATTCCTGGATCGCCTTCGAGTAGATCAGCAGCGGCAGGGTGATGACGTCCTTGGCGCCGATGAACAGCACGATGCCGAACTCGTTGACCGTGAGCAGCAGGCACAGGCTCCCGCCGGCCACCAGCGCCGGCAGCGCCGCCGGCAGGATGATCCGCCGCACGATGCGCGCCGGCCGCGCGCCAAGACTCGAGGCCACCTCGATCTGCGCCTGGTCGATCAGCGAGAAGGTGGCGAGCAGCGGCCGCATGACGAAGGGCGTGTAGACCGTCACTTCCGCCAGGATCACGCCCCATTGCGAATAGAGGAAATTGATCGGCGGCAGTTCCAGGCCCAGCACGTGCATCAGCGTCTCGTTGATGATGCCGGCCGAGCCGTAGATGAAGGTGAAGGCGAGCGTGACGAGAAAGGTCGGCAGCGCGATCACCGTATCGATCAGCCGGCTGGCCAGCCGGGCGCCGGGAAACGGCACGAAGGCGATGACCAAAGCGAGGATGAAGCCGAGCACCAGACAGCCGGCGGTGGCGCTGATGGCTATGACGACGGTGTGGTAGAGCCCGTCGATGAACTGCCCGGATTTCAGCACCTGCTCGAAGGCGGCGAAGGACGGCGCCTCCTCGCCCAGCGAGGCGCGCGCGATCAGCGCCAGCGGATAGAGGAACAGCACCGCCAGCACCAGAAGCGGCGGCACCACCCAGAGGCTCTGCGGCGCCGTTCGCGGCGCCGGGCCGGCAATGGCCGCCTCAGCCATGGCGTGCATCCTCCGGCACCAGCGTCACCTCGTCGGGATCGAAATGCACGGCGATCGCCTCGCCGATCGCCGGCGGGCTGGCCATCGGCGTCGAGGTCATGCGCACCGTCTGGCCGCCCGCCTCGAAGGTGATGTTGTGCACGTCGCCCTGCCATTGCACGGAAACGACGGTGCCGCCGATCGAGTTCGGCTCGGTCGCGGTGCGGGTAAAGCGGAAATCGTGCGGCCTGACGCACACCAGGCAATCGCTGCCTTTCGGCAGGCGATGGTGGTTGCGGGCCGAAAGCACGGTCCCGCCGAAGCGCACATGCGCGCGGTCGCCTTCGCCGGGCTGAAGGTCGCTGGCCGGCAGAAGGTTGGCGCGGCCGAGGAACTCGGCGGCGAAGCGGTTCGGCGGGTGGCGGAACAGCGATTGCGCGCCGCCGAAGGCCTGCAAGCGGCCGTCGCGCATGATGCCGATGTGGTTGGCCAGCGTCAGCGCCTCGGTCTGGTCATGCGTGACGTAGAGCACCGTCAGGTTCGGCAGGTCGCGATGCAGCTTGGCGAGTTCGTCCAGCATGGAACGCCGGATCTGCGCGTCGAGCGCCGACAGCGGCTCGTCGAGCAGAAGCACCTGCGGCCGTGGCGCCAGTGCGCGGGCGATCGCCACGCGCTGCTGCTGCCCGCCGGACAATTCGCGCGGATAGCGCTTGCCGTAGGCCGCCATGCCGACCATGGCCAGGCATTCCGGCACCCGCTTCCTGATGACGTCTTCGGCCGCGCCATGCGCGCGCAGGCCGAAGGCGACGTTCTCGTCCACCCGCATATGCGGGAAGAGCGCGTAGTTCTGCACCACCATGCCGATCTTGCGGTCGTAGGGGGCGAGGTAGGTGACGTCGCGGTCGCCGATCAGGATGCGCCCGGACGACGGCTTGACGAAACCGGCGACGGCGCGCAGCGCCGTCGTCTTGCCAGACCCCGAAGGGCCGATGAGGGCGACGATCTCGCCCGGATTGACGGTGAGCGTGAACGAATGCAGGACCGTGAGCGACCCGTAAGTGACCGAGACGTCCTCGAAGCCGATCCTGCTGCCGCTTGCCGCGGCAGCAGAGGCGGACGCCACGACAGGCTTCGAGCTGGCAGGCATCCGTTCCATGACCGTCGCCTCGGCCATCAGTTGCCCGAGATCGCTTGGTTGTAGGCCGCCACGTCGCCCTTGAGATCGTTCAGCACTTTGGCCCAGTCCGGCGACCATATTTCCACTCCCTCAAGCATGGCGTTCAGGTTCTTGAAATTGTCGTCGGTCGGCTTGACGTCGGTGCGCACCGGGAAACCCTGGGCCACCGAGCTGACGTCCTTCTGGGCTGCTTCCGACAACAGGAAGTCGATCAGCTTCTTGCCGTTTTCGGCGTCGGGCCCGCCTTTGACGAGGGCGATGTAATAGGGCAGCGCGAAGGCCGTCTTCTTGCCGTCCGGTCCGGTCGGGAAGAAGATCTTGATGTTGGGATTGTCGCGCGACTGCGACAGGTTCATCTGCATGTCGCCGTTGGCGACGTAAAGCTCGCCCTTGTTGACCAGCGCCGTCAGCTTGCCGGTCGAGGCGGACGGGCCGAGATTGTTGGCCTGGAGCTTCTTCAGATAGTCGAGGCCCTTTTCCTTCGAGCCGAAGGCGTGGAAGGTCTGCAACATCAGCGCCGTGCCGTCGCCGGCCTGACCGGGCGTCGAATACTGGATTTTCTGCTTGAACTTCGGATCGAGCAGGTCGTCATAGGTCGCCGGCGCCGCTTTCAGCACCTCGGCGTTGTAGATGAAGTTCGGATAGTTGTTGACCATCGCGTAGTAGCGGCCGTCGGCATCCTTGTCGCGCGCCTCGATCTTGTCGGCGCCGGCCGGCGTGTAGGCTTCAAGCAGACCGTCGGCGGCGGCCTTCTGCATGAAGGGCGGCAGCGTCACCAGCACGTCGGCCTGGGTGTTCGACTTCTCCTTCGAGATGCGGTCGACGACGCCGCTGGAGCCGGCCTCGACATACTGGATCTTGATGCCGGTCGCCTTGGTGAAGGCCTCGAACTGGTTGCCGAGCCAGCTCGGATTGCCGTCGTGCAGGCCGTCTGCGCTGTAGATGGTGACGACACCGTCGGCGAACGCCGGCATGGCGGTGGCTGCGAGCAGAGCCGCAACCAGGGAAAGCTTCGTTTTCATGGATTCTCCTTTGCTTGACGCATCTAAGTGTTCCGAGGGCTCCGTTTTCTTCTTATCGACCGCAACTGCCGCGATCTGAGCCATCCTCGGTGTGAGTTTGTTAGGCGTTCATCGATAAGTAAAATCTATTTATTTTATGAAGCGGAAAGCCAGACTTATGATCTGGCTCAGCGCCTGGCGACCCGTTCCGTTCGTCGGCTTTCGATAGATCCCGTCCGTCTCGTCACGTTGCCGAGGACCTATGACCCCGGTCGATGTCAGTCGGATGACAGGGGCAGGACAAGCACGCACCGCCGGCAACTCGGGAGTCCGGAAAATCGCGAAATGCGCGGCGGGGGATCGCGACCTCCGACATAGCCGGATCGCCGTTCAGACAGAGTTGCCCCGTCCGTGCCGCGCGCGGGGAGCCGGCACCGATGCGCGGCCGCCGCTCCTATCCCGCCACCACCGCGTCTTCGACGATTGTCAGCGCCCGGTCGAGGTCTTCGCGCGAAATCACCAGCGGCGGCGACAAAGTCAGCACGCTGCCGGCGCTGATCTTGAACGACAGGCCTTTGTCCAGGCAGCGGTAATAGATACGCTCTGCCAACGCATGGTTCGGCTGGAACGTGTCCTTGTCCTCGACCATCTCGACGCCGAACATCAGCCCCCTGCCCCGCACGTCACCAACGAAGGGCGAGCGCGCCATCAGGTCGCGCATCCGCTCCATCGCCCAGCCGCCAAGCTCCGCGGCGCGCTCAGCCAGACCCTCCTCGCGCACGATGGCGATGGTGGTGAGTGCCGCCCGTGTCGTCACCGGGTTCTTCTCATGCGTGTAGTGGCCGATGGCGTAGTCGCCGGCGACGTCGAGGTCGCGCCGGGCGATGACGGCTGCGATCGGCAGGATGCCGCCGCCCAGCGCCTTGCCCATGACGATGATATCGGGTGCGACGCCATCGTGCTCGGAAGCGAAGAATTTTCCGGTCTTGCCGAGCCCGGTCGGGATCTCGTCGAAGATCAAAAGCGTGCCGTGGCGGTCGCAGGCCTCGCGCACCGCCTTCCAGAAGCCCGGCGCCGGCACCAGCGGCGTCGCCCGCATGGGCTCGGCGACGACGGCGGCGAAATCGCCTTCCCGGCCAAGCACGTAGGAGATCATATTGGCACAGGCGCGCGCCGACTCCTCAAGCGAGTTGGTGCCGTAAGGGCAGTTGTGCGACGCCCAGGGCGCGACATGCTCGGTGCCGGGCAGCAGCGGTCCGGCGATGCCGGAGCGGAACGTCGCCTCGCCGCCGACGCTCGACGCGCCGAAGCCGGCGCCGTGGAAAGCGTCCCAGAAGGACAGCGTCTTGAAGCGGCCGGTGGCGGCGCGCGCCACCTTCAGCGCCACCTCGATGGCGTCCGAGCCGCCGGTGGTGAACAGCACCTTGCCGAGATCGCCCGGCGCCAGCTTTCCCAAAGTTTCAGCCAGTTCCACCGCCGGTTCGCAGGTGAAGCGGCGTGGCGAGAACGGCAGCTCGTCCATCTGCTTTGCGATGGCTTCCTTCAGGCGCGGATGGCCGTAGCCGATGTGATGCACGCTGTTGCCGTGGAAATCCATGTAGCGGCGGCCTGCCGTGTCCTCGATCCAGATGCCTTCGGCCTTGGCGATAGCCGTCACGCAGGGACTGGACAGGCTCTGGTGCAGGAAGGCGGCGGCGTCGCGGTCGAGAAGCGCCTTGGTCGCCGCGTCCGCCTGCTTCGCGTTCCAGGCACCGCGCGCGGCGGAACTGTTGGACTCGCCTTCGGTGTGGACGATGACCGGCTTCGAGCGCGCCATGGAAAACCTCCCAAGACCTCAGGTAAAAGCGCGAACGAGGGAGCCGTGGCGGCTCCCTCGGAACATCCCGATATAAATGGCGTTCAGCTTGTCCACGGCAGCGAGAAGGTCTTGACGTTTGTGTATGACTTCATGGCCTCGATGACGCCTTCCTTGTAGCCGTTGCCTGAGTCCTTGATGCCGCCGAAGGGGCTCATCTCGATGCGGTAGCCGGGGACTTCCCAGATGTTGACGGTGCCGACTTTCAGGCCGGCGATGTATTTCTGCATGCGGCGGAAGTCGTTGGTGCAGACGCCCGAGGAGAGGCCGAAGGCGGTGGAGTTGGAGAGCGCGATCAGTTGATCGTCGTCGTCGGGCGCGCGCACGATCGGTACGATCGGGCCAAAGGTCTCTTCCATGACGAGTTCGGATTGGTGCGGCACGCGGTCGACGACGATGGGCGGCAAGAGCGCCCCCTGGCGGCCGGGGTGATAGAGGATGTCGGCGCCTTGCTCGGCCGCCATCTGCACCCGCTTCTCGAACAGCGCCGCCGCCTTCTCGTGCACCACGGTGCCGAGCTGGGTTGCCGGATCGCGCGGATCGCCGAACCGGATCGCCTTCGCCCGCTCCAGCACCATCGGCACGAACCGGTCGGCGACCTTCTCCTGCACGAGGATGCGCTTGACCGCCGTGCAGCGCTGGCCGGAGTTCTTCGTCGCGCCCGCCACCGCGAGGTCGGCCGCTTTTGCCAGGTCGTCGTCGGAGAGGTCGTTCAAAATGATCAGCGGGTCGTTGCCGCCGAGTTCCAGCACCTGGCGCCTGTAGCCGGCCTTCTGCGCGATCATCTTGCCGACCGGCACGCCGCCGGTGAAGGTGATCAGGTCGATGTTCGGGTTGGTGATCATCTCCTCGCCGATATCCTTCGGCCAGCCTGTCACGACCGACAGCATTTCCGGCGGCAGGCCGGCTTCGTAGAGCACGTCGGCCAGCATCAGCGCCGTCATCGGCGTCAGTTCCGTCGGCTTGACCACCACGCAATTGTTGGTGGCGATCGCCGGCGCCACCTTGTGCGAGACCATGTTGAGCGGATGGTTGAACGGCGTGATCGCCGAGATCGCCTTGAGCGGCTCGCGGATGGTGAAGATCTTGCGCGCCTTGCCGTGCGGGGTGAGGTCGCAGGAAAAAATCTCGCCGTCGTCATGGATGACCATCTGGCCGGTCAGCGTGAAGACGTCGAAGGCGCGGCCGACTTCGTAGAGCGAATCCTGCTTGGAGATGCCGAGTTCCAGCGTGATCAGGTCCGACAGTTCGTCCTTGCGGGCATTCAGCAGTTCGGCGGTCTTGAGCAGTATCTTCTGGCGCTCGTAGCGGGTCAGTTTCGGCGTGTAGTTCGCCGCGATCTCGAAGGCTTTTCGCGCGTGCTCGGCATTGCCCGCCGGCACGGTGCCGATCACCGTGTCGGTGTAGGGATAGTGCACGTTCAGCACCGCATCGGCGTCCACCTTTCGGCCTGCAATGCGCATCGGCTCGTGGCGGACCTTTATGGAAGGATCGAGTTTGGTCATGACGCCGCTCCTCAGCCCACCTGCGCGGCAGCCGTCACCGCGTAGTAGAAGGCGTCGAAGTTGCGCAGCACCGGCGCGTCCGGCAGCTCCTTCATCACCCGGTTGACGATGAAGGGCACGCGCTGCTCGGTCAGACCGCCATGCGAACGCAGCGGCTCGTCGAGCGCCGCCAGATTGTGCCGATGTGCGGAGGTGCCGATCGTCTTGTTCTCGCCCGAGACCAGGACGATGTCGCCCATGCGGTCTTCCGGCAGCTCGAAGCAGGCGCAGCCTTCCTCGCGGCCGAGCACAAGGGTGATGTCCTCGACCTTGCGCAGCTTTTCCATCACCGCCTCGCGGTCCGCGCCTTTCGGCAGGTAGGCCGTCGCGAACGAACCCAGCGCGCCGTGGTGCACCACATAGGGGTCGGTGATCGGCAGGATCACGCGGGCGGCGTCCTTGCCCAGCCATTCGTCCAGCAGGTCCTGCACGTAGACGACGTTGGGCGAACCGTCGGCATGGTGCTTCGGCTTCATGCCGTGGTCGGCCGTCACCACGATCGCCGCGCCCAGCGCGTCGAGTTGCGCCAGATACTTGTCGAACATCTCATAGAAGGCGTTCGCCTGCGGCACGCCCGGCGCGTATTTGTGCTGCACGAAGTCGGTGGTGGTGAGGTACATCACGTCCGGCCGGAACTCCTTGAGCAACTGCACGCCGGCGGCGAAGACGAACTCCGACAACTCGGCCGAATAGACTTCCGGAACGGCCAGGCCAAAATGCTTCGAGGCGTTGTCGATGCCGTGCTCGGCCTTCGTCGTGGTGTCCGACTTCTCGGCCGAGAAGCACAGCGCCCTGCCGTCGTCGAACTTCAGCCCCTTGCCGAGCAAAGCGCGCAGCTTGTCCTTGGCCGTCACCACCGCCACCTTGGCGCCGGCGTCGTAGAAACCCTGGAAGATCGTCGGGGCGCGCAAAAACTTCGGGTCGTTCATCATCACCTCCTCGCCCGTCTCCGGGTTGTAGAGGTAGTTGCCGCAGATGCCGTGCACCGCCGGCGGCCGCCCCGTCGCGATCGACAGGTTGTTCGGGTTGGTGAAGGACGGGATCACCGAATGCGCGAACCGCACCGTGCCCTTCTCCTTGATCTTCACCAGCGCCGGCATCAGCCCGGCCTTGATCGCTTCGTCCAGATAGGCCGGCTCGCAGCCGTCCAAACAAATCGCAATCGCCGGAACCCGCGGCCACGCATAAGCACGGCCGTTCACCGACACGGTAACGGGAGACATCTGGTTCATGGGCATCGGTCCTCGGGTTGAAAAGGCCGCGTCAAGCGGCGAAGTCTGGCGGTGAAACTCAGGCGGCAAGCTTTGCGCGCTCGGCGATTGCCGTGGCGGGCGGGGCGGCGGTGTCGACGCCCATCTCGTCGAGCGACTGTTTCGCCGCCTCGACCACGCGGCGCATGACGTGCTCGTCCATGCGGCCGATGCAGCCGACGCGGAAGGACTCCACCACCGTGAGCTTGCCCGGATAAATGATGAACCCCTTGTCCTTCATGAGCTCGTAGAAGCGGTTGAAGACGAACTTCTCATGCGCGGGGCAAAAGAATGTGACGATGATCGGCGACAGCCAGCGGTCGGACAAAAGCGTCTCGAAGCCGAGTTCGCGCATGCCGGCGACCATGACGTCGCGGTTCTTCGTGTAGCGCGCGCCGCGGCCGGCGACACCGCCTTCCGCTTCGTGCATCTTCAGCGCTTCGAGGAAGGCGGCGACGACATGCGTCGGCGGCGTGAAGCGCCACTGGCCGGTCTTTTCCATCGCCGCCCACTGGGCGTGCACGTCGAGCGCCAGCGAGTGGCTGTTGCCTTTGGCGGCCTCCAGCGAGCTTTTCTTCGCGATAACGAAGCCGAAGCCCGGCACGCCCTCGATGCACTTGTTGGCCGACGACACCATCGCCTCGTAGCCGATGTCGTTGACGTCGAGCGGCACCGCGCCGAAAGCGCTCATCGAATCGACCAGCAGCTTGCGGCCCTTCGCCTTGACCACCTCGGCGATCTCGGGAACGGGGTTCAGGATGCCGGAACTGGTTTCGCAATGGATGGCGAGAACATGGGTAATCGCCGGATCGGCATCGAGCGCCGCTGCCACCTCGTCGCCGCGCGGCGGCAGGTAATCGCCCTTGTCGATCAGCGTGTGCGCCCGGCCGAGATAGTTCATCGTCTGTGCTGCGCGCAGGCCGTAGGCGCCGTTGGCCAGCACCAGCACCTTGCCGTCCTTCGGCACGAAGGAGCCGAGCATGGCTTCGACGCAGTAGGACCCCGAGCCTTGCAGCGGCACGCAGTCGTATTCGCCCTTCTTGTCGCCGGTCAGCGCCAGCAAGCGGCGGCGCATGTCGGCCGTCATGGCGCGGAAATCGCCGTCCCACGAGCCCCAGTCCTTCAGCATCGCCTGCTTGACGGAAAAGGCGGTGGTGAGCGGACCCGGCGTCAGCAGGTAAGGCTCGCCCATGGCGGGCGGCTCGAAGCCCTGTGTTGCAGCCTGTTGCGGCATGATCGGAACGCTCCCGTCTCGCTGTTGTCCCGAGCCTTATAGGCGCCCAATAATGTATTCGAAAAATCGTTATTTTGTATCTACCAATAAGCGAGACTTATCAAAGCGACCCAACTCATGCGCTACGTCCAGCTTCGTGCCTTTCACTACGTCGCCATCTGCGGCGGCTTTTCCCGCGCGGCCGAGGAACTGCTTCTGACGCAGCCCGCCATCTCCGACCAGGTGCGCAAGCTGGAGGGGGAATACGATATCCTGCTCTTCAACCGGCAGCGCAAGCAGGTAACGCTGACGCCCTCCGGCGAGAAGCTGCTGGCGATCACGCGCCGCATGTTCGACACCGAGAGCCAGGCGCTCGAACTGCTGTCCGAATCGCGGGCTTTGCGCGCGGGCACCCTGCGCGTGGTGGCCGATGCGGCCCACCACCTGCTTCACATCATGGGCGAGTTTCGCGGCAAGTATCCCGGCGTCAAGGTGACGATCCGGGCCGGCAATACCGAGACCGTCATCGAAAGCCTGTTCAGCTACGAGGCCGATATCGGCGTGCTGGGCGAAGTGCCCTCCGGCCGCGAATTCGAGATTATCCGGCTGAACTCAACGCCGATCATCGCCTATGCCGCCGCAGGACACCCGCTGGCGGGCCGGGCCTCGCTTTCCTTCGCGGAACTGGCGGCGCTGCCGCTGGTCATGCGCGAGCGCGGCTCCAAGACGCGCAAGAAGCTGGAGGAAGGCGCGGCGAAGGCCGGCGTGGAACTGAAATTCGCCATCGAGGCGGAAGGCCGGGAAGCGGTGCGTGAGATCGTCGCTTCGGGCGCCGGCATCGGCTTCGTCTCGGAGGCCGAATTCGGCAGCGACGCCCGCCTTGCCAAGATCGCCATCGACGGGCCGCCGATGTTCATGGACGAGGCGCTGATCTGCCTGACCGAGCGCAGCCAGGCCAAGGCCATCCGCGCCTTTCTGGACATCGCCAGGAAATCGCAGGAGGCATAGACTTCGGGCCGACGGGCCGGCCGGCATCAGCGACATCGCTGAACGAGCCGATCCGTTCATCTCACATGACCCACGGATCTTCGACGCGCGGCCAGATCGGCCGGGAAAGTTTCTTGTAGTCCGTCACGCGCGGATCGTACGGATAGGAACTCTGCGCCGCGACATAGAGGATTTCCGCAGCGATCGGCACGAAGCCGGCGTAAAAATGGTTGGTCGACTTGATCAGCAGGACGTCCTTCCCGAGCGGGTCGACGCCCAGATTGGAAAAGATGTCCGGCTCGAAAGTCTGCGTGCGGTTGGTGTTGAGGATGACGTCGATCTCGGTTCCCTCGATGCGCACCAGCGCTGCCGGGCCGAGCGTGACGCGGCTCGGCCCGAAGCTCTGCCAGCCTTCGGCGACCGCCTTGACCACGCGCACGCGGGCGTCGATGGGTTCGCCCGCCAGCGGGCCGGCCTTGCCGCCGAAGCGCAGGTCGATGACAGCCCCCTCTCCGGCCGCGTGGCAGAACTGAACGGCGATCGGGTCCCAGATCGTGGCCACGCCGATGTTTTTGAGCCCGTGCGCCATCATCGCGCGCAGCACGACGGTGCCGTCGCCGGCGACGCCGCCGCCCGGATTGTCCCATATATCGGCGATCACCACCGGCTTGCCGGGCTTTTCGGCGCCCACGGCGAGCGCCCGCGCGATACCGTCCTGCGTCGTCAGCATCGGCATCGCCAGTTTCTCGCGCAGCGCATAAAGCTCGCGCCCGAGCCTTTCGGCCAGCGCGTCGCCCTTTTCCTTGTCATTGTCGGTGACGACCATGATGCGCGTGCCCAGTTCCGGCACGTCGGCGGCCATGAAGCCGTGAATGACGGAGACGGACAGGACGCCGTCCTTGCCGTGCAACGCCTTGAGACGGTCGACGAAAGAGCGCATCGGCTCACGGCTGGTCGGCAGGACCTGGATCATGCGGCAGTCGAAGGTCGAGATCACCGGCCTGATTTCGCCGCGCGCCGCGGCCAGGCCAAGCTCCACCACATGCTCGCCACGCTCATAGAAATCCGTGTGCGGGAATTCCAGGAAGGCGGCCAGGATGTTCGCCGCCGCCACCCGCTTCGGCGTCAGGTGACTGTGCGGGTCGAGTTCGGCGGCAACCACCACGTCTGGTCCGACCATCTCGCGCACGTGGGCCAGCAGGTCGCCCTCGCAGTCGTCATAACCCTGCGCCACCATGGCGCCGTGCAGGCCGAGGATGACGGCATCCACCGGCAGCGCAGCGCGCAACTGGCCGAGGATTTCGTCGCGCAGCGCCTCGTAGGTCCGGCGCTGCACGAGGCCGCCCGGCTCCGCCCATGTCGCCGTGCCCTCGATGACGGTCAGCCCCTCCGCCGCCGCCCGCTTGCGCAGGGCGACAATGGGCGAAGAACACAGCGTCGGCGTCTCGGGATGCTCGCCCGGCCCGGCATAGAACGCCATCTCGAAGGAGGCGCGGTCAGTCGGCACCGGCGAGAAGGTGTTGGTCTCGGTCGCCAGCGAGGCGGTGAAGATGCGCATTGGGGGAAAACTCAGTTGGTGGTTCGACAAGATGGCCCCCGCCCCTGCCCCCTGCCCGCAAGAGGGAGGGGAAGCTGCCGTGCTCGAATCCCCCTCCCCCTTACGGGGAGGGGCTAGGGGCGGGGGTATGGCGGCACCGGTCGTTTCAAACTTGGAATGGACTCACTTCACCGGGGCGTATGCCACTGCCTCGATTTCCACCTTGATGTCGATCATCAGCCGTGCCTCGACCGTGGTGCGCGCCGGCGGCTCCTTGGCGAAGAAGGTGCCGTAAACCTTGTTCATGCCGCCGAAATCACGCGCGTCCTCGATGAAAACGGTGGTCTTCACCACATCGTCCATCGTGGCGCCGGCCAGCGCCAGCGCCGCCTTGACGTTCTCCAGCACCTGCCTTGTCTGCGGCTCGATACCGCCCTCGACGATCGAGCCGTCCGGCTTCACCGGCACCAGGCCGGAAACGTAGACGAAATCGCCGGCCCGCACCGCCGGCGACAGCGGCACATGTGACGTTCCGAAAACCTGCTTGCGAGACATGAGACGAATCCTCCGTTTTGACGGCGCCGGTGATTTCCCGGCTTCCGAAGCAAGGCCCTGCGTTGGCAACGGTTGCCGCCGTGACGCGATGCCGATCGAGCCTATAGCGCGCCGCGGCGAGCGAGAAAACCGGGATCGGCGATGTACAAGCCGGCCTCCTCGCGCCATGTTCGTCGCCAGCGACCTGATCGCGCCGGCGGCGGCGCAAACGTGTGGACCAAAGGTTCTGGAGAATCTGCGCCGCCTCAAGCGAAGCCCCGCCGTGCTCAAAGTCGCCGACCCGCAGATGAACGACTGGATGACCGACATGACCGACCGCCCCAAGACCATCGACGAAATCGACACGCCGGCGGTGCTGATCGATATCGACCGGGTGGAGAAAAACATCGCCCGCGCGCAGGCGGCGGCCGATGCGGCCGGCGTGAAGCTCAGGCCCCACATCAAGACGCACAAGCTGCCCTTCTTCGCGAAAAAGCAGGTCGCGGCCGGTGCCGCTGGCATCACCTGCCAGAAGATCGGCGAGGCCGAAGTGATGGCCGATGCCGGCCTGACCGACATTTTCCTCCCGTACAACATCCTCGGCAAAGCCAAGCTCGAACGGCTGAAGGCGCTGCATGGCCGCGTCACGCTCTCCGTCACCGCCGACAGCGCGACGACGATAGCAGGTCTTGCCGAGACTTTCCGCGATGCCGGCCGGCCGCTGAAAGTGCTGATCGAGTGCGACACCGGCGGCGGCCGCTGCGGCGTGCAGTCGAAGGACGAGGCGCTGGCGCTGGCAAGGCAGATCGGCTCAGCGCCCGGCCTTACCTTCGGCGGCCTGATGACCTTCCCGGCTCCCGGCAAGGCGGCGGAAGCGGAAGCATGGCTGGCGGCCGCGCGCGACCTGCTGGCGCAAAACGGCCTCCCCTGCGAGACGATCACCAGCGGCGGCACGCCGGACATGTGGCGCGAGCCCGAGGGCGCCATCGTCACCGAATACCGCCCCGGCACCTACATCTATATGGACCGCTATCAGGTGGCCAAGGGCGCCGCCACGCTGGACGATTGCGCCGCCACCGTGCTTGCCACCGTGGTCAGCAAACCGACAGCCACCCGCGCCATCCTCGACGCCGGTTCCAAGGCGCTGACCAGCGATACGCTCGGCCTGCCGGAATACGCCGAACTGATCGAGGAGCCGGGCGCCAGGGTCGTCGGCCTGTCGGAAGAACACGGCAAGGTGGAATTGCCGGAAAGCAGCACGCTCAAGGTCGGCGACCGCGTACGCGTGCTGCCCGACCACATCTGCCCGGTCATCAACCTTTACGACCAGGTCTACCTGATCTCCGGCGACCGGGTTGTCGATATCCTGCCCGTCGCCGCGCGCGGCAAACTCTCCTGAAGCGAAACGTCATGACCGCGCAGAATCCCTTCCCGAACGACGCCGACCGCGCCTTCATCTGGGACATGCTGATGCCGCGCGATTTCGAGGCTTTCGCCGCACAGGATTGGGACATGGTGGCCGGCGATTTCGACGCCGACCGGTTCCTCGGCATCCACGCCCACAACTCGCCGAACCAGGACGACTGGGACGCCGCCTTCCCGACGCTCGACGCCTATCGCGACGAATGGCTGCGGCAGGCGGCCGAATCCGCCAAGATCGCCTATGGCGAACCGCTGGTGCCGGCGCTGCTGAAAGCGGTTTCGATGGACCGGATCGACATCAACGGCGCCGTCGCCGTCGCCCACAAGAAGTTCGACGGCACGGTGAAATTGGCTGACGGCGGCATCGACCGGCTCAACTGGCAGACGCTCTATTTCTGCCGCCGGAGCGACCGCTGGCGCATCACCGGCTTCATCGGCTACATGAAATACCGCTGACGGGTTTGCCCCGCCAGCGGCAGTAAAAACAACGCCCTACGGGGCGACCGTGATTCGACCCTTCATGTTGGGGTGGAAGCGGCAGAAGTAGTCCACCGTATCCTTCGCCGTCATGACGCGGCTCGCCGTCTTCTTCGGCGGGATCATGACCTCCCAGCCGACCTTGACGGTAGCGGTGTGAGCGAAGGGGTCCTTGTTCACCCACTCCACCGTGTCGCCGGCCTTGACGGTGATCTCGGCCGGCGAAAAGACCAGCTTGTCGATCGTCACCGTGACGGTCGCGGCGGATGCCGAAGCCACGCCGGCGGCGAACAGGACCGCTGCCGCCGGCAAAAGCCATGCCAAGCGCATCGCCGCCTCCTATTTCAGCTCGGCCGCGACGTGCTCGGCGTGCATCTCATGGCCCTGGAAAATCTTCAGGCCGGTTTCCAAGAGGCTTTTCAGTTCGGCGTTCTGCGCGGACGGGATCAGCAGCGTCTCCAGCGCGCTGTCGACCTGCTTGTGATAGGCGACCTCGTTGGTGATATAGGCCTTGTCGAAAGCGGCGCCCTTGAGCTTCTTCAGCTTGGCGCGTTCCGCCGTCGCCGCCTTGGTCAGCGCCTTCGAGGTGGCGTTGTCTTCCGGCGTGACTTTCAGCTTCTTCACGAGGTCGAGCGCCTGCTTGTTGACCGCTTCATGGTCGCGCAGCATGTCCTTGGCGAAATCGACGACCGCCTTGGTCTTCGACTTGGAAACGGCGAGCTTGGCCGCCTCGATATCGATGACGCCGGCGGTGTAGGCGATGTGGGCGATCTGCGGATCGGTCGGCTTGTCAGCGGCGTCGGCGAAGGTCGGCGCGGCGAGAACGCCCAGCATCGCTAGGGCGGCGAACGGACGAATGAACATGGAACCTCCTTGCCCCGGCGCACAGCGCGGGGGCCTGTTTGCTTGACATCGATTGGATGCGGCAGTCAGCCGGAGGTTCCCGAAAAATCAGCGCCTTCGATCAGCCTTTTGAATCAGCGCTTTCGATGCCGAGGCGCTGCATGACGGCATCCTTCAGGCGATCGCAACGGCGGCCGGCGAAGGGGAAGGCGTTCATCAGCACCGGGCCGATCTGCGCGTCCAGTTCCTTGCGCACCATCTGGCGGGCACGGTAGAGCCGCGTCTTCACCGTCTCCGGCTTGATGCCGAGCAGTTCGGCCGTCTCCTCCATGCTCAGCCCCTCGATGACACGGGCGACAAACACAGCCCGGAAGGTGGCCGGCAGATGGTCGGTGGCCTCTTCGACCAGGTGCAGGATCTGTCTTTGCGCCATGGTCCGCTCCGGATCGTCGCTGGCATTGCCGGGAAACTGGATGATTTCGGCCTGCGCCGCTTCGAGGTTCGTCACCTTGCCTTCGCGCTTTTGCTTGCGCAGCCGGCCGAGCGCCTCGTTGATGACGATGCGCGACAGCCAGGTCGAAAGGGCGGAATCGCCGCGAAAGCTGTCGAGGCTGCGGAAGGCGTGCACATAGGCTTCCTGCACGACGTCTTCGGCCTCGCTGGCACGACCGACGATGCCGCGCGCCAGCCGATAGAGCCGCTGGTTGTAGCGCGTCATGATGGCGCGGAAGGCGCGCCCGTCCCGCGCCAGCGCGTGCGCGACGAGTTCCGCGTCGCTGGCTGTATCGAGCGGGATCGGTCTGGCGTTCAGCGTAGGCATCGCAGCCTCCTTGTCCGCCGTTGGACGCCGGCGGCGAAGAAAGGTTCCCGACTTACGATCCTAGCAGATATTGGCGCTATTCGATCGCCGGCGCCGCCCCTCGCCTGCCTGCCGGCATCCTCTCCCCGCACGTGGCGGGGAGAGGAGACGCACTCCAACGTCGGCGACCCCCTCTCTCCGTTCTTCACGGGGAGAGGGTAAGGGTGAAGGGCGGAACGAGCGGCTCCATCTCAGTCGATGTCGAACGACACGCCCTGCGCCAGCGGCAGCGCGGTGGAATAGTTCACCGTGTTGGTGGCGCGGCGCATGTAGGCCTTCCAGGCGTCCGAGCCGGATTCACGGCCGCCGCCGGTTTCCTTCTCGCCGCCGAAGGCGCCGCCGATTTCGGCGCCCGAGGTGCCGATATTGACGTTGGCGATGCCGCAGTCCGAGCCCTCGACCGACAGGAAGCGCTCCGATTCCATGATATCGCGCGTGAAGATCGACGACGACAGGCCGGCACCGACCGCATTGTGCAGGTCAAGAGCCTCGTCGAAGTCCTTGTATTTCATCACGTAAAGGATCGGGGCGAAAGTCTCTTCCGTCACCGGCGCAACCTGCTTCGGCATCTCGACCAGCGCCGGATGCACGTAATAGGCGTCCGGATGGCCGTCTTCGACGCGAGCGCCGCCGGTCACCTTGCCGCCATGGGCCGTGGCTTCCTTCAGCGCCTTCTGCATGCCGTCATAGGCCGCCTTGTCGATCAGCGGACCGACCAGCGCCTTGCCTTCCAGCGGATTGCCGACCGACACGCTCTCATAGGCCTTCTTCAAGCGCGGCACGAGCTGGTCGTAAACGCTTTCATGCACGATGAGGCGGCGCAGCGTCGTGCAGCGCTGGCCGGCCGTGCCCATCGCACCGAAAGCAATCGCGCGCAGCGCCATGTCGAGGTCCGCCGTGGGCGTGACGATGCCGGCATTGTTGCCGCCGAGTTCCAGCACCGCTCGGGCGAAGCGCTTGGCCAGCCGCGGGCCGACCTCCCTGCCCATGCGCGTCGAGCCGGTGGCCGACACCAGCGGCACCTTCGGATGGTCGACCATAACCTCGCCGACGGCGCGATCGCCGATCAGAACCTTGAGCAGGTCCTTCGGCGCATCTGCGCCGAAGCGCTTGACGGCGCGGGCGAAGATCGCCTCGCAGGCGAGCGCCGTCAGCGGCGTCTTTTCAGACGGCTTCCACACCACCGAGTCGCCGCACACCAGCGCCAGCGCCGAGTTCCACGACCACACCGCGACCGGGAAGTTGAAGGCGGAAATGACGCCGACGACGCCGAGCGGGTGCCAGGTTTCCATCATGCGGTGGCCGGGGCGCTCGGTGGCGATGGTCAGGCCGTAAAGCTGGCGGGAAAGACCGACCGCGAAGTCGCAGATGTCGATCATCTCCTGCACTTCGCCGAGCCCCTCGGACGGAATCTTGCCGACCTCGATGGACACCAGTCGGCCAAGCTCGGCCTTATGCGCGCGCAGTTCTTCGCCGAGCAGCCGCACCAGCTCGCCGCGCTTCGGCCCCGGCACCAGCCGCCATGCCTTGAACGCCTCATGCGCGGCGTCGATGGCCTTGCCGGCTTCGGCCGCCGACATCTGCTTCAGCGAGGCGATCACTTCGCCCGTCACCGGGCTGCGCACCTGAAGGTCGCCGCCAGAGAGCGCGCCCTTGTCCACGCCCAGTTTAGCCAGAAGCTCGGCCGTTTCCTTCGCAACCGTCATGTCTTGTCCTCTTGGATTGGCTTGGCGCACAGGCGCCGTTGGGCGTGCCATTACCCGTTTCCGGCGCCGCGCGCCACCCCGGCCTGTTGAGCCAGGGTGCCGATGCGAAACGGAAGACGGCGAACAATAGTTGTAGCCCTTCCTCGCCACGCCCGGATTTTGATCCGTCTGGCCATTGAGCGGTCGGGAGGCGGGGCGAAAAGCCGAGCCTTCTTGAGTAAACTACGTGGCGCGATCCTCGCGCCCCGCCCGGTGTGTTTTACGTCCAGTCGACCCCCATGCACTATACCCGTCGTACCGCAACGCGGCTTCGGACG
>NZ_JAFKID010000030.1 GCF_017306545.1 Mesorhizobium sp.
AACTCGTGACGGGCGGCCTGATCCTGTCGCGCAGCGACGTGGTGTCGATGGACAGCGAGGATCTTTTCATCTCGCGCGACAAGGTGACGGTGGACTACGTCTTCCGCAATGGCTCCGACAAGGACATCGACACCATCGTCGCCTTCCCGATGCCGGACATCGAGGGAAACCCGAACGAGGTTCCCTCCATCCCCGACGACAGAGACAATTTCCTCGACTTCGAGGCGACGATGGACGGCAAGCCGCTTTCGCCGCAACTGGAACAGCGGGCGTTCGCTGCCGGCCTCGACATCAGCGCCGACCTGAAGGCGCAGAACGTACCGTTCTATCCGTTCGGGGATACCGCCAGCGATGCGCTGGCGAAGTTGCCGCAGTCTGTTGCAGATGACTGGCTGGAGCGCGGCATCATCGTCCTCGACGAGTTCGACGACGGTTCGGGTTGGAAGACGGTGCGCAGGCCGTATTGGCAGTTGCGGTCGACCTATTGGTGGCGGGCGACCTTTCCGGCCGGCAAACCGGTGCGGGTTTCGCACCGCTACAAGCCGAGCGTCGGCGCCACGGTCGGCCTCAATTTCTACGTCGACGGAAAATTCGGCGACCAGTACGACGTCTACAAGAAGCGCTACTGCATGGATGCGGACTTCGAGAAGGCGGTGCGCAAGGTCATGGCTATACCCGGCCCCGAGGGCAATTCGCCGCGCTATGAAAGCCGGCTCTCCTACATCCTCACCACCGGCGGCAACTGGGCGGCGGGCACCATCGGCAAGTTCCGGCTGACGGTGGACAAGTCTTATCCGGCCAGCCTCGTTTCCTTCTGCGGCGACGGTGTGAAGAAGATCGGGCCGACGACCTTCCAGATGACGGCGCAGGATTTCGATCCCGCCCATGACATCGACATCCTGCTCCTCGACAGACCGCAGGACCTGAACGCCGGAGGCGGCAACTGATGGACGTCGTCATCCATGTCGCCATCGCCGAGAACGGCGTCATCGGCCGGGACGGCGGCCTGCCATGGCGGCTTTCCACCGATCTCAAGCGCTTCAAGGCCGAGACGATGGGCAAGCCGATCGTCATGGGCCGCAAGACCTGGGAGAGTTTTCCGAAGCGGCCGCTGCCGGGGCGGCTCAACATCGTCGTCACGCGCGACCCGGCCTTCCGGGCCGAAGGGGCCGAGGTGGTGCATTCCCTGGCTGATGCGCTGGTGCTGGCGCGGACGAAAGGGCGCTGCATGGTCGGTGCCGATACGATCTGCGTCATCGGCGGCGGCGAAATCTATGCGCAGGCGCTGCCATTGGCGGACCGGCTCTCCGTCACCCATGTGAAAGCCGTCGTCGAAGGCGATACGCGCTTTCCCGCCATCGATCCGCAAACCTGGCGCGTCGTTGCCGCCGAGGACGTGCCGGCCGGCGAGAAGGACAGCCACGCCACCCGCCACGTCGTCTACGAGCGCAGCCGCGAGGGCAAATAAGGGTCGGCGGCGCGCCAATCGGCAGGGTGCGGCATTTCAAACGGCGGAAGCGGCAGGCTTCACGTTGAAAGCGCGTGGCGGCGTCCCTATAGAAGAACGAACGGAGTAGCGCCGCGGCGCTTGAGGGAAGCCAGCGAAAGGACATCATGCCCTGGAACGACAAGAGCGGCGGCGGCGGCCCGTGGGGCGGCGGCGGCAACAATCAGGGACCATGGGGGCAGGGCCCTCGCGGGCCGAACGGACCACAGGGAGGCCCGCCCGATCTGGAAGACATCATCCGGCGCGGCCAGGACCGGCTGCGCCAGGCGCTTCCGGGCGGCGGCGGCGTCTCGCCGGCGCTGATCGGCCTGGTCGTGCTGGTGCTCCTGGGCCTGTGGGCCTTCAAGGCGATCTATACCGTCCAGCCCGACGAGGTGGCGGTGGAACTGCGCTTCGGCAAGCCCAAGGCCGAGCTTTCCGAACCCGGCCTGCATTTCCACTGGTGGCCGATCGACCGGGTGGAAACCGCCAAGATCTCCGAACAACTCGTCAACATCGGCGACGCCGCCCGCTCGTCGGGTACGTCGGGGCTGATGCTGTCGGGCGACCAGAACATCGTCAACGTGCAGTTTTCCGTCGCCTACCAGGTTTCCGATCCGAAGCAGTACCTGTTCGACGTCTCCGATCCGGACGGCATGCTGAGGCAGGTCGCAGAGAGCGCCATGCGCGAGGCCGTCGGCCGGCGCCCGGCGCAGGACATTTTCCGTGACGACCGCGAAGGCATCGCCGAATCGGTGCGCCAGATCATCCAGACGACGCTGGACGGCTACAAAGCGGGCCTGACCATCAACGCCGTCTCGATCGAGGACGCGGCGCCGCCGCGCGAAGTGGCCGACGCCTTCGACGAAGTGCAGCGCGCCGAGCAGGACGAGGACAAGTTCGTCGAGCAGGCGAACCAGTATTCCAACCAGAAGCTGGGCGCGGCGCGCGGCCAGGCCGCGCAGGTGCGCGAAGAGGCGGCCGCCTACAAGAACCGCGTCGTGCAGGAAGCCGAGGGCGAGGCGCAGCGCTTCATCTCGGTCTACGACGAATATGCCAAGGCGCCGGAGGTGACGCGCAAGCGCCTCTATCTCGAAACGATGGAGAAGGTCCTGAAGGATTCCAACAAGGTCATTCTCGGCGACGGCAACACGCAGGGCGTGCTGCCCTACCTGCCGCTGCCCGAAGTGGCGCCCAAGGCGCCCACCACGGCGCCGAATGCGAATGCCGGAGGCAAGCCGTGATGAGCAACCGTCTCCCTCTCGTCGCCGTGCTCGTGGCCATCGTCCTGTTCCTTGGCTATTCGTCCATCTTCGTCGTCAACGCCCGCCAGCAAGCCATCGTGCTGCGCTTCGGCGAGATCGTCGACGTCAAGAGCCAACCGGGCATCTACTTCAAGCTGCCGTTCTCCATGTTCGACGCCGACACCGTGCAGATGATCGAGAAGCGCGTGCTGCGCTTCGACCTCGACAACATCCGCGTGCAGGTTTCGGGCGGCAAGTTCTACGAGGTCGACGCCTTCATCGCCTACAACATATCGAATCCGCGCGTGTTCCGGGCCGCCGTGTCCGGCTCGATCGAACTGGCCGAGCAGCGGTTGAAGACCCGTCTCGACGCGGCCTTGCGCCGGGTTTACGGCCTGCGCGGCTTCGAGGCGGCGCTGTCCGAGGAACGCGCCTCGATGATGCGCGAGGTGCGCGACCAGCTCAGGCCCGATGCCGCTTCGCTCGGCCTGGAGATCGACGACGTGCGCATCCGCCGCACGGACCTCACGGCCGAAGTCTCGCAGCAGACTTACGACCGCATGAAGGCCGAGCGTTTGGCCGAAGCCGAAAGGCTGAGGGCGCGCGGCAACGAGGCGGCGCAGCGCATCCGCGCCCGCGCCGACCGCGAGGTCATCGAGATCGTCGCCGAGGCGCAGAAGGAGTCCGAGATCCTGCGCGGCGAGGGCGATGCCCAACGCAGCGCCACCTACGCCAACGCCTATAACCGCGACCCGGCCTTCTTCGAGTTCTACCGCTCGATGGACGCCTACGGCACGGCGCTGGACAACACCGGCACCACGATGCTGCTCTCGCCGAATTCGGAATTTCTGCGTTTCTTCCGCGATTCGCAGGGTGCCGCAGCGACCGGGCCGGTTCCGCCCGCCGCTGCGCCGGAGCCGGCCAAGCCCCCCGCCGGGCAGTAACGGTGCGGGATTTCTGGGCCGCCATGGGCCTCGTCCTCGTCGTCGAGGGCATCGTCTATGGCGGTTTTCCGGGGCTTGCCAGGCGGCTGGCCACGGAGGTGCTGGCGATGCCGGAGGCCGTCCTGCGCGCCGCCGGCCTCGCTGCCATGGCGGTCGGCGTCGGCATCGTCTGGCTGGCGCGCGGCTGATGCGGCGCTGGCGCCGTTTTGTTCGCGACTTCATCCGGGAGCCGCAAACACGCCGTAATTCTTGCCAAGATCGTAGAATGCGCCATCTTCGGCGTCGCGAATCCATTTCGACAATGCCGGGAGACTTTCGATGACGAGCAATATCCTTGTGCGCGCGGCAAAGCGGACGATCATGGCCGCCGCCACGGCGGCGTTGCTCGCCACGCCCGTGCTGCCGGCCTTCGCGCAGGCGACGCCGCCGACCAACGGCCCGGCTTCGGTGGCCGACCTCGCCGAAAAGCTGCTTGGCGCCGTGGTCAACATCTCGACCTCGCAGACGGTGAAGGGCACCGATGGGCCGGGCGCCGTGCCGATGCCGCAACTGCCCGAAGGCTCGCCCTTCCAGGACTTCTTCGACGATTTCTTCAACAATCGCGGCGGTGACAAGGGCGGCGGTAGCCAGAAGGTGCAGTCGCTCGGCTCCGGCTTCGTCGTCGATGCCGAGCAGGGCATCGTCGTCACCAACAACCACGTCATCGCCGATGCCGACGACATCGAGGTCAATTTCTCCGACAACGTGACTTTGAAGGCGAAGCTGGTCGGCACCGACACCAAGACCGACATCGCCGTGCTCAAGGTCGACCCCAAGGGTCACAAGCTGACGGCCGTGAAGTTCGGCGATTCCAACAAGATGCGCATCGGCGACTGGGTGATGGCGATCGGCAATCCGTTCGGGCTGGGCGGCACGGTGACGGTCGGTATCGTCTCGGCGCGCAACCGCGACATCAATTCCGGCCCCTATGACGACTTCATCCAGACGGATGCCGCCATCAACAGGGGCAATTCGGGCGGGCCGCTGTTCAACATGAACGGCGAGGTGATCGGTATCAACACCGCCATCATCTCGCCTTCGGGCGGCTCGATTGGCATCGGCTTTTCGATCCCCTCGCAGCTTGCCGCCGGCGTGGTGGACCAGCTTCGCCAGTACGGCGAGACGCGGCGCGGCTGGCTCGGCGTGCGCATCCAGCCGGTGACGGATGATATCGCAGAGAGCCTCGGCATGAAGGAGACGAAGGGCGCGCTGGTGGCCGGCATCATCAAGGGCGGACCGGTCGACAACGGCGTGGTCCAGCCGGGCGACGTCATCACCAAGTTCGACGGCAAGGACATCCGCGACATGCGCGACCTGCCGCGCGTGGTGGCCGAAAGCCCGGTCGGCAAGGCGGTGGACGTCGTGCTCGTGCGCAAGGGCAAGGAAATGACCGTGCAGGTCAAGCTCGGCCGTCTCGAAGACGGCGAGAAGCTGGCCGGCGCCGATCAGGGCGGCCAGGACCAGGGCAACGGCGGCGAGGAGACGGCTCCGGTGGCGACCGCCACGGTGCTCGGCATGACGGTCGGCGAGCTGAACGACGAGGCGCGCAGCAAGTTCGGCATCGCGGCCGACATTTCAGGCGTCGTCGTCACCGACGTCGCCAAGGATTCGCCCGCCGCCGAGCGCGGCATCCAGCCGGGCGAGGTGATCACCGAGATTGCGCAGGAATCGGTCAAGACGCCGAAGGACGTGATGGACCGCATCGGCGCGCTGAAAGAACAGGGCCGCAAGAACGCCCTGCTGATGCTGTCTTCGAAAAGCGGCGAACTGCGCTTCGTCACGATCCGGATGGATTGAATCCGGAAACGGTTTCAGCGAATTGAATTGAAAGCGAAAAGGGCGGCTACGATGCCGCCCTTCTTTGTCTTTGCCAGTCCGCGCGGCTGAGCGCGTAGAAAACATGCCGTTTCAGCTGCGGGTGGGTGTCGGGAACGGCGGGATGGTCGAAGTCGCGCGACGGGTCGCGGCGCATGCCGATGCGCTCCATGACGGCGGTCGAGCGGTCGTTATTGCAGACGGCGAAGGAGACGATTTCGGCAAGACCCAGCGTCTCGAAGCCGAAGGCCAGCCAGGCGCGGGCCGCCTCCGAGACATAACCCTTGCCCCAGAATTCCGGCGCCAGCCGCCAGCCGATCTCGAAGGTGCGGGCAGAGGAGGTGGCGAGATATTCCGCGTCATGCAGGCCGACAAAGCCGGCACAGGCGCCGCCGGCCGCGACTTCCACCGCCGTCCAGCCATAGCCGTCGCGCGCGATTGCGGTGCGGAATTCGTCGAGCTTGGCGTCGGCCTCGGCGCGACTGCGGCGAAAGGGAAAGAACTCCATCACCCGTTCGTCGCTGTTGATGCGGTGGAACAGGGCGCGGTCGCGCTCCTCCCAGTTGCGCAGGATCAGGCGTTCGGTGCGGATCGGCGTCATTCGGCGAAGTCCTCGCGGGCATAGCCTTGCAGGTAGAGCAGGGCGGCGAGGTCGCCGTGGTCGATGCGGACCTTGGCTTCGGCGGCGACCGCAGGCTTGGCGTGCAGCGCCACGCCGGTGCCGGCGAGCTTCAGCATGTCGAGGTCGTTGGCGCCGTCGCCGACGGCGAGCGCGTCGGCCGGCGTCAGGCCGAGACGGGCGGATATGGCGTGCAGCGCCTCGGCCTTGGCGCTGCGGCCGAGGATCGGCTCGGCCACTTCGCCCGCAAGGCGTCCGTCCGCTTCCAGCAGGCGGTTGGCGCGGTTCTCATGGAAGCCGAACAGCGCCGCGATGCGCCGCGTGAAGACGTCGAAGCCGCCGGAAACCAGTGCCGTATAGGCACCGTTGGCGCGCATCGTGGCGACCAGCGCGCGGCCGCCGGAAGCGAGCGTGATGCGGTTGGCGATGATGCGCTCGATGACGGCCATGTCGAGGCCCTTCAACAGCGCCACGCGCTCTCGCAAGGCCGGCTCGAAGGCGATCTCGCCGTTCATCGAACGCGCGGTGATGGCGGCGACATGGTCCTTCAAGCCGACCTCGTCGGCCAGTTCGTCGATGCATTCCTGGTCGATCATGGTGGAATCCATGTCGGCGATCAGGATTTTCTTGCGCCGGCCCTCCTGCGGCTGGACGACGACGTCGACCGGCCTGCCGGACAAGACCGCCCGCAGCGCGGCCTCGGCCTTGACGGCATCCGTATCCGCCGTGAGGACCAGATCGCAGGCGATGTCTTCGTCCAGCCAGCGCAGCGCCCTTGCGCCGGCGGCTGCGGCGGCCATATTCGCCAATGCCGGCTTCAACGCGCGGCGGGAAGGATGGGAAACGAGCGTGGCGACAAGCGGCATGGGAAAATCGGAAGGTCAGGCCGGCGAAGGCCGCGTGAAGGATGCGACCCTGATAGCGGGGCCGACCGCCAGCGGCAAGTCGGCTCTGGCGCTCGCCCTTGCCGAACGCACGGGCGGGGTTATCGTCAACACCGATTCCATGCAGGGCTACGCCGTTCTCGACGTGCTGACGGCGCGGCCGGCGGCGGATGCTCTTTCGCGCGCGCCGCATTTCCTCTACGGCCATGTTCCGCCCTCGACCGCCTATTCGACCGGTGCCTGGCTGCGCGACGTGACGCGGCTGATCGAGGACGGCGTGCTGGCCGGGCGACCGGTGATTTTCGTTGGCGGCACCGGCCTCTATTTCCGGGCGCTGGCGGAGGGGATCGCCGAAATGCCGGCCGTCCCAATCGAGATTCGCCAGCGTTGGCGCGACGCCCTTGCCGGGCGCGGAGCGCCGTCCCTCCACGGCACGCTGATGCAGCGCGACGCCGCCGCCGCCGCGCGGCTGCGGCCATCCGACGGGCAGCGCATCGTGCGCGCGCTGGAGGTGCTGGAAGCGTCGGGCCGCTCGATTCTCGACTGGCATGGACGAAACGGGCCGCCGCTGATCGACCGCGCCAGCGCGCGCTTCCTCGTCATCGAGCCGGAGCGCGCGGAACTGGCGCGGCGCATCGAGCAGCGCTTCGACGCCATGATCGCACAGGGTGCACTGGACGAGGTGAGCCGGCTTGTCGCGCTCGATCTCGACCCGGCGCTGCCGGCGATGAAGGCGATCGGCGTGCGCGAACTCCAGGCGGTGCTGGCAGGGACAATGACGGCGGCAGACGCGATCGGGCGGGCCAAGACGGCCACGCGCCAATATGCGAAGCGGCAGGCGACGTGGTTCCGCCACCAACTGGGCGGCGAATGGCGGCGGCTTACGCCTGGTGATGATATGGAAACCACGATCTGAACCGTAGCGGTGGCTGCAACTTCGTGCATATTGCCTTTCGGGAAGTTTTCGCGCTCAAGTTGCTGAAATTAAGACCTCGTAAGCTCCTTGGTGTCATAAGCGGGGCGATCCTTGGTGCGGGCGGCAGATGCGTTTTCACAAGGCCGAATCGGCCTTCTTCGTGTTCATCTTCGTCATTCTGGCGGCCGGCCTGGTGATGCTGCACGCCTATGGCTATCTGCAAAGCAGGGTCGACCGCTTCACGCAGCCTTCGCGGATCGCCGACATCGTCTATCTGAACAGGCTTCTGTTCGCGACCGGAGTGTTGCAGGCGACGGCGCTGTTCTTCGGCATCTTCTTCATCTATCCGCTCATTCGCAGCCAGGTGAAGGAGGAGGCCAAGCTGCGGGTGATGACCGAATCGCTGTCGGCCCGCTCCGAGACGCTCGAGCATGCGGCGCTGACCGACGGCCTGACCGGCATGCAGAACCGTCGCTATTTCGACGACGCGCTGAAGGAATATATCGAGGAGTTCCGGCGCGTCGGCAAACCCGTCGGGCTGATGATCCTCGACCTCGACCATTTCAAGCAGGTCAACGACACGCACGGCCATGACGTCGGCGACGAGGTGCTCAGGGCGGTCGCCAAATGCCTGAAGGACATGACCCGCTATCATGACGTGGTGGCGCGGCTGGGCGGCGAGGAATTCGCGGTGGTGGCGCCCAACATGGATGCGGAACTGCTGGCCAGGTTCGCCGAGCGCATCCGCAAGGCGGTTGCCGGCATGTCGGTGATGTCGGGCAATGTGCGCCTCAAGATCACCACCAGCGTCGGGCTTGCCGTCTGGAACCGCAAGGAGACGGCCGAGGACTTTTATCGCCGGGCCGACCGGCAGCTTTACGAAGCCAAGCGCCAGGGCCGCAACCGGGTGTGTGCCTGACGCCTTGCTGCGCGCGGAGCCTGGAGATGGTCTTCCACGGCCTGCAACTGACCGTTTCTCAATCCCGTAAGCGATGAGCGAGAGGCCGGTGCCGCGCTACTCGTTCTGCGGGCGCATGCCGAAGGTAGCGGGCCGCAGGCCGTAGCGCAGGTCGAAATCGTCGCCCGGCTGGACGGAAGGCGCGGCCGGCTTGCGATAGTCCGGATCGCCGGCCTGGCGGGCCGTGTTCACCGTTTCGGCGAACGTCATCGCTGCCTGCGGCTTCGGCACGTTGCGCAGCCGGTCGACGATGGCGGCGAGGTCGACGTCCTGCGACGAAAGGTCGGTCGGTCCGTCGTCGCGCTTGCCCGAACCGGGGATCAATGCCGGGTCGAGTTTCTCGAACTTCATGCGCATGGTGGTCGCGACGCCTTCGCCGAAGGCGATCGCCTCGCGCTGGCCCATCGAAGACAGGAAGGACAGCGTCGAGGCCGAGGAATCGGCGATGGCCGAGCGGATGATGGCCTGGTCCTGCTCGTTGGCCAGCCGCATGGCGAAGAAGGTCGAGCATTGCGACAGAATGGTGGGATCGAGCTCGCCGGGGCGCTGGGTGACGATGCCGAGGTAGCAGCCGTATTTGCGGCCTTCCTTGGCGATACGCGACAAAGCGTGCCGGGTCGGGGCGAAGCCCAGCCGGGGATCGGCAGGCATGTAGCGATGCGCCTCTTCGCAAAGCAGCAGGAGCTTCAGGCGCCCCTCGCTCCACAAAGCGAGGTCGAAGGCGAGCCGCGCCAGCACCGAACAGACCGAATTGACGACTTCGGAAGGCAGGCCCGCCATCTCGAAGCAGGTAACGGGGCGGCCGTGATGCGGCACGCGGAAGATGTTGCCGATCGTTTCGTGGATGGAGTCCTCGATCAGCCGCGAGTTGAACATGAAGCGATAGCGCGGATCGGCCGCCGCCTGCTCGATGCGCGTCTTGAGCGATTTCAGCGCCGGCCGGTCGTTCTTGCTCTCCAGCAGGCCGATCCGCTCGTCGATCTGCCGGATGAGGTCGGCGATGCGGTAGGGCACCGGCGTATCGGCGGTGAGGGCATCGGTGCCGCGCTTGAGGAACGCGCCCGTATTGGGGTTGCGGTAGAGGTTCTTGGCGGCCGGGATGAGATCGCGCAGGAAGTCCACTTCCTCGGCCACCGCTTCACGGCCGCGGAACAGCACTTCGGTGAATTCCTCCAGCCTGAACAGCCAGAACGGCAGGTCGAGCGTCTTGGTGTCGATGCGCACGCTGTGTTCGGGCAGCGAGGCCGCGAATTCGTTGTGCGGATCGAGGATCAGCACCCGCAGATCCGGCCGCGCGGCGAGCGTCTTGCGCATCAGCAGCGAGACGGCGGTGGACTTGCCGACGCCTGTCGTGCCGACGACGGCGAAATGGCGAGCCAGCGTGTCGTCGATGGCGATGTTGGCGTCGACAGCCTCGTCCTGCGAGAGCGAGCCGACCGTGATGGAACGGCGGCCGGCCAGATCGTAGACGGCCTGGAGGTCGCGGTTGCGGATATAGTGGGCGATGGCGCCGATATGGGGGTAATTGGTGATGCCTCGGTCGAACACCGGCTTGCCGCCGGGCTCGGTCGCATCACGCACCTCGCCGATCAGTTCGACGGAGACTTCGATGGGATTCTGGCTGTCCGTGTTCCAGGCGCGGTCCGACTTGTCGACGGCGTAGACGAGGCCGACGGTGCGTGTCGTGCCGAGATTTATGGAAATCATGCGACCGACCTTCCACTGGCCGGTGACTGTGCCTTCCGCATCGTCGGCGAAGGCGGCGATCGTGGCGCGCGCGCCGTCGCAGCGCACGACGTTGCCGAGGATGCGCTTGTCGCTCTGGCCGGCATCGCGCCGTTCCTGCGATGTCGTCTCGCCGCCGGAAGCTTCACGTTCGACGAACATGGACCGTCATTTCCCTTACCCCACCGATCCGACTGTAGACCGCACGGGGTTAAGCCCGCGTGTGGCGGCGTGGTTCAGATGCCGTTAACGCGATAGGGAAAATGCGACGCAAATGGCCTGAGGCGGCGCTATGCCGCCTCAGGGGCGCGGAAGACTGTCAGGCCTTGTGATGGACTTCCTGCAAGCCGTAGACCGGCGTCGCGATGCCTTCCTGCCGCGCCTTCAGTTGCAGCGACAGATATTGCGAATAGTGCCGGGACTGATGCAGGTTGCCGCCGTGGAACCACAGCGCTTCCTGCTGCGTCGGCTTCCACATGTTGCGCTGTTCGCCTTCCCACGGGCCGGGGTCCTTGGTGGTGTTCGAGCCGAGGCCCCATACCTTGCCCACCTTGTCGGCGACTTCCTGCGAGATGAGGTCGGCCGCCCAGCCGTTCATCGAGCCGTAGCCGGTGGCGTAGACGACGAGATCGGCCGGAAGTTCGGTGCCGTCGACGAATTTCACGCCGGCTTCGGTCAGCTCCTGCACGGCCGCGCCCTTGCCGGTCTTGAGCTTGATCGAGCCGTCGATGACGAGGTCGCAGGCACCGACGTCGATGTAATAGCCCGAGCCGCGGCGCAGGTATTTCATGAACAGGCCCGAGCCGTCGTCGCCCCAATCGTGCATGAAGCCGACCTTTTCGAGCGCGTCGTAGAAATCCTTGTCGCGCTCGCGCATCTGCTCATAGAGCGGGATCTGGAATTCGTGCATGATCCTGTAGGGCAGGGAGGCGAAGATCAGGTCCGCCTTGCGGGTGGTCATGCCGTTCTGCACGGCCTGCTCGGAATAGAGGGCGCCGAGGCCGATATCCATCAGCGTGTTGGAGCGCACGATGTGGGTGGACGAGCGCTGCACCATGGTGACGTCGGCGCCGCCTTCCCAGAGCGCCGCGCAGATGTCGTGGGCTGAATTGTTGGAGCCGATGACGACGACCTTCTTGCCGCGGTATTTCTCCGGGCCGGGGTGGGTGGAGGAATGCTGCTGCTCGCCCTTGAAGATGTCCTGTCCCTTGTACTTCGGCCAGTTCGCCTTGCCCGACATGCCGGTGGCCAGCACCAGCTGCTTCGGCTTCAAGGTGATTTCCTTGCCGTCACGCTCGACGACGACCGTCCATTCGCCGGCCTTCTCGTCGTATTTGGCCGACTTCGCCGTGGTGGAAGCCCAGTAATTCAGCTCCATCACCTTTGTGTACATTTCCAGCCAGTCGCCGATCTTGTCCTTCGGCGCGAAGACCGGCCAGTTCTTCGGGAAGTCGATATAGGGCAGGTGGTCGTACCAGACCGGATCGTGCAGGCAGAGCGACTTGTAGCGCTTGCGCCAGGAATCGCCGGGCCGCTCGTTCTTCTCGATGATGATTGTCGGTACGCCGAGCTGCCTCAGCCGCGCGCCGAGCGCGATGCCGCCCTGGCCGCCGCCGATGATGAGCGCGTAGGGCTGCCTGGAGACGCCGAGTTCGGCGATTTCGTCCTCGCGCTCCTCTCTCCAGCTCTTGCGGTCCTTGCCGTGGCCGTGCTTGGCGCCGAGCGGGCGGGTGAAGCCGGATTTTTCCTCATGCCCTTTCAGCTCGGCCATGGTGGTGAGCAGGGTCCAGATCTTGCCGTTCTTCAACCGGATGTGGCCGAAGCCGCGTGCGACCTCCGTTTCGAAGCTGATCCAGCCTTCGACGAGGCCGTCGCTTTCGGACGCATTCTCGCCCTCGGCGATCTGCCAATGCGAGGGTTTCGTTCTGGCAAGCTGGCTTTCCAGCATGGCGCGGACCTGGTCCTTGCCTTCCATCGTCTTGAGATTCCAGGTGAAGGTGACGAGATCGCGCCAGTAACAATCGTCCTGGAAGCAGTCGACCGCCTTGCCGATGTCGCCGGCGGCAAGCGCCGCGCCGAATGTGTCGAGGAGTTTCGAAAGTTTTCCATTGGGGGCATTGTCGAGCATAAGTTTCCTCCGCTGCTCTGCTCACCGCTTCGTATTCGCGTGGACCAACCCAGGTTTCGGTTCCGACGGGAGTAGTATTCAGAGAAATGGAAATGCGGTCACGCCCGACCATAGTTAGCTTCCTTTTCAGCGGGTTAGGACCCGGATTCAACTTGGTATGGCCCCTCGGGCGGCTTTGCGAAGGCTCGCGCGGGGTCCGCAAACCTCCGGATCACAACCGTGATCGCGCTGAAGTGATCGGCTCCGCCGCTGAACGGCCATCAGGCGCGGCGATCCTGCCCTGGCAGGCGTGAGCCGCGACCATGCGGGTGCTGCGGCGGTGCGCCAGGACGGGACAAGTGACGCGCAGGAGGTTCTCATGAATGCGTTTTCAGTCCGGTCCATCGGCAGGAGCGGTTGCCTGGTGGCAATGGCTGCGGCCTTGGCCGTGAGCGGAACGGTCGTCGCCCCGCTGGCCATACCGACCTATCAGGCGGCGAGTGCCGCCGTTGTTTCAGTTACAGTGCGCGAACGGCTCTCAAGCTACGGCGCGTGGCAGACGTCTCGGCGTTTCGGCGAGGTCTGGGTGCCGACTGTCGCGGCGCGCTGGCGGCCTTATACGGACGGCCGCTGGATATGGACCGACGACGGCTGGTACTGGCAGTCGGACGAGCCGTTCGGCGTCGTCGTCTACCACTATGGCAACTGGGTCTATGACGACGATCTCGGCTGGGTCTGGGTCGCCGGCGACGAATGGGCGCCGGCCTGGGTGGTGTGGCGCGAAAGCGACGAGGATATCGGCTGGGTGCCGGCGCCGCCTCCTGAGGTGCATGTCGTGGTGGCGGACGCGTGGTGGGCCTTCGCGCCGGTGGCGGCGATCGGCGCCGTCAACATCTTGCGTCAGGTTCGGCCGATCGAGGACAACGTGACCATCGTGCGCAACACGACGATCATCAACAACACCACCACCATCGTCAACAATTACAACGACCACCGGACCGTGCGGCTGGGTAACGCCGTGGTGCCGGTCAATGCCGGGCCGCCCTTGGCGCGGCTGCCGAGGCCGGTGTTCACCGCGCTGAAGGCGGCCAAGGTTGTGCCTCCCGCGAAGGGCAGGTTCGTCGCGGCACGTCTGGACGCCACCAAGGGCGGCGCGGTCAAGCAGATGGCGATGCGGAAGCCGGCGGGCAAGCCGGCGCCGGTCGGCCAGGCGGGCGGCGGTGGACCGTTGGCGGGCAACCAGGCCCATGCGCCGAGGCCCCCGGCAGCAGCCACTTCCAATCCCGGCAGGACAGTGGCCGGCAATCCAGCGCCCATAGTCAAGAAGCCGGCCGCCATGGCAACGGCGAAGCCGGTCGGCACCGGCAAGGCGCCGGCGGCCGTCATGGCCCGGAAGGTTCCGTCGAAGGGAGCGCCGTCGGCCAATGCCCATCCGCCGCGCATGGCCAAGGCCGTCCCTGCAAAGCCGATGCCGAACAGGAAAGTCGTGACGGCGAGGCCGCAGTCGAACCATATGGCGGCCATGGGGCGTCCGGCGTCCCATCCGGCGGCCCGGCGTCCGCCGGCCAACGCGCAGTTCGCGCGGGTCAACAGGCCGAGGCCGCAGAGGGCGGGGATGCCGCATCGGGCCGTCGCCGCCAAGCGCCCGCCGGCGAAATGCGGTCCGCACGATCCGCGCTGCAAGCCTCGCGGTTAAGCTTGCCGCCTGGGCGCGCCGTGTGAGGGCGTCGGCCTGCGCCGCCGTTATTGCGGACGGCGGCGCGGGCTTGCAAAATGACTGAAACAGGCCGGTTGACAGGCCGGCTTCGTTGCTCCTATCTTCCGCGCCCATGAAGACGGCACTCATTCTCGTAGGAAGGCGCGTGGGCAAGGCGGTGTAACCGCCGGGCGACAGCACCCCATGCGCGACACACAGGCTCCCTCCGGGGGCCTTTTTTATTGCCCGAAACAGGATTAAACGACCACCAAACGCTTGGAAAAGCGGCAGAAGACGGAACGGATCAATGAGCAACGGACAAAGCGAGCGGCGCGAGATGACGGGCGCCGAGATGGTGGTGCAGGCGCTGAAGGACAACGGCGTCGAGCACATTTTCGGCTATCCGGGCGGCGCCGTGCTGCCGATCTACGACGAGCTTTTCCAGCAGGACGCCGTTCAACACATCCTGGTCCGCCACGAGCAGGGCGCCGGCCATGCGGCGGAAGGCTATGCACGCTCGACCGGCAAGGCCGGCGTCATGCTGGTCACGTCCGGGCCCGGCGCCACCAATGCGGTGACGCCCTTGCAGGACGCGCTGATGGATTCCATCCCGCTGGTCTGCCTGACCGGCCAGGTGCCGACGACGCTGATCGGCTCCGACGGTTTCCAGGAATGCGACACCGTCGGCATCACGCGGCCCTGCACCAAGCACAACTGGCTGGTGAAGGACGTCAACGATCTCGCCCGCGTCATCCATGAGGCCTTCCACGTCGCCACCACCGGGCGGCCGGGTCCGGTCGTGGTCGACATTCCGAAGGACGTGCAGTTCGCCACCGGCCTCTACGAGCCGCCGCAGACGGCGCCGCGCACCAGCTACCAGCCGAAAGTTCAGGGCGACCTCGACAAGATCAAGGCTGCGGTCGAACTGATGGCGGGTGCGAAGAAGCCGGTCATCTATTCCGGCGGCGGCGTCGTCAATTCCGGTCCGGAAGCCAGCCATTTGCTGCGCGAACTGGTCGAGCTTTCCGGTTTTCCCATCACCTCGACGCTGATGGGGCTCGGCGCCTATCCGGCATCGGGCAAGAACTGGCTCGGCATGCTCGGCATGCACGGCTCCTACGAAGCCAACATGGCCATGCACGACTGCGACGTGATGGTGTGCATCGGCGCGCGCTTCGACGACCGCATCACCGGTCGGCTGAACGCCTTCTCGCCGAATTCGAAGAAGATCCACGTCGATATCGACCCGTCCTCGATCAACAAGAACGTGCGCGTCGACATCGGCATATTGGGCGATGTCGGTCATGTGCTGGAGGACATGGTCCGGCTGTGGCGAGCGACCGCCAAGACCGACAAGAAGGCGCTCTACCCGTGGTGGGAGCAGATCGCCAAATGGCGCGCGCGCGACAGCTTCGCCTACAAGCCGAATCCGGACGTCATCATGCCGCAATACGCCATCCAGAGGCTGTTCGCGCTGACGAAGGACCACGACACCTACATCACCACCGAAGTCGGCCAGCATCAGATGTGGGCGGCGCAGCATTTCCATTTCGACAAGCCGAACCGCTGGATGACCTCCGGCGGTCTCGGCACCATGGGCTACGGCCTGCCGGCCGCGCTCGGCGTGCAGATCGCGCACCCGAACGCGCTGGTTATCGACATCGCCGGCGACGCCTCGGTGCAGATGACGATGCAGGAGATGTCTGCGGCGGTGCAGTACGGCGCGCCGATCAAGATCTTCATCCTCAACAACCAGTATATGGGCATGGTGCGCCAGTGGCAGCAGCTTCTGCACGGCAACCGGCTGTCGCATTCCTACACCGAGGCGATGCCGGACTTCGTCAAGCTGGCGGAGGCCTATGGCGGCCACGGCATCCGCTGCGAGAAGCCGGACGAACTGGACGACGCGATCAAGGAGATGATCGCGGTCAAGAAGCCGGTGTTGTTCGACTGCCGCGTGGCGAACCTCGCCAACTGCTTCCCGATGATCCCGTCCGGCAAGGCGCACAACGAGATGCTTCTGCCAGACGAGGCGACCGACGAGGCGGTGGCCAACGCCATCGACGCCAAGGGCCGGGAACTGGTGTGATTTGAAGTAAGACGCAGTAAGGCGTATATGTCTTACTACGTCTTACCTCACCGCGGAGCCGACGATGAACGTCCGGGCAAAGGTATCGAGCAAAGGACAGGTCGTCATCCCGAAGCAAATTCGGGAGGATCTGGGCATTGTCGACGGAACAGAGATCGAGTTCGTTCCGCAGGGAAAGGGCTTCTATGTGCAGGCTGTCGAGGATTTCGATCCCAGATATCCCAAAGTCCCGGCCGGCGCGTTCATGAAGCATGTCGTGCGGATCGACAGACCTTTCCCGACGGACGAGGAAATCGACCGGGCAATGCTCGCCGAAGCCGCGCGGAGGTTCGATGCCACTCGCCGTTGATACGAACGTCCTGGCCCGAGCCCTGGTCGACGACGGCTCCGATCGGGCGCAACGGTCCCGTACTCTGTTGAGCGAAAAGGAAATCTTCGTTCCTGATTCCGTGCTGCTTGAGACGGAATGGTTGCTTCGCAGCATTATGAAATTGGACAGGACCCATATCAACCGAACCTTCGCGACGCTGGTCGCCAGTGCAAACATCAGCTTCTCGAACCGCAACGGCATTGCGGATGTGGTTGCATGGCACGGTTCCGGGCTCGATTTCGCCGATGCCATGCATCTTAAGGCTTCGAACGGATGCGACGGTTTGGCCAGTTTCGACGCCGTTTTCAAACGCCGGGCCAAAAAGGTTACCGGCGCGCCTCCCATCATTACGCCTTGATCCGAGAGAGATTCAGACATGAACGCCCATCAGCAGCCCACCGGTTCGGCCTATTTCATCGCCAAGGAAACCGAAAAGCCGGAAACGCACACGCTCTCCGTTCTGGTCGACAACGAGCCGGGCGTGCTGGCGCGTGTCATCGGCCTGTTTTCCGGTCGCGGCTACAACATCGAGAGCCTCACGGTTTCCGAGACGGAGCACGAGCAGAAGCTGTCGCGCATCACCATCGTGACGCGCGGCACGCCGCATGTGCTGGAGCAGATCAAGCACCAGCTCGAACGCATCGTGCCGGTTCACCGGGTGGTCGACCTGACGGTGCGGGCGCATGAGCTTGGGCAGGAACGCTCGCTTGAGCGCGAGCTTGCGCTGGTCAAGGTCGCCGGCACCGGCGACCATCGGGTCGAGGCGCTCAGGCTTGCCGACGCCTTCCGCGCCCATGTGGTCGATGCCAACACCGAGCACTTCATCTTCCAGATCACGGGAAAAAGCTCGAAGATCGACCAGTTCATCGCCATCATGCGGCCGCTCGGCCTGATCGAGATCTGCCGCACCGGCGTGGCGGCGATGAACCGCGGCTCACAGGGCATGTAGCCGCGCCGGCTTCTCGCCGGAAACACAATCCAACTCTTCTGGAATAGGCGAATGTCCAACGACACGCTGCTCGCGCTCCTGGCCTATGCCTTCGTGACCTCGATCACCCCGGGGCCGAACAACCTCATGCTTTTGACCTCGGGCGTGAATTTCGGCTTCACCCGCACGATCCCGCATATGCTGGGCGTCGGCATCGGGTTCGTCGTGATGCTTCTGGCCGTGGGGTTGGGGGTAGGGGCGGTGCTGACGGCATTTCCGGCCCTGCATACCGGGCTCAAGATCGCCGGTGGTGTCTATCTTCTCTATCTGGCCTGGAAGATCGCCATGGCGCGGTCGTTCGACGGCGGAGACGAATCGCAAGCGCGGCCGATGACTTTTCTCGAGGCCGCCGCCTTCCAGTGGGTCAACCCGAAGGCCTGGGTGATGGCGGTGACGGCGATGGCGGTCTATGCCAATCCGGCGTCGCCGCTTTTGTCGGTGGTGCTGATCGGGCTGATCTTCGGGTTGGTGAACCTGCCCAGCGTCTCCACCTGGGCTGGCTTCGGCATGGCGTTGCGCGGCTTCCTGTCCGATCCGGCGCGGCTGAAATGGTTCAACATCGCCATGGGCATTCTGCTGGCGGCGACGCTGTGGCCGATGTTGAAATAGGCGGACACGCGCCGGTCTTTACCTAGCTTTCAGGTTGTGCGGAGCACATTAAATCTTCGTAATGCCGGATTTCGGCCCTTTTTCGCCCGAGGCGCGCCCTATCTGTGAGGCGGATTCGTGACGACCGCATGCCTTGAGGCAGCGGCGGCACGGTGATGGAGGGTCCCGGCGATGCGCGGGAAGGTTATTGTCACCGGTATCCTCGCGCTGGCCTGCGTGGCCGGCGGCGGCCTCTATCTGTGGCCGGGCGGTTTCGCGGCCGTCCGCCAGGAGGTAACTGGCAAGAAGACCGAGCCGGCGCGCGAGGCAGGGGGGCGGGCGACCACGGTCGTGTCGGCGACGGCCACGACGGCCGATTTCCCCATTCAGCGCTATGCCATCGGCTATATTTCCTCGCCGGCGGTGGTCGGCATCAGCGCGCGCATATCCAGCCAGATCGTCGCCGTCGCCGTCAAGGACGGCCAGACGGTGAAGGCCGGAGACCTTTTGTTCACGCTCGACGACCGCGCCCTTCAGGCCACGCTGGCGCATGACCAGGCGACTCTCGCCAAGGATCAGGCGCTTCAGGTCAGCGCGGAAGCCGATCTGAAGCGGGCGGCTGACCTTGCCAACAAGCAGGCAGGCACGCAGCAGGCCTATGATCAGGCGGCCGCTGCCGCCAAGGCCGACGCGGCGACCGTCCTTGCGGATCAGGCGGCGATCGATGCCGACAACGTCCAGCTTGGGTTTACCCGCATCACCGCGCCGATTTCCGGCCGGCTGGGTGCCGTCAACGCCACCGTCGGCGATCTGGTGACGACCGGTAACGGCAACAGCCAGGCGACGCCGCTGGTGACGATCACGCAGATGGACCCCCTTCAGGTGAGCTTCAGCCTGCCGGAAGGCGACCTGCCGCTGCTACAAAAGGCGCTTGCGGCGCCTGAGAGCGCCGTCGTCACGCTGCGGCATGACGGCGATCCCGATCCGATCGGCTCCGGCCGGTTGACCTTCGTGGATTCCAGCGTCGACACCGCGTCGGGCACCATTGCGGTCCGGGCCAGCGTTCCCAATCCCGACCTCAAATTGTGGCCCGGCCAGTATGTCGGGGCCATGCTGGAGGCGGGCACCATGCCGGGCATGGTTTCGGTGCCGACGGTCGCCGTGCAGCCCAGCCAGAAAGGGCCGTTCGTCTATGTCGTCAAGCCGGACAATACGGTCGAGATGCGGCCGGTGACGGTGGCGCTCACCATCGGCGACAACAGCGGACTGTCCGGCGGCTTGAAGAGCGGCGAGAAGGTGGTGGTCGAAGGCCAGACCCGACTCAAGAACGGCGCTGCCGTCCGTGAGGGGACGGCGGGTGCGACATCGGGCGGGCCTGCCAAGGCCATGCGGAAGGCGGATGCCGGGGGCGCGCAATGATTTCCGCTTTCTGCATCCGCCGGCCGGTCGCGACGCTGCTGATGTCGTTCGCGCTGGTGTTGGCCGGCCTGTTCGCTTACAAGTTCCTGCCCGTCGCGGCGCTGCCCAGCGCCGAATTCCCCGTCATCAACGTTTCGGCCTCGCTGCCGGGCGCCTCGCCGGAAACGATGGCGACGTCGGTGGCGACGCCGCTGATCAAGCAGTTCTCGACGATCGCCGGCATCGATTCCATCTCCACCACCAATTCGCTCGGCTCGACCTCGATCGCCATCCAGTTCGCGCTCGGCCGTAACATCGACGCGGCCGCCGCCGACGTGCAGGCGGCGATCGCGCGCACGCAGCGGCAACTGCCGCCGCAGATGACCAGCCCGCCGAGCTATCGCAAGGTCAATCCGGCCGACGCGCCGATCCTGCTGCTTTCGCTGGTTTCCGACACGGTGCCGCTGACCGATCTCGACGCCTTCGCCGAGAACGTCATCTCGCCGTCGCTGTCGACCATCGACGGCGTGGCGCAGGTGTCCATCTACGGCCAGCAGAAATACGCCGTGCGCATCCAGATCGACCCGGTGGCGCTGGCCGCGCGCGGTATCGCCATCGACCAGTTGCAGAACGCCATCGCGTCCGCCAATTCCAACACGCCGCTCGGCGTGCTCCAGAACGACAAGCAGCAGCTCACCATCACCGCCAATACCCAGCTTACCGATGCGGCCGGTTTCTCCAACCTCATCATTGCCAGCAAGGACGGTCATCCGGTGCGGCTGGGGGAGGTGGCGCATGTCATCGATTCCGTCGAGACCACGACGACGGCGAGCTGGTACGACGGCACCCGTGCCGTCATCCTGGCCGTGCAGCGCCAGCCGGACGCCAACACCGTGGACGTGGTGGACCGTGTCAAGACGATGCTGCCGTCGTTCGAGCAGCAGATGCCGGCGGCTTCTTCCATCAAACTCCTCAACGACCGCTCGACGTCGATCCGCAACGCGGTGGACGACGTGCAGTTCACGCTGCTGCTCACCATCGCCCTGGTGGTGATGGTGATCTTCCTGTTCCTGCGCCGGGTGACGGCGACGATCATTCCGGCGGTGGCGGTGCCGATCTCGCTGATCGCGACGCTGGCGGCGATGTATCTGCTCGGCTTCTCGATCGACAATATCTCGCTGATGGGATTGACGCTCGCCGTCGGCCTTGTCGTGGACGACGCCATCGTCATGCTGGAAAACATCTTCCGCCACATGGAGGAGGACGGCCTGCCGGCCTTCGAGGCGGCGCTGAAGGGCTCGCGCGAGATCGGTTTCACCATCATTTCGATTTCGATCTCGCTGGTCGCGGTCTTCATCCCCGTGCTTCTGATGGGCGGGGTGATCGGCCTGATCTTCAACGAGTTCGCCGTCGTGGTGACGGTGTCGATCCTGGCCTCCATGTTCGTGTCGCTGACGCTGACGCCGATGCTGTGCTCGCGCCTGCTCAGGGTCTCGCCGGCGGAGCGCGAGGCCCATAGCGACCATCACCAGAGCGCTTTCACGCGCGGCTACGGTCATGCCCTCGGTTTCTGCCTTCGGCACCAGTTCCTCGTCTTCCTGATCTTCGTCGGGACGGCGGCGCTGTCGGTCTGGCTGATCGAGGTTTCGCCCAAAGGCTTCTTTCCGCAAGAGGATATCGGCCAGCTTTCGGTGACGACGCAGGCACGGCAGGACATTTCCTTCGACGCCATGGTGAAATTGCAGGACCAGGTGGCGCAGGTGTTCGAGCATTCGCCGTTCGTCACCCATGTCGCCTGGTCGGTAGGGGGAGGAGGAGCGGCCCACGCGTTGAACCAGGGTCAACTCTTCGTTCAGCTCAAGGACAAGAGCCAGCGGCCCGCTCTCGAAACGGTGCTGGCGACGTTGCGGGGCCAGCTTTCCCAGGTGCCGGGCATTAGCAGCTACATGCAGCCGGTGCAGAATCTGCGGCTGGGGTCGCGCTCGTCGGCGAGCGCCTACCAGCTCGTGGTGCAGGGGCTGGACAATGCGGCGACCGACGAATGGGCGCGCAAGCTGACCGATGCGATGGCGGCGGACCACGCGACTTTCGCCGACGTTACCAACGACCTTCAGGACAACGCCTTGCAGGCGACGCTTGCGATCGACCGCGACAAGGCCGCGACGCTCGGCGTCGACACCGCCACGCTGCGCTCCAGCCTCTATGGCGGCTTCGGCACCGAGCAGGTTTCGACCATCTTCGGTTCGGCCGACAGTTATGAGGTCGTTCTCGAACTCGACCCCAGAATCGACTGGTCGCCGGAGCGCATGCTGGCGATCCAGATCAGGACGGCCAGCGGCGGCCTGGTGCCGCTTGGCGCCTTCGCCCATGTCGAGCGCACCGCCGGTGCGCTGACGGTCAACCAGCTTGGCCAGCTTCCGGCCGTCACCATCTCGTACAACCTGCCGCAAGGCGTGGCCTTGGGCGACAGCGTCAGCCATATCGAGACGCTGAAGGAACAGATCGGCATGCCGCGCGAGATCGGCACCACCTTCGCCGGTACCGCCAAGACGTTCCAGGATTCGCTCTCCAACCAGGGCCTGCTGATCGGCGGTGCCATCCTGGCGATCTACATCGTGCTCGGCATCCTATACGAGAGCTTCATCCATCCGCTGACGATCCTGACGGGCTTGCCGTCGGCGGTGCTCGGCGCGCTGGTGGCGTTGCGCGTCGCCGGTATGGATCTTTCGGTGATCGCGGTGATCGGCATCCTGATGCTGATCGGCATCGTCAAGAAGAACGGCATCATGATGGTGGACGTCGCGCTTGAACTGCGGCGCGACGGGCTTTCGCCGGTCGATTCCATCTACAAGGCCAGCCTGATGCGCTTCCGCCCGATCATGATGACGACGCTGGCGGCGCTGATGGGGACGATCCCCATCGCGCTCGGCGCCGGGGCCAGTTCGGAACTGCGCCAGCCGCTCGGCGTCGCCGTCGTCGGCGGCCTTGTCGCCTCGCAGGCGCTGACCCTGTTCGTCACGCCGGTCATCTATGTCTACATGGAGCGCTTCTCCGGCTGGCTGCTCGGCTTCGGTAGCCATGGCCCGGACCTGAAACTGGTTCCGGCAGAGCCGTCGCTGTTCGATTCGCCTGAGGGGAGGCGAGCCGCCGCCGAATAGGCGGTTATCGCTGGTCCAAGCTGCGTCGCTTGCGGCGCTGGTGGGGGTGTCCTAGGTTCAACTCATGTCGCACGATCACGATCATGACCACCATCACGACAATCACCTCGACCCCATGGCCGCGCGGGTGCGGGCGCTGGAAGCGATCCTGACGCAGAAGGGCCTGATCGATCCGGCGGCGATCGACGCCATCGTCGAGACTTACGAGACGAAGGTCGGGCCGAGGAACGGGGCGAAAGTGGTGGCGAAGGCGTGGAGCGATGCCGCCTATGCCGACTGGCTGAAACGCGACGCCACCGCCGCCATCGCCTCGCTGGGATTCACCGGCCGGCAGGGCGAGCACATGCAGGCGGTGTTCAACACGCCCGAGACGCATAACCTCGTCGTCTGCACGCTCTGTTCCTGCTACCCGTGGTCGGTGCTCGGCCTGCCGCCGGTCTGGTACAAGGCGCCGCCCTACCGTTCGCGCGCCGTCATCGATCCGCGCGGGGTGCTTGAGGAATTCGGGCTGACCCTTTCGGCCGAAACGAAGATCCGCGTGTGGGATTCGACCGCCGAGCTGCGCTATCTGGTGGTGCCGATGCGCCCTGAAGGCAGCGAGAAGCTGGACGA
Source organism: Mesorhizobium sp. (assembly GCF_017306545.1). Classification (GTDB taxonomy): domain Bacteria; phylum Pseudomonadota; class Alphaproteobacteria; order Rhizobiales; family Rhizobiaceae; genus Mesorhizobium. The sequence continues at coordinate 23,637 of NZ_JAFKID010000030.1, forward strand.
GGCCGCGCTTGCCGATCTGGTGAGCCGCGATTCCATGATCGGCACCGGGCTGGCCAGGGTGCCGGCGTGAACGGGCCGCAGGATCTCGGCGGCCAGATGGGCTTCGGCCCTGTCGCGCCGGAACAGGACGAGCCGTATTTCCATGCCGAATGGGAAAAGCGGGCGCTGGGCGTGACGCTCGCCGCCGGCGGGCTCGGCGCCTGGAACATCGACGAAAGCCGGCATGCGCGCGAATCGCTGCACCCGGCCATCTATTATTCCTCCAGCTACTATGAAATCTGGATTCGGGCGCTTGAGGTGCTTTTGAAGCGCCATGGCTTCCTCAGCGATGCCGATCTCGCGGCGGGAAAGGCGGTCGATGGCGCGGCGACGCCGAAGCGTGTGCTGAAGGCCGAGGCCGTGGCGGCCGTTCTGGCAAGGGGCGGGCCCTGCGACCGGCCGCTCGCGGCGCCTGCGCGGTTCCGCGAGGGAGAGCGGGTCCGCACGAAGACCTTCAACCCGACCGGCCACACGCGCCTGCCGCGCTATGCCCGCGGCAAACTGGGCACGGTGGAAGCCGTCCATGACGGTTTCGTCTTTCCCGACAGCAATGCGCATGGCGAGGGCGAAAACCCGCAGCGCCTCTATACCGTCGTCTTCGACGGAAGCGAGGTGTGGGGCGAGGGGGCGGACCCGACACTGAGCGTCTCCATCGATGCATGGGAGAGTTATCTTGAGCCGGCGTGAGGACGACGGCCTGCCTCTGGCACCGGGCATCGACGAGCCAGCCTTTGCCGAACCGTGGCAGGCGCAGGCTTTCGCCATGACGGTATCGCTGCATGAGGCCGGGCTGTTTTCGTGGGGCGAGTGGGCCGAGGCGCTGTCGGCGGAAGTGAAGCGTCCGGACGCGGCTGCCGACGGTCACGACTATTACGAACGGTGGCTGGCGGCGCTGGAAAAGCTGCTCGCAGTGAAGGGGGCCGCCCTGCCGGCCGATGTCGATGCGTTTGCCGCCGCGTGGCAGCGCGCGGCGCACGCAACGCCGCACGGCAAGCCGATCCTGCTGGAGAACGATCCTGACGCCGGCCTGCTGGAAAAGCGGCATCCTCTCTGAGTTTTCGTCCAGCCCCTTCATCCCCCAAGCAAGGAGTTCGTCCCATGTTCACCGTAGCCGTTCTCGTCGGCAGCCTGCGCAAGGAATCCTTCAGCCGAAAGGTTGCGAACGCCGTCGCCAAGCTGACGCCGGACCTGACGTTCGACTTTCTCGATATCGGCGGTGTCTCCTATTTCAACCAGGACCTGGAAGCCAATCCGCCCTCCGACTGGACGGCGTTCCGCGACCGGATCAAGGCGGCGGATGCGGTGCTGTTCGTGACGGCCGAATACAACCGTTCGGTTCCGGGTGTGCTGAAGAACGCCCTGGATGTCGCCTCACGCCCCTACGGGCAGGGCGCGCTGATGGGCAAGCCGGCGGCGGTCATCTCGACCTCCATCGGCGCCATCGGCGGCTTCGGCGCCAACCATCACCTGCGCCAGTCGCTCGCCTTCCTCAACATGCCGGTGATGGCGCAGCCGGAAGCCTATGTCGGCAACACCGGCAGCCTGTTCGACGGCACCGGGCAGATCACCAACGACAGCACCGAGGAATTCCTGGTGGCCTTCGGCAAGGCGTTCAAGGCGTTCATCGAGAAGAACCGTTAAGCGACCGCTGGATGAATGTCAGCTGTGTTGCAGCGCGCGAAGTCGCGCTGCAACCAGTGGGGAACGATTCAGAAGATTGCTTGACAAGCGTTCCCTTTGTGTTCTACATTTCACCACATATTCTGGTTGTGTTGACAATCAAGGATTGTGTTGATATGGTATTGCACGTTAGAGATGAAAAAACGGATGAGCTTGCGCGTGAACTGGCAGGGCTGCGCGGCCTCAGTCTTACGGAGGCGGTTCGAGAGGCCCTCGAAAGTGCTGTGGCGCTGGAACGAGCGCGAGATTCTTTGTGGAAGCGGACGGCAGATTTGCGTGAGCAGGTAGCGTCCTTCCCAGCCACGGGGTTGTCTGTAGACAAGGCTTTCTATGACAGCCTGTACGATGAGGGCGCAATCGATGAGCATGGTGGATAGTTCTGTGCTGGTCGCGCTTCTCGCTCCGGAATATGACGGCGAGACGTATGCCGATATCATCCAGAACAGTCCGTCCAAGATCACTTCGCCGATCGTTATTTTTGAAGTCGTTTCAGCGCTGTGCCGTATCCGCAAGTCCGGCGTGGCGCCAATGCTGATGATCGTCCATGAGTTTCTTAGCCGGGCCGGAATTCGGATCGAGCCGATCGATGCCGATTGCCATACGACGGCGCTCATGGCTTTTGAGCAATATGGACGGCTTTCCCGACATCCCGCTCAATTGAACCTCGGTGACTGTTTTTCCTACGCAATGGCAAAGCGTTCGGATGGGGATTTGATCTACAAGGGTAAGGATTTCGATCATACGGATTTGGCAAGGCGATAGGCTGGCTGTTGCCTTCGCCGACCGAATCCGATCTCACGGTTCCATGGATTTTTCCCCGCAACAGGATGAAGCGCTCAAGGCGGTCGGACGCTGGCTGAAGGAAGGACGGCCGCAGGTGTTTCGCCTGTTCGGCTATGCCGGCACCGGCAAGACGACGCTGGCGCGCCATTTCGCCGAGCATGTCGACGGCCAGGTGCAGTTCGCCGCCTTCACCGGCAAGGCGGCGCAGGTGCTGCGTTCCAAGGGCGCGCTCAACGCCCGCACCATCCATTCGCTGATCTACCGGCCGCGCGGCGAGGAGGCCGTCGAGGATGAGACGACCGGCAAGACCTCGATCAACCCGACGTTCTCGCTCAACCGCCAGAGCCCCATCAGCCGCGCGGCGCTTGTGGTCATCGACGAATGCTCGATGGTGGACGAGCAGCTCGGGCGCGACCTGATGAGCTTCGGCACGCCGATCCTGGTTCTGGGCGATCCGGCGCAGCTGCCGCCGATCTCGGGCGGCGGCTTCTTCACCGAGCACGAGCCCGATTATCTCTTGACCGAAATCCACCGGCAGGCGCGCGACAATCCCATCATCCGGCTGGCGCTCGACGTGCGCGAGGGCAGGGAATTCATGCGCGGCGATTTCGGCGCCGCGCAGATTATCGGCCGTGAGGACGTCACGCAGGATCTGGTCCTGAGGGCGGATCAGGTCCTGGTCGGCACCAACCGCACGCGCCGCCGCTACAACCAGCGCCTGCGCGAGCTGAAGGGCTTTTCGGCCGACTATCCGCAGGCCGGCGACAAGCTCGTGTGCCTGCGCAACGACCCGGCCAAGGGCCTGCTCAACGGTTCGCTGTGGAAGGTCATGACGTCCTCGCGCGAAACCGTGAAGCCGGGCATCAACCTGCTCGTCTCGCCGGAAGAGGACGATCCGGACCGGGGCGTCGCCAAGATCAAGCTGCTCAAGGCCGCCTTCGAGAATCCGGAGGAGGAAATATCCTGGCAGCAGAAGAAGCGCTTCGACGATTTCGACTACGGCTATGCGCTGACCGTGCACAAGGCACAGGGCTCGCAATGGGACGAGGTGGTTCTGTTCGACGAGAGCTTCGCTTTCAAGGACACGCGCCAGCGCTGGCTCTACACCGCGATCACCCGCGCCGCCGAGCGGCTGACCGTGGTGCGGTAAACAGGCTCGATCCGAATCATGCCGCCCTGTCGCCGTGACGAAAGGGCGGGGCGTCGATCGTGGTCCTCACACCTTGACCGGCTTTTCGCGCGCGCCCAGCCATTTCCAGGCGGAGGCCTCGTCTTCGGCAGCGAAGTGCCTGATTTCGACGGGTTCGGCTTGCCTGAACCGGCCTTGCGCCGCCGTCGTCCAATCCGGGTCGCCGACAGCCGCGCATCGCCGGACGTGCCTCGCGGTTTCGGCCTTGCCCTGTTCGAGCGTTTCCGGCGCGATGGCGGCCCAATCCACGCCCTCAAGGTCCGTCAGTCGCACGAGGACGTCGATCCGGGAATTGAGCGCGCAGGCCGCTTCGAGCAGGCCGAAGAGGTTCTCGGCATCCGCAGCCCCGACGCGGCCGACGATCTCGACAGCCAGCAGGTCGTCGCGGTCGGTGTCGATCCGGCGCACGGCCGGCACGTCTTCCAGAAAATTCATGGGCGGCTCCTCGCTCGGCCTTTCGTCACTGGAATACACGAAACCGCTGTCTGTTCCCGCCAAAGCCAGTATTAATGCCGGCCCGCACCCATGGGGAGGCCCGCCATGCCCGCCAAGCTTTCAGTCAACCTCAACGCCGTGGCCATGCTGCGCAATCGCCGCGACCTGCCGTGGCCGAGTGTGACGGGGCTGGGGCGGATTGCGCTCGCCGCCGGCGCGCATGGGCTGACGGTGCATCCGCGGCCGGACCAGCGCCATATCCGCTTTTCCGACCTGCCGGAACTCCGCGCGCTGATCGACGACGAGTTCCCGAGCGCCGAATTCAACATCGAGGGCTATCCGAGCGAGGATTTTCTTGCCTTGGTGGAGGCGCACCAGCCTGAGCAGGTGACGCTGGTTCCGGACGATCCCGCCCAGGCCACCTCGGACCACGGCTGGAACTTCGCCGAGCGGGCCGCGTTTCTTACGCCGATCGTCAGGCGCCTGAAGAAGAGCGGCTTCCGCGTGTCGCTGTTCGCCGATCCTGAGCCATCGCAGGTCGTGGTTGCCCGTGACATCGGCGCCGACCGCATCGAGCTCTATACTGGCCCCTATGGTGGTTTTCATTCTGACTCCGAAAAAGCCGCCAAGGAGCTGGAAAAATTGGGGAAAACGGCTGATGCTGCGCATATCGCCGGGCTTGGGGTCAATGGCGGCCACGATCTTACGGTGGCCAACCTGCCGGCAGTGATGAAGCGCATTCCGGCGCTGGCGGAAGTGTCGATCGGGCATGGCCTGACGGCGGATGCGCTGGAATTCGGCATGGTGGGAACGGTGAAGCGCTTTCTCGGCGCCTGCGGCTGGTAGCGGTGCCGATGTGCGGGTAGCCTTACGTCGGGGCACTTGATATTGCATTGCACCAAGCGTAGAGCACCGCGCGCCCAAACGGAGTTCGCCGATGGCCCTTGCCGATAAGGATGGTGAGGCAGAAGCCGATCTGCAGACGAGCCAGCCCGAGGTCGAGCAACACAGCACGAAGGTGCTCATGCTCGGCGCTTTGGGCGTGGTCTATGGTGACATCGGCACGAGCCCGATCTACGCCTTTCGCGAAGCGCTGCATGCTTCGGGCGAGGCGGTGTCGCGGTCGGACGTGCTCGGCGTCCTGTCGCTGATCGTCTGGGCGCTGACCATCATCGTCACCGTCAAATACGTTGCCTTCGTGCTCAGGGCCGACAACAAGGGCGAGGGCGGCACGCTGTCCTTGATGGCGCTGGCGCGCAGCGCCTATCCGAAGGGGTCGAAGTACATATTGGGCATCGGCCTGTGTGGCGCCTCGCTGTTCTTCGGAGATTCGATCATCACGCCCGCCGTGTCGGTGCTGTCGGCGGTCGAGGGCCTGGAGGTGGTGACGCCGGCTTTCAACCCGTACGTCGTTCCGATCACGCTGGTCATCCTGGCGATGCTGTTTGCCGTGCAGCGCTTCGGCTCGGGCCGGGTGGCGGTGGTGTTCGGCCCGGTCATGGCCGTCTGGTTCCTGTCCCTGGGGGTGATCGGCCTGTCCCACCTCATCGACGACCCGACGGTGCTTTTCGCGATCAACCCCTATTACGCGCTTTACTATCTGGCGACGACCCCGTCGGGCGCCTTCGTCACGGTGGGCGCGGTGTTCCTGGCGGTGACGGGCGCCGAGGCGCTCTATGTCGATCTCGGCCATTTCGGCCGCAGGCCCATCGTGCTGACCTGGTTCTGGATCGTCTTTCCCTGCCTGCTTCTGTGCTATTTCGGGCAGGGCGCCTTCGTCCTCTCGCATGGCGGCAAGCCGCATAACCCGTTCTTCCAGATGATGCCGGAATGGGCGCTGCTGCCGATGGTGCTGCTCGCCACCGCGGCGACGGTCATTGCCAGCCAGGCGGTGATCTCGGGTGCCTTCTCGCTGACCCGGCAGGCCGTGCAGCTCAATCTCCTGCCGCGCATCGAGGTTCAGCACACGTCCGAGATGCAGTCCGGCCAGATCTTCATGCCGCGCGTCAACCTGCTCCTGGCGCTTGCGGTCATGCTTCTGGTCGTCGGTTTCGGCTCCTCCAGTTCGCTCGCTTCCGCCTACGGCATTTCCGTCACCGGCGAGATGCTGATGACGACGATACTCCTGTTCGTCGTCATGCGCTGGCAGTGGAAGTGGCAGCTCGCCGGCGCGCTGGCTCTGGCGGTGCTGTTCGGCGTCATCGATGCCGGTTTCTTCAGCGCCAACATCGTGAAGTTCCTGGAAGGCGGCTGGGTGTCGATCAGCGTCGCATGCCTGATGGGCCTCATCATGGTCACATGGATTCGCGGCAGCCGCTATCTGTTCGAGAAGACGCGCCGCAACGAGGTGCCGCTCGATTTCCTCGCCGCGAACCTGCTGAAAAAGAAGCCGCAGGTGGTCGCCGGCACCGCCGTGTTCCTGACCAGCGATCCGCTCAGCGCGCCGACGGCGCTGATGCACAGCCTCAAGCACTACAAGGTGCTGCATGAGCAGAACGTCATTCTGTCGGTGGTCACGGCACCTCAACCCACAGTGCCGGACAGCGAGCGGGTCAAGATGGAAGTCATCAACGACCTGTTCATGCGAGTGAAACTGACTTTCGGCTTCATGGAACAGCCCAACATTCCGCGCGCGCTGGCGATCTGCCGCAAGCAGGGCTGGAAGTTCGACATCATGACGACGTCGTTCTTCCTGTCCAGGCGCTCGCTGAAGACCTCTCCCAATTCCGGCATGCCGCTGTGGCAGGACAAGCTGTTCATCGGCCTTGCCCGGACGGCGGCCGACGCAACGGAATATTTCCAAATCCCGACCGGCCGCGTGGTGGAGATCGGTACGCAGGTGGCGATCTGACAGCCGATCCCCGGCGTCGCAGAAGCAGACTATGCGCGAAGCCTCTTGCATCGCCGCGTCATCTGGGCAATAAGCCGAACCGTAACGTACGGTACGTTTCTTGGCGGACGGCGGATATCGGCCGACCCGGAGGAAGCGGTTGTCGGAAGGCGGATCGGCGCGTGACGAGCGAGGCCAGAGCGGGCGAAGCCAAAGGAGGCGAGGAATGGACGGCACGTCAGCGCGACGTGCTGGACGCCGCCTTGCGCCTGATGGTCGAGGAAGGTGACAACCTGACCATGGCCGGCGTGGCGCGGCGTGCGAGCTGCTCCAAGGAAACGCTCTACAAGTGGTTCGGCGACCGCGACGGACTGCTGGTCGCCACTGTCCAGTGGCAGGCCTCGAAGGTGCGGGTCGTGCCCGTCGATCCCGGCAGGGTCGATGTGGATTCGCTGACCGAAAGCCTGGAGGGCTATGCGCGCGACTGGCTGAAGGTGATCGCCAGCGACACTTCCATCGCGCTGAACCGGGTCGCCGTCAGCCATGCCGGGTCCGGCAAGGACAATCTTGGCGCCATCGTGCTGGAAAACGGTCGCTTTGCGCTGGCAAAGCGGTTGAAGCCTGTGCTCGATGCGGGCAAGCGGGCAGGGCATCTCGCCTTCGAGGACGCCGAAACGGCGTTCCGCACGTTTTTCGGGCTGGTCGGGCGCGACGTCCAGATCAGGCTGCTGCTCGGCGACTGGCCGGGCCTGACGGAAGCGGCCATCGCCGAGGATGCGGCGCGCGCCACCAGACAGTTTCTCGCCCTCTACGGGGCAAGGAAAGAGCAATAGAACAACGGTTTTCAAGCACGGGAAGGAAAAGACAATGCGTGTCTATTACGATCGCGACGCCGATCTCAATCTCATCAAAGGCAAGAAGGTCGGCATCATCGGCTACGGTTCGCAAGGGCGGGCGCATGCGCTGAACCTGAAGGATTCCGGCGTCAAGGAAGTCGCCATCGGCCTCAAGCCGGGTTCGGCGACCGCCAAGAAGGTCGAAGCCGACGGCCTCAAGGTCATGTCGGTGGCCGATCTCGCCAAGTGGGCGGACCTGATGATGATGGCGACGCCCGACGAGCTTCAGGCCGACATCTACAAGAACGACATCGCCCCCAATATCCGCGACGGCGCGGCGATCGCCTTCGCGCACGGCCTCAACGTGCATTTCGGCCTGATCGAGCCGAAGGACACGGTCGACGTCGTCATGATCGCGCCGAAAGGCCCCGGCCACACGGTGCGCGGCGAATACCAGAAGGGCGGCGGCGTGCCGTGCCTGGTCGCCGTCAACCACGACGCGTCGGGCAATGCGCATGATCTTGCCCTGTCCTATGCCTGCGGCATCGGCGGCGGCCGGTCGGGCGTCATCGAGACGAACTTCAAGGAAGAGTGTGAGACGGACCTGTTCGGCGAGCAGGTGGTGCTGTGCGGCGGTCTGGTCGAACTGATCCGCGCCGGCTTCGAGACGCTGGTGGAAGCCGGCTATGCGCCCGAAATGGCCTATTTCGAGTGCCTGCACGAAGTGAAGCTGATCGTCGACCTGATCTATGAGGGCGGCATCGCCAACATGAACTACTCGATCTCCAACACCGCCGAGTGGGGCGAGTACGTGTCGGGCCCGCGTATCATCACCGCCGACACCAAGGCCGAGATGAAGCGCGTGCTGAAGGACATCCAGACCGGCAAGTTCACCTCCGAGTGGATGCAGGAATACCGGGCCGGCCTGTCGCGCTTCAAGGGCATCCGCCGCAACAACGACTCTCACCAGATCGAGGAAGTCGGCGCCAAGCTGCGCGCCATGATGCCGTGGATTTCCAAGAACAAGCTGGTCGACAAGGCCAAGAACTAAAAGTCTTCCCCGATTCCGATCGGCGTCATGAGCAGCCCGCCTGTTCCATTCCGGGACGGGCGGGCTGGCACGTTTCTGGCTTGGACTGTCGCATCGGCCACGGGAGCGGAACGATGGATGCGATCATTCGGAAGTCGATTGGGCTCGACGGCGAGGTTTTTGCCGAGCGCCGCGCCGTATCGCGCCGGCGCGTGCTGAAAGGCGCCCGGCTGTCCTTCAACAAGGGCTACGGGGCACTGGAATGCGTGGTGCGCAACGAATCCGGAACAGGCGCGCTGCTCGTCTTCGGAGAAACCCTGGGCGTGCCGGCTTATTTCGACCTGGCGATTAACGGCGGCAAAGGCCCACGCCCGGCGCAGGTACGCTGGCGTACGTCGACGCTGGTCGGCGTAAAATTTCTTCAGCCCTGACGGGCGGCGATTGCCGGAAGCGGGCGACGCCGTCTAGCGGCATCGCCATTGTCATTAAACCTCAGCCGAACGGCGAACGGCAGATCGCCCTGACGCCGCGGCGCGGGACATAGGTGTTATCCCAGGCCCGGTAGGTCCGGTAGCGGGCCGAACACCACCGGATATGCGCCGCCGACAGGCCGCCGCGATACACGCGCCGGGGCGGGGCGTAATAATAGTCGTCATAGTAGTGCGGGGTGACGAGCCCCAACCCCAATCCGAGGCCAAAGCCGCCAAGGGCGTCGTAGCCGCCGCGGTAATGTCTGCGCCCGCGCCAGTCGTCACGGCGCCAATGACGGTTGCCGCGCCAGCCGCTGTCTCCGCGCCAATGCCCATTACCTTGCCATTGCCCGTTGTTGCGCCAGCGCCATTGCTGATTGTCCCTTCCACCGCCGCCGGCCCAACTGTCGCGCACGGGCGTGATGGCGGTGTCGGCGAGCGCCGGGACGGCCGGCGTCGGCTGCGGCAGGGGACCGGCCTGGGTCGAGGCGGTGGCGCCGGCCAGAAGCCCGAGGGCGATCAATCCGTATCCAAGCGAACGAGAAAAGAGCGGTTTCATAGCACTCTCCAGAATTTTCAGTACCGCGCCCCCATCTGGCCGGCACTTTGAGGTTTGGGATATGAACGGGAAATGAACGGAAAGGTTGCGTCTGCCGCATTGCTTTCCGGTCGGCTCTTGTCTTGGCGTCAGCTTGCGGGCAAAGGTCACACCATGTCCTTGCGCCTTGCCACCTTCAATGTCGAGAACCTGATGAACAGGTTCGATTTCTCCGGGTTCCGCAATCAGTTGAACGAGGACCGGACGCTGGCACTGTTCGATATCCGCAGCGAGGCCGAATACCGCGTGCTGGAGCAGGCGCGCGTCATCGCCCATTCCGACGACACGCGGCAGCTGACGGCGCTGGCGATCGCGGCGACTCGCGCCGACATCATCTGCCTCCAGGAAGTCGACAACATCGAAGCGCTGAGGGCTTTCGAATACGGCTACCTGTTCAAGATGATCGGCGAGGGGTACCGGCAGAAATACACCTCCACCGGCAACGATTCGCGCGGCATAGACGTGGCGGTGATGATGCGTGCCGAGACGGCGCATGGCCAGCCGATCGAGTTCGTGCGCATGACCAGCCATGCCTATGTGACCTTCGAGCAATTCGGCCTGCACACGCCGGAACTGGCGTCGTTCGGCCACGAGCCGTCGGACCGCATCTTTCGTCGCGACTGCCTGGAGGTGGACCTGAAGGTCGGCGGCCTGCCGCTGACGCTTTATCTGGTGCATTTCAAGTCGATGGGGCCGCCGCGCAACGGCTTCGACGGGCGCCAGGCGACGATGCCGCTGCGCAGGGCCGAGGCGCTGGCGGTGCGCCGCATCATCGAGGAGCGCTTCGGCAAGGACCATGCCGGCGCCAAGCGCTGGGCGATCTGCGGCGACCTCAACGACTATCGCGAGCGAATTCTGGTTTCCGGTGACGCCTATTCCGGCTATCGTTTCGAGCCGGTGAGCGACGAGCAGTCCTGCCTCGACGTGCTTACCGCCGACGGCTTTTGCGAGAATGTGGTGGAGCGGCGCCCGCAGATGGATCGCTGGACGCTCTTCCATACGCGCGGGCCGCAGGAACGCCACCTTTGCCAGCTCGACTACATCCTGTTGTCGCCGGCCCTGGCTTCGCGCAACGCCACGGCCGTTCCCGACATCGTGCGCAACGGCCAACCTTTCCGCACGCCGTTTCCGGCCGGGCAGGAGGTCGACCGCTTCCCCCGTGCCGGCTGGGACCGGCCCAAGGCGTCCGACCACTGTCCGGTCGCCGTTTCACTCGATCTGGTTTGAGGAGCAACCATGAGTATCGATTTGCCCCGCGATGTCGTGCTGCCTGTAGAGGTGGTCGATTTGCGGCTCGACCCCGCGCCGCATCCGCTGGAAATCAGCCACAAGGCCGAGATCGCCGAGAACTGGGAGCGCGAGATCGCGGCCAATCCCCGGCTGTTCAACGGCACTGTCGTGCTCGTCGCGACCATGGCCTACAAGGACGGGCGTCTGACCGGCAGCTGCCATGCGGCCCGCTACGCCACGTTCCTTTACTGGCGGCGCAACCGCTCGGTGCCGGGAACCGGCCACTTCTACGCCCATGCCATGGTCGTCTCGTCGGACAACGCGCTGGTGGCGATCCGCATGGCGCCGCATACGGTCAATGCCGGGCGCATCTATTTCGCCGCCGGCTCCTTCGAGCCGTCCGACTTCAGGAACGGCGTGGTCGATATCGACTACAACATGCAGCGCGAGGTGAAGGAGGAAACCGGGCTCGACCTTACGCTCGCGGAGCGCGGCGTGCTTGCCTACGTGCTGTCGACGGAGCGCGGAACGGTCATCTTCCGGCGCTACTGGATGCCGCTTTCGGCCAACGAGATCGTCAACCGGGTGAAGGCCTTCGTCGCCTCCGAGGCGGACCCGGAAATATCGGCGCCGGTCGTCATCCACAGCGCCGCCGACCAGCCGGACGACCTCCTGCCGCACATGCCGCCGCTGATCGAGTGGCATTTCTCCCAGCAGCGCCACTGAGGCAAGCGACGGCTATTCGTGCCTGAGGGCGTCGATCGGATCGAGCCTGGCGCCACGCAGGGCCGGGAAGAAGCCGAACGCCATGCCGATCAGCGCGGAAAAGCCGACGGCGAGCAGGATGACGGCGGGCGAGGGCGCGAAGGGGATCGTCAGCGTCAGCGAAGCGAGGCCGGCCAGCGACAGGCCGATCAGGATGCCGATGATGCCGCCGAACAGCGACAGCACCGTGGCTTCCACAAGAAACTGGATGAGGATGTGCTTTTCGTGCGCGCCGATGGCGAGCCTTATGCCGATTTCGCGTGTGCGCTCCGTCACCGACACCAGCATGATGTTCATGATGCCGATGCCGCCGACCAACAGGGACACGGCAGCGACGGCCGATAGCATGCCGGTCATGGTCGCGGTGGCGGACGTCATGGTGTCGGCGATCTGCGTCATGTCGCGGATGTCGAAATCGCTTTCCTTGTCCTGCGGCACGCGCCGCGCATCGCGTAAAATGTCCTCGACGCGCGGCAGCAACTCGCTGGTCGGCGTGCGGTCGTCGGCGGCAACATAGATGTTGTCGATGTTGCGGTTGCCGGCGATCTTGCGCTGGAAGGCGGCGAGCGGCATCAGGACGACGTTGTCCTGGTCCTGGCCGAAGCCGGTGTAGCCCTTCGGCGCCAAAAGGCCGATCACCTTGCAGGAGGAGCGGTTGACGCGGATGATCTCGCCGTCCGGGTCGCCGGCGCCGAAGAACTGCTGCCGCACCGTTTCGCCGATCAGACACACCCCGGTGCCAGAGCGTACCTCCGAATCCGAGAACGCGCGGCCGGATGCCAGCGTCCAGTCGCGGGCGTCGAGAAAGGCGCTGTCGGTGCCGGTGACGCCGGCGGTGATGTTTTCCGTGCCGTAGATGACGCGCACCTGCTTCTGCGCCGCCGGCGAGATGGCGCGGGCGCCTTCGAGATGGGCGCGCAACGCCGCCACGTCCTTATCCTGCAACGGGCGGATGACGGAGTCGGGAGTACCGCGCCCCGCCGGGCGGCCGGCGCGCACGACCAGAAGGTTCGAGCCGAGCTTGGAGATGTCTGTCTTCACCTTCTCGGTGGTCCCGGCGCCGATGGTCAGCATGGCGATGACGGCGGCGACTCCGATGACGATGCCGAGCAAGGTGAGGAAGGAGCGTAGCGCATTGCGCCGCACCGACCGGAGCGCGAGACGGACGGTTTCCCAGATCACGATACCATCTCCGCGTTCATCGCGTCCGACGCCACGTGGCCGTCGAGGAAGCGGATGGTGCGCTGGGCGTAGGCGGCGACGTCCGCCTCGTGCGTGACCATGACGATGGTCAGCCCCATCTCGCGGTTCAGGCCGGTCAAAAGCTCCATGATCTCGTGCGTGCGGGCGGTGTCGAGGTTGCCGGTCGGCTCGTCGGCGACCAGGAGGGTGGGGCGGGTGACGATGGCGCGGGCGATCGCCACGCGCTGTTGCTGGCCGCCGGATAGTTCGGCCGGCGTGTGGTGTTCGCGGCCGGTCAGGCCGACCTCGGCCAAGGCGCGCATGGCGAGTTCCCGCCGCTCATGCGCTGCCACGCCGCGATAGATCAGCGGCAGTTCGACATTTTCCGCCGCCGTCGTGCGCGCCAGCAGATTGTAGCCCTGGAAAACGAAGCCGATATAGAGATTGCGCAGCACCGCGCGACGGTTGCGGTCCAGGCGGCCGGCATCGACACCCATGAAGCGATAGGTGCCGGCGGTCGGCGTGTCGAGGCAGCCGATGATGTTCATCGAGGTCGACTTGCCCGAGCCGGACGGCCCCATGATGGCGACGAACTCGCCTTGCGGAATGGAAAGATCGACGCCGGCCAGCGCATGCACCTTGGCCTCGCCCTGACCGTAGGTCTTCCAGACGCGATCGAAACCGATGAGCGCGGCCATCGGTCAGCTTCCCTGCCGGGATGCGGTGATGACCTGGTCGCCCTCCTTCAAGCCGGACAGCACTTCGGTGCGGTCGCCGTCGGTGGCGCCGATCTTGACGTCGATGCGGCGCGGCCGGCCGTTTGCCAGCACGTAGAGCGTGCGCGTTCCCTCGGCAGGCTTGGCCTCCTGCTGGTCGCGCCAGCGACCCCGTCCGCCACGGCCGGTGAACATCGACAGCAGGCTGAAGCCGCGTTCGCGCGTCTCCGCCGGCCGATAGCGGAAGGCGGTGGACGGCACCGTCAGCGCGCCCTTGGCCTGCTTGGTGACGACGGACACCGTCGCCGTCATGCCGGGGCGAAGCAGCAGTTCGCCGTTGTCGACGTCGAGCCTGGCATTGTAGGTGACGACGCCGTCGGTGGTGACGGAGGCATAGGAAATGTCGCGAATCGCGGCGTCGAACGGCCGGTCCGGGAAGGCATCGACGGTGAAGCGGGCATGCTGGCCAGGCTTGACGGTGCCGATATCGGCCTCGTCGATGGCCGCTTGCAGTTCCATCTTCTTCAGGTCGGCGGCGATGACGAACAGAACCGGGGCCTGAAGCGAAGAAGCGACGGTCTGGCCGGGATCGACCGAACGGGTCAAAACGATGCCGTCGATCGGCGCGTAGATGGTGCTCTTGGCGAGATCGGCCTGCTGAAGTTTCAGGTCGGCGTTGGCGATGGCGAGATTGGCGCCGGCACTGTCGAGGGCCGCCCTGGCGCGGTCGCGCTCGGCGGTGGCCGTATCCAGCGCCTGCTGCGTGGCCATGCCTTTCTTCGTCAGTTCCGCGGCGCGGGCGAGCGCCTGCTCGTTTTCCTTCAGCGTCACCTGTGCCGTCTCGACGCTGGCCTGCGCGGCCTTGGCGGAGGCCTCGGCGCGTTCGATCTGGGCTTCCAGCTTGGAGGTGTCGAGCTTGGCCAGCACGTCGCCTTGCCTGACCTGCTGGTTCTCGTCGACGGCGACGGAGCGGACGACGCCGGACAACTCGCTGGAGATGTCCACCTGGGTGAGCGGCTGCAAGGTGCCGGTGGCGGAAACCTCGACGGTCAGGTCGGCGAGTGCCGCCGGTTCGGTCGTGTAGGTCGTCTTCGGCGTGGACGTGGCGTACCATTGGTAGCCGGCAAGGCCGGCGGCGACGACGACCAGCGCCAGCAGGCCCTGCCACAGCCGGCGGCGGCCGCGCCTCGGGCCGCCCTTGCCGTCGAGCCCGAGAGCCGTCTCGATTGCCTCGGCAGTTTGCTGCTTTGGCAGATTGACAAACTGGTCCACGGCGGACCCCTATGATGTCTGCGACGTCCCTACGAGTGCCCACATCAGGCCTTGCAGTCCATATTTCAAATTAAATTTCGCTCATGTTGGGATTGGAGTGGGCGCGGACGCCGAACCGGAACGAGGATTTTTCGAGCATGCACGGCCGCAATTATCTCATCTACGACGTCTTTACCGCCGACAGGCTTGCGGGCAACCCGCTGGCGATCGTGCTCGATTGCGAAGGGCTCGACCTCGCCGCCATGCAAAGGATCGCGCGCGAGTTCAACCTGTCCGAATCGGTGTTCGTGCTGCCGCCGGAAGACCCGAAGCATCGCGCGCGCATCCGCATCTTCACGCCCGATTACGAAATGCCGTTCGCCGGGCACCCGACGGTGGGCACGGCCGTCGCGCTGGCCGAGGCTGCGGGCAAAGGGACCGACGGCATTTTCGTGCTGGAGGAAAATATCGGGCCGGTGCGCTGTGCCGTCAGCCGCGGGCAGGGCGCCGCCTTCGCAGAGTTCGACCTGGCGAAGCTGCCCGAACAGTTGGGCCTTTCGGCCGATCCGATGGCGGTCGGCGCGGCGCTCGGGCTCGATCCGCATGAAATCGGCTTCGAGAATCACCGTGTCTCGTTCTGGTCCGCCGGTGTGCCCTATGTCACCATCCCGGTGAAAAACCTGAAGGCGGCGGAGAAGGCGAGGCTGGACAACCAGGCCTGGGCGGAACTGGCGCCGAAAAAGAGCGAGTGGGCCTTCGCCAGTCCCTACCTTTACTGCCGCGAGACGACGGATCGCGCCAACGCGTTCCATGTGCGCATGATCGTGCCCGGCAATCCTTCGTACGAGGACCCGGCCACCGGCTCGGCGGCGGCCGCCTTCGCCGGCGCCATCGTGCATTTCGACCGACCGCGCGACGGCCTGTCGCGTTTCTGGATCGAGCAGGGGGTGGAAATGGGCCGCCCGTCGCGAATCAGGCTCGAGATGGACATCGAGAGCGGCAAACTGGCTGCTGCGCGCATCGGCGGCGAGGCGGTGAAGGTGGCGGAAGGACGCCTCTTCGCCTGAAGCTTCACGGCTTCAGGCAATGCGCGAACTGTCAGGTTCAAGGGCTTGATCGATGGAAGATAATGGTGGGTGTGCACAGGATCGAACTGTGGACCCGCTGATTAAGAGTCAGCTGCTCTACCAACTGAGCTACACACCCACGCCACCGGCGAAAACCAGCGTCGGCGGCGATATAGCCGCCGCCTTCCGTCATGTCCAGCCCCGCGCCGACATTTCGTAACAAATCCTGCGCGCGCCGCGAGGCGGCGGCCATCAAGCGCTGTCTCGCGGCCTATTTTCCGCAATAATGGTCGTTCACGTCGTTGACGGCGTTGCCGTCCGGACCGACCCGCTGGTAGGCGCATTGGCCGGCTGCGGTGGTGATCATCCGCTGGTCGTAGTAGCGCGGCCCGCCGAAGAACCAGTTGAGCGGGTCTTCGTGCGCCGGCACGTACCGCTCTTCACCCGGCGGTACCGTGTGATGCCGCACGGCGCCGGCAAATGACGGCGTTGCCAGGGCCATCGCAAGAAGACTTGTCGCACAGATCGTCCGGATACTCATGATGACCTCGATTGCTCGATCCCAGATAATACCATGAATGCCGGACAGGCCCGAAGGGTTCATCGGAGCTGCGGATAAATTTCCGGAGGCTGGCCGCCGCGTCATCCTGATGGCGATCCCCGGTGCTGAAGCCTGATTTGCCAGTCCGCGTTTCCATCTAAGGAGAGCAGGCGAGAGCGTTTACCTTTGGTTAGTCATGGCCGGCGAATTGCCGGCTCCACGTGCCTCTCAGGGGCCTGGCTGGCCCGCTCTTTGCTCGTCGATCCGTGGCGGGTGAAAGTGAGATGCGGATGTTTCAAGTCGATGCAGGCGGGCGGCACAAGCCCGATGGAATACTATCGCGGCTGGCCAGGCTTTTGTGGGCCTGGCTCCGTTTCGCGACCTGGAGGTTGGTAACGGTGACGGTCGAGTTCTTCTCGCCGTCCCGCCTGAAGGACGCCCTGAGGCCGCGCAAGCGACGGCATACGAGCGGCACGGAGGCGGCCTCTTCCGGCGACGAGCGGCTCGACCGGTTCCACTGACCGGAGGGGCTGTCGGCCGGCGGCGCTACTTCTCCGAAACGCCGGCTTCGGCGAAGCTTGCCATGCGCGCATGGCATTCCAGCGCGGCGCGAACGATGTTGATGGCGACCGCCGCGCCGGAACCTTCGCCGAGCCGCATGCCGAGGTCGAGCAGCGGCGGCAGGCCGAGCGCTTCCAGCAGGCGGCGATGGCCGGCTTCGGCTGAGACATGCGCGGCGATGACATGGGCGAGGCCCTGCG
Source organism: Mesorhizobium sp. (assembly GCF_017306545.1). Taxonomy (GTDB): domain Bacteria; phylum Pseudomonadota; class Alphaproteobacteria; order Rhizobiales; family Rhizobiaceae; genus Mesorhizobium. Next base: position 41,040 of record NZ_JAFKID010000030.1, read on the forward strand.
GATGGAGCCTTGCCAGCGGCGCGGCCGCGGCCGTGCAGACGAAGCCGTCCAGCAGCACCGGCACGTTGTGCTGGCGCGCGGCCAGGACGCCGCCGAGGATCGCCGCCAGTTCGCGCCCGCCGAGTGCTGCGGCAACGGCCAGCGGATCGTGTAGCGCGGCGGCGTGACGAGCCAGCCCTGCCTCGATGACGTCTACCTTGCGCTTCATACCGGCGTCGTCGACGCCGGTGCCGCGCCCGGTCCATTTCTCGGCGCCGCCGCCGAACAGGGCGGCCGAAATCGCCGCCGCCGGCGTGGTGTTGCCGATGCCCATTTCGCCGAAGCAGACGAGGTCGAGATCTTCCGTCACGGCGTCGTAGCCGGCGGAGATGGCGGCCAGGAAAGCCGCCTCGTCCATGGCGGCGGTTTCGGTGAAGTCGCTCGTAGGGTGGTCGAGATCGAGGGCAATGACCTCGAGTTCGGCGCCGGCGATGCGCGCCAGCTGGTTGATGGCGGCGCCGCCGTGGGAAAAATTAGCCACCATCTGCACCGTCACTTCCGCGGGGAAAGCCGAAACGCCCCGTGCGGTGACGCCATGGTTGCCGGCGAAGACGACGATTTTCACCCGGTCGAGCCTCGGCATGGCGCGGCCTTGCCACCGTCCCAGCCAGGCGGCGGTGGCTTCGAGCCGTCCGAGGCTGCCCTGCGGCTTGGTCAGCGTGTTCTGGCGGGCGGCTACGGCCGCTGCCGCGTCGTCGCTGCCGGCGGGCAGGTCATGGCAGGCGGCGCGTAGGTCTTCGAGCGATTTGAACGGCATGGCCAAATTCTCCGGGGCGGTTCAGGACAGGGTGACGGAGGCGACGAGAAGCACGGCAATCTCGGCCAGTTGCTGGAGCGCGCCGGCCGTGTCGCCGGTCTGGCCGCCGATCTGGCGCCGGCAAAGCGCGGTGAAGGTTGCGAAGACGAAGCCGAGTAGGATCGCAGCCGCGACGAGTCCGCCGAGGCCGAGCGGCAGCAGGACCAGCGCGCCGAGCCCCGCACCGGCAATCGCGGTCTGGCGCGAAACGCTGCCGGCACCGGCTGAGAGGCCGTCGCTGCGGGCGGGCGGCAAGCGATGCATGAAGGCGCCGAGCAGGCCGCGCGAGGCGCCGTGCGCGGCGACCAGAGCCGCCAGCATGGACCAGCCGCCGTGGATTTCGGCGAGCGCGTTCCAGCGCAGGAGCAACGATAGCGCAAGGGCGGCCGCGCCATAGGCGCCGATGCGGCTGTCGCGCATGATTTCCAGCTTGCGCTCCCGGTCCCGGCCGCCGCCGAAACCGTCGGCGACGTCCGACAGGCCGTCCTCATGCAGCGCGCCGGTGGCGAGCACCGTTGCGGCCAGTGCCAGTGCGGCGGCAGGTCCCGAGGCGAGGCCGAGGCGGGCGGCGACGGCGTAGGTCAGGGCGCCGATGACGGCGACGGCAAGGCCCGCCAAAGGCGCCGCCCAGATCGCGTCGGCGAGCTTGCGGCCGCGAAAGTCGAAGACCGGCAGCGGCAATCGGGTGAAGAAGACGAGGCCGAGCGCGACGTCGCGAAGGAAGGGGGCCGGGATTCGGTTCATAATTGCAGAGCCGCCAAAGGCTTTGGTTCTTGTTCTCGGCCTTCTCCTATGGGGTGGGCCTTTCTCCGCTGCCGCGATGCCGGCGTTTTTCCAGCCTGGGTTCCTCGCCCCCGTGGGGAGAGGTGGCGTGCGAAGCGGGAGGGAGAGAGGACGCCATAGGCGGGCGCCTTGCTCTCGATGAGCATATGTCCGGAAGCGCAGAAGGGAACGCCCCATGGGATTAACTGCGACGGAGCGGGGCAGGGCGAGATCATCGCTATCCCCTTGCGATGGCGTGGAAGAAGGTGCCGCTGACGTGGCCGCGCCGCGCGCCGGCGGGACCGAGCGGGCGGCCTTCGCCGTCCGTCATCTCGGCCAGCGCCGCGTCGTTTCCCGGCACGGTGATGCGGGCGTAGTGGAATTCGTGGCCGCGCACGCCGGTATCGGTCGGCCCCAGCGGGCAATCCGCCAGCAGGCGCGCCTGCCGGTAGCCGAGGTTCATCTTGCGCTTGGCGAAGGAGGTGGAATGGCCGAGCAGGCCGAGCATGCGGTGCGTGGCGCCATCCGCATCCTCTAGCGCTTCGCCGAGAACCATGAAGCCGCCACACTCGCCATGGATCGGCTTTTCCCGTGCGAAGGCAGCCATGCCGGCCCGGAAGTTTCCAGCGGCGGCAAGCTTGCCTGCGTGAAGCTCGGGATAGCCGCCCGGCAGCCAGCAGGTGTCGCAATCGGCCGGCGGTGCTTCGTCGGCCAGCGGTGAGAACGGCACGATCTCGGCGCCTGCGGCCCGCCAGCGGCCGACGGCATGCGGATAGACGAAGGTGAAGGCGGCGTCCTGGGCGAGCGCGATGCGCTGGCCGGGCGGCGGCAGGGCGGCGGCGAAGCTGCCGGCTTGCGTCACAAGCGGTTCGGCCAGCCGCATGACCGCGTCGAGGTCGATGGAGCGCTCGACCATGTCGGCCATTTTTTCGATGAAGGCGGCGAGATCGGCATGTTCGGACGCCTGCACCAGTCCCAGATGCCGTTCGGGCATGGTCATTTCGGGATCGCGCAGGATGGCGCCGACGACGGGCAGGCCGAGCGCCTCGACTGCTTCGGTGCACAGCCGCCGGTGCCGTTCGCTGCCCAGCCGGTTCAGGACGACGCCGGCGATGCGCACGGCGGGATCGTAGGTGGCGAAACCCTTGGCGACGGCAGCCGCCGTGGTGGATTGGCCGGAAACATCCAGCACCAGCAGGGACGGGATGCCGTAGAGCCGGGCGAGATCGGCGCCGGAGCCGGTGCGGCCGGCGCCGGCCGGAATGCCGTCGAACAGGCCCATGGCGCTTTCGACGACGATGAACTCCGCGTCCTGCGCGGCCTGACCTGCCAGGCCGTTCAGCAGGGAAGGCGCCATTGCCCAGGAATCGAGGTTGACGCCGGGCAGGCCGGTCGCCGCCTGATGGAAGCCGGGGTCGATATAGTCCGGTCCGGACTTGGCGCCGCGCACGCGCACGCCGCGCCGCGCCAGCGCGCGCAGCAGGCCGATGGTGACGCTGGTCTTGCCGGAACCGGAGCGCGGCGCGCCGATCAGGATCGCGCGGGCGGTCATTTCGGACCCGCCATACGGCCGCGCAGCGCGACGATGCCGCCGACGACGATCAGGGCAGGGGAGACGACGTTCTCCCGCGCTGCTACCTCGACCAGCGTACCCAGCGTGGCGACGACCGTGCGCTCGCCGGGCAAGGTGGCATTCTCCACCAGCGCGGCGGGGGTGTCTTGCGAAAGTCCGCCGGCGCGAAGGTCGGCCACCGTCTCGGCCATGTGGGTCAAGCCCATATAGATGACGATCGGCTGGCCGGTGCGGGCAAGGGCCGCCCAGTCCGGCCGGTCGTCGGAGAGGGCGGCGAAGCCGGTCGCCAGGATCACCGCGCCGTTGACGCCACGCATGGTAATCGGGATGCCGGCGGAGGCCAGCCCGCCGAAGGCCGAGGTGACGCCGGGCAGGATGCGGTAAGGGATGCCGTGCTCGACCAGCGCCAATGCCTCCTCGCCGCCGCGCGCGAAGACGGTGGGGTGGCCGCCCTTCAGGCGCACCACCTTACGGCCTTCCTTTGCCAGCCTGACGAGCAAGACGTTGATGTCGCCTTGCGGGATTGAGAGGCGGCCGCCACGCTTGCCGACGAAGAATTTTTCCGCCTGTTCCGCCACGGCGACGATTTCGTCCGACACCAGCGCGTCGTGAACCAGCGCGTCGGTCTGGGTCAGCGCGTCGAGCACCTCCAGCGTCAGCAGGCTTGGATCGCCAGGGCCGGCGCCGGCCAGCCAGACATGGCCGGCCTCGAGGCGCGGCTTGTGCGCGGCGAGTTTGGCAGCAATGTCGGACAGGCTCATCCACGCCCCCTGAAACGGCGCTGGTAAGTGGCGTCATAGAGCGAGCTCTCGGTAAAATCCTCGGCCGCCAGCGACGGGCCGACAAAGATGATGGCGGTGCGCTCCACCGGCTCCTCGGCGAATTTTTCCGCGATCGTCGCCAGCGTGCCACGGATGATGCGCTCGTCCGGCCATGAGGCGCGGAAGACAATGGCGACAGGGCAGTCCGGTCCGTAGAGCGGCGAAAGCTCGGCCACCACCTGATCCAGCGCATGAATGGCGAGATGCACGGCCAGCGTCGCGCCGGTACGGGCGAAATTGGCCAGCGTCTCGCCGGGCGGCATCTTCGAGGCACGGCCGGAGACGCGGGTGAGAACGAGGCTCTGCGTCAGTTCGGGGATCGTGAGTTCGCGCCGCAGTGCTGCGGCTGCGGCGGCGAAGGACGGCACGCCGGGGGTGAGCGTGTAGGGGATGCCGTGCTTTTCCAACCTGCGGATCTGCTCGGCCACCGCGCTCCACACCGAAAGGTCGCCCGAATGCAGCCGCGCCACGTCCCGCCCGGCGGCGTGCGCGGCGACGTATTCGGCCTCGATCTCGTCCAGCGACAGCGGCGCTGTGTCGACGATGCGCGTGCCTGGCGCGCAATGGGCGAGCAGTTCCGGCGCGACGATGGAGCCGGCATAGAGACAGACCGGGCATTCGGAAAGCAGACGCGCCCCGCGCAACGTGATGAGGTCGGCGGCGCCTGGCCCGGCGCCGATGAAATGCACGGTCATGGCAGGTTTCCCGCTATGGCGATGGCGCAGGTGACAGGGCCGACGGCGACGCGCGGCCCGAGCAAAGTCGCATCCTGCCCGGCGGCGGCGAGTGCGGCCGTTTCGGAAACGGACGGGGTGCCGGTAGCGGCGAGGGAAGGCTCCGAACGGGTCAGCGCGCGCAGCGAGACGGCGCGCAGGGCTGCGTCGTCGACCAGCAGCAGGGGCAATTTCAGAGCCTTGCCGGTCGCTGCGATGGCGTCCTCGGCGCGCTTGAAATGGGCCGTCGCCAGTGCCGACAGCGCGCTGGGGGAGAGCCCGTGGGAGGCGAGCGCCGCTTCCACGGCCGCGAGGACCTGCCCTTGATCGACGCCCTTGCGGCAGCCTATGCCTGCGACCATCATGGTTTCGTCCAGTTCCATTGCGTGACAGGGAGGGCCGGCCGCCACGCCTGCATCGCGCCGACGGCGCCCGCGCGGGAGATGGCGAGCCGAACCAACTCGCCGCCGAGTTCTGCGTGGCGCGCCAGCAGCAGCGCCTCCATTTCCAGCGTCACGGCGTTGGCGACCAGCCGGCCGCCGGGGGGCAAGGCGGCTATCGCGGCGTCCAGCACACCGGGGTCGCTGCCGCCGCCGCCGATGAAGACGACAGACGGAGCCGGCAGGCCGGCGAGTGCTTCGGGCGCCTTGCCTTCGACCACCGTGAGGCACGGCACGCCGAAAGCGGCGGCGTTGCGGCGGATGCGGGCGGCGCGCTCCGGGTCGGCCTCGACGGCGACGGCATTGAGCGAGGGATGGGCCAGCAGCCATTCGATGGCGATGGAGCCGGAGCCGGCGCCGATGTCCCACAGCATTTCGCCATGCCGGGGCGCCAGCGCCGAAAGCGTAACGGCGCGCACCTCGCGCTTGGTGATCTGCCCATCGTGCTCGAACAGGGCGTCGGCGCGGCCGGTGGCCAGCGGAACGATGCGGGCCTGCCGATCCGCTTCGACTTCGATCGCCAGGACGTTGAGCGGATTGATGTTTTCGAAGGGAAAGGCGGCGGCGCGAGCGGTGCGTATGCGTTCGTCCGGTCCGCCCAACGCCTCCAGAACGGTGAGTTTTGAAGCGCCGAAACCACTATCGGCGAGAAGCGCTGCCATTTCGGCGGGCGTCTTGCCGTCGGACGTCAGCGCCAGGATACGCGCGCCGGGATGCAGAGATGGGCGGATCAGGTCGATGGAGCGGCCATGCAGGGAAACCGTCTCGACGTCCTGCAAGGCCCAGCCCAGCCGGGAGGCGGCGAGCGAGAAGGCCGACGGCGCCGGGATGACGGTCATTTCGACAACCGGGATCTGGCGGGCGAGCGTTACGCCGACACCGTGGAAAAACGGATCGCCCGAGGCGAGCACGCAGACTTTCCTGCCGCGCAGGGCGAGCACCGCGTGCATGGCGCTGTCAAAGGGAACCGGCCAGGGCCGTGGTTCTCCGGCGATGAGGGTTTCGGCCAGCGCCAGATGCCGCGCGCCGCCGAACACGAAATCGGCTTCGGCAACATGCCGCTTGGCTGTGTCGCCAAGCCCCGCCACGCCGTCCTCGCCGATGCCGACGACAGTGAGCCATTTTTCGGGATTTGCCGGAGCGCCGTTCGTCATGACGGCACCGGGGCGATCGTGAAAAGATGCCTTTCTCCGACGCCGCTACGCTTCATAAGTTGGTTATGGCAGCGCACCCCCACCCCTAACCCCTCCCCACAAGGGGGAGGGGGACTCTGGGGCGACGCTATGCTCAGCCAACCTTGGCAATTCTGGTGGGAACGGTGGCGTCGGCGTCTTCCTCTCCCTTGCGGAGAGGGGACAGGGGTGGGGGTGGGCGACCGTCGATATGGATAGAGGGTGGTTTGCGCCGTCTTGGGGCGGTAAAACTGACCGTCGTCAACGACCGGAAAATCCTGCGTATGCCGCACAAAATCCTCATCCTCGGCGGGACGGCCGAAGCGCGGCAGGTCGCGGCAGCGCTGGCGGGGCGCGGCGATTGCGAGGTCGTGCTGTCGCTGGCGGGGCGCACCGAACACCCCGCGGCGCAGGGCGTGCCGGTGCGCATCGGTGGGTTCGGCGGCGCGGAAGGATTGGCCTACTATCTCAAGGAAAACGCCGTCGAACTGCTGGTCGACGCCACACATCCCTATGCCGCGCGCATCTCGGCCAATGCCGCCGAGGCCGCGCGGATTGCTGGGGTGCCGATCTTGGCGTTGCGCCGGCCGGGCTGGGAGCGGATGGAAGGCGACCGCTGGACGGAGGCCGACGATGTCGCCGGAGCGGTGCGTGCGCTTGGCACCGCGCCGCGCCGCGTCTTCCTCACCCTCGGCCGGCAGGAGGTTCATGCCTTCGAGGCAGCGCCGCAGCATCGCTATCTCGTGCGCAGCGTCGATCCGGTCGATCCGCCGCTCACCCTGCCGAATCTCGAGACCGTCCTGTCGCGCGGGCCGTTCGAGATCACCGACGAACTGGCGCTGCTCGAACGCCATGGTATCGATGCGGTCGTGTCGAAGAACAGCGGCGGTTCCGCGACCTATGGCAAGATCGCCGCCGCGCGCGCGCTCGGCATCGAGGTGATCATGGTTCGCCGACCGGCGTTGCCGAATGTGCCATCGGCCGAAACCGTGCATGAACTGGTCGCCAAAGTCGTTCATCTTCTCGGCCCCGTGGCGGAGCGCGGCGTGTAGACCAGGGGCGCCTGACCCTCGCGCCTGATGATGCGGGTTTCGGGCGAGCCGACGATGATGCAGGTCGCCATGTCGGCCATGTCCGGGCTGGCGTCAGCCAGCAAGCAGGTCCGGATGCGCTCGTCCGGCCGACCGGCGGCACGGCCGAAGACCACCGGCGTGGTGCCGGGCAGCACGGCCGTCAGGCATTCGAAGGCGCGGCCGAGCTGCCAGGGACGGGCCTTGGAGATCGGGTTGTAGAGCGCGATGACGAAGCCGGCGCCGGCCGCCGCCAGCAAGCGCAGCTCGATCAGGTCCCAGGGTTTCAGATTGTCCGACAGCGAGATGGCGCAGAAGTCATGGCCGAGCGGCGCGCCGGCGCGCGCCGCGACAGCCAGCATGGCGGTGACGCCCGGAACGATGCCGAGTTCGATGCCGCGCCATTCGTCCGGCCCGGCCTCGATCGCCTCGCAGACGGCGGCGGCCATGGCGAAGACGCCCGGATCGCCGCCAGAGACGACGGCGACATGATAGCCTTGCGCTGCCTTTTCCAACGCCTCCTGCGCGCGCGTCAGTTCCTCCCGATTATCAGAGGTGATCGCCTGCTGGTCGTCGCGCAGGCCGAGCCGGTCGACATAGGGCTTGTAGCCGTAGAAGAACGTCGCTTCGGCGACGGCGCGGCTGGCTTCCGGCGTGACCTGTTCGACGTTGCCGGGTCCGAGGCCGATGATGGTCAGCCGGCCGCTCATAGCACCGCTCCCGATACCGAGGTCGAACCCGGCCGGTCGAGCCAGCCGGCAACCAGCACGATGGAGAAATAGGGCGCGCTGTCATCGGCTTTGTCGGCAAGGCGGGTGGAGGCGCCGTTCGTCATGGTGCCGCGCTCGACATAGACGGCGCGTTCGAGCTTGCCGGTCGCTGCCAGCGCGCGCCGGATCTTCGGCAGGTTGCGGCCGACCTTCATGATGACGACGGCGTCGGTGTCTCCCAACCGCCGCGTTAGCTCGGCCTCGGCCATCGTACCGGGAAGCACGGTCAGTACATCGTCGCCCTGCACGATGGGCTGGCCGGTTGTCGACCAACAGCCGGACATGGCGGTGACGCCGGGGATCACCTCGGTCGGGAAGCGATGGGCGAGGCGCACATGCAGGTGCATGTAGGAGCCGTAGAACAACGGGTCGCCTTCAGAGAGCACCGCCACGGTTCGGCCGGCTTGGAGGTGCGCCGCGACCTTCGCTGCGGCCTCTTCGTAGAAGGCGAGGATCTGCGCCTTGTAGTCGGCGTGGTCCTTGTCGATCTCGACTGTCACCGGATAGTGCAGCGGCAGTTCGGCGACGCCGGGCTTCATGTGCGCGGCGACGATGGCGCGGGCATTGCCGTTGCCGTTGCGCTTGGCGAAATGCGCGACGACGTCGGCCTCAGCCAGCGCGCGTACCGCCTTCAAGGTCAGTAGTTCCGGGTCGCCGGGGCCGGTGCCGATGCCGATCAGGCGGCCGGATTTGGGGGCGGTCGTCACGACGAAACTCTCCCGGCATGGCGCGGGGTACGGAAAGGCATCGTCATAATCCCGACCTCGCCAAGGAATTGAGCGCGGCGGCCGTCATGGCCGAGCCGCCGAGCCGGCCGCGTACGATGGCCCACGGCACGCCGTAGGAATTTCCGGCCAGCGCATCCTTGGATTCGGCCGCACCGACGAAGCCGACCGGCATGCCGATGATGGCTGCTGGTTTCGGTCCACCGTCGCGCAGCTTTTCCAGCAGGTAGAACAGCGCGGTCGGCGCATTGCCGATGGCGACGACGGCGCCCGCCATGCGCTCGCCCCAGAGATCGATGGCGGCGGCCGAGCGTGTGTTGCCGATGGCCTTGGCTATTTCGGCGGTGCGCGGGTCGCGCAGCGTGCAGATCACCTCGTTGCCGGCGGGCAGGCGGGCGCGGGTGACGCCGTGCGCGACCATTTCGGCATCGCAGAAGATCGACGCGCCGGCGGCGAGCGCCGCGCGCGCGGCGGCGACGAAATCGACTGAAAAGGCGAAGTTTTTCGCCGCCTCGACCTGGCCGCAGGCATGGATCATGCGGATGGCGACGTCGGCCTCGGCTTCGGAAAAGCGCGCGAGGTCGGCTTCGGCGCGGATGATGGCGAAGGAGCGTTCGTAGATCGCATTGCCGTCGCGGATGTAATTGTAGGCGGCCATGCTCATTCCTGCGGTCCTGCTGTGAATGCCTGCATTGCCTGTGCGTCCAGACGGGCGAGGCAGGCGGCGGCGGTTTCGCCCGCTCGGCGCTGCCTTGCAACCAGCGCCGCGACCCGTCCGAGGGCGGACCCCGCCTCGTCCTCGCCGGTGTAGCCGGACGGGCGCGCGCCCGCCGTTCCGTTGACGACAAGTCCCGCGCCGTTCTCGCCGCCGACCAGCGCCAGCGCTGCCGACCTCGGATGGGCGCATCCCTTGGCGCAACCGGAGACATGCAGTGTGAGGGAGCCGTCGAACAGGCCGGCGTGCTGACGCACAACCTGCTCGGCTATTGCTCGGGTGTCGATGTGGCCCGATGCGCAGGCCGGCTTGCCTGGGCAGGCGGCGATGAAAAGGCGCGGATCGGCGGCGTCTGTGACGAAGCCGAGGGCCGTGGCTTTTGATTGGAGGGCCTTGGCGGAACGGGTCGTCAGGCCGAGCGTCAGCAGCCTGCGGTCGGGTGCGGAGCAGATTTCGGTGGCGCCCGACTTTGCCGCCTCGCGCGCCAATTCGGCCAGCGTTTCCGCTGGCATCGAGCCGAAGGGGAGGGCGATAGCGAGGGCGTGGGTGTCGTTGGTGAGAGGGAAGGTCGCAAGCTGGAGATGTTCGCGCTGCCGCTCATCCCCCTGCCGGGACCTTCGCCCCGTAAACGGGGAGAAGGG
>NZ_JAFKID010000031.1 GCF_017306545.1 Mesorhizobium sp.
GGGAATACAGGCAGCTTCGACCCGGTGCAACCTCAGCGTCCCGAAGGCGAAACGGGTGAGCACCCCGACCGCGTCCGTCATCAGCCCGCGGCCGGCGTAACGCTCGCCCATCCAGTAGCCGATATGGCCGCTCTGGGCGACGCCGTGGCGGATGTTGCCGATGGTGATGCCGCCGGCGAGCTTGCCGTGCTCCTTCTCGATGATGAAGAAGGCGATGGCCGTGCCCTGCGCGTGGTCCTCGCGATAGCGGCCGATGCGATGGCGCCAGGCGGCGCGGTCGAGTTCGTCCGGCGTCCAGCGCGGCTCCCAGCGCTCCAGGAAGGCCCGGCTCTGGCCGCGCAGCGCTGCCCATTCGGCGTAGTCGCCGGTGGCGGGCAGGCGCAGCGCCACCTTTTCGCCTTTCAGCGCCGGCAGGTCACGGCGAAGGAAGGGAAGGGCGAACACGAAAACCGCCGCAAGGTTAGACGGCGAGCCTGCGCGCGGCCGGTTCGTGGCCCGGAAGGGCGTCGAGAACCGACTCGTAGGGAACCAGCGTGCCGACCGGTCCCACCGCCGTCAGCGTCGGCTTGGTCGAAAACAGCCGCGAGGACAGGTCGGTCAGCCGATCCACCGTCAGCGCCGAAAGGCGCTCCATCAGCTCTTCCTTCGGGACCGGCCGGCCGAACAGCAGAAGCTGGCGGGCGATCTGCGAGGCGCGGCTGGCGGGGCTTTCTCCCGACATGATGAGGCCGGCGCGGTATTGCGCGCGGGCGCGGTCGAGTTCGTCCTGCTGAATGTCCTGGCCGGCCTTTTCCAGTTCCCGCACGATGACGGGCACCAGTTGGGCGATGTCGGTCTGGCCGGTGGCGGCATGGACGCCGAAGATACCGGTGTCGGAAAAGCCCCAGTGAAAGGCATAGACCGAATAGCACAGGCCGCGCTTTTCGCGCACTTCCTGGAACAGCCGGGACGACATGCCGCCGCCGAGGATCATCGACAGCACCTGGGAAGCGTAGAAGTCACGCACGTGATAGGCCCGGCCTTCGAAGCCGAGCACGACCTGCGCGTCCATCAGGTCCCGATTCTCGCGGAAATCGCCGCCGACATATTGCGCGTATTGCGGCGGCGCGCTCTCGGCCTTGGTGCGGAAGCCGGCCAGCCGCTTTTCGACCTCGCGCACGAAATCGTCATGGCGGACGTCGCCGGCCGCAACCACCACCATGCGCTCGGCCCCGTATTGCCGTTCCATGAAGTCGTGGAGCTGCCTGGAGGTGAAGGATTTCACCGTCTCGGGCGTGCCGAGGATGGAGCGGCCGAGCGTCTGGTGGCGGAAGGCCGTTTCTGTGAAATGGTCGAAGACGACGTCGTCGGGCGTATCGTGCGCGGCGCCGATCTCTTGCAGGATGACGTTCTGCTCGCGCTCCAGCTCGTCCGGGTCGAATTCCGATTCTTGCAGGATGTCGGACAGGATATCGACCGCCAGCGGCACGTCGTTGGAGAGCACGCGGGCGTAGAACGAGGTCGTTTCGACGCTGGTGGCGGCGTTGATCTCGCCGCCGACGTTCTCGATTTCCGAGGCGATCTGGAAAGCGCTACGGCGCTTCGTCCCCTTGAACGCCATGTGCTCCAAGAGGTGAGCCATTCCGTGCTCTTCGTCGCGTTCGTTGCGGGCGCCGGACTTGACCCAGGCGCCGAGCGCGACGGATTCGATGCTTGGAAGGGTTTCGGTGGCGACTGTCAGGCCGTTCGACAGACGGCTTACCTCAACACCCATATAGCGGAAACTCCCTAACGCGCCGCCCTCGTGCGACGGCTTACATAATCTTCCACCATTTTTATCTCCGATGGAAGTACCGTGTATTGTTCCTTTCTTTCCATCATGCCGGACAGCCAGGCCGGCAATGCGGGCGTCACCCCGCTCGCGGCCTCGACCGCCGCCGGGAACTTTGCCGGATGGGCGGTGCCGAGCACGACCATCGGCGCCGTTGTCCGCCTTTCGGCCGCGACGCGCACCCCGGCCGCGGTATGCGGGTCCAGGAGATAGCCGCTCTGCGCAAGCGTCGCGCCGATGGTGGCCGCCGTTTCGGTGACGCCGGAACGGCCGGCCTCGAATTCGGCGCGGATGCGCGACAGGTCGCCCTCGTCCAGCGTGAAGGCGCCCGATTGCTTGAGCGAGGCCATGTAGCGCCGCACGGTCGCGGCGTCGCGGCCGCTGGCTTCGAACAGCAGCCGCTCGAAATTGGAGGAAACCTGGATATCCATCGACGGCGAGGTCGTCGCGACGACGCCCATGGTCTTGTACTCGCCGCTCGCCAGCGTGCGCGCCAATATGTCGTTGTCGTTGGTGGCGATGACGAGCCGCTCGATCGGCAGCCCCATCTTCTTGGCGGCGTAGCCGGCGAAGATGTCGCCGAAATTGCCGGTCGGCACGGTAAAGGAAACAGGCCGGTCCGGCGCGCCGAGCGACAGGGCGGAGGAGAAATAATAGACGATCTGCGCCATGATGCGGGCCCAGTTGATCGAGTTGACGCCCGAAAGCGCCACCCGGTCGCGGAAGGCGTGGTCGTTGAACATGTCCTTCAACATGCCCTGGCAGTCGTCGAAATTGCCCTCGATCGCCAGCGCGTGCACGTTGGCGGCGGTCGAGGTGGTCATCTGGCGCTGCTGCACCGGCGAGACGCGCCCGTGCGGGAACAGGATGAAGACGTCGGTGCGCTCGCGCCCGGCGAACGCCTCGATGGCCGCGCCGCCAGTGTCGCCCGAAGTGGCGCCGACGATGGTCGCATGCTGGCCGCGCGCGGCAAGCACATGGTCCATCAGCCGGGCAAGCAACTGCATGGCTACGTCCTTGAAGGCGAGCGTCGGGCCGTGGAAAAGTTCCAGCACGAACGTGTCGGGGCCGATCTGCACGAGCGGGCAGACGGCGTCGTGGCGGAAGGTAGCGTAGGCTTCGCGCACCATCGCTTCGAAGGCGGCGGGCTCGATCTCGTCGCCGATAAACGGGCTAAGCAGCCGCACCGCGAGGTCCGGATAGGCTAGCCCGCGCATGGCGCGGATCTCGGCCGCCGAGAAATGCGGCCATTCCTGCGGAACGTAGAGGCCGCCGTCGCGCGCCAGGCCGGCAAGCACGGCATCGGAAAATCCCAGAGCGGGGGCTTCCCCGCGAGTGCTCACATAACGCATGACCGACACTCCGTCTCCGTCCCGTCCGCGCCGCCGCGCGGAGCGCATTTTGTTCGCGCTCTCAGTCGCATTTTTGCCGCCGGGTTGCTATAGGACACCGGCTTTGCCAGAGGGAAGTGCAATCAATGGTGTTTCGTTCGTTCAGCGGCCGCTTTGTCGCGGGTGTCATGCTCGCCGGCTTTATGCTCACCGTCGCCGGTTGCCAATCGAGCGACAGCGGCGGCATCCTGAACCTCGGAACCCAGAAGCAGGACCCCCAGGCCGCCCAGCCCAAGGTGACGGCCAGTTCCTTGCAGGCCTATTGCCCGAAGGTGACGGTGCGCGACGGAACCGCCTACTACGATTCCTATGCCAAGGGCGGGCAGGGCGACCAGAGCAAGATCGTCTACCAGGCGTCGATTGCCGACGTGACCCGCGATTGCAGCCAGGGCAACGGCACGCTGACCTTGAACGTCGCCATCGCCGGCAAGGTGGTTCCCGGTCCTCTCGCCTCCACGGGAACCATCACCATGCCGATCCGCATCGTCGTGGCGCATGGCGCCGACGTCCTCTATTCCCAGTTGCACCAGTACAAGCTGCAACTGTCCGACCTGTCGGCGGCCACGCAGTTCGTCTTCAACGAGCCCAATATCACGGTGCCCGCGCCGACCGCGAAGGATTACCAGGTCTTCGCCGGCTATGACGAAGGGCCGGCCAAGCCGGCGGCGGCTGCCGCCAAGCCGAGGCCGCACAGGAAGAAGGCGCCGGTCGTGAAAAAGACCGTGCCGGTGGCCAACGCGCCGGCCCAGCAGGCGCCGTCGTCGCAGACCTCGATCTCCGATATTCCGCGCTGACCATCATTTCGCTACGCCCCGGAATGACGCGAATGAGGGCAGCCGGTCATCTTTGATGAATCCGACTGTGCACACTTCCTAGTCGGCGGACCATTCCGAAAGGGCGGCGATCACGCCCTTGAGTTCCGGCCAGCGGCGGATGACGGTTTCCGCGCCTGCCTCGGTCAGTGCGTCGGCGTGGCCGGGATAGCTGTGCGCCGCGCCGGTGAAGCCGATCACCCGCATGCCGGCGCGCCGGGCGCCGGTGACGCCGTGGACGGAATCCTCGATGACGAAGCAGCGCGCCGGGTTCGCGCCGAGTGTCTCGGCCGCATGCAGGAAAACGTCCGGCGCCGGCTTGGTCTTGCCCGTAGGCGTCTCCAGCGCGGAGAAGATGCGGCCCGAAAACAGCGGCAGCAGCCGCGTCCGCTCCAGCATGAATTCGATGCGCTCGGTGCGCGAGTTGGAGCAGATGCAGCGCGGCACGGCAATCGATGCGACCGCTTCGTGCACGCCCTCGATGGCCCGCACGTCGCGCTTCAGCCGCTGGTCGACCAGGTCCTCGGCACGGTCAATGAGGGCGATCTGGAAGGGGATGCCGGCCCGTTCCTCGATGCTCAACAGGATGTCCTTGAAGGTGAGCCCGGCATAGCTGCTCGCGATTTCCTCCGCCGAAATCTCGAAGCCGGCCGCCGTGATCAGCTCGGCTTCGACGCGCGCCGCGATGATTTCGGAATCGACGAGCACGCCGTCGCAATCGAAAATAACGAGTTCGGGCTGGGGCATGGCGGTCCGCTCGGCAGGGGGAAAAGGCGTTTGGGGCGAGGCGGCGGCATACACCAACGCCAGGCGCATCGCAAATCGGGGCGCCGCTTCATTAAATCTTTACTGAGAACAGTAACCATAACGCCCGGTAAACAGTAACGTATCAGGTGTCCGATGTCTGCCGTGCGTCCCCTCGACGAGCTTTCCCATTCCCCCCGGCAGTCGGAATGGCTGGACACCATCCTCAAAGGCGACTGCGTGGCGGCCCTCGACCGGCTTCCCGAGAAATCCATCGACGTGATTTTCGCCGATCCGCCCTACAACCTCCAGCTCGACGGCGACCTGCATCGCCCCGACCAGTCCAGGGTCGATGCCGTCGACGACCATTGGGACCAGTTCGAGAGTTTCGAGGCCTACGACGCCTTCACCCGCGCCTGGCTGCTCGCGGCGCGGCGCGTCTTGAAGCCGAACGGCACGATCTGGGTCATAGGCTCCTACCACAACATCTTCCGCGTCGGCGCCCGCATGCAGGATCTCGGCTTCTGGATTCTCAACGACGTGGTCTGGCGCAAGACCAATCCGATGCCGAATTTCCGCGGCCGCCGCTTCCAGAACGCGCACGAAACGATGATCTGGGCCTCGCGCGACCGCGACGCCAAGGGCTACACCTTCAATTACGAGGCGATGAAGGCCGCCAACGACGACGTGCAGATGCGCTCCGACTGGCTGTTCCCGATCTGCACCGGAGCGGAGCGGCTGAAGGACGACAACGGCGACAAGGTGCATCCGACGCAGAAGCCGGAAGCGCTGTTGGCGCGCGTGATGATGGCCTCGACCAAGCCGGGCGACGTGGTGCTCGACCCCTTCTTCGGCTCCGGCACGACGGGCGCGGTGGCGCGGCGCCTCGGCCGCCATTTCGTCGGCATCGAGCGCGAGCAGGCCTATATCGACGCTGCCAACGAGCGCATCGCCGCCGTCAGGCCGCTGGCGCCGGAATCCCTGTCCGTGCTGACCGGCAAGCGCGCCGAGCCGCGCGTCGCCTTCGTCAGCCTGATCGACACCGGCCTGCTCGCACCCGGTACCAGCCTCTGCGACGCCAAAAGGCGCTGGACCGCCAAGGTGCGCGCCGACGGCACGGTGGTCGTCGGCGACAGCGCCGGTTCCATCCACCGGGTCGGCGCCCAGGTGCAGGGGCTTGACGCCTGCAACGGCTGGACTTTCTGGCACTACGAGCGGGCGGGCGGCCTGACGCCGATCGACGAGTTGCGCAAGATCGCGCGCCTCGGCATGGAAAGGGCCGGGGCGTGACGAAGCCGGGCGGCGCGGCGGCGGCCATCGCGAAGCTGAATCGGAAACTCAGGCGTCACCGCCAGATGATCCAATTCATGCGGCAATTCCGAACGTCTTCAGGTCCGACTTCAGCGTCGCCGCGTCGGTAAACAGCACCGCCTGCCAGCCGGCCGCCCTGGCGCCGTCGACATTGTTGCGGCTGTCGTCGATGAACAGCGTCGCCGCCGGATCGAGGTCGAACGCCTGCGCATGGCGGTCGTAGATCGCGCGGTCCGGCTTGATCAGGCCGACTTCGCCCGAAACCGTCACGCCGCGCGGCCTGTTCAGGAAGGCGAAGCGCCGGCGGGCTTCGACAAAGGTGTCGGCGGCGAAATTGGTCAGCATCGTCACGTCGCGGCCGGCGTCGATCAGGCCTTCCATCACGGCGACGCTGTCGTCATAGGCGTGCGGCACCATCTCGTGCCAGTGGCGGCGGAAATTGCGGATGTTTTCCGTATGGCCGGGATGCGCGGCAATCAGCAGCGCCTCGGCGTCCTCCCACGTGCGGCCGCGATCCTGCTCGATGTTCCAGGCGCTGGTGCAGACATTGTCGAAGAACCATTTGCGTTTCCCCGCATCCGGGATCAGCCGGCTGAACGGCAGGTCGGGATCGTAGTGGATCAGCACCTTGCCGATGTCGAACACGATGTGGCGGATTTCGGTCATGCCTTCTTCACTCGCTTTGCTTTGGTCGCATCCGGGATGGCGGCCTCGATGGCCTTTTTCATGACCGTCGGCAAGGCTTCGCCCGAAATCCCGGAGGGACCCGACCAGAAATGGCCTGCCGGCGCCGGTCCGTCCGTTTCGGTGCGAAAAACGACGAGTTCCAGCGCAAAGTGCGTGAAGACGTGGCCGATCGTTCCCGCCTTTCGCCAGTCGGCCGCGAACGGCGCGGCCGAGGCGTCCGTCGCTCCGTCGGCGCGCGCGGTCCAGCCGGTCGTCGGCACCTCGCTCATGCCGCCAAGCAGGCCCTTGTCTGGCCGCTTGCGCAAGAGCACGGCGCCGTCGCTGCGCACGGCGACGAAGGCGGCGCCGCGCCTGAGCGGCTTTTCCGGTTTGGCTGGGCGGACGGGATAGAATTCGGGGTCGCCGTTCGCCAGCGCGCTGCACTCCTCGCGGACAGGACACAACATGCAGCGCGGCCGGCGCGGCGTGCAGATGGTGGCGCCGAGATCCATCGTCGCCTGGGCGAAATCGCCGGGCCGCTCCTGCGGCACCAGTCGTTCCACAACGGCGCGAACTTCCGCCTTCGCCTGCGGCAGCGGCGTGGCGATGGAGAACAGGCGCGTCATCACCCGCTCGACATTGCCGTCCACCACGGCGGCCGGCCGGTCGAAGGCGATGGCGGCAATCGCAGCGGCCGTATAGGAGCCGATGCCGGGCAGGGCGCGCAGGCTGTCTTCGCTGTCCGGAAAGATGCCGCCCGCCGCCGTGACCCGGTCGGCGCACGCCTTGAGGTTGCGCGCCCGCGAATAATAGCCGAGCCCGGCCCATGCCTTCATGACGTCGTCATTCGACGCGGCCGCCAGCGCCGTGACGGTCGGCCATTTTTCCACGAAGGCGCTGAAATAGGCTTTCACCGCCTCGACCGTCGTCTGCTGGAGCATGACTTCCGAAAGCCAGACGCGGTAAGGGTCCGGCTGCACGCCGCGCGCCAGGTCGCGCGGCGGCACGCGCCAGGGCAGGTCGCGGTGGTGGCCGTCGTACCAGGCGAGCAGCCGCGCGGCGATGCCGCCGTGCCGCGGCGCGGGGTTGCGAACGGGCTTGGGCGGTGCCATTGATCCTCGATGGGACGGCGTAAGGCCGTCGTCTGGAGCACGCATGGCAGGGAAAAGGTTTTCGGGCAATCCCGTTCCGGTCAGCGATCTGGCGACCGGCATTCTCGACCCGATGCTGCGCAAGCGCGCCGGCATCTCGGTCGGGCTCGTCCAGTCGTGGGAAGAGATCGTCGGGCCGCGCCTCGCCCAACTGTCGCGGCCCGAGCGCGTCCAGTGGCCGCGCCGCATGAACGAGCACGACCCGTTCCAGCCGGCGGCGCTCGTCATCGCCTGCGAAGGCGTGGCGGCGCTGCATATCCAGCATCAGACCGACGAGATCATCGGCCGCGTCAACGCCTTTCTCGGCTTTGCCGCCATCGGCCGCGTCAGGATCGTGCAGAAGCCCGCGAGTGTCAGGCGCAAGCCGCCGGCGCCCGCGCCGCGGACGCTTTCGAAGGCCGAGCGCAGCCAGGTGGCCTCGGCGGTCGGCGGCATCGAGGACGAAGCGCTGCGAAAATCGCTGGAACGGCTCGGCAGCGCCGTGCTCGGTTTCCGCAAATAATGGCGGTTCGGGCCTGTAACTCGCATATTCGTGATCGGTAGGCCGGGGCTTGCCGATTGGCTTGGGGATGCAGATGCCTTAATTCGCGCCAACTCTCGCTTTTTCGTGCCTTTGCGTCGCAAAATTCAATGTCATTCAGGTGATTCGCATGATCCGTGTCTTGTCCCGTAGAACCGCCCTCGCCACGCTGGCCGCCGTGCCGGCCGCAGTCGTGCTTGCGGCGTGCAGCGATTCCGGCAAGGCGGAAGCCGAAACCAAGCCGGCCGAACCCGCAAAGCCCGCCGATGCCGCCAAGCCGGCGGTCGAGGCGCCGCAGCCGCAAGGCACCGTCGACATGGCGCAATTGCTGAAACCCGGCGCGCTGCCGGACAAGTCGCTGGGCAAGGACGACGCGCCCGTCACCATCGTCGAATACGCCTCGATGACCTGCCCGCACTGCGCCCATTTCAACGACACGACCTTCCCCGACCTGAAGACGAAGTACATCGACACCGGCAAGGTCCGTTACATCCTGCGCGAATTTCCGTTCGATCCGCGCGCCGAAGCCGGCTTCATGCTCGCCCGCTGCGCCGGCGACAACTATTTCCCCATGGTCGACGTGCTGTTCAAGCAGCAGGAGAACTGGGTGACGGCCCAAAACGCCAAGGATGCGCTGTTCCAGCTTTCCAAGCTGGCCGGTTTTACACAGGAGAGCTTCAACGCCTGCTTGACGGACCAGAAGCTTCTCGACCAAGTGAGGGCGGTGCAGAAGCGCGGCGCGGACGAATTCAAGGTGGATTCCACGCCCACCTTCTTCATCAACGGCAAGACCTACAAGGGGGCAATGTCGATTGAGGAAATGTCGGCCATCATCGACCCTCTGCTGTGATGGTCCCGTGACGGCGGGGCGGCGCGGATGAAATTTTCGCGCCTGCGCCTGCTCGGCTTCAAATCCTTCGTCGAACCCGGGGAGTTCGTCATCGAGCGCGGGCTGACCGGCATTGTCGGCCCCAACGGCTGCGGCAAGTCGAATCTCGTCGAGGCGCTGCGCTGGGTGATGGGCGAAAGCTCCTACAAGAACATGCGCGCGTCCGGTATGGACGACGTCATCTTCTCCGGTTCCAACACCCGCCCGGCCCGCAACACCGCCGAGGTGACGCTGTTCCTCGACAACGGCGACCGCACCGCGCCGTCCGCCTTCAACGATGCGGACGAGTTGCAGGTTTCGCGCCGCATCGAGCGCGAGGCGGGCTCTGTCTACCGCATCAACGGCAAGGAGGCGCGCGCCAAGGACGTGCAGCTTCTGTTCGCCGACCAGTCCACCGGCGCGCGCTCGCCCTCCATGGTCGGGCAGGGGCGCATCGGCGAACTGATTCAGGCCAAGCCGCAGGCGCGCCGCGCGCTGCTGGAGGAGGCCGCCGGCATTTCCGGCCTACACACCCGCCGCCATGAGGCGGAACTGCGCCTCAAGGGCGCCGAGCAGAACCTCGAGCGGCTGGACGACGTCGTCGGCGAGCTGGGAAGCCAGATCGAGAGCCTGAAACGGCAGTCGCGGCAGGCCTCCCGTTTCAAGAACCTGTCGGCCGATATCCGCAAGGCCGAGGCGATCCTGCTGCACCTGCGCTGGACGCAGGCCAAGGCGCAGGAAGGCGAGGCCCGCTCGGCGCTGGCGACGGCGACCGCGCTGGTCGGCGACCGGGCGGCAAGCCAGATGGAAGCGGCGAAGGAACAGGCGGTCGGCGCGCATCGCCTGCCGGACCTGCGCGAAGCGGAAGCCGCCGCCGCCGCCGCCTTCCAGCGGCTGTCCATCGCCAAGGCGCAGATCGAGGAGGAGGCGGGCCGTGTCCGCGCGCGCCAGGCGGAACTCGACCGCCGGCTGGAACAGCTCGACGCCGACATCGCCCGCGAGGAGCGCATGGTGCGCGACAATGCGGACGTGCTGGAACGCCTCGCGGCCGAGGAAACGGCCCTCAATGCCGAGAATGCGGGCGCGACCGACCGCGAAGCATCGACGCGCGCCGCCTTCGAGCAGGCGACGCTGGTGCTCGCCGCCAGCGAGGAGGCGCTGTCGAAACTGACGGCCGAGCGCGCCGAGGCAGCCGCCTCCCGCCAGCAGATGGAGCGTGCCCTGCGCGACACGGCCGAGCGCCGCGACCGCGTCGCCCGCCAGCTCGGCGAGATCGACCGCGAATTGGCCGACTTGACGGCGAAGATCTCCGGCCTGCCCGACCCGGTCGAAAAGAAAGCGCTGGCCGAGCAGGCGGCGGCCGCGCTGGAACAGGCGGAAGCGGCGGCGATAACCGCCGAGCAGGCCGTGTTTGCCGCGCGCGCGGCGGAAACGGCGGCGCGCACACCGTTGCAGGAAGCCAGGGCAGAACTGGCGCGCATCGAGACGGAAACGCGTACGCTGGCGAAAATGCTCAATGCCGCCTCGGGCGATCTTTTCCCGGCCGTGCTGGAGCAGGTCAGCGTCGAGCGCGGCTTCGAGACGGCGCTGGGGGCAGCGCTTGGCGAAGACCTCGACGTGCCGCTCGACCGTAGCGCGCCGGCGCATTGGGGCGAAAGCAGCATCCAGCCCGGCGATCCAGCGCTGCCGGCAGGCGTCACGGCGCTGGCCAGTGTCGTGCGCGCGCCGAGCCAGTTGGCCCGCCGGCTGGCGCAGATCGGCATCGTCGAAGCCGCCGACGGCCCGCGCCTGCAAGCGTCTTTGGCGCCCGGCCAGCGGCTGGTCAGCCGCGAGGGCGCGCTGTGGCGCTGGGACGGCCTGACCGCCAGCGCCGATGCGCCGACGGCCGCCGCCCTGCGGCTGGCGCAGAAGAACCGGTTGTCGGAACTTGACGCCGAGGCCGTCGAAGCGACCAAAGCCGTGCGTACTGCGGAAGAGGCACTGGCGGGCGCCGAAGGCGGGTTGCGCGGCGCAGTCGAAGCCGAGACGGCGGCGCGGCAGGCGGCGCGCGCCGCGAGACAGGCGCTCGATGCCGCACGCGCCGCATTGGCGGCAGCCGAAAAGGCCGCCGGCGAGCTTTCCAGCCGACGCTCGGCGTTGACCGAGACGCGGGGCCGCATCGTCGCCGATCACGAAGAGGTTTCGACGGCTTTCGCGCAAGCCGAGGCGGCCTTGGCCAAGGCGCCCGATCTCGGAGACCTTCAGGCGCGGCTGGAACAGGCTTCGACGCGGGTGGCGGGCGACCGCGCGGCACTCGCCGAGGCGCGCGCCGTCCATGACGGGCTGAAGCGCGAGGCGGAAGCGCGCACCCGGCGGCTCGCGGCCATCGCCGCCGAGCGCGGAAGCTGGGCGATGCGCGCCGAGAACGCGGCGAGCCAGATCGCGGCTCTCGGCGAGCGCAAGGGCGAGGCTGCGGCCGAACGGGAAAAGCTTGCCGACGCGCCCGATGAACTCGATGCGCGCCGGCGCGCGCTGCTGTCGCAGCTGTCGCAAGCCGAGGAACTGCGCAAGGCCGCCGGCGACCGCTTGCAGGAGGCGGAAAACCGCCAGGCCGTGCTCGACAAGGCGGCGACAGCCGCCATTCAGGCGCTGGCCGAATCGCGCGAGCAGCGCGTTCGCGCCGAGGAGCGCCTGACCGCCGCCGACGAGCGCCGCCAGGAGGTCGAGGGGCGCATCCAGGAAGCGCTGGCCACGCCGCCGCATCTGGTCATCCGCCACACCGGCCTGGAAGCCGACGACCCGATGCCGGATATGGCCGAAGTCGAGCGCCAGTTGGAACGCCTCAAGATCGAGCGCGAGCGGCTGGGCGCCGTCAACCTGCGCGCCGAGGAAGAGCAGAAGGAACTGTCTGAACGGCTGGAGACGATCGTTTCCGAGCGCGAGGACATCATCGAGGCCATCCGCAAGCTGCGCCAGGCCATCCAGAGCCTGAACCGCGAGGGTCGCGACCGGTTGCTGGCCGCCTTCGACGTCGTCAACGGCCATTTCCAGCGCCTGTTCTCGCACCTGTTCGGCGGCGGCACGGCCGAACTGCAACTGATCGAATCGGAAGACCCGCTGGAAGCCGGGCTGGAAATCCTCGCCCGCCCGCCCGGCAAGAAGCCGCAGACCATGACGCTCCTTTCGGGCGGCGAGCAGGCGCTGACGGCGATGTCGCTGATCTTCGCCGTGTTCCTCACCAATCCGGCGCCCATCTGTGTGCTGGACGAGGTCGACGCGCCGCTCGACGACCACAATGTCGAGCGCTTCTGCAACCTGATGGACGAGATGTCGAAGTCGACCGAGACGCGCTTCGTCGTCATCACCCACAACCCCATCACCATGGCGCGCATGGACCGCCTGTTCGGCGTCACCATGGCCGAGCAGGGCGTGAGCCAGCTCGTTTCGGTGGACTTGCAGGCCGCCGAGGCCATGCGCGAGGCGAGCTGACCGCTCGCGATATCGACGTCCGGATCGCGTCGCCGGCCAAGCCCGCATCGGCAGGCAAGTCTCGCACAAGGGCTGCGAGCGATGATCGCCTGCAAACAGCACGATTGTGCGAACGGCGTCTTCGACATTTCGGCCGTTGGACAGAGCGCGCTGGTGCGAGCGCGCCATCCGAGCCGACGGGATTGCCGGGGCGGTTGCGGGCAGGATCGCCGTTTTCGGGGCACGGCTCACGTCTCTCCGCCGACGGCAGGACAGGAAAGAAGCAGTGCAGATGACGACGAATCTGGACCTCAAGCGCAAGCGCATCCTCGTCACCGGCGGCACCGGCTCCTTCGGCAAGGCGTTTGTGCGCACCGTGCTCGCTCGGGCCCCTGATATCGCGCGCCTTGTCATATTCAGCCGCGACGAGCTCAAGCAGTTCGAGATGGCGCAGGAGTTCAGCCAGGCCCGGTATCCCGGCCTCCGTTATTTTCTCGGTGACGTGCGCGACGAAAAGCGTCTCAACAGGGCGCTGGAGGGGATCGATATCGTCGTTCACGCGGCGGCGCTGAAGCAGGTGCCGGCGGCCGAATACAATCCCTTCGAATTCGTGCGGACGAATATCCTCGGCGCGCAGAATCTGGTCGAGGCCTGTCTCGACAACGACGTGCGGCAACTCGTTGCCCTGTCCACGGACAAGGCGGCCGCTCCGATCAATCTCTATGGCGCGACCAAGCTCTGCTCCGACAAGATTTTCATCGCCGCCAACAACATCGTCGGCAGCCGCGATACGCGGTTTTCCGTGGTCCGCTACGGCAATGTCATGGGCAGCCGCGGCTCCGTCATCCCCTTCTTCATGGAACGGCGCAAGACGGGCGTGTTGCCGATCACCGATCCGGCCATGACGCGCTTCAACATCAGCTTGAAGGAAGGCGTCGAAATGGTGCTGTGGGCCTTGGAGAACGGGCGCGGCGGCGAGATTTTCGTACCGAAGATCCCCAGCTATCGCATCGTCGACGTTGCCGAGGCGATCGGACCCGAGTGCAAGCTGGATATCATCGGAATCCGGCCGGGCGAAAAGATACACGAGGAGATGATCACGGCCAGCGACAGCGGCAGCACCATCGACCTCGGCCGCTACTACGCGATCCTGCCCTCCGCCGATGGGGCTAGGCACAAGATCTATCAGGAGCGGTTCGGAGCCAAGCGGGTTCCGCCGGGTTATGCCTACGACAGCGGCAGCAATCCGCATTTTCTGACCGTCAACGAGTTGCGCGAGTTGATCGCCGCCCATGTCGCCGGCGGAGTTCCCGCATGATCCCCTACGGCCGGCAATCCGTCAGCCAGCAGGATATCGACGCGGTCGTGGAAGTCCTGCGCTCGGATTGGCTGACGCAGGGCGCGGTCGTGCCGCGCTTCGAGACGGCGGTTGCCGATTACTGCGGCGCGGCACACGCGGTCGCCGTCAACAGCGCCACCAGCGCGCTTCACATTGCCTGCCTGGCGCTCGGCGTCGGTCCCGGCGACCTGGTCTGGACCAGCCCGATCAGCTTCGTCGCCTCGTCCAACTGCGCCCGCTATTGCGGCGCCGACGTCGATTTCGTCGATGTCGATGGCGAGACGGCCAATCTCAGCCCCGCCGCCCTGGAACGCAAGCTGGCGGCCGCGAAGCGAAACGGGCGCTTGCCGAAGGTGGTCATACCGGTGCACCTGACCGGCCAGTCCTGCGACATGGAGGCGATCCATGCGCTCTCCCGGCGCTACGGCTTCAGGATTGTCGAAGACGCATCCCATGCCATCGGCGGCAGCTATCGCGGCGAGCCGGTCGGCAATTGCCACTACAGCGACATCGCCGTCTTCAGCTTCCACCCGGTCAAGGTGATCACCTCCGGCGAGGGGGGCATGGCCACCACCAACGACGCCGAACTGGCCGGCCTGATGGCGCTGCTGCGCAGCCACGGCATCACGCGCGAGCCCGAACTGCTGACGCGCGAGCCGGACGGCCCCTGGTATTACGAGCAGCTCGAACTGGGCTACAATTATCGCCTGACCGACATTCACGCTGCCCTGGGCCTCAGCCAGATGGCGCGGCTGGAGGCGTTCGTGCGCCGGCGCAACGAGATCGCCGCGCGCTATGACGAAGCGCTTGGCGGGCTTCCGCTGCGCCCGCTGGGCCGCCAACAGGACGCCTATTCGGCCTATCACCTCTATGTCGTCCGGCTCGATCTCGCCCGTCTGTCGCGCTCGCACCGCGACGTGATCGTAGCATTGCGCGATCGCGGCATCGGCGTGAACGTCCACTATATGCCGATCTACCGGCAGCCCGATTACGCCCGCTTCGGCGTCAATGCGCAGGATTTCCCGGAAGCTGAACGCTATTACGGCGAGACGATCAGCCTGCCCCTCTATGTCGATCTGACCGAGGACCTACAGGACGAGGTCGTCGCCGCCATGCGCGAGGTGCTCGCGCCATGAGATTGGCCGTCATCCCCGCACGGGGCGGCAGCAAGCGCATCCCGCGCAAGAACATCCGCCCCTTCGCCGGCCGGCCGATGATCGGCTATGCCATCGGCGCGGCGCGGAAATCGGGTCTTTTCGATCATGTCGTGGTTTCCACCGACGATGACGAGATTGCCGCGATTGCGCTGGACCTCGGGGCGGAGGTGCCGTTCCGGCGGCCCGCCGACCTGGCGGACGATCACACGCCGACGGTTCCCGTGGTGGCACATGCCGTGCGTGCTTGCGACGCGCTCGGCTGGACAGCAAGCGAGGTGTGCTGCATCTACGCCTGCGTGCCGATGATCGAGGCGGACGATATCGCGCGGGCGCTCGCTCTTCTGGCCGACCGGCCGGGTGCGGCCTACACCTTCCCGGTCGTCGGCTTTCCTTCGGCGATCCAGCGGGCGCTGCGCCGGAGCCCTGATGGCGCCACAAGTTCCTTCTTCCCCGAATATCAGCAGACCCGCACGCAGGACCTCGAACCGGCATTCCATGACGCCGGACAGTTCTACTGGGGGCGGCGCGAGGCATGGCTGGAAGGCTTGAGCGTCCACGGCAACGCAAGCACCATCGTTCTGCCGGAGTGGCGCGTCGTCGACATCGACACCGAAGACGATTGGAAGCGCGCCGAAGCGTTGCATCGCTCTCTTCGGCCAGAGGCGCGCGCATGAAGGTAGCCTTCCGCGCGGACGCATCGGTTGTCATCGGCACCGGACATGTCGTGCGCTGCCTGACGCTCGCCGCCGTGCTGAGGGCCAGGGGCTGCGAGGTCCTGTTCCTGTGCCGCGCGCTGGAGGGACATCTCGCCGGGCGGATCGAAAGCGATGGCTTTGCCGTCGAAATGATCCCGGCCGCCGCACGCGAGATCGACGATGCGCGGGATACGCTCGCCGCGCTCGCCCGCGTGCGTTTTTCTCCCGATTGGATGGTTGTGGACCACTACGGGCTGGGCGCGGACTGGGAGCGCGCGGTTCGCGCGGCGGCCTCTTGCTTGATGGCGATCGACGATCTTGCCGACAGGGTCCACGACTGCGACGTCCTGCTCGACCAGAATCTCGTCGCAGGCTACGAACATCGTTATGACGGGCTGACGCCTGGGCATGCGAGGCGCCTGCTTGGTCCGGAATTCGCACTCCTGCAACCGCGCTATCGGGAACTGCACGAAGCGGCAAGGCCGGGCGCCAAGGCGGTCCGGCGCATCCTGATCTATTTCGGCGGAGCCGACAGGGCGGGCCTGACGGAACTTTCGCTCAAAGCCTTCCTTGCGCTCGATCGCGCCGATATCGCGGTGGACGTGGTGGTCGGCTCTTCCGATCCGCGGCGCGAGGCCGTCGAGGATCTGGCGCGGGAGCGCGAAAGCGTCTCGGTGCACGGCATGATTCCGTCGCTTGCGGATCTGATGGCCAGGGCCGACCTTGCCGTCGGCGCGTCGGGGGCGACAAGCTGGGAGCGGCTGTGTCTCGGCGTGCCGGCGATCGTTGTGACGCTGGCCGACAACCAGCGTCCGATCGCTGCGGAACTCGACCGTCTCGGCTGCGTGCGCTGGCTGGGCGATGCGGATCGGCTGGACGCCGGCGCGATGGCGGCTGCGCTCGCCGAAACTGTCGGGCCATACGGTGTGCGATGGTTCAATTCGAAGGCCGCTTCCCGCGTCGACGGGTTTGGCGCCGACAGGGTGGCCGATGCGTTGCTTTTGTGGACAGGGCAAGGCTTCTCCCTGCGGAAAGCGGCGGCTGACGACGTAGATCTCTACTTTGCCTGGGCCAGCGATCCGGGCGTGCGCCGGCAATCCTTCAACCAGGCCGAGATTTCGCGCGAACAGCATATCGGATGGTTCGAGGCAAAGCTCTCCAGCGGCGATTGCCGCATGTATGTGCTGTGCGAAGGGGCGAAGCCGCTCGGCCAGATCAGGTTCGATATCGCCGAGGGGATCGGCCATATCGGCTACTCGCTCGATCACGCAGCCCGCGGGCGGGGCTTGGCGAAGGTGCTGGTCGGGTTGGGGTTGGACCGAATGGCCGGGGAGGGAGTGCGCTCCTTTTGCGCCAAGGTCCGGCACGGCAACGAACCATCGGCGGCGGCCTTCCTTCGCTGCGGCTTCAGCGAGGGAAGCGCGGACGGCTACCGCATCTTCCATCGGGCGCTTCCGGCGGCACGGCGGATCGAACCGCGGGTTGCCGCCGAGGGCGTTCACGGATTGAGGAGCGCAGGATGATGAAGATCGGCGGCCACGGCATCGGGCGCGGGCATCGGCCCTTCATCATCGCCGAAATGTCCGGCAACCACAACCAGTCGCTCGACCGGGCGATCGAGATCGTCGATCGGGCGGCGGCGACGGGCGCCCAGGCGATCAAGCTGCAAACCTACACCGCCGACACGATGACGATCGACCATGACAAGGGCGAGTTCTTCATCGCCGACAAAGCGAGCCTTTGGGCCGGCACGTCGCTCTACAAGCTCTACCAGCAGGCCTACACGCCCTGGGAATGGCAAAAGACGCTGTTCGAGCGCGCGCGCCAGCACGGAATGGTCTGCCTAAGCACGCCGTTCGACGATACCGCCGTCGATTTCCTCGAAAGCCTCGACGCGCCCTGCTACAAGATCGCCTCCTTCGAGAATACGGATATTCCGCTCATCCGGCGTGTCGCCGCCACGGGCAAGCCGGTCATCATCTCGACCGGCATGGCGACCGTCGCCGAGCTTGACGAAACGGTGCGGGCCGCGCGCGAGGCCGGCTGCAAGGACCTGATCCTGCTCAAGTGCACCAGCACCTATCCGGCGACGCCGGAGAACACCAATCTCGCCACGATACCGCACCTGCGCGCCCTGTTCGGCTGCGAGGTCGGTCTTTCGGACCATACGATGGGCATCGGCGTGTCGGTCGCCGGCGTCGCGCTCGGCGCCACGGTGATCGAGAAGCATTTCACCTTGCGCCGGGCCGACGGCGGCGTCGACAGCGCCTTTTCCATGGAGCCAGAGGAAATGAGCCAGCTCGTCGTCGAGACGGAGCGGGCCTGGCAGGCGCTCGGGCAGATCGAATACGGACCGTTGGAGGCGGAGAAGAAATCGCTCCAGTTCCGCCGCTCCCTCTACGTCGTCAAGGATATCGCCGCGGGCGGGACGCTGACGCGCGACAATGTCCGCGCCATCCGGCCGGGACTGGGCCTTGCGCCCAAATACATCGACCAGATTCTCGGCAGCCGGGTGACGGTCGCGGCCAAGCGCGGCACCCCCGTCAGCTGGGATCTTTTCAGGTAAGCCATTCCATGGAGAACCGGCTTCTCAGCGTGCTCATCGTCGGCTGCGGCAACATTGCCGGCGGCTTCGACGAGACGCGGCCCGCGGATGCCATGCCGCTGACGCATGCCGGCGCCTATGTCCGCGACGGACGCTTCAGGCTGGCCGCCTGCGTCGAACCGGACTCCGAACGGCGCGGCCGCTTCGCTCGTCGGTGGAATGTGGAGGAGGCTTTCGCCGATCTGGATCGGTTGTCTGGGCAAACGGGGGCGTTCGACGTCGTCAGCATCTGTTCGCCGACGGACCGGCACGCGGCCGACCTCGATGCCGCGATAGCCCTGAAACCGAAACTGATCTTCTGCGAGAAGCCGATGACGAACGTCGGCGACAGGACCCGGCAGGCGGTGGACCGCTGCCGCCGGGAGGGCATTTTGCTTGCGGTGAACCACACGCGCAGGTGGGACCCGCAGGTTCGGCGTCTTCGCGAGGAC
Source organism: Mesorhizobium sp. (assembly GCF_017306545.1). Lineage (GTDB taxonomy): Bacteria > Pseudomonadota > Alphaproteobacteria > Rhizobiales > Rhizobiaceae > Mesorhizobium. Next base: position 18,948 of record NZ_JAFKID010000031.1, read on the forward strand.
CTGTCTGCGGGGAAATACGGCGAGGTGCGCTCCGTCGCCGCCGTCTACAACAAGGGCGTGCTCAACAACGGCGCCCATCTCGCCGATCTCCTGCTCAACCTGTTCGGGCCGCTTTCGGTGGTGTGGGCAGGCCCGGCAACGGCGGATTTCTGGCCCGCCGATCCGACTGTCCCCTTCGTGCTGCGGACCGAAACCGGCCTGCCGGTTCTGGTCGGCGTCGGCCATGCGGCGGATTATTCGATCTTCGAACTCACGCTGGTGACGGCGAACGGCATCGTGCGCATGGAGGACGGCGGCCTCAATTGGCAGGCCCGCCAGGCGCACGACAGTTCGACGTTCAGCGGCTACCGGGCGCTTTCGGCGGCCGTCTCGTCGCCGGGAGGCTACGGCCAGGCGATGCTGAACGCCGTCGGCAACATCCATGCCGCGCTCATGCTCGGCGAGCCGCTGCTCAGCACCGGCGCCACGGCTCTCGCGGCGCAGCAGCTCTGCGAGGCGATCAGGTCGTGGCCGGCACCGGCACGCAATCAGGACACACTTCAATGACGAACCAGCTTGCACTCCTAGGCGGCCCCAAGAGCATCGCGACGCCGCTGCCGACCTTCAACACGATCGGCGAGGACGAGGTTGCGGCCGCCTCCGCCGTCATCCGGACCGGTATCCTTTCGGCCTATATCGGCGCTGCCGGCGCCGGCTTCCTCGGCGGGCCGCAGGTCCGGGCGTTCGAGGAAAAGGCCGCCGCTTATTTCAACGTGCGCCATGCGGTCGCGGTCAACAGCTGGACCTCCGGATTGATCGCGGCCGTCGGCGCCGTCGGCATCGAGCCCGGCGACGAAATCATCACGACGCCGTGGACAATGGTGGCGACGGCCACCGCGATCCTTCATTTCAACGGCATTCCCGTCTTCGCGGATATCGAGCCGGCGACGTTCAACATCGATCCCCACAGCGTCGAGAAGCTCATTTCGCCGCGCACGCGGGCGATCATGGCCGTCGATATCTTCGGCCAGTCGGCTGACATGCGCGCCTTGCGCGAGATCGCAAACCGGCATGGATTGCGGCTGATAAGCGACACCGCGCAGGCGCCGGGCGCGCTGGCGGACAACCGCTACGCTGGAACACTCGCCGACATCGGCGGCTACAGCCTCAACTATCACAAGCACATCCACAGCGGCGAAGGCGGGATCGTCGTGACCGACGACGACCGTCTTGCCGAGCGGGTGCGGCTGATCCGCAACCATGCCGAAGCCGTCGTCCAGTCCGACGCACCGGCCGACCTGTGCAACATGATCGGCTACAATTTCCGCCTGGGCGAGATCGAGGCGGCGATCGCGTCGGCCCAACTCGGCAAGCTGGCGGGCCGGGTGGAAAGCAGGCAGCGGGCAGCCGACCAGCTCAACGCCGGTCTGGCTGGCCTTCGCGGATTGACCACGCCGCTGGTCGCAGAAGGAAACACGCACGTCTACTACGTCTATGGCATGAAGCTGGACCCGGAGCGCCTTGGCGTGTCGCGCGAGAGGATCGTCGCGGCCCTGCGGGCCGAGGGCGTGCCGTGGCTGGCGTCGGGATACCAGAACATTCACCTCCTGCCGCTGTTCCAGAAAAAGATCGCCTACGGATCGAAAGGGTTCCCTTGGAACCAGCCGTTCGTCGACCGTGACATCGACTACAGCCACGGCATCTGCCCGGTGGCGGAAGACCTGCATGAGCGCACCTTCCTGGGACTGAACCTTTGCATGGGCGAATATGCACAGGCCGATGTCGAACGCGTGATCGATGCGTTCCGCAAGGTCTGGGACAATCTCGACGCGCTTGCGTCCTCGTAAGGCCGGCCGATGGAACTGTCAGGAAGGCTGGTGCTTGTGCGGTCCTTTGGCGAAAAGGACGTCACGGACGAATATATCGGCTGGCTCAACGACCCCGAGGTCTTGCGGTTCAGCAACCAGCGCTTCCGTTCTCATGACAGGGAGAGCTGCCTCGCGTACCTGAAGAGTTTTCCGGGAACGCCCAACCGCTTCCTTTCCGTCACCGACACCGCCAGCCGCCGGGCCATCGGAACCATGACCGTCTACGAAGCGCCGATGCACGGAACCGCGGACGTGGGAATCATGATCGGGGACCGTTCGGTCTGGTCGCGCGGATACGGACAAGACGCCTGGGACACCGTGCTTCGCTGGCTGTCGGCGCGCTCTGACATAAGGAAGGTGACGGCCGGCACGGTTGCCCCGAATTTAGGAATGCGACGGCTCATGGAACGGTCCGGCATGACGTTGGAGGCCAGGAGGGCGGCGCAGGAAATGGTCGAAGGCCGGGCGGAGGATGTTCTTTACTATGGGCTCTTTCCCGCTCGATGATCTGCCGGGTCCCGTCGCCGTCGTCTGTCACGACGCGGGTACGGCCAACATCCTGCTTTGGGGCTTGCGAGAGGCGTCGGTTCCTTTCCGGCTGTATGCCGCCGGTCCCGCGCGCAGGATCGCCGAGCAACTGGCGCTTCCCGTCTGGGAAGAGGACTTGGATTCGGCTTTGAATGGCGCCGGTTCGCTCGTGAGCGGAACAGGGTGGGCAAGCAGCGTCGAGCATGACGCTCGCGCAAAGGCGAGGGCGCTGGGGCTTCCCTCGATCGCCGTGCTCGATCACTGGGCGAACTACCAGGAGCGCTTTGAGCGGCAGGGCCAGCAGGTTCTTCCCGACCGTTACTGGGTCACGGACGAGATTGCCCTGGAGCGGGCGCGCCGCATTTTCGGTGCGGACGCCGCGACCGAGTTGGTGCCGAACCTCTACCTGGCGCGGCAGTTGTCCATGATACGCCCGATCGACGCGGCGACGCCGAACGTTCTGCTTTACGTGCTCGAACCGGCGCGGTCCGACTGGGGACGAGGAATCGACGGTGAATTTCAGGCCCTCGATTTTTTCCTGGACCGCTTCCCGAAGTTGGCCTTGCCGAATGACCTGGTTATCCGATTGCGGCCGCATCCATCCGACGCGCCGGGAAAATACGCGGCGTGGATGGACCGGAATAGTGGATTTCTCATCGAGTTGGACACAGCCCCCGACATGGCCGCCGCGTTGAGCGACGTCCGCTATGTGGTCGGTTGCGAATCCTACGGGCTGGTCGTCGCGTTGAATGCCGGACGCAAGGTTTACTGCTCCTTGCCTCCCCATGCCCCGGCCTGTCGCCTTCCGCATGACGGAATAGTCCATCTCGGCTCGATGATGCAGACCCCATGAAATATCGCAAACGCGGCCTGCAACCGGATGCAGGCCAAATGAAAGATTTACGGCGAAAGGCATCTGCCCTTAATGCGACTATGCCTTCGGCTGCGGGATTTCGACTGGAACGAGTGATTTGAGCCCCTTCGGAGGCTCATCGAAGATCGTCCGAGAAAACCTTATGTCCGATTGCATAGCGTTGGCTGGGGCGCCAGGATTCGAACCTGGGAATGTCGGTACCAAAAACCGATGCCTTACCGCTTGGCGACGCCCCAACGCGCGATCACGTCGGATCGGATGTGAGCGGCCTTATAGGCAGAGCCGGCGAAAAGCACAATCCGCATGCCGGCGCTCGAAGCGTTTATTCTCCCCATACCGCCAGTTCGTTGCCGGCCGGGTCGAGGAAATGGAACCGCCGGCCGCCGGGGAAGGAAAAGATCGGTTTGACGATCGTTCCGCCGGCGCCGGTGACGGCCTGCAACGTTTCCTCCAGGGCCTGCGAATAGAGGATCGGCAGCGGCTTTGCCGCCGCCTCCGAAACATCGGCCTGGAAGCCGCCGTCGAGGCCTTCGCCGAAGGCCGAATAGGTCGGGCCGTAGTCGGTGAAGGACCAGCCGAAGGCCGCGCTGTAGAAGGCCTTGACGCTGTCCAGCTTGCCGTGAACGGCCGGCATCTCCAGGTAGTCGAGCTTGCCAGTCTGTTTCATGTGCGATCCTCAATGTTCCCTTTATGTTCTAGTCTGCCGGCTTCGATCCGGCAAGGGCAGGGGCAAGATTTTTTCTTAATCGATTGTACGCCGCGGCCCTTCTTGCCTTTCGCAGCGCAGCAATCTATCGCTCGCGGCGAACGTCCGCGCGCGGATGTCCGCCAACCTGGAAGAGCTAGGGAGCGAACATGACCAAGTGGGTTTATACCTTCGGCGACGGCGCGGCCGAGGGCCGTGCCAGCGACCGCAACCTGCTCGGCGGCAAGGGCGCCAACCTTGCCGAAATGTGCAGCCTGAGGCTGCCCGTGCCGCCCGGCTTCACCGTCACCACCGAAGCCTGCAACTGGTATTATGCCAACGGCCGCTCTTATCCAGCGGCTCTCGAAGGCGAGGTCGAGGAAGCCCTGAACCATGTCGGCCGGCTGACCGGCCGCCGTTTCGGCGATCCGGAAAAGCTGTTGCTGGTTTCGGTGCGCTCGGGCGCACGAGCCTCCATGCCGGGCATGATGGATACCGTGCTCAACCTCGGCCTCAACGACGAGACGGTCGGCGCGCTGGCGGCCGATTCCGGCGACGAGCGTTTCGCCTACGACAGCTATCGCCGCTTCATCCAGATGTATTGCGACGTCGTGCTCGGCCTCGACCATGAGGTGTTCGAGGAAATCCTCGAGGACCGCAAGGCAAGCCTAGGCCACGATCTCGACACCGACCTCACGGCGCTGGAGTGGCAGGAAATCATCGCGCTCTACAAGGCGAAGATCGAGGAGGAATTGGGCAGACCCTTCCCGCAGGACCCGCAGGAGCAGCTATGGGGCGCCATCGGCGCTGTCTTTTCGAGCTGGATGAACGCGCGCGCCATCACCTACCGCCGGCTGCACGACATCCCCGAAAGCTGGGGCACGGCCGTCAACGTGCAGGCCATGGTCTTCGGCAACATGGGCGAAACCTCCGCCACCGGCGTCGCCTTCACCCGCAATCCCTCGACAGGCGAGAAGGCGCTCTACGGCGAATTCCTGGTCAACGCGCAGGGCGAGGACGTGGTGGCCGGCATCCGCACGCCGCAGAACATCACCGAGGCCGCCCGCATCGCCGCCGGCTCCGACAAGCCCTCCTTGCAGAAGCTGATGCCGGACGCCTTCTCGGCCTTCGTCGATATATCCTCCAGGCTGGAGGAGCACTATCGCGACATGCAGGATCTCGAATTCACCATCGAGCGCGGCAAATTGTGGATGCTGCAAACGCGCTCAGGCAAGCGCACCGCCAAGGCGGCTCTGAAGATCGCGGTGGACATGGCCAATGAAGGCCTGATCTCGCGTGCCGAAGCGGTGGCGCGCATCGATCCCGCCTCGCTCGACCAGCTCCTGCATCCCACCATCGATCCGAAGGCCAAGCGGGACGTGCTGGGCATCGGCCTGCCCGCCTCGCCGGGCGCGGCCACCGGCGAGATCGTCTTTTCCTCCGACGAGGCCGAGGAGGCCAAGGCGGTCGGGCGCAAGGTCATCCTGGTGCGCGTCGAAACGAGCCCGGAAGATATCCACGGCATGCACGCGGCGGAGGGCATCCTGACCACGCGCGGCGGCATGACCAGCCACGCGGCGGTGGTGGCGCGCGGCATGGGCAAACCTTGCGTCTCAGGCGCCGGCTCGCTGCGTGTCGATCATCGCAGCGGCACGCTGATGGCGATGGGCACGATCTTGAAGAAGGGCGACGTCATCACCATCGACGGCGGCAACGGCCAAGTGCTGAAGGGCGCGGTGCCGATGCTGCAACCCGAGCTTTCGGGCGATTTCGCCGCCATCATGGAGTGGGCGGACGCCGCGCGCCGCATGAAGGTGCGCACCAATGCGGAGACGCCGGCCGACGCGCGCATGGCGCGCTCGTTCGGCGCCGAAGGCATCGGCCTGTGCCGCACCGAGCACATGTTCTTCGACGGCGTCCGCATCGTCGCCATGCGCGAGATGATTTTGGCCGATACGGAAAAGGACAGGCGAGGCGCCCTTGCCAAGCTGCTGCCCATGCAGCGCGCCGATTTCCTCGAACTGTTCGAGATCATGGCCGGCCTGCCGGTGACGATCCGCCTGCTCGATCCACCGCTGCACGAATTCCTGCCCAAGACCGAGGAAGAGATCGCCGAGGTGGCGTCGGCCATGAACGTTTCGGCCGACAAGTTGCGCCATCGCACCGACTCGCTGCACGAGTTCAACCCGATGCTCGGCCATCGCGGCTGCCGCCTGGCGGTTTCCTATCCGGAGATCGCCGAAATGCAGGCGCGGGCGATCTTCGAAGCCGCCGTCGAAGCCGGCCGCAAGGCGGGCCGGCTGGTGGTGCCGGAAATCATGATTCCGCTGGTCGGACTGGTGAAGGAACTGGACTACGTCAAGGCGCGCATCGACCAGGTCGCCGGCGAAGTCATGAAGGAAACCGGCACCCATATCGACTATCTCGTCGGCACGATGATCGAACTGCCGCGTGCCGCCATCCGCGCCCAGGCCATTGCCGAAACGGCCGAGTTCTTCTCCTTCGGCACCAACGACCTGACCCAGACCACCTTCGGCATCTCGCGCGACGACGCCGCGTCCTTCCTCGAAACATACCGGCAGAAGGGTATCATCGAGCAGGACCCGTTCGTCTCCATCGACGTCGAAGGCGTCGGCGCATTGGTGCGGCTGGCGGCGGAAAAGGGCAGGGCGGCGCGGCCAGGGATAAAGCTCGGCATTTGCGGCGAGCACGGCGGCGACCCCGCCTCGATCCGCTTCTGCGAGGAGGTCGGGCTGGACTACGTCTCCTGTTCGCCTTTCCGCGTGCCGATCGCCAAACTGGCGGCCGCGCAGGCCGCGGTGCGCAACAAGGCCTGACTGATTATGACAGCCTGACGCCGCGCGTTCAGGCGATCGGCCGGTCTGTCTCACCTTGCCTGACGGCCTCGATCGCCACCTTGTCCGGATAGAAGGCGCCGTGGTTCCTGATCGACAGCATCTCCTCGTAGGGATGCTCGTAGGCCCACATCACGTCCGGTTTCGCTTCTCCCGCGGCCGTCACGCTCCAGTAGCTTGCGTCGCCCTTGAAGGGGCAATGCGTCGACGTCTGGCTGCGGTGCAGCATGTCGAAATAGACGTCCTCGAAAGGAATGTAGAGGACTTCGGGATGGCCGGATTCCTTCAGCACTTTGACGTTCCTGGAGGAGGCAAGCACGGCGCTGGAGAAGCGCACCGTCACCACGCCGTCGAACGGCTCGACGGTAATGCGATGCAAAGGGTTTCGTTTCAGTCCGGGGGAAGGTCCGGCGGAAGAACTGGCGATCCTGTCCATGGCGGTATCTCCGTCTCTGCCGCACAACGTGCGGGCAGCCGGCATCTTCCCCGATGCGCCGGCATCCGTCCACTCATGGCGCATGCTTTCGGTCCGAGGGCCTTGGATTACGCCGCGGCCTGGAACACGTCCATCAGGCCGGCATAGGAAGCGGCAATCTTCGCCACCGGGTTTCCGCTTTTCGAGGCGGCCTCCACCTTCAGCGCTCCGCCGCTGGCGGGCAAGGTCAAAAGCAGGAATTGCCGGTCGCCGCCGTCCCCGACCGACGCGGCCGCGACATGCTCGCTTTCACCGTCCTTGTCGAGATGCATCTTGAACAGGAGCCGGCCGCCGACCGCTTCCAGCGCTCCGCCGACGACCTCGGCGAATTCGTCTTCCGAAACGGTCCGGGTTTCCGGCACGAGGTCGGCCAGGCTTTCTGCCAGCTTTTCCTCCAGGGCCCTGTCCTCGGGTTCGATATTTTCCGGTTTTTTGTCTTCCGGTTCCTTGTCTTCGCGTTGCGCGGCCATGCGAACCTCATCCATTCGCCGAATGGCACCCCGCCGAAATTAACGATTCACGCCGACCGTGGCCGCATTGTGACGCCTTGAACCTTCGTCCAAGAGCCGAAGCAGGCCGCTGGACATTGCCGGCATTCGCTTCACAATGCCTGAAAAACGGGAGGGAAGACGATGCTCGGTCTGATGCAGGAATGGCCGCTGCTGTGCCACAAGCTGATCGACGAGGCGGCGATCCAGCACGGCAAGCGTGAGGTCGTGTCGCGTTCGATCGAGGGACCGATCGTGCGCACCACCTATGCCGAACTGCGCACCCGCGCGCTCAAGGCGGCGCAGCGGCTGGAGCGGGACGGCTACGGCCTCGGCGACCGCATTGCCACGCTGGCCTGGAACACGGCACGCCATCTGGAGGCCTGGTACGGCATCATGGGCGTCGGCGCCGTTTATCATACGCTGAATCCGCGCCTGTTCCCCGAGCAGATCGTCTGGATCATGAACCATGCCGAGGACAAGGCGGTCTTCGTCGACCTCACCTTCCTGCCGCTGGTCGAAAAGATCGCCGGGCAGGTGAAATCGCTGCAAAAGGTCATCGTGCTGACCGACCGGGCCCATATGCCGCAGACCGCGCTCGCCAATGCCGTTCCCTACGAGGAGTGGCTGGCCGAGGCGGACGGCGACTTCCGCTGGAAGACGTTCGACGAGGGCACGGCAGCCGGCATGTGCTACACGTCCGGCACCACGGGCGATCCGAAGGGGGTGCTCTACAGCCATCGCTCCAACGTGCTGCATGCCATGATCGCGGCCATGCCCGACGCCATGGGGCTCTCGGCGCGCGACATTGTGCTGCCGGTGGTGCCGATGTTCCATGCCAATGCCTGGGGCCTCGGCCAGAGCGGGCCGATGATCGGCGCCAAGATGGTGATGCCCGGCGGCAAGATGGACGGCGCTTCCATCTATGAATTGCTGGACACCGAGAGGGTGACGTTCAGCGCCGCGGTGCCGACGGTTTGGTTGATGCTGCTGCAATATCTGGAGGAGACGGGCAAGAAACTGCCTCACCTGAACAAGGTGGTGATCGGCGGCTCGGCCTGCCCGCGCATGATCATGCAGAAATTCCAGGACGACTACGGCGTCCAGGTCGTCCACGCCTGGGGCATGACCGAAATGTCGCCGCTCGGCACGCTGTGCACGCTCAAGCCGGAATATACCGGGCTGGAGGGCGAAGCCCGGCTCGATGTTCAGCAGACGCAAGGCTACGCCCCGTTCGGCGTCGAAATGACAGTCACCGACGACGAGGACAACCACCTGCCGTGGGACGGCAAAACGTTTGGCCGTCTGAAGGTACGGGGGCCGGCCGTCGCGCGCGCCTATTACGGCGGCGCCGGCGCCGAGCAGTTCGACGAGGACGGCTGGTTCGACACCGGCGACGTCGCCCATATCGACCCCAACGGCTACATGCAGATCACTGACCGTGCCAAGGATGTCATCAAGTCGGGCGGCGAGTGGATCTCGACCATCGAGCTGGAAAACCTCGCCGTCGGCCACCCCGATGTGGCGGAGGCGGCCGTCATCGGCGCCGCTCATTCGAAATGGGGTGAGCGGCCGCTGCTGGTGATCGTGCGCAAGCCGGGCCGGGACCTGTCGCGCGACGATATCCTGGCTTTCATGGAGGGCAAGGTGGCGAAGTGGTGGATGCCCGACGACGTTGCCTTCGTCGCCGAAATTCCGCACACCGCCACCGGCAAGATCCAGAAGACGGCGCTTCGCAAGCAGTTCCATGATTATCGTCTGCCGACGGATTGATGGGCAGGACGCCTTTCGGCTTCAATCGCGCCGCAAAAGCCGCTAAGGCTGCGCCGTGGGCGTGTGACACGGCGAACAGATGACCGAATTTCCGGAGCGGCGGACGACGAGGGCGGCCGGTTGGGCGCGACGGACGGCGACTTTCTCCGCGGTTCTGCTGGTCAGCGTCTGGGTCGGCCATCATTTCGGCCTTGTCGAACATCTCGCTTATTTGTGGGTGCTGGCGATCGTGGCGCTGCTGGCCGCCGCGGCGTTGATCTTTGCCGCCTTCGCCTTCTCGAAGCTGTGGCAGTACGGCGATCTCGGCGGCCGCGACCTGACGGTCGGCGCGCTGGTCGCGCTGGTGGTTCTCGCGCCCTATGGCGCGGTGGCCTATCGCATCGCCGCCTATCCGCCGCTGCACGACATTTCGACCGACCTGGACGATCCGCCGCCGCTGCCGGTGGTCGAGCAGCCCGCGCCGGGCATGAACGTCCCCGTCGCGCCGACACCGGGCGAACAACGGTTGCAGGGCGAAACCTATCCGCTGGCGACGGGCCACCGCTACGATGCGCCGTTCGATGCCGTGGTCGATGCGGTGGGGACGGTGTTACGCAAGCATGGCTGGCAATTGACGGCGCCGATCCCGGCTGCCGATGCGGCCCAGGACCCGCTGGTGATTGCTGCATACGCGCGCAGTTTCGTTCTCGAATTGCCCGTCGATGTCGCCATCCGGATTTCGTCGGACGATGACGCCACGCTGGTCGACATGCGTTCGGCGTCCCGCTACGGCCGGTATGATCTGGGCGACAACGCCGCCCGCATCGTCGATTTTCTGGCCGAGCTCGACCAGCAGGTCAACGGACAGGCAGCGCCCCCGCCCGCAGAATAACGGCCTCAGCGCGCCGGCAGGAAAACGGCATCGAGCGCCGGCTCGCCCTCCACCTTGACGGCGCCGCGCGCGGCAAGGTCCTCCAGATGGGCGAGAACCGAAAGGCCGGCGGCGCCGTGCAGGCGCGGGTCCGTCTCGCGATAGATGGCCGCCACGATATCGCGGATCGTCCGGTCGCCTTTCTCGATTCGTTCGATGATGGCGCGCTCTCGCATCAGCCGGTGCGCCTTGAGACCGCGCATGAACGTGCGCGGTTTGAGAACGGGGCCGCCGTGACCCGGCAACAGCACTTTGTCGTCGCGCGCGATCAGCCTGTCCAGCGAGCGCATGTAGTCGGCCATCGAACCGTCTGGCGGCGCCACGATGCTGGTGGACCAGGCCATGACATGATCGGCCGAGAACAGGACGTCGGTGCCTTCCAGCGCGAAGGCGGCGTGATTGGCCGCATGGCCGGGCGTCAGCACGGTGCGGATCGCCCAGCCGTCGCCCGCCGTCAGCGAACCGTCCGCCAGGGCGATGTCTGGCCGGAAGGCAAGATCGGCGCTGGCGTCGAGGCGGTTCTCCTCGCCGACGCGCAGCGGCCTTGCCGGCCTGTGCGGCCCTTCCGCCAGCACCGTGGCGCCGGTGCGCTCCTTCAGGCGGGCTGCCAGCGGCGAGTGGTCCCGGTGGGTGTGGCTGACGAAAATGTGGCTGACGGGCCGCCCGCCGATCGCCGCGAGCAGGGCGGCCAGATGAGCCTCGTCGTCCGGACCGGGATCGATGACGGCCAGCGTGTCCTTGCCGAGCAGGTAGGTGTTGGTGCCGTGGAAGGTGAACGGGCTCGGATTGCGGGCGGTCACGCGCATGACGTCTGGCCCCACTGCAACGGGCGTGCCGTAGGCCGCATCGAAACGGGCGTTGAATTTAAGGCTCATGATCGGCTCGCGACGGGGTGGGGCGGCAAAATCGATTGCCGCAGGACGCCGGACTCAATATAGGAAAACGCGACGCTATGTCAGGCGCCGGATTCAATCGGGAATGGAAAGACAATGGCAACTGCAACGATAATGCGCCCGCTCGCTTCCTTGGCCCTGCCGCAGAACCGCGCCGCGCGCCTTGCCATGCAGTTTGGTCTGGCGCTGGGCGGCACCCTTCTTCTGACGCTGTCGGCCAAGACCAAGGTGGTGCTCGGGCCGGTCGACATGAACTTGCAGACCTTGGCCGTCCTTCTGATCGCTTCCGCCTTCGGTCTGCGCCTGGGGGTGGCAACGCTGCTGCTCTACCTCGCCGAAGGCGCCATGGGCCTGCCTGTCTTCCAGAGCACGCCGGAAAAGGGCATCGGCATCGCCTATATGCTCGGCACCACCGGCGGCTATCTCGCCGGCTTCGCGGTCATGGCCGTCATCGCCGGTTGGGCCGCCGATCGCGGCTTCGACCGCAATCCCTTCAAGCTGTTCGGCGCCTTCCTGCTGGCCGAGGTGATCATGATGGTCATGGGATTCGCCTGGCTGTCCGGCCTTATCGGAGCCGAGAAGGCGTGGCTGTTCGGCGTCGCCCCCTTCATCGTGCCGGATCTGGTCAAGGTGGCTTTGGCGTCCGCCGTCGTTCCGGCGGTGTGGTCGCTTGTTCCCGGAAAGGGCGTAGCCGGTAAGTGAAGGCGAGACACTGAATTCCGTAGCGCTGCGGCGTTTTTTCTTGTGCAGTGGCTCGCCGAACGCTGTAGGAGAACTCATGGCCCGTGGTTTCCTGCACTGTCAGAACGGCTTCATGGATTTCTTTCGCCTTTATGTGCGGATATTCGTGTTCGTTCTGTCTGCTCTTGGTCTATATGTTCTCATCGGGCTTCAATTCAGCTGGTTTGATGAGGTTTGGCCGTCCGCTGGACATTTCGTTCGGGAAGTTCTGCCGTTGCTGTAACGGGATGAGGCAGACTGTCCAGTGAACCCGCGGATCAGGGCGCAGCAGTGCCGGTTGGTCATGACGAGAAGTCGACCGAATCTGAACCGACCTCTTCTGGCCAAAAGAATGGCGGCCGGTTCACAGCCGCGCGCCAAGCCAGAGAAAGAGTTCATAGTGGCCGGCGTAGTTGAAACCTGCTTTAAGCAAGGTTACAAGCGCGCTAGAACGAGGGCAGGGACGAGGTGAGTTGATGAAGGTTCCTGACTTCTTGAAAGTTATCCGGTTCTGGCGTCTCGGGGCTTCGATACTTGATCTTTTGACTGCCGCTTCTGCGTTCGTACTGGCCTATTTTACGGTGTTCGGAGACACCGAGATTTGGGCTGTGCCCGGTATCTTCGAGAAGACATCAGCTTTTGTCGTCGTATTTCTTATTTGTTCGCTGATCTTCTCGATGCAGAAGGGGTCGTGGCGATATGTTTCGATCCCGAACCTTATAACCATCTTCAAGGTCAGCGTTTCTTCGGTCGTTGTTTATACCGCTGCCGCTTTCCTCGTTTCACGCGGCGTCAATGTTCCACGGTCGGTACCCGTTCTGACCTTTCTCTATCTGGTCGCCGGCCTGTCTTGCACACGCCTGTCCTATCGGCTGATTATGGAACGCTCGCTCTTGGCGTTGCCGGGCTCCGATGGCGTGCCTGTGCGAAAGACACGCAATGTCTTGCTCTACGGCCTCTCCGACAATGCGGAAAGCTTCATTCGTACCAACCGCCGGGCGACGAGCGAAATCAATGTGGTCGGTATCCTCGACGACGCGATTTTGAGTCAGTCGCACATCATCCAGGGGGTCAAGGTACTGGGGGACCTGACGGCGCTGGAGCAGATCATCGAGCGCTGCGCCAAAAAAGGCATCAAGATAACCGAACTGGTTGTGACCGAGGCCCATCCAAGCCGGCAGCATCTGGCCGAAATCGTGGAGGAGGCGGCACGACTGGACGTGCGAGCTTCGCGTATCCCCGACTTTTCCGACACGTCGGTGCTCACCAGCAGGTCGGTTTTGGAACCGAAGGCGATCGATCTCAGCGATCTTCTCGGGCGGCCGGAAATCACCGCGAATCTCGAGGACGTCGCTCGCCTCGTGAACGGCAAGATCATTCTCGTCACCGGCGCCGGCGGTTCGATCGGGTCGGAACTTTGCCGCCAGATCGCGCTGTTCGGACCTGGTCGGCTTATCATCACCGACAGTTCCGAGTTTCATCTGTATCTGCTGGATATCGAACTGCGCGAACGCTATCCGGCGTTGGATATCGTCACGTCGATCATGAACATCCGCGATCAAGCGCGCGTTTTGAGCATATTCAACGAATATGCGCCAAACGTCGTGTTCCATGCCGCGGCACTCAAGCATGTGCCGCTGGTGGAAGAGAATCCGGTCGAGGGTGTCAAGACGAATTTGCTTGGTACGCGAAACGTGGCCGATGCCGCGATCAAGCATGGCGTTTCCACATTCGTCATGATTTCGACGGACAAGGCCGTCAATCCGACGAATGTCATGGGCGCGACCAAGCGTTCGGCCGAAGCCTATTGCCAGTCGCTCGACATCGATTCGTCCGTCACGCGATTCAAGACGGTGCGCTTCGGCAATGTCCTGGGCTCAAACGGATCCGTCGTCCCCCGCTTCCAGGAACAGATTCGCAAAGGCGGCCCAGTGACGGTCACGCACCCCGATATCGTGCGTTTCTTCATGACCATTCCGGAGGCCGTGCGGCTGGTCCTCAACGCTTCCGCGCATAACCATGGAAACGAGAGGGAGCGCGGCAAGATATTGGTTCTCGATATGGGCGATCCCGTCCGCATCGTCGATCTTGCCGAACACATGATTCAACTGGCAGGGCTGAAACCCCATGTCGACATAGATATCGTCTACAGCGGCTTGCGACCGGGCGAAAAACTCTATGAGGAACTGTTCGACCCGTCCGAAGTCCATCATCGCCACGAGGGCGGCGACTACCTCATCGCTTCGCCTCGCGTGATCGACAAGAGCCTCTTGCACAAGACGTTGACGACGTTGCAGGAGGCGGTTGCACGTGAGGACAGCAAGCGTGTCGTGGAACTGCTGCATCACTTGGTGCCGGAATATCAGGCAATCGAAAGCGCGCCTCCCCGCAAGGACGAGCAGATGCGGATCGACGACTATTGAGACGCCGGACCGGCCGGCGTCGGCCGCTCGCGAGAAATCGGCAGGCAATCATCGAAAAAGGCGCACCGACCGAAGTCGGTGCGCCTTTTTCAAATCGAAGCGGGGCGATGTTCGCGGTCGCCGCTTTCCGTCAGCCGATGATGGCTGCCAGGACCTGATCCTGCGCTTCCTGTCCGAGATAGGGATGCATAGGCAGGCTGAAGACCCGCTGCGAAAGATCCTCGCTGACGGTCAGTCCCTTCGGGTCCGACGGAAACGCCTTGTAGGCGTTCTGGCGGTGCAGCGGCAGCGGATAGTAGACTTCCGTCGGCACCCCGGCATCCTTGGCTCGCGCCCGTATCGTTTCCCGATCCGCTTCCGACGCGGCTTTCAGCGTATACTGCGCCCACACGCTCTTCAGGCCGTCCGGGATGTAAGGCGTTTCGATCCGGTTCGACAGGCCGGCGGTATAGCGCGCGGCGACGACCTGCCTGGCCTCGATCTCCTCTGCGTAGATCGCCAGCTTCTCGATCAGTATGGCCGCTTGAAGCGTGTCCAGCCGGCTGTTCATGCCCACCCGCTCGTTCTGGTACTTGTGCGATCCCTTGCCGTGAACGCGGAAGGAGTCGATGAGCGCCTTGATCTGGTCGTCGTCGGTGAACAGGGCGCCGCCGTCGCCGTAGCAGCCGAGCGGTTTAGCCGGGAAGAAGGACGTGGTTGTGATGTCGCAGATCGAGCCGGTGATCTTGCCCTTGTAGTCGGCACCGAAGCCCTGGGCGCTGTCGCCGATCACTTTCAGGCCGTTTTCGCGGGCGATCGCAATGAGCGCGTCATAGTCCGCCGCGAGGCCGAACAGATCGACCGGGATGACACAGGCCGGATTGAGCCCCAGTGACCTGGCATGGACGATGGCGCGCTTGAGGCTTTCCGGGTCCATGTTGAACGTGTCGGGCAGGCAGTCGACGAACACGGGCGTGGCGTTCAGGAACGGCACGACCTCGGCGGTCGCGGCGAAGGTGAAGGACGGAACGAAAACGGCATCGCCGGCCTTGATGCCGAGCGCCATCAGGGCGAGCTGCAACGCATCCGTGCCGTTGGCGCAGGAGATGCAGTGCTTTGCGCCGCAGAACGCTGCGAGCTGCTTCTCGAGTTCCGCCACCTGCGGCCCCATGATGTAGCGTCCCTGGTCGAGGACGCCGGCGATGGCCCGGTCCAGGGCAGGGCGCAGGCGAGCCTGCTGGGCGGCGAGGTCGATGAAGGCGAGCGACATGGGAGAACTTTCCAGATGGTGAGATGAGGCGTGATTACACCACGCCGGAACACGAGGCAATGTGCGCTTCGAGTAGTGATGTCGGCGTCGAGGCTGGTCTGCCGGCCATCCGCAAACATGGGTCGAACAACCGCCTGTAGCGATCGTGTTTCGTCGCGAGGCGTCCTGCCGTCACGCGATCTCGATGATGTGGCGCCGGTGTCGACATGCGCTGGTCGATGCAGATTATGCCGGTGCCTGAGCGACGGAGGGTGCGACGGCATTGCACGCCGATCATGACCTGGTTCAGCATCCGTTCTTGGAGCTTATTCACGTGCGGAGGGGATGTATCTTCTGGATTCGGGACCTGCATTGAACAGCAGGTCGACTATCGAAACCTGATTTTCAAATGCGCCATGGATCTGCGGGTAGGGTTCGAGCCCGTCATATGAGAACCATTCCACGGCTATGCCGGCCTCGTCGAACAGGCCGACGTCGAGATAGCTTTTCGCGGCGGGTCCCGACACATAGGTGGCGGCACCGGCGGCGCGGCACAAATCCACCAGCCGTTCAGTCTTGCCGGTGGCGGATTGATAGTCCCATGACCACGTTATATTTGTTGTGATGCCTATATAGTCGCAAATCGATTTGATAAAAGAATGGTTTATCTTAGAAATATATGTTTCGTCTCTTTCATAGAGAGGCTTGAGTAAATCGAATACGGAAGAAAAATATTTCGACTTTCGATAGCTTTCCGATAATTTATTCAGGTGGTCCATCTGCCAGTTCATATTGGAGCATTCGACATCACATATGTTTTTCTGGATCCGATGCTTCTTCGGCACGGGAATCGTCAGCCATTTGGGGCCGCTGTTCGTGCGGATGATGTTGCGATTGCGCCAGTCGCCCTGGCTGAACTGCACGTCGTCATAGAATATGAACGTGTCCACGGACGCTATGAGATCGAAGTAGCCTCGCCATGGGATATATGCCGATTGAAGTATCGCTACCTTTTTCATCTTATTTCTTGTCAGGTGTCCCTGTCCGGATCGCGTTGCCGCCGAAGCCGGCGCTCTGAACGGCCTCTCGGGGAGCAAAAAGGGTTCCGTCGACGCCGAGATACTCGACCGGGACGGTAACGACCGGAACGTAGTCGGCAGGGAAGTTCAATCCGAATTCGCCCGGCAGGGAGTCTGGAAAATGGGCCGTGTAACCATAGGCCTGGAAAATCCAGGCGCGTGATAGATCGTCCGGGGCGATCGTCTTCATGGCCAGCCTGAACACCTCGTCGGATCCTTGATACCCGCTCAGCAGCCAAGGTATATGGGGCGGCTTCGCTCCGATCTGATAGGCGACCATCGGGACACGCCCGCTCAAATCGATCAGATAGGGCCGCTCCGGAAGCTTCTCCAACAGCGGACGAACGCCGGCCAATGTGTTGTAGAACGACGCCTGTTTCGCCGAATCCAGGAATTCTTCGTCAAACGGACCGACATGGGCGATCGACTTCAGTTCGCTCAGCGGTGCCGTCAGGCGGTAAGGCGCGTATTCGATGCCTCGCGTTGTCCCGACCAGGGCTACGCCCAACAGTGAAAGGCTCGGGATGGCCAGCAGAAGCCGCTTTTCGGCTTGAAGCATCCAAAGTGTCGCCGCGATGGCCGAAAACGCAAAACCGCCGGCGGCCGAAAGAGTGAAACCCCAAGGATTGCCTGTACCGTATACGTAGATGAACAGGCTTGCGCACATCGGCAAAAAGAACAGCCAGGCTGCGCCTTGCTGTCTGCGTGGTATGGCGAAAATTCCGATCAGTGCAAAGACAATTGCCAGGACGATCAATGCGGAGCGGGCGGGGATGAATTCCCCGAAGGCGCCGGATTGCCATGCAAGAACCGGGATTGCGCCTGCGGCGGCGATGGACAGACAAACACGGATGAAAAGCGGGATTGCCGTTCCGATCGGGTGCGGAATGCCGACGGCGAGCAGGATCGCAACCAACACGGCCAATGTCTGCCATTGCCCCAAAAGCGGGACGGCGGCGGTAGACGTGACGAACTCGTCGAATTGGGCTCGCGGATTGAACGGCGCGGCTGCGATGGTCATGGCAAAACGGTAGCCCCCTTGCATCGTCGTGACCACGCGCAGCGGCGTTTCGCCGATGGCCGCTAGCATCAGAAACACGACCGCACAGCCGATAGCTGCCGCCAAGGCCAGCAGCATAAATCTGCGAAGGTTCAGCACCCGCCATGTCGTTGCAAGGTAAAGCCCCAATACGACGGGACCGAGCACTGCGGCGCTGGTCGCCTTGGAAAGAAAGACTGTCATCATCGCCAGGCCGACGACCGCGGCCCATGCCAGTTCTGACGTCGAGACGCCCTGTTCGCTCGCCAGCGAGGCGGCTCGAAGTTTGAAGAAACCCGCCCAGACAAGCGCGATGAATCCCAGGTCCACCAAATTGTAGGAAGGATCGGGAATCCAGTCCCGGTAGTAGACCATGGCTCCGGAAAGCGAGAATGGGACGGCAAGCAGCAGTCCGCCTGGATCGGACAGGATGTGTTTTTGCCCGGCCAGGATGAGCAGCACGAAGCACGCCAGCAGAAACACGACGCCCAAATAGCGGTTGGCGAGAACGCCGTCGAAGGGTGACAGCGCCGCCCATATCCACCCGGCAAGCGTCGACTGCGCCGCGATGTCCTGGTGCATGGAATAGCTGATGATGTGGTATGCGCTGTCGGAAACATCGACACCCACATCCAGTCGCGACGTGACGTACCAAAGAATCCAGAGGAAGAGCGCCAGCGCGACCGCTGGCACGGCATATGCCAACCCGGCCATGACGGGCCGGGAGCGCCCGTTCTGCAAAGAAGCGGCCGAAGAACTCATGTCGGCTCGTTCCACCACCACTCGTTGCCGAGATACCAGTCCACGGTTTCCCGCAATCCGGCATCGAAGCTTCGCGACGGCGTCCAGTTGAACTCGGACTGGATCTTGGTCGCGTCGATCGCATAGCGCAGGTCGTGCCCCAGCCTGTCCGTCACGAAGCTGATCTGTTCGGCGTAGCTTGTCCCCTCCGGCCGCGGCCGGCTCTCGTCCAGCAGGCGGCAGATCGAGCGGACCACGTCCAGGTTGCGCCATTCATTGTTGCCGCCGACATTGTAGCGCTCGCCGGGGCGCCCCCTTGCCAGCAGCAGGGCCAGCGCGTCGACATGGTCCTCGACATGCAGCCAGTCGCGGACATTGCTGCCGGTTCCGTATACCGGCAGGGGTTTGCCGGCCAGCGCCTTGACCAGCATATGCGGGATCAGCTTCTCGGGGTTCTGGAACGCACCGTAGTTGTTGGAGCAGTTGGATATGATGACGGGAAGCCCGTAGGTCCTGAACCAGCTCGACACCATGAAATCGCTGGCCGCCTTCGAGGCCGAATAGGGCGACGACGGGCGGTAGGCCGTTGCTTCGGTGAAGTATCCGCCGTCCAGCGGCAGGTCGCCGTAGACCTCGTCCGTCGAGACGTGGTGGAACCGAAACGAAGGGTCGCAATCGATCGCCCGCCAGTAGTCGAGCGCCACTTCCAGCAGGCCGACCGTGCCAACCACATTCGTCTGGATGAAGGCGGAGGGGTCGGCGATGGATCGATCGACGTGGCTTTCGGCGGCGAGATGCAAAATGGCATCAGGCCTGAAGCCGAAAACGACTTCCCGGATTCGCTGCTTGTCGCAGATGTCCGTCTGCTCGAATGCGTAGTTCGGCCGGTCCTTGATCGAATCCAGGCTTCTGATGTTTGCGGCGTAGGTAAGCTTGTCGATGTTCAGCACCTCGTGCCCTTCGGCCACGAAGCGGCGGCAGGCGGCGGAACCGATGAAACCGGCGCCGCCGGTGATGACAAGCCGCATTTTCCCAGCCACGCGCGTCAATCGAAAATCTCCGGCAGGGTGCTCATGACGTCGGCGCAGACACGCGCCACTGTCGCTTCGCCCATGCCGTAGAACAGCGGAAGCCGCACCAGGCGGGCCGCAGCGTCTTCCGTGACGGGGCAGCCGCCGGGCGCTCTGCCGAAGCGGCGGCCCGCAGGGGCGGAATGGAGCGGGACATAATGGAATCCGCAATGGCTTCCGCGCGCCTTCATAGCCGCGATGAAAGCCGGGCGCCTTTCGGCATCGGGGAGCAGGAAATGGAAAATGTGGCCGTTGAGCGGAACGTCCCGATCCATCGGGGCGGGAAGCGTGATTCCGTATCGGTCGACGGCCGGCTCCAGGGCCTGGCGATAACCGTGCCATGACCGCAGCCTGTCGGCGGTGATCCCGTCGGTCGCCTTCAGTTGCGGAAACAGATAGGCGGCCACGATTTCCGAGGGCAGGTAGGACGACCCCAGATCGACCCATGTGTATTTGTCGACCTGGCCTTCCAGGAAAGCCTGGCGGTTGGTGCCCTTCTCGCGCAGGATCGCGGCGCGCGCGACGAATTGCGGATCGTTGATGACGAGGGCGCCGCCTTCGCCGGACACGATGTTCTTCGTCTCGTGGAAGCTGATGGCGGCAAGCGCCGAATGGGTTCCGGCCGGGCGGCCCTTGTAGCTGGAGCCGAGCGATTGCGCGGCATCCTCGACGACGGCAATCCCGTGCCGCGCAGCGATGGCGTTGACGCGGTCCATGTCCGGAATGCGCCCGGCATAGTGAACGACGAAGATCGCCTTTGTCCTGGGCGTCACCAGCCGCTCGATCTCGTCCACGTCGATATTCATGGTGGTCGGGTCGACATCCGCGAAGACGGGGACCGCGCCCCGCAGCACCACGGCATTCGCCGTCGACGAGAAGGTGAACGACGGCATGATCACCTCGTCGCCGGCGCCGAGGTCCAGCAGCAGCGCCGCCATTTCCAGCGCCCCGGTGCAGGAATGCGTCAGAAAGGCCCTGGCGCAGCCGAGACGCTGTTCGAGCCATTGCCTGCACAGGTCCGTGTAGTGGCCGTCGCCGGACAGCCGGCGGCGCGCGATCGCGTCGCCGATGGCGTCGAGTTCCTCGCCGATCACGGGAGGGATGCTGAAGGCGACCTTATCCATGGCCTCTTTCCTGCGCCACGATGTCGGCGAGCGCCTTTCCATAGGAGGATTGACGCTGCCTCTGGGCGAGATCGGAGAGTTGGTCAAGGGTGATCAGCCCACGGCGAAACGCCAGCTCTTCCGGTGAGGACACGAGCAGTCCCTGCCGATCCTGCAACGTCTTCACGAATTCGCCGGCCTGATGGAGGCTTTCGTGGGTCCCCGCATCGAGCCACGCGAAACCGCGGTGCAGCGTTTCCACGCTCAACTTGCCCGCGTCGAGGTAGCGCTGAAGGACGGAAACAATTTCGAGTTCGCCGCGCGCGGAGGCAACCACGTCGTCCGCATAGTCGCAGGCGTTCTCGTCCAGGAAATAGAGTCCGGTCACGGCCCACGGAGAGCGCGGCTGCTCGGGTTTTTCCTCGATCGACAAGGCGCGGGCCTCGCCGTCGATCTCGACGACGCCGAATTGGCGCGGGTCGCGTACCAGGCTGGCGAAGATCGTCGCGCCGTCATTGGCCGCGGCGCGATCGATAAGTGTCTGGAGGCCATGTCCGAAGAAGATGTTGTCGCCCAGGATGAGAACGCTTGGCGCGCCGTCCAGAAAATCCCGGCCTATGCGATAAGCATCGGCGAGGCCCCTTGGATGATCCTGGACCGCATAGGAAAAGCGGATGCCCCATTGCGAGCCGTCGCCGAGCAGGCGGCGGAATGCCTCCACATCGTGCGCTGTCGTGATGACGAGGATTTCCCGCACGCCCGCCATGATCAGCGTGGAGATCGGGTAATAGATGAGCGGTTTGTCGAAGATGGGCAGCAGTTGCTTCGAGGCGGCCATTGTCAAAGGAAAGAGCCGGCTGCCAGTACCTCCCGCCAGAACGATGCCTTTTCGTGCGGTTGATTTTTGACCTGTCATGTCATCGCCGATCCATCAAGGCCCGCCTCGTTCTGCTTTCCGATGCAGGTAAAGAAGTCTGCTGACGGCTCCCGATAGATGCAGGGCTGACTCAAGCGGAGGCGAAGAACCCGCTTTCTATTCAATACTTGACCGGCAACGTCAATCACGCGGCCGCTTCTCGAAGCACCTTTTTCATGCCGCAGAATCGAACTATAGAACCAAGCCGGGGAAGCCAATGTGCGCAGCAGGACTTGGTTGGGGGTATCGTGGCAACACGGAAACTGTCCGTCGGGCTCAGCCTGGCGATTTTCGTCATCTTTGCGCTCTATTTTCGAGCCATTATTCTCGATCCAAATATCGGCTCGGATCTGAACGCCCACATCGGCTTCGCCAAGAGCGCTTATGACGGGGAGGGCGTGTGGCCCCGTCACATTCTTTATTTTGCGTTGGTCGCTCTGACTTCGTTCTGGTCGAGTTCCTTGAGCGTCTGGGAAACCAGCGGATGGCTATGGTTGTCGCTGCTGGTCGTCGCCAAATTCGCGGCAACCCTGTGGTTCGGGCGCCTTTGGCTGGGCGGCTCCGATCAAGCAGTCGCGCAGGCCGAAAGCGGCGGGCGCGACGGAAACCTGGCCTTGGTCGCGATCGCGCTTTGCATGACGGTCGTCTTCTGCTTCCCGCCCCCAGTGGCATTCCTGCAAGGCCTTTGGTATTCTTTTTCGTTCCCGCCGAACGTCTGGCACAATTCCACGCACATCGCGGTGATGCCGTTTGCGATCGTCGTCTTCGGCCTGTCCGTGCGGCAGCTCGAACAGCCCGACAATGTCGGCCGTGCGATCGCGGTCACTGTCATGGCTATCGTCTCTGCTCTGGCCAAACCGTCGTTCCTCATGGCTTGGCTGCCGGTCTACGGGCTCTGCACCCTCATTCTTTGGTGGAAGGATCGCTCGTTCCGGAAATTCCTAATCGCGATCTTGCCGGTGGCCCTCAGTGTCGCCGTTCTCGCTGTTCAGTATTACCTGATATACGGCAAGAATATAAACAATGCTTCGGTGAAATTTGGATATATGGACGCGTGGCTCAGTCGGTCTGGCCGTTTTGAAATTGATTTTTACATCTCCATCCTAATGTCTTCTCTTTTCCCGATCGTTTTTTATCTTTTTTTCCCGGCAAGGGTGAAGAATCTGTCACATATATTGGCGATCGGCATGGTCGCGATTTCCTATTTTTACGCTGCGGCTTTCAGCGAGACGGGTGAGACGCAGGCCGGCAATTTCATGTGGCCGATCATCGGCGCTAATTTCATCGCCTACATGCTGTGTATTTTCGATCTCCATGCAATCTGTCGCAGGCAGAAGGGCGGGCTTCGTGCCGGTGTGCCGGCGGCGGTATTCGCATTGTGCTCCATTTGGGGCGTTGCCTATATGGTCCGCTACCTTCTGATCGGTGGGTACGGGTGAAATGGAGTTTCCTGCTTCTCTCATCAGGACGGAGAGGTCGGGCGGGGCGCGCCTGCTTGCCCTGGGGGCGACGGCGGCGATCCTGCTGATCGTCCATCTCTACAATTGCGTAACCGCAATCCACCAAGGCTATCTTCCCACGAGTTCCGACGAAATAGACTATGTAAAATCCGTCGAATATTTCGTTCTCAACGGCCATCCTCATGCTTTTTCGACATTCGACGAAATCTATTCGCCGAACGGAAATTTTTCTTTCCATGGTCCTGTCTATACGGTCGTGTTCGGCCTTCCTGGATTGATGTTCGATTTCGATTTAAAATATATTATTTTATATATTAATATATTAATATCAATTGTATCAATTATATTTATATTAAAAATCTTAAAAGACATGGAAATAGGGATAATCGTATCATCGATACTATTGTCATCCCCGATTTTTTATATGTATTCGACATCGTCAATGATGGAGATATTGCAGATATTTATTTCAATTTTGATCGCAGGTATATTTTATGTTTTTATAAGATGCCCTGTCGTTGGAATGGTGATGCCTCTCTTTTTTGGGTTCACGAGGCAATCGAATTTTCTCTATTCGGTCGGCGTATTCGGCAGGAGAATGTCTGCCTCCCGGCTTGTCCTGATGTTCGCGTTGTGGACCTTCTCGTTTCTTCTATTGCTGGCGGACATAAATTTTCTTCATGCTTCCTTTCCCGGAGGCAAACTGGCGAATGTGGCGCAGATGCTCGCGCAACTGGACCTGTTCGGGGCGGGGCGCGAATTGGCTGCCAACGCCGTTCGCGGAGCCCAGCGATTTTTCACCTCGCCCGAGGACGGCGGTTTCTACCTGGTTGCGAGATATGTCTTTGTGGCGGCGACGGTCTATTGTCTGGCGGTTGGTTTTGTTCGCGTTCAGCCTCGCCTCCTAGCGGCGGGGATGGTGGGCTTGGCGTTTTTTGCTGCCCTCCTTACTCTGTACGATGTGGGCGACTGGCGCGATCTGCGAAGCCTGGCTGGCGTCACGGTGTTCCTGATGGTCGTCTTGGGCCAGCACCGGCGTAAGGCGTTTCTTTTGCTTGTTCTGCTGGCTCAACTCGCGACCTATCCGGCACTGGTGAGCTACGGCTCCGAATTCAACAATCTACGCGTCATTCCGTTCAGAAATCAGGTGCAGGCGGCCGATGCCGAAGTGGCGGCCTACAAAGCGCTGAGCGCGCTTCCGGCTACCCGTCCCGGCGAGGATTTTATCCTCCTGTCCGTGGATGCAGGCCTTTTTCCGACCGATATGGGTGTTGCATATCTGAGCCTGCCGGTCCGCAGCGATAGCGGCCTGGCGATGCGCTATACATTCCAGCGATACGGCTTGGCTGGAGCCAGCCAGGCAGACTATCGGCTATCCGCGCAACCGTGCCCCGACCGACCTGCGGTTTTGAGCACGTCATTCTTCCAAGTATGTCGTCTTGTCGTCCAGCGAGATCCGTGAGGTGTGGAGCTGTGGATCATGAAACCTGAGACTGTTCGCCTGGACAGAGAAGGTAGTCTGACCCGCTACTATTTTCTCGACGGTCTTCGCGGATGGGCTGCGCTGATTGTAATGATCCTTCACGTCTTCTTCGGCAGCCTGCCGTTCGCCGACTTCGGTTTCCTGCGTATGGACATTTGGTGGTCTTTCAACGGGAACTACATGGTCGGTCTGTTTTTTGTGGTATCCGGATTCGCGCTTTCGATAAGTTACATTAGGAATGGGGATCGTTCTCTTTTGGTGAGAATGGCCGCGGGTCGGTATTTCCGGCTTTTGATCCCAATCATGGCGACTTGCATTTTGGTGAGCCTATTCCTCAATGCGGGAATGTTCCCGGCGCCGGCCGATCGCACGCCAACCTATGCCGGACACTACGGATTCGCGCCAACGATCAGCCATCTTGTCTGGTTCTCTTTTATTGGTGTGTTTTTCGACTTCAGTTTCGCCGAAACCTACGCTGGCCCGTTGTGGACGATGTCCTATGAGCTTTTGGCTTCCTATGCCTTGCTGTTTCTTCTCTTCGTGTCACCCGGCAGGCGGTGGCGCGTGATCGCCGGCGTTGCGATCTCTGGTTATTTTCTCGTGACCGGTTCGTATTATTCCTTGTTTTTCATTGGCGCTCTTGCAGCGGAAGCTTATGTCGTTGTCAATGATCGCGGACTGAACAATGGGCGCGTTGTCTGGATGCTCGGGGCTTCGCTTCTCGTCGGCGGGTATGTTTTCACCCGCTTTGCTCCGGCAAGCACGATAGTACTCCTCGTCAGTGTGTCGCTCTGGTTCTGCGGAACCATGCTCAATCCTGCCATGCGGGCATTTATGGAGACGCCTTTCAGCCGGTTTCTGGGTGTCATTTCCTTTCCGCTGTATCTGATACATGAAGCCATGATCGTCGCCGTCGGCATGCCTGTCTATGTCGGTGCGGACAGCGCTTGGGGGCGGGCTCTGGCCGGCATTCTCGCGGCGGCCGCATCGTTGGCGCTCGCTTATGCAGGCACCCCCGTCAACAAACTGGCTATAGTCGTTTCACGCCGGGTTGGTAATGCCGCCGCTCTTCTGCTCGGACAGGGGGGGCGTCGCCGCGAACCTGCCTGAGCCGGGTACGCCGCGATGCTACTTGCTTTTGCTCGCGGCATCTACGGACACTCCAGTCGCGCGCGACACGTTGAAGTATTGATATGTGGACGGAACGTGCTAAGGGCAAAAACTGATGGGGGCCGACAGCAAAGCCGGTCAAACCTGATGGCGTCCAGGTCGATAACCGACGTCCTGTGGGAAGAACGTGTTGGCTGACGGGCAGGTCGGGCGGACGACTGAATCCGGTGAATATGGCGAGACGGGCGTCGTCGATTCCTTGTTGCGGGAGACGATCGGACCGAAGTACTCGGTCGTCGTTCCGGTTTACAACGACGGTGCCCTCGCGCCGGCTTTCTGCGAAGAGATAGCCAAGACGTTCCGCGGCTATCTCGGCGTGGAGGACCTGGTTGGCCACGTCGAACTGATCTTCGTCAACGACGGAAGCCGCAACGATTCCCTCGGACACCTGAAGGCGATGACCGCGCGCTATCCCTTCGTCCGGGTTATCGATCTCTCCCGCAATTTCGGACAGCACATCGCGATCGCCTGTGGCCTGTCCGATGCTCACGGCGACGTCGTGCTGCGCATGAACATCGACATGCAGGATCACCCCGACCAGATTCCGCTGCTTCTCGATGCGATGCACACGGAGCACCTGGATCTGGTGGTCGGACAATATGCCGTTCGCGAGAGTCCTTGGGCCAATCGCCTCACAGCCTGGCTTTATTTCTACCTGTTCGAGTTTCTCACCGGGTTTTCGTCGCCCCAGAACACGTCTCCGCTGCGGGCCATGAGCCGTCGTTTCGTCGACGCCTACAACCGGCTGACGGAACGCTCGCGCTTCCCGCAGGGGCTCGATCAATGGCTCGGCTTCGATCATAAATACGTCCCCATCGAACACAGCCCGCGCAGCGTCGGCAAGTCTTCGTACAATTTCTGGTCCCGGTTGCGGTTGGGGATCGAGGGGATACTCTATTTCTCCAATCGCCCCCTCACGCTGATCGCGATCGCCGGCTTCGCCCTCAGCCTGATCGGGCTGGCCCTGGGCCTCTACGTCGTCCTGGCTCGACTCTTCTGGGTTGCGCTGCTTCCCGGTTACGCATCGATCGTGTCGGTCGGCCTGATCGCTTTCGGCATCCAGCTTGGCTGCATGGGGGTGGTCGGCCTTTATGTCGCGCGAATTTTCGCGGAAACGCAAAACCGCCCGCTCTACATCGTCAAGGCGTGTTATACGCACGCCGGCAAGGAACAAGGTAAGGAATGAAAAGTTGAGCAAGCAGCACGAATCGGCAGTCGTCAGTTATTCTTCATCGGACAGTCTGAACGCGCGGAACGAGATATTCGATCTCCTGCGTTCCTATCCCGCCACCGAAGAGGAAACCGAGCGGTCTCTCGGACTGTTCTTGCGCGGATCGCTGCTGGCGCGGATCCTCGCGGTGCGCGACTTGTACGCCCGGATCGTCGATCTTCCCGGCGTCATCATGGACATCGGAACCTGGCGCGGCCAGACCGCTGTGCTTTGCGAAAATTTCCGCGCCATCTACGAGCCGCTTCACCTCAACCGCCGCATCGTCTGCTTCGATACGTTCGAGGGCTATCAGGGTTTTTCGGACAAGGACAAGGCGACCGAGCTTCACCAGGATGGAACCTACGGCGTCGGCGGCGAGAGCTATTCGGCCTATCTGGCGAAACTGCTCGAACTGCATGAGAAGTCGAATGCGATGGGGCACAATTTCGGCAAGCATACGGTCGTCAAGGGCGACTGCCGCGAGACGATCCCTCAGTATTTCAAGGACAACCGCAACGAGTTCGTCTCGCTCGCTTTCTTCGACGTGAATTCCTATGAGCCTTCGCTGAAGGCATTCGAGGACGTTTGGCCCCGCATGGTGCCGGGCGGCATCGCCGCGTTCTGGCAGTTGACGCGCCGTACCATTCCGGCAGAGGCGATGGTGTATTCCGACAACATCCTGTCGAAAGTGCCGCACACGCTGCGGCGGTGCGAGACGTATCCGGGACTGTGCTATCTGGTGAAGCCCGCCTCGTAGCCCGCAGCAAAGCATTTTCTGGGATCAGCTCACATGGATCGGATCATTCTCGGCAACGGCGTCGTCGGCCTTTCGTCGGCATTCGGCTTGCTTCGCCGCATGCCGGCGAACGACAGGATCGTCGTCGTGGGGAAGGCGTCGCGCCCCGGTTCGGCGACCCTGGCGGCCGCAGCGATGCTCAATTCGTTCGCGGAAATCGAGGCCGGCGGGCTGGAGCACGAGATCGACCTGTTCCGCTTCGAACTGAGCCATCTCGCCACGCGCATGTGGCCGGAATTCGAGCTCTCCCTGATTGCGGCGGCGGGTTCGCGTCTTCCGCATGCATGTTCGAAGTGCAGCGGCTGCGCCGGCGGCGGCTGCTTCAGCAGCGGCACCTATGTGGTCAACAACACGGCGACCGACGATCTCGACGACTTGAATTTCGACGCCATTCTGAAGGCGCTCGACGACTTCAACGAGCAGCACGCGCTGATAGCGCCCGGCGACATACCCGGCTACAAGCCGCAGCAGCGTTATCGCGCGACCCGCGCGCTGCTGATCCACAACGAAGGCTGGTTCAACCCGCGCATCATGGTCGAAAAGATGGAGGCCGCGCTGGTCAATTCCGGCCGGGTCGACTTCGTCGATGCGTCGGTCGACAGGCTGGTGCATGAGAACGGCATGATCCGCGGAGCGCTGCTCGACAACGGCACGCTGTTGGAGGGCGACCAGTTCCTCCTGGCGACGGGCGCCACGGCGACCGATGTCGTCGAGCGCAGCGAGCTCGACCTCGGTATGCAGCGCGTGTTCTACGGTATCGGCACGTCGCTCGAAATCCGCAGCGCCGACGCACCGCTGACCAATGTCATCCGCACGCCGAACCGCGGCCTTGCCTGCGGGCTCTATACGGCTCCCTATTTCCAGACGCCCGAACTGCCCAACGATCACGTCCTCGTCGGCGCCAGCAATTTCGTTGCGCCGACGATCCACTTTCATGGCAGGCTCACCAGCGTCGAGACGTTGATGAGCGGGGCGATCCGCCAGATCAATTCCGACTTCTATCGCGCCGACCTGATCCGCGTGAACGTCGGCGCGCGGCCGACGAGCCAGGACACTTATCCGATGCTCGGGCCGACCCAGGTCGCCAACCTCTTCGTCGCGACCGGAACCAAAAGGGACGGCTTTCACATGGCGCCGCTGATCTCCGACGTCATGTCGGCCATGATGTGCGGCGAAGCCGTGGACGAGCGCTTGGCCTGGTTTCGCCCCGATCGCAAGGTGATCCGCATCATGAGCCGGGAAGAGGCGGTGAAGAAGGCAGTCCGCCATCAGATCAGCGCTGCTTATCAGCATGGGTTCGAGCCGGCGACGACGCGCATGCCGGAGCAGCTGGAACAACAACTGCGTTCCGTTGTGGAGAAGCTGCACGATCAGGTGGGCGCCGAGGACTGGGGCATTCCGCCGGAAATGCTCGACATGTATCGGTACGGCCATGCCAAAGTCTGAGCAGCGTCGAAGCGCATGGGCGCACCCATTAGCCCTGTTCGCATAAGGGCCGAGCGATGAACGTGTTTTTCAGTCTTCTTCCGACGGTCGTGTTGACGGTCTACGGTCAGGTCGTCACGAAATGGCGGGTCGGCCACATCGCCGAACGCGCCGCAGGGGCACCGATGCTCGACCGCCTGCTTGTCTACGTTCTCGATCCTTACATCATCTCGGCCTATGTCCTTACCTTCGGCGCCTCACTGGCCTGGATGATCGTCGTCGAGAAATTTCCGCTGTCGCTGGTCTATCCGCTCTATATCGGCATGACGATCGTGATCGTGACCGCCCTTGGCGTCGTGCTGTTTCGCGAACCCCTTTCGATGACCAGGCTCATCGCCATTGCGCTGATCCTGTCAGGGATCGTGATAGGCGCCAGGGCGTAGGAAGCGAACGCATGAAGCTACGTCCCTCGCCGGGGCGATGCGAAGGCGGCAGTTCGGGGACGTTTGCGGCGAGTCCGTCATCATGTGTTGCGATTGACCGGACCTGCTTGAGCTTATGCAATAACCGCTCGACAAGGTTGCACCGATGATGGAGCCTCCCCCCTTGTTTCCATCATCGAATCTCCTTTGACCGTCCGGAATCGCGGTAGGGGCATGGTCCAAAAATCACGGCCAGGCCAGCACCAAAGCCATCGGCCCGAGTCTTTCGCGGCCTTGATCTCGTCGATCGGGACTTTGACGCTGCGGTACGAACAAAACATTTGATGCGATGCCGGGCTTGCCGAAAATTCGACACTGTCTGCGGGTCTGTGTTGCTCCTGCCGGCTGGCATCCGTTGCAAGCATAGTCGTCAAGAATTTTCACTAAGCCGCTTAAGTCGGCAATTATCTCTGTCGATTTTTTTGGAAAATGGTAGTCGAAATCGACTACATGGGTAGACGACATGAAAATCAAACGTCGATATCAATATGCATAAAGAGCTCAGGGCGTTGTTCACAGCGCTTCCCGGCAACAGAATCGGCCGCAACAATGCGATCTCGGTCTTTCTGATGGGCGCGCTGCCTGCTGTGGGAGGCAGTATTATTTCCGCCATGCTCTATGTGTTCTTCATTTGGGGAGTCATCTCGCTCGTCCTTCGGCGCTTCGAGTTCAGGATGACGCGCAGCGACCGCATGCTGGCCTGGACTTTCACTTCCTTTGTCGGATTCGAGGTGGTTACTGCCCTGTTTGGCGGAAATTTACCAAACGCACCCACCGCATTGGTGTGGCTTTTCGCTTTCCTGGCGCCGTGGATCCTGATTCCCCGCCTGCGGGCAAGTTCGGAATTGGACTATCTGGGCCTCTTTGTTCTCGGCGCTGCGGTAGGGGCCGTTGCGGCAGGCCTGGTGGCCTTCGTGCAACTGATCGCGACCGATATTCGTCCCAAGGCTGGTGCGGGCAATGCCGCCGTATTCGCGATAATGTCGCTTTGCCTGATGGGACTTGGCGGGCTCAACATCACGGCATCGGCCCGATGGCGCAGGCTCCTGGCCATGGCCGCGGTCGTTTTCGGCGGATTGGCGGTCGTCTTGTCACAGACACGGGGCGTGCTGGCCGTGTGCGTGCCTTTGTTGGGGTTGTTATGGTTGTTTTCGCCAGATGCCTGGCGCAAGGCCCTGGCCCGCTTCACCACGCTGGTTATACTGGCAGCGGCGGGAATTGCGGCCTATTTTGCCCATCATGCGCTTGATGGGCGATGGGAGTATACGCTCAGTGAGCTTCGGCACATTTTCAATGGCGGTACGTCGACAAGTATCGGCGAAAGGCTTCGGCTCTGGAACGCAGCCGTCAAGGCGATCCAGGAGTCGCCGATTCTGGGGTATGGAATCCAGAATAGAATGGATGCTCTCGTCCCGACGCTGAAATTGGACGGGCTGCCGATCCTCCAATATACCCACGCGCACAACGGATTCCTGTCTTTTGCGTTAGACGGTGGCGTTTTCGTCCTGGTCGCGGTTATTGCCGTCCTCTGCGTGCCGGTTGTCCTAGCGCGACGCGCGTCTCAGGATGCGCACTACCGCCTCCGCTTGTTCATGGCGCTGACCGTGACGGGAACGTATGCATTATGCGGTTTGACGCAGATCATGTTCAAACACGACATTATGGACAGTTTCTTCGTCTTCTTTTCTATACTGGTGGCTGCATCGATACCCGAGCAGGAGTCAACTCCAGCAGTCGTGACATCGAGTTCTTCTTGATAAAACGATGTTGTGAATCGCCTGAGCCTGGCTCTGGCCACGCCTGTTTGCAGCCACGCAACGACGCCGGACTTTTCAGTCAGTCGACGTGGCGTTGCTCAGATTGGCCGATTGCGGCATTGCCAATGAAACGCCGGCAGCCACGGTTGCTAACCCTGTCGATCCGGTAAGCGAATTTGGCAGGATCGGCTGATCGCGGATACCCGCAGACCGAGCGTAAGCGCTGTTGCGGCGGCACCTTTCGCGCGTGATCGTGAGGAACGATGTTCGGAGCCTTTGAGGGCTTCGACACATGACGATTTCAGAGCTTACGCTTAAATCCAGCGATCTCGAGCCGGCGCGCCGTTTCGAGGTGTTCACGGGT
>NZ_JAFKID010000032.1 GCF_017306545.1 Mesorhizobium sp.
GGCCAGCGCCAGACCGGCGGGGCAGGGCTGTTCCGCTCCGAGGACAATCTGGAAAGCCCCTATGCCCGCGCGGCGCTGCGCCAATTCTACTGGCTACTCCATCAGGGCAAAATCGAGGGCTGTTCGCTGATAACGTTCGAAGCGGTCACCGGCCTGTCGCTGACGACGGAGGAGGGCGGGTTGCGTGACGAACTACCGCCGATCACGACCTGGCTCAACCGGCTGCTGGCGCTCCGGATCGAAACCCAGAATCTTCTGTTCGAGGTTTTCGAGCAGTTGATGGCGGCCAAGGTTGAAGGCGCCATCGCCGCGGGCACATACGACATGGGCGTGGAGACGCTCACGGCAGAGAGCATCACCGTCACCGATCGCCGGACAATCTACACGCATCCGGTCTCGGGCGCGCAGTCGCATGTGCTGACCGTCGCGCGCAAGGATCGCCTCCCGCCGCTCGGCCTGCGCGAGGCGCTGGCCATCGCCCGCGCGGAGCCGCAATCGGTCTTTCTGGTCAATACGCGCTCGAACCGTGCGGCGATCCAGCTGCCGACGGCGAGCTTGATGCTCGACGACGGCACCGTCGAGCACCGCGTACGGTTGCTACGGCCGACCGACGAACTGCGCTTCGGTCTCGACGCCATTGCCGAAACTTTCTGGCAAGCGGCCGACCGCAAAAAGTTCTGCGA
This sequence comes from Mesorhizobium sp., assembly GCF_017306545.1. Lineage (GTDB taxonomy): Bacteria > Pseudomonadota > Alphaproteobacteria > Rhizobiales > Rhizobiaceae > Mesorhizobium. The sequence goes on from NZ_JAFKID010000032.1 coordinate 684, forward strand.
ACTCTGGCAGGCGGAAGTCGCTGCCGTCCCGGAGTTCACCACCAGCACCTTCCATATGGTCACCGGCCTGCTGTTGCCGATCTGGCGGCGGCTGCCCGATCATGATTGCCAAGTCTACCGCATCCAGACCGATGCCGGCAAACGCATCATCGGCCGTCATATCGCGCCGACGATGGTGTCGAGCATGTTGCGCAATCTCGGCATCGACAATGTGCCGGCGCTCGCGCCGGAGGACGCCTGGGCCGGGCTGGTCGAAGGGAAGATCGGGCTGCAGCTGGCGGACGGGATGATCCTGCGGCGCAGCCGTGTCATGAACGACTATCGCGTCGAGCTGATCGGCTTCACCGAGGCGATGGTTCCTCGGCTGAAGGCTCTCGGCCTGATTTCGGAAATCATCTCCTGGAAACTCAGGCTGTTCATCCCGACCGGCGGCCAGGGCTCCGCCATCCTCGCCTCGCTTCTCGAGAGCCACACGCTGGTCGGCGTCACCGACCGCACGGCGGCAGCGTGACCGGAGGCGATCATGTCTGGCTCGGCAGCAGAGCTGGCACGCCGCCTCGGCGATCATGCCGAGGCGGTGTGCCGCGAATATCTCTCCAACGGCCGACGTGTCGGCAATTACTGGATCGTCGGCGACGTGCGCAATGCGGAGGGCCGCTCGATGCATGTGCGGCTGAAGACCAACGCGAAGGGATTAGCCGGAAAATGGGTTGACGAGGCGACCTTAGAATTCGGCGACCTGCTCGACGTCATCCGCGAAAGCTGTGGCCTGATCGAATTCCACGATGTCGCGGACGAGGCCCGCCGTTTCCTCGCTATGCCGCGGCCGCAGGCGCAGGACCCCGGCACGCAGCGCCAGCCAGCCGCGGCACACGGCTCTCCCGAAGCGGCAGGTCGCCTGTTCGCCATGTCGCGGCCGATCGCCGGCACGCTGGCCGAACGCTATCTTCGCAGCCGCGGCATCCTGCTCGCCGCGCGTGAGCGCACCCTGCGCTTCCACCCCGGCTGCTACTATCGCGATCTCGTGACTGGCGAGGTGCAGGCCTTGCCCGCGCTCATCGCTGCCGTCACCAATCTCGACGGTCGCCTGACCGGTCTGCAACGCACCTGGTTGGATCCCGGCGGCAACGGCAAGGCGCATGTCGACGACCCGCGCCGCTCGCTCGGTCATCTGCTCGGCAACGGCATCTGGCTCGGCCTCGATCCCGGTCGGCCTGTCCGGGTCATCGCCGCCGGCGAGGGTTTCGAGACGATGGCCTCGCTGCACACGGTGATGCCGGCCCTACCGGTGGCCGCCACCACTTCGGCCAACCACCTCGCCGGCATGATCCTGCCGCCCGATTGCCGTCGCCTCTATATCGCGGCCGATGCGGACGCCGCCGGCCGGCATGGCATCGAGCGTCTTAGCCAGCGAGCCGGCGAAGCCGGGATCGCAACCCTCGTGTTGCGGCCGCAGCTCGGCGACTTCAACGACGATCTGCGCCATCTCGGCCCGAACCGTCTCGCGGCATGGCTCGGCGATCAGCTCCTCCCGGAAGATGCCCGTTACTTTCTTCCTTCCGGATGAACGCGCTCGCCGGCAAGCGGGCAGGGCCGGTGTCACCGCACGCTCGCAGGCATGGCGGCGGTCCCGTCGGCGAGGCCGCGCCCGCGGCCTGCCTGAGAGGCGATCCCTGCCACTCCCCAGTCACGGCCGCAACGGCTGCGCCGTCCTCCGCTTCGCTCCGGCCTTCGGTGCGGCCGCGCTCGGGGCGCGGCCGGGATGCGCTGTCAGGCCGCGATGGACGCGGCCACAACCGACGGAGACAGCCATGAACTACGACCTTCCCTTCGACGACGCCTATGAGCCCTACCACGCCTCCTCGCCGACCGACCGCGTCATCCTCGAACTGCAGATGTACGGCCATCGTCCGCATCAGGACGAGCCGGATCCCCGCCCGCTGCCCGACGATGCCGTGATCCGCTCCGGTCTGGCCGGCATAGTCGATACCTTCACCGGCATGCTCGGTGACACCAGGCTCGAACCCGATCTCGACGACCTGCTCTGGTCCTTCGTCAACGTCTTCCACCGCGCCGCCGAGCGCGTCGCCCGCAACCTTGACCGCAACGAGGAGGCCCAACGCTCGAGCCAGAACGAACAGGACGGCTCGGAGGTGAAGTCCGTCGAGCTGGAGCGGCTCACCGCCGAAGGCATCACCTATATCGAGCGCCGCAATGTGCTGGAAATCATGCGCGACGAGGCGGCCGACCTCTACGAGGCGCAGACCGGCTCGGCATGGCGACCGCGCACCGGCTCGAAAGTCTCGCATCAGGCCATGACGGCGGCGGTGATCGACAGCCGCGACTTCCTCGCCGCGCGCCGCCGCGCCGACACCGAGGTGCTGGTGCCGGCTGGTACAAAGATCGCCTTCTCCGGTGGCCTCGACTGCAACGAGCACGACAGGATCTGGGAGGCGCTCGACAAGGCCCGCGAGAAGCACCCCGACATGGTCCTGCTCCATGGCGGCAGCCCACGCGGCGCCGAGCGCATCGCCGCCTGCTGGGCCGAAAGCCGGAAAGTCACGCAGATCGCCTTCAAGCCGGACTGGAACCGGCACGCCAAGGCCGCCCCCTTCAGGCGCAACGACCAGCTGCTCTCGGTCATGCCTTACGGGCTGATCGTCTTCCCCGGTTCCGGCATCACCGAAAACCTCGCCGATAAGGCGCGCCGCCTCGGCATCCCGGTCTGGCGATTCACCGAGGATAGCGTGTGAGCGCTACGTTTCCTCGCCCCGTGGCGGACGCGCTTCCAGCGCCACATCGACGAACCCGACCTTGGAGTCGGGTTCGTCGTGCACTCGCATTTCGTATCCGCCTCCCGCGATCTTTGTAGCGAGGAGCCATTTTCTTGCAAATCGGGAAAATCTGGATATTATGGAGAACTATACGGAGACTCGGCCATGCGACAGTTCACGACAGGCGACCTCAACAAGCAGGTTGGCGACGTTACCGATGCCGCCAGCCGTGAACCGATCGTGCTCACCAAGCACCGCAAACCCCGCTTCGTCCTCATGAGTTACGAGCATTACGAGCGGATGCGCACCGGCAGGGATCCACGCCGCGCCTATCGTGTCTCCGATATGCCGGACGAGCACAAGGACCTCTTCGCCGCGGAAATCGACCGGCTGGCGCGCGGCGAAGGGTATGACGATGAGCCATGAGTTCCTGCCGGGCCAGGTCATCGCCTATCCTTATCTCTGGGCATGGCAGCAGGAACGTGGCGAAACCGAAGGCCGCAAGGTCCGGCCGACCTGCGTCGTCGTAGCCGTCAGAAGCGCAAATGACGGCCTGACCCACCTCGCCCTTCTCGGCATCACCACGCAGCCGCCGCAGCACAGTCGCGTTGCGCTCGACATCCCGGATATCGAGCGCCGGCGCGCGGGTCTGAGCGACCTCAAGCGATGCTGGATCGTCGTCGACGAATACAATTACGATGTCGCCGAGCGCTCCTGGTACATGGAACCGGGAAACGACATCCTTGGCCGCTTCAGCAAGGCCTTCGTGATGAAGATCGCAACCGCCTTCGCCAAAGCGCGGCAATCGGGGCGGCGCGTCGACCGTCTGGATTGACGCTTTTCCTTTCTGCTTCTTTTAAACCCGTCCACTCGGCACACTGGCTTGTGGCCGGCCGGCCCTGGTCGCAGCGTGCCGCCGCTCCCGAGCCGGCCTCGCCGCCTTGGCCTGCGGGACCATCACGCGCGCAGGAGAGGGAGGGGAGAGCCGGGCCGGGGCGGGGGCTTTGAGAGAAAGGAAGAGCGACCATGGCGATGATATTTTTAGGCGGCTCACGCGACATCTTGGAACTGCCCGTTCCGGCAATCGAGCGGATCGGCGCGATCGTGGCGGCCGAGCACGGCGTCCTGATCGGCGACGCGCCCGGAGCCGATGCCGAAATGCAAAGCCTGCTCGCCGGCTACAATTACGAGCATGTCGGCGTCTTCCATGCAGGAGCCGAACCGCGCAACAATCTCGGTGACTGGGCCGCCTATCCCGTCCCGCCGCCAGAGGGTGCACGGGGCTTTGCCATCCACGCCGAGAAAGACCGGGAGATGGCCCGCCGCGCCGACTTCGGCCTGATGGTCTGGAATGGCGAATCCCCGGGCACCTGCCTCAACGTATTGCGCCTTGCCATCACTGGCAGCCCTTGCGTCGTCTACGACACCATGCGCGGCGTAGTGGCGTCCGTCCACAACACTGTAGACTGGCGCGCCATGCTGCACCATGCAGGTCCCGAGGTACGCTGTGACGTCGAGGCGCGCATGTCCGCGAACGAGCGCGGCGCGCTGGAAGCCTGATCGCGGCGAGCCGCAATGGCCGGTTCGCGTCAAAGTGATGGGAGCTGCTGCCCCGACCCGGCCGGAGGCCGACCTCTTGTGACGCCGCCTCTCGCGGCTCGCCGGCATTCCTCGGAATACGCTACCCGTCCATTGCGCCAAGGGCAGGACGGTGGGATCAGGCGACCCGTCGGCGATTGACAGCAGCTTGACGCCGGATGATCACCTCGCCGGTGTCGGAAGCGCGCGTCTCTCCCGGCAGCGGCCCCGAAGCCCGGATGCATGGCGGCGGACGGTAGCATGGGCCGCAGCGCGGAACGGTCGGGTCCGGGGCAGGCGGCGGAGAGGCAGATCCGCAGGCGGGGAAACGCTGACCTGCGAACGCCGCCGCAGCGTCGAGAATCTGCGATGGCGGCCGGAGGCATCGCCTTCGCTCACATCCGGACCATTCCCGTTTCATGTCGCCTTTGTAGTGGACCGCCTGCTTTTGCGGTCAACCCCCGTTGGGGGTACGCTCGGCAAGAAATTCCGGAAAATTCGATTTCGGTTTTTTTGTTGGCGGGCCAGGCACTTTCCTTCCCGCAAGCGGGGCCCTTGAAAGTGCGGCCCGCTCTCTGCGGCAAATAGAATTTTCCGGAATTTCCTGCCGAGTGACCGCAGCAGGACGGCCCCCTCCTTTGGCGCCATCGGGAATGGTCCCGATGCAAGCGAAGGAGAAGTACCATGGCCACCACGATCGCAAACCTCACCGCCAAGGCCGACGGCTCGATGGAAGGCGTGTTCGCCACGCTGAGGGTCAACGCCCCGATCACCCTCATCCCGAACAACAACAAGTCGCGCGAGGATGCGCCCGACTACCGCATCGTCAACAAGCGCACGGGCTTCGAGATCGGAGCCGGCTGGAACCGCGTCTCCCAGCGTTCGGGCGAGGAATACCTCTCGGTCAAGCTGGAAGCCCCCGAGATCGGCGTGATCTTCGGCAACCTCGCTCCCGCCCCCGGCGGTGAGGAGAACAAGAAGGTGATCCTGTGGAATAACCCGCAGTGAACCGCAGCGAGCCGGCCCCGCAAGGGGCCGGCTCTCTTTCTGTCCCGCACCATCAGGAGGTTTCCATGAGCCGCTACACCATCACCGTCATCGGCAACGGCGGTTCCGACCCCGACGCCGTCATCGGCTACGATCCGCCGCTGCGTACCTTCTTCTTACAAGCGTTCCCCGACGAAAGTGGCGACGATCTTGCTTTGTGGCTCGGCACAAGCGACCGCGAATTCGAAACGGTCGATGCGCTGCACGCAGCGGCGCGGTCACGAGGGTTCGACTTTATGCCGCTTCCTAAGGACGTCGCGTTGCTGCTGGCCGAGGATTTCGGCAAAGATGCCGTGCGCCCACCGCGTGATGGCCCACTCGCAGCGTTTCTGCGCCATCTGCAATCGAAGTAGTCCAATGAAACGAGGCCCGTGCCGGATGATCATCGGCGCGGGCCTCTTTTTTTTCGGCTGTTCGCTACCCGCGAATGGTATCCCATCCGCCGGCGTTGTAATAAACGCGCCTTGTTGCAGGCGATATCGGCGCGACAGACGATAGTCGTCACTTTGGCCCCTTGAGGTGGCTTGTCGTCCCATGAACCTATGCGGATGCCAATGCTCGGATCCGGTCCGTCGACGGCGACAAAAAAGGTCGGTGCATAGCCCGGATTTGCTGTGTGCGGGCGAGCCGGCCTGCGGCCGACCGCGCTCTATTCGCGACGCCTGCGCGCCGCTCACGGAGCCCGTTAAAACGGTCTCCGCCTCCGGTGACGATCGCATCTCGCGAGGCTGCGGGATTCGGATCGACCGGCTCCCGCAGCCACGAGGGGCGACCCCTCGCGCACCCCGCCGGCTGGTCGCCGGATATGGGCGCATCCCCTGGCGGGGATGCGGGTCTCTATCTCTCTGACGTCCCAGTCTACTGGCCGCTCCCATCGCCTCAAGGACATCGCGGTGCCCCCAATTTTCTGCCGTCGCCCTGATGGGCGCCGCCAGAAAATCGGCACCCCCGCTCGCCGCCTCCGGCGGTCGCTTCGCGATCCTTGACCCGATGCTCGACTTGCCCGTCGCGGGACCTCCGTCATCAAGATGAAGGAGACCATGACATGGCACACAACAATCTCATGCTTGTCGCGCAACTTTCGGGCATGCGCATCAATGTCCTCGCGAACCGGCTCGGCTGCGACACGGAACTGGCGCGTGGCGTCCACGACCGCCTTGCGGAAAAGCTCGCGAAGATGATCGATGCGCAGCGCAACATTCTCGCGGCCGACAGGGCGCTTGTCGCGGCGCGCGGCACCGAAGACGAAGAGGACGCCTTCTTCGATCAGCATCATTACCAGACAGCCTGGTACGAAACGTGGCTGGTCGAGCCGATCGCGCTTCTCGACGACTATCTGGTCGACGAGCTGACGCACGAATATTTCGATTTTCGCGAAGCGCGCTGGTATTTCATGGATGGCGTGCTTCCCATCGTCGAGCGGGTTCCCGACGACAAGCTCTGCGGCCTCACCAAGATCATCGCCGAGATCGAGGAGATCAGCGGCGTCAGGTTCACCGTCGAGAACGTCTATTACAGTGAGGCCGAAGCCGAGGCAGCGTGGTGGGAACGTACTGGTCACGACCCGGACACGTTTTTCGCATTGAACGATGGCGGCCGCGATTGACGGTTCGAGGTCGGGGCGGCTTGCGCCGCCCCGACCTCTTTTTTTGATCGGCACGACCTGCTGGAGCGCTCAGCGCCGGGAACGGTTGATCCGCCGGATGCTCAAAATCCCCACCCCGCTCATTCTTTCGGCAGTTTGTGCTTGTGCGCGCGGATGTAATCCTGCACCGCCTTGCGCAGCAGTTCCGTCATGCTATGGCCGTTGCTGACCGCCAGCAGTTTGAACTGACGCTGCTCCAAAGCCGTCAGGTAGTAGCCGCAGCGCACCATTTCTTCCTCGCGAATCTTCCTGCCTGCGACGGGGTCCTTCTTCTGGCCTTGTCGCAACAGCTTTCGAAAGTCGGGCGCGGCGGCCGGCGATGCCGGCGCCGACGCCTTTTTGCCCGACGGTTGCCCGGCTCCTTCCATCTTTCTATTAGATGCGTCGCCCTTCGGCGCAATGAACATGCTCGGCAGCGCCGGCGGTTGCGTCGAGATCGCCTTCAGCATCCGTGCTTTCTTGTCGTTGTTCGGCTTCGGTGTGGAAGCGTCGCTCATGCCGGGTTCCTTGTGGCTTCTATGAAGGCTTGGAGAATATCGTCGAACACGCCTTCGCTTTCGGCAATCGCTTTCGCGTCGGGTTCGGCGGGACTGTAGAGCGTCTGTCCGGACTGGAGATCGCGATAGGCGACGCGGTTGTTCAGGACGTGCTCGGCAATCGGCGTGCCATTTGCCTGAATCATTGTGCGCAGTTCGCTCAAGGCACGCGCCCTGCCGTCGATGATGGTCTGCTTCGTCAGCACGAACACGGCAGGCAACGGTCGGCCTCGGCTTTCCACCGCCAATGGAAGGTAGTGATCGGTGATCTGGATCGCGGCGGTAACGTCGTCGAGCGCGAAATAGACCGGCACCACGACGATGTCGGCCGCATACAGCCCCGCCATCAGATTGTCGTTGGTGGTCCCTTCGGTATCGATCAGGACAACAGATCGTTCGCCATTGTATCGCGCAGCGGCATCGAGAATCTCGTGTGGCGTTGCGGCGCTGACCAGTTGGAGGCTGTCAGGGCAATTGCCAGCCTCGCCCAGCATCTGGAACCAGCGGCTCATATTCTGGCGGCGGTCCCCGTCGACCAGCGTCACCGCGTAGCCCCGATGCAGCGCGACCGACGCAATTGCCCGCAGCAGGGTCGACTTACCAGTCCCGCCCTTCGGAATTGCAGCGGAGATGATCATCGGCTTCCTCCCTGCCAAATGTCTCGTTGTTTCGATGTTAACATCGAAACAAGTCATCAACAACACAGGGTGACATGGATAAGTCCGATCCTATCTCCCGGACGGACCGGGCTGGGCCGCGACACGGCGGACGGCGGCATCTAGGCGACTTCGGTGGAGCATGGCCGAGCATGCGCACGATGGCTGAAGCTGCGATGCCGCGCAGCAGGTGATGACAGACAGCCGTCTCCCCCGCTTCGCTCGTTGTCTCTATGTTAACATAGAGACAAGTCACCACGGCACTACAGACACATGACATCATGACGTCGCCGTGCGCTGCGGTAAGGTGGTGTAGGGGTGCGTAACCTCGAACCTTCTCGCCAATGTTGATGTATTATTAGTGGCAGGATAGCCTATTTTGTGATACACACTAAATAGGCGGCGCGGCCCTGTCGGGCCTTAGCGCCCGCAAGTGGGCTTGAGAGATGGAAGCAGACGCCCAGAATGCACCGGCAAAGAGCGCAACGCGCCGTTATGGCGAGGTGGCGCATGTGCGCTTTTCGGCAGAGGAACTGGCCAGCCTCAAAGCTATTGCCGAGCGTGAAGGCGTGACCGTCAGCGAGGTCGTTCGGCGACTGGTGCGTGCCGAGACCGGTCATTTGCCCGTGGCGTCGGAGGTGCTCCTGCCGGCGGTCCTGGACATGACGGACCAGCTGCGGCGGATCGGGCTAAACTTCAATCACGCCGTGCGCGCCATGAACGAGGGTCGTGTTCCGTATGACGAGGACCTTGAAAGCGCACTGATGGCCGTTGGCGATCTGGTTCGGCAGTTCCGGGAGGAATTGAAGGCGATGACGATCGGGTCCCGGAAGGCAAGGGGGGCCAAGCCATGAGCCGTCGCCTTGCCGTTTATGCGGCCGAGATCGAGCGCTACCTGCATGGGGTGCCGATGGTGGTGGGCGATCTGGAAGAGGAGCAACCTGCTACAAGCGCGCGGCGGGAGGCCGGTGAATTCCAGGCGATGGGGATTTATGAGCGCGGAGGCGGGGGCGGGCGTAGCGGGGGATGGCGAGCCGGATCGGGAAGTGGCGGCTCTGCATCGCTGGCGGCCGGCGGGCGTATAGGAGCGCCAGGCGCGAGATCGGCATCCAGCAGGACTCCGAAACCTACCGCTGGTGCGGCCTCGCCCAAGGCCGCCAGCGCGCCCATCATGATCTATACCGCCACACTCGCCGGTTTTCGGCCGGCAGAGGAGGAGGAAGAGTGGAAGCGGCGGAGCGGTGGCGGGCGTGGCAGGGCTAGCGAGGGCGGCGGCCGGCATGGAAGAAGTGTTGGCGGAGTGCGAGCTGCCTATCAGGCGCGTGCGGTGGCGGCGCGTGCCGGCTATGCCGCCGGCGCCCAGCCTGCCGTGTTCAAGGTCATGCCCAAGCCGCCATCGACCAGAGAAGCCGCGGCGCGGCTGATCAATTATCTCGGCCGGCGTGACAATGAGAACGGCGAGAAGCACGACATCGACATCTTCGACGAAGACGGCCAGGTCCTCGCGACGGGCGCTGCCCGAAAAGCCTTTCTGAAGACGTTTTGCGAGACGTTCGAACCACCGCTGGAAAACACCAATTTCATTGAGGTGCGTTTCGAGTTGACAGCCGACGTCAGCGACGATGCACTGAAGGATGCGCTGAACGAGGCGTTCGGGTCGAAGCCGTTTGTCTATACGCGCCACGACCAGACGGTTGAGATCTTTGCCCATGTCGAAGAGCGGGCGGGGCCGCTCGCCCAGGTGCTGGCCGGGGGCCGGGAGAATTCGCGCAGCAGGGCGCTCGACAAGATCGAGGCGCGCTTAGGCGAAGGGTTGGGGCGGGTAGGGGTCACGGCGACGGTCGAGGTCACGGCAGCGGTCGGGAACGAGTGGCAGGCAAAATATTTTCTGCAGAAGTTCATCCGCATGCATTCGGGCGTCCATGACACGAACGGTGATCCGGTTCGCGGAGCGAAAAATCCTTCGAAGGCGGCAGCGTCGCTCTACGAGCAATGGCGGCCGCAGCTCTCGGGTCGCGAACGGCGCAATGCCTATCATCTGCTTTTTTCGGCACGGGCCGGTACGGATGCGAACGCGGTCATGGCGGCCGCACGCGCCGTGCTGGAAGAGCGCGCGCCAGGCTACAAGTTCGTCCTGGCGCATCACAAGGACACGAAACACGTTCATATCCATGCAATGGTGCAGGCGCGTTCCGCCGATGGTGAGCGCCTCAAATTCTACAAGCCGGATCTGGTCGCCTGGCGCGAGGCGTTTGCGGAAAAGGCACGCGAGTACGGCATCGCCATGGTGGCGACGCGGCGCATGGACCATGCGATGAGCCGCCCGTTCACAAAGGAGCATGTCGGCGCCTATAACCGGGCGCAACGCGATCCACGCTATTCTGTCAGCGCCAGAACGGTCGAGCGGGTAGAGGCCAAGCGGCAGCGCCGGATCGACGGACAGACGCTTGTCGCGAACGGCGATGCAATTGCGGCGGCCTGGCAAACGACCGCCGCGACAATGCGAAGCGTTGGCGTCACAGGGCTGGCGCTCACCGCTGCCGAGTCGATCGGCAAGAACCTTCTGCAGTACCGCGATGGCCAGGCGGGAAAGGGGGTTTCGGATGCTGCGACGGATCGTGGGGCGGGCGAGAAAAGCCAAAAATCTTTCCTTACCCATCCCGCCATGAAAGAATTGATTGCACTGATAGGAGATCTCGACATGGCCCAGACACCGTTGGAGATGCGGCAGAAAATGGACCGCGTGAACAAGGCGCTCGACGCTATGGGCGAGACGTTGCCCGAAGCGGAACAGAACCGGTTCGAGCAGTATCGCGAGGACGTCAACGACAAGATGCACGACCGGCTTGCACGCCTGCAGTTCGAAGCGGAGCAGCAGCGGAAGGCAGGAGCGTCCGGTGGCGGCGAACCCGTTCCCGAACGCGAAGCGCGCGGGCGCGATCTTCCGGCGCGCGACGATGCTCGCCAGCCGGAGACGTCGCGTCGGGAAGCCGAGGCGACCCGAAGCCGGCAGGATCAGCAGCAGGAGCGGAATAGGAAGAAGGTTCGGCAGGCGGAAGAGCAGGATCGCCGCACACAGCGATCCAACGACAATGATTACGAGCGATAGAGACGGTGATCGCGCAAGCCGCTTCGACATGGCGCGTGCCATCCGCGCATAGAACGATGAGCGACAAGATTCTGGTCAGCGCCTGCCTTCTCGGCCGACCTGTCCGCTACAACGGATCGGCCAAGACTGTAACGCACCCGGCGCTGGAGCGCTGGCAGCGCGAGGGGCGGCTTATCGCGATCTGTCCGGAGCTGACGGCCGGTTTCAGCGTGCCACGTCCGCCGGCCGAAATCGCGGCAGGCCAGTCAGGCGAGGCGGTTCTTTCAGACGGTGCACGCGTCATCGAGGCGACCGGCGCGGACGTGACAGAACTTTACGTTGCCGGCGCGCGAGCGGCTCTGGATCTGGCCCGCGAGCACGGTTGCCGCTTCGCCCTGTTGATCGACGGTAGCCCGTCATGCGGCAGCGGCTTCATCTACGATGGTGCGTTCGCCGGCCGTAAGCATGTCGGTGCCGGCGTGACGGCCGCGCTTTTGCGGCGGCATGGAATAGAAGTCTTCGCGGAAACGGAAATCGACGCCCTACAGGCCCGCTGGTCGCAGGCTTCGGGCAGTTTGCCCGCATATCCTCCATGAGGGGACAACATGCCGATGTCTTTGAAGCTGCGGTTTGTTCCCGGTCGGTATTCCGTCGCACGGCTGGCGCCAGATAGCTCAATTCCCGACTGGGCTTCCGGACCGCGATTTTCCGCCATCATCCGTGCCGATGATGAACTGACGATCGTGTGCCATGAGGACCGGGTGCCCGAAGGGGTAGAGGCCGAACATGGATGGGCCTGCCTGAGAACGATCGGCCCTTTCGATTTTCAGGCCACTGGAGTTGTGCAGTCGCTGATTTCTCCGCTTTCCAGTCATGGCATCGGGATTTTCGTCCTTTGCACATTTGACGGAGAGCATCTCCTCATTCCTGCGACTGAGAGCCACAGGGCATGTGATCTGCTAACTGCGGCGGGTCATCGATTCGTTGATTGATTGTTTGCTCGTCGTGGCTTGTGCGGCAGCGTGGTCATAGCGATGTCGGGATGTTCGGCGATCGCGTGGCGTGGCACCAGGGTGCGATGTACGCGCCCGGATGGTGAGTCCTCCCCCGGATTGTCGGGAAAGCGCCGCAAAGGAGATCCATGCCGTAGATCGTCAGGCTTTACGCAGGGGCAAGCCTTCGATAGTAGCGATCAGTTTGCCGATGCGCCGTTCCCGAACTTCCGTGCTCTTGGCTTCCTCAATCGTTCTGACATGTTTTTGCCGAAGCCCGAAAGGCAGACGGTCAAAAGACGCTCTGGCTTGCGGACAACTATCGAGCGCATCTGCGAGGTCGGCGGGCTCAGCAACTACCCGCGGCGCTTCGTCCAGTTCGACATCGATTTCGATGAAATCACCTTCGCTGATCCCGGCGGCGGCGCGGTTGGCAGCACTGATCCCTATAAGGTGCCGCCCGCGCATTGCCGCCACCCTGCTGCGCCAGGTGTGGCCATTGATCGTGATGGTCACGGGCGGGCGGCCCGCAGGCCCGAGCGCCTCCATAACTTTGTCAGGCACCTCAACGTGCGCGGCGACAATCAAGGTGAGATTCAGCGTCAATCAGGATGAGACTCGGCGGCGGGGCTGTGACGAAGGGAGGGCGTAGCCCGACCGGAGTTACAGCCCCGCCGCGGCGCAACTTTTCGGCGTCTCATGATCGCGGTCGGCCCGGTGTGGGTGGTTTTCTGGAATGGAGAATCACCTTTGTGCCGGGTCGCCATGTAACCGATCATCAGACGAGGCTTTTTATGAAGTACCGACAAATGCATTCCGTTGAGGTTGCCGCCGCGAAGGCGTCGATCAGCCGGGCAACGGCTTATCGCATCGAGCAGGAAGGCCGCCTTCCATCGCAAAACAGGCCGCCGCGTGGCCGGCGTCGCCCCGATCCGCTTGAGCATATCTTCGACGCGGAGGTCGTTCCGCTCCTGAAGAGCGCTCCCGGCATCCGCCCCGTCGCCGTTTACGACGAGATGCTGCGGCGCCATCCGGAACTGCCCGAAGGCATTCGCCGCACGCTTGAGCGACGGATCCGGTCATGGCGGGCTGTTCACGGTGAGGCACGGGAGGTGATCTTCCGCCAGACGCACGAGCCCGGCCGGCTGGGACTGTCGGACTTTACCGATATGGGTAGCCTCGGCGTAACGATCGCCGGCCAGCCTCTCGATCATCTGCTCTATCACTTCCGGCTGGTCTGGTCAGGCTTCGAGCACGCCCACGTCATCCTTGGCGGCGAAAGCTTCGTCGCCCTGGCCGAGGGGTTGCAGAACGCGTTGTGGTCTGTTGGCGGCACGCCGCTCTATCACCGCAGCGACAGCCTGTCGGCCGCCTTCCGCAACCTCGATGCCGACGCAAAGGCCGATCTTACGCGACGCTATGAGGAACTGTGCGCCCACTACCGCATGACGCCGACCCGCAACAACAAGGGCATCGCGCACGAGAATGGCTCGATCGAAAGCTCCCACGGCCATCTCAAGAACGCCGTTCGCGACGCCCTGCTGATGCGCGGGACAAGGGACTTCGATGATCTCGGCTCCTACCGTATCTTCATCGACGAGATCGTCAGCCGCCGCAATGCGGCACACGGCAAGCGCATCGAGGCCGAGCGGCCTCATTTGCAAGAGCTTCCCGAACGCCGCACCACGGACTTTGAAGAGGTCGTCGTCACGGTGTCGCGCACCGGCGGCTTCACCTTGCGTAAGGTCTTCTACACCGTGCCTTCCCGCCTGATCGGACACCGGCTGCGCGTGCGCCTCTTCGATGATCGCCTCGAAGTCTTCATCGGCGGCACGCATCTGATGACGTTGCCCCGCGGGCGTGGGCATGCCGACGGACGGCATGACCAGGTCGTCAATTACCACCACGTCATCCATTCCCTGCGCAAGAAGCCGATGGCGCTTCGCGGGCTCGTCTATCGCGACAAGCTCTTCCCGCGTCAGGAATACCGCAGGGCCTTTGAGGCCCTCATCGAGCATCTTCCCGACAGGCAGGCCTGCAAGATTGCCGTCGAGTTGCTGGCGCTGGCCCATGATCGCGGCTGCGAGCGTGAACTGGCCGGGGAGCTTGCCAGAACGCTCGACGCCGGCGGCCTGCCTGATCTTGCCGCCCTGCGAACGCTCTTCGCTCCGGACCCGGCCCGGTTGCCGACCGTTCATGTGCAACTGGCGTCGCTCAATGGCTATGAGGCCCTGATCGGCACGGCCTATGCGGGAGAAGCCGCATGAAGGGCGCCCACACCATCGACGAAGCCCGCCTCGGCATCATGCTCAATGAACTGAGGCTGCCGACCATCAAGACGCTCTGGCCGCAATTTGCCGAGCAGGCGGACCGGGAGGGATGGCCGGCCGCGCGCTTCCTGTCAGCCATCGCCGAGCATGAACTGGCCGAACGTGCCCATCGCAGGATCGAAAGGCATCTCGCCGAGGCGCACCTGCCGCCCGGAAAGACGCTCGACAGCTTCGCCTTCGATGCCGTGCCCATGGTCTCCAAGGCGCAGGTCATGGCGATCACCGCCGGCGATAGCTGGCTCGCCAAGGGCGCCAACATCCTCATGTTCGGGCCGCCCGGCGGCGGAAAGAGCCATCTCGCCGCGGCCATCGGCCTTGCGCTGATCGAGAACGGCTGGCGCGTGCTGTTCACCCGCACCACCGACCTCGTTCAGAAGCTTCAGGTCGCGCGTCGCGAATTGCAGTTGGAATCCGCCATCGACAAGCTCGACAAGTTCGATCTGCTCATCCTCGACGATCTGGCCTACGTCACCAAGGACCAGGCCGAGACGAGCGTGCTCTTCGAGCTCATCTCCGCCCGTTACGAGCGGCGTTCCATCATGATCACCGCCAATCAGCCCTTTGGGGAATGGAACAGGGTCTTCCCGGACCCCGCCATGACGCTCGCAGCGGTCGACCGCCTCGTCCACCACGCAACGATCTTCGAGATGAACGTCGAAAGCTATCGCCGCAGATCCGCAATGGAAGCCAAACGCCAGCGCGGCAGACCAGCTTCCTACGCGACAATCAAAAACACCCAGGAACTTGTCGCGGGGCGGCAATCAGAAACCGACGAGACGCTTGCCAGCGACAATCAGCATGATAACTTCCAACCGACCGCGACATAAGAGTCTCATCCAGATTGTCGCCGCCGTCTCATCCTGATCGCCGCGCTATACGCCGGAAGGAATGACTTGAGCACGGAATTTCATCTGACGACCACGTGCAACGTTAATTCAGCCGTACCAGTACGCCTTCAAGCGAGGCAAGGAAACGCAGCTATGCGGCAGCCCTCAAGCGCGGCGACGAGGGCCTGATACGCGCTGCCGCGCAGACGCTTGATCTCGATGACGCTACGGTTGATGCCCTCAAGGTGAGGATGGACCCCGCAAAGCTGCTGTTCGCTGACGGTGCGCAACGCGTCAGGTCACAGGGCGGATTTTAAATCGTCCAGCGTGACCAACAGCATCATCGGATCGAGTGGCGACGGTTCGAAGCCAACCCGCTCGTAGAAAGCCTTGGCCTCCATCGAGAGGGCATGAACGACCAGGCCGCGAATCCCGATCGTGTCGGCAGCCTGGATGACGCGCTTGCCTGCATCTCGCACCAGAGCACGGCCGAAGCCGCTACCTTGTAAGGATTGATCCACGGCCAGCCTGCCGAGAACGACCACAGGAACGGGGTCCGGCATGTTACGACGGAAACGGCCCGGCGCGGCATCGACCGCGACTGCGCTCGATGCCAAGGCGTAGTACGCCAGCACGCGCCTGCCATCACAGGCAACGAAGGTACGAGATGCGCCTGACACCTGATTTTTCAGGGCGCGGCGTGTCAACCATTGATCCAGGCCGTCCACGCCGGAGGTGAAGGCTTCCAGTTCATGATGCGCTGCCAGGGGTTCCGGTGCGGCGACCCTCACGGCTTTTCCCAAGGCGCCGGTGTCTGCATGGTCCTGCGCAGTCTCTCATTCGGTTGCGGGACCATGTCCAGGCGGGACAGGAAAGCCGCATAGGCTTCCGGGCTGACAACGATGATGGTCTGGTCCAGCAAAGCCTCCTCGGCCGCCGAGCGGGCAGCCTCGAGCACGAAGTCAGTTCGGTTCTTCCCTCGCGCCTTGGCCGCGCGGTCGATCAGGTTGCGTTCTTCTGGCTTGATGCGCAGGTTCAGCGTCTCACGCTTACGGGGGGTAGTGCTCACGGTGGGCATGGCCGACTCCTGGGGTTTTACACATCATAGCGATTTGTAGTGTCATTGTCATTACGAATTGTTGTGTTTCTATGCCCCTGAAACCTGTCGCCTAAATCCCAACCTGCGCATCGGGTTGGCCACCCATTGAGTAAGGCAAAGATTCCGGCGCATCTCCTTGTAGCAAGTGATAGATCACTTGAACCATGGTTTGCGATCGGGGGAGCGGTTATGAACGACGACGAATTGAACCATATCGTCAGAAAGAGCCGAGATGCGAAGAACGGCGGTTTTGGTGTCCTTTCGACCAGTGAGCAACTGGCCGCTGCCTTTATACTGAATCGGCCGGATTGGCTGGCGAGCGCCGGCTACACGATGGCTGAAGCTGTCGAGCGGTTGGGCGCGAAGTGGCTCGCGCTGATCCCTCCTGCCGCGCGCATCCTACGCGATGATGATGATGGAAACAGTGCGGGGTGACCCCATTTCTCAATGCTATGCTCGCATTTCAGCAAGGGGCCAATATCTTGACTCGCAGCGGACCGCACTTGGTAGATAAAGCATCACGGCTCCCCCGGAATGCCTGCAGATCGAAATTTCCTCACTAGCCCCTCTAATCGTCTATGACGTCGGGCAAGGTCTCTGCGACAACACTCATGCCGTTGTCGAAGGCTTCAGTGTCCCGCGATAATGCGCGGAAGGATCTGCCCTCGCTCAACAAAGCAGCGAGAAGGGCTTCCTTTTGCGGCGAAACACGGCTGGCGGCTGCCTTGGCGGCGAGCGCGCCGAAATCAACCGTCTTTGCGGCAGATGCGGTGCCGGAATCTTCCAACAGCGGCAGGGATTGCGAAACGGAATCCGCGTTTTTTCTCGTCCTGATCTGCCGTCGGATTGGTGGTGGCGGCGTTCGACCGGCTTTTGCGGCGAATGTCGCTCCCCGGATCAATCGTGATTGCGCGATGCCGGAATGATATGGCCGAACAGGATAGGGCTCTTTGTGCTCAGCGGTCTTTGCCGGTTTCTCGCTGGTGCCCAACGCGGCCTGAGGCAATGGTTCGAAAGCCTTCTCCCTGAGCTTGTCGTCGGCGAAATAGAAATTTCGGGTTCCAAGAATGGGCAACTGGCCTCGCGGCAAAATGATGACCTTGCTCTTGTCCAGCGTGCGGATTTCGTCGGGCCGCATGAGCGCGCGGCGGACTTCTTTGCGATGCACCGAGCGCGTGTAATAGGTGTCGAACAGCGTAGCCTTTGTGCGTGTCACGTCCTTTTGTTCGGCCGAGGTCTCGCCGAGCTGTTCGGACACATAGCGCAGGTCGTCTGCGTCCTGGGCGCCAAAGAATACCTGCACGCGGGCCGCGTTGATGAGGCTCTTTCGGCCTTCCTGGCGATAAATTTCGTCGACGGCCTTGAGCGACTGGACGAAAAACCACATCGAAACGCCGTTACCTCCGAGTGTTGATGCCATTTCGGTGACGTTCTCCAGCTTTCCCAGATTCTGAAACTCATCGAGCAGAACGAGGACTTGGTGTTCGTTCGGCCCGGGCACGGATTCCGACATGAAGTTCATCATCTGCGTGATGAGGACGTTGAACAGCGGTCCAAGGGAGTTGATCTGCTCGCGCCGCACGTCGAGATAGAGCGATATCCTTTCGCGCTTAAGCGCCCGGATATCGAACGTGCTCTTCGATGTGGCTTTCATCAGGCGTTCATTGAGGAACGGCGCCATGCCGGTTCGCACGCCGGCATAGATGCCCGAGAACTGCCGTTCGGACATATCGAAGTAGGGCAGGAGGGTTTGCAGGGTGAAGGACGAGCATTGCGCCTTTCGCTCGCCGCGCAGCGTGCCGATGAAGTCTATCAGCGGCTCTTCCTCGCCGTTCATGATCCCCAGAATGGTTGCGAACGTCTTCTTTTCGTTCGGGATCGCCGGCGCCTCCATGACGAAGGAGGCGATTCCGGTGAAGAGCAGTCGGGCATCGTTGACCCAGTAGGGGTCGGCGCTCGCTGGCGGCCGGGGGAACAGCGCCGCCGCCATGTTGCGAAGGTCGATATCGCGTTGCGCGGAATCGAGCGAGATGAAATCCATCGGATTGTAACCGGCGGTATTGCCGGCGCGATCGGCCGGCGCAAAGCGCACCACTTTGCTCATTTTGGAACGATAGCCGGCGGTTGCTTCGTAGGTTTCGCCGCGCAGATCGAGAACGACGAGCGAATGCGGCCATAGGAGCGCGTTCGGAATGATGACCGCCGCGCCTTTGCCGGAGCGGGGCGGGCCGATGACAAAGCCGCCGATGTCATCGCCATCGACCCAGAGATATTTGCCGCCGCGCAGCTTCGGCCGCGTCCGCCGCCGGCGGCCGGTGCGCCTTTCACGGTACGGCAGGGTCAGCGCCTCGACCAGCTTCCCCCCGGCGCGACCGATGAAGACCCCGCCACGCTTCGTCAGACCGGCCCTGGCAACGTCGGACATGGACATGAAATGCGCGTCGTTCGTTCGCCGCGGCCGCATGAAAAAGGCAATGACGAGCGGGAGGAAGAAACCGAGCGCGCCGGCGGCCACGGCATATTGAACGCTCGTGAGATTGAACGCCCTGAGATCGGCCCAGGCATAGCGGGCCGCGGCCATAGGGTCCTTGTCGATCAGGGAGAAGATGAAGCCAGAGCCGGTTCGGTACCAATCGGTTGCGGCATAGGCAACCATGAAGCAGACGGCGCCCAAAGCGACGCCCATGACCGCCATGAAAACCAGTTCGGCTGCCCTCTTCATCGTGCCGCCACTCCCGTCAGATCGTCTCCGATTTGGTGAATTTGATCTCGCTGATGGCGCGGTGACCACCTTCCGACCGAACCATCTGCACGACCACCGGGATGACTTCGCGCAGATAGTCGAGGATCTCGGCGCGCGTTAGCCCGACATTGCCTTGCATGACCATAAGGGCGAGCCGTTCGTAGGCCGAGCGCGCGGAGTTCGCGTGGACCGTGGTCAGCGATCCGGGGTGGCCGGTATTGATCGCCTGCAGGAACGAAAATGCTTCCGAGCCGCGCAACTCACCCAAAAGCAGACGATCGGGACGCATGCGCAACGAGGCTTCGAGAAGCTGCTGCGGCGTGACTTTCGCAAGGCCCTGGCCGCCTTTCGAGGTCAGCAAACAGATATTGTTGAGCATCGGCGGCCTGAGCTCGCGCGTGTCCTCGATCGTAATAATGCGCTCATGGTCGGGTATGACTTTCAGGAGCGCGTTGAGGAACGTCGTCTTGCCGGTGGAGGTGCCGCCGGACACGACCACGGAGACGCGATTGCGGACAGCGAATTGCAGGAATTCGAGCGGCGAGGTGTCGTGCAGCATCTCGACGAGCTTTCTTTCTTCGGCCGAAAGCGCCAGGCCGCTTCCTAATACGGTATGTTCGAAGGCACCGCGCTCGGCATAGTCTGCCAAGGTCATATCCATGATGACCTGCTTGCGGATCGAGATTATCCCGCCGTCGGGCGCCGCCGGCGGTAGGACGCACTGAAAACGCTCGCCTGACGGCAGAGCGGCCGACAGGACCGGCGTCACTTCGTTGACGACCTGGTTGCTCGCAGAGGCGACGCCGGTCGAAACGGAGCGAATCCAGTTGCGGGTCAGCTCTCGCTTGGCGACATGCTCCATCTCCTTTTCGCCAAGACGCTCAATGAAAACCTCGCCCGGCCGGTTTATGGCGATTTCAGAAACCGAATCCTCTTCGAGATAGGACCAAATCGGTTCGAGTTCGGCGCGCAGGACAGGCGCACGCGCCCACGGATTTGGTATGGGCTGCACGACGTTCATTTCACCGGCCTTGGCGGAAAGTACCCGGGATAATAATGATCCTTCGGCGTCATGAAGAGCGGCGTCGGATCAATCGCCGTTTTCGGCTTGCCGCCGCGCTTCAGCCGGGCCAGTTCCTCTTGCACTGGGTCGGCGTAAAGAGCGGAGAAATCCAGGTCGCGGCGGACGAACACCACTACCGGCGTGCCTTGGTCGACATAGATGGTCGGGGGAATATTCTGGCTGTCACGGAAAGCCTCCTGCGCAAGCTGCTGCAGGGCGGTAGAGGATTTGTCGAATGCGATGGAGCGAGCATCGCGTTGCGAGCCGTTGCCGCCATAGGTAACGGTGATGGTTTGGCCCGTCACAGGATCGACGGTGGTGACCTGGCGCTGTTGGGAACCGTCATTGTCGTCGGCAAGCGAGGACAAATATTCCGACACGCCGCCGACCACGGAGAGCATGATGGCATTACCGTAGCGTTCGAGCCAATGGGTATCGACACGTCCTCCGAGGCCGCCGCGGCCGAGACTGTCGGCGCCGGGCGATTCGATATCGACGGAAACGCCGTCGGAGCGGATGACGCGGTTCCACACGATGAACACGCGCTTCTGCCCTCGCGCCAGCCCGGAACGGTACTCTCCGGTCAGGCGAGAGCCTTTCGGGATCAGGATGCGGCGGCCGTCGAGCGAGTAGACATCCTCACGCACGACAGCACGGACCATGCCCGGCAGGTCGGTGTTGATCGCGGTTTCAAGAAAGCCGCGGATCATCGTGCCTTCGGCTATCATGGCGTCGGTGCGCCTGAAGACCCGTGCCTTCGCCATGCCTCGGGAACTGGACTCCGATTGCGCGAGGAAAGCCTTGTTCGGGTCGCTGTCGGCTCCCGGCACCGGGATGATCTGGCCGTCAGCGGCGATCGTGGCTTGCGCTGGGGCCTCCTGACCGCCCGCGCCTCCGGTCTGGTCGGTCGTCACCATCTGGTTTGAGCGCAGGCGCTCCCACATCCTTTTCTCGGCTTCGGCTTCTTCGGCCTTGCGCCGGGCTTCTTCCTCGGCCGCCGCCTTGCGGCGGGCCTCTTCCTCTTCGGCCTTGCGTCGTGCTGCGTCCGCCGCCATCTGGGCTTCGAGCGCCCGCCGCTGCGCATCGAGATCTTGCCCCGGCTGCACCGTCTGGTCGACGTTATCGGCCTGTTTGGTATTGTCCTCGCCTTCAGCGGGAGGCGGTACGACGATTTGATCTATCGGCTTGTCGGCCTGTTGCGGGGTTTCGGACAGTCCCGGTGAGCGGAATTCCGGTGGATTGAAATCCTCCTCCGAACTGGAGGCGACGTCGCTCGCCGCCGGCGAGCGCGGCCAGTTGATCCAGATCAGCGCGCCGGCGACGAGAAGCCCGAAGCCGACCATGGCGACTTTCGTGCCCATACCGGCACCGCGCCGCGCGACGGAAGGTCTGCCATCGAGGTCGTTATAGTCGATCTGGCTCATAGTCATCGTCCCCCACTTCGTGAGGATGGGAAGAGGCTGATTTTGCGGTCGAGTTTCGTCGGGCCGTAAATGTCGGCGATCGGATCGACCCGCGCGGCGCGCGCGCGATTGTAAAGGCAAAGCGCCTTGCCATCGGCCCGGAGCGTGAACTGGCGGCCGACCTTGTCGACGATCGTATATTTACCCTGGGTGCGCAGGTTCACCAGGGATTCGTGGCCGTTTTCATCAACGACGAAGATGGCGGGTATGTCGCCGGTGAATTCGAGGAACATTTTTGTTCCGTCGTCAAACACGACACGCGGCTTCAGGCTATCCTCACCCTTGTAGGCGTAATCGTAATTCAGATCGGCGATCTTCAGGTTCTTCAGGTCGGGATCGGCCGCGCTCTGCCTAGCCTGGGAAAGCAGGCGGGCGTTCACATCTTCATCGGGATATTTGAACCGGACCTGGAAAGACACCCGGTCGCGATTGCTGTTCGACGCCTTGAGCAACAGCGAGTAGACGCGCCGGTTCGTGACAATGTTGACGTTTGTCCAGGCGTCCCGCTCCAGGGGCTTGACGAAGAGGAACCGCGAACCGCGCTTGGGGACGATCGACCAGCCCTTTGTGTCGCCGGCCGAGACGGTTTCGATAATTTCCGTCGGGCTAAGCTCTATCATCGTGGAGACGCCGAGCGCCGCGTTGACCGTCGTCACATCGTTGTTGTCGAAGGTGACATACCGGATGCGAGCGTCCCGAGCATTGGCGATATCGGCCATGCCGAGCAGGATGACGACCGATAGAGCCGCCCCGGTGAATGGCTTCATTGCAGGTTCCCCGCAGTCGGAGCCGATTCCTGGTCGCGCCGGTAGTCTGTGACCTGGAAGCCGAGCGGATTGTCGAACCGCCATTCGTTCTTCACCGGCGTCGACGTGTAGCGGAATTTCACCACCGCGACCCAATTATCGGTGGTCGAGGTGTTGTCACGTCTTGTCGTGGTTGAAAACCGTACGGAGGCCGTGCTTCGGTTCAGGAGGGAGACCGATTTGACGTTGACTGATATCGAGACGTTGCGGCCATAGAGCTTGTCGAGCGATTGCGGATTTGACGGCGTGTAGAGCCAGGTCAGGTCCTTCGACGCCGCCCCTGTCGAATAGAGTTGCGCCAGATCGAAATTCGCCTTGATCTCGTGCACGTCATAGGTTTCGCGCGCACGGAGATAGCGAACCAGATTGGCGGCCGTGACAGCCTCATTTTGCGATAGGTCACCAGGCTTCAGAGCGCGGGCGATTTCGAGGTAGCCGGTCGTCTTGTCGACCTCGATAACATAGGGCTCGAACTGCTTGAGCGGCAGGATCAGGACCAGCGTCAGGAGGGACAATACCGCCACGACGGCAGAAACACCGCTCACGATCCATGCCAGGGTGCGAGAGCGCCGAAGCGAGCGGTGGGTGTCGTCTTCCCAGGTCGCACCGGCCTTGTAGTAGGTCCGGTCGACCGGATCACCGTTCACTCCGACGGTGCTTTCGTGTGACGTTGACACTTTACTATGTCCTCATCTGCAAACTTCGCCCATCCCGTTAAGGCGATAAAGTCGTTGGTTTCCGGTATCCCCTATGCCAACGGCGCCCCGTTCTGGCGAACACCCCGTTGGATTGATGCTCTGGCGGCTTCCGTGCTGGCCGTTCGGGCGTCGCGCATTCTTTGCCACCGCCTGGAGACGGCATAGCGGGCGGCCCCGCCCAATCCGCGCGTTACGGCCGCAGCGCCAGTACCGCGCCAAATCCGACCCGCCGCGTTTCTATAGGCGTATTGCGCACCCGCCGTGTTGATGTAGCCAGCGCCGTTGAGAATGGCGGTGATCGCGGGAAGCTGGGTGAAGATGTATATTCCGATGATTGTCACCAGAACGAGGGGCAGGACCATTGACATCTTGCTGTCGGCGGAGGCTCCGCCCGACATAGCCGTATTGAGCGCGAGATTGACCAACGAAAAATAGAAGCCGAGAAAGCCGTATATGAGAATTTGCTGAATAATCAGGTAGGTCGTCAGCGAAATGAAGCCTTCGGAAATGCGGCTCGACCAGCGATAGAGCCAGAGCACGATCCAGATCGGCGCGAGGGCGAGCGTGATGAAAAGCATGATCTTCGCCGCGATGATTGCAGCGATCGCGATGGCCGAGAAAATGATCGCCGCCATGAGGACGATCGTCGAGAGGATCGCCCCGAAAATATCGAACATCGATCCGGAATAGACCTGCTTGGCGACGTCCTGGGCGCCACGGTAAAGATTGTCGATCAAAGCCGGTATGGCGTGCTGGTCCGAAAGCTGGTTGCCTGTCGCGCGCGAGACCGCGCCGACGATGATCTTGCCCACTTCATCGGGTACAGCCTGTACGAGCTTGTAAATGGTTTCGGAGAACGTTCCCCAATGGGTCAGCAGCAGATAGATGATGACCACCCTGCCGAGGCGATAAGCCGCCTCAATGGGAGAAATGGTCTCACGGCCGCTGATGATCGAATAGCCCCACCAGACGACATAGATGGTGAGCATGCCGGTGAAGATCGGACCGAGGGCGTTACCGATCTGCATGTAGACGTTGGAAACGAACCCTTGCCCAACACCGTCGATTCCATCCAATATGCTTGTCGCCAGGCCGTTCATTCGTCCTCGATAACGTTTTCAAAGGGCGTGGCGTTGACCGGCTTGAGCGGGCCGCAGGTTGCGTCGTCAGCATAACCCAAAGGCGCGCACGGCGCTTTCAGTTCGCGGCCCGGACGGGCGCACCCCGCCATCATCGCCGCGGTCGCTATGATGGCAGTCGCGGCGGCAACGTACGGCCGCCTGTCCCTGGAAGCCGTCATCTATCGTCAGTTCCCCGACTTGCCGAAATTCTCGAAAGGATTGACATCGCTCGGCGTCATCATCCGCTGGACCTGACTTTGCCGGAGAAGCCGTGTTTTCATCTCCTCGTTGAGCGCCGCGACGGCGCCATTTTGAACACCGATCAACTCGTTAACGGCGCGTGCGTTTTCAAGCTGCATGCGCGTGTTCTGATCGACCGAGCCTTTCACGTCCTCGGATTGCCCGATCTGGCCGCTCGCGGATTGCAACGACTGTTCGCGCTGGGTCACGCCTTGCGATGCCTGGGAAGTCAGCGCGCTTAAGAGCGACGCAACATTCACGCTGCCGCTATAGGCACTGTTGATTGCGCTGTTCTGACCGCCGGTCACTTGCTGAAGCTGCTTCACCAGTTGCAGGCCGTTGATGACCGCACCGGCGATTTTCTGGATCTCGGGAGACAGCCCGCCGAAGGACAGCGCGCCGCCATTGAGGACCGAGCCGAAGCTGGGAGCCTGGGCGATCGACATATTGCCGCCGAGGCCCATCTGCCCGATGCCGAGGGAACCATCACGGCTTCCGGTCAGCGACTGCAGAATCTGTTCGCTTTTTTCCAGAATGTCCTTGTTGGAATCCATGATGGCGTTCGTGTTCTTCGCGTTCTGCCGGGCAACGTCGAGATTCGCGCCGTCAATGACGGCAATTTGCGCCATGGCGCTCCCCGACAGCAGGGCGAAAACGAGGGTGAAAACCATCTTTCTCATGTCAGCCTCCTATTCCTGAAGTGCCTCGATGACGCCCGCGGCGCCATCCGGGTCGGCCGCTCGCATGATCGAGTGGCCGTTTGCGCCACCGGCGCGGGCGTTTTCGATCGCGCACGACAACCAGTTTTTCCGCTCCACGTTCAGGCGCGTCAGCACGGCCGGATCGCAGGAGAACGGGTTCGCCGATCCCTCCTTGGGCGGCGTGATCGTTTTCGCCGCTTGCGAGATGGCGGTATTCCGCATTTGCAGGAATTGACCGAGCAGGGCCGTGAAATCCGCGGACTGCTTGATGTACTGATTCGTCACATCGGCATTGAGGTTGCGTGCCGACGAATTGACCTCCCAGGCATCCTTATATTCGGTCGTCTGACCAATCGTGCCGAAGAGAGCTTCAATCAGTGAGGAATTTCCCTGAATCCGGGCCGAACTGGCGTCGAGGTTGGCGGCCGCGGTCGATGCCGTGCCGAGCGCGGCCTGTTGCGCCTTGCCGCCAACGCCGCCCGCTGTCACGATGCTGATTGCGGGTGGAGCAGCGGCCGGCGCTGCTCCGGTCGACACGTAATTATTGAAATACGAGTGCCAGCGCCCGACGCCGCCCGCCCATTGTTTCTGTTGAGCGGCATCGGAGCCGTTGTACCAGCTCGAAAGGCAGGAATAATTCGACGCCCCGCACTTCGAGACGCCCATGCCGAGATATTTTACGCCGCCTTCGATATTCTGTTCGTTTATGTCCCGGTCAAAGCCCATCTCGTTGCCGGTCCCCTTGGTGAGCTGCATGACGCCCTTCACGCCGGTCGGAGATCCAGCGCAGCTATCAAGGCGCGATTCCTGATAGGCGACCGACAAGGCCAAGCCCTCCGGAACGCCGTATTTTTGCGCGTAGTAGCGGATCAGCTTCACGTTGCCGGCATCACGCTTCAAAGCGTCGCTTGGCGAGCGCCGGTACATTTGCGAGCGGTACTTGTTGGAATAGGTGCAGACGACACGCTTTTTCTTCACCTTTTCATCGGCCTTGGTTTCATTCGATTTCTTGTTGTGGGATTCGCTTTCCTGCCGTTTGTCGAGGTTGGCGTCGTCAATCACGGCAATCTGTGCCAGGACCGGCTCCGATGCGACCGGAGCGATTGCGACGGCGGCGATCGCGCTCCTAAGCAGCTTCTTCATGCTCGCTCTCCCATCCGCACAGGTACGGCAACCACGCCTCCGGTTCCTCGCCGTAGGTCTCGCGCAGCCGCTCGCATTCCTTGATGTTGGTTTCGGTACTGGACAGCACTTTGATGAGGTCGGGCATGGCCGACAGGTCGAGCCTTGCGACGATGGAGTCGCTGTCGTGCTTGACGAGGAACGTTCTGCTTTCCTTGGCCGTTCGCCTGACGAACTCGAATTCCTTGGCGGTCAGCGAGAACCGCTCCATGTACGAATCCTTGCTGGCCTTCGCATTCGGAAAAAAGACGTTGGTTTTGGTCTGCTCGATCAGCGACGATGAGATTGAAGAGTTGACCACATCTTCGGCCGTTTGCGTGCCGAAGCCGACCACGCCGTTGCGCCGGCGAATGGTTTTCAGGGTCTCGTTGATGAAGGCCGCGAAAACATCGTCATCGAGCAGCTTCCAGCCTTCGTCGAGGAAGAGCATGAGCGGCGTGCCGTCGATGATCTCCTCGAGACGGTGGAAGATATACAGCAGCGCCGCGGAACGCAGCTTCTTGTCGACCAGGATCTTGGTCATGTCGAAGCCGACGACCGGTCGCGAGAAGTCCACCAGATCGACCGGGTTGTTGAACAGCCAACCCTTGTCGGCCGGATCAAGCCAGGGCTCGATACGGGCGGCCAGATCGTTCATGCCCGGGGTCAATGAACCGCGCAGCACTTCCGGCAGAAGGTCGAAGGTCCGGCTCTCGCGCGGCAATTTGTGAAGCTTGTCGACCGCTCCGTTGATGACGCGCAGTTCTGCTACATCGAGCGCGCCTTCCTCCGGCGTCAAAATGTAGCGCAACAGCCCCTCGATAAATGAGCGGTTCTCGGGCGTGTCCTCCAATTGTAGAGGCGCAAATCCCGTCGGCTGCATCGGCTCCATTACTTCGTACCGGCCGCCGAGCGCGCGAACGAAAATCTCCGCGCCGCGCATATAGTCGAAATAGATGCAGCGCGGCCGCGGCGTGACGCGCATCGCCTCCGCCATAAGGAATGACAGCACCACGGTCTTGCCCGAACCAGTCGGGCCAAAGACCGTGAAATGCCCCACGTCATGGACATGGAAATTGAAGTAATAGGCCGTCTGGCTGGTTGTTTCGAGCAACGCGATCGGCCGTCTCCAGTGCAGGCCGTCGCGTTGTCCGGAGGGGAAATTATGTCCGGAGAACAAGCCGGCGAAGTTCAGCGACGAGATCAACGCGCGACGTGCGATATAGCTGAAGTTTCCCGGTAGCTGCGCCCAAAAGGCCAGCTCGGTATTGAGGCTTTCGCGCACCGGCACGATCGACATGCGCGACAGTTCCGCCGTTATATCGGATAGCGCCCGGTTGAGCCCCTGCATGTCGGAAGAGAGCGCCAGGACGGTCATGTGATGGTGGCCGAAAACGACTTCCCCGCCCGCCAGCTTGTCGGCGCCCTCATGCACCGAATCCTCAACGGTAGTGCCCGCTTCGTCGGAGCCCTGGACCTGGTTGGCAATCGTGTTGATACGACGCATGGCCGTCACCCGGTCCTCGATCGCGAAGGATTGCGTGAGGATGAATTCATGCGGCAACCGCAACAGCCCGTCGAGCGACCCTGGAGCGGTGAAGGGTGGATATTCCTTGATCGACACCATGGCGCCGACCTTGCTTGAATCCGGCCCCTTTATTTCCAGGGCCGACTTGCCGAAGAAAATTTGCCGCGTCGGGCAGACCGTCGCCAGACTCATCCGAGGCAACGGCATTTCCACATCGGCCCCGCCGGCGAGGATTTTGGCCACAAACTCGGCCGGTTCGGAAAACACGCTTTCCCGCCGCTTCACAACGCCTAGCAGCCGCGCGCCATAGGCGGAAAAGTCCTTCACGACGCCATTAAGAACGTCGTGCAGTTCCGACATGGCTTCTTCACGGGTTTCCTCGCCCGCCGTGTTGACCCGGAACGCATTGAGCGCCTTGTCCACCCACCCGACGCGACCGATCATCGGCCGGCGGATGATGGTCAGAAACGCCTCATTGACGAACAGGTTTTTCGAGCGCAGCTCATCCATGTAGCGCGCGTCGAGTTCGGCCACGAACGGGTTGTCGAAATCGCCTTCGATTTCCGGCGTTACATGACGGCGAATGATGGTCGAGTAGGCCGCGAACCGCGATGTCGAGAGGTTTCGGAACGTCGTGTTGCGGTTGAACATACGGTTGTTGAGTTCTGCCTGGTCCATGGTCTGGAAAGGCAGGCCGCTGAGCTGCACGACGCCGACGAGAAAGCCGCTTTTGGTGACAATGAGATTGTCATCGACGTGCCGCAGATACGGGACATGCATTTCGACGGGCTTTTCCCGCTTGCGTTCGCGCCCATATTTGAGGTCGGCATCGACAGTCACGGCGAATAGCTCCTCGCACCCCAAAATCCGGTGTTCGCGATGGCGCCGCGTTTGGACACACGGCGCTCGAAGATGTGGAAAATGTATGGGTCGCGCTGGCAGAGATAGGCGCTGACCAGGTGCGTGACACCGAAGACACCGAGGCCGAGAACGAAGCTGCTGGTCGCGATAAAGGCGATCACCGCGAGCATTCCGTTGAGTGCAAAAACCTCGTAGCGGACCCCCCATTTCATAGGCGGGCGCGTCAACGGCAGGCTTACAGGCTCGACATAGACCTCATCATCGTCCATTCGATCAGCCCCCCGCCGCCGACCTCACCGAGTCGACAAAGGAAGCCGCACCGAACACGAGCGCGATGCCGATGATGATGGAGAAGGCCATCATCCACACGAGCCGGCCCGTCATCGCAAGGAAGCCCAGGAAGCAGACCGCGATAATTGCGATCGAGCGCGCAATGTTCCCCTGCAGGACGCCTACGAACCATTCAAGCACGCTTTCGACCGGCTCGGCCGACTGCGCATACGCGGTCGCCGGCGCAAGCATCATGCCGATCGCCGCCGCCGCCGCCAATCGCAGAACAAATCCGCCTGCATTCCTGTAATCCATCCCTCTCACTCCTTTCAGTTGCCGAAGTCGATGACGTGGCCGTCCTGCCATTCGACATCGCTCGACCCGTCAGCCATGGCTGAAGGTTGGGCCTCGCTTCGCGGCGAGGACGATGACCGAACCACATTTGCGAGCTTCCAGCGATTCAGGATCTTGACGATGTATTTCGCCGTTTCGCCATTCACGGGAATGCCGCTCGCTGCGTAGACGTTCTGCTCGCCAGCGTTGTAGGCGGCCAGCATCAACAGGGGATCGTGAAACTCGTCGTAGAGCGACTTCATATATCGGATGCCGGCGCGAATGTTCGCGGCTGCATCGCATCTATCCGCCACGCCGAACCTCGTCGCCGTTGCCGGCATGAGCTGCAGGATACCGAGAGCCCCGGCGCTGGACGGTCCCTGATTCTGGCCCATATCACTTTCTGCCCAGGCAACCGCGTCGGCAAGATCGGCGTCAAATCCCTCCTCAACAGCAATCCTGCGTACCAAAGTCTGGACACGCTGCCGATCACCCGACTGGCATCCGCTGTCGACCTTCACGCCTTTGCTTGTGGCCGGGCCGACCATCACGGCAACGGGCGTTGCAAAAGCGGCGGCTACGCGCTTGGATACGGCATCTTGCGCGTGCGCTCCGATTGGGGCCACCGCGCAACACAGCGTAAGCACAAGGCCGTATTTTGGTTTCATCGGGCCGCCGCGTATTGACAGTTTACTAGGTGTTATACGACCATAGCTGGAACCGTCAACCACCGTTCGTGCGATCTAGGGCGCATCTCCAATGAAGTGTGGAATCATCGTCACGGCCATGCTCTTGCAATGTAGTCTGGCACACGCTGCCGATCCCGGTTTCGATGGTGTGGATCCGTTCCAGCAGCCTTCGGCCAAATATCTTCAGCAATTCGTCAAGGCCGGAGAGAAGGTCTTTGTCTATGAGCGATACGACGCCAACGGGAAGTTGTACCAGCGGGACGTGGCTCCGCTCACTGCCCCGGTCGAAATAAAGTCGGCGACCGAGCGCGTTATCAACGGCGTGCCTTACCGGTTACGTGGGCTCAGCGCCTGCCCGAGCCCGATCATCACCTATGAGAACGAGGACTGGGATTGCACCAAGGCCGCACAGGATTACGAGAACGCCATCTACAACAACCGCGCTTCCGTGGTTCTTTGCAAAACCCTTGTATTGAAGAGCGAAGCTCACGTACCCGACGCCGTTTCATGTTTCGCACTTGTCGGCGCCGGCGATGCCAACGACCCCTATTCAGTCTCCTACGACGACGATGCGATGGTATTCCTTCACATGGCGGCGATCGGCAAGAACAAGGAAGGGAGGTCGCTCCGGCCGGATCTCGAAAAATCATCCGGTCTCGGCCGGCAATTCCAGAACGATGAAGCGAATTGAACTCGCCGCCTTCGTGGCAATCGTGATCGCCCCTGCTGCGGCCGCCCAGGAAAACATCGCCGCGAAAGAGACACCGACACCTGTCGTCGTGTCTCAAAACGCGCAGCTCCTGACCGGCGACACCTGGCGAGACGGAAATAAGCTATACCGGCTTTATGGGGTTCAATCGTGCCTTCGTGGCACGGCTGCGACCGATAGCAATGGACACAAAGTCGATTGCGGCAATCTCTCGCTCGCCCATTTGGCCGCACTATTCTCCACCGCGACAGTGACTTGCCAGCCGATCGGCTACGCCATCGACAAGGCGACTTTCGTCGTTTGCGCCGCTGACCTCGACGGCAACACGATAGACGTTGGCACGGCGCTCATCTCGACGGGCTATGCGTTCGCCGCCATGAATACCAAGGGCCAGGCGGTCAGCACCAACTACCTCGTTGCGGAGATCAATGCTAAGATGGAGCGTGACGGCCTTTGGGCCATGAGATTTCAGCATCCGGTGCAATTGCTGCTGAAATAGGTACAGGAGCGCAGAAAGTGACCCGGCACAGGCAAGGCACGCCCGACGGCTATTATCCGGTGGACGGCAAGACTTGGTATCCGATCGAAGAGCCCGAGTGTCGCAATAGCGGAGACGGATCAGGAAAGCTCATCGCCATAGGATTCGCCATATTGATGCTCTATATTCTTTGGCGGGTGCTGGTGCTTTGGGTCAACGACACGCCGTGGGCACTCTGGATCGTTCAGCATATTGCCAGCGGCGTCGCGTGGATTTGGTCACTGTTCTTCTAGGCCGAGACGTTCGCGAAAGACGACAGCAGCGCATGCAGATCGTCGTGATCGAGTTCGCACCAGCCCTGCCCCATAAGCCGCTTGAAGTATGCAGCCTTTATCCTGATCTCGCGAAGATCTGCTACGGGCGCAATGGCGGCTCGCCGGCGCACGGCGGCTTCCTCCGCCATCACAACATCAAGGTTTGAGCCAATCAAGGTCGCCTCTGCCTCCTCGGCTGCCATGAAGCGCTTGCCAAGCCGCTCCACCAGTATCAGGGCTGCCCGATGCTCCTCGATCAGATTCGTAACACCTGAAATCTTCTGCGTCTCGGCATTGCTGCACGCCAGTTGAACGACCATAGCCCTGCTCCAAGCGGTCCGGTGCCCCACCTGACTGAGACGGTTATCCACCTTCCGCTTGAGCGAAAGGGATGATGCCATCCCTTTTTTCTGCCCGCCAAAGCTGAAACTCTGGCGGAAGTCACAGGTATAGGATCAACACGAAATGTTCCGCGCGTTGGTGGTCGAAGATCAGAACCTAATGCGTCTGGCGCTAATGGATCAGGTACGGGCCAGTTTTGAGAACTGCCTGGTTATTGGAGCGGAAACCCTCGAACTCGCTATCCACGAGTTCGAAAAAAACGATTTCGATCTCGTCGTTATCGATCCGGGGCTACCCGGTTTCGATCCGACATCACAAGCGGATCGTGTCGTGGTGGTCGAAAAAATCATAGAAGCCTCGCCGAGCGCCATACACATTGTCGTAACCGGCTCCGACAACACCTCCGAAGCGGCCATTTTCCGCCGGATCGGAGCGTCCGGCTATATCGGCAAAACGGGCTTCGAGCCTGGCGTTTTCAGCGATGTGCTCGACGACATTTCCACAAAGGGATTTTCGGTCCGGCTATCGCGTGTGGCGATGACCATTCCCGATTATCGCTATTCCGGTCTGACACCCCGGGAACAGGAAGTTATTGACATGATGAGTCATCGCGAGCCGGGCATGACGCGGAAGCAGATCTATGAGCTCATGGGCGAACGTCTCAGTATCGATGCCGGTTCTGCCGAAAAATATTTCAAGCAAGCGCGGGCGAAGTTAATGAAGCACGGCCACAGACTGCCGCAAGGGCTTTAACCAAATGACCTCGTTAAACGTCCACGGGATCAAAGTTCCCTTGAACCCAGGCGATGTCTCACCTGTTGTCTGGCAAGCCCTCGCTACCGAGACCTACGAGGCCAAAGAGGCAAAGTGCATATTCAAGGCCGTCAGGCCAGGCGATCGCGTACTTGAGCTTGGCTCAGGTGTCGGCATTATCACGTCACTAATCGCTACCATCGACAGCGTGCATGTGTGGGCCTTTGAGGCGAATCCCAACACTGTCCTTCTGGCGCGGCGAGTCATTGCCGCAAATGATCTCGACAACGTCGAACTGTTGCAAGGCGTCCTCACAGCCGGCTCTCCGCGTCTCTTCACCTTTTACATCCGCAAGGACCTCTGGATGTCTTCCATGGACAAAGACCAAGGGCCATTTGAGAGCGAATATTCGGTCAAGTCGACTAACATCGACCAATTCATTTCCGCGCATGACGTCAACGTTCTTGTCATGGATATAGAAGGTGCCGAAAAGGACCTGATACTTCACGCCGAGCTTTGCGGCATTGAACGGATCTTTCTGGAGTTGCACGACCATTTGTATGGACTAGCCGGAATCCGTGACATCACTCAGGCGCTCGCGGCAAAGGGCTATGCCTATGACCCACGCGGCTCCCGCGGACCGTGCGTGCTTTTCGCGAAGGATGACGGCCCACGCGAATACGTGGAGATGGAAGCTGATGAGGCATAAATTATTTGCTCTTGCCATTACGGCCGTACTGGCAATCGCCGGCGCGACAGCGGTCAACGCTGCTTTTGACAATCCAAACAAAATCACCGTTCAGGATGCCTCCGGCAAAGAAATCGAAACCTTCTCTATTGAGCAATTAAAGGCTGAGTTCTCCCAGCAAACCTATAACACCCGCACGCCATGGACGCAGAAGGATAAGAAGATCGTTTATCGCGGACCATTGCTAACGGATGTGCTGGCCAAATCCGGTCTTGCCGAAACTCCCGCCATCAAGGTGGTCGCCTATGATAACTTCGTCTCGGAAATCCGCATGGACGAGATTCGGTCGTATAAGCCGATCCTGGCAGTGGAACGCCAGTGCACGCAGGACGACCGGGTCCACGGTCGCTGCGAGGCTGACCAGGAGTTTCGCCCTATCAGCATGGTGGAAAAAGGACCGATCTTTATTGTGTGGCCGTACGACAGACTGCCCGATACTTACGTTCCAGCTCGCAACGCCATTTGGGTTTTCTTCCCGGTTGTTCTCCGAGCCGAAAAATGAAGATCGACACCGGCCGGCTTCTCTCCGCGCTTCCTTATCTCGGATTGGCGGTTGCGCTCGGCCTCAGCGCATGGACGTTCATGCGGGCGGACTACTACAGGCGAGAGACGGATAAAATTCTCAGCCAAACCTACGAGATTCAATGGCGGGCAACACAAGCACGCGAGCGGCTTATGAGGGTCCAAGGCTATATCCGCCTGGCCGATGGAACCGGAAAACTGGATCCTGACATCAACCGGCAAATGGCGCTCGTGAGCGTCAACATCGCGCAGCTGGTAGGTCTGCGCTATCTCCCCCAATTCTTTCCTAAAGACGATATTGAGCTCCTGGAAAATGTTCGTCGAACGATCGAACAAAACGTAGCTCCCATAGTCCAGGCCGGGAGGAATTACTCCTTGGCGCTCGACTACATGCGCAAGCTCGAGCAGGATATGTATGAGATTTCCAGTGCCACCGTGAACCACAGTGCTGCGCTACAAGAGACGGCCGAGATCGACATCGCCGCTTCACGCAACTGGTTTATCTTTGCAATGGCGCTTGGACTGGTCGCGATTTTCTATCTCCTGATCCACCAGCGCTACACCAGCATCAGCCGCCGCGATCAACAGATACGCTCATTCGCGTCGCTGTTCGCGCATATGACCCGCTCTCGCGTGACGGCATTGCGGCTGGTTCTCGAAAATTCCGACCTGATAAATCCCCCAAACGAAGAAATATTGAAGGCTGCACGGTCGGCCGCAGCCGAGCTTGAGGCCATCAACGACGGTTTGCTCAAGATTGCTTATTCGCAACGTGACCCTCAAACGTTGCCGCTAGGCAAGCTCTTGCACGAACTCGCAAAAGACAGAAGAGGCATTGTGCGGCTGGAGACGGATGAGGAGGCAGACAAGCAGCCAGTACCGGCAACACAATTTCGCGTCTTGATCGACGAACTCGTTCAGAACGCCTTGACTGCCGTCGAAGTCACTCGAAATCCAAAGGTTCTCGTCAAAGCATCGATCCAACGTCAGCGTATCTTTCGCCGCAACGCTCTTCTTGTCGAGGTGGCGGACAACGGGGCCGGCATGGCGCCAGAGATCATCAAGAAGGCGACCACCCCCTTTTTCTCGACCCGAGGGGGAAACCATGTCGGTCTCGGGCTAAGCGGCTGTTTGCAGATGGCCGCCACGCTGAACGGCAAAATTCTTATCAAGAGTAAGCCAGGACTGGGAACATCCGTGCAAATCCGCATCCCTGTTTCGGCTCCTCCACTGCCCGCGTAGGTGGCGACAATCACAATATCCTCAAACCGAGCGACCTTAAGCGGATTTGTGCCGCTTTCGAGCGCGGCAAAACAGGAACGTCGCGGGATCTCGCCCGAGTGCGCCTGCGATGCCGGCTATCGTGTCAACACTGATATTGCCTTGTCCGCGTTCCAGCTTCGTATAGGTCATTTGCGCGACACCCAGCAGCGCCGCCATTTCCTTTCGTAAAAGCCCGCGCTCCGAGCGTTCCTCGTTGATGATGTCGGCGAGGCGCCGACGAATATCGTCATCCCCTAAAGCGTGTACCCAATCGTCGATTTTCGCATCACCGGCCAGCATTGTCGCGATCGACACGTCAAGAGCAGCCGCCATAAATTCCAGCGTTCGCAATGTGACGTTGTTGTTTTGCCGACATGTTTGGATGTAGGTCCGATATGAGAGGCCTTCGCCGTGACTCGATCGTAACAAGGCTGCCATGTCCTGGTGAAAGAGATTCCGTCTTCCACGCTCGCTTTCGAGGAACGCGGCGATGTTAGACCGGAGCGGATTGTTAACGATCCCCTCCTCGTTCTTTTTTATAAATCGGTGTGCTCGCACGAACTCGCCTATTCGGTCTATCCTTTTTCGCGGCGCAGAGTCATAGTAAACTGTCAGAATTCAACGCTCGCAGGGGATTGTGACCGTGCTGAAATTTCTCTTTCTGGGTGCTGCTGTCGTGGCCGGCAGCATGTTTCTTCCGTCCGAATCACGGGCTTCTGAATGGGGCTGTCAGGTCCTCCTGTGTCTTTCCGGCGACTGGCAAGGAACTCCCTCTTGCCACCCGCCGATCTACAGGCTGATTGCGGCAATGGATAACCCTGGCTTTCATTGGCCGACTTGCCCACAGGCCAACTCCTCTCGGGCTCGATATGAGCCGTACGAGAATTGCCCCGCAGGCTGGACTGCCTTCGCGCCTGTGGCTTCCGAGCACGGTGGACATTTGGCACAAAGCATGTGCCGAGCGCCTGCCAGCAACGTTCAGCAAGTGCGTAATGGCCAAATGTGGACCGGTAACGGCGGTCTTCGCTGGAGCGGCCATGGCGATAACGGCATTGGAACCGCCACGGTCCAGATCGGAGACAAGACCGTGCAAGCTCGCGTGCAAACAGCGTCCAGTGGAGGACATGGCTTCGCTGCAACAACCTATTATGAAATTGCGCGACCTCGCCGCGCGAAACCCTATTACATCGAGTACAACGACGCTAACGGCGCGCGTCAACGCTCTTGGTTCGATCTAAATAGACCATAATCAAACATCCTCCCATCCCCAGCGGATAATAATCTTACAAAACTAGGAGTTGACCAGATGGAAACCATTACAGCGCCACCATCCACGGCAACATCGATTCAGTCGCGCCGTTCGAGAAAAGCACGAAAGTAAACGTCGCGACGGTTCGGCATGGACCGGCGAGAAGGATGCGCAAAAAGAAGTGGCCGATTGGGTTCAGGTGACCCGTAGACGACAAACCGGCGGCATGGTTAGGGAGTGCCGCCGCCAAAAACATCGGCAAGGTCAGCATGAATGGTCGTTGCCAGATATGCGCCTAATTTCCTTGGCCGTCTCCTTTCAAGCCGATTGTCCGAACCGGCCCATACCATGCTTCCACAGCGTCACGCGGGCTGGCGTGGCGTGCTGTCCGAATTTGCCCCAAACGAAATATCTGGCGACTTCGACCGGCAACGCCAGCTTAGCCGGCGGCAAAGCGCCTACATTGAGATCCGCAGGGTACGCAACGATCTTGCCGTAGGTGGCCATCGCGTCAAGCGCGCTCTCACCGATTGTATCGTCAATGGCGATCGATCGCGCGCCCATGCCGTCAATGAACGCATCGACCAATTCTCGAACCTTGACTGCGATCGCCTGCCGATCACCTTTGTATCTGTTACCCTTCAACTCGATCTTCAACATGGCGGTGACAGCTCGAACCGGGCCAACGGTGAAAAACGAAGAGCCCTAGGCAGAGAGCAGCAGTATGCCCACGAACGTGTATAGTCTTGCCTGGTCAATGACGACCCTGCTTATTTCCTCGGTGCGCAATAGACGCCTTGCGATTCCATCAGCACGACCCCGCCCTTCAACTCGCTTATCGCTCCAACCCATGCGTCGGAATAGGTTCGGCTGGCATCGACCGCCGTGAGCCAGATCACGCGGTTGTCGGCCAGTTCCACCTTAACCTCACTTTGTAGCGGACTTCCCCGGACCGTCTGTTGATAGTGACGCTTTATCCGGACCTTGCCGTCCGGAAATTCCACATCATTGTTGTCGTAGCTCAGTACGAACGCGCCATCTCCCTTATCGGTCCGGCATGAACCGTCGCGCTCGCACACGATCTTGGAAGCCGTCTTGCAATCCCATTGCAATCCGGCCGGCCACATCGGATTTCCTGCGCTTTTGGTTTCGTCGCTCTGCGCAGCCGCTCCGATACACATTGTTCCCATGGCAAGCGCCACGACCACCGCCCTACTCATCAACTGGCTTCGCCCCTCTCTCCAGAATGATCGGGCTTATTTCGGCACCTCGTGGACGGAGGCAACGGCGCTGTAATGCTCTGAATCATCGCCGGCGCTGCTGGGTCCCCTACAAGGCGTTGTCCGCGTCGAAAACTCAGCCGGCGCCGGCAAAGAAATCTCTGCTCATTGCGGCTCGTAACTCGCCCGTTGACAGTATATTAGACCTGATACCAGGACAATACGACGGGGTTATCGAGCGCGAGCACGTCGCCCCTGGATCGTTGCGTTCATCGCTGTCTTGCCTTCGGAAATGATACTCCCGTAGACCTCCGCATACGTCCAGCAGAAGCGCATTTCCGAGGTGTGGCTCGCATGGGAAAGGTTATCACGACGACCGCCATGCTAGCGATCATCGGAAGTCGGCCGTCGCAGACCAAGGCGGCTAGGCTTCGCCAGATCCACTGGCGTCGAAGCACGCGTATATCTTTGTCCAGCGCGACGGCGTGGGACTAAAACAGAAGCTCACCCTGGGGCTGGCGTTCCCAGCGACGCACCTTGAATGTCCCCGGCGGGAGTGGCTTGAGCAGATCCATTTCCTGGTCACCATGATCAAGCCACTTCATCCGGTCCTCACGACGCAATATGGCCATTTGCCTGTCGTGGTAGGGCGCCACGTCCGGGTTCGCCTCGGTCGTCAGGATTGCATAGGATTCCGGCCAGTCCCGCGTGGCCGGGCGCCAGATGCCGGCGAAATAAAACCAGTCGCCATTGGCCGGCGCGAAGCTGTAATCCTTGCCCTGGCTGCGAAAGCGGAACTCGGAGGCCGGCACGAGGCAGCGATGGCTTGGAAAGGCCCGGCGGCGCGGACCACGGTGAAAGGACGGCCACTCCGCTCGCGCGGCTGCAGGCCCCAGGCCAGATCCACCATCTCAACATCGCCGGCGGAACGCCTTATGATGACGCGGCGTTCATCGAGCGGTGCGTCGGCATCGAAAACCTTCGCGGTCATGATGCGTGAACATACCAAGAACGGGATCGCGATGCAAAGGCGATCTGAACGGAGGAAGGATGTGCAATGATTACAGGCTGAAGGTGGACATCTCCTCGATCATCGAGGAGTTCGCCGACCTGAAGATCAAGATCCGATTTTCAGAGGGGCGGCCGAACATCGAGGCCCGCGACGACATCAAGATCACCGACATTGCGCCGATCCTGCGCACCGTCGAAGGAGAACGCGGCGAAGGCGATCTCGTGCAGCGGCGCTGGAGTTGGCCGGGGTCGACGAAGAAGCCGGTCTATAATTTCAGGTCCGAGGGCCGAGAGTTCACCTCGAACCGCTGCATCATCATTGCTGACGGATTCTACGAATTCACCGACCCGGCCGAAAAGGGGAAGAAACGCAAGGACAAGTGGCTGTTGAAGAAGAGCGGCGAGCCGATCTTCGCGATCGCCGGCATCTGGCGCGACACGAAGGATGTCGGTGAGGCCTTCACCATGCTGACGATGGAGCCCGGTCCCGACATCGCGCCTTATCACGACCGGCAGATTGTCATTCTGGAACGTGATGCGTGGAACGATTGGCTCGATCCGACCGTGCCGGCGCAATCGCTGATCCGGCCGCTCTCGGCCGGATCGCTCGCGGTCGAACAGGTCGGCTGATGCGCCTTGCCTTTCCGCGTAGCCATGCGTTTCCCCGTGGCCGCGTTGTGGTCGAGGATGATGGAAGCGACGGGTGCGGCCCTGTTCGGCATCTGCGCCGTGGCACAGGGAGGGATCGCGCCGTCCATGACCCGCGAGTTCGCGATAGGCATGGCATGGCTGGTACTGATCGCCACCTTCGCCTGCTACACCGTATACTACGCGATGCTGCGCATGTTCCCCGTGACGAAGGTCAGTGTCGCCATTTACCTGAGCCCGCCGGTGACGATGATCTGGTCATGGATGCTGTTCTCGGAACCGCTCACGCTTGCAATGTTCCTTGGGCTGGGAGTGACCCTCGTAGGTGTTTGGCTTACGTCGCGTGGCTGAGTTCCAATCCGCAACTTCCGATGACACGTAAAATGCCTCACCTGAAATTCCTGCCCTTCACGACGATCTGGCTGATATGGCCGTAATTGTCGGTGAGGCTCCGCCCTCGGAAGGCGCGCGGCGGCAGTTCGCGCGGATCGGGGCCGGAGCCACCATGGCGAACCTGATCGCCGCGACCATGCGTCAGCGGGAATGCGGTGTCACGGCTGCCGACGCTCGCCAGATCGGCCGAGAGGTCGGTGATGCGCTGCGCGACCAGATGCACTACGGCGCCCTCGCGCTGGATGCGGCCGCGCACGGCGAGCATCCCAGCGGACATGAGCGTGCGGCGGTTCGTCTCGAAGACCTTGGGCCAGATGACGAGATTGCCGACGCCGGTCTCGTCCTCCAGCGTGACGAACAGCACGCCCTTCGCGCTGCCCGGCCTCTGCCGGACAAGCACAATGCCTGCGGCTTCGAGCCAGCGGCCGTCGCGGGCGTCCATCGCCTCGGCCAGCGAGACGATGCGCCGGCGACGCAGATCCTCGCGCAGGAACGAAACAGGATGCGCGCGCAGCGACAGGCCGGTATGGCCATAGTCCTCCACCACCTCGCTGCCGGCCGTCATCGGGCGGAGCGAGACGGAGGGCTCGTCGATCTCGGGCACGATCTCCGCTTCGCGTGCAGTAGCGGCCGCAAAGAGCGGCAGCGGCTCGTCGCGCAGGCCGCGGATGGCCCAGAGTGCTTCG
Organism: Mesorhizobium sp.; assembly: GCF_017306545.1. Lineage (GTDB taxonomy): Bacteria > Pseudomonadota > Alphaproteobacteria > Rhizobiales > Rhizobiaceae > Mesorhizobium. The sequence continues at coordinate 41,269 of NZ_JAFKID010000032.1, forward strand.
CGCCGGGCGAGCCCGAAGGCTGGCCGGAAGGCGTCGGCTTCGGCGAGCTGGACGAGCGCGGCCTGCGGCACGCCGACACGGCGCCAGAGGTCGTCGATCGAGATAAAGGGTTGACCGGCGCGCGCACCGACGATCGATGCGGCGTGCAGATTGGCAAGACCCTTGACCATGCGAAAGCCCAGGCGAACGGCAAAGCAGTCTTCGTCGTCGGTGGGCTCGAGCGTGCAGTCCCAGCGGGACGCGTTCACGCAGACCGGCCGGATTTCGACGCCGTGTTCGCGTGCGTCGCGCACGATCTGCGCCGGTGCGTAGAATCCCATCGGCTGCGAATTGAGCAGCGCGGCGGCAAACACGTCGGGATGCCAGCATTTGAGCCACGCCGAGGCGTAGGCGATCAGTGCAAAGGATGCCGCGTGGCTTTCGGGAAATCCGTAAGAGCCGAAACCTTCGAGCTGCCGGAAGGTGGCTTCCGCGAAATCGCGCTCGTAACCGTTGGCGACCATGCCGTCGATGAGCTTGGCCTTGAAGGCGCTGACGCTGCCGGTGTGCTTGAATGTCGCCATCGACTTGCGCAGCATGTCGGCCTCGCCGGCTGTAAAGCCCGCACAGACGATCGCGACCTGCATGGCCTGCTCCTGAAACAGCGGGACGCCAAGCGTCTTGCCAAGCACCTTTTCCAGTTCGGGCTTGGGATAATGAACCGGCTCCAGCCCCTCGCGGCGGCGCAGATAGGGATGCACCATGTCGCCCTGGATTGGGCCGGGCCTGACGATCGCGACCTGCACGACGAGGTCGTAATAGGTGCGCGGTTTGAGCCGTGGCAACATCGACATCTGCGCGCGGGATTCGATCTGGAACGTGCCGAGCGTGTCGGCGCGCCTGATCATCGCGTAAGTGCGTGGATCTTCCGGCGGTATCGTCGCGAGCTCGAAATTGGCGCCCTTATGCTCGGCCAGAAGGTCGAGGCCCTTCTTCATGCAGGTCAGCATCCCCAGGGCAAGGATGTCGACCTTCATGAAGCGGAGCGCGTCGATGTCGTCCTTGTCCCATTCTACCACTTGGCGGTTTTCCATTGCTGCTGGCTCGATCGGCACGAGATCGTCCAGCCGGTCATGGGTAAGGACGAAGCCGCCGGGGTGCTGTGACAAGTGCCTTGGCGCGCCCTGCAATTGCCGGGCGAGGTCGAGGGTCAGGCGCAGGCGCCGGTCGGCGGCGTTGAGATTGAGCTGTTCGACCTGGTTCTTCGACACGCCCTCTGGCGACCAGCCCCAGACCTGGCCCGAAAGGCTCGAGATCAGGTCCTGCGGCAGGCCGAGCGCCCTGCCGACGTCACGCAGCGCGCCTTTGGTGCGATAGCGAATGACTGTCGAGCACAGTGCTGCGTGATCGCGGCCGTAGGTGTCGAACACCCACTGCATGACGATCTCGCGCCGTTCGTGCTCGAAATCCACGTCGATGTCAGGCGGCTCGCGGCGTTCTTCTGAAATAAATCGTTCGAACAGGAGATCGTTTCTTCCGGGGTCGATGGAGGTAATGCCGAGGACGTAGCAGACCGCCGAATTGGCGGCCGAGCCGCGCCCCTGGCACAGGATGTCGCGCGAACGGGCGAAGCGGACGATGGAATTGACCGTGAGAAAGTATGGCGCGTAGTCGAGCTTCTCGATCAAAGCCAGTTCGTGTTTCAGCGAAGCGACGACGTTTTCCGGCACGCCCTCCGGATAGCGCCGCAGCGCGCCTTCCCATGTCAGCTTTGCAAGCGTCTGCTGCGGCGTGAGGGCGGGATCGTCGCGCTCCTCCGGATATTGGTAGCGCAACTCGTCCAGGGAGAAGGTACAGCGGCGCACGATCTCCAGTGTACGGGCAAGCGCCTCGGGATAGCGCGCGAAGAGGCGGTGCATCTCGGCCGGCGGTTTCAGGTAGCGGTCGGCATGCCGCTCGCGGCGATCGCCCAGCTCGTCGATGGTCACACCATGGCGAATGCAGGTCACCACGTCCTGCAAGATGCGTCGGCTCGGTTCGTGGAAAAGCACATCATTCGTGACGATCGTCGGCACGCGCATCTGTGTGGCGAGCTCCGACAGCTCGTGAAGCCGGAACTGGTCGTTGGGCCGCCGCCGCAGGGTCAGGGCCATGTAGGCGCGGTCGCCGAAGGCCTCGCACAGCCGGCGCAGATGGAAGCCGCAGTCCTCGTCGGCCATGTCGGGTACGAGAACGGCGATCAGGCCTTCGCCATAGACGACGAGATCGGCCCAGCGCAGATCGCACTTTGCCTTTCCAGCACGTTTCTTGCCCAGCGATAGCAGACGGCAGAGCCTCGAATAGGCGGAGCGATCGGTCGGATAGACGAGGATGGACGGGCCGTCGGTTAGATCGAGCCGGCAGCCGACGAGGAGGCGCACGCCGGTAGCCTTCGCGGCTTCGTGGGCGCGCACAATGCCGGCGAGGCTGTTGCGGTCGACCACGCCAAGCGCCTCGATGCCCATCAGGGCGGCCTGCGCGAACAGTTCCTCGCAGGACGATGCGCCGCGCAGGAAGCTGAAATGCGACGTCACCTGGAGCTCGGCGTAGCGGGGCTCGTTCATCCGAACACCCCGTGCAGATACCAGAGGTGGGAGCCCGTCTCAGGGTCTTCGCCATTGCCCGCGCGGTAGATCCAGTAGCGTTCGCCGGCCGGGTCTTCGACGCGGAAATAGTCGCGAATGGCGGCAAGTTCGGCGTCGCGCTTCCACCACTCGGCATGGATGCGCTCTGGTCCATCGGCCCGCTTGACGCGGCGGCGCACGCCGCGCCATGTGAAGGAGACCGGCGGATGATCCGGCAGGAGCGCGATCGCCTCGATGCGCTCCGGATGCGCCAGCAGCCGGATCGGTCGCGGCCAATGGCTCGGCCATGCAGCACCTGTGTCGGGCGACATGGCCGGGATATGGCAGACGGAGCGCTCGGGCACGTCGCTGGCGACTGGCGCAGCCCGGTAGATCGCCCGCTCGCCGACACGGTTTGCCAGCGTGTCGACGAGATCGGAGATGTCGGGTGTCGCGACCTCAATCAGGCTGCTTGCAATTTGCCGGCGCTGAAGCGGCTCGACGATCGGGGCGGCCAGCGCCATGCGTTCGATGCCGAAGCCCGGATCGATCCTCTCGATCTGGTCGCACAACAGGCGGGTCAGGCGTTTGACGTCGCGCACCGGCTGCGCCATGCCAACCCGCACCGCCTCGACCCGGTTGTCGACGCGGTGACAGAGGAGATCGAGCCGGCGCGCGCCGAGGCCATTTTCCTCGAGCGCGGCGCAGAGCTGCGCGACGAGCTTGCCGGCATAGCGGGCGATCGTCTCGGCCGCACCGATGGGCTCGGCGAAGCTTCGCCGCACCTCGATCAGGTCGGGAGGCCGAACCGGCTCGATCGGCTCGGCCAGTTCGCCGAGGGCCTGGTTGATGCGCCGGCCGAGTTCCGGCCCGAAGCGCAGGATCAGCGGCGCGCGCGGCTGCGCCAGGAGATCGCCGATGCATTCGAAACCGAGCACACGGAGCTCAGCCGCCATGCCGGGCGGCAGGCGAAGGGCGGCGAGCGGCAGCGGATTAAGCAGAGCCGCACCATGCTCCGGTGGCGCGATGAAATGAGGATCGGCGCCGAAACGGGCGAGCGCATGGGCCGCGCCCCAGGTGTCGGCGATCGCTCCGCGTGCCGTGACGCCGGACATGGCGAGCCGGCCGATCAGGGTTTCGATCATGGCCGCTTCGCCGCCATGAAGATGATCTGCGCCGGTCGAGTCGATCACGATACCGTCGGGAGGATCGGCGGCAATAATCGGGGCGATGCGCTGGAGCATCCACAGCGCCAGCCGCTCCAGCGCCTCCGCGTCGGCGACGGGATCGGCGTCCTGCACGATCAGGCCGGGCACAAGCACCTGCGCCTTGGCGGCAGGCATGCCGGTGCGCAGCCCGGCGGCCTGGGCGGCGGCGTCCGCCGCCTGCACCACCCGCCTGTTGCCGTCCCGGCCGATCATCACCAGCGGCGCCTCAGGCGGAGGCGCCGCGCCGCCAGCCTTGTGCCGCAGCCGGTCGGTCGGCCACTCCGGCAGGTAGAGCGAGACAACCCTGCTCATCACACGCGTCCACTTCGAAATCAGCACTCTCGCCCGCCTTGGCGCGGATCAGTTCGACAAGCCAGCGATGGCGGCCGACGCCCGGAACCGGTAGCGCCTCGGACGGAATGACGGAGACACGCCAACGCGTCATGGCGGCGGTCGGTGCGCCGAAGTCGGACGCGTCGCTGTGGCGTCGCCAGCGGCGCAGCGCGATGCCGATCGATCCAGTCCCTTCGGCGGCAAGCTGGAGCCGGCGCGATGCCGTCATTGGCAGTCTGGCGATCTCGCCGACGACGGCGCCGAGGCCGCCATGGCGAAGGCCTTCCTCCATGCACGCCAGGATGGTCTTGTCGTCGCCGGCCTCTACATAGACGACGCGATCGGCGGCAAGGCCTGCCTGGGCAAGCGCCGGAGCGAACAGGTCAGTCTTGGCGATGCACCACAGCGTCTTGCCGGTCGTGCGCCCCGCGATTCCGGCCGCGAAGAGAGCCGCCGCCGCCCCATCGATCGCGCCATTACCGCCGCCGGCAACCTCATGAAGCGCGCCGCGCGCCAAGCCGCCGCCGGGGAGTCGCGAATCGACCTCTGGAATCCCGAACGGAAGCACCGATTTTGCGCGCCGCGATCGCCCTTCGAGGCGCGCGATCCGCTCCCGAAGTTCGATAACCGTTGAATGGGACGCCAAGGCACGCATCTATCCCTTGAAAGCAGTTCTGTCTTTGCTATGTTCTACATTTGTTCCCATCTGGACAAAGAGTCAACGGACTCGTTGGGTCGGGACGGATGCCGCAGCGGAACTGCACTGCGGCGGCGCAATCGTGGAGCAGGCGAATGACGATCACCATTCACGTGGAGGGAGCCAGGCCGGAAGAGATCATCCGCGGCCTGCTGGCCGCACAGCTGGTATTCGACAACGCGGGCGTCACCCCGGACGCGGCGGTGACGGCGCGTTTCGTGGTCGAGGGTTGGGATATCGAGGGGTTTCCCGAGCCTGCGCCGGACGCGGAACTGGCAATCTGCCATGTCTGGGACGATGCCGACCAGGCGGCCGTGACGGCGTGTTGCGCAGGCTGGCCGCAGGAGAAAATCCCGGGTTCCGCCGACCTCGAACTTGTCACCGAACCTATGCGCTTCAGGCTGACGCCGGGCGAGAATAACCAGGACCGGGAGTTCGAGACGGCCGCAGCCGGCATTCTCGAAGAAATGTGCCAGGAAGGGTATTTCGACGACGGGCGGCCCGAGGACAAGGTGGCCTATCTTCTGGACGACTGGGATTTCGGGCAGCTCAGCGCCGAACAGCGCCGTCTTTACGAGGAGCGCATTCGACCGCTCATGCGCATCTGGACCTTCGAACGGCATCGCTTCGACGAAGAATATGCCCGGCGCAGGGTCGAATGGGCGGGCGAGATGGAAGCCGACGAGCGGCAAATGAACCTGTTTGCAGCGTGAGCAACGGCCGGACCGCCCGGTCTTGTAATTCTGCGTTCGATTCCAATCTCAATGAGAGACAAGAAAAAGAGAGCAGGCATGGCGGCTTTTCAGGTCAGGATCGCGTATCTCACGCCGCTGAAGCGGTCGCGGCACTGTTTCCACCAGCTTGTGCTCGCCGGCGATCGACAAAGCGCGCTGGCGGAAGGACGCGCGCTGCTGAAGAAAAGGTCGCCGGAGGCGCGCATCGTTCATGCGGCCGCCAATCTGCGCCCCGACAGCAAGGATACGGAGGCCGCAGTCCAGGCCGGATGGCGATATCGCGACGGCTGGTGGTGCCGGCCGATCCGCGCCGGCGATGATCTGGCGGCGACCGCTCTTCATGGCTACGCCGACAGCAAGGCGATCAACGCGCGCAGCACCGCTGGTTGCGTCGATATCGATCGTCACGCCGCACGAATGACCGCGTGACGGCGAATACCGGGAGGCTGCTATCGCCACATCCCGCGCATCTTCGTCTTGAGGTCTACCTGGATTTCCGGCTGTGGCGCCCTGCCCGGCGCGGCCGACGGCGGCCAGGAAACCTGCTCGAAGCGCTCGAGGATGTGGTCGGGAATGAACCGCGTGCGCGAAGCGCAGACGTGGCGATCGCCGCGGGGCCGACTGCCCGCTGACATAGAAGCGCTGTGGGGTGACCAGATGGCGACGTAAAGCAGCCGGTGTTCCTCCTCGAGATCAGCCGCCAAGCAACACGGCAGATATGTCGCCGAGATGATCCACGCCCGGCTGCGCGGTGAACGGACAAGGCCGTTCCGCTATAAGCACGACGGCAGCCTGGCCACGATCGGCAAACGGTTGGCGGTGATCGATTTCGGCTGGATCAAGCTGCGCGGGGCATTCGCATGGTGGATCTGGGGTCTTGCCCACATCTACTTTCTGATCGGGGTTCGCAATCGGCTCAGCGTCGCCCTCAACTGGCTATGGATTTATACACGGGATCAGCGCCGCTCTCGCTTGATCACGCAGGGAAGCGCTGCGGGCGAAACCGAGCGGTCCACACCATCTCGGTGACGCCAACGACCGGAGGTGTTTCCTCTCCCGACCCCGATCACGAGTCCTGATCGGGCTCCTCCGGCGAATTGGCCAGCGTGCGGATGGCGTTCTCGAGCCGCTGGATGGTGAACGCGCCGTCGGCGAACCAGAGCTCGATCTCGGCAGGATCGAGACTATCGATCATGGCCGATGTCGGCACCTTGCAGCCGGCCTCCCGGATAGCCCGGACATTGTGCTGGTATCTCCGGATCCGCTCCTCCATCGGGAGGTCCGGACCGTGACGCAGCAGCTTGTCCTTCGGCCAATGGCCCACAGGCTTTCCTCCGCCGGCAGAGATTGCCAGGCATGTTAAGGGGCACCGCCGCCCGCGCAAGCGGGAAACGCGAGCCACTATGCCCCAGGCGCGACCCGTGTGGCCCGGACCGCCGGCTGGCGACAGTGCAATTGCGCAACCGCAAAGCCGAAGGCCGGTCCACGGTCCAGCCCGGGATGGAACGGAACTGCCCGATATTGCGGCCACGCTCCTGGACGCGGCGATCCCCACGCCAAACGGAATCCGCCGGCTCGGGACCGCGGAATAAGCTGGAAGCTATTTCAGGCCGAGCTTCTTCTTGAGTTCGGCGTTCTCCTGCCGCAGGCGTTCCGCGAGCTGCTTCTTCAGTTGCTTGTTCTCTTCCTCCAGTGCAAGGAGGTCATTCAGATCGGCGGGCGCTGCGCCTTCTTGACAGACACGTCCGGGCCGATCGACTTCTCGATCCTGGCGAGTAGCTGAGCACGTTCCTTTTCGGAATAAGTCTTCCGCTTGGCACGGGCCGGCGCGGGCGGAGCCTCCGCCACCTTCGGTGCTGGTTTTGCGGCTTCCTTTGCGATCCGCGGCTTGGGCGCCGCCTTTGGCTTTCTCGGTCGCGGAGCTTTTTTCTTCGGCTTCGACTCAGGCGCCTCTGCTGCTGCAGGGGCTTCGGCTGGGGTCTCGACGGTTTCAGCTTCCTGCGGATCGGGCATGTTGTGCTCCACCTTTGGTTGGTCGGGGATGTCAACATCCGTGGACAGCGCACCGGAGTCAACGGGCGGCCCATTCGAGGCTTCCCCCATCTCAGCGTCAACCTTCGCAGCGACCGCGGTCAAATCGATCCCGCTCCAGATCGAGCGGCTTCGATCATGGATTCCGCGCTTGCGTTTGACTTCAACAATTACTGGACGCGTCTGTGGCTTCACAATTTCTACCTCGACCAAAACGACTTGCGACGGGTTGTCGGATAGCGCGATCGATCCCGATAATCACAGGATTCAAAAGTCGATAAAACGAAAGGAACGTCTTTCCCTCGAAAATGCCGCAGCTACCGTTCGCGGCGCATTTCGAGGATTGATTTCCGGAAGTCAAACCCTGTTCGCGCTCGTCCACCCGCCTTCCTGCTATCCGGATCAGACTCAGGGCGCAACGGTGACGTGGAGGGATTCCAGGATTCGCGGCAGGTCAGCGAGGCGTGGCAGATCGAGAGCGGGACTGTCGGCTTCCAGCTTCGGCGCTACCGCCCGGTCGTAGACGGCGACGCACTGCCTGTTGGTGATGCGCGACATGTAGACGATCCCGTCGAAGGTGGTCAGGTCGTACAGGGACTGGCTCAATCTCCTGCCCGCGGCCTGCGCCTTGGCGCGGACGGCATCGGTCGACACGCCGAGCAGGCTCGCTCCCTCGTTTCGCAGGTCGAGGAGGAACAGCGGCAGCGGGTTTCGCACCGCAGCGATCGAGTATCGATCGAACTCCTCCCGAAGGAGCAGCCTCTCGCCGGCCTTTTCGCAGCGATCACGAACAATCGTCTCGGCAACAGCCGTCATCGGATCCTGCGCCAGATACAACAGCTGAAATCTGTTCCTCGGACTGGAAAAGCGCGAGCGGCCGTAGCCCATGCCGAGGGCGTCGCGGCATGAGCGCGCGCGATGATCCTCACATAGCCGGTGACCTCGACCCTGACCGCGAGCCGCTGCAGAATGGCAGGGTCGAGCGTCATTGCGGATCGAAATAGGCCTGAGCGGTTTCAATGACCTCTTCAATCCGGTCCTGCTTGAGAAGATCGATCGGCCTGCGGCCGCCCAGCACAGGATTGGCCTGGCGTAACCAGAGCCAGGCCGTGCGATGGTTTCCGGCGAGACCGACGACAGCGGAGATTCCGAGAGCCGGCCGCCCGTCGATGAACTGCTCGACGGGGAACACATGCTTCTTCGTGCCCTTCAGCAATCCTATGACCTCGTTCGCATGCTGCCATCGGTGAAGGGTCGAACGCGGGATGCCATAGTCACGGCTAAGCTCGCTGGCGCCGGCGACCGTGCCTGCCCAGTCCTCGATCTTCTGGGCGACGGCGAGTTCATTGAGGAGGCGTTTGCCCTCCTCTTCGGGGACGATCGGCCCCAACCCCTCGCCTACAGATCGCTCGACCGTTTCGGGCACGACAAGCTCGATCTTGCGGCGGCCGCGCTCGTCACCAAAGGTTTCGACCAGTCGCCGGACGCCACGCACCAGTTCGGCCTGACGTCGTGCAAGGGTCCGGCGGGCTTCCGCCGGAAGATCGAGAACCGCCTCAGCGGCGGCGCCGGCGATGCGAGCGGACAGGGCGAGCGAACCGGATTCGAATGCCGTGTCGCTTTTCAGTGCGTCGGTGACCTTGCTGGTAACGCGGTCCGCGACGCGTGTTCGGGCGTTTCGGGCAATCTGCATGTTCGGACTGGCCATCGGGCAAACTCCATCCTCTCAAAGGACAATATAGGAATGGAATTGATATTTGTCCAGTCTGTCCCATTTGCTCCGAATGCACCACCTGTGTCGAACGGATCGATAAAACAGTGCTGCGTTGCACAACGTGCAATGCTGCTATGCGAAATCAACGCTGGAGCGGATGCTTGGATGATGTAGCCTGAGACTGTTGAATTTCGTCAGGATCTACCTCCTCCCAGAGACTGACGGATACGGTCGACCTTCACCTCCTCCCGATCGTCGACCATCTATATGACGCCCGCCGCTCCTCCTCCCGCGGCGGGCGTTGTGCTTTCTGGCTTTGCACTTTGCGGGCAGCCAAGCAGTCACTGCTGCGACCGGCGCCAACCCGCTGCCCGGGCTTCCTGTTCGGAACAGAACCACCGCTCGCCCTTGCCGGCCGAGACCCGCGTCCGCGCGTAGTATTTCTGACCGGGCACGTGGTAGATGCGCTCCCCCTTCCGGGAAATGTTACCCTTGATGTCGCAAGCACCCGACTGTTTAGATGCCGCGGCAGGCGAAACGGCCGATGGCGTCGGGGAAACGGTCGACGAATTGTCGGTCTGTTCACTCTGCGCCGCCCGCCACTTCCACGGCAGTTCGAATTGACCCTGCCAGATGCCTACCTGTTCCGCTTTGGCGGCGGATTGCGCCCCGGAAAACGCACCGTTCGAATAGCGCGGCCAGTCCACCGCGTGCCCGTTTCGGACCAGCCATCTCTGGACACTGGCGCCGTCGGCGCGCGTGCAGTTGCCCACGAAACGGCCGTACTGGTCGCGCTCGACGAATTTGCAGGTCGTTGGCGACGCCGCCGCCAGCCATCCGGCCAGAGCATCCGCCGCTCTCGCTCCACACCGATACATACGGCCAGCGGCATCTGCGCAGAGCTGCGCCGATTCGGGCGCATCGACGCCGTTGAATCTGATCCGCTCGCCGTGGATCTCGATGGTGTCGCCGTCGATGACCGACGAGCGGCCGGCGATCGTTGCCGCGCCGCCCGTGGCCACAAGCTGCGCAGCATTCGGCAGCGGCAGTTTGTCCAGGAAACCCGGACTGAAATACCCGGCTGCTCCGGCGACAACCATGGCGGCAAGGATCGCGGCGACACCCCCTGCCCTGCCGGAATTCCGCCGTTGGAAACTGACGACCTTGCCCATCGGTCGATCGATACCCCTGATTGTCGGGTGCGTAACTTGGCAGAATTAGCTGAACATGCCCTTTCGGGACCCGTTCAAATGGTGACCAATTCAAGGGTGGGCAATGTGAAAATAAACGCAGGCTCGGACGCGCTTGATGCTCTCGAAGGACTCGTCTGCTTGTTCACAAGCCGGTGACGCAACCACCCACCCGTACGGCGATCTTCCAGATATCTCCCATCAGCGATCGTAGGATAACCCGCTAACGGAACGAGTGCGGCTATCGCAAGTTTGGTGAGCGGGTGCGCACGTTTTGTCTGACAACCAACACTGAAATGACCCATACGGCCGGAGACGTCGATTTCCGTTCAGAACCCAAACGGCGGTATTTCAGTGCCAAACCGGTTTTCCCGGCTTTCCCGCGCCGCTCTGCTTGAAAAAAAGATCGTCAGCGGTATCCAACGCACATCACGTAGTCCCGGAGCAGTTGCTCCTCGTATTCTACGTCATCGAGCAGCGATTGGAGCACGTCTCTGGCATTGAGCACGCCGATGGGTTTCGAGGCTTGATCCACGACCGGGACGTTTTTCAGGTTTCGCTGCTTGATGGTTGACCATACATCGTTCAGCCAATCTTCGGGACGGCAGAAGGCCACCTTTGTGGTCATCACATTCGATGCCGCCATCGTGCAGCTACAACCCGTGCACTGGCTGATATGCCCGACCACGTCGGTTTTCGTGATAATTCCGGTCATTCTCCCGCCGTCGTCGCAGACGATGACGAGATTGAATTTCGGTCCGTTCAGCAGCCGGGCCGCATCGATCAACAGGGCGTTGGAATCGATCACGGCGAGGCGCCCTTGTGCCGTCGTCAGAAGCCTTTCAACCTTCGTCATTTCTACTCCTTGCGAATTTTTCGATCGCTCTTCGCCTGTCGCGCTCGCCCAGATAGATGCCTACGCCCCTAAGGCAATCCGGAGCGTCGCGATGATCCCGACAGCGGCAAGGGCAAAACACGCGAAACGCATCACGATCAGCGCCCAGATCTTGGCAACGGAGTGGACATAATCCTCGATCACCACCTGCAGTCCCAAGGCTGCATGCCAGAAAAGCGTGACCAGCAGCAGGACCATCATCACTGTGTTTATCGGCTTGGCCAGCCAATGAATAAAGGTTTCGTAGTCGGTGCCGGTATGGGCGATGAGCGAAGCAGCGAACCATATTGCCGGCAGCACCAGCGCAATGGCCGTTATCCGCTCCGTCCACCAGTGTCCGAAACCCGACTTCGCGGACCCGAGACCGACTGCGCGGCCGAGCGGAGTTTGAATTCGATATCGCGTCATCAACTGTGCCCCGCGATCAACAGGCTGAGGAGCCAAGAAATCACCGTCAGCGCGGCGCTTAGAAGGACCACGGCCCAACCGGAGGCATATATCTGCTTCAACTCGAATGCTCGCACGCTGTCCCAAACCAAGTGACGGATCCCTCCGCAAAGGTGGAGGAAAAACACGAACGTGGCGATCAGGAACAGAATCTGGCCGGGCCACGATCCGATGATGGTCTGAAGCTGGGAATACGCGGCTGGGCCGCTGGCCGCAGCCGCCAACCAGATCGCCAGGACAACCGCGAAAACGCTCAGGGCGACACCGGTAATCCGGTTGGCAATGGAGAGCACGGAGGTGAGCTGTGGCCGATAAATCTGGATGTTCGGCGAGAGCGGCCTTGCCCGCTTGGTCGTCATGCGTTCCATAGCGCGCCCTAGCTTTGTCGATCGACGATCATCTTCTTGATCTCCGCGATCGCTTTACCCGGATTAAGCCCTTTCGGACAGGTTCGGGTGCAGTTGAGGATGGTGTGGCATCGGTAAAGCCGAAACGGGTCTTCCAAAAGATCGAGCCGTTCACCCGCAGCTTCGTCGCGGCTATCGGTCAGCCAGCGCCATGCCTGCAAAAGTGCGGCGGGACCGAGGAACCTGTCTCCGTTCCACCAGTGGCTCGGACAGCCTGACGTGCAGCAAAAGCAGAGAATACATTCGTAATAACCGTCGAGCTTCGCGCGATCTTCCGGCGCCTGCAATCGTTCCCGGTCAGGCGCAGGCGTCGTGGTCTGGAGCCAGGGTTCAATCATCTCGTACTGCGCCAGAACGTGGGTAAGGTCGGGAACGAGGTCCTTGATGATGCGCATATTCGCCAGCGGGTAGATTTGCGCAGGCGCGCCGGTTTCCTCGATATAGCGAGTACAGGCCAGCCAGTTTGTACCGTCGATGTTCATTGCGCAGGAACCGCAGATACCCTCACGGCAGGAGCGACGGAAAGTCAGGGTCGGGTCGACATTGTTCTTGATCCAGATCAGGACATCCAGAACCATCGGTCCGCAGGCGTCAAGATCGACCTCGAACGTGTCGAGCCGCGGATTATCGTCGCCATCCGGATCGTAGCGATAGATCTCGAATGCCTTTGTGCGCACTGCGCCCGCCGGCGCCGCCCATGTTCGTCCACGCTCGATCCGCGAACCCGGCGTTACGCCGAAATTTCGCGGCACAGGAAACCGCTTGAGGAGAGGATGTTTCGGAACCTGGTCGGAAGCGCGGACGATGAACGCATTAGTTCTAGGCATCGTTGCCACCAGATTTTATTTTCTCGCCGGCGCCGCGCGAAGAGATCTTGATACCGGTCGATGGATTACTGACCGAAACCGGATCGCTGGCCGGGAAAGTTTCCAACAGTCCTTCATCGAGCAGAGAATCCGGAATCTCTGCTGCTGGATCGTCGGCCGTCATATCCTTGTCGTGGTTCCGCCGACCGCTTTGGGTGGGAAAAAGAATGGTGAGCAGCAGCGCGGTATCCTCGATGCCTTTCACCGAATGCGGCTCACCGCCATCGAGGTACAACCATTGACCGGCCAGGAGCTCGACTGAAGCGGCCGGAAGTCCGAGTAATGCCCGCCCCTCCAGACAGTGCAATGTGATTGGGCCATCGACACGGTGAGTCTTGATATCCGCTCCAGCGCGGACGACGAGGCGGACGGCCTCGAACGCATCAGATTTAACGATTGCGGTTGTCCGAGCATGCTTCAGAGCAGGCCCCAACGGACTTAGGTCGATGATTTCTCCCGGATTGGCATGGCGGATTGCCATTTGAAGCTATCTCCTTGGCAAGACCTTACTTTGGGGCGTGAGCGGTGCGCCAATAAAAGATTTGAGCGCTAGGCGCTTTCTCTGGCTTCGCGCCCCGACACCTCTTCGATTGTGACACGATAGAACACGTGGTCGCTTTGGTAGGATAGCGGCTGCGCGACAGGCTTCAAGGCGCCCGGTTCCCACCAATCGGTATGACGACTGAGCAGTGACCATGCATGGTCTCGGTCGTCTTGACGGGGCAACTCCTCATAGAGCCCGTCTATGATCACGCTTTTCCAATCGCGCCCGGGGCCGTGTTCCTCGGCGACGACCGAAACGTAAGGATTCGCTCGCATCCACTCAATCTTCTTTCCCGGCATAGAGAATGCGTAGAGATGATGGTCGGCATAGGTGAAATAGATTGGAACAACATAGGGACGTCCCTCGCTGACGCAGGCCAGACGTCCGATCCGCCCGGCGCTCAACAACTTCGTACATTCAAGCGTGCTAAGTGAACGAACGTGCATTTCGATTTCTCCTCGTGTTTCTCAAATCGTTTTCATACTACTCCGAGTTTGTCATTCAGGGATGCGGCAAGATGGGTGGCGATGGCTGCCATCGCTGTCTGGCATCCCCTTGCTCTGCGAGTCCATTCTCCGGGCGGCGTTTGCGGGCAAACAAGGCTTGTCTCTGCCCAGAGTCGGAGCAGAGCGGAACAGAACCTCCATCCAATGTAATACAGCTACGGATTGTGGCTGCCCTGAAATCAGTTCGGCTTCTTCTTCATCAGGCCCAGCCTGCCCACACAAACACTGCGCCAATATCCACGCAAGCGCGCTGAACCTCGTCATTCGACACGAGGTTCATGAGGCCGTAGTCTTTTCGTGCGCATGGAATGACTATCAGAACTCACTTGGCCCGACTGGCATCAACCCCGCGATGAGTTCGGAGCAATGACAAGCATTTTTGTGCGCTCGGAGAAACGAAGGTGACGATCCGAAACCTGCACTATGCATTCGCCCCGCAATCGATCGCCGTCATCGGGGCATCGTGCCAGCCGGGATCGGTCGGATCGGTCGTGCTCGACAATATCTTGAAAGGCGAGTTCGCCGGCGATGTCTGGGCGGTGAATCCGAAATATGCCGAATTGAACGGCCGCCCCTGCTACGCGGCCGTGAAGGATCTTCCCGCGGTGCCCGATCTTGCCGTGATCATGACGCCGGCCCCGACAGTACCTGGCCTCATCGGCGATCTCGGCGCCAAGGGGACGCGCGCTGCGGTTGTCCTCTCTGCCGGCCTAACCGAACAGAACGGCTTGAGGCAGAAGATGCTCGATGCAGCACGGCCGCATCTGCTGCGCATCATCGGGCCGAACGGCATCGGTCTCATGCTGCCTCACGCTAGGCTGGACGCCGGTTTCTTCCACATGGCAGCGGCCCCCGGTGACATCGCGCTTCTGTCCCAGTCAGGTGCAATCGCCGCCTCGCTGATCGACTGGGCTGCCGACAACGGTGTGGGATTTTCGCAGATCGTCTCGCTCGGCGACATGGCGGACGTCGACGTAGCCGATTGCCTGGATCTCCTCGCCGGCGACGCTAAGACCCGCGCCATCGTTCTCTACCTCGAATCCATCCCCAATCCCAGGAAGTTCATGTCGGCGGCGCGCGCAGCCGCACGGACCAAACCCGTCATCGCCATCAAACCGGGCCGCCACGCCGAAGCGGCGAAGGCGGCAGCCACGCATACGGGAGCGCTGTCGGGCGCCGACCGTGTAGTGGACGCCGCGCTGCGGCGGGCCGGGATTCTGCGGATCATTAACCTTTCGGAATTGTTCGACGCCACCGAGACGCTCGCCCGTTTCGCTCCGTTGGAGCGGGCGCATGTCGGCATCGTCACCAATGGCGGCGGAGCCGGCGTGTTGGCTGTCGACCGATTGGCAGATTTCGGCGCCAAGCTGGCCGAGCTGTCGGCTGATACATCGGTGACTCTCGACCGGACGCTGCCGGCGAACTGGTCGCGCGCCAATCCTATCGACATCATCGGCGACGCCCCGCCCGAGCGCTACCGAACGGCCGTCGCCGCCGTCGCCGCCGATCCCTCCGTCGACGTGGTTCTGGTCATGAATTGTCCTACCGGCATCGCGTCCTCGGCGGACGCAGCGACGGCAGTCGCCTCGCTGGCGAAAGAAGGCACCATCGGCGGCAAGCCCGTTCTGTCCTGCTGGCTGGGCGGAGCCACCGCGCGAGAAGGCCGCCGGCTGCTCCAGTCGTCGGGAATCCCGAGCTACGAAACGCCCGCCGCCGCAGCCGCCGCGGTGGACTATCTGACCAGATGGTCTCGGGCCCAGAAAATGCTGCAGCGCGTTCCGGCGGCCGCCGCGGCGGCGTCTGTCGACCGTGCAGCCACTCTTGGCATCTTCCGGCAGGCGGCGTCGGAAAAGCGCCGCGTGCTGACGGAGCCCGAGGCCAAGGCCGTAGCGAAAGCCTACGGCATTCCGGTGCTAGAGACCATCGTCGCCGAGTCCGTGGACGACGTCGGGAAAGCCGCGGAGCGTCTTCTGCGGGATTCGCGGAAGATCGTCATCAAGCTGCTCTCAAAGTCAGTTTCGCACAAATCCGACGTTGGTGGCGTGGTCCTGAACATTGAGACCGCCAAGAGCGCGTGCGATGCCGCACGCCGCATCAAAGGGAACCTGCGCCAGCATGCGCCGGACGCTTCCATCGACGGATTTGCCGTCCAGCCGATGATCGAGCGCAAACAGGCGCAGGAACTGATCCTGGGGATCGGCCACGACGTCATATTCGGCCCGATCATCCTGTTCGGGACGGGCGGCGTCGCCGTGGAGGTCGTCAACGACACGGCGATCGCGCTGCCGCCGCTGGACGACGTCCTGGCCGGCGGCCTGATCGACCGGACGCGGATCGGTCGTCTGCTTGCCGGATTCCGGGATCGCAAGCCGGCGGATCGCGCTTCGCTCATCCATGCCCTCATGGCGCTTTCGCAATTGATCGTCGATTTCCCGTGCATCGTCGCCGCCGACATCAACCCCCTGCTCGCCGACGGCGAGGGCGTGATCGCGCTCGATGCGCGCTTCGAGATAGAGCCGGGGACCGTTGAACGGCCCGGCCCCAACCCGACGCTGATCATTCGCCCCTATCCTGCTGAATGGGCAAGGGACATGACGGTCCGGGACCGGACCTACCACGTGCGGCCGATCCGGCCCGCCGATGCGGTCCTCTATCCGGATTTCTTCGACCGGATGGACAAAGAGGACATGCGGCTCCGCTTCTTCAGCCTGAGCAAGCACTTCTCCGACAAGCTCCTGATCCGCCTGACGCAGCTCGACTACGACCGTGAAATGGCGTTCGTGGCGTTGGATCGCGACGGAAATCTATGCGGGGTCGCCAGGATCTTCGCCGACCCCGATCACGAGACGGCCGAATATGCGTTGCTGGTGCGCAGTGACCTCAAGGGACAAGGCCTTGGCTGGGCACTGCTGCGGCATCTGGTCGACTATGCCAAGGCGGACGGCCTGAAGCGAATCGACGGCATGGTTTTGAGCGAGAATGCGGGCATGCTGAAGATGTGCCGCGAGTTCGGCTTTCAGCTTGCGGTCGACCGAAACGATCCCGGCATCGTCAAAGTCTCCCTGGACCTTTTGAACGACACCTAAGTCGCCGCTGGCTGCTTCAGGGCAACCGTCGCGCGTGACCATCAAGCCCGCGAGAGGCCGCAAGCGCATCTCCGGGTGAAGGTAATTTTTAGTGAGCCAGGAACAGCGGCACCGGGGGCCGCTCGAGCAGCGACCGGGTAACTCCTCCCAGAATCGCCTGCCGAAAGCGCGAATGGACGAACGCGCCCATGACGATCATTTCCATACCTTCCGAGGCTAGGAAAGAACGGAGGCGTTCGGCGACGTCGCCTGCCTCGGCTAACAGCGTGGCGAGCTTGCATTCGATGCCATGCCGCGCAAGGAATATGGCGAGATCGGCTCCCGGTGCCATACGGGAGAGATCCTTTTCACCCTCTACCGTAACCGCCACCACCGTTTCTGCACGAACGAGAAAAGGCAATGCGTCCTTGACGGCACGCGCGGAGCGGGCGCTACCATCCCAGGCTATGGCGATCCGCTCCGGTCTGACCGCTCCGCCATCGCGCGGAACCAGAAGCAAAGGACAACCGCTGTCGAAAAGAACGTCTTCAATCACTGTACGCTGCGAAGGATCAGAAATCTCGGCTGCGTCGAGGATCGCAAGATCATGGACGCGCGCCAGCTGAACGAAACGCCCGGATCTTGAGTCGAAAGGCGAGCTCGCATGTTCGGCGACGACATCCAACCCCGCGCCGGCGACCGCCTTGCTGGCCTCGTGTGTTACGGACGATGTGGACTTTTCGAGACGCTCCGTCTCCTGTGCGAGCCACACGGACGCCGTCGCTGCAGACATAGGAAACGGCGCGCTCAGGTGTGGCGCGAAGACGTAAAGCGAAATCGTGCTATCAGTTGTTTGGGCAAGCGCGATGGCCGAAGCCAAGGCTTGTGTCTGTGTCTCGCCGCCATCCGAAGGAATGCCGACCAGTATGCTTCGAAACGGCTCGCAATATGCCTTGGACCGGATCATGTCATCGCGCGTCACGGATTGATGCTCCTGATGTAGGCGATAATGGCATCGACCTGTTCCGGCGCAGCGACGAACTCGGGCATGTCCGGGTGCCCGGTCGAGATGCCTTCTGCCAGCGCTTCGGCCAGATCTTCGATAGGATAGCGCCTGGAAAGGGTCCGGAACGGCGGTGCGTCGGGATGGCTGCTCTTGTCGGTCGAAGTCACAGCGTGGCAGCGTGAACAATTCTCCTCGACCAATTTTCGGCCATAGTCGATTTGCGGGAAGTCATCCGCCCTGAACGACGCCACTGGAAACAATGTTGCTGCAACGAGCAGGAACCTGAGCATTGTGCGGAACCCTGTGAAGCCTTCGGAGGCTTTTAGCCCAGCAAGACGAACTCGCATTGACCTGCCGCAAATCTGTAAGCCGTCCACTTCCTTGCGCAGGAGGGAAAGCGGCGGCGCCTATCCCAGATGCCGTTACCGGCGGTCGCTGCGGGCAAGGCAACACCCTTTGCCCGTTTGGGTCGACGACGCGCGCGCGCTTTGATGTGTGTCAAGGCGCGGCGATCGGTCAGGGAGGACGCTTACCATGTGAACGGAGGTCTGGTGATGGTCTATAATACGATCATGGTGCAACTCGACATAGACGCGCGGGCTACACCACGACTGGCCTTCGCTTGGAGTCTTGCCCGGCGCTTCGAGGCTAAACTGATCGCGTTTTGCGCCGCGGAGCCATACCTATCGATTCCAGAGGACATCGACGGTAGCGCGTCGTCGGTCAAGATGCAGCAGAAGTGCATCGAGATTGACGAGCAGTTGAAGGCGCTGAAGTCGGAATTCGAACATCTCGTGGGCAAAAATCACGGTTCTTGGCGTGGTATGGTCGGTGACCCGACGAAATTGCTTGCATATCACGCCCGCGCGGCCGACCTGCTGGTCGCCAGCGCCAACAACGGGGTTGCAAGCGGCCTTCGCACAGTCTTTCCGGGTGAATTGATCCTGTCGGCTGGCCGTCCTGTCCTGTTTCCAAATGAACGTCATGAGCCTATGGCTGCCGCCAATGTCCTTGTGAGCTGGAAAGATACGCGCGAAGCGAGGCGTGCTGTGGTCGACGCCATGCCGTTTCTTGTCACTGGGCAACAGGTTCTCGTTGCGACGATCGAGGACGACGACAAGCACAGCGCTCACCAGAGCGTGGCTGAGGTCGTTCGTTTTCTCGTGAGGCACGGGGTGAAGGCGCGGTCGAAAGTGATCGATGCGAACGACCGCCAGGCACCGGAGGCGCTTCTGAACGAAGCGAAAGAAATTGGCGCTGATCTGATTGTCTCCGGCGGATATGGGCACAGCCGGTTGCGGGAGTGGATTTTCGGTGGTGTTACGCTGTCCCTGCTTGCGGATCATTCCATCAACCGGCTGATGGCGAACTAGCCGGCATGTTCGTAGGATTACTCCGGGATCCTCGCCTGCCACGACATGTCGACCGCTTCCCTGCCAAGGTTTCTCTACCAACGGCTTCGATTGATGAGCCCGACTTGAGTTGCCGACACCGGCATAGCGATCCACTTCGAGCGAGCATACCCTGAACGAAGAATCCAGCCTCCAGATAACATTTGACGCGCGTCAAGGCGAAACGGTCCGCAACGGCACACTCTCCCAGCAAATGGCCCGAACTCTGGGAGACCCGCTATGGCCGCTACAGACCTTTCCACTTCCGCAACGTCGGTCTCGGAAAAGACCGACAGCAAGCTCCGTCTCGGCGCGCTGACCGCGCTGGTCATCGGCTCAATGGTCGGTTCGGGCGTGTTCAGCCTGCCGCAGAACATGGCGGCCGGCGCGGGACCGCTCGCCATCCTGATCGGCTGGGGCATCACCGCCGTCGGCATGCTGGCGCTCGTCTTCGTCTACCAGTCGCTCGCCGTGCGCAAGCCGAGGCTGGACGCCGGCCCCTACGCCTACGCCAAGGCCGGATTCGGGCCGTTCATCGGCTTCAACAGCGCCTGGGGCTACTGGATCAGCGCGTGGGTTGGCAACGTCTCCTACGCGGTGATCGTCTTTTCGGCGCTGTCCTATTTCTATCCGGCGTTCGGCGACGGCAACACATGGCAGGCCGTGCTCGGCGCCTCGGTCCTTTTGTGGCTCATCCACATCCTGATCCTCGCCGGCGTGCGCCAGGCGGCGATCGTCAACCTCGTCGTCACCGTTGCCAAGATCGCGCCCATCGTCCTGTTCATCGGCATCGTCGCCGTTGCCTTCAAGATCGACGTCTTTTCAGCCGACTTCAGCGGGCTCGGCAATGCCAGCCTCGGCTCGGTCATGAGCCAGGTCAAGAGCACCATGCTGGTGACGCTGTGGGTGTTCATCGGCATCGAGGGCGCCAGCGTCTTTTCGGCGCGCGCGGAACGGCGCCAGGACATCGCGACCGCGACCGTGCTCGGCTTCCTCACCTGCCTGGCGCTTTATGCGCTGGTGTCGCTTTTGTCGCTCGGCATCATCAACCAGCCGGAACTCGCCGGATTGAAGAACCCGTCCGTGGCGGGCGTGCTGGAGGCGGTCGTCGGCCCCTGGGGCGCCATCCTCATCAACCTGGCGCTGGTGGTATCGGTCGCCGGTGCCTTTCTCTCCTGGACACTGCTGGCGGCCGAGGTGCCGCACGTCGCCGGGAAGGACGGCACCATGCCGAAGTTCTTCGCCCATGAGAGCGAGCGCGGCGTGCCCTCTACGTCGCTGCTGGTCACCAATCTCCTGGTGCAGGCGTTCCTCATCATCACGCTGTTCGCGCAGAGCACCTACCAGGCGCTGTTCTACATCGCCTCCGCCGCCATCCTGGTGCCCTACATCTTCTCCGGAGCCTATGCGGCCAAGCTCGCCATCACCGGCGAGAGCTACAAGACCGGAGAGAGCCGCAACGGCGCGCTGCTGATGGGCCTCGTTGCCACGGTCTACGGCCTCTGGCTCGTCTATGCTGCCGGGCTCTCCTATCTCTTCATGTGCGCGATCCTCTATGCGCCCGGCATCGTCTTCTACGTCTGGGCACGGCGCGAGAACCGGGAGCGTGTCTTCCATCCGGTTGAGGCCGTCCTCGCGGCCGCCCTCGTCGCCGTCGGCCTCTATGCCGCCTACGCAATGGCGACCGGCGCCGTCAGCGCGCTCTGACGCGGCCCGACTTTCCGAAAAGGATGAGACATGACAGCCCTCGGCGTCCATTCCGAAACCGGCCGGCTGCGCGAAGTGATCGTGCACCGGCCCGACCTCAGCCTGCGCCGGCTCACCCCGGACAATTGCAAGGCGTTGCTGTTCGACGACGTGCTGTGGGTCAAGCGGGCGCGGCAGGAGCACGACGTCTTCGTCGACGCGTTGCGCGAGCGTCATGTGACGGTGCATTCCTTCAACGACTTGCTGGCCGAGACCATGGCCGACGCCGAGGCGCGCGACTGGCTGCTCGACCGTCGGGTCGACGCTTCGGTCGTCGGCTACGACATGGTGGACGAACTGCGCGGCTGGCTGGACGAAATGCCAGCGGACCAGATTGCCTCTTTCCTGGTCGGCGGCATCGCGCGGGCCGAATTGCCGTTCCGGCCAACCGGCCTCACTGGCAAGACGCTGCTGCCACAGGATTTCGTGCTGCCGCCGCTGCCCAATCAGCTCTTCACACGCGACAGCTCGTGCTGGATCTACCGATCCATCTCGGTGAACGCGATGTACTGGCCGGCACGAAAGCCGGAGGCGGTCAATGTCGAAGCCGTCTATCGCTTTCATCCGCGCTTTCGCGACGCCGGCCTGCCCTTCGTTTCCCCCGACAATCCCGGTCCCGGCGTCAGCCTGGAAGGCGGCGACGTGATGCCGGTCGGCGGCGGCATCGTGCTGGTCGGCATGGGAGAACGCACCACGCCTCAGGCGGTTGGCGGGCTGGCTCGCAGCCTGTTCGCCGCCGGCGAGGCCACCCGCGTCATCGCCGCGCTGATGCCGCGCGACCGCTCCTTCATGCATCTCGATACCGTCTTCACCTTCTGCGACCGCGATCTCGCGACCATGTATCCACCGGTGGTCGAGCGGCTGCGCGCCTTCTCGCTGCGGCCCGGCGACGGCGAGGCGGCCGTCGACGTGGTCGAGGAGGAAAAGCCCTTCACCGAGGTCGTCAGGGAAGCGCTCGGCCTGAAGGCGCTGCGCGTCGTCGCCACCGGCGGCGACAGCTACCAGTCGGAACGCGAGCAGTGGGACGACGGCAACAACGTCGTCGCCGTTGAGCCCGGCGTCGTCATCGGCTACGACCGCAACGTCTACACCAACACGCTGCTACGCCGCGCCGGCATCGAGGTGATCACCGTCGAGGGCGCGGAGCTGAGCCGCGGCCGCGGCGGCGGCCATTGCATGAGCTGCCCGATCGCGCGCGATCCGCTCTGACCGAGGAGAGAACATATGCCCGTCAACCTGCACGGCCGCAACGTCCTGACGCTGGACGATTTTTCCGGCGCGGAAATCCGCTATCTTCTCAGGCTGGCGGCCGATCTCAAGACCGCCAAGCGGGCCGGCAACGAAGTGCCGCGTCTAGCGCGCAAGAACATCGCGCTGATCTTCGAGAAGGATTCCACCCGCACACGCACAGGCTTCGAAGTGGCCGCCTACGACCAGGGCGCGCACGTCACCTATATCGGGCCGTCCGGCAGCCACATCGGCCATAAGGAATCGATGAAGGATACGGCGCGCGTGCTGGGACGCATCTACGACGCGATCGAGTATCGCGGCATCTCCCAGCACCAGGTGGAACTGCTCGCCGCCTATGCCGGCGTTCCGGTCTATAACGGCCTGACCGACCTGGACCATCCGACGCAGATCCTGGCTGATTTCATGACCATGCGTGAGTTCACCCACAAGCACCTGTCCGACATGACCGTCGCTTTCGTCGGTGAAGGAAAGGATAACGTTGCCCAGGCGCTCGCCGTCGGCGCGGCGAAGGTCGGCATCGACATGCGCATCGCCTCTCCCCGGAGGCTATGGCCCGAGCAGGATTTCTGCACCCATGTCAAAGCGTTGGCCGAGCGCAACGGAGGGCGGTTCAGGATGGATGCCGACGTGGAGGCCTGCGTCAAAGGGGCCGACTTCATTTACACCGACGTCTGGCTGTCCATGGGCGAGGACGAAAGCGCCTGGGGCGAGCGCATCAAGCTCCTTACGCCCTACCGGGTCACGCGCAAGCTGATAGCCGCGACCGGAAATCCGTATACCAAATTCATGCATTGCCTGCCCGCCTTCCACGATACCGAGACGGAAGTAGGCCGCCATGTCGCCAGCAAATACGGGATAGACTGCATGGAGGTCGAGGACGCGGTGTTCGAATCGGAAGCCTCCATCGTCTTCGATCAGGCGGAGAACCGCATGCATACTATCAAGGCGATCCTCGTCGCCACGATCGGCGATTGACGATGCGCATCGTCGTCGCCCTGGGCGGCAATGCTCTGCTGAAGCGCGGCGAGCCGATGACGGCCGAAAACCAGCGCGCCAATGTCCGCAGGGCGGCCGTAGAGCTTGCCGAACTGGTGAAAGCCGGCCATTCGCTGGTGATAACGCACGGTAACGGGCCGCAGGTCGGCCTGCTGGCGCTGCAGGCGGCGGCTACGTCCGGCACGCCCTTTCCGCTCGACGTGCTCGATGCGGAGACGGCCGGCATGATCGGCTATGTCATCCAGCAGGAACTTGGAAACGTGGTGAAGGACCGACCCGTCGCCACACTGCTGACCCAGGTGCGGGTCGATCCGCACGATCCCGCCTTTGCCACGCCGACCAAGCCGATCGGCCCGGTCTACGACGAAGCCACGGCCCGCCGGCTCGCTGCCGAGCGCGGCTGGGCGGTCGCTCCCGATAACGACAAGTGGCGCCGCGTGGTGCCGTCGCCGAAGCCGCTGGAAATCCTGGAAGCCGCCGTGCTCGCCTTCCTCGTCGAGCACGGTGTCATCGTTATCTGCGCCGGCGGCGGCGGTATCCCGGTTGTCGAACTGAACGGCGGCGGCATCGCCGGCGTCGAGGCCGTCATCGACAAGGACCTTGCCTCCTCGCTGCTAGCACGGCAACTCGGCGCGGACATGCTCGTCATGCTGACAGACATCGACGCAGTCTATCTCGACTGGGGGATGCCGAAGGCCCGTCCGCTCAGCCGGCTGCAGG
Source organism: Mesorhizobium sp. (assembly GCF_017306545.1). Taxonomy (GTDB): domain Bacteria; phylum Pseudomonadota; class Alphaproteobacteria; order Rhizobiales; family Rhizobiaceae; genus Mesorhizobium. The sequence continues at coordinate 65,598 of NZ_JAFKID010000032.1, forward strand.
CCGGCGACCTCTCCGCCGCAGCGTTTGCCTCCGGTTCGATGGGGCCGAAGGTCGAGGCTGCCATTGCGTTCGCAACAGAGACCGGTCAGCCGGCCGCAATAGGCAAGCTGGAAGACGCTGTCGAAATCGTCGCCGGACGGCGAGGAACCCGCATCAATTCCGGGGGCTGAAGGGACAGTTTGCCAGCTCTTTCAAAAACGCCGAACATATCCAATCGCTCTCCGACGCCAGCTTCATCATAGCGGCACTCGTATTTGACCTTCATCAACGAGGTCGCATGCACCGGCGTGTATTTCTTGTTTTCGAAAGGGATATCGCCATGTTGACGAACGATTTGCCGCCGACTTTCCGCCACGTCAGACTCCTGCTCGCCCGCGAGCGAGGCCATCCTCAGGGCGAACGAAGCGAAGGATATGACCTTCTCATCCCACTCGATAAAGACGGCAGGCTCGATCCTGCACTCTGGAAGGCTAATCAGGCGGCATGTCGGGTCAGGCGTTTTGCCGGTGACTCGAATGTTGGCGTAGGCCGTCTGCGGCGAAAGAAGGGCGGTCAGTGGTACTTCGACTACGCGGAAGGCGAAGAAGACGACGAGCTTGGGTTTCGCCTGGCGGATGAGCGCTTCATTACCGGTGAATATGTATCGATCGGAAGCAAGGGAACAATGCACACCTATCAGGTCGCCCGTGTCGAGAAGCCCTGATTGGCGAAATCAATGATGGCTCTGTTCGATAAAGCCTCATTCGCGAGAACAAAAAGGGGCCTGTACCAGCACATACTTATTGCGACCGATGGCTCCGAATTAGCGGCCAAGGGCGTCGAGCATGGGCTGGCGCTGGCAGAGGCGCTGATCGCGAATGTGACCGTGCTGAGGGTCCTCAAGCCGGAAGCTCGGGAAATTGGGGACGAAGCGTTAGCGGGCGAGCCTGAAAACGCGTTCACATGTCGTGATCCGCAGGTCGACGACACTATGGGAAAACAGTTCGCCTGGATTGAACAAGAGGCTGTCGAGCGCGGTATCTACGTAGAGTTACTGCGCGAAATTGATGACGTTCCCGCGAAGGCCGTTCTTAAAGCAGCAAAGCTGACTGGGTGCGATCTGATTGTTATGGCGAGTCAGGGCCGGCAAGACCCACACAGATTGACGCTCAATAGGCAAACCGAAGAGGTCATTGCATATACGAACGTTCCCGTCCTGGTGGTTCAATAGTCTCCTCTCGCGGGGTTCGCTCGCCTAACGACATTTTTGATCGGTATCAAGGCAGTACTTGGCGGCGACTATAGATTTCCTGTCATCGTGAAATCACCGTCGCGGTGACGACGGAAGGGCAAACCCATGAGCTATAGATCCATCCTCGTGAACCTCGACATCGACGGACCTGTCGTCCCGGTCGTGAAAGCAGCCGCCGATCTTGCAGGACGCTTCCAGGCGAAGCTGATCGGCCTTTGCGCCGCCGACGCTCCCATCGTCGTGGCCGGGCCGGCCGGTGCCGGCCTAGCCGCCGAGGCATGGATGCAAATGCGCGACGACATTAAGTCCCGCTTCAAGGATGTGCATGACAAGTTCGGCAAGCTGATCGCCGGCAAGGCCATGACTGAATGGCGTGAGACGCTCGACAATCCGACGCGCGCCGTGGCGGAGGCCGCGCGGGCGGCGGACCTGATCGTGTTGGGCGCGGTCGAAGGCGCGGCAACGGGCGACGCTTACCGGCAGGCGGATCCCGGGAGCATCGCCCTTCAGGCGGGACGGCCCCTGCTCGTCGTCGCCCGCGACACCGAACAAGTGCGGGCTAGGAACATCGCCGTCGCCTGGAAGGATACGCGCGAGGCACGTCGCGCCCTCGCCGATTCACTGCCGCTGTTGAAGGCGGCAGAGACCGTGACGGTCGTGACGGTCGCCACCGAGGTCGACCAATGGGTACGCGCAAGCCTCGCAGACGTGATGGCCTTTCTTGGAGCGCATGGCGTCGAAGCACGGCCGGAACTGATCGAAGGCCCCGACGAACACCTCGCGCTGTTCGAGGCGCTGGACAACAGCGGCGCCGACCTGATCGTGTCGGGAGCGTACGGCCATAGCCGCCTGCGGGAATGGGCTTTTGGCGGCGTGACGCGCTCGCTGCTCGACGAAACAGGCCGGAACCGCTTCATGGCAAGCTGACGGAAGCACACTATGTCCTGTCTGTTGCAGCGGGCGCCATCATTCGCGGCGAGCGGCCGCCGATAGCGCTTCCCCCGGCCGCGGGAGTGCCTCTTGTGGAACAGAAACAGGCCTCGGCGGACGGAGCGTATTGGTCGGTTCCGGCCGGAACGCTGTTGGCCAGCCTGCGTTCCGGGCCGTCGGGTCTTTCCGTCGGCGAAGCTCGAAGCAGGCTTCGCGAAGCAGGCCCGAACGCGGTCAACCGAATGGGACGCGGCTCCGCACTCGCGGCCTTCACGCGGCAGTTCCGCAGCCCGTTGGTGCTCATCCTGATTTTCGCTGCGGTCGTCTCGGCGTTCGTGGGGGAAGGCAGCGAGGCGGTGATCATCGGCATCATCGTGCTGGCGAGTTGCGTGCTCTCGTTCACGCAGGAATACGGTGCCTCCAGAGCGATGGAGGCGCTGACGGCGCGCATTGCCCGCAAGGCCTCCGTGCTGCGCGACGGCCGAGAAGCGTCCGTTGCCGTCGCGGAGATCGTGCCGGGCGACGTCGTTCGGCTTTCAGCCGGTAACCTTATTCCGGCGGACGGCGTGCTCTTGGAAGCGCGCGACTTCAACGTCAGCGAGGCCGCGCTCACCGGCGAAACCTTTCCCGTTATGAAAGAGCCCGGCCTCTCGGCGCCGGACGCCCAGATCGGCCAGCGCGGCAACGCGGTCTTCACTGGCACGTCCGTGCGAAGCGGCACCGCCACGATGCTTGCCGCGCGCACTGGAGGGCAGACCGAGTTCGCAGCCATCGCCGGAGCGATCGCCCGCTCCGTGCCCGAGACGGAGTTCGCGAAAGGCATCCGCCGCTTCGGCTACCTGATGACGGAGATCATGCTGGCCATCGTCATCCTCGTCTTCTTCGCCAATCTTCTGTTGCACCGCCCAGCCGTCGACTCGCTGCTGTTTTCGCTGGCCCTGGCCGTCGGGCTGACCCCCGAGCTGCTGCCGGCGATCATCAGCGTCACGCTAGCGCGGGGCGCGCGTACCATGGCGGCGAGCGGCGTCATCGTGCGCCGGCTCGACGCCATCGAGAACCTCGGCAGCATGGATCTCCTGTGCACCGACAAGACCGGGACGTTGACGGAAGGAACCATCCGCCTGGACGGCTGCCTGGGTGCCGGCGGAACGGATTCGTCGCAGGTGCGGCTTTGGGCGCTGCTCAACGCGACGCTACAGTCCGGCATGGCAAATCCCCTTGACGAGGGAATCGCGGCCAGCAGAGGTCCTGACGACGACCTGTCCGCGTATGAGAAGATCGACGAGATTCCCTACGATTTCATCCGCAAACGGCTTTCGGTGATCGTGCGGGGGAAGGAGGCCAGCGAGGACCTGCTGATCTGCAAGGGCGCGGTCCAGAACATCGTCCAGGCCTGTTCGTCCGTTCTGGCGGGAACCGGTGTCCGGCCGCTGGACGACCGGCAGGCGAAAGCCATCGACGCCAAGGTACAAGGCTGGTGCATACAGGGGTTTCGCGTACTCGGCCTGGCAGTGCGCCGCTTCGCGCCCAGCCATGTCTACCAGCGCGAAGACGAGACAGGTCTAGCCTTCGCCGGGTTCCTGCTGTTCCTCGACCCGCCTAAGCCCGGCATGGCCGAGACGCTGAAGGCGCTGGCCGAGCGCGGCATCAAGGTGAAGGTCATATCCGGCGACAATCGTTACGTTGCCGCGCATCTGGCCGAACTCGTGGGCCTGCCCCATCGCAACGTCCTTGCCGGCGACGAACTGGCGAATCTGACTAAGGAAGCGCTCATCGCCCTCGCAGCGCAGATCGACATCTTCGCCGAGATCGACCCCAACCAGAAGGAGCGCCTCATCGAGGCGCTGCGACGGCGTGGCCATGTCGTCGGCTATATGGGGGACGGCATAAACGACGCCCCGGCCCTGCACGAGGCCGACATCGGCATCTCCGTCGATGGCGCCGTCGACGTGGCCCGGGAGGCCGCGGACATGATCCTGCTGGAGCGCGACCTCGGCGTATTGCTGCGCGGCGTGGACGACGGCCGGCGAACCTTCGCCAATACGATGAAGTACGTCTCCATCACCACCAGCGCCAATTTCGGCAACATGTTCTCGATGGCCTTCGCGTCGCTCGCGCTGCCCTTCCTGCCGTTGCTGGCCCCGCAGATCCTTCTCAACAACCTGCTCTCGTCGCTGCCTTCGCTAGCCATAGCCGGCGACCGCGTGGACGCCGAACAGATCGAGGCGCCGCGCCGCTGGGATATCGGCTCGATCCGCCGCTTCATGATCTATTTCGGTCTGGTGAGTTCCTGCTTCGATTTCGTGACCTTCGGCTTCCTGCTGCTCCTCATGCACGCGGATGCCCGCACGTTCCGGACGGGATGGTTCGTGGAGTCTCTGCTGACCCAACTGGTGATCGTCCTCGTCATACGCACACACCAGTCCTTCTGGCGGAGCCGGCCAAGCGCGCTCCTGGCGTGGCTGACGCTGGCGATCGGCCTGCTCGCCGTAGCGATCCCCTACCTGCCGGGTTCAGCCTGGTTCGGTTTCGTGCCGTTGCCTGCGCAGACAATGGCAGGTCTTGTCGCGATCACGCTGCTTTATCTGGCCGCATCCGAAGCGACCAAACACTGGTTCTTCGCACGCGAGCGCCGGCTCGCCAGGCATCGCCGGACTTGATCGCGATCAAGGGCGTCAGCCCGCGGGCCGCGTAACCTCGCCCGATCATCCGGAGAACCGCCATGCCGCGCCGCGTCCTCGTCGTCCTCGGTCATCCAGACGGCAATCCGAAGCGCCTGTGCCGGGCGCTTGCCGACGCCTATGTCGAAGGCGCACGCTCGGCAGGCCATGACGTTCGGCTCATGGACATCGCGACGCTCGATTTCCCGATCCTGCGGAGCATGGACGAGTTCACCGAACGGCCCCTGCCGGTCACGCTGGAGGACGCCGCTCGGTCGATCCGGGATGCGGAGCATCTCGTCTTCGTCTTTCCGCTGTGGCTCGGCACCATGCCGGCCCTGTTGAAAGCCTTCCTGGAACAGGTGATGCGGCCGGGCATCGCCTTCGCCTATCCCGAAGCCGGCAAGGGCGGCTTCGCCAAAACGCTGCTCAAGGGCCGTTCGGCACGCGTGGTGGTGACCATGGGCATGCCGGCCTCGTTCTATCGCTTCTGGTATCTTGGCCACGGCGTCGCTGGCATGCGTCGCAATATCCTGAACTTCGTTGGCGTCAGCCCGGTCCGTGAAACGTTGTTCGGGATGGTGGAAGGCGCGAGCGAGGCCAAGCGCAGGACGTGGATCGAGGAGGTGCGGGCGCTCGGGAAACGCGCCGGTTGAATACCGCCTTGATCATGGAACCAGAACCGCGGCGCCGTTGAGGCGACCTTCCCGCAAGTCCTCCAGCGCTTCGTTGGCCCGAGCGAGGGGATAGGTGACGGTATGGGTTCGAACGCGCGCGGCACGGGCGACCGGGAAGAACTCCTCCGCGTCCTTTCGCGTGAGGTTCGCGACGGACACAAGCTCTCGCTCCTCCCAGAGAATCGAATAGGGCATCGCCGGGATGTCGCTCATATGAATGCCGCCGCAGACGACGCGGCCGCCCTTGCGGACCGCGTGCAGCGCCGCCGGAACCAACGAGCCGACGGGAGCGAAGATGATGGCCGCGTCGAGCGCGACGGGCGGCCCCTCGTCCGATCCGCCCGCCCATGACACGCCGAGGTTCGAGGCGAAGCGTTGCGCCGCGCTGTCGCCGGGCCGGGTGAAGGCATAGACCTCGCGTCCTTGCCAGAGACAGATCTGCGCGATGATGTGCGCGGCCGCGCCGAAACCGTAGAGGCCGATGTGCCGTCCGCTTCCTGCCCGCTTCAGCGAGCGCCAGCCGATGAGCCCTGCGCAAAGCAGCGGCGCCAGGGCGACGGCATCGGCCTCGCTATCGAGATCGAAGGCGAAATCGGCGTCCGCCACCGCATGGGTGGCGAAGCCGCCGTCCCGCGTATAGCCGGTGAAGAGCGGCCGGTCGCAAAGGTTCTCCGCGCCGGCACGGCAGTAGGCGCAGGCGCCACAGGCATGGCCTAGCCACGGAATCCCCACGCGGTGGCCCAGCCGTTCGTGATCGACGCCTGCGCCAACCGCGTCGATGACGCCGACGATCTCGTGGCCGGGCACGAGCGGCAGCTTCGGATGCTCCAATTCACCGTCAACCACATGCAGGTCGGTTCGGCATACGGCGCAGGCCTCCACACGAGTCCTGATTTCACCCTCACCAGGCAAAGGATCCGCTCGCTCGATCGGTACAAGCGGCATTCGTGGTTGCTCTAGCACCATCGCCTTCATGGATTCCTCCCGGATGGCGGAAAGCATAGGACGAATGTGAGGCGGAAAGCCGGCTTCCCGCCTCATATAAAGTCCCAAACGCCTGTCGCGTCAGCCGATCGTGAGCCGGTCCTCGACGGTGTTGACTCCAGGCGCGGACCAGGCCGCCCGCTCAGCCGCGCTTCGCTCCGACCAGGCATGCACCCTTCCCTCCAGCCGGACCTTGCCGCCCTCCATGACATTGACCTTGATCGCCTGCGCCTCGAGTTCCGCATTGCGCTTCAACGCGTCCTCGATGCGCTTCTTCACATCGAACGCGGAGGCACGCTGCTTGATCTCGATCTGGTTCGAGACGCCGACGACGCCGGCGAGATCGCGCACCGTATCCGCCGCCGCCGTCTTCTGGTACTGCCACTCGACCTTGCCCGTCAGCGTCACCCAGCCGTCCTGCACCTTCACCTGAACGGCGCCGTCGGGAATCGATGTGTTCCAGTTGATCGTGTTGACGGCGCGTTTTGCGATCTCGTCGTCGGCGGTCCGATTTGTGCCGAAAGGTCGGACTTCGATTTCCTGGGCGATCCCCTTTACGCCCTTCACCCGGCGCACGACTTGTTCGACCGTAAGCTTCTGGGCATAGGTCGGAACGTGGCCGGTCAGCGTGGCGACGCCGTTTTCCACCGCGACGCCAATATCGGCCGCGTCGATGCTGGGCTCGAAGTCGAGCTCGTCGATGATGTCCTGTCTCAATGTGCTGTCGTTCATGGTTGTGTGCCTCACTGGTTCTTGCGGAAGCCCTCGCCCGCTAGGTGAGCTTCTTCCGGTACCTGTTGCTTGGCCTTGATCCCCGTCAAAACTGCATTGCCGACCGCGGCGAAAGATATTTCAGCTTCAGATGCGTTCAGTAGCCCGAATGAGGAAGCACCGCGCCGGCCTGGATAGGTGAATGTCGCTGGACAGACCCTAAGAAGTGAAGCGCTCACCCGACGATCGAAGGCGCGACGAGTACCGCTGCGCTTTCGATAGATTCTCTGTCTCGTTCGAACAGGAAAGACAGGGCATCGCGCCAATCCTTGTCGAGGCGCAAAGTTGGATAGCGATGGTGCTGCTATAGAGCGCCCGCCTGTTCGTGGGAAGAAGGAGGAAGAGGCGTGCGAGGTAATGGCGATGGCGTGGCTCCTCCATTCTGGGTCATGGCCAAGCCCATGGGCCCGAGGTGCAATCTTGATTGCAGTTATTGCTACTATCTCGACAAAACGAAGCTTTATCCTGATCAGAGCAAGTTTCGGATGGCGCCGGACGTGCTCGAAACCTTCATCCGCGACTATATCGACAGCCAGTCGCGTGCAGGCGTGAGAGAGGTCCAGTTCGTTTGGCAGGGCGGTGAGCCGACCATCCTGGGTCTGCGTTATTTCAGAACGATAGTCACCTTGCAGCGGAAGCATTGTCCGCCCGGACGCATCATCCGCAACGCGCTACAAACCAACGGCACATTGCTGGACGAGGAATGGGCTCGGTTCCTTCATGATGAAGGATTTTTGGTCGGTCTTAGCATAGATGGGCCGCCGCGCCTGCACGATCAATACCGGCGTGACAGGCGCGATCAACCAAGTTCAGAGCGCGTCCTGTCGGCGTGGAAACTGCTGACCCGTCACAAAGTGGACACTAATGTTCTATGTGTGGTCAGTAATTGTAACGTCGGCTTTCCGCTTGACTTCTATCACTACCTGCGAGACGCGGGCGTTCAGTTCATGCAATTCATCCCGGTGGTCGAACGTATCGACCGACAGGGAGGACTAGCCTCTCCGCCAAGGCCGGGAGACGAAGATCTCGCCGTCGCGCCCTGGAGCGTCTCTCCGGCAGACTATGGGCGCTTCCTGTGCAAGATTTTTGATGATTGGGTGCGGCATGATGTCGGCCGCATTTTCATCCAACTCTTCGACCTACAACTCGGGATTTGGGCAGGAGCACCCGCCTCCTTGTGTGTCTTCGCCGAAACCTGCGGCACAGGCTTGGCCCTCGAGCACAACGGCGACCTTTATGCCTGCGATCACTACGTCTATTCGGAATACCGTCTGGGCAACATCACGCAAACGCCGATTGAAACGCTGGCGGCCTTGCCGCAGCAAAGACGGTTCGGCCTGGACAAGAAGGCCAGGCTCCCTGCGGCTTGTCTGAAGTGCGAGTGGCGCTTTGCCTGTCACGGCGGCTGTCCCAAACATCGCTTCCTGCCCGTGAACGACGAAGGTTCCGAGCGGCTAAACTATTTTTGCGAGTCCAATCGCATGTTCCTTTCCCATGCCGCGCCATTTTTCCTGGCGATGGTGCGTCTGTTGCGCCAGGGGCGACCAGCGGCGGGGATAATGGACATTTTGGCTAGGCAGGAAGCGCCTCGCCGCCGTCAGAGCGGACGCAATGCGCCGTGCCCCTGTGGAAGCGGTCGGAAATACAAGCGCTGCTGCGGTGCCCGATTAACATAGCGCTTTGCCGACGACATATGATCACTGCCGTAATCGCCCTGTGCAGGCAGTGGAAAGCGTTCGATCAAATCGTTATCTACGAGTACTAGGCAGGGGCGCGCTTCCAAGGTGAGAACGGTCGGAATGCCTCTAATTCCCGAAAAGGGGCAGGCTTCCTGCTAAGAGGCCGGACCGCCCTTCACGATGGTGTAGGTGTCCGACTGAAGATCGCGGGCACAGTATCGCAGGATCGCGCCAAAGGCTGCTAAAGTCGGGTCTTGCGACGATCGAGCCATGATGCCGACAAGCTGCATCCAAGGCTCGTCGTCGGCCTGATCGACAAAGCTCCTGACAATTCCCGCCACGCATTCGGCGACGCCGATTTCGTTCGCCTCCGCGTAGTGCTCGATGGTCAAGGTCAACTCCTCGTCGTCAAGCGCGGCTAGCGCCGCCGCCGCGACCTCCGGTTGGTCGAGCCGTGAAATCAGTTCACCGAACATCTGTGTCTCACTGCACCAGCGGCGATTCGGCGCCGCCGAAGTCGAAGCCGGTAATCGTCGCCCGGCCCGCAAGCAAAGAAATGTATTGCGCTGCGGCGCGCCGCCAGACTGAGCTTTTCAGGTGACTGGCAATCCGCTTGCGCACTGCCTCAAACGGTAGCGTCTGGCCGTTGATGCGGCGGTCAAGTCTGATGACATGGGCGCCATAGGGCGTTTCCACCGGCGCCACGGATATCTCTCCCGAGCGAAGCCGGTCGAGCGCGGCGGAAAACTCTGGCGTCACCTGATCCCGGGTGAACTGGCCGAGATGCCCGCCTTCACTCGAAGAAGAGCATGCAGACAGTTCGCGCGCCAGATCGGGGAAGCGTGACGGCTCCTCCGTCAGTAGAGCAATCGCCGATTTCGCGGACTCGACAGCGGCGGCAAACGCATCCTTGTCGCTCCAGTCGGCCGAAAACAGGATGTGTGCAGCCTCGAATAAATCCGCGCTGCGAAACAGTCTCCGATTCTTCTCATAGTAACGTTGCGTCGATGCGTCGTCCGGCTCCGGTACGGAAATCTCTCTCTCCATCAGAACTCGGATCAGAGCTTCCTCATCAGTCTCGCGACGGCCTTCCTCATCCTCGAGCGGCTCAGCCTCTATCGCAAGGCGGCGGGCCTCTTGGACCAGCAACTCGCGCACGATCAGCGCACGGGCTGCTTCCGTCCAGGCTTCGGCAGGATTCTCGGCAGGATGGTTCTGCACTTCGCGAGCGATCGCCGCGTGGGGGACGACCACCCCGTCGACCGCAATCTGAGGTCTTGCCGGTTCCGGCCCGGCCGTGGGGCGTGTGCCCGCCTTCGGCGATTTCGCCTGCACTTGTTCCGCAGCCAGCGCGCGACGATCGACTACGATGGTTGCCATGACCTACTCCGACGCTTCCATACCGCGCCTACGCGCTGGGATTGTCCCCCTCGTTCCCCGGCGGACCAGTTCAGGAGACCGTTTGGTGCGGACAATCTGATAGCCGCGCCGCCCGAAATACCACACGGGGACACTCCAGATGTGGACAAGGCGCGTGAACGGGAAGATCAGGAAGATCGTCATGCCGAGCGCGAGATGCGCGCGGAAGATGGGATTCACATTTGCGACGTAGTCGGCGGCGCCTGCCTGCAGCGTGACAATTCCCTGCGCCCATTTCATGAGCTTGACCATCTCCTCTCCATCAAGATGGTTCGCCGATACGAGAATGGTCGAAAGGCCAAGGATAAGCTGGATGTAAAGGATAATCAGTACCGCAATATCGCTCGGATTGGAGGTCTTGCGGATACGGGCGTCGAATAGCCGCCGATGCAACAGCATGGTCAGCCCGACGAAGCAGGCAACGCCCGCGATGCCGCCGACGGTCATGGCGAGGAGCTGTTTGGCGGTATGCGAGACGCCAAGAAACCCCCAGACCTGGATCGGGGTTAGAAGTCCTGCCGTATGGCCGGCGAGGATGACGAGAATGCCGGCATGGAAGAGGTTCGAGCCCCAGATCATCTGCCGCCTGCGCAGGAGCTGGCTGGAGTAGCTCTTCCACGAATATTGCTCGCGGTCGAAGCGGATCAGGCTTCCGACAAGGAAGACGGTCAGGCAGAGATAGGGATAGATGCCGAAGACCGCGAAATTGAGATATGAAAACATGAGTTCCCTCTCGCCGCTTCAGGCCGGTGTCGCGGGCGTGCGACGGGCGGCGCGCATCCGGATGGCGAGGCGGTCGCGCGAACAGCCGTCGAGCGCCTCTCCCGGACCGAACGTCACGGCGGCCTCTTCCCAAGCGGCGTCGAGCGCCGGGAGGTCGTCCGGCTTCACGTTGTCGTCTTCCACGAGCTGGAGATCGGCAGCGCCGTCTCCGGCGAGTTCCGCAACGGCGGCGAAGAGGGCGGCATAAGGGGATACGCGCTTTTCCAGCCGCTCGGAAAGTTCCCTGACGATGTGAGCCGCGTCGGCAAGATGAGATCGCGCCTCGTCCAGAGGCAGGATCGATAGGAACTCCAGGAACAGCGGCAGAAAATCCGGCAGCTCGCTGGAGCCGAACTGGAGGCCGTGGCTTTCATAGAGTGCCTTGAGGTCCACCATCGCCTGGCCGCGGTCGCGGGATTCGCCATGAACATGCTCGAACAAGTTCAGCGCTAGCGCGCGCGAGCGGTCGAACAGCAGAACATAGGTTTCCTCAAGCTCGTAGATATCGGCGCTAGCGAGCCATTCGAGCAGAGCTTCGAGTTCGGCGAGCGCCGCCGGAGAAAGCAGACGCTCCCCGTGCAGGGCGGCGCGAATGTCGGAAACCGACTCGACAAGCGCCGGCGTCGGGTAGCACAGCAGCGCCGACAGCGCCTTGAAGGACTTCATTAGGCGATCTCCATCGGGTTTTTGGCGTTGTGTTTCTTCGGCCCGCCGAATAGGTTCACGTCACTGTCGCCGCCCGAACAGCCATTGCCGAAAGAGAACCCGCATGAGCCGCGCATGCCGTAGGCTTCCTCGCTCATCTCGCGATGCGCTGTAGGGATGACGAAGCGGTCCTCGTAATTGGCGATCGCCATCACGCGGTACATCTCCTCGATCTGCGCCGCGCTCATGCCGACCTTGCGTGCGATCGCCTCGTCGGTCACGCCGTCCACCGTCTTGGCGCGCATGTAAGCGCGCATGGCGAGCATGGTTTCGAGCGCCTTGGCGACCGGCTCCTCGTTGCCCGCTGTCAATAGGTTAGCGAGGTAGCGCAGCGGAATGCGCAGCGAGCGCACGTCCGGCATGTCGCCATCGAGGCCCATTTTCCCGGCCTCCGCCGCCGATTGGATCGGCGAGAGCGGCGGAACGTACCACACCATGGGAAGCGTCCGGTATTCCGGATGCAGAGGGAAGGCGACCTTCCATTCCACCGCCATCTTGCGTACCGGCGACCGTTTTGCAGCCTCGATCCAGTTGTCGGGCACGCCGTCCGCCCGCGCCCGCGCGACGACGTCGGGATCGTTCGGATCGAGGAACAGGTCGAGCTGAGCCTGATAAAGTTCCTTTTCGTCGGCGATGCTCGCCGCCTTCTCGATGCCGTCGGCGTCGTAAAGCAGCACGCCGAGATAGCGGATGCGCCCGACGCAGGTTTCCGAGCAGACCGTCGGCATGCCCGCCTCGATGCGCGGGAAGCAGAAAGTGCACTTCTCCGATTTCCCCGTCGACCAGTTATAATAAATCTTCTTGTAGGGGCAGCCGGAGATGCACATGCGCCAGCCGCGGCACTTGTCCTGGTCGATGAGGACGATGCCGTCCTCCTCACGCTTGTAGATGGCGCCCGAGGGACAGGCAGCGACGCAGGTGGGGTTGAGGCAGTGCTCGCACAGCCTCGGCAGATACATCATGAAGGTGTTCTCGAACTGCCCGTAGATGTCCCTCTGCACACCCTCGAAATTGTAGTCCTGGCGCCGCTTCTCGAACTCGCCGCCGAGGATCTCCTCCCAGTTCGGGCCCCATTCGATCTTTTCCATGCGCTCGCCGCTGACCAGCGAGCGCGGGCGTGCCGTCGGAAAGGCCTTCGATTCCGGCGCGATCTGGAGATGCTCGTAGTCGAAGGTGAAGGGCTCGTAATAGTCGTCGATCTCCGGCAGGTCGGGATTGGCGAAGATCTTGGCGAGCACGCGCCATTTCGCGCCGAGCCGCGGCTCGATCTTGCCGTCCTTGCGGCGTTTCCAGCCGCCCTTCCAGCGCTTCTGGTTCTCCCAGTCCTTGGGATAGCCGATACCGGGCTTGGTCTCGACATTGTTGAACCAAGCGTATTCGACGCCTTCGCGGCTCGTCCAGACGTTCTTGCAGGTGACCGAGCAGGTGTGGCACCCGATGCACTTGTCCAGGTTCAGCACCATGGCGATCTGGGCGCGGATCGTCATTCTGCGGCCTCCAACTTTTCTTCCATCCAGTCGACCGTGCCCATCTTGCGCACGATCACGAATTCGTCGCGGTTCGACCCGACGGTGCCGTAGTAATTGAACCCATAGGCCTGATGGACGTAGCCGCCGATCATGTGGGTGGGCTTGAGCACCGTGCGCGTCACCGAATTGTGGATGCCGCCGCGCTGCCCGGTGATCGGCGAGCCCGGCACGTTCACGATCTTCTCCTGCGCGTGGTACATCAGGCACATGCCGGGATTGACCCGCTGCGAGACCACCGCGCGCGCCACCAGCACGCCGTTGCGGTTGAAGGCCTCGATCCAGTCATTGTCGCGGATGCCGGCCTTTTTGGCGTCGGTCTCGGAGATCCACACCACCGGGCCGCCGCGGTTCAGCGTCAGCATCAGCAAATTATCGGAATAGGTCGAGTGGATGCCCCATTTCTGGTGCGGCGTGATGAAGTTAAGCACCACATGCGGGCTGCCGTCGTGATTGGCCTTGAGCGCGCCGGCAACGGTCTTGAGATCGACCGGCGGCTTCCAGGTGGCGAAGCCTTCGCCGAAGGCGCGCATCCACAGATGATCCTGATAGAGCTGCTGCCGGCCTGTCAGCGTGCGCCAGGGGATAAGTTCATGCACATTGGTATAGCCGGCATTGTAGCAGACATGCTCGCTTTCCAGCCCCGACCAGATCGGCGAGGAAATGATCTTGCGCGGCTGGGCGACGACGTCGCGGAAACGGATCTTCTCGTCCTCCTTCGGCATGGCGAGATGCGCGTGCTCGCGCCCGGTGCGCTTGGAAAGCGCCTCCCATGAGCGCACGGCCACCGCGCCGTTCGTCTCGGGCGCCAGCATCAGGATGACCTCGGCGGCGTCGATGTCGGTCTCGATCCTGGCAAGCCCCCTGGTCGAGCCTTCATCCGGCACCACGCCGTTCAGCGCCTTCAGCGCCTTGACCTCATGGCTGGTTTCCCAGGCGATGCCCTTGCCGCCATTGCCGAGCTTGTCCATCAGCGGCCCGAGCGCGGTGAAGCGCTTGCCGAGATTGGGATAGTCGCGCTCCACCACCGACACCTGCGGCATGGTCAGCCCCGGAACCGGGTCGGTCTCGCCGCGCTTCCAGTCCTTCACATCGAGCGGCTGCGCCAGTTCGCCGGGACTGTCGTGCTGGATGGGCGTGAGCACCACGTCCGTCTCGACGCCGAGCACTTCCGGCGCCACCTTCGAGAAGGCGCGTGCGATGCCGCGATAGATGTCCCAGTCCGTGCGCGAGCCCCAGACAGGGTCCACCGCCGCCGAGAGCGGATGGATGAAGGGGTGCATGTCGGAGGTGTTGAGGTCATTCTTCTCGTACCAGGTGGCCGTCGGCAGCACGATGTCGGAATAGACACAGGTCGTGGACATGCGGAAATCGAGCGTCACCAGGAGGTCGAGCTTGCCTTTCGGCGCCTCGTCGCGCCAGACGACTTCCTTCGGCTTTTCGCGGCCTTCCTCACCGAGGTCCTTGCCCAGCACGCCATGATAGGTGCCGAGCAGGTGCTTGAGGAAATACTCGTGCCCCTTGCCGGACGACCCCAAAAGGTTGGAACGCCAGACGAAGAGGTTGCGCGGCCAATTGTCAGGATGATCGGGATCTTGGCATGCAAGCTCCAGTTCGCCCGATTTCAGCGCCGACACCACATAGTCGGCCGGCTCCTGTCCTTTCGCATTGGCCTTTGCTGCGAGATCGAGCGGATTCGCCCTAAGCTGCGGTGCCGACGGCAGCCAGCCCATGCGCTCGGCGCGGACATTGTAGTCGATCATGCTGCCCGACCAGTCACCGTCCGGTGCTGTGGGCGAGAGGATTTCGGAGACAGACAGTGTTTCGTAGCGCCACTGGTCGGAATGCGCATAGAAGAAGGAGGTCCCGTTCATTTGCCGCGGTGGTCTGTTCCAGTCAAGCGCGAAGGCAAGCGGCAGCCATCCGGTCTGCGGCCGCAGCTTCTCCTGCCCGACATAGTGCGACCAGCCGCCGCCTGACTGGCCGATCGCGCCGCACATCACCAGCATGTTGATGATGGCGCGATAGCTCATGTCCATGTGGTACCAATGGTTCAGACCGGCGCCGAGGATTACCATGGAGCGCCCGTTGGTCTTCTCCGCGTTGGTCGCGAACTCGCGCGCCACCGTAATGATCGCCTGGCGCGGAACGCCGGTGACCTTCTCGGCCCAGGCGGGCGTACAGGGCATGTCCTGATTATAGGAGTTGGCGGCATTCTCGTCGCCGAGCCCGCGGTCGATGCCGTAATTGGCGCACAACAGATCGAATACCGTGGCGACAAGCGCCTCGCCCTCGGCCAGCTTCACGCGGCTGGCGGGAACGGCGCGGATCAGGAGCTCGCCATGCTCCGTCCTGACGAAATGCGAATGCGCGCGGCCCCCGAAATCGGGGAAGGCGACGGGAACAGCTTCCCCGCCTCCGATCTGGCTGAGCTTCAGTCGGATGTCGCGGCCCTTGCCATCCTTTTCCTCGAGATTCCAGCGGCCACGCTGCTTTTCCCAGCGAAAGCCCGCCGTGCCGTGCGGGGCAACAACTTCGCCGGACGTCTCGTCAAGCCCGACTGTCTTCCACTCCGCATTCTCATGCTCGCCGAGCCCGCCGTCGAAATCCGACGCCCGGACAAAGCGATCGGGCACGTAGCTGTCGCCCTTTTTGACCAGGCGCACCAGCATCGGCATGTCGGTGTAGCGGCGTGCATAGTCGGCGAAATACGGCACCTGCCGCTCGACATGGTATTCCTTGAGAATGACGTGGCCCATGGCGAGCGCCAGCGCCGCGTCGGTGCCCTGCTGCGGCTGCAGCCAGATATCGGCGAACTTGGTCGCCTCTGCGTAATCAGGCGAGACGACGGCGCTCTTTGTGCCCTTGTAGCGCGCTTCGGTGTAGAAGTGCGCATCGGGCGTGCGCGTCTGCGGTACGTTCGAACCCCACAGAATGAGGAAGCCGGCGTTGTACCAGTCGGCGGATTCGGCGACGTCTGTCTGTTCGCCCCAAGTCTGCGGCGAGGACGGCGGCAGGTCGCAGTACCAGTCGTAGAATGACAGGCAGGTGCCCCCGAGCAGCGAAAGGTAGCGCGTGCCGGCAGCATAGGAAACCATCGACATGGCGGGGATCGGCGAGAACCCCGCCACGCGATCAGGGCCATGTTTCCTCACTGTGTAGGCGTTGGCGGCGGCGACGATCTCGTTGGCCTCGTCCCAATCCGCCCGCACGAAACCACCATGGCCGCGGATGGACGTATAGGAACTGCGCTTTTGCGCGTCCTCCACGATCGAGGCCCAGGCGGCGACCGGCGCCTTGGTCTTGCGCGCCTCACGCCACAACCTGAGCAGGCGCCCCCGCACAAGTGGGTATTTCACACGATTGCCGGAATAGAGATACCACGAATAGCTCGCCCCTCTGGGACAGCCGCGCGGCTCGTGGTTGGGCAAGTCTGGACGGGTTCGCGGGTAGTCAGTCTGCTGCGTCTCCCAGGTGACGATCCCGCCTTTGACATAAATCTTCCACGAGCAGGAGCCCGTGCAGTTCACGCCATGTGTCGAGCGCACGATCTTGTCGTGCTGCCATCGCTTCCGGTAGCCGTCTTCCCAAACGCGGTTCTCGCCGGTGACGATGCCGTGACCATCGGAGAACGTCGCGAGTTCCTTGCGAAAGAACATTAGCCGATCGAGGAAGTGGCTCATGCAAGAACTCCTTCGGGCGGCGTTGACAACCGCGCAACGGCAGCCGGACACTCTGACGTAAGCCCGACCAAAGTTGGAAAAGGATAACGCAGAGCTTCGTCCGCGCGAGTATGATCAGTTCTGGTGAATCGCATCCGATGACCGCCCCCAAACGCTCACGACTCTCTCGCAATCCGATAGGATGCGGATATCTGTCATCGCAAAAAGATTGTTATCTTTGCGCTTGAACAAACTTCAGGTGGATAGTTCTCGGGATTGCCTGGCGCTTCATGCGGAATGGGGACCACCATCCCATCGCTCCGAAATGTGATTCAGATTGATCCGGCGGCTGGTGAACGAGCATCAATTCGACAAGCCAGTGCTCGAGCGACGATACGGGATATTGAACGCTCCAAGGCGGGGCGCCGCGCCTGATCTTGGTCGGCTGCGGTCTCGTTCAAAGCAAGACGGAGGCGGGCTGCGCCCTTGGCTGGCCAGGAGGATTGTCCCGCTTGCGGTCGGCCAATGCGGCGAAGCACCATTCGGCGATTTGCACGGCGTCCGGCGCCAGTTGTTCCGCCATGCTGTCGGAGAATCTTTGAAATGCCGGCAGATTCAATCCGTTCACTCCAACAATCACCGGACGGCCAAGTTCGAGAGCGGAGGCGATCGCTCCGGCCAAGCCTTTACCCTCGGACTCCTGCTTCCCGAACTTGTTGACCACCAGCACTTCGGCTCGCTCCAGAGCGCCCTCGACCCACAGCACCGATTGTTCCAGCGCGCCGGCATCGAGTCGGCAGCCACGAGCTTCCGGGCCGCGATCGACGCTGATGCGCACCACTGGCCCGTTGGGCAGCAGCCGCAGATCCATGTCGCACCGTGGGCAATCCTGCCGGTCGATATTGGTCTGGACGGTCCCCGCCAGGGCGATGCCTTGCGTTTCGAGCAGTGAGACGACTTCGGCCATAAGAAGATCAATGCGGCCTTTGCCCTGTACGGTCACATAACCCAATCTCATCGATGTGTTTCCTCTAGGTCGCTCACCCGTCGTGAAATGGTAGGAACTCCAGCATGTCGCCAAGCCGGACGCGGTCGGTTTCCGATGGGATCAGAAGCAGCCCGTCCGCCTTCGCCAGCAATCCTGCCCGGTGCGAAACCTCCGAAGTCACGATGTTCGCGGTCCTGGTACCGTAACCGTCATAGCTGCCGAGGCATGCCGGGAGAAATTCGCAACGTCCCGGATGCCGTGGCCGGTCGAAACCCGCACGGACGATGATGCGGCGCGGCGTTCCTTCCGAAATCCCCGCCAGCGCCTCTGCAATGCGCGCTCCGATTACATGCCAGGTGACGAAAGCCGAAACCGGGTTACCCGGCAAGCCCAGGTAGATCGCGGCGCCGATGCGGCCGATCATCAAGGGCTTGCCCGGTTTCATGGCTACTTTCCTTACGTGGATGCTGCCGCCGGCCGCGCGCAGCACCGCCGGCATATGGTCCTCACCGCCGACAGAAACGCCGCCGGTGGAAACCACAAGGTCTGCAGCATGGGAAGCTCGTTCCAGCGTCTCCCGCAACTGTTCGGGCTTGTCGGGCACGCTACCCATATCGATCGCATCCACCCAGGGCAGATCAAGTGAGCCCTGAAGGTGATAGCGGTTGGAATTCCAAATCTGTCCGTGCTCCAGCCGAGCGCCTGGCTCCCGCAATTCGGAGCCGGTGCTGAAGAAGGCCACCCTGACGCGGCGACGCACGGCGACCTCGCCACAGCCTGCGCAGGCGAGCAGCGCCGCCGCGCGAGGGCCGATGCGCCTCCCCGCCGGCAGAAGCTGCGTACCGGCGGCAAGATCCTCGCCGGCGCGCCGGATGTTGCTGCCCCGCTCGGGACGACGCGAGAGCCAAATACCATCTCCTTCCAGCCGCGTCATTTCCTGCATAACCACGGCATCACATCCCGCGGGAACGGCCGCGCCTGTAAAGATATGCAAGGCCGTTCCGGGAGGCAGAGGCGCGGCGGACGTGTCGCCGGCTACGAGGCGCCCCGCAACCGGCAGGTGCCACGGCCCCTTGCCGACGAGGTCGGCAAGCCGGACCGCGTAGCCGTCCATGGCGGAGTTGTCGAACAGCGGTAGCAGCGTTTCGGCATTCTCCGATTCCGCGAGCACCCGGCCATGAGCCCGGACGAGCGGTATGCGCTCTACCTCCCCAACCGGCGTAACAAGCGCCAATCCGCGGCGCAGAGCCTCGTCGACGGAAACTAATCCATCCGGCACCAACTCGGTGTCGCAACCACAATAGAATGGATCGGATAGTGTAGACGAAGAGGTCATGTGAATAATTTCGCCTCCTCCGCGGAGAGTTGAACCAAGCAAATTCATCTGCTGCTGCGTAGTCTGGACAGGACCGATCGACACCACGATTTCATCTCACGCCCCCATCATGCCGGTAAGACTTCGGAACATTGCGCGCAGCATGCCGAAGAAGGTGATGGCCCAAGCAAATAGGGCTATATAGAGGAAAGCGCGTGGTAAAGGAGTCAAGAAGCCAAATTCCATGGCGCGGTCCATCTGCCAGGTGCAGGCGGCATACATACCGAGCGGGAACACCGCGCCCCAGTAGAGCGGGTCATAGGTGAATGGGAAGCGCCGGTAGCCATAGCGCCATATACCGAGCAGTAGCAGCATGGGGATCCACCAGGTGCCCGTGGCCCAGTAAAAGACCGTGAAGCCCTTGAGAAAGGGCAGCAGCGACGAGAGATAGGGCGCGTGCGGCGCGTTCAGGATCAGCAGCGAACCGGCCAGGGCGGAGATGGCCATCGCCCCCATGTTGATCCAGTAAGGCGGCGCCAGATCGCCAGGCGAGAAGCGGAAGAAGGCATATCGGTAAAAGATCAGCGACATCATCCAGATGTAGAGCATGCCGCCCCACAGCCACATGGACAATGCCACGAGGTTGAGTTCGAGCCGGTAGGGCTGGTCGATGCGTGCCGCCAGCAATGCGCTCGAAACCGACACTGCCTGCGTGGCCACGACCGCCAGCAGCCAGCCGCCGGTGATGCCCTTGTCCAGCGTGGGCTTTTCCTGGCGAACGGTGAAGGCGGTGAAGATGGTGTAGGTCAGGCATGTCCACAAAAAGACAGCCAGCAGCCACAAACTGCCGCCAATCACGATGTCTTCTTCGAGCACCATGAACTGACTGGCTAGGATGCCCGTGCCGGCAACAGTGGTGAAGTAACCCGGCCCGGTCAGGTGGGCGACCATGTCCCCGAAGAAGCGCCGCGGGTAGCGCCAGGCCCGCAAGCCGTACAGCATGCAAAGGACGGCATATTGCCCGATGTTCAAATAGAACAGTGCCGTCGCAAGCGTCTGGTGCTCCATCATAAAGGCTGCCAGCGAGACGATGCCGGTGGCCATCACCAGCCCGAAATACGCGGGTGACAGTTCTGCAAGGCCCGTCGCCAATCCTTGCTGCTGCAGTATCGGGCCAGCGGACGTCACGGTCTTCTCGCCCGTGGTGGTTGAAGTTCGCATCGGCAGCGATGCCTCGGCCATCCTTTTTCCCGGTCGCGGGCAAGGCGCCGCCTTCCCGCCGAGAACACGTCGCGAATGAGAGGGCAGCACTTGCCGGAAAACATGCGTTGTCTCCTGAAGCTACGTCACAAGCATGGGCAGCACGGAAAACCCGCTTGCCGGATAGATGGCAAGCATCGTTCGATGACCGGGCGCATGCGCGATCTCATTGGTACTCTTCAGCAGTTCCTCCATGACGACGCGCAGTTCCAGCCTGGCCAGTTGTGCGCCCGGGCAGACGTGAATGCCCCGGCCGTAGAGAAGGTTCTGCTCGGGATCGCGATCCAGACGGAATTCGTCGGGATCGCCGAAGACCGCTTCGTCGCGGTTGGCCGATGCCCACAGCAGCGTCACGCGCTCGCCGGCGGCGATCTTGCGTCCACCGATCTCCACTGGCCGGGTCGTCACCCGCCGGTTGGAAATGAGCGGCGCATGCAGCCGCAAAATCTCGTCGATCGCCGCAGGCAGCAGGCCGGGATTTTCCCGGAGTTGACGCTGGAGCTGCGGATTTTCCGCCAGATAGTGGGCCAGGATGCCGACACAGGCGGTGATGGTGCCCAGTTCGCCGACGGTCCAGTTGCGCAGGATGCTGACGATTTCCTCGTGGTTCAGCGGCCTGTCGCCTATCCTCTCGCGCAACAGATCCGTGGTGATGTCGTCGGGTGCGGCCGCGCCGGCTTCCCACCTCGCTTTCAGCAACAGGCTGATATAGCCGTCGAATTCGAGCGCGATCGCCACCATCGCTCCGGTATCCCGAGCCAGCGTGGCCTCGTGGCTCTTGCGAACCCACTCAAGCAGTGGTTCGTGCAGGCAATCTGGCCAACCGAGGAAGGCGCACTGGATCCGCACGGCGAAGCGCTGGGCGAACTGTGTGATCATCTCGATCTCCCTGCCTCTCTCCAGGCCGGACACGAGGCCGATGGAGATCGTGCGGCACAGCGGCTCGAAAGCCTCGACCCGTCCCTGTTCGAAATGGCGCTCGATCAGTCGCCGATAGGCCGTGTGCTCGGGCGGATCCATGCCGCTCGGCACCGACAAGTGACTGGAAACCGCGCTGCTGAAGGTGTGGTGATCGTCCAGCGCCCGCACCACGTCCTCGTGGCGGAAGAGCGACCAGCCCAGATAATCGCTATGCGCCACGGGGCAGCGGCGACGCATCCCGTCATAGGCCTTGATCTGATTGGAAAGGACCGCGTCGGATCGCGGGTCCCAGTCCGGCTGAGTCTTCTCTGGCATCGGGCTCATTTCAATTACTGGCGACATCCAGTGCCGCAACCGCGGGACTTCAGGGTTCCGCTAGCTCGGCGTTCACCAGAAGTCTTTGTGCAAGCTCAAACAGGCAGATCAAATCCGCGTCCCTCGCCCACCTCCTCATGGGTCACGCCGTCCCGGATGTGATAGATGCGTTTAAAGGTCGGGATAATCTTCTCGTCATGCGTGACGACGATGATGGCCGTTCCGAATCTGTCTGCCATGTCGTTGAGGATACGGATCACGGCCAGCGCCCGCACGCTGTCGAGCGGGGCGGTCGGCTCGTCGGCAAGGATCACCGGCGGCCGGTTGACGAGGCCGCGCGCAATCGCCACCCGTTGCTGCTCGCCACCGGAAAGCTGCGAGGGCATGGCAGCGGCCCGATGCTCGACGTCGAGAACCTTCAGGAGATTGCGTGCGCGGCGGCGCGATTCGGCGTTGGGAACGCCGGCCAGCATCGGCAATAATGCGACATTGTCAGTCACGTCCAGAAAGGGGATGAGATAGGGTGCCTGGAAAACGAAGCCGATCTTGTCCCGCCGCAACGCGCGAAGATCGCGGATCTTCCAACCGTCATCATAGATCACCTCGTTGCCAAGCGTCATGCGCCCGCCGCTCGGGTCAATGACGGCGCCCAGTGCTTTGAGCAGCGTGCTCTTGCCAGAGCCCGACGGGCCGATGAGGCCGATCACCTCACCTGGCGCGACCCGCATATCGACGCTCTTGAGGGCATCGACGGCGGTGTCGCCGCTGCCATACCGCTTCCTGAGCCCCTCGATGACAATGGCGCCCTCCATGTCAGCCCCCGATCGCCTCGGCGGGGTCGACCTTGAGCGCCATGCGAATGGCGACGACGCTGGCAAGCGCGCATATGACGATGATCGCGACAAGCCCGATCATCGTGTCCTCGGAAAGCAGCAGGACGAATTTCGGGAAAAGAGGCGCTGCGAAGGTCGCTGTGATCTTGCCGACGACGAAGCCGATCAGCCCGAGCACGACCGCCTGCTGCAGAATCATGGAGGCGATGGTACGATTGCGCGTGCCGATCAGCTTCAGCACGGCGATCTCGCGGATCTTATCCATGGTGAGCGTATAGATGATGAAGGCGACGATTGCGGCGCTGACGATGGCCAGGATGGCGAGGAACATGCCGATCTGCTTGGCCGAGGTGGCGATCAGCTTGCCGACCAGGATTTCTTCCATCTGCGGGCGCGTATAGACCGTGAGCCGCTTCCACCGGGCGATGTCGGCCGCGATCCGTTCGGGGTCGTAACCGGGTCTGATGCGCACCAGCACGGCGTTTACATAAGGATTGCTGTTTTGAGAGGCGATCACGGCGTCAAGCAGTCCCGGCACGCCGGGCCGGTTGAAATCGGAGTTCTCGGCGGTGCGCCGACGCTGGCGGACGATGGAATCGTTGTCCTTGATGAACTGCGCTTCCTGCGCATCCTTCAGCGGAATGAACACCATCGGGTCGCCGCTTGACGATACTGCTCTCCGGGTGAGGCCAACCACCGTGTAGCGATTGCGTCGGATAGCGATGGTGTCTCCGAGCGCAAAGCCGGTTGCGGCATCCGCCACCGCTTCGTAGTGGCCGCGCGTGATCTGACGCCCCGCGGCGAGAAACGGCGGCCAGCCCGGCGTTCTGATATCGCCCGTCGCGACTCCCACCACCATGGCGCGCACGTCGGTATCTCCTTTCCGGACCTGCATCGTCAGATAGGTGGCGTTGGCGGCACGCTCGACGCCGGGGATTGTCAGGATCATCCGATAGACGTCGTCATTGATGTTGGAGGATTCGGCATAGGGGCCGAGCGTCTTCTGCTGGACGACCCACATGTCGGCGCCGCTGTTGTCAAGCAACACTTTGCCGTCGTCGACCATGCCCCGATAGACGCCTGCCATGGTGAAGGTGACGCCGATCAGCAGGCCGAGGCCGATGCCGGTAAAGACGAACTTGCCCCATGAATGCAAGATGTCACGTCCGGCGAGACTGATCATTTGAGAAGCTCCGCAGGATCGCCGGTCACACGGATGCGGCTTGTGCCTGCCAGTCTCGAGGCGCTGTAAACAACGATCTCGTCGCCGACCTGCAAACCCTTCACGATTTGCACCGTTCCATCGAGATCCGAGGCTCCCGTATGAACGGGAACGAACTCGACTTTCCCTCCTCCCACCTTCCAGACGCCGACCTTGCCGCCGACATTCTGGACTGCGGCATTCGGGATTGCGGGCGTCGCTGGAAGTTCCGGCAGGACGATCGTCGCTTCGGCCAGCTCTCCGATTGGAGGCAGCGGGTCAGGAAGCACGCCGAATCCCACCTTGGCCAAATTTTCTTCCGTGACAGAATCGGCAAGCACTTCCACGCGGAACACCCGTCCCGGTATGCTCGTCCTGCCACGCGACCGCAGCATGATCTGTGCCGAAAGCCCCTTACGCAGACCCATTGCCGCAATCTGGTCAAACCGGGCATTGATCCAGAGATTGTTCGGGTCGATCATGTCGATGACCGCCTGGCCGGCGACCATCGTTGTTCCCGGCTCCGCATTGCGGGCGGCAATCACGCCATCGACCGGCGCACACAGGACAAGATTCTCACGCTGCTTGATCAGCCCGTCGCGATCGGCTTGATTGCGTTGCAAATCCTGCTGAGCAGCAACGAGATTCGAATGGGCAGCCGCGAGAGTGGCAAACGCCACCTGGCTGTCCTGTCGTTTGGTTTCGATGGCGACTTCGCTGACGGAGCGCGTCTTCCAGAGTTGCTCGTAGCGCTTCGCCTGCGTCTGCGCATAATCTTTCCGCGCCATCGCATCATCAACTTGCGCTTCAGCTGCTTTTATCGAGGCTTCGGCGCGACGAATCGCGGCATCGAGAGCTGCAATACGCTCATTGAGATCCACCGGATCCATTTCCGCCAGAACCTGCCCGGCGCGAACTTTTTCGCCGACATCGACGAGGATCTTGCTGATGCGGCCGGCAATTGTGGGACCGATCTTGTAGGAGAAGCGGGCCTCGACTGTGCCGATACCGAAGAGTGCCGGCGAGATCGACCGGCTTTCGACATGGGCCGTCATGACGGCGACCGGCGCCAGCGGGCCAGATCTTAAGACCACGTAACCGAATAGGGCGGCAATGGGAATCGCGACGGCGAGAAGTATCAATGTGCGGCGCCGCAACAACGGAAGCTTCATCGGTATGCCTCCACACACAACTGATGCGATGCGAGTGCTACCGAGGCGGCCCCCAGGATTTCGGCGAAGAGGGTGGTTTCGGACAATCGCACCGAAGATGCCCTGCTCGTTAAAGTCGAACGGATCATTTCGCTGCCTCGATGGCACGCCGGTAAAGCGTAAACACGCTCGAGGCGTTTGCGCGGATACGCCTGACATCGCCGGCAAGCAGAGACTGCATGACGAGGCCTTGGATCGTGCCGATGAAGAGGGTGACCGCCGCCTTGTCGTTTAGCGTGGCCGACAATTCACCGCAGTCCTTGCCCTCTGCAACAAGCCGACCGAGATGTTCGCCGTAACGACTGAGCAAGATCTGCACCATGCGCTTTGCCAGCGTCTGCTCGGCACGCTGCAGCTCCCCGAACAGCATACGCGGGACGCCTGGATGCTCCGAAATGAAGTCGATATGCGTCATGAACGCAGCCTCCAGTGCTTCAAGTGGAGAGGCTGTTGCGGAAATCGCTCTGTCGATACGCGCGAGCAAGCGTTCCGAAACCCATTCCATAACGGCCTCGATGATGGCATCCTTGGTAGGGAAGTGCCTGAACAGGGCGCCTTGAGTCACGCCCATCCGTTTTGCGATGGCTGCCGTCGTGATGTCAGCCGGGTTTTGTTCGGCGGCCAAGTGAATGACGGTTTCGACCGTCACCTCGCGTCGTTCTTCCGCAGGAAGGTAGGTTGGTCGAGCGGTCATTGGTTACCTCAAAGATAGTAAGCGATTACTATCTATTTATGACGTCGCCAAATTGCAAGAGGACCGGCATTGCCTGACGTCTCAGGAGGGCGCACAAGTTGGCGCGCGCTTGGCGGAAGTAGATTGAAATCATGGAACATGCCCAACCGCTGCAGTGTGCAGCGGCTCAATCCCACGCCGCGGCCTGTCTGAGGAAATCCGCAAGGCGCGCAGAGCGTTCAGGATGACCGCCACGTCGATCGCCTCCTGAAGCAGTGAGCCCTGCACCGGCGTTAGATAACCGAGAGCGGCCGCAATCATGCCTGCGATCGAAAGGCCTATGCCCGCCACGACGCTTTCAAGGGCGATCCACCGCGACTGGCTGGCTACGTTCAGCCCCGAGATGAGCCGGCCGAGATCATCGATCAAGAGGACGACGTCGGCGGCTTCCGCTGAAGCAGCCGCGCCTCGCGCACCCATGGCCACGCCGATGTCGGCTGCCGCCAGCGCCGGCGCGTCGTTTACGCCATCTCCTACCATCATCACCGGCCCGTTCTTTCGTTCGCTTAGAATCAGGAGGACCTTCTGGTCTGGCGTCAACTCGGCACGAATCCCGTCGAGGTCGAGGCCTTCGGTTACAGCTTCGGCAACGGCGTGGCGGTCGCCCGTAGCGAGCAGGATCCGATTGATGCCATGGCGGCGGATGCCGGCAAGGAACTCGGCCGTTTCCGCACGCAGCGGGTCGGCCAAGATCAGATTGCCGACGAGTTGGCCGTCAACGGCAACGGAAACAGTGGCCGACCCTTCCTCGGATCCCTTATGCGGAACAACCGGCACACCGATTCCACGCATTACGAAATCGCGTCCGCCGACCACGACAGAGCGACCCCCGATGCGCGCCGCTACGCCCTCCCCGGGAATTTCCCTGATATCGGTCGGTACCGGCAGAACCACGCCTTTTGTGAGTGCAGCCGCGACGATTGCCTGCGCCATAGGATGTTTCGAGGCCTGGTCGGCGGCGGCCGCGAGATGGAGCACCTCTTCCGCCGGCAAGGCGGCACAGGTCTCGATGGACACGATTTGCGGCCGTCCGTCAGTTAAGGTGCCGGTTTTGTCCAGGACCAGCGTTCGCGCCTGCGCGAGCGCCTCAAGCGGTCTTGCGCCCTTGATCAGCACGCCGAAGTGCGCGGCGCGCGACAGGCCCGCGACGAGCGCCACCGGCACGGCGAGAATGAGTGGGCACGGCGTGGCGACCACCAGCACGGCCACCGCACGGATGGGGTCACCCGTCATCCACCATGCCGCTGCCGCCAGTGTAACCGTGACGACGAGGAACAAGATCGAATAACGGTCTGCCAGCCGCGACATCGGCGCCTTCGAGCGCTGCGCATCCTCGACCAGACGCACGATCCCGGCATAGGTGCTTTCAGCTGCGCGGCGGCTGGCGCGCATATCGAAGGCCTCGCCCGCATTGGTCGAGCCACTCATCACCTCCTGCCCGCGCGCCAGCCTGACGGGCATCGATTCTCCAGTCATCGCAGACTGGTCAAGCACCGCGCGCACACTCTCGACCTTCCCGTCGACGGGAGCGACGTCCCCTTGTCGTATTAGAAGAAGGTCGCCGGGCACGATTTCATCGAGCGGAATTTCTTCCAGCGCGCCGTCGCTATGACGGGTCGCGGTGCGTGGAACGCGCGAAAGAAGATCGTGCATCTCGCGCCGGGCACGACCTTCGGCAAAGCTTTCGAGGAAAGTGCCCCCCGAATACATCAAGGCGACGACGGCTGCTGCAAGCGTTTCGCCGAAGGCCAGCGCGGCCGACATCGACAAGGCCGCCACGACGTCGAGGCCGACTTCGCGTCTCAGCAGGCTCCGGACGATCTCGACGACGAGCGCCACAAGGACGGGAGTCACGCCTGCCGCCCAAGCCGTCCGGGCAAGTTCTGCCTTTCCGGCCAAGCTCAGGCCGATCCCCGCAGCGAGACCGGCAAGGGCGACGGCCAGCAGGGCGATCTTGAAGTCGGCGCGGGCTTTCTCGCTGGTCATCGAGGCGCTGTGGCGATCAGTGCGATATCAGGATCGGCAGGCGCAAATCGCGCAGGATGCCATCGGTCGCTCCGCCTAGGATGAAATCGCGCACACGCGTATGACCGTAGCCGCCCATCACGAGAAGGCCGGCGCTGCGTTGAACGGCGTTCTCCTGCAAGGTGACGGCAACGTCGCCGCCGCCGCTCAGCACGGCGTGAGCCTCGGCGGGAAGGCCGCGTTCCCGCAACCCCACTGCGAGCCGGGCGCCGGGATCGTCCTCCGGCAGGTCCTTCTCGTCGGTCACAGTCAGGACCGTGATCCTCGACGCCTTCCGCAGCAGCGGGGCTGCGTCGGCGACGGCCCTGGCCGCGACGCGACTGCCGTCCCATGCGATTGCCACATGGTCGAAGGCAGCTGGCTGGACCAATTCGGGAAGTAGGATCACCGGGCGACCGGAGCCAAAGATGACATCCTCGGCCAGCGTATGCGTGCTTTCATTCGCGGCTTCCCAGCCAATGAGGACAAAGTCGAAGTAGCGTGCCCGGTTTGCAGCGAGATCGCCCAACAACGGCAGGGAGGTCGCCGTCCGATCGGTGACGAGCTTGACACCTGCCGACATCGCCTCGTCCGTCACGACGCGGAGGATGTCCTCGCCATTCCTGCGACTCCTTGCATTCGCCTCCCTGATCAGTTCCGGCGTGTTCAAGAGGAACTTGGAAAGGGCATTCGACACGGGCGGGATGTCAGCGTTCACGGCAAGGGCATGCAATTCCGCCTCCAACTGCGCCGACACGATAGTCGCGTTCGATCCGACATGCGGTGAGACCGGGTCGGGGTACGTCACCAGCGGAAGCAAGGCCTGGAGTTTCATGGGTCACATTCCTGTTTCGGGCATGTCGATCGACGAGCATGCAGATTCCGCCAGAAGCTGCCTGCTTTCCTTGACCGGGATCAATCGTGAGCGGATGGGAGGTTTGATCCAACGCAATGAAGCCGGGAGAAGAACTGAATATCGCTTCTGGACAAAAGCGAGATGCGAGGATCGGAATCATGGCGTTCAAGACAATTCTAACGATCACCGGGCCGGAAATCGGCTGGCAAGGCGATCTCAAGCTTGCTGTAGACCTGTGCCAACAAGCCGAAGCGCATCTTTCAGTGCTTGTCATGGCTTTGGCCGCTCCTCCGCCAATTGGCGAATACGCCGTCGTCGTGTCGGATGGCTGGATGCAGGAGCGACAAGCCGATCAGAGACGTCTGAAGGCCCGCACCGAAGAAATATCCGCTTTCGTGGCTGCGAACCCTGTTTCGGGCGACGTCGTCAGCGACTATGCGGAGGTTGGCTGGGCCGACGAGATGGTCGGACGACGTGCGCGCTATGCCGACCTTACGCTTGCCGGACCTGAATTGCTTGCCTCGGAAATGCTGCGGCAAACGGTTATTGAAGGTGCGTTGTTCTGGTCGGGAAAGCCACTTCTGCTGGTTCCCGAAGGCGCCCAGCCGACACTCAATCCCAAGCGCGTGCTGGTCGCGTGGGACACGCGGATCGAGGCGACGCGGGCCGTGCGGGAAGCCCTGGAGCTGCTTGCCGCGGCCGACGAGGTGCATCTGGCCATTGTCGATCCCGTCGAAGGCGAGCGCTCCCATGGCGAGGAACCTGGCGCCGACGTGGCGACGTTCCTGGCGCGCCACGGCGTCAACGTCACCGTCGACCGCCTTCCGAGCGAGAACCATTCCGTGGCGGAGGTGCTCCGGCGGCATGCCGTCGACACCGACGCTGAGATGCTGGTCATGGGCGCTTACGGCCATTCTCGGCTGCGCCAGCGCATCTTCGGCGGCGTGACCCGCTCCATGCTGGAAAGCCCTCCGCTGCCGGTTTTCCTAGCGCGCTGACAGCTCATATGGGAATGAGCGCTGATACTTGACGGGCGATGGTCAATTCTTCGTCCGTGGCGATGACGTGGATTTCGACCGTGCCTTGCCGGCCCGAGATCCGCTCATTGCCGGAACGATTGGCGTCCGTGTCCAGCTTTACGCCCAGCCACCGGAGCCGTTCGCAGACCGCGGCGCGGACTTGCCAGGCATGCTCGCCGATGCCTCCCGTGAACACCAGCGCGTCCAGCCCTTGCAGCGTGCTGGCCATCGCCGCGATTTCGCGGGCGATCCGGAAGGTGAAGAGATCGAGGGCCTCCGCCGCATGCGGATGCTCGCTGGCCAACAGGTCGCGGACATCTCCCGACATTCCCGAGACGCCGAGGAGCCCGGAACGGTGGTAAAGCAGGTCCTCCACGTCCTTGGCCAAAATGCCGCGAACCTGTTGCAGGTAGAGGATGATGCCAGGATCGATGGCGCCCGGCCGCGTCGCCATCATCAGGCCGTCGAGCGCGGAGAAGCCCATGGAGGTGTCCAGGCTCTTTCCCTCGCGCATGGCGCAGAGGCTGCAACCGCTGCCGAGATGCGCGACGACGGTACGCTTGCCGAAGGTTTCCGGGGAAATCTCCCGCAGCCTCCCGGCGATGAATTCGTAGGACAATCCGTGAAAGCCGTATCGGCGAATGCCCTGCTCTTCGAATTCGCGCGGCAGGGCGTAGCGGCTGACGGGCGGCGCAAGAGTGTGATGGAAAGCTGTATCGAAGCAGCCGGCCTGCGGCAGGCCGGGATGTGAGCGCATCAGCGCGCGCACCGGTTCCAGACAGGCAGGCTGATGCAGCGGGGCGATAGGCGTCAGCGCGTCGAGTTCGCGAACGACCGCTTCTGACAGGCCAACGGGGGCGACGAAGCGGCTGCCGCCATGGACGATGCGGTGCCCGACCGCCGCCAGCGGCCTGTCCGCAAGCCAGGGAGCGAGGCACTCGAACAGCGCGCCGAGCAGGGTTTCGACCGGCGGCTTCTGCTGCCGGATCGATCGGTCGGCGACGAGCGCCCCGTTTCCGTCCTTCGCGGCCAGACGCGGCATGTCGTGCACGCCATCGAAACCGCCGGACACCATCCGGCGCAGCGTTCCGCTTTCGAAGAGGCCGAATTTCAGGCTGGACGAGCCCGCGTTCAGGGCCAGGGTCGAGCCCGCCATCACCTGCAATCCCTTCCAGTCGCGGACTCAGTCACCCGCCCGCGCCGCCGTCTTGTACGGCCAGCTCCAGTTCCGGATTTCGGGCATGTCCTCACCGTGCTTCCTCACATAGCGCGTGTGCTCGACAAGCCGGCCGGCGAACCGCCGCTTGACTTCGGCCGCTTCCGTGCCCAGCTCCAGCACCCTGTCTATAGCTTCCATCGCGAGATGGAAGCGGTCCAGCTCGTTGAGCACTACCATGTCGAACGGCGTGGTCGTCGTCCCCTCCTCGTTGAAGCCGCGCACATGGATGTTGTCGTGGTTCGTCCGTTTGTAGGTCAGCCGATGGATGAGATAGGGATAGCCGTGATAGGCGAAGATCACCGGACGGTTTTTGGTGAACAGC
>NZ_JAFKID010000033.1 GCF_017306545.1 Mesorhizobium sp.
ATGAAACTTCTGGTACCCGTGAAGCGGGTTGTCGATGCCAACGTGAAGGTTCGGGTGAAGGCGGACGGCTCGGGGGTCGAGCTTGCGAATGTGAAGATGGCGATGAACCCGTTCGACGAGATCGCGGTGGAAGAGGCGATCCGGCTGAAGGAAGCGGGCAAGGCCGAGGAGATCGTGGTTGTGTCGATCGGCCCGGCGCAGGCGGCCGAGACGCTGCGCACGGCGCTTGCCATGGGCGCCGACCGGGCGATCCTGGTGAAGGTGGACGGTGAGGTCGAACCGCTCGGCGTCGCCAAGGTGCTGAAGGGCGTGGTCGAGGCGGAAAAGCCCGGCCTCGTCATTCTCGGCAAGCAGGCGATCGACGACGATTCCAACCAGACGGGCCAGATGCTGGCTGCGCTGCTCGGCTGGAGCCAGGGCACTTTCGCCTCGAAAATCGAGCTTGCCGGCGACCGCGCCAAGGTGACGCGCGAGGTCGACGGCGGGTTGCAGACGGTTGACCTGAAGATGCCGGCCATCGTGACGGCGGACCTGCGCCTCAATCAGCCGCGCTATGCCTCTTTGCCCAACATCATGAAGGCCAAGAAGAAGCCGCTGGACGAGAAGGCGCCGGGCGATTTCGGTGCCGACGTGACGCCGCGCCTCAAGGTGCTGAAGACCGAGGAGCCGGGTGGCCGCAAGGCGGGCGTCAAGGTCAAGACGGTGGCCGAGCTGGTTTCCAGCCTCAAGAGCGCCGGCGTGCTGTAAGCGATCGGGAAAGGAACGGAACAATGGCAATTCTCCTCATCGCCGAACACGACAACGCCTCGCTGTCGGACCAGACCGCCAAGGCGCTGTCGGCGGCAAGCAAGATGGGTTCCGACGTCGACGTGCTGGTCGCCGGCAAGGGCGCCAAGGCGGCGGCCGATGCGGCCGCCAAGCTGAAGGGCGTGCGGAAAGTGCTGCTGGCCGAGGCCGACGAACTGGCCGAGCGGCTGGCCGAGCCGACCGCAGCCCTTGTCGTCTCGCTCGCCGGCAACTACGACGCGATCGTCGCGCCGGCGACCGCCACCGGCAAGAACGTCGCGCCGCGCGTCGCCGCCCTGCTGGACGTCGCGCAGGTGTCTGAGATCATCGAGGTCGTCTCGGCCGACACCTTCAAGCGGCCGATCTATGCCGGCAACGCCATCCAGACGGTGCAGGCGACCGACGCCAAGAAGGTGGTGACCGTGCGCACCGCCTCCTTCCAGGCGGCGCCCCCAAGGGACGGCAATGGCGGCTCGGCCAGCGTCGAGACGATCAAGGCGGCGGCCGATCCGGGTCTCTCCACCTTCGTCGAGAACAAGTTGTCGGAATCGGATCGTCCCGAACTCACCTCGGCCAAGATCATCATCTCGGGCGGCCGTGCGCTGGGTTCGGCGGAGAAGTTCCAGGAGGTCATCCTGCCGGTGGCCGACAAATTGGGTGCCGCCGTCGGTGCCTCCCGCGCCGCCGTCGATGCCGGCTATGCGCCGAACGACTGGCAGGTCGGCCAGACCGGCAAGGTGGTGGCGCCCGACCTCTACATCGCCTGCGGCATCTCCGGAGCCATCCAGCACCTCGCCGGCATGAAGGACTCGAAGGTCATCGTCGCCATCAACAAGGACGAGGAAGCGCCGATCTTCCAGATCGCCGACTACGGCATCGTCGGCGACCTCTTCACCGTCCTGCCCGAACTCCAGAAGGCGCTTTGACGCCCGTTCGACTTCGGTATTAAATTATCGTGGCCGGGGTAGACGAAACCTACCTCGGCCATTTAGTTTGCACTGCACAAAAAGCAGGCGGACGGGATCGGCATCATGAGCAAGATCGAAACCATCGGCATTGTCGGCGCGGGCCAGATGGGCGGCGGCATCGCCCATGTCTCGGCGCTGGCCGGCTACAAGGTGCTGATCTACGACGTCGGGGCCGAGCGGATCGAGAACGGCATCGCCACCATCAGCGGCAACATGGCCCGCCAGGTCGCCTCGGGCAAGCTGGAGGAGCAGGTGCGCAAGGCCGCCATCGCCCGCATCTCGGCCGCGCCGGAGATGGCCGGGCTTGCCGGTGCCGACCTCGTCATCGAGGCGGCGACCGAGGACGAGGCGGTCAAGCGCAAGATTTTCGCGCAGCTTTGTCCACTGCTCAACCCGGAAGCGATCCTCGCCACCAACACGTCCTCGATCTCGATCACGCGGCTTGCCTCCACCACGGACCGTCCCGAACGCTTCATCGGCATTCATTTCATGAATCCTGTGCCGGTGATGAAGCTGGTCGAACTGGTGCGCGGCATCGCCACCGACGACCGCACTTTCGAGGCGTCGAAGGGTTACGTCGCGCGGCTCGACAAGACCGCCACGGTGTCGGAGGATTTCCCGGCCTTCATCGTCAACCGCATCCTGTTGCCGATGATCAACGAGGCGATCTACACGCTTTACGAAGGCGTCGGCAGCGTCGAGGCGATCGACACCGCCATGAAGCTCGGCGCCAATCATCCGATGGGGCCGCTGCAACTGGCCGACTTCATCGGCCTCGACACCTGCCTGTCGATCATGCAGGTGCTGCATGAAGGCCTGTCGGACTCCAAGTATCGGCCGTGCCCGCTGTTGGTGAAATATGTCGAGGCCGGCTGGCTCGGCCGCAAGACCGGCCGCGGTTTCTACGACTATCGCGGCGAACACCCGGTGCCGACGCGCTGATTGCACCGGCCGCCGCCGCCGGTTTCAGCCGGCCAAGGTGTCGCGCACCTGCCGTTGCGGCGTCTTCGCCACCACTGGTTCGGGAGCCGGCTCCGCCGTGAACGCGCATCCCCTGCCGGCCGCCTTGGCGGCATAGCAGGCGACGTCCGCCCGCACGATGATTTCGTCCGCCTCGCCGCTGCCGGCGCCGATCGGGGCGAGGCCGATGCTGGCGCCGATGGCGTGTGACTGGCCGTTCCAGCGGAAATCCAGCGCGCGGATCGCAGCGATGATGGCCTCGGCGACGTCTTTGGCGGCTGCGGCGTCCGCTGCGATAAGGATCGCCGCGAACTCGTCGCCGCCCAGCCTTGCAACGATGCCGTTGTGCCCCAGCGCGGCGCGCAGCACCTGGGCGACCCGCTTGAGCAAGGCGTCGCCGGCGGCATGCCCGCCGGTGTCGTTGACCGTCTTGAAGTGATCGAGGTCGATGAACATGAACTGGTGTTCGGCGCCGTCCTGGCGGCTCGACCGGACCAGCTCTTCCATCCGGCGGATGAAGCTCGAGCGGTTGGCGAGACCGGTCAGCGCGTCGTGGGAGGCGGCGTGGGCGAGCTGGCGCTGAAGCGCGCGGGCATCGGTGAAATCCTGGAAGACGATGACGGACCCGCCAGGCTCGCCGCGCTCGTTGAGGATCGGCGAGACGACCTGGCGGATCGAGCAACGCGTGCCGTCGTGCCGCACCAGCACGGCGCGGTTGTTGTGGTCGGCATGGCTGGGAAACCTGGGATCGAGGAGCTGGCCCGTCTCTTCGTCGACTGCACGGTAGGCGTGGTCGAGCGGGAGGCCCAGCGTCGTGTCGCAGGCCTGTCCGGTCAGCTTTTCCGCCACCGGATTCATGAAGGTGATGCGGTTATCGGCGTCCGTGCAGATCACGGCATCGCCGATCGACTGCAAGGTGACGCGCAGCCGCTCCTTCTCGTCGGCCAGCAGGACGGCCGAAACCTTGAGGCGGTCCTCCGCTTCCTTGCGGGCGGTGATGTCGGTCAGGCTGCCGATGGCGCGGATCAGCCGGCCGTCCTCGGCGCGTTCGATCACCTTGCCGCGGTCGAGGATCCAAAGCCAGTTGCCGTCCTTGCGGCGCATACGGAATTCCGCTTCGAAATGCGGCGTCCGGCCGTCGAGGTGAGCGCGGTCTGCGGCCTCGACGGCGTCCCTGTCGTCGGGATGGATCAGGCTTAGCCAGAGGTTCGGGTCGCCGTCCAGTTCGCCGTCGTCATAGCCCAGCATGCGCATCCATGTGGCCGAATAGGTGATGCCGCCCTTGCGGATATCGAAATCCCACACACCCTGGCCGGCGCTGGCAAGGGCGAAATTCCAGCGCGTCTCGGCCTCGGCGATGCGTGCCTGCGCCTGCTTGCGGGCGTCGATGTCCTCGATCTGCGAGACAAGATAGAGGGGCTGCCCGCTCGCGGCGTCGCGGATGACGGAGCCGGACAGCAAGGTCCAGACGGCGGTGCCATCGGCGCGCATGTAACGCTTTTCGAACCGGTAGGTGTCGATCTTGCCGTGGCGCACGTCGGCCATCGTGGCGGAGCTGGAGTGGAGATCGTCGGGGTGGGTGATGTCGAACAGGCTGAGCGTTTCCAGTTCCGGGCGCGTGTAGCCGAGCATGGCGGCGAAGGCCGGATTGGTTTCGACGATTGCGCCGTCGAGGCCGACGATGGCGACGCCTATGGCGGAATCCTCCATGGCGCGGCGAAAGCGTTGCTCGCTTTCGGCGATGCGACGATGGTCGCGCATGATCTTGTGCACGAACAGGCCGACCAGGACGGCGGCAACCGTCGCCACCGCCACGGACGTCCACAAGGCGTTGCGGTCGAGGTCGTCGCCGGCATGCAGCCAGACCGGCAACAGCAGGCCAGCCGCTGCCGCGGCCGATATCGCCGTCAGCAACGTCACCGCCGAATATCTGCCCCGCCTCAACCCTGCCAGCATCCCCGCCATGCCTGCATGTCACGGCGCGTCATTGCGCCTTGCCGGGACAGTGCCGGAGCGGGTTTAAGGAAAGGTTTGCCGGCGGCGGCTTGGCGTAGGCATCCACCGGTTCCTGGCGGCATGCTTAAGAAACCGTATGGCTACCAGCGTGCCAGGCGCCGCGATACGACTGCGCCGGCCAGGGCGAGTGCCGCGATGGCCAGCGTGTACCACGTCGCCACGAACAGCGGCGAATCGTCGGTGCAGTGCGCGGCATAGAAGGTGGCGGCCAGACCGCCGGCGGCGAGGCCGGCGACGGCGCCTGCCAGGCCGGGCCGCGTCGGCGCGCCATGGCGCAGCGCGGCGACGAACAGGGCGAGCGGGCCGGCGCCGATTATCGGGATGGAAGCCAGGCAGACGAGCATGTTGTGGCCGACGAGCCGCGTCGTCCAGTCGCCGGCCGGCACGACCGCCATTTCGAGGGCGACGGCGGCGGCCATGAGCAGCGGCGCCACAAGCAGCAGCGGCGCCGCGCGCCGCGCGGGCGCACCGGGCATGGAAAGCCGGTAGAGCACGGCGAGCGCGCCGCCGGCGAGCGCCAGAGTAAAGACGAACTTGAACAGGAAGCGGGCGGTGTGCATGGCCGCGGCGATGTCCGGCCGCGGTCCGAGGATGACGAAAAAGACCGCCGCGGCCACCGGGACGGCAAGGCCGATCGCCAGCCGCCAGGCGCCGCGCTGCGGCAGGGGAGCCGGTTTGGCGTCGGCGCCGAGCGCCTTTATGAGATCGTCTGTCCTCATGACGGTTCCTGCCCGAATCGCCGGGCGATGGCGGCGAGGCCGCGATGCAGCGCCACCCTGACCGCCGTCTCGCTCATGCCGAGCAGCGTGGCCGTCTCGCCGATCGAGCGGCCGTCGACGGAGATGGCCGCCACCACCGAACGCTGGCCGGGAGACAGGCTTTCCAGCACGCGCGCGAGGTCGCGTTCGCTCACCGTCTCGGCCTCCGGTTCGGCTGCCGTTTCGGCGACGGCGTCGATATCCACTTCGATGCGCCGGCCGCGCCGCCGGAACGCATCGACCAGCTTGAAGCGGGCGATGGCATAAACCCAGGGCAGCACCGGCGCATCCGGACGCCATGTATGCCGCTTGAGGTGGATGGCCAGCAACGTATCCTGCACGATGTCCTCGGGGTCGATGCCGCCAGCGGCCGTCCGGCGTCGTACGAAGCCGCGCACCAGCGCAGCCAGCCGGTACAGGACATCCGCATAGGCCTTTTCATCGCCTGCAAGCGCAGCCCGCATCAGCCGGGCGAGCTCGACCTCGTCCTTGCCGCGCACAGGTCCCACGCTCCGTTCTTCGTCCTCAGCATCGATTTGTTACGGCGCTTGCCGGCAAAACCCAAGCCGGATTGCGTTCATACACGAAACTTTGCGCTGATCGGGCGGATCGGAAAGCGCTCTAAAAAAAGAAAAGGGCGGTGGCCGCCGCCAGGGCGATTGCCGCCGCCGCCAGAACGGCAAGGCGTTGCGCCGTGCCGAAAGCGGGCCGGGGCGGAACAATTTCCGGTGCGCCGTCGTGGAACGGCCCCATGGCGAGGCGGGCGGCGCGCTCGAGCCTGTACATGTCGGCGACCATGAAATCCTCCTGGCCCTGCCACCCGCCGGTTCCGTGGGCAGCGGCTGTCGGGAGCCGAGCATGGTGCGTTATGGTAAACAGATGGTTAGCGGCGGTCAGTCGGTTTCGAAATTGCCGTGCGGGACGACGAGGCTGTATTCGAGGCGTTCTCCCTCGATTTCGAGGGTCGCCGTGCCGTTGAGAGAGGCTGGCACGACGCGCTCGAGCGCGATGGAGCCGAAGCGCTTCAAGTTGCCGCGCTGCTCGCGCGGTGGAATTTTCTCGCGCCAGACCAGCGAAAGCGAGGGGCGCTCCTGCGTGTCGCTGAACATGGCGGCGTTGACTTCGACGAAGCCGCTTGGCCTCGACAGGGCGCCGTAACTCACCGAATTGACGGCCAGTTCGTGCATGGCAAGCCCGATGTGCAGGGCGGCGTTGGGGTTGAGGAGCGGATTGGCGCCTTCGAAGTGCAGGCTGACGGCCGGGTCGGACCCGTATCGGCCGACCTGGCCGGCGACCAGTTCGCGCAACTGCGCGCCGCGCCAGTTTGAGGACGTCACCAGATCCTGCGAGGAGGAGAGCGATTGCAGGCGGCCGCGGAAGCGGGTCAGGAAATCGGCAATGCTTTCGGAATAGCGGCCGGTCTGCGAGGCTATGCTCTGGATGATGGCCAGCAGGTTCTTCGACCGGTGGCTGACCTCGCGCAGCAAGGTGCGCAGCGTCTGTTCGCGCCGCTTCTGTTCGGTCGTCTCGACCCTGGTGGTCACAATCCCCTGCATCTCGCCTTTTTCGTCGATATCGGCGTCCACCCAGATATCGAACCAGCGCAAGCCGTCGTCGCCGGGGACGCTGATCTCGAAACGTTCGGGATCGCCGGTGGCAAGCACGTTGCGGCGGGCCGATGCGACGCGCTCGGCCTGGGCGGGCGGCAGGGCGCTTTCGCCTTCGTCGGCGCCGCCGGCCCAGGGGGTGAGCAGGTTGTGTCCCCATACCGGCTTGAGGTCGCGATCCTGATAAAGAACGGCTGCACCCGCGTTGCGCAGAGCATGCGTCACGGCCCTGCCGAGCTGCGCGCCCGTCTCACCCTGCGACCGTGCGCCGCCTCCGTTACGGGAAGCAGCGTGGCTGCGTCTCGAGATTGGGTCGGAATTCATCAGCCAACGCACCCTCTCTGCGCTGGAACGGCCCAGCCGCCATTAGGTTCCGATCCATCGGACGCCGCAAAAGGCTCCGCCGGGCAGCGATCCCTTGCGGGCCGCTGTCCGGCGGCGGTTGAAAACCGTTTGAGGAAAACGGTTTCCAGTAGAGGGTTGGGCCGGAGCAGGCGGGAAATCAGGCCCGCCGGAAGAGGGCGGCCAGCACCGATAGCACGAGGAAGGCGAGGAAGATGAAGAACAGGATTTTGGCCAGGCCGGCGGACGCTCCGGCGATGCCGCCGAAGCCAAGCGCGCCGGCTATGATCGCCACGACGAGAAACACCAGCGCCCAATAGAGCATCATCCATCTCCTTCAAATGATGCCGGAAAACGCCAAGCATCGCCGTTGGTTCCACGATAGGGGGACAGCCCTTCCGGCCGCTCAGGCGGCCGCTTTCGCCTGCCGGTCGAAGAACAGCGCCTGGCTGATGAGCGCCTTGACCATGTCCGGATTGAACGGCTTGGTGACGAGGAAGGTCGGTTCCGGGCGTTCGCCCGTCAGCAGGCGCTCGGGGAAGGCGGTGATGAAGATCACCGGCACCGAGGTCGTGGACAGGATCTCGTTCACCGCCTCGATACCGGAACTGCCGTCGGCGAGCTGGATGTCGGCCAGCACCATGCGGGGTCGGGTGCGGCCGAACATCGCCACCGCCTCGGCGTGGGTGCGTGCGGTGCCGACGACGCGGTGGCCGAGGCTTTCCACCATGTCCTCGATATCCATGGCGATCAGCGGCTCGTCCTCGATGATAAGCACGTCGGTCGCCACCTGGCGCGAGATTTCCGCCGACGCCTCGGCCAGCAGGTCGGAGAACCGTTCCTCGTCGACGTCGAGGACCTCGGCTGCCTCGGCCTCGCTGAAGCCTTCGACGGCGACCAGCAGGAAGGCTTGCCTGGGCAGCGGGGCCAGCGCGTTGAGGTTGGTGGCGGCGCGCTGCTCCCAAGCCGACTGCGCCTCTTCCTGCGGCACGCGGATGGCGATGGAGGTGAACAGCTTGGCGAAAACCTTGTAGAGCGCGATGCGGTCGCTGGAAGCCTTGGGGAACATGCTGACGTCGGCGATGATCGCCTCCAGCATGGCCGCCACCAGGGCATCGCCGCTTTCCTGCGATCCGGAAACGGCGCGCGAGAAGCGGCGCAGATACGGCAGGTGCGGAGCGATGGTTGCGGACAAGCTCATGAGACGTCTCCCTCAGATGACGTGTTGCTTAGATGCCAGGCTGGACAGAATGCAAGCCCCGGTCGCAACAACGGGCTTTTGTGAAAAAAGTTCCGCCGCGTTGGAACGATTTCGCACCGGCCGCGTTTTGTGCCGCAATCGGGCGACCAGAGGAGGGTGCCGCTTGCCTTGAAGCAAGGCGCCGGAGGCGGCAAGGGGAACTGGACAATACAATATGAAAGACATGATGAAGACTTCCACAGCCGGCAGCCGCGCCCGCCGGGGCGCCCCCGGCGATCCGCTCGGACCGAATTCGGAAATCGGCCGCAAGCTGAAGCAATATTACGACGAACTTGTCTCCGACGATGTGCCGGACCGTTTCGCGCAGCTTCTGGCGCAACTCGAGCAGGCCGAACCGGCGCGGAAGAAGGACTGAAGCATGGCCGTTTCGCAGGGCTTCAAGACCGATCTGCTCGGTTCGATCCCGTCGTTGCGCGCTTTCGCCGTCTCGCTGGCGCAGAACGCCGACAAGGCCGACGATCTCGTTCAGGAAACGCTGGTCAGGGCATGGGACAAGCATGCCTCGTTCCAGCCCGGCACCAATCTCAAGGCCTGGCTGTTCACCATCCTGCGCAACGAGTTCTATTCGCAGATGCGCAAGCGCGGCCGCGAGGTGCAGGACAGCGACGGCATCATGACGGCCAAGCTCGCCGTTCATCCGGCCCAGCACGGGCAGCTCGACCTGAAGGATTTCCGCACCGCGCTGGAGCAGCTTCCGGAAGACCAGCGCGAGGCGATCATCCTGATCGGCGCCTCCGGCTTTTCCTACGAGGAGGCGGCCGAGATCTGCGGTTGTGCGGTCGGCACCATCAAGAGCCGTGTCTCGCGCGCCCGCGCCAAGTTGCAGGAAATCCTGAAAATCACCGGCGAGGACGACTATGGTCCCGATGCCATCTCCACCCAGGTGATGGGCAAGCCCGCCGCCTGAGCGGGCCGCTGATCTTCGCGTTCCGCCGGGTTTTTGCCATGCGACGGTTCTCAGGCCGGCGTCGCGGGCTTGCGCCCGCAGGCGGCCGCCACAGCCTCGACCAAGTCGGCGCCGGCATAGGGCTTGGCGATGAGGGCGATATCGGGGAAGGCCGCGATCAGTTCCCCGACGTCCGTGTAGCCGGAGGCGAAGACGAACGGAACGCCCGTTTCGCTCAGGCGTCTTGCGAAATCCAGCGTCGAGACGCCGCCCAGCATCAGGTCGACGATGGCGACGTCGGCCATGGCCGTTATCGCATCCGGGTCGATCTCGTTGAGATCGCGCACGGTGATGACGCCGGCGGCGCCGTTGTCGTAGCAGATCTGCTCGACGTCCATGGCGATCAGGGCCTCGTCTTCGAGCACCAGCACGCGCAGACCGTCGAGCAGGCGGAAGTCGTCGGGCAGTTGGGACACCGGCATACCTCCGCAGACCGTGGAAAAGAGCGCAAGTCATGCGGGTGTTTCGAGCCGCTGTCATTTAAAAAAGACATGGGTCGGCGACAAGACGGAACCCGACCGGGCACGGCGCGTTGCTCTTCGGCCTTGTTGGCGGAAGAGGGGACGACATGCCGAGGCAGGACAGCCGATCGTTTTCCACGCGCCGCTACCCTTGCGAACGCTGCCCGCTGCGGCCGCTGCCGGCTTTCCGCCCGTTCACCGGGGAGGAGCTGGATTACGTCAGCCGGTTCAAAAAGGGGGAGCTTGCCGTCGAGCGCGGCGCGACGGTGCTGGTCGAAGGCAGCAACAGCGCGCATCTTTATACCGTGCTGTCCGGCTGGGGTTTCCGTTTCAAGCTTCTGTCGGACGGTCGCCGGCAAATCCTCAACTACGCCATGCCCGGCGACCTGATCGGCCTGCAAGGCAGCGTGATGGGAGAGATGCAGCATTCCGTCGAGGCGTTGTCGCCGATGCTGCTTTGCGTGTTCGAGCGGGGCGAACTGCACGATCTCTATCGCAAGCATCCCGGCCTTGCCTACGACATCACCTGGCTTGCGGCGCGCGAGGAGCGCATGCTCGACGAGAACCTTCTCAGTATCGGCCGGCGCTCGGCGCTGGAGCGCTGCGCCTATCTCCTCGCCTTCATCCGCAAGCGCGCCGAAGACGTCGGCCTCACCGGCAACGGGTCTGTGGTCATCCCGATCACCCAGCAGCATGTCGCCGACACGCTCGGCCTTTCGCTGGTGCACACCAACAAGACGATCCGCAAGCTGTCGGCGCGTGGCCTGCTGCGCTGGCGCGACGGCGGCTGTGAAGTGCTCGACGCCGCCGGCCTGATGGCACTGGCGCACTGGGAGGGGCTTGGCGAGGAACGCAGACCGCTGGTGTGACGGAGCGGGAAGCCGCTGGACTCGCGGCCGGAAAGGACTTTTCATGGTTGCGGCCGCAGGGCCGGAACCTTGCCGCGCACCGGACGTTGAAGCCGGGCAATCACAAGGAGTTGAGAATGGCGACCGCAAAGACCGTCAACCCGACCGCCGCCGGCGACAGTGCCACGGCCGATCTCGAAGCGGATATCCGGCAGCTCAGGGCCGATATCGAGAAACTCGCCAAGCAGATGGCGGCAACCGGGCAGCAGGGTTACGGCACGGCGCGGCGGGCGGCCGCCGAGGGTGTCGAGAACTTGCGCGTGCAGGGCGAGGCGGCGATGGACAGCCTTCGCTCCAACGCTCGCGACCTCGAGGAGCAGGTGCTGGCCAGTGTGCGCGAGAAGCCGGTGACATCGCTGGCGATCGCCGCCGGCGTCGGCTTCCTGTTCGCGCTTCTGTCGCGCCGCTAGGCGCCGCCGCCATGGGGTTTGTGGGGTCGCTGATCGCGGGGCTCGCCTCCGGCGAGACCGCTGCTGCGTTGCGGCGCGCCAGGCTTGCCGCCATCGTCTATGCTTGTGCCGGGCTGCTGGCACTGGTCGGCGCCGGCTTTCTGGTCGGCGCCTTCTACATCTGGACGGCGCGGCGCTACGGGCCGATCGAGGCTGCCGCCGGGTTCGGCATCGGCTTCCTCGTCGTTGCCGGGCTGATCCTCCTTGTCTTCCGGTTGTCAGCGGGTTCGCGAGCGAAGCAGCGCGAGCGCCGGCGCAAGGCCGATCTTACCGCCCTCGGCGTCACCACGGCGTTGGCGCTGCTGCCGACGCTGGCGCGCGGCAAGGGCGGGCTGGGGCTCATCCTCGGCCCGGCGGCTGCGCTCGCCGCCTACGCGATCTATCGCGAAAACAGCGGGCACGAGCCGGACGACCCCGATCCCGGCGCCGGCATCTGACCGGCGCCCGGAACCTTCGCCCCCAGGCATCGTTAGAGCGAAATGCCGTTTCCCTGAATCGGTATTCCGCTCTAACCATTTGTTTTTGAAGCATGATGTTTTCCGAAAAGTCTGCAACTTTTCGGCATCATGCTTTAGGTCGTCACATCCTTTTTGTGAAAGCGTCTTGCGGCGCCAGCCATGGAGGCCGACCATGACCAAGACAATTCCCGAGAACAAGGCCCGGCAAGGACGCTGGGGTTGGCATACGCTGATCGTGCTCGTCGTCGGGCTGCTGCTCGCCCTCATCGTCTGGGGCGGCGTCGAGTTCTACGGCGAAAAGCTGACCAACGACACGCCGGCAGCGAATACGGCGCCGGGCGGCTGACGCGACTTCAGGAGGCCGCCGGCGCCGGCTCGGCGTCGGGCGTGCGAGCCGGCAGCGAGAAGGCCGTTTCCAGCATGGCGGCGAGAAAGCAGATGCGCAGCGGCTCGACCAGGATACCTGTGGACGAGTCCTGGAAAGGGCTGCCGAAAAGCAGCGTCAAGCCGTGCGCGGCGACCTGCCAGGTGTCGAAATCGTGCGGGCCGACGAGGCGTGTGGCGCCAAGCCATGCCCAGGCCGCGCCCCAGCCGATCAGCCGATAGCCGACGATCAGGACGACGACCAGCATGGTGCCGGAGCCCAGTGTGAGCCGCACGCCGTTGGCGATGGGCAGATAGCGCGAGCGGTAGCCGCCGATGAAGTGCTCGACGAAATCGCGTAAGAATTTCGGGACGGCGCGGTAGCGCGCGCCGAAGCGCTCGATGCGCTGGTGGACGCGCAGCAGCCCTTCCTGGTCGCGCACGTCGTAGCCATAGATCAGGGCGGTCATGACCAGCCAGATCAGCGGCACCAGCATGTAGAAGAACAGGCTGGTCAGCGTGGCCGTGGGACTGGCGGCCGTCATTTCGACCGGCGTCATGGGTGCGGCCGCAGCCGGCGCGACGGGACCGGCAACGCCGTCTGCCGCCGCCTGCAAGACCGAGAAGATGCGCCGGTCCATGATCCATTCGAGGGCGGTTCCTTTCCAGCGGCTGATGACGTAGAGGCCGACGAAGATCCAGTTCGTCTCGCAGACCACGACGACGATCTGCCAGAAGGAGCGGGCGCCGTCCTTCTTCTGCATGGCCTTGGCGAAACGGCGGATGAGCCAGGAAATCGCCACCGAGACGACCAGCCAGCGCGAATCCAGCACGTCGAGCACGTTCTGACCCTCGCCGAACGGCGCGATCTCGAGAGCCAGCCGCGTGTAGCGGCGCACCGTGTCGCCGAGAAAGCCCCAGGCAGCGTAGTAGGCGAAGAAGGGCAGCAGCGCGACGCTGACGAGGCGGGCGAAGCGCGCGGTGCGCGGCTGGTCCTCTTCGGGCGCTTCGGCGGTTCCGGCTGCTCTCGCCTGCGCGGCCCGCACGGCCGGCAGGCCGGGCCGCAGCACCTGGAACATGGCGACCGTGACGACGAGCTGCGCCAGCGCCACCAGCGTCAGCACAG
Organism: Mesorhizobium sp.; assembly: GCF_017306545.1. Lineage (GTDB taxonomy): Bacteria > Pseudomonadota > Alphaproteobacteria > Rhizobiales > Rhizobiaceae > Mesorhizobium. The sequence goes on from NZ_JAFKID010000033.1 coordinate 13,410, forward strand.
CCAGCCCGGCCATGTGGTCGAAATAGGCGGTGTGGGCGGCAAGCTGGAGGAGAAGGTCGCCCACGACGACGCCGGCCAACAGCAGGACGAGCAACTGCAGCCAGAAGCGCCACAGAAGGCGGAAGGTCAGTGCGATCGGCTTTATCGCGACGGTCAGCATGACGACTCCATGCCCCGCCGCCGGCACCGTTCTGTCGCGAAACAGGGGCGATGGCAAGCCATGGCAACAGAAACGGCCGTTTCGGCGCCCTGGTGTCGGATCGCCTCCGTCGCGGTCGTCCTTGCATGGACGGGCGGCGTGCGCTTTCATCCCGTTTGCAGTGCGTCGTGCGCGAGGAGACTGACGATGACGCATTCCTATCGCTGGCTGATCGTCGCCGCGGGCGCCCTGATGGGCTGCGTGGCGATCGGCGCCATGTTTTCGCTGGCCATTTTCCTCGAACCGATCGCAGCCGGCACGCAATGGTCGCGCGCCGGCATTTCCAGCGCCATGACGCTGAATTTCCTCGTCATGGGCGTCAGCGGCTTCGCCTGGGGCGCGCTGAGCGACCGGTTCGGCGCGCGCATCGTCGTGCTGGCCGGCGCGGTGCTGCTGGGCTTGGCGCTGGTCCTGGCCAGTCGGGCGCATTCGCTGCTCGCCTTCCAGGTCGGCTACGGTGTTCTCGTCGGCATGGCGGCGTCCACCTTCTTCGCGCCGATGATCGCGCTGACGACCGCCTGGTTCGACCGCCAGCGCAGCCTGGCCGTCTCGCTCGTCTCGGCCGGCATGGGGGTCGCGCCGATGACGATCTCGCCCTTCGCGCGCTGGCTGATCACCGCCTATGACTGGCGCACCGCCATGCTGGTCATCGGCATCGGCGCCTGGGCGCTGCTTTTGCCGGCCGCATTTCTGGTGCGCCAGCCGCCGAAACCCGCCGCAGAGGCGCCCGACGGTGGCGAAATCGCCGGCGGAGAGCCGGACATGACGGTGTGGCAGGCGCTGCGTTCGCCGCAATTTTTGGTGCTCGGCCTCACTTTCTTCGCCTGCTGCGCGGCGCATTCGGGGCCGATCTTCCATATGGTGAGCTACGCCATGTTGTGCGGCGTGGCGCCGATGGCGGCCGTTTCGATCTACAGCGTCGAGGGGCTGGCGGGGCTGGGCGGGCGCATCCTGTTCGGCGTCGCCGGCGACCGGCTGGGCGCCAAGCCGGTGCTGGTCGCCGGTCTGCTGATCCAGGCGGCGGTGATCCCGGCCTATCTGCTGGCCGGCGGGCTCGGGCAGTTCTACGGGCTTGCGGTGATCTTCGGCGCCACCTATGGCGGCACCATGCCGCTCTACGCCGTGCTGGCGCGCGACACGTTCGGGTCGCGCATCATGGGCACCGTGTTCGGCGCGGCGACGATGCTGTCGGCACTCGGCATGTCGTTCGGGCCGCTGGCCGGCGGCATGGTCTACGACGCCTATGCCAGCTATTCGTGGCTGTTCATCGGCTCGGGCCTGGTCGGGCTGGGGGCGGCCGGCATGGCGCTGGCCTTCCCGCGGGGAAAATCGGCCTTGCCGCAGCCCGTCTGACCGACCGTTCCGGCGATGCCGGGCGTCCGTCCGGCTGCAAATCGCCTCAGGCGAAGGCGCCGTGGCAGTGCTTGTACTTCTTGCCCGAACCGCAGGGGCAGGCCTCGTTGCGGCCGACCTTGCCCCAGGTGGCGGGATTGTTGGTGTCGCGCTGCTCGGCCGGCACCACGCGCGCGTCTTCCAGCACGGCGAGCATGCCCTCGTTGAAATCGTTCTCGCCGGTGACGGGATCGATATGCTGGCCGACCGTCTGCGGAGCTTCGGGCGGCGGCGCCTCGGCGGCCTGGCGCACCAGTTCGACGCGCATCAGCTGCGCCGTCACCGCCTGGCGCATGTTGCCGAGCATCGCCTGGAACAGATCGAACGCCTCCTGCTTGTATTCCTGCAACGGGTCGCGCTGGGCGTAGCCGCGGAAGCCGACGACGGAGCGCAGGTGGTCGAGGTTGACGATGTGCTCGCGCCACAGGGCGTCGAGTGTCTGGAGCACGATGGAGCGCTCGACATAGGCGGTCACGTCGGGGCCGAAGCGGCCGGCGCGGTCTTGTGCTGCGGCGTCGGCGGCGGCGGTGATGCGCTCGAGGATGTTGTCCTCGGCGATGCCTTCTTCCTTCACCCATTCCTCGATCGGCAGGTCGAGGTTGAGATACTGCTCGACCTCCGCCTTGAGGCCGGCGACGTCCCACTGTTCAGCATAGGCGTTTTCCGGGATCGCCTTGGCGACGATCTCGTCGATGACGTCGTTGCGCATGCCGGCGACCGTCTCCGACAGGTTCTCGCCGTCCATCAGCGCGATGCGCTGCTCGAACACCACCTTGCGCTGGTCGTTGGAAACGTCGTCGTATTTCAAGAGGTTCTTGCGGATGTCGAAGTTGCGCGCCTCGACCTTGGTCTGGGCCTTCTCCAGCGCCTTGTTGATCCAGGGGTGGATGATGGCCTCGTTTTCTTTCAGGCCGAGCTTGGTCAGCATGCCGTCCATGCGCTCGGAGCCGAAGATGCGCATCAGGTCGTCCTGAAGCGACAGGTAGAACTTGGAGCGGCCGGGGTCGCCCTGGCGGCCGGAGCGGCCGCGCAACTGGTTGTCGATACGGCGGCTTTCATGCCGCTCGGTGGCGAGCACGTAGAGGCCGCCGGCGGCCAGCGCCTTTTCCTTCAGCTTGGCCACGTCCTCGCGGATGGCCTTCTCGCGTGCCTCGCGCTCCGGGCCGGCCGGCACGTCGGCCAGTTCCTGCTCGATGCGCATGTCGGCGTTGCCGCCGAGCTGAATGTCGGTGCCGCGGCCGGCCATGTTGGTGGCGATGGTGATGGCGCCCGGCACGCCGGCCTGGGCGACGATGGAGGCTTCCTGCTCGTGATGGCGGGCGTTGAGGACCTGAAAACCCTTGACGCCGGCCTTCTTGAGCAGTTCGGCCAGCAACTCGGACTTCTCGATGGAGGTGGTGCCGACCAGCACCGGCTGGCCCTTGGCGTGGGTGTCGCGGATTTCCTGGATGATGGCGCGGTACTTTTCCTCGACCGTGCGGTAGACCTCGTCGTCCTCGTCGATGCGCTGGACCGGCAGGTTGGTCGGGATGTCGGTGACTTCGAGGCCGTAGATGTTGCCGAATTCCTCCGCCTCGGTCAGCGCCGTGCCGGTCATGCCGGCCAGCTTCTTGTACATGCGGAAGTAGTTCTGGAACGTGACGGAGGCGAGCGTCTGGTTTTCCGGCTGGATCGCCACATGCTCCTTGGCTTCCAGCGCCTGGTGCAAACCTTCCGAATAGCGGCGGCCCGGCATCATGCGGCCGGTGAACTCGTCGATAATGACGATCTCGCCGTTGCGGACGATGTAGTCCTTGTCCTTCTGGAACAGGCGATGGGCCTTGAGCGCATTGTTGACGTGGTGGACCATGGCGACGTTCTCGACGTCGTAGAGCGACTCGCCTTTCAACAGGCCGGCGCCGCGCAGCATCTGCTCCACCTTCTCGGTGCCGTCCTCGGTGAAGATCGCGGTCTTCTGCTTCTCGTCGACTTCGTAGTCTTCCGGCAGCAACTGGACGATGAAGGCGTCGACGGTGTTGTACATCTCCGAGCGGTCCTCCAGCGGACCGGAGATGATGAGCGGCGTGCGCGCCTCGTCGATCAGGATGGAATCGACCTCGTCGACGATGGCGTAGTTGTGGCCGCGCTGCACCATCTGGGCGCGCTCGTACTTCATGTTGTCGCGCAGATAGTCGAAGCCGAGCTCGTTGTTGGTGGCGTAGGTGATGTCGCAGGCATAGGCGTCGCGGCGCTCCTCGTCGTCGAGGCCGTGGACGATGATGCCGACGGTGAGCCCGAGGAACTTGTAGATGCGGCCCATCCATTCGGCGTCGCGGCTAGCGAGATAGTCGTTGACGGTGACGACGTGGACGCCCTTGCCGGCCAGCGCGTTGAGATAGACGGGGGCGGTGGCGACCAGCGTCTTGCCCTCGCCGGTACGCATCTCGGCGATGCCGCCGTTGTGCAGCACCATGCCGCCGATCAGCTGCACGTCGAAGGGGCGCATGCCGAGCACCCGGCGAGCCGCCTCGCGCACGGTGGCGAAGGCGGGAACCAGAAGGTCGTCCAGCGTCGCGCCGTTGGCGATGTCCTCGCGGAATTTCTGCGTGCGGGCGACGAGATCGGCGTCGGACAACGCCCGCATCTCGTTTTCCATGGCGTTGATGGCTTCGACACGCGGCCGGGTGGATTTCACCCGGCGGTCGTTGGCCGATCCGAAGACCTTGCGGGCGAGGGCGCCGAGACTGACCATCAATGGTCCTTTCGCTTGCATTCCTGACTGCGGCGGGCTCGCAAGAGGCCCGTCAAGCCGGTCATGAACGGATAAAACACCGAAAAGCGCCCGGAAAGTGTTCTGGACGCAAAGTCGCTGGACAGATAAGAGGGGGCACAATCGATGTCAACGCCGCTCGCGCTGTCGTAAACACGCCCAAAATCGCCACATTCCGGTTGCTTTGAGCAACCGGCCAATCCCCTACCGGAGTGTTCTTCATGCTGTTTTCGTTCCGCCGCCTGTCGTTTGCCGGCCTCGGCCTGGCGTTCGGCCTGTCGGCCGTCGCCCTGTCGCCGCTGGCGGCGCAGGAAACCGCCCCCGCGCAGCCGGACGCGGCCGCCGCGCCCGCCAAGCCCGTCGATCCCAACGCCGTGGTCGCCACCGTCGCCGGCAAGCCGATCACCGAGGCGGACCTGACGCTGGCGGAAGGCGAGCTTTCCCAGCAGTTTGCGCAGCTGCCGCCCGAGCAGCGCCGCGCGGCGGCCCTTTCTGCCGCCATCGAGATCAAGGTGATGGCCGCCAAGGCTGTGGCCGACGGGCTCGACAAGGACGCCGATTTCCAGCGCCGCGCCGCCTTCCTCCAGGATCGCGCCCTGCACGGCGAATTGGTCGAGAAGGAAGTGGTCGACAAGATCACCGACGACGAGGTGCGCGCCCGCTACGACAAGGAAATCGCCGCGCAGCCGGCCGTCAACGAGATCCACGCCCGTCACATTCTCGTGAAGACGAAGGAAGAAGCCGAGGCCATCATCAAGGAACTGGACGGCGGCGCCAAGTTCGAGGACCTCGCCAACAAGAACACCACCGATCCGAGCGGCAAGACGAGCGGCGGCGACCTCGGCTGGTTCGGCCCCGGCCAGATGGTGCCGGAGTTCGAGAAGGCGGCGATGGCGCTGGAGCCGGGCTCCTACACCAAGGAGCCGGTGCAGACGCAGTTCGGCTGGCACGTCATCAAGGTCGAGGACAAGCGCCCGAAGCAGCCGCCGGCCTTCGATACGGTGAAGGACCAGATCCGCTCGATGGTGCTGCGCGACAAGTATTTCGCGCTGGTCAAGGAATTGCGCGCCGCCGCCAAGGTGGAGATTCCCGACGCCGATCTGAAGAAGGCCGTCGATGCCGCCGAGGGCGGCAAGTAACGGCTGTCCCCGACGCCAAGGATTTCAATCCTGATGATCTTTCAAGGCGGCGCCGGTTCCGGCGCCGCCTTTTTCATGATGCCCTTTTCGCGATGCCTTGCATGACGAGCCGCGCCGCCGCCCGTATCTCCTGCTCGCCGGCATCGAGCCGCCCGGTCAGCAGGTGCACCCAGGCGAAGGCGGACACGAGGTCGGCGACGATCGCAGGATCGACATCGTCGGCAACTTCGCCGCGAGCCTTGGCGCGTTCGATCATCTTTCCGGTGGCCGCCCGCCGTCCCGCCGCGTAAAGAGCGAGCGCCCTGGCGGCGCTTTCGTCGGATTGCGCCTCGGCGACGATCGAGCGGAAGATCGCCCCGGACGCCGTGTCGCGCCAGTTGGCGAGCAGGCCTTTCAGGAAGGCGGCTATGTCTTCCTCGATCGCGCCGGTGTCGGGATAGGCGAACTGTTTCTGACGCTGGTAGATGTCGAGCAGCAGCGCTGCCTTCGACGGCCACCAGCGGTAGATGGTCGGCTTGCCGGCTCGCGCCCGGCGCGCCACCGCCTCGATCGAGAAGCCGGCATGGCCGGATTCGGCCAGAACCGTCTCCGCCGCATCGAGGATCGCCTCGGCGCTGGCCGGGTTGCGGCGCGCGCCGATGGAGCGGCGGGCCTTCTTTTCCTCGTTCATGGGCACGTCAGGCACCTCCGGCCGGCCGAGCGTTTCAAGCGGATTTCAATATAGATCAACTCTTGACGAAACGAAACGGCCCGTTCTATATATGCAACGAAACGTATCGTTCATATGGAGAAAGATCATGACGACCGTAACCCTTTCCGCTTCCGGCATCGCTCGTCCGACGTTTGCCGCCCAGGCGCAGGCGGGAACCGCCGCTTCGCCGACTCCTGCCGTTGCGCCGCCGCGGCGCTTCTCGCGGCCGCGCTTCGCCGTTTTGGTTCTGGCCGGTGTCTATCCGCTGATCACGGCGCTGCTTTACCTGCTCCTGCCGATGCTGCGCGGCTGGGCGATCTGGCAGGAAACGATGCTGATCGCGCCGCTGATGGTCGCCATGATGGTTTGGGGCGTCATTCCAGCCATCCAGGGGCGGTTCCACCGCTTCATCAATCCGCTCGCCGGCTGAGGCGGACGCCGGCCCCTCGCTACGGCTCCGCCCTTCGGACGTTAACTGGGCGTTTCGATCCGCCGGAAGGCGGACCGGCCTTTCACCGTTCTCTGTGCGGTCCGCCGGCCTTCGGCTACGGCCTCAGGCGTTCGTCGCTCGAAAAGCCCGTTCAGGGGCTTTTCGTCCGCTGCGCGGACCGCTCCTCACCCCCTTGCGCGCGGGCTCGCTATGGGGCAAACCGGCCTCCTCCCACGCTTTCAGCCGAGGCCTCCATGTCCGCAACCGTTTCGCCGCTGGCGCCGAAGAAATATCCGAAGATGCCGGCGATCGGGGGGGTGCGGATCGCGACCGCCGAGGCCGGCATCAAATACAAGGGACGCACCGACCTGCTCGCCATGGTCTTCGATCCGGGCACGGCGGTCGCCGGCGTCTTCACCCGCTCCAAGTGCCCGTCCGCCCCGGTCGATTTCTGCCGCCAGAACCTGCCGGGCGGCAAGGCGCGCGTGCTGGTGGTCAATTCCGGCAACGCCAACGCCTTCACCGGCAAGAAGGGCCGCGAGACGACGGCGATGACGGCGGAGGCGGCGGCAAAGGCCGCCGGCTGCACGGACGGCGAGATTTTCCTCGCCTCCACCGGGGTCATCGGTGAGCCGCTGGATGCAAAGAAATTCAGCCATCTGCTCGGCGGGCTGGTGAAGGACGCCAAACCCGAACTTTGGACCGAGGCCGCCAGGGCGATCATGACCACCGACACCTATCCCAAGGTGACGACGGCGACGGTCAAGCTCGGCGACGTCGAGGTGACGCTGAACGGTATCGCCAAAGGCGCCGGCATGATCGCGCCGGACATGGCCACCATGCTCTCCTTCGTCGCCACCGATGCGCCGATCGCAGCCCCGGTCTTGCAGGATCTGCTGTCGCGGGCGGTGGGAAAGACCTTCAATGCTGTCACGGTGGACAGCGACACCTCGACCTCCGACACGCTGCTGCTGTTCGCCACGGGTGCGGCGGCGAAGCGCGGCGCAGCATCCGTCACCGACACCAGGGACGCGCGGCTCGGGCCGTTCCGCCGGGCGCTCGGCCAGATGCTCAAGCAGCTTGCGCGGCAGGTGGTGCGCGACGGCGAAGGCGCGCGCAAGGAAATCGAAGTCACCGTCACCGGCGCGAAATCTTCGCGCTCAGCCAAGAAGGTGGCGCTGGCGATCGCCAATTCGCCGCTGGTCAAGACGGCGGTGGCCGGCGAGGACGCCAACTGGGGGCGCGTCGTCATGGCCGTCGGCAAGGCGGGCGAGCCGGCCGACCGCGACCGGCTGTCGATCTGGTTCGGCGACAACCGTCTCGCCTTCGAGGGCGAGCGCGACCCGGCCTATTCGGAGGAAAAAACCTCCGCCTACATGAAGCGTGACGCGGTCCGCATCCGCGCCGACCTCGGCATCGGCCGCGGCAAGGCGACGGTGTGGACCTGCGATCTCACCAAGGAATACGTCGCCATCAACGGCGACTATCGCAGCTGATGGCGCTGCCTTCGCCGAGCGTGCTCGCCACCGTGCGCCGCTTCGAGGCGGCGGGGTTCCGCGCCTGGCCGGCGGCGACTGTGCATTACGACGGCACCTGGGCGATCCGGCTCACCGCCGGCCTGCCGGCCAAGCGGCTGAATTCGGTCAATCCGCTCGACCCCAGCGATATCCACGGTCTGCCCGAGCGCATCGCGCGGGCGGCGCGGCGCTTCGACGCCTATGGCCGGCCGCTCACCTTCCGCATCTCGCCGCTGGCGGGCGAGGAACTATCGGCGCATCTCGACGCAGAGGGCTGGGCGCGTTTCGACGAATCGCTGGTCATGCGCATGGCGCTGACCGACACGGCGGTGGAGGGCGCGCAGGACCAGATTCCGCTCAAGGACATCGGCCGCTTCATCGGCGCGGCGCTCAAGGTGCACGGATCGGACGCTTCGCTGCGTCCGGGCCTGTCGGAAATCATCGGCGCCATCCAGCCTGAGGTCGGCTTGTTTGCGCTGGAACGGGGCGCCGAGCCGCTGGCGACGCTGATCTGCGTGCAGGACGGCGATCTCGCCGGGCTGTTCGAGGTGGCGACGGCGGAAAAGGCCCGCGGCCAGGGCTACGGCCGCAATCTCGTCCTGTCGGCGCTCAAATGGGCGCGGCTGCATGGGGCGCGCCAGGCCTGGCTACAGGTCGAAGCCGGCAACCTGCCGGCGCTGACGCTCTATCGCTCGCTCGGCTTCGAGGACGTCTATCCCTATCATTACCGGCGTCCGCCGGGGGCAGGCATCGATGGCTAGGCGCCTGCTTCTGGTGACTGCCTGCGCGTTGGTCGACGCCGATGGGCGCGTGCTGATCGCACAGCGGCCGGAAGGCAAGCAATTCGCCGGCCTGTGGGAATTTCCCGGCGGCAAGGTCGAGCCCGGCGAGACGCCGGAAGAATGCCTGATTCGCGAACTCAACGAGGAACTCGGCATTGAGACGCAGGCCGCCTGCCTGGCGCCGCTTACCTTCGCCAGCCACAGCTATGACGATTTCCATCTCCTGATGCCGCTCTATGTCTGCCGCCGCTTCACCGGCATCCCTCGACCGCGCGAGGCGCAGGCGCTGAAATGGGTGAAGCCCGCCCGCATGCGCGACTATCCCATGCCGCCGGCCGACGCGCCGCTGATCCCGTTCCTCATCGATCTTCTTTGAGAGCGAAAGCGCGGTTTTCCGCGCTCGGCGCGAGAGCGTTAATAAAAGATTTATCTTGCCGTGAAAAATTGCGGGAAGCCGGTGCCGGCATGGGGATTGTCCGGCAGGGGATTGTCTGGGGACGCCGACCGATGAGCTTCGAAAAGGACTGGGATTCCATCCGGCCCGACCGCTCTTTCCGCGCTGCGAATGCCGGCATGGGCCTTTTGCGGCTGACCTTGCTGTTCGGCTCGGCGGCGGTCGCGCTGGCGCTTGTCGCCGCCCCCATGCTCGACGGTGGCGGCCGGCAGGACTATGCCCGCGACAACAGCCCGTTCGGCCTCGACATGACCAGCACCGGCTCGATCGGTCGCAGCACCTATACGGTGCGCCGCTCGGTGCTCCAGCCGTCGCCCGATTCGGTCTGCATCATCCGCGCCGACGGAAAGCGCAGCGGCGATTGCTGAGGCTGGCTGGCTTCATCGCCCGTCAAGCCTGCCGCATTAACCCTCCTTAACGGTTCTGTGCCACAGTGGCATCGAGAGGATGGCCGGGAATGACCACGCTGCGAAGCTTCATGGACGGCGAGGAAGGAGCGACAGCCATCGAATATGGTCTGCTCGCTTCGCTCGTTTCGCTCGCCATGATCGTCGGCTTCGGCCTGTTCGCCGATTCCCTCCGGTGGCTTTGGAGCGAAAAGAGCAGCGAGATCGTCCAGGTCCTCGAATAGTCCTTTCCCGGAACGCCGTCTCTATTCCTGCCTGCCTTCGGCTTGCCCGAGGATTTTCGTCAGCGACACCTTGGCGGACCCGGGCTTGAGCGGCTTCTGTTGCGAGGCGTGCGGCGCCCAGCCGGACATCCAGACCAGCGAGAAGGACGCCCTGACGCGGCCGTCGGGGTCGGAAAAGCGCTCGGCGTAGATTTCGGCGGCGCGGGCGAACAGGCGCCGGCCAGCCGGCTTCCGGGAGCGGTCGGCCAGGGGGCTCGTTTCGCCCATGGCGCGCAGGTCGGCGGCCAGGTCGAACAGCGTGTCGTAGCGCACCGTCGTGTCCTCGATGTCGGCGACCGGCAGGGCAAGGCCGGCACGCTGCAAGAGCGCCCCGGCGTCGCGCACGTCGGCGAAGGGCAGGATGCGGGGGCTGACGCCGCCGGCAAGCTCGGTTTCAGCCGCCAGCAGGCTCTCGCGCAGTTCGGCCAGCGTGCCGGCGCCGGCCAGCGCGCCGAGGAACAGCCCGTCCGGCTTCAGGGCGCGGCGCACCTGCGCCAGAAACCCCGGAATGTCGTTCATCGCCTGCATCGACAGGACGGAGACGGCGAGGTCGAGGCTTTCGGGCTCGAACGGCACCGTCTCGAAGGGCGCGATCCGCCCGGCGGCGCCCGACAGAAGGGCGGGATCGGCCTCGACGCGGATCACCTCGGCCACCTTGCCGCTCGCCGCCAGCGCTTCGGCGACGGTGCCGGTCTGGCAAAACAGCGCGGCGGCCCTGGAAAAATGGCGCTCGACCGCCGAAAGCCGGTCGGCCAGGTCTTCGGCTGCGCGTTGCATGAGGAAATCGGCGCCGGGCACCGGGAAAGCCAGCGCGCGGCGCTTGCGCGCCAGCCACAGCGATGTGTCGATGATCGGCTGCATTTTTCCGGTCCTGTCTTGTCGCGCACCCTTCGAGGTTCGCTGTGCCCGCGCCTCGCGATGAGGGCAGGTGCTGCTTCTGCCGCGGGACTTCAAGCGCGATGTCTGTCCGCTGGACGGGGCCCGCGCTGCGTCCGCACGATGCGGAGCAGCACGGGTCCTCGATCCGAGAGAGCGCAGCGAACAACTCGGTTTTCCCGGCCGTAGATATGCTATCGTTGCTGCGAGGGCCAGTCTTACGGACGATCGAGATGGGGGAGATCAGGGCATTGACGATGAGGGCGCTGGCATGGCCCGGCCATGTGCTGTTTCCGCCCGTCTGCGCCGGTTGCCGCCGCCGCGTCTCGCAGCCCGGCGTGCTGTGCGGGCAATGCTGGCCCGGCCTCAGGCTGCTGGAAAAGCCATGGTGCCCCGTGATGGGAACGCCCTTCGCGCACGACATGGGCGAAGGGTTTCTTTCGGCCGAGGCGATCGCCGACCCGCCGCCGTTCGAGCGGGCGCGGGCGGCCGTCGCCTATTCCGGCGTCGCCCGCCGGATGGTGCAGGGGCTGAAATACCACGACCGCACCGACCTGGCGCCCTGGATGGCGCGCTGGATGCTGCGGGCCGGATCGGACCTCGTGGCCGAGGCGGACGTGGTGGTGCCGGTGCCTTTGCATTGGCGCCGTTTCTTCCGCCGCCAGTTCAACCAGTCGGCCGAACTCGGCCGGGCGGTGGCGCATCTCGCCGGCCTGCCGTTCGAGCCGGGTGCCGTCAAGCGCATCAAGCTGACGCGCCAGCAGGTCGGGCTGGAGCGGGCGCAGCGCGAGGAGAACGTGCGCGCCGCTTTTCGCGTGCCGGCGGAAGCCGAGATTACCATCGCTGGCCGCCGTGTGTTGCTGGTGGACGACGTTTACACCACCGGCGCGACCGTGCGGGCCGTCACGAAGGCGCTGAAGAAGGGCGGCGCCGGCGCCGTCGACATACTCACCTTCGCCCGCGTGCTGCCGGGCGACGTCCGGCAAGGGGACTCCGGGCGGGGGGACTTCCGGGCGGGCGGTTCCTTGCCTATATAGCCTTGAAACAGGATGGCTGGCCGATGGCCGAAGTGACGATCTATACGCGCGTGATGTGCGGCTATTGCGCCGCCGCCAAGCGGCTTCTGGAGCGCAAGGGCGTCGCCTATACCGAGCACGACGCCTCCTTCTCGCCGGAACTCAGGCAGGAAATGACCGGCCGCGCCCACGGCCGCTCGACCTTTCCGCAGATCTTCATCGGCGACGTGCATGTCGGCGGTTGCGACGACCTGCACGAACTCGAGCGCGAAGGCCGGCTGGATGCGCTGCTTGCCGGCGCACAACGCGACTGACTTTTCGGAGGAGTGCCATGGCCGCGTTCAAGGTTGCCGCAATCCAGATGCGTTCGGGCATCAGCCCGGACCGCAACGTCGCCGACATGGAGCGCATGGTGCGCGAGGCGGCGGGGCAGGGCGCCCGCTACATCCAGACGCCGGAAATGACCGGCGCCATGGTGCGCGACGCCGAGGCGCGCGAGACGGCTTTCACCACGCAGGACAAGGACAGCGTCGCCGCCGCCGCCGGCCGGCTGGCGGCCGAACTCGGCGTCTTCCTGCATGTCGGCTCGACCGCCATCCGGCGTGCCGACGGCAAGCTCGCCAACCGGGCGCTGCTTTATGCGCCGGACGGCACGCTTCGCGCTCAATACGACAAGATCCACATGTTCGACGTCGACCTCGATAGGGGCGAGAGCTGGCGCGAATCCTCGGCCTACGAGCCGGGCAAGGAGGCCGTCGTCACCGATCTCGGCGAGGCCCGGCTCGGCTTTGCCGTCTGCTACGACCTGCGCTTCCCGCAACTCTTCCGGGCCGAGGCGCTGGCTGGCGCCAACCTGCTTTCGGTGCCGGCCGCCTTTACCCGTCAGACCGGCGAGGCGCACTGGCATATCCTGCTCAGGGCGCGGGCTATCGAGAACGGCGCCTACGTCGTTGCCGCCGCGCAGGGCGGCGTGCATGAGGACGGCCGCGAAACCTACGGCCATTCGCTGATCGTCGATCCCTGGGGACGTATCCTGGCCGAGGCGGACCATGACGAGCCGGGCGTCATCGTCGCCGAGATCGACTCGGCGCAGTCGGCGGCGGCGCGCGCCAAGATTCCGAACCTGAAGAATGCGCGCGAGTTCACGCTGGAGACGGTGGCGGCGCCGACGCTGCGGGGCGCGGCGTCGTGATCCGCTTTTCGCTCGTCTGCGAGCACGACCACGACTTCGAGGCCTGGTTCCGATCCAACGACGATTTCGACCGCCAGAAGAAGCGCGGTTTCGTCCAATGCCCGGCCTGCGGCTCGCACAAGATCGGCAAGGCGCTGATGGCGCCGGCCGTCTCGACCGGCCGCAAGAAGGAAAAGATGGCGCTGGCCATGGGGCAGGCACAGCGCGAGGCGATGGCGCAGTTGAAGGCGCTGTCGGAAAAGATGCGCGAGAACGCCGATTACGTCGGCGACAAGTTCGCCGAGGAAGCGCGCAAGATCCATTTCGGCGAGACGGAGGCGCGCGGCATCTACGGCGAGGCGACGGCCGACGAGGCGCGCTCGCTTGCCGAGGACGGCGTCGAGTTCATGCCCATTCCGGTGTTTCCCGACGACCGCAACTGAGCGCCGCCTGCCGCGGCTCAGCCGGCCAGGCCGGCGATCAGTTTTTCGAGCAGGGCGGCCAGTCTTTCGCGTTCTCCCACATCCAGGCCGGACAGAATCCGGTGCTCGTTTTCGACATGCGCCTCGACGGCGCGGTCGATCAGGTCGCGGCCTTTTTCGGAGAGCTGCACCATCAGGCCGCGCCGGTCGCTCGGATGCGGCACGCGATGGATCAGGCCTGCCTTTTCCAGCCGGTCGAGGCGGTTGGTCATGGCGCCCGAAGTCACCATCGTCGCCTCGTAAAGTGCGGTCGGCGTCAGCGAAAAAGGTGGCCCGGAACGGCGCAGCGTCGCCAGCACGTCGAACTCTCCGTGCTGCAATCCGTAGCGGGCGAACAGCGGCGCAAGACCGTCGCGCGCGACCAGCGTCGCCGCTTCGCTCAGCCGGCCCAGCACCGCCATCGGCGATACGTCGAGGTCCGGCCTTTCCTTGCGCCACTGCGCGATCGCCTTGCCTGCGCGGTCCATATCTTTCCAAATGTATCTTGACGTTAAGAATCTTTACGCTAATTATAATCCGAATCCCGATGCGGGCAAGCCCGCTTTCTCACGGAACCACATCATGGCGTCACTCTGGAATTCGGCCTTCGCGCTGCTTGTCGTTACCGGCGCCCTGCTCGGGCTGACGCTGCCCTTCGGCAAGATGGGCACGGATGCCGGCGTTTCCGGCATGGTGTGGGCGTTCGTCGTCTCGCTGGGTGCGGGCGGCCTGCTTCTGGTCGCCCGGCTTGCCAGTGGCCGCACGATGACGATCACGTCGCGGCGCCTGCGCTATTTCGTCGTCACCGCGACGGTGTCCTACGCTTTTCCCAATTTCCTGATGTTCACGGTCATCTCGCATCTCGGCGCCGGCTACACCGGCATCATGTTCACGCTGTCGCCGATCATCACGCTGGTCTTTTCCATCCTGCTCGGCGTCCGGCGGCCCAATCTTCTCGGCATGGCCGGCATCGTCGTCGGCTTCGCCGGCGCCATCATGGTGGCTTTGACGCGCGGTGAGGCCGGCCAGCCGGCCGACGCCTTCTGGGTGGTGATGGCGCTGCTGATCCCGGTCAGCCTTGCTGTCGGCAACATCTACCGGACCTGGGACTGGCCGGACGGCGCCGGGCCGATCGAACTCGCCATCGGCAGCCATCTGGCGGCGGCGACGATGCTACTTGTCGCCATCCTTTCGACGCAGGGCGCCGGCGCTTTCACGCCACTGGCGCAGGTGCCCTGGGTGGTCGCCGCGCAGATGCTGTCGGCTTCGACCATGTTCGCCTTCTTCTTCCGGCTGCAAGCCGTGGGCGGACCGGTGTATCTCAGCCAGATCGGCTATGTCGCTGCGGCCATCGGCCTGTTTTCGGGAACGCTGTTCCTCGGCGAGCACTACCGGCTGCTCACCTGGGCCGGCGCGGTCGTCATCGTCGCCGGGGTCTTCATCACGACAAAGGCGCAAGAGCGGGAGGGGGCGCCGAAACCGATGGCTGCTCCGCAGCGCGGGTGAGACTGGCGGAGCGTTCGGCTATCCATTATATCTATCCGGATAGACGAAACAGGATACACTGGCCAGCAGCCATGGCTTTCCACATTCGAAATCCTGAAACCGACGCATTGGCGCGGCGGGTTGCGGCGTTGAAGAAGGTCGGGCTTACCGAAGCGGTGCATGAAGCCTTGCTGAAGGAGCTGGAGCGCGAGGAAGGGAAACCTTCCCTTGTCGAAATCAGCGCGACCTTTGCCCGGAGGCTGCGCTCCATGGGCGACCCCTCCAAAGGATTGCCTGCGGATAAGGCCTATATAGACAGCCTGTACGAAGACTGATGTTCATCGACGCATCGGCATTGACGGCGATTCTGGTCGGTGAGGCCGGTTCGCTGGAATTGGCGGGACGCATGCAGCGCGGCCGTCCCCTCATGACTTCTCCGATTGCCGTATGGGAGACGTCGGCGGCCGTAGCGCGCATTCTGGGTCTGCCGGTCTCGCCCGCCAGGCAAGTTGTCTTCGACTATCTTCAGGCTGCCGAAATCGAACTTGCCGCCATTCCGCCGGAAGCCGCGACGCTGGCTATCGAGGCTTTCGACCGCTACGGCAAGGGCCGGCATCCGGCCCAACTCAACATGGGCGACTGCTTCGCCTATGCCTGCTCGCGGCATTTCGGCGAACCGCTCATGTTCAAGGGCGGCGATTTTCCGCTGACGGACATCGTGCCGGCCTGACGCTTCACTCCGCCTTTTCGGCCAGCACCATGTAGTTGACATCCATGTCGCGCGAGCGCTGCCAGCGGTCGGCGAGCAGGTTGTAGACGACGCCGGTGCGGTCGGCGACGGTGAGGCCGGCGCCGGTCAGCGCCTTCTCCAGCTCTTCCGGCCGCACCAGCTTGCCGAACTGATGCGTGCCGCGCGGCAGCCAGCGCAGCACGTATTCGGCGCCGATGATGGCCAGCCCCAGCGCCTTCAGCGTGCGATTGATGGTGGCGACGAACATGATGCCGCCGGGTTTCACCATTTCGGCGCATTTGCCGATGAACAGGTCGATGTCGGCGACATGCTCGACCACCTCCATGTTGAGCACGACGTCGAACTTTTCTCCCGCGTCGGCCAGTGCCTCGGCGGTGGTGGCGCGATAGTCCACGTTCACGCCGGATTCGGCCGCGTGCAGCTTCGCCACCTCGATGTTGGTGGCGGCGGCGTCGGCGCCCACCACCTCGGCACCGAGGCGGGCCATCGGCTCGCACAACAGCCCGCCGCCGCAGCCGATGTCGAGGATGCGCAGGCCCTCGAAGGGCCGCGCCTCGCGGGGGTCGCGACCGAAGCGGGCGGCGACCTGGTCGCGGATATAGGCCAGCCGCACCGGGTTGAACTTGTGCAGCGGCCGGAACTTGCCGTTGGGATTCCACCATTCGGCGGCGAGCGCGGCGAAACGCTCGACCTCGGCGGCGTCGATGGTCGATCGCCCGGCTTTCGACGGTCCTTGATCTGGCATTGCAGTCTCCTCGGAGGCTACCAAGTCGGTCCCGCGACGGCGAATGTCAAGGCGCTGCCGCCGTATCCGTACGGCAGGGCGGGTGCGGCAGGATGGCCGCGGGAAAGCGCATGCCTTGCGAAACCGGCACGGTTTGGTTAAGGAGGCCGCGCATTCGACGCCCTGGTCCGCCTGGGCGGTTCCAGTCATTTCCGGTTTCCGGCAGCATCCAGAGGCAGGCCGCTTCCATGGCGCGCATCGTGATGAAGTTCGGCGGGACCTCCGTCGCCGACCTCGACCGCATCCACAATGTGGCGCGGCACGTCAAACGCGAGGTCGATGCCGGCCACGAGGTCGCCGTCGTCGTCTCGGCCATGTCGGGCAAGACCAACGAACTGGTCGGCTGGGTGCAGGGCATGCCGAAGGCCACCGGCGCCAACAGCCCGTTCTTCGACGCACGCGAATACGACGCCATCGTCGCCTCCGGCGAGCAGGTGACGTCCGGGCTGCTCGCCGTCGCCTTGCAGTCGATGGGCGTCCACGCCCGCTCCTGGCAGGGCTGGCAGATCCCGATCAAGACGGACGGCGCCCATGGGGCGGCGCGCATCACCGACATCGACGGCTCTTTCCTCATCAAGCGCTTCGGCGAGGGGCAGGTGGCGGTCGTCGCCGGTTTCCAGGGCATCGCCCCGGACAACCGCATCTCGACGCTCGGGCGCGGCGGTTCAGACACCAGCGCGGTCGCCATCGCCGCCGCCGTCAAGGCGGACCGCTGCGATATCTACACGGACGTGGACGGCGTCTACACCACCGACCCACGCATCGAGCCGAAGGCCAGGCGACTCGACCGCATCTCCTTCGAGGAAATGCTTGAAATGGCGTCGCTGGGCTCCAAGGTGTTGCAGGTTCGCTCGGTGGAACTGGCGATGGTGCACAAGGTCAGGACCTTCGTGCGGTCGTCCTTCACCGACCCGGATGCGCCCGGCATGGGCGATTTCCTGAACCCGCCCGGTACGCTGATATGCGAAGAGGATGAAATCGTGGAACAGCAGGTCGTCACCGGAATTGCCTACGCCAAGGAAGAGGCGCAGATTTCGCTGCGCCGGGTCGCCGACCGTCCGGGCGTCGCCGGCGGCATCTTCGGCCCGCTCGCCGAAGCCAACATCAACGTCGACATGATCGTCCAGAACATTTCGGAAGACGGCAAGTCGACCGACATGACCTTCACCGTGCCGAACGGCGACGTGGCGAAGGCGCTGGCCGTGCTCGACAAGGTGCGCGAAACGGTCGGCTTCGACGCCGTCCAGCACGACGACGGCATGTCCAAGGTCTCCGTCATCGGCATCGGCATGAGGAGCCATGCCGGCGTCGCCGCCACCGCCTTCAAGGCGCTGGCCGAGAAATCCATCAACATCCGCGCCATCACCACCTCGGAGATCAAGATTTCCATCCTGATCGACGGTCCCTATACGGAACTTGCGGTTCGGACTTTGCATTCCGTCTACGGCCTCGATAAGCATTAGGCGGGGACATGATTTGGCGGCAGCGCCGGCGGCGGGAAACCGCGCCGCCGCTTGGGTGCATTGGAGAAGACGTTCGCGATGCGTGATACGGCCGGTGGCCCGCGCGTACTGTTGAGACGGCTGCGCGAGCTCATGCAGGAGCCGATGGAGCCGCAGGAGCGGCTTGACCGGATCGTGCGCGACATCGCCTCCAACATGGTGGCCGAGGTGTGCTCGCTTTATGTGCTGCGCTCCGATTCGATGCTCGAGCTCTACGCCACCGAAGGCCTCAACAAGAACGCCGTCCACCAGGCGCAGTTGCGGCTCGGGCAGGGCCTTGTCGGCACCATCGCCGCCAGTGCCAGGCCGCTGAACCTCTCCAACGCGCAGGAGCATCCCGCTTTCGCCTACCTGCCGGAGACGGGCGAGGAGATCTACCACTCCTTCCTCGGCGTGCCGGTGCTCAGGGCCGGGCGTACGCTGGGCGTTCTGGTCGTCCAGAACAAGACCATGCGCAACTACCGCGACGACGAGGTCGAGGCGCTGGAAACCACCGCCATGGTGATCGCCGAGATGATCGCCACCGGCGACCTGGCCCGGCTCAACCGCGCCGGCGTGGAACTCGACCTGTCGCGCCCCGTCTCCTTCACCGGCCTGTCCTTCAACGACGGCGTCGGGCTCGGCCATGTCGTGCTGCACGAGCCGCGCATCGTGGTGACGAATCTGTTCAACGAGGACGGCGAGGAGGAGATCCGCCGCCTCGACGCCTCGCTCGGCTCGCTCCGCCTTTCCATCGACGACATGCTGTCGAGGCGCGAGGTCGCGTTCGAGGGCGAGCACCGCGAGGTGCTGGAAGCCTACCGCATGTTCGCCAACGACCGCGGCTGGGTGCGCCGGCTGCACGAGGCGATCCAGAACGGGCTGACCGCGGAAGCGGCGGTGGAAAAGGTGCAGTCGGACATGCGTGCGCGCATGATCCACATGACCGATCCGTACCTGCGCGAGCGCATGAGCGATTTCGACGACCTCGCCAATCGGCTGCTCAGGCAGCTGATGGGACGTGGGCCGGAAGACGTCGCGGCCATGTTGCCGAGGGACGCCATCATCGTCGCCCGCTCGATGGGGGCGGCCGAACTGCTCGACTATCCGCGCGACAAGCTGCGCGGCCTGGTGCTGGAGGACGGCGCGGCCACCAGCCACGTCGTCATCGTGGCGCGTGCCATGGGTATTGCCGTGGTCGGGCAGGTCAAGGGCGCCGTTTCCATGGCGGAGAACGGCGACCCTGTCATCGCCGACGGCGACGAGGGCTCGATCCATCTGCGGCCGCCGCCGGACCTCGAGGCCGCCTATGCGGAAAAGGTGCGCTTCCGGGCGCGCCGGCAGGAACTTTACCGTGAATTGCGCAAGAAGCCGTCGGTCACGAAAGACGGCGTTGCGGTCGATCTGCTCATCAACGCCGGTCTTTCCGTCGACCTGCCGCACCTGGCCGATTCGGGCGCCGCCGGCATCGGCCTGTTCCGCACCGAACTGCAATTCATGGTGGCGTCCGCCTTCCCGCGCGCCGAGGCGCAGGAAAAGCTTTACCGCGACGTGATGGAGGCGGCGCGCGGCAAGCCGGTGACGTTCCGCACCATCGACATCGGCGGCGACAAGGTGCTGCCCTATTTCAAGGACGCGCAGCAGGAGGAGAACCCGGCGCTGGGCTGGCGCGCCATCCGGCTGACGCTGGACCGGCCGGGCCTCTTGAAGACGCAGGTGCGCGCGCTGCTGAAGGCCGCCGGCGGGCGCGAACTGAAGCTGATGCTGCCGATGGTGACGGAATTGTCCGAGATCGCCCAGGCGCGCGAGATCATCGACAAGGAAGTGCAGCATCTGTCGCGCTTCGCCCACCATCTGCCGACCAGCCTCAAGGTCGGCGCCATGCTGGAAGTGCCTTCGCTGCTGTTCCAGCTCGACGAACTGATGAAGGCGGTGGATTTCGTCTCGGTGGGCTCCAACGACCTCTTCCAGTTCGTCATGGCGGTGGACCGCGGCAACACGCGGCTGTCGGACCGCTTCGACCCGCTCTCGGTGCCGTTCCTGCGCGTCTTGAAGACGATCGCGGAAGCCGGGCGGCGCAACGGCACGCCGGTGACGCTGTGCGGGGAACTGGCCGGCAAGCCGATTTCCGCGATGGCGCTTCTCGGCGTCGGTTTCCGGTCCATCTCCATGTCGCCGGCCGCCATCGGCCCGGTCAAGGCGATGCTGACGGAATTGCCGCTGGCCGAGCTGAAAGCCCTCTTCGATGACAATCTCGGCCAGCCGGCCGCCGGCATGCCGATGCGGGCGCTGTTGCAGGCTTTCGCGGACGACCGCGGCATACCTTTGTAAAGTGTTCCCATGATTTCCCTTCCCCGCGATCGCATGGATCAGGTCGTCAAGCGCTTCGACATGCTGGAAGCGCAGATGGCGGCCGGACCGGAGCCCGACGCCTATGTGAAGATGGCGTCGGAATATGCCGACATGCAGGAGATGGTCGCCAAGATCCGCGCCCTGCGTGCGGCAGAGGGCGAGGCGTCGGATCTCGAAGGGATGCTTGAGGACAAGGCGACCGACGCCGAGATGCGCGCGCTGGCCGAAGCCGATCTGCCCGGCGTCGAGGAGCGCATCGAGGCGTTGCAGCAGGCTATTCAGGTCCTGCTTTTGCCGAAGGATGCGGCCGACGAGAAGAACGCCATCCTGGAAATCCGCGCCGGCACCGGCGGCGACGAAGCGGCGCTGTTCGCCGGCGATCTTTTCCGCATGTACGAGCGCTACGCCGCCGAAAAAGGCTGGCGTTTCGAGATGGTTTCGGCCAGCGACGGCGATGCCGGCGGTTTCAAGGAAATCGTCGCCTCCGTCTCCGGCAAGGGCGTGTTCGCCCATCTGAAGTTCGAGTCCGGCGTGCACCGGGTGCAGCGCGTGCCGGCGACGGAAGCGCAGGGGCGCATCCACACTTCGGCGGCGACGGTGGCGGTGCTGCCGGAGGCCGAGGAAGTGGACATCGACATCCGCGCCGAGGACATCCGCATCGACACGATGCGCGCGTCCGGCGCTGGCGGCCAGCACGTCAACACCACCGATTCGGCCGTGCGCATCACCCACCTGCCGACCGGCATCATGGTGGTGCAGGCGGAAAAGTCGCAGCACCAGAACCGGGCGCGGGCGATGCAGATCCTGCGCGCCAAGCTCTACGACATGGAACGCAGCCGCGCCGCCGAGGAACGGTCGGAGTCGCGCAAATCGCAGGTCGGCTCGGGCGACCGCTCGGAGCGCATCCGCACCTACAATTTCCCGCAGGGGCGGCTGACCGACCACCGCATCAACCTCACCCTCTACAAGCTCGACCGGGTGATGGAGGGCGAGCTGGACGAGGTGGTCGACGCACTCATCGCCGATCACCAGTCGAAGCTTTTGGCCGACATGAGGGAAGACTAGGGGCACCGCGACCGATGGTGCAGAGCCCCCCTCCGATCGCTCGAGCCCTCTTCCCCCGCTCAGGGGAGGGGCTGCGGCCTTGACGCTGGCGGAACTTTTGCGAAAGGCGCGACGCCAGCTGGCCGAGGCGGGTATCGCGGATGCCGCGCTCGACGCCCGGCTGCTGGTCGAGCATTTTTCCGGCACGACGCGTATCGACGCGATCGCCGATCCGGACAGACCGGTCGATGCCGGAACGGCGGATGATATCCAGGCCGCGCTCGCCAGACGCGCCGCCGGCGAGCCTGTCCATCGCATCCTCGGATTCCGCGAGTTCTACGGGCTTCGGCTCTCGCTGTCGAAGGAGACGCTGGAGCCGCGCCCCGACACCGAAACGCTGGTCGAGGCCGTTCTGCCGTTCGTCAGGCGGACGGTCCAAGGCAAAGGAACATGCCGCATCCTCGATCTCGGCACGGGCACCGGGGCGGTCGCGCTGGCGCTGCTTTCGGCGGTGCCGCAGGCGGTGGCGACCGGCGTCGACATTTCGGCCGACGCGCTGGCGACGGCGGTGCGCAATGGTGCCGACCTCGGGCTCGACGGGCGCTTTCGCGCGCTGCAATCCGATTGGTTCGAGAAAATTTCGTGCCGATACGATGCAATCGTCTCCAACCCGCCCTATATAGCGGCCAAGGAGATCGCGGCCCTGCAAAAGGAGGTGCGTGATTTCGACCCGCGCCAGGCATTGGACGGCGGCGCAGACGGTCTGGATGCCTATCGTATCATCGCTGCCAACGCGGCGACGCATCTGGAGAAGGACGGCGTCGTTGCCGTCGAGATCGGCAGTACACAGAAAGAAGATGTGACGGCGTTGTTCGAGCGGAGGGGCTTCATTGCCCTCGAGGCGATGCGCGATCTGGCAGGCAACGACCGTGCCTTGGTGTTTTCACCGGCATGAAAAGCCGGGAGCGGCGAAAAAAACGCTTGGCAAGCCCGGTAAAATACGGTTAGGTCCGGCCAACCGGATGAACGAAGCAGGCAGTGCTCTTAAGCGATTCGGTTTCCTTGGAAATAGCTGCCTTCTTGCGCAAACGACGCCCAAGCTTCGTGCGGGAATCGTCCGGCAAGTGATGTAACCGGAACAGGAAGATCGTGGCGCCAACGCAATCGATGCGGGCGAGCACCGGTGAGACAGCGAAACGGCAGGCCGCATGAGCGCCGCCGGACGCGAAATGTTTTTCAAGTTTCAAGCTAAAAGAGAGTCCTGATGAGGCCACAACAGCAGAACAGGCGCATGCGCGGCCGTAACGGCGGCGGCAATAATAATAACAACAACAATAACAACAACCGCCGGGGCCCGAACCCGCTCAACCGCAATTACGAGAGCAACGGGCCGGACGTGAAGATCCGCGGCTCCGCCCAGCAGATCGCCGAGAAATACGCCACGCTGGCCCGCGATGCGATGAGCTCCGGCGACCGCGTGATGGCCGAGAACTATCTCCAACATGCCGAGCACTACAACCGCATCATCGCCGCCGCGCAGGCGCAGATGCCGATCCAGCACCAGCAGCAGAACCGCGACGAGTTCGACGACGATCTCGACGACGAGCGTGAGGATTTCGAGGGCGCCGGCAATGCCGCCGAGGCGCCGGTCGCGGCGGTCAATCACGGCGCCGGGCCGCAGCCGGTGATCGAAGGCACGCCCGCCGAAGTCGCGCTGAACGGCGAGAACGGCAACCGGGAAGGCGGCCGTCATCACCGCGACCGCCGCAATGGCTATCAGAACGGTCAGCGCGCAGAGAACGGTCAGCGCAATGGGCAAGGCGAGCGCCGCGAGGCCGCCGAGCCGATGGATGCGGGTGCGGAACAAGCAGAGACGGCGAACGAGGCGGCCCCGGCCGCCGTTGCACCCGCCGCCGATCTGAACCCGGCCGGGATAGCCGCGCAGGTTGGCCAGGCAGAGGCTTCGAGCGAGGAGGCCGCGCCGCGGCGGACCCGCCGTCCGCGTCGCAGCCGCACCGCCGGCGATGCTGCCGGGGCAGAGGCTGCGGCGGAGGAGGCCTCGGCATCCGCCGAAGGCTGACCCTTATCTCTCGGCCGGCCCCGCTGATCTCTCAGGGGCCGGCGAACAGGCGGACCGCCACCAGCAGGTACCATAGTAGGGTCGAAATCAGGAAAGCGCGCTCGGCCAGGCCGAAAACGGCGCGCAGCCTGGGCAGCACCATCGTCGCCACCACCAGCGCCAGCGATGCCGGCACGATCCAGCCCAGCGCCGCAAGGGCAGTGTTCAGCGCACCGCCGGTGATCGACAGCGCCGTCGGGCCGCCGAAGCTCACCACCTCATAGGCCAGTGTGAAGGTGACGATGGCGAAGACGAGGTGGATCATGCCTTCGCGCGTGCGGCCGAAGGCGCCCTCGTCGGTCTTGAAGGCGAAGACGCCGAGCCGCAGCACGGCCAGCGCGCCGAGGCAATAGATGGCCGAGCGCGGAAAGGCCGCGCCGGGATAGTCCCACATCGCCCGGCAGAGTGCGGCTGCGCCGATAATGCCGGCCGCGCCATAGACCTTGAACAGCCACGCCGCCTTGCCGGTGCCGTAGTCGCTGACGGCGGTGCGGATCGGGCTGCGCTGCGCCTCCATGACGTGAAGGACAGCGAGCAGGACGAGCGCCAGTCCGTAGCATGCCAGGGCGACGCCGGCGGAGGTCTGATAAAAAGGCATCGCAAGGTCCCCGGAAATTATCGTTTGTGATGCGATGGCACGGCCGGGCGTCCGACCGCAAGACGGCGGGTGGCGCGGCGGGCTAAAAATATGCCCGCCCGCGCTCTTTCCGCCGCCGCCATGCCCTTGAGGGAGGCCGGCCGCCGTCCCATATTCCGTCATGAACGGGACCCGGCTTTCGAGCGGGTCCGTCACCGTAATCTGTTCCGGTGCCGCGAAGCGGGCCGGGCCGGCAAGGAGACACAGATGAATCTTGAAAAATATTCCGAGCGCGTGCGCGGCTTCATCCAGGCGGCGCAGCAATATGCGCTCAACCGCAACAACCAGCAGTTCACCCCCGAACATATCCTGAAAGCGCTGATCGACGACGACGAAGGCTTCGCCGCCTCGCTGATCGAACGCGCCGGCGGCCGGCCGCGCGACGTCGAACTCGGCGTCGACGCTGCGCTCGAGGCGCAGCCGAAGGTCGAGGGCGGCAACGGCCAACTCTATATGGCGCAGCCCTTGGCGAAGGTTTTTTCCACCGCCGAGGATCTGGCCAAGAAGGCCGGCGACTCGTTCGTCACCGTCGAGAGGCTGTTGCAGGCGCTCGCCATGGAAAAGTCGGCCAAGACCGCCGACATTCTCGCCAAGGCCGGCGTGACGGCGCAGGCGCTGAACGCCGCCGTCAACGATATCCGCAAGGGCCGCACCGCCGATTCGGCGTCCGCCGAGCAAGGCTATGACGCGCTGAAGAAGTATGCGCGGGATTTGACCGCCGACGCGCGGTCAGGAAAACTTGACCCGGTCATCGGCCGCGACGACGAAATCCGCCGCACGATCCAGGTGCTGTCGCGCCGCACCAAGAACAATCCGGTGCTGATCGGCGAGCCGGGCGTCGGCAAGACGGCCATCGCCGAGGGCCTCGCCCTGCGCATCGTCAACGGCGACGTGCCCGAATCGCTCAAGGACAAGCAGTTGATGGCGCTCGACATGGGCGCGCTGATTGCCGGCGCGAAGTATCGCGGCGAGTTTGAGGAACGGCTGAAGGCCGTGCTCAACGAAGTGACGGCCGCCGCCGGCGGCATCATCCTGTTCATCGATGAGATGCACACGCTGGTCGGCGCCGGCAAGGCGGACGGGGCGATGGACGCCTCGAACCTGTTGAAGCCGGCGCTGGCGCGGGGCGAGTTGCACTGCGTCGGCGCCACCACGCTGGACGAGTACCGCAAGTATATCGAGAAGGACGCGGCCCTTGCCCGCCGCTTCCAGCCGGTGTTCGTCGACGAGCCGTCGGTGGAGGACACCATCTCCATCCTGCGCGGCTTGAAGGAAAAGTACGAGCAGCACCACAAGGTGCGCATTTCGGACTCCGCGCTGGTGTCGGCTGCGACGCTGTCGAACCGCTACATCGCTGACCGTTTTCTCCCCGACAAGGCCATCGACCTTGTGGACGAGGCCGCCTCACGGCTTCGCATGCAGGTCGATTCCAAGCCTGAGGCGCTGGACGAGATCGACCGCCGCATCATGCAGCTGAAGATCGAGCGCGAGGCGCTGAAGCTCGAAACCGACGAGGCCTCGAAGGATCGCCTGGTCCGGCTCGAGAAGGAACTGGCCGGCCTTGAGGAAGAGTCCGACGCGCTGACCGCCAAGTGGCAGTCCGAAAAGGCCAAGCTCGGCGAGGCGGCGGACCTTAAGAAGCAGCTCGACGAGGCGCGCAACGAACTGGCCATCGCCCAGCGCAAGGGCGAGTTCCAGAAGGCCGGCGAGTTGGCCTACGGCAAGATCCCGGAGTTGGAAAAGAAACTCAAGGAAGCCGAGGCGCGCGACGGTCAGGGCGGCGGCATGGTGGAAGAGGTGGTCACGCCCGACCATGTCGCCCATATCGTGTCGCGCTGGACCGGGATTCCGGTCGACAAGATGCTGGAGGGCGAGCGCGAGAAGCTCTTGCGCATGGAAGACGAGATCGCCAAGCGCGTCGTCGGCCAGGGCGAAGCGGTGCAGGCCGTGTCCAAGGCGGTGCGGCGTGCCCGCGCCGGCTTGCAGGACCCGAACCGGCCGATCGGCTCGTTCATGTTCCTCGGCCCCACGGGTGTCGGCAAGACGGAACTGACCAAGGCGCTGGCGAACTTCCTGTTCGACGACGAGGCGGCGATGGTGCGCATCGACATGAGCGAGTTCATGGAGAAGCACTCGGTCGCCCGCCTGATCGGCGCGCCTCCCGGCTATGTCGGCTATGAGGAAGGCGGCGTGCTGACCGAAGCGGTGCGGCGCCGGCCCTATCAGGTGATCCTGTTCGACGAAGTCGAGAAGGCGCATCCGGACGTGTTCAACGTGCTGTTGCAGGTGCTGGACGACGGCCGCCTGACCGACGGGCAGGGCCGCACGGTCGATTTCCGCAATACCCTTATCGTGATGACCTCGAACCTCGGCTCGGACTATCTGGTCAACCTGACGGAAGACCAGGACGTCGATCTGGTGCGCGAGGACGTGATGAACGTCGTGCGCGCCTCCTTCCGGCCGGAGTTCCTGAACCGCGTGGACGAGATCATCCTGTTCCACCGGCTACGCCGCAAGGATATGGGCCAGATCGTCGAGATCCAGCTGAAGCGGCTGGAGAAGCTGCTGGAGGATCGCAAGATCGCGCTGGGCCTCGATCACGAGGCGGTCGAGTGGCTGGCCGAGAAGGGCTACGATCCCGCCTATGGCGCGCGGCCGCTGAAGCGCGTCATGCAGAAGGAGTTGCAGGACCCGCTGGCCGAAAAGATCCTCGGCGGCGAAATCCTCGACGGCTCCACCGTCAAGGTCACGGCGGGCTCCGACCGGCTGAACTTCCGCTCGAAGCCGACCGCCGTGAAGGAAGACAAAGCGGCGTAAGCGACGCAATTCGGAATGGCAAAGCCCCTGCGAGAGCAGGGGCTTTTGTTTTGCGGCCTGCTTCGCCATTTTCATGCCCGGTTCATGTTGGAACCAATAGAGGCGTTGTCAGGTTACGTGCGAACGGGCGCCGTGCAGGCAGGGTGACAACGGTAACGACCGGAGATTTTTGGCCACATGGTCCGTACGTTTCTGCTTCTCTCGACGCTTATCGGCGGGCTTGCGGCATCGAATGCCATGGCCGCGCTGCCGAAAGCCGCGCCGGACGAAGCGCCGCGCGCGGCGGCGCAGAACGATGCAATCGGATTGCAGGTCGCCCAGAACGGCGACTACGAGGTTTTCTACGACGGGCGCGGTAATCGCGTCATCGTCGATCCCTACACCGGCAAGGTCATTGCCGTGCAGCCGCCGCAGACCCGTTTCGACCGCCGGGCGCT
The DNA here is from genome assembly GCF_017306545.1 of Mesorhizobium sp. Taxonomy (GTDB): domain Bacteria; phylum Pseudomonadota; class Alphaproteobacteria; order Rhizobiales; family Rhizobiaceae; genus Mesorhizobium. Next base: position 40,864 of record NZ_JAFKID010000033.1, read on the forward strand.
TCGCCAGCGCGAGCGCGACAGGGGCTTCGACGAGCCGCCGCCCGGCTCCGACCGCTACTATCTCGACGACCCCGAGGACATGGCGCGGCTGCGCCGCAGGCAGTTGCGCGAGGAACGCGGCTATGGCGCTCCCGACGACGGCGTCGGCGTCGATGACGGTTATGGAAACGACGACGGGAGCTTCGGCAACGAGACCCTGAACCAGCCGAACGATTCGTTCCCGCCGGCGCCGGATCGGCGCGACCGCTATGGCAACCGGCCTGCGGTCGAGCCGCCGCCGGCCGCGGCGAGCAGGCCGATCGAGCGCAAGCCGCTCGAGGAGGCGGCGATCCAGCCCGCCACGCCGGCGGACAAGGCGATCGAATCGGGACCGGCGGCCCAACCGCCGGAGATCGGGCAGCCGAAGATCGGTGAAGGCACGGCAGTCGATCCCTCGCTGTCGCTCGGCGCGCGCGAGGACATCGCGGCGTTGCAGATCCTGCTCGACCGCGCCGGCGCTTCGCCCGGCGTCATCGACGGCCGGTTCGGTTCGAACGTCGACAAGGCGCTCGCCGCCTATGCCGAGATCACCGGCGCGCGGCTGAAGACGACCGATGCGGCCGGCATCAAGGCGGAACTGGCGCGAACCGGTGGCGATGCCTTCGCCAACTACACCATCACCGCAGAGGACGTCGCCGGCCCCTATGTCGCGTCTGTGCCGGAAGACTACAGCGAGAAGGCGAAGCTCGACCGGCTGGGCTATACGTCGGTGACGGAAGCGCTCGCCGAGCGCTTCCACATGGACGAAAATTACCTCAAGGCGCTCAATCCGGGCGTTAATTTCAACCGGCCGGGAACCATCGTCAAGGTCGCCAATTTCGGCCGGCTGGTGTCGACGCCGGTGGCGCGCATCGTCGCCGACAAGGGGAGGAAGGAAGTCTACGCCTACGACCAGAACGGCAAGCTGGTGGCGAGTTATCCGGCGACCATCGGCTCGACCGACACGCCCTCGCCGACCGGCACGCATACGGTGTCGCGCGTCGTCTTCAATCCGAATTACACCTACAATCCCAAGATCAATTTCAAGCAGGGCGAAAACGACAAGGTGCTGACCATTCCGCCGGGACCGAACGGCCCGGTGGGATCGGTCTGGATCGCGCTCGACAAGCCGACCTACGGCATCCACGGTACGCCCGAGCCGTCCAAGATCGGCAAGACCCAAAGCCACGGCTGCGTGCGGCTCACCAACTGGGACGCCACGGAACTGGCGAAGCTGGTGAAGCCGGGGGTGACGGTGGAGTTTGTGGACTGAGGGAATAGGGCAGTAGGGCAGTAAGGCAGTAAGGCAGTAAGGGAAGAAGTTCGAGGCGAGTACCTATTGCCCTATTCCCTTACTGCCCTATCCCTCCGCCTTCGCGCTCGCCATCTTCAGCCCATCCCCGTCCTGCTGTTTCAGCAGTTCGTCGATGCGCTCGCGTTCGCGCTTGAAGGCGGCGAGGTCGTCGCCTTTCAATACCCGCCCGGTCGGCAGGCGCACGCGCATGGGGTCCACCTTGGTGCCATTGACGATCAGCTCGTAATGCAGGTGCGGGCCGGTGGCGAGGCCGGTCTGGCCGAGATAGCCGATGACCTGACCCTGGCGGACGCGGACACCCGGCGCGATGCCCTTGGCGAAAGCGCTCTGGTGATTGTACGACGTCTCGTAGCCGTTGGCGTGACGGATGATGATCTGCTTGCCGTAGCCGTTGGCCCAGCCTGCCTTCTCGATCACGCCGTTGCCGGCGGCGATGATCGGCGTGCCGATGGGCGCGGCCCAGTCGACGCCGGTGTGCATGCGCACATAGCCGAGGATCGGATGCCGCCTGGCGCCGAAGCCGGAGCGGAAGTGGCCGGCGGGCAGCGGATTGCGCAGCAGGAACTGTTCGGCGCTGCGGCCGTCCTCGTCGAAATAGTCGAAGGTGCCGTCCTGCATCTGGAAGCGGTAGAGGTTGCGCGTCATGCCGCCGATCGAGGCGGAGACATAGAGCAGTTCCGAATCGTCGGACGCGCCGTCGTTGCCGTCGGGCTGCGAGAACAACACCTCCAGCCGGTCCGAGGGACTCAGCCTCGACTGGAAATCGACATTGGAGGCCAGCAACTTGATGAGCTGCTGCGTCATCTTCTTCGACATGCCGTAGGAATAGGCGGCGCGGTAGATGCCGTCGTAGATGTTGGGCAGACTGCCACGCACCGTCTGCGGCGGCGAATCGTCGAAGGCGGTGAGCAATTCGGGATTGGGGTCCGGCTCCTGCGCCGGCACATACTGGCCGCGGTCGTCCAGCGCGATGGTGACGATATGGCGGGTGTGGTCGTAAACGCCGGCGCGCACGACCTTGGCGGCGTCGCCGTGAACCTCCAGCCCGACCCTCAGCACCGTGCCGGCTTTCAGCGCGGTTGTGTTGAGCAGCTTGCCGATCGCCTCGGCCATGTTGACGGCGTCCTCGCCGGTATAGCCTGAATCGGCGAAGGCATCGGCAATGCCGTAATCCTTCGTGAAGGGAATGATTTCCTCGGCGAAGGAAGGAGCGTCGTCGCTCTCGGCCTCGGCGCGCGGGGCCACCGACACGTTCTCCTGCACGATCCTGACGCCGTAGGAGCCCGCCATCGACTGGCTGAGCTGGTCGCCGAAGCGCTGCGGATCGACATAATGGAGGGCGGCCACCTGGACGGCGCCTTCGTCGAGCCGGGTGCCGGCCGCGCGTACCACTTTCTCGACCTCGTCGGTCGAGAGATCGCTCTTTTCGTCGAAGGCGGCGGTCGCGATGGGAAAATCGACCGTCTTGAGGCTCATCTCGCTTTCGACCTTGGCGCCGTAGATCTGCCCGGATGCGGGCGAGGGGCCGGGGTCGTCGCCGCTCTCGTCGCCGAAGACCTGCATGGGATCGAAGGGCGGGTAGGCGCGCGTGGTGGTGTGGCCAGCGGCAAGGTTCATCTTGATCTGCACGAACGGCATGGCGTGGATGACGTCGCGGTCGCCGACCTTCGTGACCATCGACACTTCCATGCGCCGCTTGTCCTTGGCCCTGGCGATCTGGCGCAGCGGCACGAGGCGCGTCGTCTTGGCCTTCTCGCCGGAATCTCCGGCGGAGGCGAGGCCGGCGATCTCGGCGATCTCGGGCGGGGTGGCGAGCTGCTGGCGCCCATCGAGCGCAGCGAAGAGGGCAACGCCCATAAGAACGGAAGAGGTGATGCCGGTCAGGAAGGTTCCGGACAGCCAGCGGGCCGAGACCTCGCGGCGGTCGGGCGGACCGCTGCGACCGTCGGCGATCAGCGGCGGCTCGTTGCCGAGTTCGGCTATGACCTCTTGCTCTTCCTGCATCCAGAACGGCTGCTTCTTCCCGGCGGGCTACTTCAGTCTTGCAAGGCCACGACATTTGCCCGGCGGGGCGGGCGAAGTCAACGAAGGGGGCCGGTATGGGGCATGGCAGGGACCCGGCCCCACATCTTTCCGGCGGAGGGCGAGAAAATATCCCGCGTCCGGCCCGTTCGTTAGTCGGATGTCGGCCGCCAATACGGCGGCAATGGGGCCTCTCTTCTTATAGAGGGGGAAAACGTGGCGCCTTACGCAGCGTCCGAAAGGGGTTCGAAAAAACGTCGCAAAAAATTCAAAAAAGTTCAAAATCGTTGTTGACACCTCGGAGGGGTCCCGCCTATATACGCCTCAACAACGACAGCGGCACCGCTGCTGGCGACCAGGAAGTTCGCTTCTGAGTTTCGCGAAAGTTGTTGCAAAATTCAAGAGAGCCGCGTAAGCGACACTCAACCGGGCCAGAAGCCAAAAGCGGATCGGCCCTCGACATCGCGTCTGTGATGTCTGTTCTTTGAAAACTGAAGATTGAAGAAAGAGAAACGTGGGCGGCAGAGTCCTGCTGGACCGCGGTCTTTTCGAAAGAAAAGGCGGGTCCGAACGAGACTTTGGCGGATCACGTTTCGTGAGAATAAAATCTACCAAGATGCGAAGGGTTCGCTCTTCGGCATCTAGGTGTGAATGTTCTCGTCGATTCATGCGTGACCAATAAAGCCAAATCAAAGTCTTATTAAACATGAGAGTTTGATCCTGGCTCAGAACGAACGCTGGCGGCAGGCTTAACACATGCAAGTCGAGCGCTCCGCAAGGGGAGCGGCAGACGGGTGAGTAACGCGTGGGAATCTACCTAGCTCTACGGAATAACCCAGGGAAACTTGGACTAATACCGTATACGTCCGAGAGGAGAAAGATTTATCGGAGTTAGATGAGCCCGCGTTGGATTAGCTAGTTGGTGGGGTAATGGCCTACCAAGGCGACGATCCATAGCTGGTCTGAGAGGATGATCAGCCACACTGGGACTGAGACACGGCCCAGACTCCTACGGGAGGCAGCAGTGGGGAATATTGGACAATGGGCGAAAGCCTGATCCAGCCATGCCGCGTGAGTGATGAAGGCCCTAGGGTTGTAAAGCTCTTTCACCGGTGAAGATAATGACGGTAACCGGAGAAGAAGCCCCGGCTAACTTCGTGCCAGCAGCCGCGGTAATACGAAGGGGGCTAGCGTTGTTCGGAATTACTGGGCGTAAAGCGCACGTAGGCGGATATTTAAGTCAGGGGTGAAATCCCGGGGCTCAACCCCGGAACTGCCTTTGATACTGGGTATCTAGAGTATGGTAGAGGTGAGTGGAATTCCGAGTGTAGAGGTGAAATTCGTAGATATTCGGAGGAACACCAGTGGCGAAGGCGGCTCACTGGATCGGTACTGACGCTGAGGTGCGAAAGCGTGGGGAGCAAACAGGATTAGATACCCTGGTAGTCCACGCCGTAAACTATGAGAGCTAGCCGTTGGCAAGTTTACTTGTCGGTGGCGCAGCTAACGCATTAAGCTCTCCGCCTGGGGAGTACGGTCGCAAGATTAAAACTCAAAGGAATTGACGGGGGCCCGCACAAGCGGTGGAGCATGTGGTGTAATTCGGAGCAACGCGCAGATCCTTACCAGCCCTTGACATCCTGTGTTACCTCTAGAGATAGGGGGTCCACTTCGGTGGCGCAG